>NZ_JBIVUZ010000009.1:0-521772 GCF_044768565.1 Streptomyces sp. NPDC091280
TCAACATATCTGGCGTTGATTTTTGGCACGCTGTTGAGTTCTCAAGGAACGGACGCTTCCTTCGTACTCACCCTCTCGGGCTTTCCTCCGGGCTTCCCTTCGGTGTTCCAAACTCTATCAGTGTTTTTCCGGCCCCCTGACCACCGTCCTGCGGGCATGCAGAAGGTGACCCCGAGATAGGATCTGACAAGTTGGGTGCTGCCAGGCCAAGCAAAGACGCTTGGTCGCGTCGCTCAGCCTCAAGCAGGAGTACGACTGTACATGCGGCCGTAGAGCAGGTGCAAATCGATTAGAGGTGTGGTCTAGACCACTAATCCCGACCTCTCGGGCGGAACCGGTACTACATATGACATACCCTGCTGCTCAGTGTGCCGTCCGGGACAGGTAGTGACGGCCCCATCACATATCCACCCCTGGGAGGCTTCCCATGACCAGCGTGACGTCCCCGCTCGCAGGACGCGCCATCGGACTGACCGAGGTGCCCGATCCGGTCTTCTCCGGGGCGATGGTCGGCCCCGGCACCGCCATCGACCCCGTACGTGAGCCTTCCGAGGCTGTCTCTCCCGTGGACGGGGTCATCGTTTCCCTCCACCCTCACGCCTTCGTTGTCGTGGACGGAGAGGGGCACGGTGTTCTGACCCATCTCGGCATCGACACCGTGCAGCTCAACGGCGAGGGTTTCGAACTGCTCGTCAACAAGGGCGACACCGTGACCCGGGGGCAGAGCGTCGTGCGCTGGAACCCGGCCGCCGTGGAGGCCGCCGGCAAGTCGCCGGTGTGCCCGATCGTGGCCCTTGAGGCCACTGCCGAGTCGCTCTCCGAGCTTCGCGAAGAGGGCGATGTGAAGGTCGGCGAGCAGCTCTTCTCCTGGGAGTGACGTCAGAGCCGTCGTATGACGGTGTGCAGGACAACCACCGCGGCGGCGGGACCCGCCGCACTATCGGAGACGGGTGAGATGGAGACAACGCTGCGAGGCGTCGGTGTGAGCCACGGTGTGGCGATCGGCGAGGTTCGGCACATGGGGACGGCGGTTCTGGAACCGCCTGCCAAGCAGATTGCGGTGGAGGACGCGGAGCGTGAGCAGGGTCGCGCCCGCCAGGCCGTGGACGCTGTGGCGGCCGACCTGATGGCGCGCGGCAATCTGGCGGGGGGCGAAGCCCAGGCGGTGCTTGAAGCACAGGCCCTGATGGCCCAGGACCCCGAGTTGATGACGGATGTGGAGCGCCGTGTCTCGGTCGGCAGCACGGCCGAGCGGGCGGTGTACGACGCCTTCGCCGCCTACCGCGCGCTGCTCGCGGGTGCCGGTGAGTATCTGGCCGGTCGGGTGGCCGACCTCGATGACGTGCGGAATCGTATCGTCGCCCGGTTGCTCGGGGTGCCGATGCCGGGTGTTCCGGACAGCGACGAGCCGTACGTCCTGATCGCCCGTGATCTCGCGCCGGCCGATACGGCGCTCTTGGACCCGGCGCTCGTGCTCGGTTTCGTCACCGAGGAGGGCGGGCCGACCAGTCACAGCGCGATCCTTGCGCGGGCGCTGGGTGTGCCCGCCGTGGTGGCGCTGCCGGGGGCCGGTGAGCTGGCGGAGGGGACGGTTGTCGCCGTGGACGGCAGCACCGGTGAGATCTTCGTGAACCCGAGTGATGAGAAGAAGGCCGAGTTGGAGGCCGCGGCTGCCGCGCGCAAGGCCGCTCTCTCCTCTTCCACGGGTCCGGGTGCCACCTCCGACGGTCACAAGGTGCCGTTGCTCGCCAACGTCGGGGGTCCCGCTGATGTGCCGGCCGCGCTGGAGGCGGGGGCCGAGGGTGTGGGGCTCTTCCGTACCGAGTTCCTTTTCCTGGACGACAGCAAGAACGCGCCGTCCGAGGAGAAGCAGGTCGAGGCCTACCGGCAGGTGCTTGAGGCGTTCCCCGAGGGGCGTGTGGTCGTGCGGGTGCTGGACGCCGGCGCGGACAAGCCGCTGGACTTCCTGACGCCCGCCGACGAGCCGAACCCGGCCCTGGGCGTGCGTGGGCTGCGTTCGCTGCTTGACCATCCCGACGTGCTGCGGACGCAGCTGACCGCGCTCGCGAAGGCCGCCGAGGGGCTGCCTGTCTACCTTGAGGTCATGGCCCCGATGGTCGCGGACCGTACGGACGCCAAGGCGTTCGCGGACGCGTGCCGCGAGGCGGGTCTGCGGGCGAAGTTCGGCGCGATGGTGGAGATTCCGTCGGCCGCGCTGCGGGCGCGCTCGATTCTGCAGGAGGTCGAGTTCCTGTCACTGGGGACCAACGATCTCGCGCAGTACACGTTCGCCGCGGACCGTCAGGTGGGTGCGGTGTCCCGTCTGCAGGATCCGTGGCAGCCCGCGCTGCTCGACCTGGTGGCGATGTCCGCCGAGGGGGCGAAGGCCGAGGGCAAGAGCTGTGGTGTCTGCGGCGAGGCGGCGTCCGACCCGCTGCTGGCTTGTGTGTTGACGGGTCTGGGGGTCACCTCCCTCTCCATGGGTGCGGCTTCGATTCCCTATGTGCGGTCGACGCTCGCGAAGTACACGCTGGCCCAGTGCGAGCGGGCCGCGTTGGCGGCGCGGGCCGCGGACAGTGCCGAGGAGGCGCGTCAGGCGGCTCAGGCGGTGCTGTCCGGCGAGTAGTCGGGCGGGCGAAGCCGTCCGTCGACCCTCATCGGCTCATGTCGGCACTTGTCGGCTCTCGTTCAGGGGCGCCTCACCACCGGGTGGGGCGCCCCTGGTGTGTTCAGTGGGGGTGGCCTCCCGGGGGCTGGTCCAGGTCGCCGAGGTCGGGCGGCACGCAGTAGTCGACGCCTGATTCCGGCGAGATGAGATCCCCGGACTCGGCGTCGGTGCAGTAGGCGTCGAATACCTCGCCCGCGGTCAGGGGTTCCAGACCGTCGCCGCGCAGGCGCCAGCCGTAGACGCAGTCGGTGCTGCCGGGGCTGGTGGTGCGCATGACGAGGCCGCCGGGGTTTCGGGTGGCGATGCCAAGGGCGAGGACGCTGGTGAATTCGAGGGCTTCGACGTCGTCCAGGTGCGTGGCTCCGTCCTCGTCCTGGTCGGCGTGGAGGACGGAGACGATGGTCTCCGGGGTTCCCGAGACGCTGCAGACCAGGTGTCGGTTGCCGGGGCGGGCCGTGTCGAGGATGCGGACGAGGAGGCCGGAGGCCCGGGTGAAGGCCGCGCGGCCGATGTCCTCGCCGCAGGTGGCGCAGGTGCCGAGGCGGGCCAGGAGTGTGGTCACGTACTCCCAGGTCGCCTGGCGGACGGCCTCGTCGACGAGGGCCGGAAGGAGGTCGGCGAGGGCTTGGCCCTCGTAGGGCAGGGTGGGGCCGGTGGTGGCGAGTTCGGCGGTGAAGCGGGCGCGGCTCGACGGGTGGTCGGGGTCCAGGCCGCTGTCGTCACAGAACTCGGCGTATTCCTGGGGGTCGAAGAGGGCCACGCTGGTGTGGCTGCCTTGGGCGGCTCGGCTCCTGAGGAGCGCTTCGACCTGTTGGAGGTAGGTGGTGTGGTCGTCGAAGGTGAAGCTGCGGTAGCGCCGCATGGCGCGGAAGTCCTGCTCGTCGGTCAACAGGCCGATGGTGCCCGCGATTTCGCGGCGCAGAACGCGTCGCATGGTCTGGTGGTCGGTGTGCGCCATGTTTCCCCCTGTGCGCGATGGATCAATGCTCACTCACAGTAACCGGCGGCACTGACAACGACGTCCGAGCGAGCGGTCGGCGGACCAGTCGGTGCTGAATCATGCAGGTCAGAGCGATGGCGGTGCCGAAGGCGGTCCAGCCGAGGGGGCCGGTGGCGATGGCCGCGGTGACCGCCAGTGGGCCGATGCTGCGCTGGGTCGACTGGGCGAGTCCGTGGACGCCGAGGTAGGCGCCTTGCGCGGTGCCGGGTGCCAGGGCGACGGAGAGTTCCCAGGAGACGGTGGCGTGCAGCATTTCCGCCACGGTGAAGGCGACGGCCGAGACGGTGAGGAGTGCCGTCGCGGTGACGGCTCCGCCGCCGGCCGAGAGGGCCAGGGTGGTCCCGCCGAGGGCGAAGGCGGCAGACAGCGGTACCAGCAGTCTGCGGGCTGCCGCCGTCGTGGTGCCGAAGCGGGCCAGGGGGACCTGGAGGGCCACGACCATCACGTTGTTGAGGACCATGAGCAGCGGTGCCAGGCCGTGCGGCGCCTGGCCGGCGTGGGCGATCCAGAGCGGCAGGCCGACCTTGAAGACGGCGTCGTCGAGGAACAGGACGGTTTCGGTCGCGACGTAGGCGAGGTAGGTGCGGTCGCGCCAGGGGTTCGGGGGCTTGGTCGCGGGTGGTGTGTCCTTCGAGGTCGCGATGACGCGCTGGGGCGACGGGGGTTCGCCGCAGCGCAGGGTGAGTGTCGCGACGGCGACGAAGGAGAGGGCGTCCCCGAGGAGGAGCCAGTGGTAGGCGGCGGTCGTGCCGAGGGCGAGCGCGCCCGCCGCGGCGAGTCCTCCCAGGGCCCAGCCCGCGTTGGCGACGGTACGGCTGATGGCCTGGTAGCGGATGCGGTCTGGTCCGGCCACGCGGGTGGCGTAGAGCTTGGTGAGCACGTTGGCGGCGCGGTCGCCGAAGCCGCCTGCGGCCGAGAAGGCGATCAGGAGGACGTAGTTGTCCGTGGTGAGGAGGGCGAAGGAGGCGAGGGCGCGCAGGAGTTGGAGGGCGGTGAGGACCCTGGTGAGCGGGAAGCGGTCGGCGAGGCGACCGCCCAGGGGTGCGCCGGCGATGCCGATGGCTCCCGCGACGGCGGCGAGGGTGCCGACCTGGGCGACGGAGAGGTGCGAGACGTAGGTGAAGTACAGGACGGACACGGAGGCCCACAGGCCGCTGCCGGTGCGGTCGACGAGGGCGATCGCGAGCATTCTGCGGCCGTCGCGTCCTCCGGGTATGCGTTTCGGCCGTGCGGCTGTGCTGCGGGTCGTCTTCACTGCTCCCCCTTGCGTCGCATTATGTATTGATACATAGTTGATGACGTGGCAATACAATATGGGATCAGTGGTACGACGGCCAAGGGGATTGCGGCGTCCGTCGAACGGTCCGTGGCCGAGGGCGTGTTGGGGCCCGATGCCGCGCTGCCTCCGGTACGGCGGCTCGCGGACGAGCTCGGGGTGAGTCCGGGCACGGTCGCCACCGCGTACAAGGAGTTGCGGCGCCGGGGCATCGTCGTCACGCGCGGACGAGGCGGGACCGTGGTGGCGCAGGCTCCCTCAGTGGCGTCCCGACGGCCGCCCCGGGTCCCGGAGGGGCTGCGGGATCTGGCCGGCGGCCACCCCGACCCGCTCTTCCTGCCCGCCCTGGTGCCGCCGTCGAGGCTGTCCCCGGGTGCCCGGTCGCACCGGTCGACGCCTCGGCTGGGACGGCTGGAGGAGGTCGTACGCGACTGGCTTCGGCCTGATGGTGTGCCCGTCGACCAGGTGACCTTCGCGCACGGTGCGCTGGATCTGATCGGGCGGTCGCTGTCGGTGGAGTTGCGCCCCGGGGACGCAGTGGCCATGGAGGACCCCGGGTATCACCATCTGCTGGATCTGGTCACGGCGTTGGGGCTGCGGAGCGTTCCGGTCGCCGTGGACGACGAGGGGCTGCGTCCCGACGCGTTGCGGGTGGCGCTGCGGGCGGGTGTGCGTGCCGTGGTGTGCAGTCCTCGGGCGCAGAACCCGTACGGCGGCAGCTTCTCCGCCGCGCGCCGTGACGCCCTTGTCGAGGTGCTCCGGGACGGGCCCGAGGTGCTTGTCGTGGAGAACGACCACGCGTCCGCCGTGGCGGGCGTTCCCCTGTGGTCGCTGGCTTCCGGCGGGTTGCCGCGGTGGGTGCATGTGCGGACGGTGAGCAAGTTCCTCGGCACCGATCTGCGATGGGCGGCTGCGGCCTGCGATCGGACCACGCTGGCGCGGCACGACGGGCGGTTGCTGCTGACGTCCGGTTGGGTGAGTCATCTCCTCCAGGAGACCGCCCATGGGCTGATGACGGACGACGGCACGCGCGCGTTGGTCACGCGTGCCCAAGAGACGTACGGACTGCGGCGTCGGGCCCTCCGAGACGAGCTGAGTCGGCGGGGGATCACGTCGCACGGGGTGAGCGGGATGAATCTCTGGGTGCCGGTGCGGGACGAGTCCGCCGTGGTCAACGGGCTGCGGTCGTACGGCTGGTGGGTCGCCGCGGGGGCGCGGTTCCGGCTGTCGTCCGAGCCGGGGGTGCGGATCTCCGTCGCCGAACTCGAACCGGCCGACGCGGTCAGGCTGGCCTCGGACTTCGCCGCCGTGCTGGGCGAAGGCGAGTCCGAGGCCACCTATGGAGGGTGATCGGTCGTGATCGGTCTCTACGGGAGGCCGATCAGGCGCGCTTGCGGGCGAGTTCCTCGTAGAAGCTGAGCAGGCCGAGGTTGTCGATGGAGCCCGGGTTGACCGCCTTCTCCAACGGGGTGCCCTGGAGGAGGCGTTTGACGGGTACCTCAATGCGTTTTCCGGTGAGGGTGTGCGGGACTCCGGGGACCTCGATGACCTCGTCGGGGACGTGGCGCGGGGAGAGTTGTTCGCGGATCGTCTGCTTGATGCGGCCCAGGAGGGCGTCGTCCAGGACGGCTCCGGGGGCGAGATGCACGAACAGGGGCATCCAGTAGCCGCCGTCCGGCTGTTCGATGCCGATGACGAGGGACTCCTTGATCTCCGGGAGCCGTTCGACCGCTTCGTAGATGTCGGCCGAACCCATGCGCACGCCTTGGCGGTTGAGCGTGGAGTCGGAGCGGCCGTGGATGACGACGGAGCCCCGGGAGGTGACGGTGATCCAGTCGCCGTGGCGCCACACTCCGGGGTAGGTGTCGAAGTAGCTGTCGTGGTAGCGGGTGCCGTCGGGGTCGTTCCAGAAGTAGATCGGCATGGACGGCATGGGGTTGGTGACGACGAGTTCGCCGACCTCGTCGACCAGGGGGGCGCCGTTCGGGTCCCAGGACTGGAGGTCGGTGCCGAGCCCGGGCGCCTGGAGTTCGCCTATGTGCACCGGGAGGGTCGGTACGGCTCCGGCGAAGCAGGAGCAGACGTCGGTGCCGCCGCTGACCGAGGCGATCCAGAGGTCGTCGCGGACCTCGTCGTGCAGCCAGCGGAACCCGTCCGGGGGCAGCGGTGATCCGGTGGTGGCGACGCAGCCCACCTTGGAGAGGTCGAAGTCCCGGGAGGGATGCACACCGGCCTTGCGGCAGGCCATGACGTACGCGGCCGAAGTCCCGTACAGAGTCGCTCCGGTGCGTTCGGCGATACGCCACTGGGCGGCCGTGTCGGGGTACCCGGGGCTGCCGTCGTAGAGGACGATCGTGGTACCGGTCAGGAGGCCGGAGACGAGGAAGTTCCACATCATCCAGCCGGTGGACGTGTACCAGAAGAAGCGGTCCTCGGGGCCCAGGTCGCAATGCAGGCCGAGCTGTTTGAGGTGTTCTACGAGGATGCCGCCCTGGGACTGGACGATGGCCTTGGGGAGGCCGGTCGTGCCCGAGGAGTAGAGCACCCACAAGGGGTGCTCGAAAGGGACCTCTTCGAAGACGGGTTCCACGTCGGCGGAGGTCAGGGACGACCAGTCCAGGGCGCCTTCGGGGGCGTCGGTGCCCAGGAGGGGGATGTGGACGACCGCGCGCAGGGTGGGCAGTTCGCGGCGGAGTTCGGCGACGGTGTCGCGGCGGTCGTGCTCCTTGCCGCCGTAGCGGTAGCCGTCGACGGTGAACAGGACGACCGGTTCGACCTGTTGGAAGCGGTCCAGGACGCTGCGGGCGCCGAAGTCGGGGGCGCAGGAGGTCCAGACGGCTCCTACGGCGGCTGTGGCGAGGAGGGCGACGACGGCCTGCGGGATGTTCGGGAGGTAGCCGCTGACGCGGTCTCCGGGGCGTACGCCGAGGGTGCGCAGTTCGGCGGCCAGGGAGCCGACCTGGCGGCGCAGTTCGGCCCAGGTGACCGGGCGCGGCTCGTGGGTCTCGTCGACGTACAGGAGGGCCGGTTCGTGCGCACGGGTCGCCGCCGCGCGCAGGGCGTGCTCGGCGTAGTTGACGGTCGCTCCGGGGAACCAGTGGGCGCCGGGCATCGAGCGGTCGCCGAGCACGCGCGCGTAGGGGGTCGAGAAGCGGACGTCGAACCACTCGGTGACGGCCTGCCAGAACGTGTCCAGTTCGTCGACGGACCATCGGTGCAGTGCCGCGTAGCCGCCGTCGGCGGGGGCTCCGTGGTGTTCGGCCGCCCAGGACTGGAACCTGGTGACCTGTGCCTGGGCGATGCGTTCCGGATCTGGCCGCCACAGCGGCAGGGGGTTCGCGGTCGACATGGGGCGGCTCCCGGGGCTGTACGCGTCGTGTGCGTCGGTCGCGCACGAGCGGGGGTGTGCGCATGACGCGGCTGACACGGACGATGCCATGTGATCGACTTCTGCACCAGGGCACGTTCCACATGGTCGGTGCCGTGAAGAAGTGGTCCCACCACGGGTGAACGGAAGTTGAACGAAGCGGTTATCCGGGGCCCGTAATGGCAGGGTGAGCAGCATGGACGGTCGTGACCTGGTGCGTTCGGTGAAGGTGGTCGGTTCGACGGGGGCGGCGCAGGGGTGGCGTACCGTACGGGCGGCGTGGCGCAGGAGGCGTGCCGACGCCACCGGGCTGCCCGCGCGCGGGACCGAGCGGGCGCGGGTGCCCGGGCCGGTGCGGGACGCGCAGCCGGGGCCCGGTGGCGGGGTCGTCCGGTTCAGCCGGTCCGAGCTGCGCATCACCGTCGCCGTGAACGGGGCGGTCTTCTGGGGCTGGGACGGGGCCGCTCCGGAGCCCTCGTACGCGCTCGGCGGGCGGTGCCCCGAGCCGGACCCCCGGGCCGTCCTGGAGCCGGACAAGGACGGCGGCTGGCGGGTCGTGGCGGAGCGGGTGACGGTCGCCGTGTCGCGGCACGGCGCGGTGGAGGTGCGTACGCCCGGTGGTGTGACGCTGCGCCGGGATCTGCCGCCGCGCTGGTGGGAGCCGGTGGACGGGGGCACGGCGCGCTGGATGCAGCGGTCGGAGGTGGCCGCGGACGCCCGGTTCTTCGGGCTCGGCGGGCGCGCGTCGGGTCCCCGGCTGCGCGACGGGACGTACCGGCTGTGGAACACCGACCCGGGGCGTGCGTTCGGGCCGGGCGACGATCCGCTGTACATCACGATGCCGGTGCAGCTGGTGGTGGCCGACGCGGCCACGCATCTGGTGTTCCACGACACCTCCTGGGACGGCACGGTGATGCTGCGGGAGGGCGAGGAGGGCGCCGGTTCCGGGCACGACCGGGCCGGGGCGTCCGAGCTGCGGGTGGACGGTGGTCCGCTGCGCTGCTGGGTGATCGTGGGCACCCCCGCGCGCGTGCTGCACACCTGGGTGTCGCTGACCGGTGCTCCCGCGCTGCCGCCGGCCTGGGCGCTGGGGCATCACCACGCGCGGTGGGGCTTCGGCGGCGAGCAGGAGGTGCGGCGGATCGTGGCCGGCTACCAGGAGCGCGGTCTGCCGCTGGACGCCGTCCACTTGGACATCGACCACTACGACGAGCACCAGGTGTTCACCGTCGACCACGAGCGGTTCCCGAAACTGCCGTTCCTCGCCGAGGAGTTGAGACGGGACGGGATCCGCCTGGTGTCGATCGTGGACCCGGCGGTGAAGGCCGAGCCCGGGAACGCGGTCTACGACAGCGGGACGGCCGAGGACGCCTTCGTGCGGGACGCCTCGGGGCGGCTGGTGCGGGGTGTCGTGTGGCCCGGGGAGGCGGTTTTCCCGGACTTCACGCACGCGCGTGTGCGGGAGTGGTGGGGCGGGCTCTACGGGGAGCGGCTCGGGCAGGGGTTCGCGGGTTTCTGGCACGACATGAACGAACCCACGTCGTTCGCCGCCTTCGGTGAGTCGACGCTGCCGCGTTCGGCCCGGCACGACCTGGAGGGGCGCGGCGGGGACCATCGCGAGGCGCACAACGTGTACGCGCTGTGCATGGCCAGGGCGGCCTACGAGGCGTTGCGCGAACTGGCCCCCCAGGAGCGGCCGTTCCTCTTCTCGCGCTCCGGGTGGGCCGGGATGCAGGTCTACGGGGGCACCTGGTCCGGCGATGTGGCCACCGGGTGGCCCGGGCTGCGGGCCTCGCTGTCGCTGGTGATGGGGCTGGGGCTGTGCGGGGTGCCCTACTCGGGTCCTGATGTGGGCGGTTTCGACGGGAGTCCGTCGCCGGAGCTGTATCTGCGGTGGTTCCAACTGGGCGCGTATCTGCCGCTGTTCCGTACCCACGCGAGTCTGCGGGCGGGGCGTCGCGAGCCCTGGGAGTTCGGCGACGACGTGCTGGAGCACGCGCGCGTGGCGCTCGTCGAGAGACAGAGGCTGCTGCCGTACTTCATGACGCTGGCACATCTGGCGCGGCGAACGGGAGCGCCCTACGTGCGGCCCCTGTGGTGGGGTGCGCCGGAGGATCGTGCGCTACGGGACTGCGAGGACGCCTTCCTGCTGGGCGACTGCCTCCTGGTGGCGCCGGTGCTCACCCCGGGGTCGGACCGGCGTGCGGTGCAGTTGCCGAGGGGACGCTGGTACGACACGGAGACGGAGCGGGCGTACGAGGGGCCGGCCCAGGTTCTGGTCGACGCCCCGTTGTCGCGGATTCCGGTGTTCGCGCGCGCGGGTGCCGTGCTGCCGGTGCGCGGTGCGGACGGCGGACTTGAGCTGGAGGTGTGGGCGCCCGCCCGGGGACGGACCGGGGGCGGGCTGGTGGTGCCGGACGCGGGCGACGGCTGGGACGAACCGGAGATCGAGCGCTACGTCGCCCGCTGGAAGGGCCGGCGGGTGGTCGTGGAGCGGGAGTCGGAGGACGGCCTGAGCACGCCGTCCTGGCCGGTGCGGGTGCGCGGGCTGGGCCAGGGCTGACCTCAGATGTAGCGGCCCTCGAACCAGGCCCTGACGGCCACGGAGTGGAGCGGGAAGGCGAGTTCCTCCGGCCTGCGCAGCAGGTGCCAGCCCTCCGTCTCGTCGGTGGCGGTGGACGCGGGGAGGGTTTCGACCGGGCGTTCCGGGAGGACTCCGAAGAGCAGGAGATGGCCGTCGGGCGAGCTGATGGCGTCGACGAGTCGTACGTCGCGGCTCGCGGCCTCGATGCCGGTCTCCTCCCTGAGTTCGCGGACGAGGGCCTGCCGCCAGTCCTCGCGGTGGTCGACGTAGCCGCCCGGCAGGGCGACGCCTCCGCGCGCGGGGGCGACGGTTCGGGTGATGACGACCAGGGCGGTGCCCTTCGTGTCGTACACGGGCTGGAGTGCGACGGCGACGGGCAGCGGGTTGCGGTAGGCGACCGTGCCGCAGGCCGGGCAGGTGCGGGGCCAGCCGGAGACGCCCTCTCCGTAGGGCGATCCGCAGCTCGAACAGTGGGAGTCCGGCGCGGAGTTGGGGACGGAGCCTTGAGTTTCGGACACCCGGCGGACTGTATCCGATCAAGCGGAGGACATCTTTCCGGGGGCCGCGCGCGTGATGCCGGGAGGGACGGCCGGAACCACCCCCGTGGGCCCCGGCCGTCCCTCCCGGTATCACGACGCCGTAGGGGGCTCGTTGGTTCGCCGAAACGCCCTGCTCATTTTCGGTTGCCCGTGGCACACTTCTGACGTTCCGTCAGATCCAGTGTTGTGGAGGGACGTTGTCGCGGACACGCACACCTGTGGTCACCGATTGGTTCACCGGGGACGGGGACGACTTCCGGCTGCTCGGCACGCGTTGTGCCGCGTGTGCCTCGGTCTTCTTCCCCCGTGAGGACGGTCATTGCCGCAATCCGGGCTGTCCCGGCGGCGACCTGGAGGAGGTCCCGCTGTCGCGGCGCGGCCGGGTCTGGTCCTACACGGACAGCCGGTACCGGCCGCCGTCACCCTATGTGAGCGATCCGGAACTTCCGTGGGAACCGTACGCGTTGATCGCTGTGGAGCTGGAGTCCGAGCGGATCGTGGTGCTGGGGCAGGCGGTTCCCGGCATCACCGTCGCCGATCTGGCGGTGGGCATGGAGATGGAGGTCGTCCCCGGTGTGCTCGACGAGGACACGGACACGACCTGGACGACCTGGCACTGGCGGCCCGCGGGGGTGACGGCATGACGGAGGACGTGGCGGTGCTCGGCGCGGGCATGCACCCCTGGGGCAAGTGGGGGCGGAGCTTCGTCGAGTACGGGACGGCAGCGGCCCGGGCGGCGCTGTCCGACGCCGGGCTGGAGTGGCGGGACGTCGGCTCGATCGTCGGCGCCGACACGGTGCGCGGCGGGTACCCGGGGTACGTGGCGGGCGCGACCTTCGCCAAGGCGCTGGGCTGGCAGGGTGCCCGGGTGGCGAGCGTGTACGCGGCGTGCGCGTCCGGGGCACAGGCCGTCAACACCGCGCGGGCGCAGATCCTTTCGGGCCTCGCGGACGTGGTGCTGGTCGTGGGCGCGGACGCCGCGCCCAAGGGGTTCTTCCGGCCGGCCGGCGGGGACCGGCACGACGATCCGGACTGGCTCCGCTTCCGGGTCCTGGGAGCGACGAACCCGACGTACTTCGGGCTGTACGCGCGCCGCCGGATGGCCCTCTACGGGGACACCCCGGAGGACTTCGCCCAGGTGAAGGCGAAGAACTCCGCCCTGGGGGCGCTGAATCCGTACGCGCGCTACCGCAAGCGGGTCTCCGTCGAGGAGGTCGCCGCGTCGGCGGTGGTCGCCGATCCGCTGCGGCTGCTCGACATCTGCGCCACCTCGGACGGCGGGGCCGCCCTGGTGCTGTCGAGCCTGGAGTTCGCGCGTGGGCACGGGGCGGCCGACCCGGTGCGCATCCGCGCGGTGTCCACGGTGACACCGCGCTACCCGAACACGGTGCTCGACCTCCCGGACATCGCCACCGACTCCGCGGCGGGCGCACCGCCGCCGGAGGAGACCTTCCGGGCGTCGATAGCCCGCGCGGCCTACGAGGAGGCCGGCATCGGCCCCGAGGACCTCTCCCTGGCCGAGGTCTACGACCTGTCCACCGCCCTGGAGTTGCAGTGGTACGAGGACCTGGGGCTGTGCGCCGAGGGCGGGGGCGCCAAGCTGCTCCGGGAGGGCTCGACGGCCCTGGGCGGGCGCATACCGGTGAACGCGAGCGGAGGGCTGGCCTCCTTCGGGGAGGCGGTTCCGGCGCAGGCCATCGCCCAGGTCTGCGAGTTGACCTGGCAGTTGAGAGGCGACGCGGGCGACCGGCAGGTGGCCGGGGCGCGGGTGGGGATCACCGCCAACCAGGGGCTGTTCGGGCACGGATCGGCGGTGCTGGCGGTGCGGTGAGCGGCGGAGTGCCGCCCCTCAGGTTCGAGCGGCCGGCAAGGTGCGTGAACGTCTTATGAACTGGGCCTGGGTGTACGCCGGTGGCGTCATCATGCTGCCGTGCGCTCCAGGACGGACACTCTCCGCTTCGCCTTCCAGCCGGTGGTCAATCTGACCACCGGTGGAATCGCGGGCCTGGAGGTGCTCGTCCGCCCGGAGACCGGCGACATCCTGGCCGAGGCCCGCCGCGATCCCGAACTCGACGGCAAGCTGGCCGTGTTGGCGGTGCGCGCGGCTGCCCGCAAGGAGACGCTGCTGCCGCTGCACATCAATGTGTTCGCCGGCACCCTCGCCGACCTCGGCGGGCTTCCCGCGCTGCACAGCGCCGTCCGTGAGGCGGGACGGCTGCCCTGGGAGGTGACGGTCGACATCGTGCCGCCGTTCACCCACGTGCCGCGACGGGCGCTCCTAGAGGCGGTGAGCGCGCTGCGCGGGCTGGGATTCCGGATCAGTGCCGACGGCGTCGGCGACGGCGACGTACCCCTGACGCTGCTCACGGACCTCGCGCCCGACCTGGTGAAGCTCGACGCGTCGCTGCTGGAGCGGCCGGCCGCGGTGCGCGCGATGCGGACCCTGTGCGAGGAGTTGGGGGCGCTGCTGTCCGTGGAGGGCGTGGAGACCGAGGCGCAGTGCGCCCAGGCCCGGGCGGCCGGGGCCCAGTTGGCGCAGGGCGAGTTGTTCGCGCCGCCGACGCGGATCCCGGCGGCGGACGTATACGTTCCGCCGCGCGCCCCCGGTCTCGCCATGACTCCGCCCTCGGGGCCGTGGGTGCGGGAGTTCGTACGGCCCGCCGCGCTGCTGCCCGACACCGCGTCCGCCGGTCAGGTGCGGGCGCTGCTGACCGGCTCGCCCGATGTCTCCGGAGTGGTGCTCGTGGACCGGGACGGGGTGCCGGTGCGGTCGGTGCACCGGTCCCGCTTCCTGCTGTCGATGTCGGGGCGCTACGGGCACGCCCTGTACGCCGACCGGCCCGCGGCCAGACTCGGCGACGTGCCGCGGACGGTCGGCGTGGACGCGACCGCCTGGGAGGTCCTGGACGTCGTCGCGGTCGGCGACGCGGACCGCACCTCGGACGACGTCGCGGTCGTCGACCGGTACGGGCGGTGCGTGGGCGTCGTACGACTGGCGGATCTGGTGCGGGCGTTGGCGGAGACGCGGGTGGAGGAGGCGGCGGGGCTCAATCCGCTGACCAGGCTGCCCGGTTCGGACGCGATCACCGGTGAGGTGGACCGGCGGATCGCGGACGGGCGGACGTTCGCGCTGAGCTGGCTGGACGTCGACCACTTCAAACAGGTCAACGACGGGGCCGGTTTCGCGGCGGGCGACGAGTTGATCCGCGCGGTCGGGCGGGCGCTGCAACTGTCGGCGGCCGGGCACACGCGCGTGGGGCACATCGGCGGGGACGACTTCCTGGTGCTCACCGATCCGGAGGGGCTCGAACCGCTGGCCGCCGCCGTGCTGGAGGTGCCCTGGACGGCCGGCGGCAGGGCCGTGACGCTGTCCCTGGCGACCGTGCTGTGCGTGCCGGGCAGTGTGACCGACCACCGGCAGGCGGCGGCGTCGCTGGCGCCGCTGAAGAAGGCGGCGAAGGCGCTGGACGGGACGAGTTGGGTGTTGGGCCGGGCGGGGCTGGGCGGGTACGAGATCCTGCGTGGCGCCCCCACCGCGCCCGTAGAGGCCTCCCGCACGGGCGCGGGTCCGCACGGGCACTGAGCGGGATCCGGCGGCCTCCTGAGGGGCTCCAGGGGCCGTCAGGACGGGTGTCACCGTTGCCGTCCGCGACCTTGACGCTCCTTCGGCGCCGGTGAACACTTCCCGGTGTCGGTCGACATCGCCGTACATTCTCGGCGTACCAGGCACTCCGCCGCGCGGGCTGCCCCGCGCTCAGGCCCACTCCCCCACGGGCGATCTCGGCTGCGACGGCACGCTCGTCACGGACGCCGGGCGGGGCTCGGGACCCTCCCTGCCTTCGGCTGAAGTCGCCAAGGGAACCGCACCCTGAAAGCAGGACCGGGACCGACCGTCCCGGGCCCGGGCCCAGGAGCCGCCATGAGCAATGGAGACATATTCGTCGGTGAGGTCATCGGCACCGCGATCCTGATCCTCTTCGGCGCCGGCGTGGTCGCCGCCGTCGTCCTGAACTACTCCAAGGCACAGAACTCCGGCTGGATCGTCATCGCCTTCGGATGGGGCTTCGGCGTGATGGCCGGGGCGTACACGGCCGCCCCGCTGTCCGGTGGGCAGCTCAATCCGGCGGTCACGATCGGCATCGCCATCGACACCGGGAAGTGGGACAAGGTCCCGCTCTACATCGCCGGCCAGATGGTCGGCGCCATGCTCGGCGCGGTGCTGTGCTGGCTGGTCTACTTCGCGCAGTTCCAGGCCAACGCCGAGGAGGAGATGGCCCAGCCCACGCTCGGGATCTTCTCCACCTCGCCCACGATCCGCAATGTCGTGGCGAACCTGATGACGGAGATCATCGCGACGATCGCGCTGGTCCTGCCGATCCTGGCCTTCGGGCTCACCAAGGGACTGGGCGAGTCCGGCACGGCGGTGCTGGTCGTCTCCTTCCTGGTGGTCGGCATCGGTCTGTCGCTCGGCGGGCCCACCGGGTACGCCATCAACCCGGCCCGCGACCTCGGCCCCCGCATCGTCCACTCACTGCTGCCGATCCCCAACAAGGGGACCTCGGACTGGAGTTACGCGTGGATCCCGGTGGTGGGGCCGCTGATCGGCGGGGCACTCGCCGGAGTCATCTTCAACGCGGCCTTCTGACAACAGTCTTCGAGCAGTCTTCCCGAGAGCAGCCCTCTGAAGGATCCGAAGGAAGAGATCCGAGGGATCCGAAGGACACGACAAAGGGGTCGTCATGACGGACAGGTTCGTCGCCGCAATCGACCAGGGCACCACCTCCAGCCGCTGCATCGTCTTCAACCAGGACGGCGCGATCGTCGCCGTGGACCAGCGTGAGCACCGCCAGATCTTCCCCAAGCCGGGCTGGGTGGAGCACGACGCCACCGAGATCTGGTCCAAGGTGCAGGCGGTGGTCGCCGGAGCGATCGCCAAGGCCGGACTCCGCGCCGACCAGCTCAACGCGCTCGGCATCACCAACCAGCGCGAGACAACGGTCCTTTGGGACCGCGCCACCGGCAAACCCGTGCACAACGCCATCGTGTGGCAGGACACCCGCACCGCGGCCCTGTGCAAGCAGCTGGGCGGCACGGACGGGCCCGACCGGTTCCGCGAGCAGACCGGGCTGCCGCTCGCCAGCTACTTCTCCGGGCCCAAGGCGGCCTGGCTGCTCGACAACGTGCCCGGCCTCAGGGACCGCGCCGAACGCGGCGAGATCGCCTTCGGGACGATCGACTCCTGGCTGATCTGGAACCTCACCGGCGGTACCGACGGCGGCCGGCACGTCACCGATGTGACGAACGCCGGGCGCACCATGCTGATGAACCTGGAGACCCTCCAGTGGGACCCGTCCATCCTCGCCGCGATGAACGTGCCCGAGGCGATCCTCCCCGAGATCAGGTCCTCGGCCGAGGTCTACGGCACCGCCGTGGGCCAACTCGCGGGCGTGCCCGTGGCGTCGGCCCTGGGCGACCAGCAGGCCGCCGTGTTCGGGCAGGCCTGCTACGACGTCGGCACGGCGAAGAACACCTACGGCACGGGCAGCTTCCTGCTGCTCAACACCGGGAACCGGCCGGTGCCTTCGAAGAACGGCCTCCTCACCACGATGGGCTACAAGATCGGCGACGAGGCACCGGTCTACTGCCTGGAGGGATCGATAGCCATAACGGGCGCGCTCGTTCAGTGGTTCCGGGACCAGCTCGGCATCATCCGCAGCGCGGACGAGATCGAGAGCCTCGCGGAGAGCGTGGACGACAACGGCGGCGCGTACATCGTGCCCGCGTTCTCCGGCCTGTTCGCCCCCTACTGGCGCGCGGACGCGCGCGGTGTCGTCACCGGGCTGACGCGGTACGTCACGAAGGCGCACCTCGCGCGGGCGGTGCTGGAGGCGACGAGCTGGCAGACGCGTGAGGTCGTGGACGCCATGTTCCAGGACTCCGGGGTGCAGATCACCACCCTGAAGGTGGACGGCGGCATGACCAAGAACAACCTGCTGATGCAGCACCAGGCGGACGTGCTCGACGTTCCGGTGATCCGCCCGAAGGTCTCCGAGACGACGTGTCTGGGCGCCGCCTACGCGGCCGGGCTCGCCACCGGTGTGTGGAACGGCCTGGACGAGCTGAAGTCGCACTGGCAGAAGGACGTCGAGTGGACGCCCTCCATGGAGTCGTCGGTGCGGGACCGCGAGTACCACAACTGGCGCAAGGCCGTGGAGAAGAGCTTCGGTTGGCTGGAGGACGGCGACAACTAGGCACGCGCGCGCGTGCGTGCTTCGACGAGCTGCGGCCCGTACCCCGGTCGGCGGCGGTACGGGCCGCTCCCGCGGCTCAGCTGGTGACGCTCTGGCGGCGCTTCGCGCCGTAGGCCATCGCGTGCTGGACGACCTCTATGAGGACCTCCTTGACCGACGACCGGTCGCGCGCGTCGCACAGCATGAGCGGTACGTCCTGGTCGAGGTCCAGGGCCCGCCGTACCGTCTCCACCGGGTAACGGGCGGCGCCCTCGAAGCAGTTGACGCCGACGACGAAGGGTATGGAGCGCCGCTCGAAGTAGTCGAGGGCGGCGAAACAGTCCTCCAGGCGGCGCGTGTCGGCGAGGACGACGGCACCGAGCGAGCCCTCGGAGAGCTCGTCCCACATGAACCAGAACCGCTCCTGCCCCGGGGTGCCGAACAGGTAGAGCACCAGGTCCTCGCGCAGGGTGATGCGCCCGAAGTCCATGGCCACGGTGGTGGTGTGCTTGCCCTCCACACCGCTGGTGTCGTCGACCGGACGCCCCGCCTCGGTGAGCAGTTCCTCGGTGCGCAGCGGCCTGATCTCGCTGACCGCGCCGACGAGGGTGGTCTTGCCCACGCCGAAGCCGCCGGCCACCAGGATCTTGAGCGTGACGGGCTCGACCGGAGGCTTGCCTCGCTCAGAACGCCCGAAGATCATCGATCTCTACTCCTGCTTGATGGGTGGTGCGGGTCGGATCCCGCGCCGCTCACAGGGCCCGGAGGCCGCTGATGACGTCGCGGAGAATACTCTCGTCGACCAGTTCGGCAGGGGGTACGGGCCGTGAGACATGGACCAGTTCCTCGTCCACGAGGTCTCCGATGAGGACCCGTATCACGCCGATGGGCAGGTCGAGTTCGGCGGCGAGTTCGGCGACCGACTGCGGGGCGTCACGGCACAGCCCGATGATGTCCACGTGCTCCGGGGACAGCGCCTGGTCCGCCTCGAAGTCGTCCGCGCGGGACTCCGCGACCACCACCGCGATCAGGTCGAGACGGTGCTGTCCCGCACTGGTGGTACGGCCGCGCGTCATGGCGTACGGACGGACGACCGGTCCGGCCTCGTCGTCGAACCAGTGGCCTCTTCCCTGACCGTCTCTGCTCATGTCACTTCACTACCCGCCGGAGGACAGATCGGTGCGCGGAGCGGCACCGAGATGCGCGCCGACCCGCTTCACGAGCAGTGTCATCTCGTAGGCGACCTGTCCGACGTCCGAGTCCGCGTCGGCGAGGACGGCGAGGCAGCTGCCGTCACCGGCGGCCGTCACGAACAGGAAGGCCTCGTCGAGTTCTACGACGGTCTGCCGGACGCTGCCCGCCTCGAAGTGGCGGCCGACGCCCTTGGCGAGGCTGTGGAAGCCGGAGGCGACGGCGGCCAGGTGTTCGCTGTCCTCACGGGTCAGGTCCTGGGACACGCCGGTGGGCAGGCCGTCGCCGGAGAGGACGATCGCCTTGCGGATGCTGGCGACGCGCTCGACGAGGTCGTCGAGGAGCCAGTTCAGCCCGCGCTGGTCGGTCGTCCCGTGGCCGGTCGCCTCTGGTGCGGTCATCGACCGTCCCCCTTAGTTCCTTGTGCTGTGCCGCCTCGGACGTCGTCGCCCTCGGCGTTCTCCTCGCGGCCACGCTGCCAGCCGCGCTGGAGCGATGCCATGCGGCTGCGTACCTCGTCGGCGTCGCGCTCCACGACCTCCGCCGGGCTGGTGGTGCGCCGTTCGGGGTCCTTCTTCAACTGCGGGGCCAGATTGGCCTGGCGCACCCGTCTGGGCAACGCCTCCAGGTCGGGCCCGGCCTCGCCGGAGGAGGTGCCGGAGTCCGGAATGCTGGACGCGATCTCGGCCCGCCGGGTGCGCCGGGGCAGCGCGGGGGTCTCGGGCGGCTCGCCCGATCCACGCCCCGGGGAGGCCGAAGAAGTCGCGGGTACGTCGGTACGACGCCGTAGCGGCGTGTCTCCGCGCCGCCGGGCCGGCAGCGGGGCCGGGCCCTCCGGGTCGGTTCCGCTCGGGCCCGCGGTGAGGCCGTCGTAGCCGCCGTCCCCGGGATCCCCCGGTTCCCGTCGCGAGCGCTGTTCGACGACCGGGCGTCCGTGCGAGCTGACCAGCTTGGGCGTCCGGCGCCGGGGCAGCGGAAGCGGATCGTTCCGGCGGATGTCGGCATCCCCGCGCGGTCCGTCATCGGCCTCGGAGAGCTGCTGTCGCGGTTCTACGGGGCGTACGGGGGCGAGGTCGTCCCGCAGGCCCGGACGGCGGGGACGGAACATCTCGCCGCGTTCGCCGTCCTCGTCGTCGAGGGCGTCCGGGAAGCCGGTGAGGGTGTCCAGGTCGACCGGGGCCTCCAGCTCGACCGGCCCGTCCAGGAGAGCGGGCGAGAGGCCGGGCATCTTCGTGGGCACCTGGGAGAGCGCGGAGCGGTGGCTCTCCTCGAACTCGGCCTCCTTGGTCGGCCGGGGGCGGTCGAGGCGGAAGCCGATGCCGTTGGTGTCCGGGATCTCGTCACTCAGGAGGGCGTCGGGGATGAACACGACAGCGGTGGTGCCGCCGTAGGGGGAGGGCTGGAGGGAGACGCGGACGTTCTGCCGCTGGGCGAGCCGGCTGACCACGAACAGGCCGAGCCGGTCGGTGTCGGAGAGTTCGAACTCTGGTGTCTCGGCGAGCCGGAGGTTGGCGTCCAGGAGCGCGTCGGCCGCCATGCCGAGGCCTCGGTCGTGGATCTCCAGGGTGAAGCCGTTGGCGACCCGCTCCCCCACGACCTGGACGGCGGTGTGCGGCGGGGAGAACACCGTGGCGTTCTCCAAGAGTTCGGCGACCAGGTGGGTGAGGTCCGCGACGGCGGGGCCGGTGACGGCGATCCTCGGCAGCCGGCGGACCTCGATGCGCTCGTAGTCCTCGACCTCGGCGACGGCCGCGCGGACGATGTCCATGAGCTGGACCGGCTTGCGCCACTGCCGGGAGGGGGCCGCACCCGAGAGGATCACCAGGCCCTCGGCGTGCCGGCGCATACGGGTCGTCAGGTGGTCGAGGCGGAACAGGTCGGCGAGTTCGTCGGTGTCCTCGGTCCTGCGCTCCATGGTGTCCAGCAGGGTGAGCTGCTTGTGCAGGAGGACCTGGCTGCGCCGGGCGAGGTTGACGAAGACCTCGGAGACGCCGGAGCGCAACTCGGCCTGTTTGACGGCGGCTTCGACGGCGGCGCGTTGCAGGGTGTTGAGTGCCTGGCCGACCTCGCCGATCTCGTTCCGGTCGTACTCCAGCCGCGGGACCTCGGTCTCGACGTCGACCACCTCGCCGACCGACAGACGGCGCATCACGCTGGGCAGCCGGACGCCGGACGCCTCGTGGGCGTCCAGGCGGAGCTGGCGCAGGTCCCGGATGAGGCCGCGGCCGATGCGCACCGACAGGAACAGCGAGAGGAGCAGGGCGATCAGGCCGAGGACGCCGGCGACGGCCGCCTTCAGGATGACGTTTATCGCGACGGGGCGGACGCGGTCCTGATAACGGTCGTTGGCCTGGTCGTCGAGGGTGCCGAGCCGGTCCAGCGCGGCACCGGCCGCCGTGTTCCAGGTCTGCGCGGTGACATCGCGGGGCGAGCCGGACTCCGAGGAGGCGGCGGCCTGTTCGGCCACGCGCAACGGGGCGCTGGCCGCGTTCTTCCAGAAGCGATCGAAGTGGCCGCGCTCGGAGGCGGGCAGCAGCGGCAGGTTGACGTCGTACAGCAGGGTCCGCTCGGCCACGAGGTCGGAGACTGCACGGGTCTCCGCGCGGGTGAGTTCGCCGACGATCAGCGAGGAGCCGAGCAACGCGTCCTCGCGGGAGAGGAGTTCGCGGGCGCGGGCGAGGTTGACGAGGGCGCGGTACTGCTTGTCCATCTCGACGTTGTCGACGACGTGGAGGTTGGTCAGCAGCACGTAGCAGGGGTCGACCAGGCGGTTGTAGAGGTCGAGGGCCTGGGCGCGGCTCACGGTGCCGTCCTCGACGCCGCGCCGCAGGGATCCCAGGCCGTCGAAGGCGTCGAGCACGGCGGCGACACGGCTGTCGGTGGCCTGGCCCATCGCGTCCCGGACGTCGGGATTCCGGGCGTTCTTGCGGATCTTGGCGACGGCCTCGTCGGTCGCGGTGCGGCTGCGCTTGAGGTCGGCGAGGCCGTCGGCGGCGCGCGGGTCGGCGAGGTAGACGAGCGACTGGCGCCGTTCCTGCTGGATGACGCGGACGGTGTCCTCGGTGGGGTAGCCGATCTTCTCGACGACCGACGACACGTTGAACAGGTCTCCGGCCGCACGGCCGGTGAGGACCGTGGCGAACGCCCAGATCGCGGTCAGGGACACGAGGGGCACGAGAAGGAGCGCCACGATCTTCCGGCGGATGGACTTCCCGCGAAAGCGCATGGTCTCCCCCAGCTGGACCCCCGCCGGCCGGGGGTACACATGTGCGTCAACAAACGGCGCGAGCCTACTACTGACACACAGGTAACTCGAAGAGCTGTCCGGAGCGTGAACTTCCGCACCAGGGACCGGACATGGGGAGGTGTCAGGGCATTACGGGAGATTGCCGTCACGATTCCACGAGGTTCGCCGGACCTGACCTGATCGACCCGCACGGCCAGTTGGCCGGAATTTTTCCTTCGGTGGGAATCTTCGCGGGATGTTGTTCGTCTTTCTCTACGGGACATGGGTGCGGAACCGGCCACACGAGCCGCATCCGCCCCCGGGCGGCGTAAAACAGGGCAGGCCGGGCACCCACTGGGGAGCCGGATTCTTCGGAGTCCGGGACGAGTGGTGCAGCGGCGGTGGGGAGGACACGTTGATGGGCACGGCGGAGCGGCAAGAGGCGCTTGAGGACGGCGTGACGGCGCGGTCGACGGGGGAAGGCGAGGCTCCGGCGCGCTCAAGCGCACCGAAGGCGGCGGGGTTCGAGGGGCCGCGCGCGGCCCGCGCGACGGCCGAACAGCGGGAGTACGCAAGGCCGTTGTGGATCGAGGAGCCCGCGCGTCGTCGGCGGCTGCCCGATCCGGTGCGTACGGCGGCGGTGCGGGCGGTGCTCATCATCGCCGTGACGCTGATCCAGGGCACGGTGGCCTTCCTGTGCACGATGGCCGGGTCCTGGCTGGCCTTCCCGATGGTGATCAGCAGCGTGGTCAGCACGGTGGTGGCCACCTGGGGCGTCCTCGACGTATGGGTGACCCGCCAGATGTGGAACCAGCGCAACGGCGTCGTCTCGGAGCCCAGCAGCACGGCACGGGCGCTGCGCCGTGAGCGGCGGCGGGCCCAGCGTCAGGCGAAGGCCACCCGGCGGGCGCAGGAGCGCATAGCCCGCAAGAGCGGCACCGGGCAGCTGTCGCACTCCTGAGTCCCGCCCACCGCTGACGTCCGTCCTCCCGCGACGGACCTCTCCCACAGGGCGGCCGGCTTCCTACGGGGCGGTCGGCGCCGGTCGTTTGAACATGCGGGTCGCCGTGATCTCGCTGTGCACCGACTCCCCCTCTCCGGCGGGGGCCTGCTGCGGCAGTCCCGGCCGGAGGTGCTCCTCCACGCTGATGTACTTCAGGCCGGCCCTGAGGTCGGCGTCGTTGCGCAGCCGGATGACCAGCGGGAACTCGGCGAGTGCGGTGGTGTCGAACAGGCCGGTGGTGTACAGGAGTTGGACACCGAGCGCGTCGGACACGGCGCGCTGGAGTTCCAGCAGATAGGTGGCGTTGGCCCGTCCGATGGGGTTGTCGAGGAAGAGCGTGCCGGCGTGCCGGTGCTTGTCCCGGCCCCGGTCGTTCGAGCGCAGCGCGGCCATCGTGCAGTACAGGGCGATGGCCGCGGTGAGCAGCTGGCCGCCGGAGAAGACGTCGCCCATCTGTCCGACAGGGACGCGCTCGGCCCGCAGCACGGCGTCCGGCTTGAGGATCTCGACGGCGACGCCCTTGGGCTCAAGGGCCGCCCCGACTCCCCGCAGCAGCAAGGACATTCCGTCGCGGCGCATGTCGGAGTTCTTCTTCACGGCGGCCCGGGTGGCCTCGTCGACGACCTCGCCGAGCCGCTCGGTCAGCGTGGCCTGGTCGGGCTCGTCGAAGCGGATGCGCACGAACTCCTGCCCGGACCACTCGCCGAGCCCCTCCGGCAGCTGGGACAGCCGCTGCGCGGACCGCAGGGTGGCGAGTGCCGACTCGACGAGCCCGCGGAGGCGGTCCACGATCGAGTCGCGGTTGCGTTCCAATTGCGCCAACTCGTCGGTGAGGACCCGGAGTCGGGGCGCGAAGGCGTCGGCCCACTTCTGCGCGTGCTCGGGCAGGGAGGACGCCGGCAGCTCACGGATCTGCTGCCGCGCGGGCGTCCGCACCTGCTCGTACCGCGTCGCGTTGGCGTGCCGCACCAGCACATCACTCGCCTCCCGTACGGCGCCCTCGGCGGCGGACAGGTCGGCGGCGCAGCCGCGCAGCGAGCGACGGGCCTCGGCGGCGGAGTGCCGGGCCTCCTCCAGGCCGCCCGGGTAGGGCTCGGGCTCCTCCTGGTCCTCGTCGGAGGCGTGTTCGCGCAGCAGGTCCCGCAGCAGCGCGGCGGTCTCGTCGAAGCCGCCGGCCCCGTCCTCGGCGGCGCGGTGGGCGTCGAGGAGTTCGGCGTGCGCCTCGCGGGACTGGGCCAACGCCTCGGTGCGGGAGGCGAGTTCGGCCGTGGCGGTGCGCAGCAGGGCCTGGGCGTGCTCTGCGTCGCGCGGGATCAGCTCCTCGGCCAGCTCGGTGTGTGCCTCGCCGTCCTCGGGCGCGTGCCGTTCGGCCTCGCCGCGCAGCCGCCCGAGTTGCTCGCTCGCGTTCGACACCCGGGTCTCCAGCAGCTGCACCAGTTCCTCGGCACGCGCCGCGGCGGCCTGCCGGGACGGCCCGTCGGAGCCGTCGGGCGACTCCAGCAACTGCGCCGCGCGGGTGCGGACCTTGTTGCTGAGCCGGTCCAACTCGGCGCTGGCCGCGCTTTCGTCGCTCTCCGCCCGCGCCTGCTCGGCCCGCAGGTCGGCGCCGACACCGACCTTCTCGTAGAGCTGCGACGCGGCGCGATAGGCCTCGCGCAGGGCGGGCAGCGAGGGCTTGGGCGCGTCGGGGCCGTCCGCCGGTACGTCGTCGGGGGCGCCCGCGATCTCGGAGCGCTCGGCGCGCAGCGCCCGGGCCGTACGGCGGGCGTCGTCGGCGGCGCGCTGGGCGGCGCGGCGGTCCTCGTCGGCGGCGCGGGCCCGCTCCAGGCAGGACTGGGCGCGGGCCTCCGACTCGGTCGCCTCGTCGGCGAGTTCGCGGAGTTTGACCTGCCAGCCGGCGCGTTCCCGCAGCCGGAAGGCGAGTCCGGCGAGGGCGTCGGCGGCGCGCCGGGCCTTCTGCGCGGTCTCCTGCCGTTCGTCGCGGACCTGGGCGGCCTCGGCGGCGGCTTCGTCGGCCTCGGCCCGCAGGGTCCGCGCCTCGGCGAGCTCGGCCTCGGCCTCCTCGGCGAACGCTCGGGTGTCCTGCGCGGACCGGGCCAGTTCGACCAGCCGCCCGCTCGGACAGCCGGTGCGCCAGGAGGCGAGCCGTGCCGCCAGTTCACGGTCCTTGCCGAGCCGGGCGGCGAGCGTGCGGATCTCCTCGTCCCGCTCGGTGGCCCGCGCGCGCAGCGCCTGCCGCTCCTCGTCGGCGGCGTGCTCGTCGTGCATGGCCGGGTTCGGCGGGACGAGGAACACATCGGAGGCGGCGCCGTCGCGCGCGTCGGCCGCCGGGGTCGGGGCGAGCAGAGCGGCGGCCGTACCTACGGCCACGGCGGAGCGGGGCAGCAGGGCCGCGTCGCTGAGCGCCTCGCGGGCACGCGCGTGCGTGTCCGGGTCGGTGATGATCACGCCGTCGACCAGCTCGGGCCGGGCGGCCAGCACGCGCGCGTGGTCGACGGGGTCGACGGCCTGCGCGAGGTAGCGCCAGCCGGGCAGGGCGGGGATGCCGTGCTCGCCGAGGTACTCGACGGTGGCCAGCACGTCCGGGCCGGGCGGCAGCAGTCCACCGTCACCGAGCGCGCCGAGGATCCGGGAGTCGTCGGCCGCGGCGGTACGCAGGTCGAAGAGCTGTCGCTCGCTTGAGGCGACGCCGTCGTCGAGCAGTTCGCGCAACTCGTCGGCGAAGCGGTCGAGTTCCTCGGAAGTGAGCGGGCCCTCGACGAGGGGGCGGGAGGACTTGGAGTTGCCGGAGGGGGTGAGGGAGACGGGGTCGGCGGCGGAACCGCCGTTCGCCGCACCCTCGTTGGCACCGCGCGGCACCGGCACGCCACCGGCACCACTCGCACCCGCACCCGCACCCGCACCCGCACCCGCACCCGGCAGGCTCAGCAGTTCGGCGAGCCGCTCCTCCTCCGCCAGCCCTTCCGCGAGGCGCCGTTCCGCGTCGTAGGTGCGCTCGGCGGCGGTCGCCGCGTCGGACGCGCGGGCCGCCGTCAACTCCGCGCGGGACTCGGCGGAAGCCGCTTCGCGGGCGTGCTCGGACGCGCGGCGCGAGGCCTCGCGCGCGGTGTCCCAGGCGGCGACGGCCGTCTTCTCGGCGTCGCTCGCGGCGAGGGCCGCGCGGGCGGGGTCCGCGTCGGGGGCGGTGTCGTCGAGCCAGCCCGCGCGTACCGCCTCGGCGGTCTCCTGCTCGACCTCGGACAGGCGCTGGCGCAGATGTCCGATCTCGCTGCGGGCGCGCTGTGCCTCGGTGGCGGCGGAGGTCGCGTCCCGGTGGGAGGTCTCGCCGACCTCCTGGAGCGCGGCGGAACGCTCCTCGCCCTCGTTGGCGAGGTTCTCGGCGCTCTCCGCCGCGTCGTGCAGGGCCCGTACGAGATCGACGGCGGCCTTGGCGCGGGCGGCGAGCGCGGGGGCGGCGTCCCGCTCGGCCTCGCGGATGGCGACGGCCACGCGCGCGGAGCGGTCTGCGGCGGCACGGTGGCGCAGCACGGCCTCGGCGGCCTGCCAGGCGGAGTGCAGGGTGCGCGCGTCGGCGAGTTCGCGCTTCTGCGCGGCGGCGGACTTCTCCGTGGTGGCGAGCGCCAACGAGGCGTGCCGGTAGGCGAGTTCGGCGGCGATCAGCGCGCTGCGCTCCCGGGCCGCCTCGGAGTGCGTGACGGCGTACGCGGCGGCGGTGACCCGCTGGGCGAGATCGGCGGCCCGCACTCGCTCCCGCGCGCCCCGCGCGGACAGCCGGCGCGCCAGGGTGCGGGTACGGCGCTCGGCGCCGGCGTGGATGTCACGCGCGCGTGCCCGTGCTTCGGCGGCCTCGACGATCCGGCCGAGCAGGTCCACGGACCCGGCCGTGAAGTCCCGCTCCGCGATCAGCTCGGCCCGGCGCCCCAGCTTGTTGCCGAAGCCGCCGACCAGGTCGGCGAGCCCGTCGGTGTCCCGGGTGTCGGTGACCGCGCGCAGCAGCAGGTCGGTGAAGTCGGAGTCCTTCTTGACGGCGAAGAGGCCGGCGGCCTCGCCCTCGTCGGCGTTCATCTCCCGCTGGTAGCGGAAGAGTTCGGGGTCGAGTCCGAGGTCTCCGAGGTGCTCGATCCAGCGGTCGTGGATCTCCTCCCAGTGGACTTCGAGGTGCGGATACGCCTTGCCCGCCTCGGTGATGGCGTCCCGGAACCCCTTCATGGTGCGGCGTCGGCCCTGCGCGCCGGAGGCACCCTCGACGGGCGGCCGTACGGAGGTCGCCTCGGCGACGGGGAGGTTGTCGAGGCTCAGCCCCGGACCGGGCCGGAACGAGTACCAGGCCTCGGCGAACTTCCGCGGGTCGTTGGAGACCTGGCGCCCGCGCCACTCGCTGACCTTGCCGACGACCACGCACTCACCGGTCAGTGTGTGCTGCCACTCCAGGGCGACATGCCCGCAGTCGTCCGCGAGGAGGAACTTGCGCAGCACACCGGAGCTGGCGCCGCCCAGCGTGTTGCGGTGGCCCGGCAGCATCACCGAGAAGATCAGCTTCAGCAGGACGGACTTGCCGCCGCCGTTCTCCAGGAAGAGCACACCGGCGGGCGCGGGGCGGCGCGGCGGTCCGACGGGCTCGTCCTCGAAGAACTCCGCCTGGGTGGGGGCGGGGTCGGGCACGGGCTTGCCCACGCCTCGCAGGTCAAGCACGGTGTCGGCGTAGCGCGCACCGGCGGGCCCGATGGAGTAGAGGCGGACCCGGGACAGCTCGTACATGGCGGACTCTCGTCGTAAGTCTTCGGCAGGTGTGGGGGGTTCGTGGGTCTTGCTGGCGGGGCTGGGGTCAGGAGTGGAACGGCAGTCCGGCGTCGGCCACCAGCTCCAGGTCCTCGGTGTCCTCGGCGGGCAGCAGGCTCGCGGTGCCGTCGGTGACCGGGACGACGCCCAGCTCCAGCAGTTCGGCCATGGCGGCGCTGCCGGCCATGTCACGCACCTGGAGCTGGTAGCGGGCGGTCGTGCGGTACGTCCCGCCGTTGTCGTCGCCCGTGCGCTGGAGGAAGCCGGAGTCGGTGAGGAACGCGGCGGCCTTGCCGACGATGCCGGTGGTCGAACCGGCCAGTCTGCGGGCGTCCTTGGTGGCTCCGGTCGCGCTGCGTCTGACCCAGATCCGCCAGGCGGCCTCCAGGCCGGGGGCGTCGGTGGCCGGGTCGGTGTTCATGCCCTGCTCGTCGGCCCGCTCCTCCAGCCGGCGGCAGGCCTGGCGCACGAAGGCGTCGACGCCATTGACCGTGACGCGCCCGATGTAGCCGTCGTCGGCGAGGTCCTCGGGGCGTGGGAACGCCATCGCGGCGACGGACAGATGCGCGAGCCCGTGCAGGAAGCGGTCCCCGGAGTCGGCGGCGGTACGGCGCGCGTAGTCGCCCATGCGGACGGCGAACACCGAGTCCTCGGCGGCGGTCACGGCCATCCCCGCGCGCGGGGACACCTCCAGGACGACCAGTCCGAGCCCGGCGGCCACGGCGTCGGCGAGCCGCGCGAACGGCGGGTCCTCCCGGTACCGGCGCAGCAGCTCCGTGTATTCCTGGTCCCGCGCGGGCTGCAACTTGGGCTGTAGTCCGAAGGCGACGAGCCGGGCCGCGTCGGCGGCGTCGGCGGGCGTGATGACGGCGGTGACCGGCACGGCGGCGGCCTCCGGCTCACTCCATTCGACGTGCTCGCTCACGGTCGGGGCTCCTTGCCGAGGTGTTTCGTACGACGGTCGTTCGCACAACGGTGGGTCAGGCAGCGGTCGTTCTCACGACGGAGGTTCACGCAGCCGTCGCTCTCACAACGGTGGTTCACGCGGCGGTCGTTCATCCCTTACGCCGCCTCCGTCCGGCCCGCCGCCATTCCCGCCGCGTCCAACAGGGCCGTTCCCACGATGAGATCGGCCCCGCCGAACTCGGGATCGTCCAGCTCGACCCCGTCGTCCACGGCGAACAACAGCTTCGGCTCGCCCTGCCGGTACGCGGTGCCGACCGGCGGACTGGCCGCGTGCACGGCCAACAGGGCGACCAGGTAGGGCAGTTCGGGATCCTGGCGTCGCGCGTCCGCCAGCAGCCCGGACAACCGCCGGGGCGCGTCGGCGGGCAGGTCGAGCAACTCCATCGCCGCCGCGAGCTGTTCCTCGCTGAAGCGGCTGTCGTCCGGCGTGGCGATGAGATCCGGCTCCGGCATCTCCGCGCCGAGGTGCTCCCGCTCCTGGGGCGGCGTCAGCAGTATGTCGACGAGGTCGCCGACCCGGACGGACATCGGTGTGCGCAGCCCCGTCCCGCGCGCGAAGAACGCGTCCGTGACCCGGATCGCCTGCTCCAGGGGCAGCGGCAGCACGGGCGAGACGAGATGGCCGTAGAGGTCTATCCCGGACGTCGTCATGGGGGTGGCGAAGGCCTGCCGGTCCTGTTCCGCGCGGAACAGCGGTCCGGCCTCCAACAGGCGCGACTGGAGTTGGGTGTGGCGTCGGATGCAGTCCTTGACGATGTCGACCAACTCGGCGGCGCGGCGCTTCTGTTCGGGGTCCTCGGACTCGTCGCGGGCCTTGCGGATGTTGGTGAGGATCGCGTTCTCGTGGCGGTAGCGGTCGGCGACGTGGTCGAGGGCCTCGGCGATCATGTCGGGCACGGCGTTGAGCCAGTCCACCGCGCGGACGTTGCGCCGGGTGGCGTCCAGGGCGCGGCGGAGGGTCTCCGAGTACTGCACGGTGCGGTAGCGGGCCTGCTCGGCGGCGAGCTGGGCGTCGGCGAGCCGACCGCGGCTGATCAGCACCTCAAGCTTGACCTCGGCGGCGATCTGCGCGCTGGTGACGTCGGTGTCGAGGGCGCCCACGAGGACGTTGACGGCCTCGTCGGTCGTCCGGAGGTAGACGCTGCCGCCGTAGCCCGGGACCTCCTCGATCAGCTTGAAGTCGTAGTCGCGGCGCACGTAGGTGCCGTCCTGGGCGAACGTGCCGTAGACGGTGCGGAAGCCGCGGTCGACGCTGCCGACGTTGATCAGGTTCTCCAGGACCCAGCGGGCGACGCGCTCGTGTTCGGCGACGAGGCGCTGCGGGGCCTGGGCGGCGATGCGCGGGATGAGCCTGGCCACTATCTGGTCGTGGTCGGCGCCGGTGTCGAAGTCCATGTTGAGGGTGACCAGGTCGATGGCGGCGAGGGCCACCTCCGCCATGCCGTAGACCGAGTACTCGCCCGCCAGGTTCGCCTTGCGCGCGTCGAGGTCGTGCAGCGGCGCGGTGCAGGCGAGCGCGCGCAGTCGCCGCGCCAGTCCCTCGTCGGCGGCCGGGCCCGGGGCGGGGCGCGGCCCCGCGCTGAACTGGGGCGGAACGCTGTCCGTCGATGCAGGCGAAGTCACGCTGCACAGACTAGGTCCTCGGTCTGACAACGACCCAAACGACGCAGAAGCCACTACCGCCACCACCGCGACCACCGCCCCGGCCGTGCGCGGAGGTCGACCGGGTGCCGCGCCGTGCGGTGCCGTGCCGCGCTCAGCCGAGGACCGTACCGTCCTCGCCGACCCGCTGCCGGTACGCGTCGACGACCCGTCGCAGCGAGTCGTCGAGGTAGACCGCGAGCAGCCGCTCGGCCTCCGCGGCGGCCCCCGCCTGGAGGGCCTGGAGGATCAGGCGGTTGCGCTGGAGGTAGGGCTCGTGGAGCGCCTTCGGGTCGTCCACGAGGTGGAAGGCGAGCCGGAGTTCGGCGAAGACGCTGCGCATCAGCTCGTCGGTGCGGGCGCTGCCGGCGAGGTCGACGAGTTCCCGGTGGAAGTGGATGTTGGCCGTACCCACTCCTTTCCAGTCATCCTCGACGGACGCCAACTGCCCCTCGGTCACGGCCGCGGCGAGTCGTTCGAGGGCGTAGGGCGGTTCGCCCAGGCCGCGCACGACGGCGCACTCGACGAGGCGGCGGGTGCGGTAGATGTCCTCGACGTCCTCGACGGTCAGGACCCGGACGAAGACGCCCCTGTTCAACTCGTGGACGAGCAGCCGCTCATGGGTGAGCAGCCGGAACGCCTCGCGGAGTGTGTTGCGCGACACACCGAGCGCTCCGCCGATGCTGTCCTCCGAGAGCCGGGTCCCCGGCGGGAAGTAGCCCTCGGCGATACGGCTCCTGAGGATGTCCGAGACGCGTTCGGCGGTGCTCGTACGGCCCAGGAGGGCGCGGTCGTCTGCCAGTCCCGCCAGCTGATCTGCCATGCCCGGAATTCAACCGCAGATACAAGAACGAAACAACATGCCTCTTGAAGGATCGTTCAACGATCCTCTACTTTACTTTTCATGGCGCCACCCGCTCTCCCCGGCGCCCACGGCTTCCGCACGGCCCGGCTCAGTCCCAGCACCCTCCGTCCTCCCTCTGCGAGGTGCACATGAGCACGACCCCTCCACCTCAGGCCCTGAACACCGGAACCCAGCCCGCCACGGACGAACCGACCGCCGACGACGGCACGTTGGCCTGGCTGCGGGCACTCGGACCCAACGGCCGCCGGGCCTTCGCGGGCGCGTTCGGCGGCTACGCGCTGGACTCCTACGACTACTTCACGCTGCCGCTGAGCATGGTCGCGCTGGCCGCGTACTTCGGCCTGGACAGCGGTCAGACGGGCCTGTTCACCACGGTCACCCTGGTCGTCTCGGCGGTCGGGGGCGCCCTGGCGGGCGTCTTCGCCGACCGGGTGGGCCGCGTCAAGGCCCTGATGATCACGGTGATCACCTACGCCGTCTTCACGGTGGCCTGCGGCTTCGCGCCCAACTACGAGACCCTGTTGGTGTTCCGCGCCCTCCAGGGCCTCGGTTTCGGCGGCGAGTGGGCGGTCGGCGCGATCCTGGTCGCCGAGTACGCGAGCGCCAGGCACCGCGGCCGTACGCTCGGCGCGGTGCAGAGCTCCTGGGCGGTCGGCTGGGCGCTGGCCGCGGTCGTCTACACGCTGGTCTTCTCGTTCCTCGGCGACGACCTGGCCTGGCGGGTGATGTTCTGGACCGGCGCGCTCCCCGCTCTGCTGGTGCTCTGGATGCGGCGCCGGGTGCACGACGCTCCCGAAGCGACGGCCGTGCGCGAACAGAACGCCCAGAAGGGCTCGTTCGTGGCGATCTTCAGGCCGGGCACGGCCGAGGCGCCGGGCCTGCTGCGCACGACGGTTTTCGCGGGCCTGCTCTCCACCGGCGTCCAGGGCGGCTACTACACCCTGGCCACCTGGGTGCCGACCTACCTCAAGACGGAGCGCGGCCTGTCCGTCGTCGGCACCGGCGGCTATCTGACCTTCCTGATCTCCGGCGCCTTCCTGGGCTACCTGACCGGCGGCTACCTCACCGACGTACTCGGCCGCAAGCGCAACATCTGGCTCTTCGCCCTGCTCTCGGCGATCTGCATCCTGGTGTACACACACATCCCCAACGGCGCCAACACCCTTCTCCTGGTACTCGGTTTCCCGCTCGGGTTCTGTATGTCGGCGATCTTCAGCGGCTTCGGCTCGTACCTGAGCGAGCTCTACCCGACCGCGCTGCGCGGCACGGGACAGGGCTTCACCTACAACACGGGCCGCGCGGTCGGCGCCGTCTTCCCGACCCTGGTGGGCTTCCTGGCCGACAGTTGGGGTGTGGGCGGAGCGCTGGTCTTCGGGGCCATCGGTTACGGCATCGCGGCGCTGGCGCTCCTGGGGCTGCCGGAGACGCGTGGAAAGGAACTGGCGTGAACCGCACGGAGGACCGTCCCCCGACCCTCGTCGACCAGCACGCGCACGCGTGGAGCCCACGCACGGCCAGGGCCCGCTTCCGGGCCGGTCTGACGGGTCCCACGGCCGGGATCGCGGCGGGCCACACCCAGGCCAACCTGATCTCGGTGCCCGCCGACTGGGCGTACGACATGCTGCTGTTCTGCCAGCGCAACCCGAAGCCGTGTCCGGTGCTCGACGTCACGGACGCCGGCTCCTGGCGGACGGTGCTGGCCCCCGGCGCGGACCTGCGCACCGATCTGCCGCGCTACCGGGTGTGGCGGGACGGCGAGTTGGCGGACGAGCCGACGGACGTACGGGCGTACTGGCGCGAGGACCTGGTGTCGTTCCTGATCGGGTGCAGCTTCACCTTCGAGTGGTCGCTGAGCGAGGCTGGTGTCCCGATCCGGCACATCGAGCAGGGCCGCAATGTCCCGATGTACGTCACGGGCCGCCCCTGCCGCCCGGCGGGGCGGTTGCACGGCCCGATGGTGGTGTCGATGCGCCCGGTGCCCCCGGAGCACCTGTCGACGGCGATCCGGGTGACCGCGCTGCTCCCGGCGGTGCACGGCAGCCCCGTGCACTGCGGCGATCCCGCGGGGCTCGGCATCACCGACCTCGGCCGTCCGGACTTCGGTGATCCGGTGGCCGCCGCGCCGGACGACATCCCGGTGTTCTGGGCCTGCGGAGTGACCCCGCAGGCCGCGGTGATGGCGTCCCGTCCGCCGTTCGCCATCACCCACGCGCCGGGCCAGATGTTCGTCACCGACGCCCGCGACGAGCAGTACCGCGTCGTCTGACCCGCCGCCCGACCAGTTTCCGGCCCAGTCGCCGGACCAGGAGAGATGATGATCGATCTGAACGCCGACCTCGGCGAGGGCTTCGGCCGCTGGCATCTCACCGACGACGAACAGCTGCTGTCCGTCGTCACCAGTGCCAACGTGGCCTGCGGCTTCCACGCCGGGGACCCGGTCACCATGCGACGGGTGTGCGAACTGGCGGCCGGGCTCGGGGTGAGGGTCGGCGCGCAGGTGTCCTACCGGGACCTGGCGGGCTTCGGACGGCGCGCCATGGAGGTGCCGTCCGCCGAGCTGGCGGCCGAAGTGGCGTACCAGATCGGCGCCTTGGAGGTGTTCGCCCGCGCGGCGGGCACCCGCGTGTCCTACGTCAAACCGCACGGCGCGCTCTACAACCGGGTCGTGCACGACCCCGAGCAGGCCGCCGCGGTGGTCGAGGGAGTGCTCCTGGCCGGCGGCTCGCTGCCGGTGCTCGGGCTGCCCGGTTCGGTCGTGCTCGACCTGGCGGCCAAGGCGGGGCTGCCGGCCGTCACGGAGGCGTTCGCGGACCGCGCCTACACCGACGAGGGCACGCTCGTGCCGCGCGGCCGGGACGGCGCCGTGGTCACCGACCCCGAGGCCGTCGTGGAGCGCTCGCTGGGCCTGGCCCGCTCCGGCACGGTCGACGCGCTCTCCGGGGCCCGTATCGAGGTGCGGGCCCGCTCCCTGTGCCTGCACGGGGACACGCCCGGCGCGGTCGACCTGGCCCGCAGGGTCCGGCGGCGGCTCCTGGAGTCGGGCGTCCGGGTGGAGGCCTTCGCGTGAGGGCACTGCCCGTGGGGGAGGACGCGCTGCTCGTCGAGGTCGCTTCCGGGGAGGAGGCCGAGGCCGTCCACGCGGAGCTGCTGCGCCGCCGCGCGGAGGGCCTGCTCACCGTCCGCGAGATCGTCCCGGCCGCCCGCACCGTCCTCCTGGACGGCCTCGCCGACCCGGCCCGCCTGGCCTCCGAACTGACCGCCTCCGAACTGCCTCCCGCTCCCCCACGCGCGCGCGGGGTCGTCGAACTCCCGGTGCGCTACGACGGCCCGGACCTCGCCGACGTCGCCGCCCTGTGGGGCGTCCCCGAGCGGGAGGTGGGCCGCATCCACGCGGCCACCGAGTTCCGTGTCGCCTTCTGCGGCTTCGCCCCCGGCTTCGGGTACCTCACCGGCCTCCCGGCCCGCTACGACGTCCCGCGCCGGGCCACCCCGCGCACGGCCGTCCACGCCGGCGCCGTGGGCCTGGCGGGGCCGTACACCGGCGTGTATCCCCGTGCCTCGCCCGGGGGTTGGCAGCTGATCGGCACGACGGACGCCGTCCTGTGGGACCACACGCGCGTGCCCGCCGCGCTGCTGTCGCCCGGCACGCGGGTGCGCTTCGTCCCGGTGGCGGACGTATGACCGACCGCGCACTGGCCGTCGTCCGGGCCGGGGCCCTGACCACCGTGCAGGACCTGGGGCGGCCCGGACACGCGCACCTGGGGGTGCCGCGTTCCGGGGCGCTCGACGGGCCCGCGGCGGCGCTCGTCAACCGGCTGGTCGGCAACCCGCCCGAGGCGGCCGTCCTGGAGACGACCCTCAACGGGTGTGCCGTACGGCCTCGTTCAACGATCCTCGTGGCGGTCGGCGGCGCGCCCTGCCCGGTCACGGTGGACGGACGGCCCGTCGCCTGGGGCGCGCCCGCGCACGTGCCCGCCGGGACGCTCCTGGACATCGGACCGGCCTTCTCCGGAGTGCGCTCCTACGTCGCGTTCGCCGGCGGTGTCGCCGTGGAGCCGGTGCTCGGCAGCCGTTCCACGGACCTGCTGTCCGGGCTCGGTCCGGCGCCGCTCACGAACGGCGCCATACTGCCGCTGGGGTCCCCGAGCGGCCTGCACGCGCGCGTGGACTTCGCCCCGCAGCCGCGCCCCCCGGTCGAACTCGTCCTCCGGGTGACGCTCGGACCTCGCGACGACTGGTTCACACCGGAGGCGGTACGGGCGTTCACGTCACGCGTCTACCAGGTGTCGTCGGCGAGCAACCGCATCGGGCTGCGCACCGAGGGCCCGGCCCTGGAGCGGGCGTCGACCGGTGAACTCCCCAGCGAGGGCATGGTCCTGGGCGCCGTCCAGGTGCCCCCGGACGGCCGCCCCGTGGTCTTCCTCGCCGACCATCCGACCACGGGCGGCTACCCGGTGATCGCGGTCGTCCGCCCGGCGGACCTCCCGGCCGCCGCGCAGGCGGTGCCCGGAACCCCGGTCCGTTTCGTGGCCGTACGGCGCCGCTGAGGCCCCGTGGGGCCCTACGCGGCGTCCGGCCGCTGCTCCCCCACCGTGAGGGCGGCCAGCGCCGCCGACACCGCGTGGGACGCGCTCAGGTCGAGCCGGGCGCTGGTGCCCCGCGCGCGGTGGCGCATCTCGTCGGCGGCCAGCCTCAGGAGCTGCGGCAGCAGGTCGGTGCAGCGGCGGGCCACCCAGCCGGTGCCCGCTGTCGCCAGCCACCACAGGCTGGCCGACTTGGTGGGCACCGGGAACTCGGGCTCGGGCGAGGGTGCGGCCCCCGTGGCCACGCCCTCCTCGGCGAGCAACGCGTGGAACCGCAGCGCCAGTTGACGGTGGCCGCGCTCTCCGGGGTGCAGCCGGTCCGCGCTCCAGATCGCGCGGTCCATGATCCACTCGCCCTCGGCGGCATGCAGATGCACGGCGCCGTAGCGTTCGGAGAGCGCGTGCACCACCGTGTTCACGGCGCGCTGCCGCCTGGCCAGCGGGCGGGCCAGCGCGCCCGGGAGGCCGAGCATCGCTCCCGGGTCGGGCAGACAGGCCGTCAGCAGGACCGCGCCCTGTGCCGTGAAGGCGGCGTAGACCTTGTCGAGCCGGGCGGCCAGGGCCTGGATGTCGAAGGTGCAGCGCAGGGTGTCGTTGACGCCTATGACTACGGACACGACGTCCGGGCGCAGGGCGAGCCCGGCCGGGGTCTGCCGTTCCAGGACGTCCCGCGACTGTGCCCCGCTGACCGCCAGGTTCGTGAACTCCACGGTGTCTTGGGGCTGTTGGACCAGCCCGTCGGCGAGCAGCGCGGCCCAGCCGCGCCAGGCCCCGTCGACGGGATCGCCCACGCCCTCGGTGAGCGAGTCACCGAGGGCGACGAAACGGACCGTGCTCATGCCACGCCTCCGGGCACGAAGCGCCGTACCGGGACGTCCGCGTCGTGCGCGGCGAGGAAGGCGTCGACCGCCGTGTCCCAGCCGAAACACTCGGCACGCGCGCGTGCGATCTCCCGCCGCTCCGGCTCGGAGCGCTCCAGCAGCATGTCCACGGCGTCCGCGAAGGCCCGCCCGTTGTCCGCGGCCGTGGCGCCCGCGGAGCCGATGACCTCGGGCAGCGCGGACGAGGCGCTGGCCACCACGGGCGTGCCGCAGGCCATCGCCTCCAGGGCGGCGAGCCCGAAGGTCTCGGCGGGCCCGGGTGCCAGGCACACGTCGGCGGAGGCCTGGAGCGCGCCGAGCAGCCGCCGGTCGGAGACGTGCCCCAGGAAGGTGACCGGCAGCCCGCGCTCCCGCGCCCGCTGTTCGAGCCGGGCCCGCAGCGGCCCGTCGCCCGCGACCACGAGGACCGCCCGCCGCCCGCGCCGTACCAGCGACTCCAGGGCGTCGAGCGCGGTACCGGGCCGCTTCTCCACGGAGAGCCGGGTGCAGGTCACCAGCAGAACCTGGTCCACGCGCGCGTACTCCGCGCGCACCACCGGGTCCCGCAGCGCCGGGGTGCGCCCCACCAGGTCGACGCCCAGCGGAGCCCGTACGACATTGCGGGCGCCGATGCGGACGAACTCCCGCTCGGCGAACTCGGTGGTGCACACCACGCGCGCGTAGGTGTGCGCCGTACGGACGTTGAGGGCGTCGGCAGTGCGCCGGGACATGTTCTCGGACAGGCCCCAGGTGCGCAGGACGCCGTCGGCGGTCTCGTGGGAGACCATCACGGCGGGGACCCGGGCCCGCCTGGCCCATTTGCCGGTCCAGCGCAGGGTCGTACGGTCGGACACCTCCAGGCGGTCGGGGGCGAGCTGTTCCAGGAGGTGGGCCACCCGCCGCTTGTCGGCGAGGACGCGGTAGCCGCCGGTGCCGGGGAGCAGCGGACCGGGCAGCGTGATGACCCGGCCCTGTTCGGTCTCGCGGTCGCTGTGGCGCTCGCCGGGCACGATGAGGACCGGGTGGTGCCCGGCCTCCTTGAAGCCCTTGCCCAGCTCGCGCAGGGCGGTGCGCAGCCCCCCGGAGGCGGGGGCCACGAAGTTGGCGAGCCGCACGATCCGCAGCGCAGCGGTGTTCACGCCGCCACCACCACCTTGCGGGCGGCGAGGACGTCCCCGTAGTGCGCGATCAGCTGGTCGCCGACGGCCGCCCAGGTGCGGCCCTCGACCATGGCCCGCGCGGCGGTGCCGTACTCGGCGCGCAGCGCGGGATCGGCGGCCAGGGTCCGTACGGCGTCCGTCACCGCGTTCTCGTCGCGGGGCGGGACGAGGAACCCGGTGCGCCCGTGGGCGACCAGGTCGAGCGGTCCGCCGGCGGCGGGCGCGACGACGGGAACGCCGCTGGCCATGGCTTCCTGGACGGTCTGACAGAAGGTCTCAAAAGGTCCGGTGTGCACGAATATGTCCAACGAGGCGAAGATACGGGCGAGCTCGTCGCCGGTACGCCGGCCGAGGAAGACCGCGCCCGGCAGCGCCTCGGCGAGGTGCGGCTGGCTGGGCCCGTCGCCGACCACGACGACCCGGACGCCCTCGATGCCACAGGCTCCGGCGAGGAGTTCGATCTGCTTCTCGGGGGCGAGCCGGCCGACATAGCCGACGATCAGTTCGCCGTTGGGGGCGAGTTCGCGGCGCAGGGTCTCGTCGCGGTACTCGGGGCGGAAGCGCTCGGTGTCCACGCCGCGCGCCCAGAGCCTGACCCGGGGCACGCCGTGCGCCTCCAGGTCGCCCAGGGCCGCGCTGGAGGGCGCCAGGGTGCGGTCTGCGGCGGCGTGGACGGACCGTATGCGCCGCCAGGCGGTGGCTTCGCCGGCGCCGACGTACGTACGGGCGTATCCGGCCAGGTCGGTCTGGTAGACGGCCACGGCGGGGATGCCGAGCCGGGCGGCGGCGGCCATGCCGCGGACGCCGAGGATGAAGGGGCTGGCCAGGTGCACGATGTCGGCGCGGTGTTCGGTGATGGCCGCGGCGACGCGTCGGCTGGGGAGGGCGACGCGGACCTGGGGGTAGCCCGGGAGCGGTAGGGAGGGGATGCGGATGACAGGGCACGGCGACTGGGCGTCGGGCCCGCTACCGGCCGCGGTGGCCGGCGCGACGACGAGCGGATGATGACCGCGATCCACGAGGTGCCGGGCGGTCTGGAGCGCGCAGTGGGCCACGCCGTTCACATCGGGGGGAAAGGATTCGGTCACGATGACGACACGCATACCGGTGTTGTCGCCGTGCTGGACGTGCCCGCGTCAACGTGGATCTATGCGAACGGTGAACGTCCCATGAGCGTTGCGCTGCGCGCCCGAGCAGGTCAGACGGCGTCCATGCCCGTCTGACCCGCGGGTCATCCCGTGTTCACACTGCGGGGGCGTCGGGCCCGATCCGGCTCCGGACGGCTGTCTGGACCTCCGCTTCCTCGGCCGGGTCGGCGGCGAGCCTGCGGAGCTGTTCCACGACCCGGGCGTCACCGGTCTCGGCGTGCCGGGCGGCGATCTCTCGGGTGGTCTCCTCGCAGTCCCAGAGGCATTCGACGGCGAAGCCGGTGGGGAAGGAGGGGTCGGTGGCGGCCAGGGCGCGGGCGGCCCGGCCGCGCAGATGGGACGAGGCGGTCTCGCGGTACACATGGCGCAGAACGGGTGCCGCGCAGGCGATGCCGAGGCGTCCGGCGCCGTCGACGAGGGTCCACAGGGTGGGGGCGTCGGGCCCTTCGCCCATGACGGCCTCCCTGAGGGCGCCGAGGACGAGGTCGCTGTCCTGGGCCCCGCCCCGGCAGGCGAGCATCCGTCCGGCGGCGGCGCCGAGCGGATCGGGCCGTCGGGCCCAGCCGCGGGCCCGGTCGACGGCGGCGACGGAACGCATCCGTTCGAAGGCGTCCACCGCCGCGTCGACCACGGACGCGGAGCCGGTGGCGACCGCTTGTTCGATCAGCTGGAGGGCTTCGGAGTCATTGCTGTCGGCGAGGTACCGCAGGGCGGTGCAGCGGGCTCCCTCGCTGCCGTCCTTGGCCGCCTCGACGATCTCCGGCCGGTCCTCGGGGCCGGCCACCGCGCCGAGGCAGCGGGCGGCGGGGACGTGCAGCGCGGCTCCGCGTTCGACGCCCTGTTGGGCCCATTCGAACACCGCTTGCACACTCCACCCCGGACGGGGCCCGGTAGGTCGCAGCTGCCGTTGCCAGCGGTCGAAGCAGCCGGTTTCCTGGGCGGCACGCACGCGCGTGGCGATCGATTCCCGTGAGTCCTCGGCCCACAGCCGCCAGGGCCGGGGCTCGAAGGCGTCCCGCACGGCGGTGGCCAGTTCGGCCTCGCCCTCGGGATCGGCCGGGAAACGCGCCAGCACGGGGGCGGCGAGGGCCCGCAGGCCCGCGTCGTCGTCCCTGAGCGCCAGTTCGTCCAGCGCCCAGGCCCAGTTGGTCCCGGTGGCCGCGTACCGGCGCAGCAGCGCGAGCGCGTCCCGCCTGCCGTAGGAGGCGAGGTGCCCGAGGACGGCGAGGGCGAGCCCGGTGCGGGACTCCTCGGTGTCGAGGACGTCCTCGGCGTCGAAGAGGTGGGCCTCCACGGCGCTCAGGTCACCGTTGAGATCGAGGTACAGACGGGCGTAGTACAGGGAGCGGTTCTCCACCTGCCAGTCGTGGCGGGGGTCGCGCAGCACGCAGTGGTTCAGCGCAGCCAGTGCCTCGGCACGGGGGGCGGTGAGCGCGTGCAGTGTGCCGTCGCCGCGGCCCCGCTGAAGCAGGCCGAGCAGCGTACCGCTGGGCGCTATGACCGGATCGAACATGGGAAACAGCCTCACATCAAGCGTCGACGCAACCGGGGGACGTGCACTACCTGGCAGCGTGACAACACGTCGGGGCGCCCGCCGTTTCCTGCTTGCTGTAGACCATTTTCCTCTGCCTCTCGTCGGTGGCCCAAGCGGACCCTCACGGTCCGCGCGGTGCGGCAACACCTGCCCGGCCATCGCGTCCGTGAATCACGACGTCATGATGACCCGGCAGTTCTCGCTGCCGCGACCGAAATTTCGGGCGGCCCCGTGCTGCCTTCCCCCGTTTTCCCCCGTTTTCCTTGTCGTACCTGGTCACAAGGCCCGTCCTGGTGGCTGACGGACCTCACACCTCAGTGCGCGCCGAACAGCTCCAGCAGCTCGGCCTTGCCGAACATGCGGGCCGTGTCGAGTGCCGACGGAGTGCCCGCGGCCGGATCGGCACCGGCTTCCAGCAGGACTTCGATCACCTCTTGCTCGCCCTTGAAGACGGCTCCGGCGAGCGGCGTCTGCCCCCGGTCGTTGATCCGGTCGGCCTCGGCCCCCCGCGCCAGCAGGGCCCGTACGGCGTCGGCGTGCCCGTGGTACGCGGCGAGCATCACCAGGGAGTCGCCGCGGTCATTGGTGAGGTTGGCCGGAACGCCCGCGTCCACATACGCCACGAGCGCCTCGGTCCCGCCCTGGCGGGCCAGATCGAAGATCTTGGTCGCGAGCTCCACGACCTCGGGGTCGGGGGCTTCACTCATCGGCCTGACCGCCTCTCACTAGTACGGGTGAATCGCCAGCGTACTGGCTCCGCCGACACATGACCGGCCCCCTCCGAGGCAAAGATCACCACAGGGCCCGACACAGGTGAAACCCCTGCTCAGAGGGCCCGAATGCGCTCCGCCATCAGAGGGAAATCCGCCGAAATTCACCCAGTTGCACCTTTTATCGTATGGATACATCCTGTGATCCTGGAAGAACTCATGGTGACTGTCCCCACGAACCAGGAGAGCTCAAATGATCCTGTCCATGTCAGGCGTCGTCCTTCTCGGCATCATCGTCTTCCTCTTCTTCAAGAAGGACGGCCTCAAGGCCTCGCACGCCCTGGTGGCCGCACTCTTCGGCTTCTACATGGCCAGCACGGCCATCGCGCCGAGCATCAAGGCCGGCGGGGAGAGCCTGGCGAGTCTCCTCGGCGGCATCAAGTTCTGACGCAACCACCCGTACGCACCACCAGGAGACAGCAGTGGCCCGGCGCCCCCTCCCCCGCATCCTGAGCAACGGCAGCGCACAGATCGCCCGGAGCCGGGAGCTGGCCCGGACGGCGGCCGACAGCGCCACCGACGTCCTCCATCCGCTGATCACGATCACTCGCGGTCTGCGCCGGCTGGCATCCGCCGGGCGGCGCAGATGGGCCGACACCCCCAAGGACAAGCGCGGGCCACTGTTGTTCCTGGTGGCCTCCGTGGTCCTGGTGGTGGCACTGGTGCCGTACGGCCCGCTGCTCGCCGTCATCGTCCTGATGGCGGCGGCAGCATGGCACGGCCGCGACCGCACCCCACCGGCGCCCGAAGGACCCGACGAGTCCCAGACCAAGCGCCTGCAATCCCTCTACGAGGCCCTGGTGCCCTACTTCTCGGCCGCCGAGGACCCGGCACCCCTGTTCGCCCACGGCGGCGACTGGGAGAAGGCCTTCCCCGCCCACGAGTTCGACGGCGCCGGCCGGATCACCCACCTGGTCGTCCGCTACCCGGCCTACTTCACCGACGGCGAGCCGGACTCCCGCGCGCGGATCGAGCAGCTGCTCACCGCGAAGTCGGGCCGCGGCCGGGAGTACCGCTTCGACTGGGACGAGGAGGGCAACCAGCTCACGGTCGGCGTCCTCGCCCCGCTCCCCACCGACATCGCCGCCCAGCGCTTCGTGACCGCGCCCGGCGAGACCGTCCTCGGCTTCACCGACGCAACCCACGTCCACCGCACGCTCCCGCTGAGCCACGGCACCGAGCAGCGCGACGTCCCCCCGGTCGTCTGGCGCACCGGCATCCGCTCCACCGAACCGAACCTCCTGGTCATGGGCCAGCCCGGCAGCGGCACCTCCACCCTGCTGCGCTCCATCGCCCTCCAGGCCCTCCAGTACGGCGACGTCCTGATCGTCGAGGGCGGCGGCACCGGCGAGTACGCGTGTCTCACCGGCCGGGACGGCGTCCTCGCCGTCGAGTGCGGGCTGACCGGCACGCTGGCCAGCCTGGAGTGGGCCGCGCAGGAGACGGAACGCCGGCTGATCGCGGCGAACCACGCCCGCCAGTCGGGCCACCCGGCACCGGACGACACCAGGCGCCCCCTGTGGATCATCCTGGACCGCCCGAGCGCCTTCGCCCATCTGGCCGCCGCCGACGGCCGCCAGGACCCCCAGTCACTGCTCCAGGTACCCCTGCGGCACGGCCGCGCGGCCCAGGTGACGGTGGTGGTGGCCGACCAGTTCGACAGCGCGGACACCCTGAGCGACGCCGTACGACAGCACACCCGCGCGCGGGTCGTCCTCGGCCCCGCCACCGCCGACCAGCTGGAGGCGGTCCTCGGCGCTCCCCCGCACACCACCCCGATCGCCCAGGTGCCGCCCGGCCGCGGCTACGCCCGCCTCGGCAACGGCCCGGTGCACCGCCTCCAGGTACCGGCGACCCCGGACCCCTACGACGACGCCACGAGCGACGCGGACCGCCAGGCGGTGCTGGCCCTGCTCCCGCCGCGCACGACTCCGGCGGACGCGGCGGAGACGGTGGCGACGGAGACCGTGCCGACGGAAGCGGTCGTGGAGGCCGTGGTGGCGGAGACTTCGTAGCGGCCGGCTTCGGTGCGGTCCGCCTTGGGGCAGTCCGCTTCGGGCGGTGCGGGGCGGGCGGTCAGAAATCGCCCGCCCCGCACCCGCACCCGCACCACCCACGCACCCGCCCCGGACGCGTCCCGTCGCCGACTACGCCACGAACGTCCGCGGCGACTCGGCGCCACCCCCGCCGACCCCGTTCTCCACCAGCCGGGCCGCCGCGGCCAGCCGGGCCGCCGCCTCCTCGGCCACCGCGCCGCCCACGGTGAACGGCAGCCGCACATACCCCTCGAAGGCCCCGTCCACGCCGAAGCGCGGCCCGGACGGGACCCGTACGCCCACCCGCTCCCCCATCTCGGCGAGCCGGGAACCCGACAGCCCGCCCGTGCGCACCCACAGCGTGAGTCCACCCCTGGGCACCTCGAACTCCCAGTCGGGCAGCTCCCGCCGTACCGCCGCGACCAGCGCGTCCCGGTTCTCCCGGGCCTGGGTCCGCCGGATGTCGACGGCCTGTTCCCAACCGCCCGTGCTGAACAGCCAGTTGACGGCGAGCTGTTCCAGCACCGGGGTGCCGAGGTCGGCGTAGGCGCGGGCGGCGACCAGGCTGCGGATCACGTCCGGAGCCGCGCGCACCCAGCCGATGCGCATGCCGGCCCAGAAGGCCTTGCTGGCGGAGCCGACGGTGATGACGGTCGAACCGGCCGGGTCGAAGCCGCAGACGGGCCTCGGCATCTCGACGCCCTCGTCCAGCCACAGTTCGGTCATCGTCTCGTCGGCGACGAGCACGGTGCCGGCCGAGCGGGCCGCGTCGACGAGCTGGCGCCGCTGGTCGTCGTCGGCCAGGGCCCCGGTCGGGTTGTGGAAGTCGGCGACCACGTAGGCGAGCCGGGGCGCCGCGTCCCGCAGCACCTGCCGCCAGCGGTCCAGGTCCCAGCCGGTGAGGCCCTCGGCCATCGCCACGGGCACCAGCCGCGCGCCCGCCTCCCGCATCAGCTGGAGGATGTTGGCGTACGAGGGCGACTCGACGGCGACCCGCTCACCGCGTCCGGCGAAGAGATGGCAGATGGCGTCGATGGCGCCCATCGCACCGGTCGTCACCATGATCTGCTCGGGCATGGTCGGGATCCCGCGCAGGGTGTAGCGCTCGGCGATCATCGCCCGCAGCGCGGGCAGCCCGGCCGGATAGTCGCCATGTGTGTGGGCGTACGGCGGCAGTTCCTCCAGGGCGCCCTGGACGGCCCGGGTGAGCCACGGCTCGGGCGCCTGCAGGGCGGCGCAGCCCAGGTCGATCACCGAACCGAGGGCCTCCGGGGGCAACGGCTCCAGCCCGCGCGCGGGGAGCGGGTTTCCGGCCGGGACGGAGGTCCAGCTGCCGGCCCCGCGCCGGGACTCCAGGAAGCCCTCGGCGCGCAGCGACTCGTAGGCGGCGGCGACCGTGGTGCGGCTGACGGACAGCGCGAGCGCCAACTCCCGCTCGGCGGGCAGCCGGGCGGCCACTGGGACACGCCCCTCCAGCACCAGGAGACGGATGCCGTCCGCGAGGGCCCGGTAGGCGGGCGGGCGGCGGGTGCCGGGTCCGGCCGGGCGGTCCTGCTGGGAGTTGAGCAGCCGTGCCAGCTGTGCGGCGCCCATCGCCGAGGTCCACTGAGCCATGGAAACCAGTCCACCTTCCCCGAATTGGCCATGGATGGCATTCGTTCTCAAGCCACAGAGTGTCATGCGTCAGGCCACTACCACCACCAGGGGGCACCTCTTGTCCACGCGGAACCGTCTCGGCCGACGGTTGGTCCAGCTCTACGCGGGACTCGCGCTGTACGGCGCGAGCTCGGCGCTCCTCGTGGTCTCCGGCCTGGGCCTGGAGCCCTGGAACGTGCTGCACCAGGGCCTCGCCGAACTCACCGGCCTGACGATCGGCGTCGTGTCGATCGTCGTGGGCGCCGCCGTGCTGCTCCTGTGGATCCCGCTGCGCCAGCGCCCCGGCCTCGGCACCGTCTCGAACGTGTTCGTGGTCGGCCTGGCCATGGACGGCACCCTCGCCCTGCTCCCGGACGCGCACGGCCTGGCCGTACGGATTCCGCTGCTGCTGGCCGGCGTCCTGCTCAACGGGGTCGCCACCGGGCTCTACATCTCCGCCAGCTTCGGACCGGGCCCGCGCGACGGACTGATGACCGGGCTGCACCGGCTCACCGGCCGGTCCATCCGGCTGATCCGGACGGGGATCGAGGTCGCCGTCGTGGCCACCGGCTTCGCGCTCGGCGGCACGGTGGGCGTCGGCACCCTGCTCTACGCCCTGGCGATCGGCCCGCTCGCCCAGTTCTTCCTTCGCGTCTTCGCCGCCCCCTCGGCATCCCGTGGCAGCACGGTCGTAGCCACCGGGTCACCGGAACGGGTGATACTGCCCAGGTGACCACGCCCATACGTCATCCCTATCTCGACCATCCCGGCCCCATCCCCTTCGCCCACCGGGGCGGCGCGGCGGACGGCCTGGAGAACACCGTGTTCCAGTTCCGGCGCGCGGTCGAGCTGGGCTACCGGTACATCGAGACCGACGTCCACGCCACGGCGGACGGGAAGCTCGTCGCCTTCCACGACGACACCCTGGACCGGGTGACCGACGGCGCGGGCCGGATCGCGGACCTCTTCTGGTCGGACGTGAGCCACGCGCGCGTGGCGGGCAAGGAGCCGGTGCCCCTCTTCGAGGAGCTGCTGGAGACCTTCCCCGAGGTGCGCTGGAACGTCGACATCAAGGCGGAGCCGGCGCTGCACCCCCTGTTGGACCTCCTGGAGCGGACCGGCTCCTGGAACCGTGTCTGTGTCGGCTCGTTCTCCGAGAAGCGCGTGGTCCGCGCCCAGCATCTGGCCGGGCCGCGCCTGGCCACGTCGTTCGGCACGCGCGGGGTGCTGAACCTGCGGCTGCGCTCCTGGGGAGCGCCTCTTCCGGTGCGGCGCTCGGCGGTGGCCGCACAGGTGCCCGAGGAGCAGTCGGGCATCCCCGTGGTTGACCGCCGCTTCGTGAGTGCCGCACACGCGCGTGGCGTACAGGTCCACGTGTGGACCATCAACGAGGCCGATCGTATGCACCGGCTCCTGGACCTGGGAGTGGATGGCATCATGACCGATCACATCGACACACTGCGCGAGGTCATGGTGGAGCGGGGCGTCTGGGCCTGAGCCCCGGGGCCGGCGCGTCCACGGGGAAGCGAGGGCACGGGTGGGTACCGACACCCTGCGGTCACCGGAGGCCGACGAGGCAGCCGAGCGGCGGCGCGAACAGCGCGGCTGGTACTTCTACGACTGGGCCTGCTCCGTCTACTCGACGAGCGTGCTCACCGTGTTCCTGGGCCCCTATCTGACCTCGGTCGCGAAGTCGGCGGCCGACCCGGACGGTTTCGTGCATCCCCTGGGGATACCGGTCCGCGCGGGCTCCTTCTTCGCCTACACCGTCTCCGCGTCCGTGATCGTGTCGATCCTCGTCATGCCGCTGGCGGGCGCGGCGGCCGACCGCACGGGCCGCAAGAAGCCCCTCCTGGCGCTCGCCGCCTATGTGGGCGCGACGGCCACCACGGGCCTGTTCTTCCTGGACGGCGACCGCTATCTCCTGGGCGGCTTCCTGCTGATCGTCGCCAACTCCTCGGTGGCCGTCTCGATGGTCCTGTACAACTCCTACCTCCCGCAGATCGCCCCGCCCGAGGAGCGCGACGCGGTCTCCTCGCGCGGCTGGGCCTTCGGCTACGCGGCCGGCTCCCTGGTCCTGGTCGCGAACCTGGTCCTGTTCACCGCCCACGACTCCTTCGGCCTGTCCGAGTCGATGGCCGTCCGCATCTGTCTCGCCTCGGCGGGCATCTGGTGGGGCGCCTTCACCCTCGTACCGCTGAAGAGGCTGCGCGACCGGGGCCGTACGACGTCCGAGGCGCCCGTGGCGCAGGGCTGGCGGCAGTTGGCGGCGACCGTGCGGGACATGCGCGGCAAACCGCTGACCCTGTCCTTCCTGTTCGCCTACCTGATCTACAACGACGGCATCCAGACGGTGATCTCCCAGGCGTCCGTGTACGGCTCCGAGGAGCTGGGGCTGAGTCAGTCGACGCTCATCACGGCCGTGCTGATGGTCCAGGTGCTGGCGGTGGCGGGCGCGCTCGGGATGGGGCGACTCGCCCGGACCTACGGGGCCAAGCGGACGATTCTCGGCTCGCTGGTGGCGTGGACGGTGACGCTGGCCGCCGGGTACTTCCTGCCCGCCGGCGCGCCCGTCTGGTTCTTCGTGCTGGCCGCCGGGATCGGCCTGGTCCTGGGCGGCAGCCAGGCGCTGTCCCGGTCCCTGTTCTCGCATCTGGTGCCACCGGGCAAGGAAGCCGAGTACTTCTCGGCGTACGAGATGAGCGATCGGGGCATGAGCTGGCTGGGCCCACTTCTGTTCGGGGTGACGTACCAGCTGACCGGAAGTTATCGGGACGCGATCATCTCCCTGGTGGCCTTCTTCATCGTGGGATTCGTGCTGCTCGCACGGGTTCCGGTGGCACGGGCGATCGGCGACGCGGGGAATCCTCTTCCCGAGAGGATTTAGCGCTGGGAGCGAAAGGGCGGTAGTGTACGCGTTTGGCCTGCCTGGCGTACCGTTACTGCGCGTCAAAGATGACGAATCGCTAGGTGACATCTGCTAGTAGATGTGACAAACCGGGCGCTGGTGGGTACAACAAGGGGCGGCTACGACGGCGACGCATGACCCCGTACGGGAATCTTTACCGCCGACCGGACGTTGACCGGATGACGACGACAGCGACACCTGTCCTGTGGGCGACAAGCCCGGGAGGCACGATTCATGAGTGAGCGAGCTCTTCGCGGCACGCGCCTCGTGGTGACCAGCTACGAGACGGACCGCGGTATCGACCTGGCACCCCGCCAGGCCGTGGAGTACGCATGCGAGAAGGGACATCGCTTTGAGATGCCCTTCTCGGTCGAGGCGGAGATTCCGCCGGAGTGGGAGTGCAAGGTCTGCGGGGCCCAGGCACTCCTGGTCGACGGCGACGGCCCTGAGGAAAAGAAGGCCAAGCCCGCGCGTACCCACTGGGACATGCTGATGGAGCGGCGCACCCGCGAGGAACTCGAAGAGGTCCTTGAGGAGCGTCTTGCCGTTCTCCGTTCCGGCGCGATGAACATCGCGGTTCACCCGAGGGACAGCCGCAAGTCGGCCTAGCCCCGAGGGTGCGGAGCGGTTCTACCGCACACGCAAGTGGCACAAGCAAGTAAGCGCGGGCGCCGTACGAATCTGTACGGCGCCCGCGCTTTGCGCTGCCCGGATGTCAGCCGGTGAGCGGCGGGCGCGGGCCCTGCGGGGCGTCGGCGCCGGGCTCGTCCCGGACGATGACCTCGCCCTGGACCACCTTGCCGTCCGGGCGGTGCATACGGGCCTGCTGGAAGGCGTCCCCGAGGGTGCCCGGGGCGGCCCTGCGCAGCTTCCGCTCGACCGTGCGCTCCGCGAACCGCGCCAGGGCCTTCTGGACCGGCGGCACGAGCAGGAGCAGCCCCGCCGCGTCCGAGATCAGCCCGGGGATCATCAGCAGCAGACCGCCCAGCATCATCAGGCCGCTGCCACCGCCACTGGCCGGGGCTGTGCCCTGCTGCACGGCCTGGCTCAGGTTCTGGAAGGCCCGCCGGCCGGCCCGCTTGATCACCACAGCGCCGAGCACGAACCCGGCGAGCAGCAGCAGGAAGACCGTGAGACCGCTCGACGCGCCCGCCACCACGGTCAGCAGCCAGATCTCCAGCACCAGCCACGCCGCGATGCCCAGCGGCAGGAACGTACGCAGCCGGGAACGCGGCGGTCGGGCGGCTGAGGAAGGGGTGGATGCGCCAGTCGTCATACGTCCAGTGTGCCTGGGCCCGGCTCAGTGCGGGATAAGGGGACGATCAACGAGGCCTGTGCGGTCCCGGGGCTACGGCTGTGAGGGCTTCCGCCCGGGGTTCGCCCGGCCGCGGAGCTTGCCGACCCGCTCCCCCACACCCCACGTGGTGACCCGCCACAGGGCCTCGACGAGGATGTCCCGGCTCATCTTGGAGTCGCCGTGCTCGCGCTCCACGAAGGTGATGGGGACCTCGACGACGTGGTAGCCGGCCTTGACCGCGCGGCGGGCCAGGTCGACCTGGAAGCAGTAGCCCTGGGAGGCCACGTCGTCCAGGCCGAGGCCTTCGAGGGTCTCGCGACGGAAGGCGCGATAGCCGCCCGTGATGTCGCGCAGCGGCAGGTCGAGGGCCACGCGCGAGTAGAGGCTGCCGCCCCGGGAGATGAACTCGCGGGACTTCGGCCAGTTCACCACCCGCCCGCCGGGCACCCAGCGGGAGCCGAGCACCAGATCCGCGCCCTTGAGGGCGGTGAGCAGCCGGGGCAGTTCCTCGGGCCGGTGGGAGCCGTCGGCGTCCATCTCGACCAGGACCCCGTAGCCGTTGTCGATGCCCCAGCGGAAGCCCGCGAGGTAGGCGGCGCCGAGGCCTTCCTTGCCCTTGCGGTGCAGGACCTGGACCTGTTCGTCCTCGGCCGCCAGCTCGTCGGCCAGCTTGCCCGTGCCGTCGGGGCTGTTGTCGTCGGCCACGAGGACGTGAGCCTCGGGGACCGACTTCCGCACCCGCCCGACGATGGACTTGATGTTCTCCGCCTCGTTGTAGGTCGGGATGATCACCAAGGCCGTGCCGAGCGGGCCGAACTTCCGCCCCTGGGCCTGTGCCGCGAGGGCTCCGTCGCCGTCGTTCACTGCTGCCCCTTCATGTCCGTACGCAGGCGTCCACCATAGTGGCCGCCGCCTGGGATGACGTGCCACGTCGTTCGTACGGTGGTGTCGATTCGACAAGAACGGGGTAAGACTGTGCTTTTTGGGTACTGGTGTGCTGCGGATGGGGGCCCGGCGCCCTTCGGGCCGACCTGGGACCCGCCGGCTGCGGGTCGACCAAAGCCGTTGTCTACTGGACGTCCGGGCCCCACCCGGGTCACACCAGCCGACCGGCCGGAACGTTCCCTCGCCGTGGCGCGAGCGCTGAGCCTGGCTCCCAGTGGCGGTGCCCGGTGCGGCACACCGTCCCTGACCCAGCGGCGCTTCGGCGATTGTTCGGAGGTTCCCCGGTCGGGCGTCCGGTGGTGGACTCGGACGAACCTACCGGCCCCCTGCGCCCGCCTGTCAACAGCCGTCTGATCTGCGCTTTCTCCCCCAAATGGCTGGTCAGGGCGGAGGATGCGCAGGTCGCGCGACGGGGCGGCGGGCGTGGAACGGGGGCGCGCCACCCCGGGAGATCACTCGCCCGGCCGTACGAACACCGTCCGTCCGCCCACGACGGTCCGCAGGCAGACAGGGAGGTCCCCGCCCGGCGTCAGGTCGGGCAGTCCGGGTGTGCCGGAGCGCGGGTCGGTCGACCAGCGCGCGACCCGGTCGTCGGGCGCCTGCACCACCAAGGCGTCGGTCCGCCAGACGGCGTAGTCGGCGGGCGCGCCCGGCACCAGGACACCCGCGTCGTCCCGTCCTACGGCCCGCCAGCCGCCGCGCGTGTGCGCGGTGAACGCGGCGCGGACGGAGATCCGGTGTTCATCCGTCCGGTGGAACGCGGCGGCGCGGACCGTGCCCCAGGGGTCGATCGGCGTGACGGGGCTGTCGGAGCCGAAGGCGAGCGGGACCCCGGCCCGCAGCAGGGCCGCGAAGGGATTCAGGGAGCGGGCCCGCTCCACGCCCAGGCGCCGGGCGTACATGCCCTCCGCACCGCCCCACAGCGCGTCGAAGGCGGGCTGCACGGAGGCGGTCAGGCCCAGTTCGGCGAAGGCGGCGACGGCCTCCGGGGTGAGCATCTCGGCGTGTTCGACGCGGTGCCGGGCGGCGCGGACGCGGGCCGGGCCGACCTTCTCGGCGGCTGCGCGGATCCCCTCGACCACGGCGGTCACGGCGGCGTCCCCGATGGCGTGGAAGCCCGCCTGGAGTCCCGCCTCGGTGCAGGCCACGACATGGGCGGCGACGGCGTCCGCGTCCAGGTAGGCGACACCGGTGTGCCCGGCGTCGGCGTACGGCTGGTGCAGACACGCGGTGTGCGAGCCGAGCGCCCCGTCCACGAAGAGGTCCCCGGCCGCTCCTACGGCGCCCAGGTCCCGCGCCTTCTCGACGTCCTGTTCGGCCCAGTAGCCGACGACCCGCGGCCCCGGTTCCTCGGCGGCGAGCCGCAGCAGGTCCGTGAAGTCGTCCTCGGAGGAGATGTCGGGCCCGGCGCACTCATGGACCGAGCCGACGCCCAGGGAGGCCGCGTGGGCGAGGGCGGCGCGCTGGGCCTCGACGCGCTGGCGCGGGGTGACGGCGGCGAGCGCGGTGGCGCGGACGGTGTGGTGGGCGTCGGCGGTGAGGGGGCCGTCCGGGGCGTCGAAGCCGGGGACGAGGTCGAGCAGGGCGGTGCTGACGACCGCGGAGTGGACGTCGATGCGGGAGAGGTAGAGCGGGCGTCCGCCGGTGGCCGTGTCGAGTTCGGCGCGGGTGGGCGGGCGGCCTCCGGGCCAGCGGGCGGCGTCCCAGCCGTGGCCGAGCAGGACGCGGTCGGCCGGACGGGCGGCGGCGAAGTCCCGGACGAGGGCGAGGGCCGACTCCAGGGAGGGCGCGTCGGACAGGTCGAGGCCGGTGAGCGCGAGCCCGGTGGCGGTGGTGTGCACGTGTGCGTCGGTGAACGCGGGGGTGACCAGCGCGCCGTCCAGGTCGACGACCTCGTCGACCCCGTCCGCGAACGCGTCGGCGGCGCCCTCGGAGCCGACCCAGGCGACCTGGCCGCGCTCCACGACCATCGCGGTCGCGAACGGATCGGCGGGGCTGTGGACTTCGCCTCGGCGGAGCAGGACGGTGGCCGGTTCGGGGGTGCGCTCACTCATGGGGAACAGTCTCGCGCCTCGCCCGCGCACTCCCGCACGCAGGTCGGTCAGATGCGCGGCGGGCGGGCCTCGTACGGTGTCGAGAGCACCACCGTGGTCCGGGTGGAGACCCCGGCGAGGCCGCGCAGCCGGGCGAGCAACTCCTCCAGTTCGTGCGGGGTGGAGACCCGGACCTTGAGGATGTAGTTCTCGTCGCCGGCGACGCTGTGGCAGGCCTCGATCTCGGGGACGCCGGAGAGCCGGTCCGCGATGTCGTCGGGGGCGCTGGGGTCGAACGGTTTCACCGAGATGAAGGCGGTCATGGGCAGCCCCACCGCCTCCGGGTCGACCACCGCGGCATACCCGCGGATGACGCCACGCTGTTCCAGCCGGCGCACCCGCTGGTGCACGGCCGACGTGGACAGGCCGGTGGCCTTGCCCAGGTCTGTGTAGCTCATCCGCCCGTCCTTGACGAGCAGCTGCACGATTTGTCGGTCCAGCTCCTCCATGGCGCAAGAACTTACATGGCGGCTGATCTCCTCCGATACCTCGGCGGCGCAGGCCATACCCGGTTCGTGATGTGGCGGCGCGCAGTCTGTGAGTCAGCTGGGGACAAACCCGCCACCGAGAGCATCTGCGGGCGGCATGTGACGAACGCCACAGGCCCCGGAGGGTCTCCGTGATGTTCTCGTGATTACCGCGGATACGGGACGGGAAGTGCTTGCTGTGGTCGAGGCCGCAGCGCCTTCACGGCCCAGCCCAGTAGGGGGAGAAACCCATGCAGAGTCTTAAGCGCCCTGGTCGTACCGCGCCCAAGCGCCCCCAGCTCGTCGTCGATTCCGAGCCGGAGGGCGTCGAACCCGACGGTTTCGAGGCCGATGAGCTCGACGAGTACGACACGTTCGAGATGTACCGGGTGATCTGCCCGGACTGCGTGCAGCCCATCGCGCTCCTCGCGGACGAGGAGGTCCTGCCGGAGCACGCGCTGTGCGCCTCTCCGTGGAACCCGTTCGGGCTGACGGTCTGCGCCGGTACGGGCCGTGAGGCGGCCGACGCCCGGTCCGCCGACGAGTCCGCGGAGCTTCAGGAGCAGGACACCGCGCTGCTGTTGACGCTCCCTCAGGGCCTCGACTGGCGGACGCAGCCCTTCTCGCACGTCGGTGGCCCCAGCTCGCGCCCGATGCGGGTGCCCGACATGCGCCGCGCCGCCTGAGCGCTCCCGCTCAATCCCAGTAGCCGCCCCGCACCATAGCCCGCAGGCTGGCGTGGTGCAGGATCAGTGTGTCCGGGTCCGCCGGGACGGCCGTCTCCCCGAAGTGCACCTGTCGGTAGGCGATGCGCAGCATCACGATCGCGTGCCGCAGGGCGGCGTACAGGGTGTAGAAGTCCATGTCGCGCGGGGTGTGGCCGGTGAGTTCGGCGTACCGGGCCTCCACCCGGTCCCGGCGGAAGAACTCCGGCAGGCCCGGCTGTCCGAAGGCGACCGTGAGGTCCTGGAAGAAGCGGTGCAGATAGACCGTCCAGCCGAGGTCCACCTCGCGCGGGGCCGGGGCCGCCATCTCCCAGTCGAGGACGGCGACGGGGTCGAACCCGTCGTAGACGACGTTCCCGATGCGCGCGTCGCCCCAGTTGAGGACCGTCCCGCCGGGGTCGGCGGGCCAGAGTTCGGTGAGCCGGTCGAAGGCGCTCTCGATGAGCGGTGAGCGGGCGAGTCCGTCAACCACCCATTCGTAGTAGGCGCGTTGGGACGCGACGTGCCGGCTCAGGGCGTCGCCCTCGCCGGGGAGTGCGAGGAACTCCGCCTCGGACGGCGGGACCTGGTCGTGCAGTCGGGCGATCAGTCCGACCGAGGCGGCCTCCAGGTGTTCCCGTTCCGCGTCGGTCGCCGCGTGCAGCCAATTACCCTCGTACGTATAGGGCATGACGTCCGGCGGTACGCGTCCCGCCACGCGTTCCATGACGAAGAACGGGGCACCGAGCGGTCCCGGATCCTCCTCCAGCCAGTGGACTCGCGGTACCGGCAGGTCCGTGCGGTCGGCGACCAGGCGCAGGGTGCGGAACTGGCGCGGCAGGTCGTAGACCGGGAAGACGGTGTACGCCGCCGGGTCGGCCGCGAGTCTCAACGCGCAGGCGCGCAGCGGTGGTTCGGGGTGTTCGAGGTCGAAGAGCAGGGTCTCGCTGGACATGCCGTTCGACGCGGGGACCGTGACGTCGACGGCCTTGGCGCCGGGCAGCCGACTGTCGAGCCAGGCGGTGAGACGCTGGGCGAGTTCCTCGGGATCACGGGTACTGGTACGGGGGCGCGGTGCTGTGGCCATGTGTCAACTCCTCTACGGCGCGACCGAGTCGAAGCCGGTGAAGCCGCTGGGGTCGTGGCGGCCGAAGGAGCCGTGCTCGAAGATGCCGTGGCCCACCCGGCCGTCGAGGCGGAAGCGGGCCGCGTGGTCGGTGACGCCGTAGGCGGCGAGCGGGGCGGGGCGGGTGAGGTCGTAGGTGCGGGTGTCGGTCCACCCGCGGCCCTGCCAGGTGCCGTGCTGCCAGTCGTCGGCGGGCGGGTAGCCGGCGCCGATCGCGAGCGGGGAGGAGGTCAGGATCTCCACGTCGAGTTCCTGCGGTTTGCGGGCGTCCCCGAGGTGGATCAGGGCGCGCTCGGGGTGGCGGGTGCCGGAGCGGTAGGTGATCTCGGTCTGGGGCCAGCCGAGTTGGCGGTCGCGGTGGCCGGGGCGGACGACGGTGGCCTCGTTCAGGGTGCGGTGGCCGTCGGCGTCCTCCTGGACGATGACCATGAGGAACCGGTCCTCGAAGCGGACCGGGCACCAGATCCAGTGGAAGCCCTCGGTCGGGTGGTCCGCGGCGAGCCGGCCGCCCTCCTCGCCGGGGATGGGCCGTACGCCCCAACTGCGGTCGCGGGTACCGGTCCAGCCCTCGGCGGTGACCCGGAACTCCTCGTCCCCTGCCCGGATCACGCCCGCCACAGCGCCCGCCTGCACGAAGCGGCGCCCTTCGAGGGTGAGCCGGTCGCCGCGGTACTGGACGTGGTGGGGTTCCCACAGCGCGGGGAACTCCGCGGTCCAAGTGAGGTCGTAGGACAGGGAATTGTCCTCGCAGCGCAGGCGCAGGCGGTGGAGCGGTTCCTCGACCTCGATGCGCAGCGGGCCGACCGCGAGGTGCATGCGGTCGTCGCCGAGGGCGTCCGAGGCGCGGACGGCGCGCAGGGTGTCGCCGGTACGGAGGGTGGCGTAGGCGTCGATCACGCCGACGTTGGGGTAGACGCCGAGGCCGAGGATGAGCAGGGCGCGGCCCTCGTGGTCGAGGACGTGGAAGATGCAGCGGTCGTAGGCGTTCCGGTCACCGGTCGCGACATGCTTCATCGACAGCGGGACCTGGTGCACGGGGTACTCGTCGAGGGGCACGGGACGGTCGTCTGCCACGGCTAACCTCCCCTGGGGACAGTGGAGGTGACGGTACGTCAGCTCGCGTGCGGTAGCCAGACCCGGGCGCCGTACGCCGGTGAACTCACGCTCGATTAACCGCGCCGGTGACCTGTCAACGCGCCTTTACGTTGCCCGGGTATGACCGCCACCTATGCGTCGGCCGAGCGCCGGCGCCGTATCTTCGTCCCCGCACCCGTCCAGCCGGCGTCGCCGCAGCCGCAGGATCCGCCCATCTACCGTGATCTCATGCGGACTTGGGCCGACCGGGGCCGCACCCTGCCGGGGCGGGACGACCCCGAGTGGGTGCGGCTGGCGAAGGCGCCGGTCGGGCTCAGCCAGTTCGGCGGGCTTCGGGACCCGCTAGGTGGCGGGCGATGACCATGCGCTGGATCTGGTTGGTGCCCTCGACGATCTGGAGGACCTTGGCCTCGCGCAGGTAGCGCTCGACCGGGAAGTCCGCGGTGCAGCCGTAGCCGCCGAGCACCTGGACGGCGTCGACGGTGACCTTCATGGCAGTGTCGGTGCAGTGCAGCTTGGCCATGGCGGCCTGTTTGGCGAAGGGCCGGCCCGTGTCGCGCAGCCGGGCCGCCGCGAGGTAGAGCGCCCGGCCCGCCTCGATCTGGGTGGCCATGTCGGCGAGCATGAAGCGTAGCCCCTGGAAGTCGGAGATCGGCCGCCCGAACTGCTGCCGTCCGGTGGCGTACGCCAGCGCCTCGTCGAGCGCGGCCTGGGCCAGGCCGATCGCGCAGGCGGCGATGCCGAGCCGTCCGGAGTCCAGCGCGGACAGGGCGATGGCGAAGCCCTGGCCCTCCTCGCCGAGCCGCCGCCCGTCGGGGACCCGGACGCCGTCGAAGTGGACCTGGGCGGTGGGCGAGCCCTTCATGCCCATCTTCCTCTCCGGCGCCGCGCCGCTGAGGCCGGGCGCGTCACCGGGCACCAGGAAGGCGCTGATCCCGCGCGGGCCGTCCTCGCCGGTGCGGGCCATGACCGTGTAGAAGTCGGCGATGCCGCCGTGCGTGATCCAGGCCTTGGTGCCGTCGATCACCCAGTCCTCGCCGTCCCGCACGGCCCGGGTGCGCAGGGAGGCCGCGTCGGAGCCGGAGGACGGTTCGGAGAGGCAGTAGGCGCCGAGCAGTCCGCCGCCGAGCATCGCGGGCAGGTGCTCGACCTGCTGCCGCTTGGTGCCGTAGTTCGCCAGCGCGTGGCAGGACAGGGAGTGGACGCTGACGCCGAGGCCGACGGTGAGGCGGGCCGCCGCGAGCTCTTCGAGGACCTGGAGGTAGACCTCGTACGGCTGGTCGCCGCCGCCGTAGCCGGAGTCGTAGGGCAGGCCGAGCAGTCCCGATCGGGAGAGGAGGGTGAAAACCTCGCGCGGGAAGCGTCCGGCGTCCTCCTCCTCGGCCGCCTTCGGGGCGACCTCGCGCCGCGCGAGGTCGCGGGCCAGCGAGATCAGATCCCGGGCCTCGTCCGTGGGCAGTTGCCGGTCCACCGGCTGCGGGGCACGGTCGGGCATGGCGACGCTCTCCTCCCTGTCGGGCACGGCGGCGGGCGTACGCCTGGGGTCGAGGCGGGTCCGCCGGGTGTCGCACGGGCGTGCCGCTGCTCCCGCTCCCGGGTCTCGGAAGCGGCTGACCAGCGGCTGTGCGCTGTGAGTATGCCCGTTCGGAGGTGCGTCGTCACGGGTCGACGACCGCTCGCTCCGAGAACGGTCCGGGCGTCCGGAACGGGCCGGGCGCGCCCCGTCAGCCGTCCCGGCGGGCCGGGGCGGGCGCCGGATACGTCGGGTCCAGTTCCTCGATCGCGCGCAGGGTGCCGCCGAGGGTCTTCACGAGGAGTTCGCGCATCGTCTCGCGGGACAGGTCGGGGCCGCTGATCCACTCCAGGGTCGCGCCCTCGACGCTGCACACCCAGCCGAACAGGCCCATGCGGGCGAGGCGGGAGATGTCGCGGCGGCCGTAGGCGCCGTCGGCGATGGTCTCGACGATGGCCGCGCGCACTCCGTCGCGGATGGCGTGCACCTCGGTGTCGAAGCCGACGCCGCCGCTGACGATGGTGCGGTAGGCGGCCTGGTTGTGCTCGGCCCAGCGGAGATAGCTCTCCATCGTCCGCTGGACGCGGTCGAGTTGGGACAGTTCGTGACCGCTCGCCGCGAAGGTCACGAGGTCGGCGACGGAGTCGTTGATGATCGCCAGGTAGTAGCCGCGCTTGGACTGGAAGTAGTAGTAGATCAGCCCCTTGGCGACATGCGCCTGCCGCGCGATGTCGTCCATGGACAGCGCGTCGTAGGACGTGTCGGCGAACAACTTCCGGCCGATGGCGATGAGTTCGGCGCGGCGCGCCAAGGAACGCTCGGTACCGCGGGCCCGGGGGCGTGCGACGTCACGCTGCTGACTGATTTCCAATTTCGACTCTGGCTCTCCAACTGGGCTTGGTCAACCGCAGTATGGCAGGTCAAGTATGCGTCAGGTCACAGCAGGCCGATTTGCGCCACGAGCATCGCGATCACCACGACGAGGGTCCAGCCCATCACGTGTTCGACGATCTTGGGACCATCGTCCTTGGGGCCGCCGGTGCGGGTCCGGGTGCGGGCGGCGCTGGCTGAGTGTGCGGTCATGGTGGCTCGCAGAGGTCGGATGTGCGGTGGACTCCCCCGTTCTGTCCACCTTGCCATCCATATCGCCTTTCGAGCCGGAGACCTTGGTCACAGGCTCCGCGTCAGCGCACGCCCACCGCCGCGAGTGCCGCGCGCTGGCGGGCGGTCGGCCGCGCCGGGAAGTAGAGGTAACAGACGCCGCCGGTACCGGAGGAGAGCTTGCCGGAGGCGTTGTACCGCTTGGTGCGCAGCCAGATGTTCTCGAACTCGCGGCGCCGGTAGACGCGACGGACGGCCGGATCACCGGGCGAGTTGGGGTCGTTGGCGATCACGTCACCGGCGGCGGTGAAGCCGATCACGGTCATCAGATGGCCGGCCGTGCCGTATCCCGCGCCGGTCAGCTCACTGCTGAGGAACGACTGCGACGTGATGGCCGGGATGCCCGCCGCGATCAGCGTCTCCAGGTCGGTGAGGGAGCGGAGCCGGGTGACCACGCCCTGGAGGTCCGGGTACGTGGCCGCGTAGGCGGCGTTGAACGGCCAGTTGCCGCAGCCCTGGTACTGGTAGTCGTAGGTGAAGCGGGCCGCGTTGTCGACCTGGGGGTCGGCGTAGGACGGGTCGACCCAGGCGAGCTGTTCCGGGGTGAGCCGGCCGCCCCAGTACTCGATGATCATCTGCGAGGAGGTGGGGCTGCACCAGGCCTCGCCGCCGTTGTCGTACTCGGGGTACTGGCCGGTGTGGATCTCCTGCGAGTAGCGCGGGACGACCAGTTCCTGGGCGAGTCCGGGGGTGGAGGCCGGGACGGTGAAGCGGTCGGGGACGTCCGAGCCCATCGCGCCGAGCCGCCACACCGTGGGGGTCAGCCCGGTGCCCGGCTCGCGGTAGAGGGTCAGCCGCAGCCGGTACGACGCGAGGCGCAGGCCCGTGGTCGGGTCGTCGATCGCGAAGGTGTCCGTCCAGACGGCGGATCTGCCGTCCTTCTGGTCGTCGACGGAGGTCCGCCTGATGTCCTGGTCGCCGGCGGCCCAGCGGCCCATCACGTACCAGGGGGTGTCGGTGCCGTCGGAGTACGTGCCGCGCAGCTCGACCTGGAGCCAGGTGCCGGCGGGGGTGTGCGCGTTCCAGGAGGCGACGGCCTCCGTCGCGGGGACGGAGAGCGTGTGCACGGGGGACGTCCAGGTCGCGTACTCCCAGTTCGAGGTCCGGCCCGTGTGCGGGTCCGCGTAGGCGACGGCGCCGAGGGCGGTGGCGATGGCGAGACCGGGGCGGGTGCCCGGGACGGCCCGGGTGCCGTGGGCGGTGCCGCGGCACCAGTCGTCGTAGGCGGTCCAGGCGTGGTACTCGACCGTGGGCGTCGGGGCCTGGCCCCGGTCGGGGTCGGCGGGCTCGGCGCCGGTCGCGCTGTCGGCCGCCGCGGGGCCCGCGCCGCTCACCACGACGGCGCCGACCGCCGCGGCCAGGACGGTCCTACGGGACGGATGTTCGGCTCTGCTCATATGCGGAAGACCCCCAGATGCTCCGAGTCGGGACAGATCCAGTACGCGGTTGTGCGCCCACTATGTACGTCCGCGGCGGGCCCCTGCCAGCACCACGAGCCATGTCACGCCGACCAATATTGGTCTCGACCACTGGCGTCGACCACCGGCATGACCTGGGGCGCAGCCCGCCGCTCCGTAGAATGCGGGAGCGACCTGCGGCATCAGCCCACGACCTTCGGGACCAGTCATGCGCGACCTCGCCGAGCGGCTCCGCCGGCTGCCACCGTCCTGCGGCCCGGTCCGGCTCGTCGGTGTCGACGGACACGCCGGTTCCGGGAAGTCCACGTTCGCCGGACGGCTGGCCGCCACCCTGGGCGGGGCACCCGTGCTGCACCTGGACGACCTCGCCACCCACGACGAGCTCTTCGGCTGGACCGACCGGCTGCTGGACGAGGTGATCACCCCGCTCGGCCGCGCCGAGAGCGCCCGCTACGCCCCCTACGACTGGCGCGCCCGACGCTTCGGGGCGCCCCGCGCGCTGCCCTCCGCGCCCGTGGTGCTGATCGAGGGCGTCGGCGCCGGGCGGCGGGCGGTACGCCCGTTCCTCGCGCGGCTGCTGTGGATGGAGCTGCCCCGGGAGGAGTCCTGGGCACGGGGACGACTGCGGGACGGGAGGGAGCAGCGGGACTTCTGGGACGGGTGGGTCGAGGCGGAACGCGAACACTTCTCCGAGGACCCCTCGCGGCCGTACGCGGACGTGCTGGTACGGCAGTTGGAGAAGGGGTACGAGGTGCTGCCGGGGCCCTCCGGGACGATTGGACCGGACCACGAGATCACCCACCGTGACGAACCGCCCGCAGTGTGCTGAACTTGTGAAGACCGTCAGCCGCGAACTTGCCTGAGTGCCTCAACTCGGCTTGACCCAGGGGCCGTACAGGTCTTACGTTCTGAACGTGCGGCCGTTCGGAGCCGCCCAGAATCGCGAAGCCCCCGGTTGTTCCCCCGTGATCGGGGGCTTCGTTCTGCTCTCAGCGCCGTTTCCGGCCGCCACGACCCGTGATTCGCTCACCCTGGGTCACCGTCCCGAGTGCGCCCCATCTGCTCCCACCTCGCCAAACGGCCCGTGCGGCACCCTTCGATGGGCGACTGCCCCGCAGGTACGATGCCCAGGGTGCGACCGACGGACGGCTGCTGCGCGCACCACGGCAACTCCCGTCCGCGGCACAGCGGTTCGACCCAGACTGCCGACGGGCACCGGCCCGGCGGCGAATCAACGGGGGCACGGTTTGTGGGGGGACGTGATGGACTTCGGCACGCAGGGCCCCGAGGCCCCGGCCGACCTCGCGTGGCTGCGAGGCGTGGACGCCTACACGATGGGCGCTTATCCGCAGGCGGAGGAGGAGTTCCGCACCGCGGTACGGATGGATCCCGGGATGGCCGACGGCTGGCTCGGACTGCACGCGCTGCGCGTCGACACGACCACCGCGCTGCTGCGGATGTACCGGCACCGGGAACGCTTCGGCGAACAGCGCACCAGGCACCGCCGCACGCTCAACTCCTGGTACTGGCTGGGCTGGTGGGTCCAGCCGGTGCTGGAGAGCCCGCGCGATCTGCTGCTCGCGCACGCCTCGCACTGGCTGGACGGCCGTCATGTGCCCGAACTGGACCGCGCGTTGGCCGGACTGCCGCCCGTCGACACCGACCACCAGGTCCGCTTCCTGCACGCCTGCCGGGCCTATCTGGTCAAGGACTGGGAGCAGCTGGTCCGGCACACCGATCCGCTGCTGAACGACCAACTCCTCGGCATCGAGGCCGGGTTGTTCGGCGGGATGGCCCGGGTACGGCTTGAGATGTACGGCCAGGCCGAGCCGCTGCTGTCCGCCGCGCTGATGCGCTGCCGCAGCGAGCAGCCGCAGCGCAAGGAGCTGCGGTACTGGCTGGCGCGGGCCCACGAGGGCACCGGCCGCAGCGCCGCCGCGCTCCCCCTGTACCGGGCGGTGCATCGCGTCGACCCCTCGTTCATGGACACCTCGGCGCGGCTCGCCGCGATCACCGACTCCGACGGGTACGACGGCTCCGAGGACATGACCGACCTGGCGGCGATCACGCTCTCCGGCGGGGCGGACGCGCTGGAGGGGCCGGACGGGCTCGATCCGCTGTTCGGTGTGGAGGGGCGCGATCTGAGACTGTCGGAGCCCGGTCTTCCGGGGGCGGGTCCGCTGTCCTCGGCGGCCGACTCGGTGCGCGAGAAGACCGCGGTGCCGGTCCCACCGCTGCCCACCGGTCCCACCGATCCGGTCTTATTGGAGGAGGCGCTCAACGAGCTTGAGCGCATGGTGGGGTTGGAGCCGGTGAAGCGCCAGGTCAAGGCGCTGTCGGCGCAGTTGAACATGGCGCGGCTGCGCGCCGGGCAGGGGCTGCCGGTCCAGCCGCCGAAACGGCACTTCGTCTTCTCCGGTCCCTCGGGCACCGGCAAGACCACCGTGGCCCGCATACTCGGCCGCGTCTTCTACGCCCTCGGGCTGCTCGGCGGCGACCATCTCGTGGAGGCGCAGCGGGCCGATCTGGTCGGCGAGTACCTGGGTCAGACGGCCGTCAAGGCGAACGAGCTGATCGACTCCGCGATCGGTGGCGTGCTGTTCGTCGACGAGGCCTACTCGCTCTCCAACTCCGGGTACGGCAAAGGCGACGCGTACGGCGACGAGGCCTTGCAGGTGCTGCTGAAGCGGGCCGAGGACAACCGCGACCACCTCGTGGTGATACTGGCCGGCTACCCGGAGGGCATGGACCGGCTGCTGGCCGCGAACCCCGGGCTGTCGTCCCGGTTCACCACCCGCGTCGACTTCCCTTCCTACCGTCCCCTCGAACTCACCTCCATCGGCGAGGTGTTGGCCGCGGAGAACGGGGACGTGTGGGACGAGGAGGCGTTGGACGAACTGCGGTCCATCGCCGGGCACGTGGTGGACCAGGGGTGGATCGACGAGCTGGGGAACGGGCGGTTCCTGCGGACGCTGTACGAGAAGAGCTGCGCGTACCGGGATCTGCGGTTGTCGGTGTATCCCGGGATGCTGACGCGGGACGACCTGTCGACGTTGCGGTTGCCGGACCTGATGCAGGCGTACGGCGAGGTGCTGTCGGGACGGGGGCCCGCCGGCGGCTGAGCGGTACGCGCCGGGTGGGGTGGAGCTGTCGATTCACGGCTGCGGCCCGGCGGGGGCCGGTCGCGCCCGCGCGGCGGAGCCGCGGATCGACACAGCCCCGCGCCCCTGAGAACGGGGCGCAGGGGGACCTGCGTCAGCTCGGTACCGTCTCTTTCACTTCCGCCGTTCGTGGCTGTGCCGGTACCTCTCGATGGGCCGGGTCCGTCACCTCGCCCACCAGCAGCTCCAGTACGTCCTCCATCGCCACCAGGCCCAGCACCTTGCCGGCGGCGTCCGCCACCTGGGCCAGGTGCGTGGCCGCGCGGCGCATGACCGTGAGGGCGTCGTCCAGGGGGAGTTCGGAGCGCAGCGTCGTCATGGGGCGCCAGATCTGCTGGGGCACCGCCCGCTGGGAGTCCTCCAGGTCGAGTACGTCCTTCACATGCAGGTAGCCCATGAAGGCGCCGGTCTCCGTGGCGATCGGGAAGCGGGAGTAGCCGGTGCGGGCGGTGAGGGCGACGATCTCGCCCGGGGTGACCGAGGGGCTGACCGTGACCAGGTTCTCGCGGCGCAGCAGGACGTCGGTGACCGGGCGGGAGCCCAACTCCAGTGCGTCCTCCAGGCGTTCCTGCTCCTCGGGGTCGAGGAGGCCGGCCTGCCCCGAGTCCTCCACCAGGCGGTTGAGCTGCTCGCTGGTGAAGACGGCCTCGACCTCGTCCTTGGGCTCCACGTGGAACAGCCGCAGGACGGCCTGGGCGACGGCGCCGAGGGCGACGGTGATCGGCTTGCAGAGCCGGGCGAAGGCGACCAGGCCGGGGCTGAGCCACATCGCGGCCTTCTCCGGCGCGGCCATCGCGAGGTTCTTCGGGACCATCTCGCCGATGACGAGGTGGAAGAAGACCACGGCGGCCAGCGCGAGGACGTAGCCGAGGGGATGGATCATGCCCTCGGGCAGGTGCATCCAGGTGAAGACCGGCTCCAGGACGTGCGCGACCGTCGGTTCGGCGACCGCGCCGAGCGTCAACGAGCAGACGGTGATGCCGAATTGGGCCGCGGCCATCATCTGCGGGAGCCGTTCGAGGCCGTAGAGGACCTGGCGGGCGCGGGCCGTGCCGAGGGGTTCGATCTGGCTGCGGCGGACGGAGACGAGGGCGAACTCGGCGCCGACGAAGAAGCCGTTGGCGAGTACCAGGAGTACGGCGAAGAGGAGTTGGAGGACGGTCATCGGGCCGCCTCCATGACGTTCACGGGGGGAGCCGTGCGGACCAGGCGGACCCGCTCGGCGCGGTAGTGGCCCACCTGGCGCACCGAGAGTCGCCAGCCGGGGAGTTCGGCCTTGTCGCCGGGGGCGGGGATGCGGCCGAGGAGGTCGGCGACCAGTCCGGCGACGGTCTCGTACGGTCCTTCGGGCACGTCCAGGCCTATGCGTTGGAGGATGTCGACACGGCAGCTGCCGTCCGCGTCCCAGGCGGGTTTCCCGTCCTCGGGCGCCACGGCGGCGAGTTCGGGCAGGTCCTGTCCGTCGTGCTCGTCGCGGACCTCGCCGACGAGTTCCTCGACGATGTCCTCCAGGGTGACCACTCCGGCCGTACCGCCGTACTCGTCGACGACGACGGCGATCGGCTGCTCGCTGCGCAGCCGGGCCAGCAGGGGCTGGACGGGCAGGGTCTCGGGGACCAGCACCGGGGACTTGGCGATGCCGGTGACGGGGGTGCGGAGCCGGGCGTGCGCGGGCACGGCCAGGGCGTCCTTGAGGTGGACCATGCCGATGATCTCGTCGATCTTCTCCCGGTAGACCGGGAAGCGGGACAGACCGGTGGCGCGGGTCAGGTTGACCACGTCCTCGGCGGTCGCCGAGGACTGGAGCGCGCTGACCTTCACCCGCGGGGTCATGACGTGCTGCGCGGTCAGCTCGCCCAGCGACAGGGTCCGGACGAAGAGGTCGGCCGTGTCCTGTTCCAGGGCGCCGGCCTGCGCGGAGTGGCGGGCCAGGGAGACCAGTTCGCCGGGGGTGCGGGCGGAGGCCAGCTCCTCGGCGGGCTCGACGCCCAGGGCGCGGACGAGCCGGTTGGCGACGGTGTTCAGCGCGGCGATCACCGGGCGGAACAGCCGGGCGAAGGCGTGCTGCGGTGCGGCGACGAAGCGCGCGACCTGCAAGGGCCGCGACACCGCCCAGTTCTTGGGCACGAGTTCGCCGATCACCATCTGCACGGCGGAGGCGAGCAGCATGCCGACGACCACGGCGACACCGGAGACGGCGCCCTCGGGGATGCCGATCGCGCTGAACGGGCCGTGCAGCAGCTGGGCCAGGGCCGGTTCGGCGAGCATGCCGACGACCAGGGAGGTGATGGTGATGCCGAGCTGGGTGCCGGAGAGCTGGAAGGACAGCTCCTTGAGCGACTCGACGACCGTGGCGGCCCGTCGGTCGCCCTCGGCGGCGGCCTTCTCGGCCTCGGGACGCTCCACGGTGACGAGCCCGAACTCGGCCGCGACGAAGAAGCCGTTGGCCAGAATCAGCAGGATCGCCGCTCCGAGGAGCAGCAGGGGGATGGTCATGCCGCCGCCTCGATATGTCGGGAGGGGGCGGCGCAGGTACTACAGGACGATCCGTCCATCGCTGGAGGGAGTCACTCCTCGGGTAGCAGGGGGCCTCTGAAGACCGGGGGGAGCATCAGTGGCGGAGGCGCGACGAAAAACGCCACCGCGAACAGATTAATCAAGACATGGCCGTCTACGGCAGATCCCTTGTCGAGTGGGCCTCGGTGAGCGCCCGCAGAGCGCGCGCGTCCGCGATGGCCCGCTCCTTGGCGATGCCCGGCTGGATGCCGAGCACGGGGAGGCTGGTGCCGTCGTTGAGGTCGAGGAACACCCAGGGGTCGCCGGGGCGCAGATTCACCCGGAGGATCTCGGCCCACTCCAGTCGGCGCCTGCTGACGATGTTCACGACGGTCACTCCGGACTCGTCGGCGACGACCTTCACCCGCGCCAGCACGGCCAGCACGCCGAAGAGCAGGGCGCCGGTGAAAACGAAGCTCAGCTTCTCCCCCGGGGTGAGCTGTTCCAGGAGCAGCGCGACGGTCGTGATGACGACGAAGATCGCGACGCCCGCGGTCAGCAGCACGGCACGGGTACGGCCCGGCCGGAACGTGACCGGCAGGGCGGGGAGTTCGGACATGATCGGCGTGGTCCTCGGCCTGTTCCTCGGTGTGTCGCTCGGTGGGTCGCTCAGAGACGGCAGGCGTGGATGGCCGTCGTCAGGATGGCCCGGGCGCCGATGTCGTACAGGTCGTCCATGATCCGCTGGGCCTCCTTGGCGGGGACCATCGCGCGGACCGCGACCCAGCCCTCGTTGTGCAGCGGGGAGACGGTCGGGGACTCCAGGCCGGGGGTGAGCGCGACGGCCTTCTCCAGCTGCTCGACCCGGCAGTCGTAGTCCATCATCACGTACGTCCGGGCGACCAGGACGCCCTGGAGGCGGCGCAGGAACTGCTGGACCTTGGGCTCGGCGGTGTCGTCCGTCGGCGCGTCCTTGCGGCGGATGACGACCGCCTCGGACTTCATGATGGGCTCGCCGAAGACCTCAAGGCCCGCGTTGCGCAGGCTGGTGCCGGTCTCGACGACGTCCGCGATGACCTCGGCGACGCCCAGTTCGATGGCGGTCTCCACGGCTCCGTCCAGGTGGACGACGGAGGCGTCGATGCCGCTGTCCGCGAGGTGCTTGGCGACGATGCCCTCGTACGAGGTGGCGACCGTCTTGCCCTTGAGGTCCTCCAGGCCGCTCGCCGCGCCGGGCTTGGAGGCGAAGCGGAACGTGGAGCGGGCGAAGCCGAGCGGGAGGATCTCCTCGGCGGAGGCGGCGGAGTCGATGAGCAGGTCGCGGCCGGTGATGCCGATGTCGAGGCGGCCGGAGGAGACGTAGATCGCGATGTCGCGGGGGCGGAGGTAGAAGAACTCGACCTCGTTGACCGGGTCGACGATCCGCAGGTCCTTGGACTCCCGCCGCTGCTGGTAGCCGGCCTCATGCAGCATGTCCGCCGCAGGTCCTGACAGGGAACCCTTGTTGGGGACGGCGATGCGCAGCATGAGGTCGGCTTCCTTTGCGTGAATGCGTGAAACGGGTGGGTGTCGGAACTGGTTCTACAGGTGGGCGTAGACGTCGTCCAGCGAGATTCCGCGGGCGACCATCATCACCTGGACGTGGTAGAGCAGCTGCGAGATCTCCTCGGCAGCCGCCTCCTTGCCCTCGTACTCGGCGGCCATCCAGACCTCGGCGGCCTCTTCTACGACCTTCTTGCCGATGGCATGGACCCCCTTGCCGACCAGCTCTGCGGTGCGGGAAGTGGCGGGGTCGCCGGTGGCGGCCTTCTGCTGGAGCTCGGTGAAAAGCTCCTCGAACGTCTTATTGGACATGGTGCTGCCCACCCTATTGCAAACAATCGTGGGCTTAACGCCATGGTTCAGATACTGAGCGGAGGGTGGCCGCCGTCGCCACGGCCGCCGTCACCGCCTCGTGCCCCTTGTCCTCGTTCGAGCCCGCGAGACCGGCCCGGTCGAGGGCCTGCTCCTCGGTGTCGCAGGTCAGCACGCCCATGCCGACCGGGACGCCGGTCTCGACCGAGACCTGGGTGAGGCCCTGGACGACGCCCTGGCACACGTACTCGAAGTGCGGGGTCCCGCCCCGGATGACGACACCGAGGGCGACGATCGCGTCGTAGCCCCGGCCCGCCAACACCTTTGCCACGACCGGGAGTTCCCAGCTGCCGGGGACCCGGAGCAGGGTCGGCTCGTCGATCCCCAGGTCGTGCAGGGCGCGCAGGGCGCCGTCCACCAGACCGTCCATCACCTTTTCGTGCCACTGTGCCGCGATGACGGCGACCCGCAGGTCCCCGACGTTGCGTACGGACAGTTCCGGTGCGCCCTTGCCGCTCACGTACGTCTCTCCTCGTCGTTCTCTCGCTGGTTACTGGTTGCCGCAGGTGGACACGGGGGCCGTGTCCAGCCAGGGCAGGTCGTGGCCCATCCGGTCGCGCTTGGTGCGCAGATAGCGGAGGTTGTGCTCGCCCGCCTGTACGGGCATCGGCTCCCGGCCGGTGACCTTGAGGCCGTGCCGGACGAGCGCGTCGGTCTTGTCGGGGTTGTTGGTCATCAGGCGCAGGCTGCGCACCCCGAGGTCCTCCAGGATCTGCGCGCCCGCGCCGTAGTCCCGGGCGTCGGCGGGCAGGCCCAGTTCGAGGTTGGCGTCGAGGGTGTCCCGGCCGCGCTCCTGGAGTTCGTACGCCCGGAGCTTGGAGAGCAGACCGATGCCGCGCCCCTCGTGGCCGCGCAGGTAGACCACCACTCCCCTGCCCTCCTCCTGGATGCGCTCCATGGAGGCCTCCAGCTGGGGGCCGCAGTCGCAGCGCAGGGAGTGGAAGACGTCACCGGTGAGGCACTCGGAGTGGACCCGGACCAGGACGTCCTCGCCGTCGCCGAGCTCGCCGTGGACGAGGGCGACGTGCTCGACGCCGTCGAGCGTGGAGCGGTAGCCGTAGGCCTTGAACTCGCCGTGGGCGGTGGGCAGTCGGGTCTCGGCCTCGCGGCGGACGGTCGGTTCGGCGGTCTGCCGGTAGGCGATCAGGTCCTCGATGGAGATGATCGTCAGGCCGTGCTTGCGGGCGAACGGGATCAGTTCGGGGAGGCGGAGCATCCGGCCGTCCTCGCCGGCGATCTCGACGATCGCGCCGGCCGGGCGCAGGCCCGCGAGGCGGGCGAGGTCCACGGCGGCCTCGGTGTGGCCGTTGCGGACCAGCACTCCGCCGGAGCGGGCGCGCAGCGGGAAGATGTGGCCGGGGCGGACGAAGTCGTCGGCCCCGGTGGTGCCGCTCGCGAGCAGCCGGAGCGTGGTCGCGCGGTCGGCGGCCGAGATGCCGGTGCTCACGCCGTGGGCGGCGGAGGCGTCCACGGAGACGGTGAACGCGGTCTTCATCGACTCGGTGTTGTCCTCGACCATCTGCGGGAGCCGGAGCCGGTCCAGCTCGTCGCCCTCCATGGGCGCGCAGATCAGGCCGCGGCACTCGCTCATCATGAAGGCGATGATCTCGGGGGTGGCCTTCTCGGCGGCGATGACGAGGTCGCCCTCGTTCTCGCGGTCCTCGTCGTCCACGACGACGACCGGGCGGCCGGCCGCGATGTCGGCGACGGCCTGCTCGACCGGGTCGAGCGAGAAGTCCTCGAAACCGTCTGTGCTGTAGAGGATCGGTGCCGCTGTCATGCCGGCGCTCCTTCCAGGACGGGCTGCGGGGCCTTGCGGGAGCGCAGCCACCAGTCGCGCATGCCCCACAGGACGAGTGCGCCGTAGATGACGTAGACGAAGCCGGAGAAGGCGAAGCCGTTGGCGAAGTTGAGGGGGACGCCGACGAGGTCGACCAGGAGCCAGGCGAACCAGAACTCGACCATGCCGCGGGCCTGGGCGTACATCGCGACGATGGTGCCGACGAAGATGTAGGCGTCGGGCCAGGGGTCCCAGGACAGGGAGGGGTAGGCCTTGAAGAGGGCGGCCACCGCGACCGTGCCCGCGGCGGCGGCGCCGACCAGGATCGCGCGCTCGCGCCAGGTGGCGAAGCGGGGGGTGATGTGGCCGTCGGCGGAGCCGTCCCGGCCGCGGTTCCACTGCCACCAGCCGTAGACCGCGACGACCATGACGACGATCTGCTTGCCGGCGCTGCCGGAGAGGTGGGCGGTCGCGAAGGCGGCGAAGAGGATCACGCCGGAGACGAACTGGGTGGGCCAGCTCCAGATGGAGCGCCGCCAGCCGAAGGCGAGGCCGATCAGCCCGATCACATTGCCGATCATGTCCGACCACTTGATGTGCTGGCCGAACAGGACGAAGGCCTCGGAGTTGAGCCAGTTCACGGGGTCACCTCGCGTGAACCCATCAGCCGCTCCACGTACTTGGCGATGACGTCGACCTCCAGGTTGACCGGGTCGCCGGGCTGCTTGAGGCCGAGGGTGGTCAGGTCGAGCGTGGTGGGGATGAGGCTGACGGTGAAGAAGTCGGGGCCCGCGTCCACGACGGTGAGGCTGATGCCGTCGACGGTGATGGAGCCCTTCTCGACCACGTAGCGCGTGAGGTCGGCGGGGAGGGAGATCTTGACGAGCTCCCAGTGCTCGGACGGCTTGCGCTCCAACACCGCGCCGGTGCCGTCGACATGGCCCTGCACGATGTGTCCGCCGAGCCGGGCGCCGAGGGCCATCGGGCGTTCGAGGTTGACACGGGAGCCGACGGCGAGGGCGCCGAGGGTGGAGCGGTTCAGGGTCTCGGCCATGACGTCGGCGGTGAACTCGTCACCCTCGTGCTCGACGACGGTGAGACAGACCCCGTTCACGGCGATGGAGTCGCCGTGCTTCGCGCCCTCGGTGACGATCGGGCCGCGCAGACGGAAGCGGGAGGCGTCGTCGAGACTCTCGACGGCGGTGACCTCACCCAGCTCTTCGACGATTCCGGTGAACACTTCCCGGGTCCTCCTGCCACATCGGGGCACGGACTCCGGGGCCTGTCGAAGACGACAGAATGAGACGAACGGAAGCACCTTGAGCGACGCCGGACAGAACCCGTCCACGCAGGACGGACCGATACGGCGGCGCGCACGAATGCCCGCCCGCCGCGCACTGCCTCCCATCCGGACTTTAACCGTCGGTCCAGGAATTTCACCTGGTCAACCGGCCGCTGGAAGCGGACGGGTCGCGGACTGTAACCGCCGGTTCGGACTTTCACCGACCCCGGAGTGCGCTGCTTCTGGTACAGGGCAAGTGTGCCACGCCCGGCGAGGGTCCATCCAGGTGAAGCGTGTGGGCTGGCTCACAGAGAGCGTCCATGGACTTCTCAAGGGGCCCTCACCTGCTGGATCATCTGGTCTAGTCCTTTCCGGGGCACGGACTCCGGCCAGGACTCCCCCGAACCGGTCCGGCGGTGGTGACGACGGCCCTTGCCCACCGCCGGACCTCTCAGCCGAACAGCTCGTCCTGCGCGCCGTCCTGCGCGATGAGCAGCGCGCCGCGCAGCACGGCGGCATCGCCGAGGACGCTGTGGCGCACCTCCGTGGGCAGCGGCGACATGCTGGCGATCCGCCCGGCCACGCGTACGGCGAGGTCGGCACCGCCGGCCTGTCCGACCTCGCCACCGAGGACCACGCACCCGGGGTCCAGCAGCGCGACGACGGAGGCGGCACCGAGGGCCAGCCGCTCGGCGAGGGCGTCCAGGAAGCGGACGGCACAGGCGCGCATCCTCCCGGCAGCGGGGGCGCCTCCCGGGACGACCGGCGGCTCGACCCCGGCAGCCCCGACATCCCCGGCAGCCCGAATATCCCTGGCATCCCCGTCCGCCACAGTCACAGCCACGGTCGCGACCGCCCACCGCACGACCCCCGCCGCGGTGGCCCGCTCCCCCGCGCCTGCCACGCCCAACACCCCGCATTCCCGGGCCAGTTCGAGGACCGCGGCGGACCCGGCCAGCGAGTGGAAGCCGCCTTCGCAGTCCGTCGCCGAGGGGTGGCCCCGGGTGCCCGGCACCGGGAGGAAGCCGATCTCGCCCGCGCCGCCGGACGCTCCCCTGCGCACCGCGCCGTCCAGGACCACGGCGGCGCCGACGCCCATGTCCAGCCAGAGAAGGACGAAGGTGTCCCGGTCCCGGGCCGCGCCGTCGCGCATCTCGGCCAGGGCCGCGAGGTTGGTCTCGTTCTCGACGACGACACGGGCGTCGGGCAGCCGCTCCTGAAGGGCGCCGACCAGGCTGCGGTGCCAGGCGGGCAGGCCGGTGGTGTCGCGGAGTTCGCCGGTGGCCGGGTCGATCAGACCGGGCGCGCCGATGCCCACCGTGTGCAGACTGCCCCATTCGCGCACGGCCCCGGGTCCCCGAACTCCCGCCGCCTCGGGCCTGGTCGGCCGGGTCCCCGCCTCCTTCACGGCCCGCTCCACCAGGGCGACGGCCTGTTCCACCGCCAGGCCCGTCCCCGCGTCGGCGTCGATCGGCACGGAGGCCTCGGCGAGGACCCGACCGACCAGGTCGGAGACGAGCACGGAGACGCCCTCCAGGCGCACGTCCAGCGCGGCGAGATGGGCGCGGTCGCCGACGATGCCGTACAACCGGGCGTTCGGGCCCCGCCGTTGGGCCCCCGACTCGCCGACCATCTCGATCAGTCCGGAGGCCGTGAGGCGCTCGACGAGGTCGGCGACGGTGGGCCGGGACAGTCCGGTGAGCTGCTTCAACTGCCCTGCCGTCAGCGGGCCTTCGCGCTGCAGGAGCCGCAGGGCGAGCCGGTCGTTGATGGCCCGGGCGGTGCTCGGGGATGCGGGCATGCCGGGAATCCTCCCAGATCGAGGGCGCGCGACGGGCCGCCGGTGCGTCTCCGCCTACCGATGCGCCGCTGTCCACCGGTACATCCCTGTCCACCGGTACGTCTCCGTATCGGGCACTCTATCTATCAGGCAGGGTTCCTGATAGTTTACGCGACGCAGCTGAGGGCGGGGACGGGAATCGGAACAGCGGGAGGGCCGGAACGATGAGCGAAGTGGTCTACGACCGACGCGAGGTGAAGCGCGCGCGGTACGCCGTGGCGGCCGTCTTCACCGTGCACGGCGCGGTCACCGGCTCGTTCGCGACCCGGGTGCCGTGGATCCAGGAGCACGCGCATGTCGCCGCCGGCTGGCTCGGATTCGCGCTCGCCTTCGGCGCGTTCGGCGCGTCCTGCTCGATGCCGCTGGCCGGTTGGATCACGCACCGCTTCGGCAGCCGGGCGGCGCTGCGCGGGCTGATCTCGCTGTGGACCATGTCCCTGGTCCTGCCGTCCCTCGCGCCGAACCTGGTCACCCTGTGCCTGGCGATGTTCACGTACGGGGCGAGCGCGGGCATGGCCGATGTCGCGATGAACGCGCTGGGGGTCGAGGTCGAGCGGCTCCTCGACAAGTCGATCATGTCGAGTCTGCACGGCATGTGGAGCGCGGGTGCGCTGATCGGCTCGGCGGGCGGCACCCTCGCCGCGCACCTCGGCTCGGACGCGCGCGTGCACCATCTCGTCGCGGCCGTGATTCTCACCGCGCTCGGCGTCACCGCCTGCCGCTGGGTGCTGGACATCCAGCCGGGCGTGGAGGAGGAGGCTCCGCCCCGGTTCACGCTGCCGCCCCGGTCGGCGCTGCTCATCGGCGCGGTGGGCTTCTGCGCGGTGTTCGCGGAGGGGGCCAGCCTGGACTGGTCCGCGGTGTACCTGCACGACCAGTTGGGCACGTCGGCCGGGCTCGCGGCGGCCTCGACGACCGGCTTCATGCTGACGATGGCGGTGGCCCGGCTGGTGGGCGACGCGGTGGTGAACCGCTTCGGCTCGGTGCGTACGGTCCGTGCGGGCGGGGTCCTGGCCGTGGGCGGCGGGCTGTTGATCGTCGCGGCGGACGGTCCGGGGCTGGCGATGGCCGGCTTCGCGCTGCTCGGTCTGGGCATCGCCGTGGTCGTACCGCTGTGCTTCGCGGCGGCGGGTCGCAGCGGGCCGAACCCGAGCCAGGCCATCGCGGGCGTGGCGACGATCACCTACACCTCCGGGCTGATCGCGCCGAGCATGATCGGCGGGGTCGCGCAGGCGACGAGCCTGGTGGTGTCGTTCTGCCTGGTCACGGTGTTGGCGGGTGGGCTCGCGGTGTTCGCGGGGGTGCTGCGCGCCGGGGACCGGGACCGCCCGAGGATCAGCGCTCCGGGCGCAGCAGTGCCCGACCGGCAGCTCTGAACGCCTCGCTCCAGGGCGCGGGGCGCAGCGTCCCGGCATCCAGCCGGACCAGCACCCGGGTACCGGTCGCGTACGTCGTCGAGCCGTCCGCCGAGCAGAGCCGGAACCCGTAGGTCAGGCCGGTGCGGCCGAGCCGGTCGAGCCACAGGTGGACGGCGTAGGCGCCGGGGCTGGTGACCGGCGCCTCGTAACTGATCAGCAGTTCCCTCACGACGTTGCAGGCGTCGCCCGCGCTCGCCCAGTCGCCGTCGAACCGGACACCGTGCTCCTCCCACAGCTCGGCCCACGCCCGCTCGACGAGGAGCGGGTAGCGGGCGTTGTGCAGCATGCCGAGAGCGTCGAGGTCGTCGAAGTGGACGGTCACGGGAACGAGCCGGCCGTGGGTGAGGACGGCGGGGGTGGCGGACGGGCTCTCGACGGTCACTGCGGGGCTCCCGAGCGGTGCTGAATGGGGCGGTGGAGGCTGTGGGGACGCCCCATTCTAAGCAACCGCTCAGGAACCCCTGTCCGAGAGGGCCCAGGTCAGCCCGCGATCGAGTCCAGTTGCTCGGCCGCCGGACGCAGTGCCCACAGATCGCCGCCGGGCGGTGTCTCCAGCTTCGGTACGGCGGCCTTCGCGCTCGCGTCACCCGCGTCGGCCGCCGCGTGGACGACGTCGCTCGCCGCGTAGCGGTGGAACTCCAGCTCCGGATACGGCCACGCGGCGGCGCCGGTCGCAGTGGGCAGCAGGTAGTCGACCGCCTTCAACAGGCCCTGTCCGTCCGGGCCTTGGTAGGTCCACAGGTTCACGCCGACATGCCGGCCGATGGCCGCGAGCCGGGTGTACGCGACCAGGTCGAAGGTCGAGTAGTGCCAACTCCGGGTCCTGGCAAGCTCCTGCGGCTGGCTGCCGTCGCCCGCGATCTGCGCGTCGATGCGCTTGGCGCGGGCGTCCAGCACGGTTCGCCGGGCCAGCGCCTTGTCGCCGGTGGCGTACGCGAGGGCGGCCAACTCCATGTCGTAGAAGGTGCCGTGGTTGTTGGCGGCGGCTCCCTCCTCCTTGCCGAAGGCGCTGTTCCGCAGCCAGCCGAGGAAGTCGGAGTTCCACCCCGCCATCGCCGCGCGGTCGGTCTTCGTCCAGCCCGGCGCGCCGGTGCCGAGGATCGCGACGGCGTCCAGGACGCTGGTGTACGACTGCGAGAAGTCGATGATGCCGATGGCGCGGCCGTCGTACTTGCAGGGGATGAACTGGGCGTGGTTCAGGTTGGGGTTCATCCTGGTGCCGGGGTCGAGGAACCAGGTGCGCAGGACCTGGTCGGCCTTGCGCGCGTAGCGCTTGTCGCCGGTGTAGTACCAGGCGAGCGCGAGGTCGTAGGTCGAGTCGAAGACCTTCTCGACGTCCTGGCGGTCGGTCCCCGTGTCGACCTCGGGGTTGCGCTGTCCGTCGCGCTGGACGTACGGGCAGCCCCAGGGGTTGTCGGCGGTCGGGGCGGTCGTGGGCCACCAGTACGGGGCCTGGCTCAGGTAGTCGTGGACATCGCCGCCGGGGGCGGGCTTCGGCTTGTCGACGACCGTCCAGGGGCCCTGGTGCAGCCAGTTGTCGGCGCGGGTCGTCAAGTTCCGCAGGGCGCGCCGGAGTTGGGGGTCGCCGTGGTCGAGGCGGAGCTTGGTCTGCTGGAGGCGGGCGCCGTCGAGGACGGCGGTCCTCGGGACGGCGGGCGCCGGGTGCGCGGCGGCGGAGGGGACAAGGACGACTGTCAGCGCGCTCACGGCCGCGAGGACGACACCGAGGCGGGATCTGGCGCTCATCCATCAACTCCAATCATGCATATGAACCCAGTTCATGAATGGAACCGTGCGAGCGTAAGACCATGCGCCGGACATGACAATGGTCCGGACCGGATTCACGTACGGGGACGGGTGTCAGCGCGCCAAGTCGTAGGCGTACGACGCCGTGAAGGTGCCGGCCGCGCCCCTGCAACCGTCCGACTCCCCCGGCAGCTTGACCCACAGATAGCCGTCGATCCGCGCCTCCCCCGTGTCGAGGGTCGGCGCCCGGCCGATCCTGCGGCCCGCCGGGTCGCACCACTGGCCGTCGGCCGGGGCGCCGTTGCCGTTGCGGCTGGTGTCGATGACGGCGCCGAGACCCGCGGGACCGCCGAGGGCGTCGAGGACCTGCCGGTCGTAGGCGATCTCGGCCGAAGTGGCGTGGAAATTCGAGACGTTGCTGAAGACTCCGTCGGAGGACTCGGCGGAGGCCGCGCCCGCCTGCCGCAGCAGGGCCGCCTGCTGTCCGGCCGGGTTCCAGTCGGAGTGGCCCGCGTCGTAGTACACGCGGGCCTTCGGGTCGGCGGCCTTCAGGACGCGGCCCGCGCGGGCCAACGCCCTGAAGCGGTCGGCGCGTTGGGCCTCGGAGAGGCAGTCCGCCTGAGCTATGGAGTCCGGTTCCAGGATCACGACCACCTCGCCGGAGCCCAGCCCCGCCGCGAAGGCGTCGATCCACGCGTCGTACGCGGCGAAGTCGTCCGCACCGCCCTCGGAGGCCCCGCCGCAGTCCCGGTCCGGGATCGCGTACGGCACCACGACCGGCACCCGGTCCTGGGCCGCGGCGCCCGAAGTGACCGCGCGGACCCGGGAGGTGATCGTCGACGGCGTGAAGTCGGCGAACCACACGGCCGCGGGCCGGTCGGCGATCCGGGAGGCTATGACCTCGGTACGGGGGTCGTCGGGGTGGGCGCGGACCCAGTCGAGGACCTGGGACTCCGGGTGGCGGTAGAGGCGGGGAGCGGCGGCAGCGGTTCGGTGGGGCGCGCGTGCGGTGGCGGTCGGGCCGCTCTTCGTCGGACGGGCGGACGAACTCGCTTTCACGGACGGGGAGTTCGACACCGAGGGCACATCGGGCAGTGGCACCAGCAGGGTCGCCCCGGTCGCGTCGGGCCGTGCCGCCTGTGCGGTGCGCCCGTCGTCCAGGGCCTTGATCATCCCGGTCACGGTGCCGACCGCGACCACGACCGACGCGGCCATGACCAGCACGCCCCGCCGGGCGGTCCGCCCGCGCCGCCGGCCACGCCTCCCCGACACGCCGCCCCCTCCCGCGCGCCGCGCCCGTTCCCCCGTTCTGGGGAAGTGTCGGGCCCGCCCGCACCTCGGTCAGCCTAGGACTGGGACGCTGCCCCCATGGGGCAATTGGCACACTTCACGACACCCGTGGACAAGGTCGTCTCCCGGCTGCGCGCGCTCGACGAGGAGCTGCCCGCGCGGGACGGGGTCGCCGTGTTCAACCGCGTCTACCTCGCGGTCACGGAGGCGGTCGACCGGAGCGTCGACGCCGGGCGGTTCACGGACGCGCGGGCCGCGATCACGCTGGACGTACGGTTCGCGGAACGCTATCTGGCGGCCGTCGACGCGGTCACCGACGGGCGCCGGGCGCCCGCCTGTTGGCGACCGCTGTTCCAGCTGCGCCGCCATCCCGGCGTACGTCCGTTGCAGTTCGCCTTGTCAGGCATCAACGCGCACATCGGCCACGATCTCGCGCTCGCCGTGGTGGACACCTGTCGTACGCTCGACTGCGAACCGGCCGACCTGGAGGACGAGTTCGACCGCGTGGGTGATCTCCTCGTGTCGCTGGAGGAGCGGATCCGCGAGAAGCTGATGCCGGGCCCCGACCTGTTCCAGATCGCCGATCCGCTGACGCATCTGCTCGGCTCGTGGAGCCTGGAGCGCGCCCGGGACGCCACTTGGACGGCGGCCCGGGCCCTGTGGGCGCTGCGCGGACTGCCCGATGTCGCCGAGGAGTTCACCGAGCGGCTGGACGCGGCGGTGGGGCTCGCGGGCCGGATGCTACTCACGCCGCTGCCCGACTGACCCGGCCGAAGGCCGCGACCCCCCTCGGTCAGCGGCGAACTTCGGTCAGCGGCGAGCTTCGGTCCTCAGCCAGCCGCAGCTCTCAAGGAGCCTCAGTCCTCCGGGAGTTCGACCGGCGCGATGTCGTCGTAGACGTCTCCCGGGCCCGGGTTGGTCGGGTCGGTCGCGCCGCCGAGCTGGTGCATGACGCCCCAGACGGCGTTCAGCGCGGTCTGGACGGCGCCCTCGGCCCAGCCCGCCGTCCAGGAGATGTCGTCGCCCGCGAGGAACACGCCCCGCTTGTCGGCGGGCAGCCGGTCCTGCATGAAGTGGGTGAACAGGCGGCGCTGGTAACGGTAGTGGCCGGGCAGGTTGGCCTTGAACGCGCCCATGAAGTAGGGCTCGTTCTCCCAGGAGACGGTCACCGGGTTGCCGATGACGTGCTTCCTGATGTCGACCTTCGGATAGATCTCGCCGAGCGACTTCAGCATGACCTCCATCCGCTCGTTGGCGGACAGCGGCAGCCACTTGAGGCTGTCGTCGCACCAGGTGTACGAGAGGCAGATGACGGCGGGCTTGTCCGGGCCGTTGTCCAGGAGGTAGGTCCCGCGCGTCATTCGGTCGGTGAGGGTCATCGACATGACGTCCCGGCCGGTCGGCTCGCCCCGGTCGTCGACGGCCTCGTCGAGCCAGAACGGCCGGTCGACCGGGACGAAGAGCTTGGAGGACTCCATGTAGTGGGTGCGCTCGATCGCCGTCCAGTGGTCGATCGGGAAGAGCGAGTCGTCACAGGCGATCTTGGAGAGCAGCATCCAGGACTGGGCGGTGAAGATCGCCGCGCGGTAGGTGCGGATGTCCCCGGCCGCGTCGGTGACCGTGATGCCGTTGCCCGCCGTGCGCTGGAGCCGGGTCACGGCGGGGCGCGGCTCGCCGTTCACGTGCAGGGAGGCGAGCGAGGTGCCGTGGGGCCAGTGGACGATCTTCTGCGGCTCGCGGTCCCAGAGGCGGAGCGGGAGTTGCTGGGAGCCGCCGACGATGCCCCGGTGGTGGTCGTCGGCCTCGGTGTAGACGACGCGCAGGATTTCGAGGATCGAGTTGGGGAAGTCGGTGTCCCAGCCGCCGGTGCCGAAGCCGACCTGGCCGAAGATCTCGCGGTGCCGGAAGGACTTGAAGGACTCGGAGTCGCAGAGGAAGCCGTAGAAGGTCTGGTTGTCGAGTTTCTCGACCAGCTTCGACCAGATCTCGCGGATGCGCGGGACGTCGCGTTCGCGCATGGCGCGGTTCATGTCGGAGAAGTCGGCGCCCTCTTCGAGGCAGGCGTTCCAGGCGTGCATCACATCGCGGTAGACCTGCGGGAGGTCGTCGACGGTCCGCGCGTAGTGGGACTCGCCCTTGAGGTCGACCACCGTCGAAGGGGTGGCCTCCGCAAGGGGGTTGGGGAACGGGCGGGTCTCAAGTCCCACCAGGTCGATGTAGTGCTGGAGGGCGGTGGAGGAGGGCGGGAAGCGCATCGCGCCCATCTCGGCGGTCAGTTCCTCGGTGCCGGGGCCCTCGAAGCCGACGGTGCGCAGCCTGCCGCCGATCCGGTCGGCCTCGTGGACGACGGGCTTGAGGCCCATCTTCATCAGCTCGTAGGCGGCCACGATGCCGGACAACCCGCCGCCGATCACCGCGACTTCGGTGCCGTGCTCGGTCGCGGGTATCTGGCCGAGGCCCGCCGGGTGGGCGAGGAAGTCGTCGTAGGCGTAGGGGAAGTCCGGCCCGAACATGGTGATCGGCGGCTGCCGCTCGTCGGCGTGCTGGACGGCGTTGGGCACCGTGGACGTCATGGGGACGGAACTCCTTGCGGAACAGGAACGAGAACAGGCACAGGCACAAGAGCAAGAACACGCACAAGTGCAGGGAAGGCGGGGGGAATTCAGGACAGGGACCCGTAGAGGCCGGGGCGGCGGTCCGTCAGATACGGGTTCGCGGCACGGGAGTCGGCCAGGAGCCCGGGGTTCAGGTCGGTGAGGAGGAGTTCCTCGCCGCGTCCCGCGCGGGTGCGGGCGACTCCGTCCGGACCGGCGAGTGTGGAGAGGCCGTAGAACTCGAACTCCCCTTCCTGGCCGATGCGGTTGACGTACGCCACGTACATCTGGTTCTCCCAGGCCCGCACCGGGACCAGGGACTCGGCGACGAACTCGAACGGGTGCATGTTCGCCGTGGGCACGAGCAGCAGGTCGGTGCCGGCGAGGGCGTGGGCGCGGACCGGCTCCGGGAACTCGACGTCGTAGCAGATCATCAGGCCGATGGTCAGGCCGGCCAACTCGGCCTGGACGACGGGCTGTTCGCCGGGTGTGAAGTGGGCGCGCTCGAAGTCGCCGAAGAGGTGGGTCTTGCGGTAGTTGGCCAGGCGGGTGCCCTCGGCGGAGATGAGCTGGGCCGAGTTGTACACGGACTCGCCGTCGCGCTCGGGGTAGCCGTAGGCGATGGCGAGTCCGTGGCGGCCGGCGATCTCGGCGACGGTGTCGGCGGAGTCGCCGTCCGCGGGCTCGGCGAGGCGGTCGACGTCGTCGCCGATCGCGTAGCCGGTGAGGAACATCTCCGGCGCGGCGAGCAGCCCGGCACCGCCGGCCGCGGCCCGGCCCGCCGCCTCGTCGAGGACCTTGAGGTTCTCGACGACGGAGCCGGGGCGGCCGGAGCTCTGGAGCAGGGCGGTGCGCATGCGTGGTCCTCACCGGTACGAAAAGGTTGAAGAGCCACCTATCGGGGCCCACCTAGACGGTACGGCCGGGGGCCGGGCCGGACAAGAAGAAGCTGTTGCGTGCCGGTGAGCGGTTTGTTGCGTGCGGGTGCGGTGGGGCGGCGATTCGTTGCGCGCCTGGTCAGTGCGGCCGTCCCCGGTGCGGGGAACCGGCTGTCAGACCCCCGGCGTAGGTTTCCGCCCATGAATCCTGACCTGGTCGACCGGCTCGCCCCCTTCCGCGCGGAAGCACTGGGGCGCGGGATACCGGCCGAGGACGTCGAGCGGTGGATCGGCCTGGCCCGTCCGTCCGCGACCCTCGTCACCGGCGGGGACGGGCCGGTCGTCGGCCGGTTCGGCGGGCCGCTGCTGCTGCCCGCCGACGCCCCCGACCCCTGGTTCCCGCTGCTCGCGACCCTCGACTGCGCGGCCCTCCCCGAGGAGACGACCGGCCTCCGACTACCGCCCGAGGGCCACCTGTTGCTCTTCGGCTTCCCCGAGATGACGTACTACGGCGGCACGGCCGGCGAGGTCGTGTACGTCCCCGGGGGAACACCCGTCGAGGAGCGGAGCGTGAAGTACCCCCACGTCTTCGGCGAGGAGGGCGACGGCTTCGACGCCACCGACGCGCTCGCCGTCCACGAGCAGTTCCCGCAGCAGGAGCTGCGGCTCGCGCCCGACATCTCCCTGCCGCACCACTTCCTGGCCCCCTCCCCGGAGCCCGGCGGCGAGACGATCACGCTTCCCGGCCACCCCCGCGCCTGGGACCTGGCGGAGGTCTGGCAGGAGACCTACGGCGGCGTCGCCGTGGACGGCCCCCTGCACATCGGCGGGTACGCCTTCCACGAGTGCACGGAGACGGACCCGGTCACGGACGCCGCGGCGGACGCGGACGAGGGGCGCCGGCACCGGGGTGACAGCGCGGAGCTGCCCGCGCCCGACGAGTGGACCCTCCTGGCCCAATGGGACATCGGCCTGACCGGCCGCGAGGGCTCCACCCTGCACTGGGTGATCCCGCGCCAGGATCTGGCCGAGCGCCGCTTCGACCGCGCGCACGTGTCGTTCTTCTGGAACCCCTGACCCCGCTACGGGCGGCGGCGCACCGGGGCGCGGGGCACCGCGAACACCGTGAGGACGGCCGCGTGGTCGGAGGGCCAGCAGTTCGACGCGACGTCCGGCCACGCACTGGGCGTCCCGACCACGACCGTCCGGGAGTCCAGCACGGTCAGCCCCCGGTACAGGACGTAGTCGATCCGGTCCTGCGGCTCGGCCCGCCCGCTGCCGTCCTCGTGCACCGGATGGATCGGCGACCAGGTGTGCCCGGGCTCGGCCACCGGGTCCGGGTGGACCTCCCGGTACGAGTCCCGCAGCCCCGCGTCCGCCGCCGCCCTGGTCACCGGCCACTCGACATCCGGCCAGTCCAGATGCGAGGGGCAGTTGAAGTCACCGACCAGCACGACGGGCACCGCCTCGTCGCCCGCCTCGGCGATCCGCCCGAGGGCGTCCCGCATCTGGGCGAGCCGAACGTCCTCGTGGGCGATCAGCTCCGCGGCCGGGAGCCCGTCGAAGGCGGACTCATAGGGGCCGTAGGGCGTGTAGTCGAGGTGGCAGGTCCACAGGTCGACCTCACGGCCCTCCCCCACGGCGATCCGCACCCCGGCCGCGCCGTAGAAGCCGACGTCGGGGTCGCCGAAGCGGGCCGTGATCGGGTGGCGGCTGATGATCCCGAGGTTCTCGCCGGCCCGGTGGTGGTGCCAGCCGAGCGCCTCGGCGAGTTCCTGGGCCGCGGTGCCGCCGGTCTCCTGGAGACCGATCACGTCCGCGCCGGTCTCCGCGACGACCTTGAGCTGCTTGGCGCGGTGGTCGTCGACCTTGCTGCCGCCGAGCCAGAGGTTCCAGCTCAGCACGCGCAGTTCGGGTGCCGTGCCGGAGGTCACCATCGCGCGCAGGTCCGCCGGGGTGATCCCGGTCAGGCTCGCCCGTACCGTCCGGCCGGGAGCCGTGTCGATCGGGGCGAGCGACGGTACGGCCAGGACCGCGCAGCCGGCCGCCTCGGCGGAGCTGACGCCGGTCTGGGTGTCCTCGACAGCCACGCAGGCCGCCGGGTCGACGCCGAGGGCGCGGCAGGCGGCGAGGTAGGGGTCGGGGGCGGGCTTGGTGGCCCCGGTGTCGTCGGCGGTGACGGAGACGGCGAAGCGGCTCGCGCCGAGGGCGTCGAGGACGGTGTCGGCGACCGCGCGGGGGGAGGCGGTGACGAGCGCCGTGGGGACGCCGTCGCGGGCGAGGGCGTCGAGGAGGTCGAGCGCGCCGGGGCGGGGCACGATGCCGGTGCGGACGCGGGCGGCGAACTCCCGGTGCAGGGCGCTCGCGAGGTCCGTCGGCGAGGCGCCCGTGGCCGCCGCGAGCCAGTCGGCGGTGTGCTCGACCGGGCGGCCGAGCACCTCCGGCTGGTCGGCCTCGGTGAGGGATCTGCCCGCGACCTGCTCCACCGCCTCCCACCACAGCCGCTCGGTGTCGACGAGCGTGCCGTCCATGTCGAACAGGACGGCCTGGAGCGGGAGTTGGGTGTGGGGGGTCACGTTTCTCTCTTTCAGTACAGGCACTACGGGGGCGCGTACGGCCCTAGGTCGTGTCGGCGAAGTCCCGTCGTTCGCCCGGAGGGCGGGTCTCGCGGCGTCCGGTGCGTGCGCTGGGGGTCCCCCGGCCGGAGGCTGGGGGAGTGCCGCCCGGAAGTCCTCGTACTGGGCGTACTTGGGCTTTCGGGCGGTGCGGCGAGCGTGCGTGCCGGGCGTCGCGAGGCAGGCGGGACTTCGCGGACACGGCCTAGGGGTTGATGCGTTCCGCCACGAGGACCGGCCGTTCGGGCAGCGACACCGTCACGGCGGCTCCGGCACCGAGTGTGGCGGCCTCGTGCGTGGGCAGGTCGGCCTTGACCTCGGTGCCGTCGCCGAGCCGTACCGTGACGCGAACGACCGCGCCCAGGAAGGCGGTTCCCACGACACGCCCGTCACCGGTCGCGTCGGCGCGCACGTCGATGGCCTCGGGGCGCACGAGCACGTCGACGTCGGGTCCGGCCGGGGCCGCGCCGTCGACCGGAAGCCGCTGTCCGCCGAGCACGTCGACGAGCCCGTCCGTGAGCCGTCCCGGGAGGCGGCTCATCGTGCCGACGAACTCGGCGACGAACGCGGTCGCGGGCCGGCCGTACAACTCGGCCGGGGCGGCGCACTGTTCGAGCTTTCCGGCACGCATCACGGCGACCCGGTCGGCGATCGACAGGGCCTCTTCCTGATCGTGCGTCACGAAGAGGGTGGTGATGCCGAGTTCCTGCTGAAGGCGGCGGATCTCCTCGCGCAGCGACAGCCGGACCTTGGCGTCGAGCGCGGACAACGGCTCGTCCAGGAGCAGCACGCGCGGGCGCAGGGCGAGCGCGCGGGCCAGCGCGATGCGCTGCTGCTGGCCGCCGGAGAGCTGGTGCGGGAAGCGCTCGCCCTTGTCGCCGAGCCCGACGAGGTCGAGCAACTCGGCCGCGCGGGACCGCCGTTCGGCCGTACGGACCTTGCGCATGCGCAGTCCGAAGGCGACGTTGTCGAGCGCGTTGAGATGCGGGAAGAGGCTGTACGACTGGAAGACCATCCCGGCGTCGCGGCGGTGCGCGGGCACGTCGGTGACGTCCTTGCCGTCGACCAGCACCTCGCCGGAGGTGGGGTGTTCGAACCCGGCGAGCATCCGCAGGGCGGTGGTCTTGCCGCAGCCGGAGGGGCCGAGCAGGGCCAGGAACTCCCCCGGGTTGACGGTCAGGTCGAGTCCGTCGAGGGCGACCGTCGGGCCGAACTCCCGGCGCAGGCCCCGGAATTCGACGGTGGCGGCGCTGTCCGTCGTGGTCTTCTCAAGCGTGGTGGCGGTCATGGTTCATCCCCGGGACGAAGCGGTTTTGTCACGGCCGCCGACACCGGCGAGCGTGAGGAGGAGTGCCCAGGTGACGACCAGGCTGAGCACGGAGACGGCGACGGAGAGCTGGGCGTTGGACCCGCCGACGCTGTAGATCCACACGGCGAAGGGCTGGAAGCCGAGCAGTTGGGCCACGGTGAACTCGCCGAGCACCAGGGCCAGGGTCAGGAAGGAGGCGTTCAGCAACGCCCCGCGCAGATTGGGCAGTACGGCTCGCACCAGGGCCTGCGGCCACCCGGCGCCGCAGCTGCGAGCGGCCTCGACGAGGGTCTTCACGTCGATCGCGCGCAGCCCGGAGTCCAGCGCCCGGTACACGAAGGGCAGCGCCATCACGACGTAGGCGAGGACGAGGACGAAGGGGAAGCTCGGGTTCTGGATGGCGACGAAGGTCTCGAACAGCGGGGTCCGGGAGAGGTAGTCGGGGCCCCACTTCAGGACCGTGGCGATACCGGCGACGAAGGCGATCGGCGGCACCACCAGCGGCAGCGAGCAGATCACCTCGACGACCGGGCGCAGCCGGGGCGCGCCGAGCCGTAGCGCGACCATGGCGGGCACCATCAGGAGCAGCACGACGGCGATGGTGGCGGCGGCGAGTTCCAGCGAGAGCAAGAGGCTGGAGGTGAAGCCGTCGGTGGAGACGATCTGGGAGTAGGCGTCGAAGGTGACGCCCTCGCCGGGCACGTCGACCGTGAAGATCACGGACGCGGCGAGCGGCACCAGGAAGTACAGGGCGGCGAGGCCGAGGACGACCCACCGCCAGAGGTTCAGGCGTCCAGCCATCGCGCGCTCCGTCGTTGCAGGGGCAGGTACACGGCCATGACCAGGCCCGCGACCAGGACCATGTCGAGGCTGAGGGCGAGGGCCACGTTCTCCTGGCCGACCAGCACGTTGCCGGAGATGGCGTCGGCGATCTGGAGGGTGACCAGCGGGACCGAACTGCCCACCATGGCCGCGGCGGTGGCGTACGCGGCGAAGGAGCTGCCGAAGAGGAGGACGAACCCGCCGAGCAGGGAGGGCAGCAGCACCGGCAGGGCGATGTGGCGCCAGTACTGCACGCCGGTGGCGCCGTTGTTCTGGGCGGCCTCGCGCCACTGGGTGCGCAGGCCCTCCAGGGCGGGCGTGATGGTGAGGACCATCAGCGGGATGAGGAAGTACAGGTAGACGATGACCAGTCCGGTGAAGCTGTAGAGGTCCCAGCCGTGGTTCTTGAGGCCGAGGTGGGTGGTGAGCACACCGGCGTTGCCGAGGGTGGCGACGAACGCGAAGGCGAGCGGGACTCCGCCGAAGTTGGCGAGGACGCCGGACGCGGTGAGGACGGCCTCGCGCAGCGCGCGGAAGCGGGAGGTGACGACGACCTGCGCGAGCGGCAGGCCGAGGAGGGTGCCCAGCGCGGCCGAGACGGCGGACAGCTTGACGCTGCCGATCAGCGCGGTGAGGTAGGCACCCTGGAGCGAGTCGGTGAGGTTGGCCGTGCTGTACGAAGTGGCGCCCGTCGTCTGGTCCTTGACGGTGAAGGCGCCGTTCAGCATCGCGACGGCGGGCACCCCGAAGGCGACCGCGACGAACACGAGCAGCGGGACCACGGCGATCCAGCCGGGGACGCGGCGCCGCCGCTTCGGGGAAGCGGCGGCGACCACGTCGGCCCGCGTGAGCGTGGCCGTCATCCGGAGACGGCCTTCGCCCAGCCGGACGCGATGACGGTCTTGGCCTTGGCCTGCTGGGCCTCGGTCGGGAACGACGGGGTGCCGGTGACCTGCGGGAGCTTGGCGGCGGCGGTCTTGTCGAGGGTGCCGGCGGACTCCATGGAGGTCATCAGGACCGGGCGCGCGTAGCCCTTGAGCCACAGGTTCTGGCCCTCGGCGCTGTACAGGTACTCCTGCCACAGGCGGGCCGCCGCCGGATGCGGGGCGTCCTTGTTGATGGCCTGCGAGTAGTACTGCGCGTACTGGCCGTCGGTCGGGATGGAGACCTTCCAGTCGAGACCCTTGCTCTTGAACTCGTCGGCGTAACCGGCGTTGAGGTAGTCCCAGTCGATGGAGATGGGCGTCTCGCCCTTCTCGACGGTGGCCGGGGTGGACTCGACGGGCGTGTAGTTGCCGTTCTTCTTCAGCTTGGCGAAGAAGTCCAGGCCGGGCTGGATGTCGTCGAAGGAGCCCTTGTTGGCGAGCGCCGCCGCGTACACGCCGCCGAAGGCCGAACCCGACTTGGTGGGGTTGCCGTTGAGGGCGACCTGGCCCTTGTACTGCGGCTTCAGCAGGTCCGCGAAGGTGGTCGGACAGGTCTTGACACGCTTGGCGTCGCAGCCGATGGAGATGTAGCCGCCGTAGTCGTTGAACCACTGCCCCTTCGGGTCCTTCTGGCCCTCGGGGATCTGGTCGAAGGAGGCGACCTTGTACGGCGCGAGCAGCCCCTGCTGGGCGGCGCTCAGCGCGAAGGAGGAGCCGAGGTCGAGGACGTCGGGCGCACGGTCCTGGCCCTTGCGGGAGGTGACGGCGTTGATCTCGTCCTGGCTGGAGCCGTCCGGGTTCTCGTCCGTGATCTTGATGCCGTACTTCTTGGTGAAGCCGTCGATGATGGCGCCGTAGTTGGCCCAGTCGCGGGGCACCGCGATGATGTGCAGCGTGCCCTCCTTCTTGGCGGCCTTCACCAGGGCGTCCATCCCGCCGAAGTCGGCGGCGGAGGTGGCGGTGGCGGCGTTCTTGCCGTCGGCGGTGGTCGACGAGTTGGTCGGGGCGGCGCCGCAGGCGCTGAGGGCCAGCGCGGCGACGACGGCGAGGGAACCACCCAGGACGGCGTTTCTCGGCGGGGACACGGTCACGGTCTCTCCAGGGGTGCGCACTTGGGTTAGAGCAGAGCGGAGAACTTGTCCTTCAGAACTTGTCTGAACAAGTTGGCCTCAGTACGCCCGGCAATGGTGTCTTGTTCGTAAACATTGGCGAAACCGTGACCCCTTCTTCTCTGCACACTCCTGGCTGACACGGATCACCGAGACAACTCGACTACGCTGCTCACGCTGTGCACACTGGTCGACCCGGAGGGGGAGCATGACGGCGCGACACGAGGAGATCGCCGACGAGCTGCGGAAAGCCATCGACCGCGAGGAGTACACAGTCGGCAGCCGGCTGCCCGCGGAGACGGACCTCGCCGCGCAGTACGGCGTCTCGCGCGGCACGGTCCGCCAGGCCGTCGCCGCCCTCACCGCCGAGGGCTTGATCGGCTCCCGCCAGGGCGCCCGCCGGATGGTGCTGGCCAGCCGCCGCAGCCAGAGCTTCGCGGAACTGCGCAGCTTCGCCGAGTGGGCGCGCGCGATGGAGCGCGAGGCGACCGGGCACGTGGTCGAGCAGGAGTACCGCCCGGCCACGGCCGAGGACGCCGTACGCCTCCAACTCGCCGAGAAGACACGGGTGTTGCACGTGCTGCGGGTGCGCGGCCTGGACGGCGAGCCGGTCCTCCTGGAGCGGACCGTGTACGCCGACTGGATCTCCCCCGCCGTCGAGGCGATCGAGCCCGACTGCCCGTCCGTCACCCAACGCCTGTACGACGACACGGGGTTGGTCTTCGCCTACGGCGAGCATGTGATCGACGCGGTGGCGGCGGGCGCGCAGGACGCGGAGCTGCTGGGCATCCGCCGGACCAGCCCACTGCTGCGGGTCCGCCGGGTGACGACCACCCGAGAGGGACGGCCCGTCGAGTGGTCGGACGACCGCTACCGTTCGGACGCGGTGACCTTCAGCGTGCACAACTCGATCGGGAACAACGCGCTGGCCCGCAAGACGGCGGAGTAGGACCGGAGCAACGGGATCTCCTCAACCGGCCGCCACACAGAACTCGTTGCCCTCCGGGTCGGCCATCACCACATGGTGTCCGTCGACCTCGGTGAGCACCCGGCCGCCCGCCTCCACCAGCCGCCCGGCCTCGGCCCTGATCGCCGCCCATCTCTCCTCAGGACCGCCCGGCACCCGGACCCGGATGTCGAGATGGAGCCGGTTCTTGGCGGTCTTCGGCTCGGGCACCTTGAGGATGGACAGGCGCGGGCCGCCGCCGTCCGGGTCGCACAGCCAGGCGCCGTCCTCCTCCCCGCCGTCGTCCTCCGGGTCGTAGTGGGCGATCCACTCGGCACGGGTGGCGAAGGGCGCGGGCGGCGGCTCGTCGACGTAGCCGAGGGCCGTCTTCCAGAACGCGGCGAGGAGTCGGGCGTCCGCACAGTCGAGGGTGAGATCGATTCGTGCTGCCATGCCCTCGACGGTACGACCCGGCACTGACAATCGGCCGCGCGTGCCCTGCTCAGGTGCCCCGCGCCGAGGTGCGCCCTGCCCAGGCATGTCCTGCCCAGGTCGAACGGCGGGATCTCGCGGACACGGCCTACGTCGGCGAGCCGGACGAGAAGCGGCGCAGCAGGGGGGACAGCACCAGCACGGACTTCGTCCGCTCCACGAACGGCTCCCCCGCGATCCGCTCCAACACCCGCTCGAAGTGGCGCATGTCGGCGGCGAAGACCTGGACGACCGCGTCGGCGTCACCGGTGACGGTGGACGCGGCCACCACCTCCTGGTAGCGCTCCAGACCCCGCCGGATGGTGTCCGGGGAGGTGTTGTGCCGGCAGTAGATCTCGACGAACCCCTCGGTCTGCCAGCCGAGCGCCGCCGGGTCGACCCGTACGGTGAAGCCGGTGATGGCGCCGGAGGCCCGCAACCGGTCCACGCGCCGCTTCACGGCGGGCGCGGACAGACCGACGAGTTGCCCGATGTCCGCGAAGGAGCGGCGGGCGTCCTCGGCGAGGGCGTGCACGATGCGTTCGTCGAGTTCGTTCAGCACTGCGGGCGGTTCACTTCTCTGCGCTGGCCGGGTGGTGACGGCGATGGCCGTATACGAAGTAGAACACGGTTCAGCCCCAGGCCGTGTCCGCGAAGTCCCGCCTGCCTCGCGACGCCCGGCACGCACGCTCGCCGCACCGCCCGAGAGCCCGAGTACGTCCAGTAGGAGGGCTTCCGGGCAGCACTCCCCCGGCCTCCGGGCGGACGACGGGACTTCGCGGACACGGCCTAGTCCGGATCGCCCGCCAGCGCCCGCGCCTCGGCGAGGTCCGCCTCGTCGAAGCCGATCCGCCCGGGCTGGCCGTGCACCTCCGCCTGTGCGTCGATCCAGCGGGTGTGCGCTTCCCAGGCGGCCTGCTTGCTCATGCCGAGCGCGGCCCCGATCTGCGTCCAGGACGCGCCGGCCTCACGGGCCGCGCGGACGGTGAGCTGACGGCCGTAGGCGGCCTTGCGGGCGACGACCTCGCTCAGGGCGAGCAGTTCGAGTGTCTCGGCCTTGTCGAGCGCCTCGGCGTCGCTGCCGAAGCCGGCGAGGGACTCGCGGGTGCGGAGGTGGTCGAGGCGGGCGACCGCGGTGAGGAGGGTGTGCTCGGGTTCGATGCCCTGGGGTGTGGTCATGGGTTCAGCGTCGCGTCAGGACCACTTGACGTCAAGGGTGCCTGACGTCAAGGGCACCTGACGTCATCGGTGCCTGACGAAAGGTCCCGTCGGGCAGGGGCGGGACGGCCCCCGAACGTCCCGGGCGGAGGGACCGCGGAACGACAGGGGCCGTAGGAAAGTAGGTCGGGTCAGCTCCAGCTGGCGTGCAGGGGCTTGCCCTCCGCGTAGCCGGCCGCGCTCTGGATGCCGACGACCGCCCGCTCGGCGAACTCCTCCAGGGAGCCCGCGCCGGCGTAGGTGCAGGAGGAGCGGACGCCCGCGATGATCGAGTCGATCAGGTCCTCGACGCCCGGCCGGGACGGGTCGAGGAACATGCGGGAGGTGGAGATGCCCTCCTCGAACAGCGCCTTGCGGGCGCGGTCGTAGGAGGACTCGTCCGACGTGCGGTTGCGGACCGCGCGGGCGGACGCCATGCCGAACGACTCCTTGTACAGACGGCCGCCCGCGTCCTGCTGGAGGTCGCCCGGCGACTCGTACGTGCCCGCGAACCACGAGCCGATCATCACGTTCGAGGCACCGGCCGCGAGCGCCATGGCGACATCGCGCGGGTGGCGGACACCGCCGTCCGCCCACACATGCTTGCCGTACTTCTTCGCCTCGGCGGCGCACTCCTTGACGGCCGAGAACTGCGGGCGGCCCACGCCGGTCATCATGCGGGTGGTGCACATCGCGCCGGGGCCGACACCGACCTTGACGATGTCGGCGCCCGCCTCGATCAGGTCCTTGACGCCCTCGGCGGCCACGATGTTGCCCGCCACGATCGGAACCTGCGGGTCGAGCGCGCGCACCTGCCGGATCGCGCTGATCATCGACTCCTGGTGACCGTGCGCCGTGTCGATGACGAGCGTGTCGACGCCCGCGTCCAGCAGCTGCTTGGCCTTCTGCACGAAGTCGCCGTTGATGCCGACCGCGGCGGCGATCCGCAGCCTGCCGCCCGCGTCCACGGCCGGCGAGTACAGCGTGGCGCGCAGCGCGCCCTTGCGGGTGAGGATGCCGGCCAGCCTGCCGTCCTTGTCCACGGCGGGCGCGTAGCGGCGGTTGGCGCCGTCCAGCTTGTTGAACGCCTCGCGCGGGTCGATGTCCGCGTCGAGCAGCAGCAGGTCCCGGGACATCACCTCGGCGAGCTGGGTGAAGCGGTCCACACCGGTGAGGTCGGCGTCGGTGACGACACCGACCGGGCGCTGGTCCTCGTCGACGACGACCCCGGCGTTGTGCGCGCGCTTGGGCAGCAGGGCCAGCGCGTCGGCGACGGTCTGGTGCGGGGCCAGCCGGATCGGGGTGTCCAGGACGAGATGGCGGCTCTTCACCCAGGACACGACGTCGGTGACGACCTCGATCGGGATGTCCTGCGGGATGACCACGAGCCCGCCGCGCCGGGCCACGGTCTCGGCCATGCGCCGGCCCGCGATGGCCGTCATGTTCGCGACGACCAGCGGAATGGTGGTGCCCGTGCCGTCCGGGGAGCTGAGGTCCACACCCTGCCGCGAGCCGACCGCGCTGCGGCTCGGCACCATGAAGACGTCGTCGTACGTCAGGTCGTACGGGGGCTGGATGTCGTTGAGGAAACGCACGTGCCGCACATCCCAGTCGATCGAGGTGACCCCCGGACAGGTCAGCCAGGGGGAAGAGCACGTACTTCATTGTCCCATGTCGGGCGTAATGCCATGCCTCGGAGCATCGTCCAAGCGGCCCGGCGGCAGCCCTGGAGGAACGCCCGAGCGAGGCCGTGAGCAGAGCCCGTGACCAGAGCCCGTGATTCAGGCGTGGACAACCCTCCTCACCGCCCGCCGCGGGAAGCGCTCCCACCGAGAGCCACCTGTCCCGCCTCGGCCGAGAGCCGGGTCGGGACAGGAATGCGTACAGGAATGAGTACAGGAATCAGCACAAGGATCAGTACAAGAAGCGGTGCAGCGGGGCGGACTCGGTGAGGAGCATGGTCAGCCGGTGCGCGAGTCGCTGCCATGCCTCGTCCTGGCCGTAGGTGAGTCTCACGTCCTCGCCGTCGGCCGCCTCGATCGCCGCGAAGAGGGTGGCCGTGTCGGCGTCGGGCGTGAGGTCCACCAGGGACAGCACCCGCGCCAGCGCGCCGACCAGGCCTACGGCGGTCTTCTCGGGGGTCAGGACGGTGCCGCGGACCGCGGCCACCACACCCGAGGGGTCGGGCAGGTCCGGCGGTGCCACGAGGAGTCCGGACAGCTCGCGCAGCAGGGCGTAGAGCAAGTCCGTGTCGCCGGTGGGGAGTTCGACGATGCGCAGCCCCTCGTGCTCCCAACGGCCGTTCGGCGTCCACACCTTGGGGCCGCGCGCCACCGCCTCGGCGAATGTCTCCCGCACCCGCCGGAAGACCACGAGCCCGTCCGCGAAAAGCGCGTGCGCACCAGCTCCCCCGGCCGACTGGGCTCCCCCCGCCGACTCGGCCAGCGGCGCCAGCAAGTGTTCCTCGACCCGGTCGCACTGTGCGTCGAGATCCGGATCCACGACCACGAGACGCACCGCCGTGCGCCGCTCCTGTTGCTCCATACCGACCACTGTGCCAGCCGCCTCGGACAATGGACCTAGCGGCCGACTCCACCCAAGGCGAGCACCACGGACAGGTTCGGCGTCCGCTCGACCGCGTCCGCGAAGACGTCGACCGCCGTGTCCCACTCCTCGGGCCGAGCCTTGGCGTACGCCCGCCAGTTCCGTACGACGACCAACAGGCCCTGTTCCACGGCCCCTTCGGGCCACACGGTGTGGTCGCCGAGGCTGTCGGCGAGCGCGTCCCAGTTGCGGCCGAACCAGTCCGGCAGCCCGAGCGAGCGAGCGACACCGTCCATCAGGCCGGCCTTGTCCGTGACCCCGTCGAGGTCGAGCGTGACCGCGAGCCGCGTCATCTCAGTACCGTCCTGAACGACTTGTAGTGATCATCGGTGTAGTAGATCTCGCCGCCCCGCCCGGTGACAATGCGCCGGGCCCCACGATCGCGCGAGCCCGGTGTCCGGACGGTGTACTCGTGGTAGTAACCGCGCTTCTGCGCCGGCAGCAGCTTCTCGTAGTTCCCGAAGACGACCCCGTCCTTGGCGTACGGGAAGGGGCCGCCCCGGTCGATGAGGGCGATGGTCTGCCGTGCTTCGGCGGGGAGTTGGGACACCTTGACGGTGCCCGTGCCCCCGCTCGTGGCGGTGGACGAACAGCCGACCGGCAGCAGGAGGGCCAGCAGGACGAGGAACACCCGGGAGACGAACCGCGGCAGCATGCGCCCGATGCTGCCACGGCCGCCCCCGTGGGAGCCGCTGTCAGGGCCGTCAGATCCCGTCGGGGTCCGTCCGGCCGAGTGCCGACTTCGGCGGTGTGCCGGCCGTCATCAGATAGTCCGCGGCGGCGGTGTCCGTCACCAGGCTGGTCACGAGACCGGACCGCAGCACCGCGTCGATCGCCGCCGCCTTCCGCTGCCCGCCCGCGATGGCGACGACCTCGGGGATACGGCGCAGCTGGTCCGCCTTGACGGTGATGCACCGCTCGCCCAGGTCCCGGCCGACCCGGCGGCCCTCGGCGTCGAAGAGGTGCGCGGACGTCTCGGCGGCGACCCCGAGGGACGAGTAGTGCGCCCGCTCCTCGTCGCTGAGCATGTCGTAGACCGTCGAGATGCCCGACTCCCAGGAGCCGATGGAGACACAGGCGACCGTGACCTTGTCGAAGTACTCGAAGGCCCGGGCGATCCCCGTCTGGTGGCGCAGCGCCTCGGCGGTGGCCGCGTCCGGCAGCAGCATCGGCGCGTAGATCGGGTGGGCGTCGCCGCCCGAGACCTGCGCGGCCCGCCGGACCGCCTCGACCGAACCGCGTTCGGCCGTCCCGGCGTCGTACACACCGGTCAGCTGGACCACCGTGCAGGGCGGCAGCCGGTCGAGGGCGGCGGCCATGTGGATGGTGGACCGGCCCCAGGCCAGGCCGAGCACATCGCCCTCGTTGACCAGCTCGCCGAGCAGGTCGGCCGCGACCTCCCCGAGGTTCTCGGGGTCGGGCGACTCGTCGCTGACCTCGGCCGGGGACTCGACCACGACGGCGTGCCTGAGGCCGTAGCGGGCGCGCAACGCGTCCGAGCGCTCCGCGTCCAGCTCGGCCGGTACGCGGATCTCGATGCGTACGAGATCCCGTTCGAGAGCGGTCTCCAGGACCCGGGCCACCTTGAAGCGGCTGACGCCGAACTCCTCCGCGATCTGGATCTTGGATTTGCCCTCAAGGTAGAAGCGGCGGGCCATGGCCGCCGCCTGCACCAGCTCAGCGGGTCCCATCCGCATGGCTGACCGGCCCGCCGACATACCCGACACGGCGATCTCCTCACTGCTGTTCACACTCTGGATTCGCCGTTCATCCTTGCAGATCCGGCGCACTTGATCAGCCTTGATGGCCGCCGTTCACATACCTGCCGCTCAGTGGTCGCACGCCCAGGATGCCTTGCTCACGACCCCTTCGGCCTGTGTGCGCAATGCACGTACCGCCGCTGCCGGGTCGGATGCCCCGTACACCGCCGAACCGGCGACGAACACGTCCGCGCCGGCCTCCGCGCAGCGCTCGATCGTCGAGGCCGAAACTCCCCCGTCGACCTGAAGCCACAGCTCCAGCCCGTGCTTGCCGATCAGCTCACGGGTGCGGCGGATCTTGGGCAGCATGATGTCGAGGAACGACTGGCCACCGAAGCCCGGCTCCACGGTCATGATCAGCAGCATGTCCAGCTCGGACAGCAGATCCTCGTAGGGCTCGATGGGCGTCGCGGGCTTGAGCGCCATGGAGGCACGGGCGCCCTTGGCCCGAATCTCCCGGGCGAGCCGCACCGGGGCGGCGGCGGCCTCGACGTGGAAAGTGACGGAGGAGGCACCCGCCTCGACGTACTGGGGCGCCCACCGATCGGCGTCCTCGATCATCAGATGGCAGTCCAGCGGGGTGTCCGTCGCCCGGGCCAGTGACTCTACGACCGGCACGCCGAGCGTGAGATTCGGGACGAAGTGGTTGTCCATGACGTCGACGTGGAGCCAGTCGGCGCCCTCGACCGCCTTGGCCTCCTCGGCGAGGCGGGCGAAGTCGGCGGACAGGATGCTGGGGTTGATCTGCACGGCCATGCCCCAAGCCTGCCATGTCCCGCGGGGGTTAGCGGCATCGGTCGGGGTCGGACGGGGTCGGGTGCGAGGGCGGACGCGGTCGGGTGCGAGGGCGGACGGGGTCGGGTGCGGGGTACGGGGTCGCCGTGCCCACTGCGAGAATCCGTCCCTGAGCGACGAGGGAGATGGCATGGGACAGCCGTTGGGACAGCCGTTCGGTTCCTACCAGAACGAGATCTACTTGAACGGGCTCGGCGGCATCGTGCCGTCCTACCCGATGGCGTTCGCGGAACTGGAGGACAGGGCACGCGCCGCGCTCCCGCCCTCCGTGTGGTCCTACGTCGCGGGCGGCGCGGGCGACGAACGCACCCAGCGCGCCAACGTGACCGCCTTCGACCACTGGGGGCTGGTCCCCCGGATGTTCGTCGGCGCGGCCCAACGCGACCTGTCCGTCGACCTGTTCGGGCTCAAGCTGCCCTCCCCCGTCTTCATGGCGCCGATCGGGGTCATCGGCCTGTGCGCCCAGGACGGACACGGCGACCTGGCGACCGCGCGGGCCGCCGCGCGCACCGGCGTGCCGATGGTGGCCTCCACGCTCACCGTGGACCCGCTGGAAGAGGTCGCGGGAGAGTCCGGCGACACTCCGGGCTTCTTCCAGCTCTACACCCCCACGGACCGCGACCTCGCCGCGAGCCTCGTCCACCGCGCCGAACAGGCCGGCTACAAGGGCATCGTGGTCACCCTGGACACGTGGATCACCGGCTGGCGCCCCCGCGACCTGTCCACCGCCAACTTCCCCCAGCTGCGCGGCCACTGCCTCGCCAACTACACGAGCGACCCGGTCTTCCGCAGCCGTCTCGCCCGCACCCCGGAGGAGGACCCCCAGTCCGCGGTCCTCCTCTGGACGCAGCTCTTCGGCAACCCCCTCACCTGGGACGACCTGCCCTGGCTGCGCTCCCTCACCACCCTCCCGCTGATCGTCAAGGGCATCTGCCACCCCGAGGACGTCCGCCGGGCCAAGGACGGCGGCGTCGACGCCGTCTACTGCTCCAACCACGGCGGCCGTCAGGCCAACGGCGGCCTCCCCGCACTCGACGCCCTCCCGTCCGTGGTCGAGGCCGCCGACGGCCTCCCGGTCCTCTTCGACTCCGGCGTCCGCAGCGGCGCCGACATCGTCAAGGCCATCGCCCTGGGCGCCACCGCGGTGGGCATCGGCCGCCCGTACGCCTACGGCCTGGCCCTGGGCGGCACGGACGGCATCGTCCACGTCCTACGGTCCCTCCTCGCGGAAGCGGACCTGATCATGGCGGTCGACGGATACCCGACCCTGGCGAGCCTCACGGCGGATGCGCTTCGGCGGGTGGGGGGAGGACGGGGGTGATGGCGGGGGTGGCCTCGCCGACCGGGCTGCCCGCGATGTGTGGACGGCCCGCCCTTGGGGGTGTGCATGAGTGACGACCAGGTGACGATCAAGCTCACGAGTGACGAGGCGCTGGTGCTGTCGCACTGGCTGGAGAATCTCCAGATGACGGATCTCAGTCGTGTCGTCGACGATCCGGCGGTGTGGGCGCCGATCCATCGAATCGCCGGAACACTCGACAAGGCACTACCTGAACTGTTCGGCCCTGACTATGCCCAGCGACTTGAGGCCGCCCGGCGGCGGCTTCAGCGGGAGGACTGATCGAGCCGCCCGCACTCCTCGGTCCTCCGGCCGAAGCCGGGTGAGGGTCGCGGAAGGCGCCGCTCGCACCGCGTCCGGCAACGTTCCGTACCAGCAAGGCAGTTGACAGCCCCGACGCGCTGAGCCATCCCGCCGGTCACCAACCCCCGTAACCCCGCATCGACCGGGCGACACCTCACCCAGTACGACGGATCAGCGCCAGGTACATCGCGTCGGTGCCGTGCAGATGCGGCCACAGCTGGACGTCGGGACCGTCGCCGAGGGCCGGGACTCCCGGCAGGAGAGGGCGGGCGTCGAGGAGTTCGGTGTGCGGGTACTGCTTGAGGAGGTCTTCGACGACGGCCCGGGTCTCGGCGAGGTGCGGTGAGCACGTCGCGTAGCCGACGACACCGCCGACCCGGACGGATTCCAGCGCGGTGCGCAGCAGCCCGCGCTGGAGGGGCCCGAACCCGTCGAGGTCCTCCGGACGGCGCCGCCAGCGCGCCTCGGGGCGGCGGCGCAGCGCGCCGAGGCCGGTGCAGGGCACGTCCATCAGGACACGGTCGAAGCTGCCGGGCCGCCACGGCGGCCGGGTCCCGTCGGCGGCGATGACCTGATAAGGCCCGGGGTTCCCGGCGAGCGCCTTCGCCACCAGGCCCGCGCGGTGGGGCTGCTTCTCGGAGGCGAGGAGCGTCGCCCCGCGATCGGCGGCCACGGCGGCGAGCAGCGCGGCCTTGCCGCCGGGCCCCGCGCATCCGTCGAGCCAGGTCTTGTCCGGCCCGTCGAGCGGCGCGTTGGCGAGCGCGAGGGCGACCAGCTGGCTGCCCTCGTCCTGCACCCCGGCGCGGCCTTCCTTCACGGCGGTCACGGCCCCGGGTTCGCCGCCCTCGCTGAGCCGCACGGCGTACGGCGACCAGCGCCCCGGCAACGCGGCCTCCTCACCCATGAGTTCGTCGGTGGTGGACCGGCCGGGCCTGGCCACGAGGGTCACCTCGGGCCGCTCGTTGTCGGCCTCCAGCAGGTCCTCGATCCCGGCGCGCGGTCCGCCGAGCGAGTCCCACAGCGCGGAGACGACCCAGCGCGGGTGGGAGTGCACGATGGCGAGGTTGTCCTCGGGGTCGTCCTCGTAGGGCGGCGCGACCCGTTCGACCCAGGTGTCGAAGTCGTCCCGCGCGACCTTCCGCAGCACGGCGTTGACGAACTTGGCCCGTCCGTCGCCGAGGACGACCCGGGCGAGTTCGACGGAGGCGGACACGGCCGCGTGGGTCGGGATCCGCGTCCCGAGCAGCTGGTGCACGCCGAGGCTCAGCACGTCCAGCACCGGCGGGTCGACCTCGCGCAGCGGCCGGTCGACGCAGGAAGCGATGATCGCGTCGTACGTCCCCTGCCGGCGCAGCGTGCCGTAGACCAGTTCGGTGGCGAGCGCCGCGTCCCGTGCGTCGAACTTCTCGGGTCCCTCCTTCTCGCGCGCCTTGCGGAGCAGCGGCGGCAGGACGAGGTTGGCGTACGCGTCCCGCTCGTCCACGGCCCTGAGCGCCTCGAAGGCGAGGATGCGGACGGGGTCCTTCTGCGGCCGGCGGTAGGGCTTGCCGGGTTTACGGGGTCGAGGGGACTGCTCGCTCACGAAAAAGGTGCTCCGGATTTCTGGCCGAGATGTCCCTCAAGCCTACGTCGCACCGGCCCGACCGCGCGCGGGACGTCACGCCCCGGAACCTCACACCCCGGTACGTCACACCCCGGTACATCACGCCCCCCGGCCTCAGAGGGTCCCGACCGACTCCCCCGCCCCGATCCGCGCCCCACGCGCCCAGTCCGCCGCCCGCATCGGCTTCTTGCCCTGCGCCTGCACCCACAGCAGCTCGACGGCGTACGACCCGGTGCCCACGTAGACGTTGTTCTTGCCGACCGACAGCTCACCGGGCGCGAGGTCGGTCCGCTCCGGCACGGGCAGGGCCTGCACGATCTTGAGCCGCTCGCCCCGGAACCCGGTCCAGGCGCCGGGCGCCGGGGTGCACCCGCGCACCACCCGGTCCACGCGCAGCCCGGGAGCGGCCCAGTCGACCTGGGCGTCCTCGACGTTGATCTTCGGCGCGAGGGTGATGCCGTCACCGGGCTGCGGTACGGCCTTGAGGGTGCCGTCCTCGATGCCGTCCATGGTCGCCGCGAGCAGGCCGGAGCCGGCGAACGCGAGCCGGGTGAGCAGGTCGCCGCTGGTGTCGGTGGAGCGGATCTCCTCGGTGACGGTGCCGTAGACGGGCCCGGAGTCGAGCCCTTCCTCGATCAGGAAGGTGGACGCGCCGGTGATCTCGTCGCCGGACATGATGGAGTGCTGCACGGGAGCGGCGCCGCGCCAGGCGGGCAGCAGCGAGAAGTGCAGGTTGACCCAGCCGTGGGCGGGGATGTCGAGGGCGACACGGGGCAGCAGGGCGCCGTAGGCGACGACGGGACAGCAGTCGGGCGCGATCTCGCGCAGCCGCTCCAGGAACTCCGGGTCGCGCGGCCTGACCGGCTTCAGTACCTCGATGCCCGCCTCCTCGGCCCGCTCGGCGACCGGGCTCGCGACGAGCCTGCGCCCACGCCCGGCCGGTGCGTCGGGCCGCGTGACGACGGCGGCCACCTCGTGCCGCCCGGAGGCGATCAGGGCGTCCAGTGCGGGAACTGCGACCTCGGGGGTACCGGCGAAGACGAGCTTCATGGCTGGGTTCGGGCCTCTCGGGCGGGGGTCGGGCGGCAGCGCACCAGTCTATGGCGCGCGGGCCGAGGAGCCCACGTGGGAGAGCGTGCGGGGGCCCGCAGCGCGCACCGGTCCAACGGGGGCGTACGCATATGCCCTTACGCCCCCGTTGCGTGACCAGCGGAGCGCACAGGCGTTGGTCAAGAAAGAGTTGACCACTTTGGGCCGTACGCACGCGGCCCGATCCTTTTCATCGCCGGTTCGAGAGGCTTGTTCATGGCCGACCACGCAACCCACGACGCCCAGGCTCGGGCCAGCCTGCACTTGCTGGTGCGGGACATCGAGCGGGTCCGCCGGCAGGTGGACGCACTGCGCACGCTCACCGCCCAGCTGGGCAACGTCTACCGCCCGCGCCGCTCCGGCCCCTCCACGGGCTTCGTCGTCTACGGACGCGCTCCCGCCCCGACGGTCCGTCTCGCGCAGGAACTGCGGGACAGTGTCGAGACCCTGGTCACGGCCGCCGTGGACTTCGACCGCTCGCTCGGCTTCTCGTGGGACGCGGTGGGCTCGGCCCTCGGGGTCACCAAGCAGGCGGTGCACCGCCGCTACGGCGCGCGCCGCGCCGCGACCCAGGCGGCGGCCGACGCCGAACGCACGACGGAGGCGGCGACCGCCCGCCCGGTCACCGTGAACACGGGCCTCCCCACGATGCCCGCCCTGCCCACGGTCCCGGCGGCCCGCTCCATGCCGACCCAGCCGACAGCGGGCAGCCCCACCCTCCGGGACGAGGTCAGGCCCACCGCCTTCCCGGGCCCGCGCAACGGCTGAGCCCCGACCGATCCTTGTCTGCCTCCCGGACGACAACCGGGAGGCAGCCGCACGCCAGGGGCATGAACACCGACCGCTGACCGCCGACGGCAAGGACCCCCACGGCGCCCCCAAAGGGGAACCCGGGCGGCGTCTCGACAGGCCGAAGCCTGACCAGCCGCAATCAGACCAACCACCTTCAGGTCGACCGCAGTCGGGCAGGCAGTAGAACAGACGGTGCGCGGGTCAGAGAAGATCCACGGTCGCCCGAAGACCGAGGCCTGTCACCCGACGTCCGCCGGATCCACCCGCCGCCAGACACTCGCCGCTCGCCACCCGGCACCCGGCACCCGGCACCCGATGTCCGGTGGATTCACCCACCGCCCGACAACCGTCCCTCGCCACCCGACCCCGGCCACCCGCCAGCCACCACCCACCACCCGTCACTCCCCGCCCGTCACCCGATATCCGGCGGATCCACCCGCACCCGCACCACATCCCCCCCACCCCGAGCCGTCCGAGCGGCCTGTGCCCCCTTCAACGCGGCGGCCAACGCCCCTCCGCTCCCCGGCCGCACCCGGATCAACGCGCGCTCCCACCGCTCCCCCACCGGTGGCGCCCCCACCCGGCGAGGCCCCCCGGCCTGCACGACCGGCACCGGCACGGGTCCCAACACCTCAGCGTCCGGCGGCAGTTCGACAGCGGCGAGGAACTCCGCGACGGCCTCCCCCACCCCCGCCACGGCGGCCATGCGGGACACCGGCGGAAATCCCAGCTCCGCCCGCTCGGCGAGTTCCCGCACCGCGTGCCCCACGGGGTCCCACCGCACCAGGGCCTGCACGGGCCGCAAGGTGGGCTCGGCGACCACGACGACGGTTCCCCCGGCCCCCTGCGGCCGGACCAGCGAACCCGCCGCGATCCACCGCCGCAACGCGTCCTCCCCGGCGCGCAGATCGGGCCGCCCGAGCATGGCCCAACCGTCCAGCAGCAGGGCCGCCGCGTACCCGCCCTCGGCGACCGGCTCGGCCCCCGGTGTGCTCACGACCAGCGCGGGAGTCCCCGGCACGGTGTCGAGCACCTGCTCCCGCCCGGACGTCCGCACCGGCACCGCCGGAAACGCCCGCCCCAACTCCTCGGCCGTCCGCCGCGCCCCCACGACCTGGGCCCGCAGCCGGAACCCCCCGCACTCGGGACAGTGCCAGGAGTTCTCCTCGACCCCGCACCAGCCGCAGCGCAGCACACCCGCGTCCTGCGCCTCCAACGGCCCCGCGCAGTGCCGACACCGCGCGGCGGCCCGGCACTGCGCGCACGCCATCCGCGGCACGTACCCGCGCCGAGGCACCTGCACCAGCACGGGACCGTGCTTCAGCCCCTCCCGCACGGCCTGCCAGGCGAGCGTCGGCAACCGGGCCGCCCGCGCCGCCTCGTCCCGCGCCAGGTCGCCGTCCCCCACGGTCCGTACGAGCGGCGCGGCCAGCCGCACCTGGTCGCGCGAGGCGACCAAGGGCCGCGCCCACCCGCTCTCCACGAGCTGCGCGGCCTCCACCGTGCAACTCCAACTCCCCAGCAGGAAACCGCACTTGTCCTGGGCGGCGCGCAGCAGCAGCACCTCCCGCGCATGCGGCTGCGGCGCGTGTCGTTCGCTGTGGCTGTCGTCCCCGTCGTCCCAGATCACGACGAGCCCCAGATCCTGGACCGGCGCGAACATCGCGGCCCGTGTCCCGACCACCGCCCGCACCGAGCCCCGTCGCACGGCCAGCCACTGCCGGTACCGCTTCTCGGGCCCGGCGTCGGCGGTGAGCAGCGCGTGCCGCCCCTGCCCCAGCAGGGCGGTCAACGCGGCGTCGACCCGCCCGGCGGCCCGCCCGTCCGGTACGACGACGAGCGCGCCGCGCCCGGAGGCGAGCGTCGCGGCGACGGCCCGCGCGATCTCGTCGCTCCACTCCGGCCCAGGCAAGGCGTTCCACACCGCGCGCGGCGCGCCCCCCGAGGCCAGCGCCTCCAGGAACCCGGTCCCGCGCTCGTACCGCGCCCAGGACCGCGCGTCCGGCACCCCGGGCGGCGGCAAGGGCGCGGGCGACGGCTTCTGCTCGGCCCGTGCGCTGCGCGGCGGCACGGCCAGTTGCAGCACATCGGCGAGACTCCCCGCGTAGCGGTCGGCGACGGACCGCGCGAGGTTGAGCAGTTCGGCGCTCAGCACCGGTTCCGGTGACACGACCTGCGCGAGCGCGGCGAGCGGCCCGGAGTAGTCCGACTGCGCGAGGCGCTCGACGAGGAACCCGTCGATCAGCCCCCCGCCCTCCCGCCGCCCGTCCCGCACCCGATGCCGCCCGGCCCCGAACCGCACCCGCACCCGCACCCCGGGCTGCGCGTCGGCGTCGAGTTCGGCGGGCACGGCGTAGTCGAAGTACCGGTCGAGATGCAGCACCCCTTTGTCGACGAGCACCCGCGCGACGGGCAACTCCCCGGCCAGCGCGGCCCCCCGCCATGTCCGCGGCTTCGCCTTCGCCCCCTTCGCCTGCCGCACACTCTCCCGAATCAGCGCAAGCTGCTCGGGCGGCGCACCCTCCGCCCCGCCGTCCCGTTCCCCGTCCGCGCTGCTCACGCCTGCATTCTTACCAAACGGGACTGACAACGGCCGCCGACCGCCGTGCGCCCAGGGGTGCCTAGGTCGTGTCCGCGAAGTCCCGTCGTCCGCCCGGAGGGCGGGCCTCGCGGCGTCCGGTGCGTGCGATCGGTGCGCCGCCCGGAAGCCCTCGTACTGGACATACTTGGGCTTTCGGGCGGTGCGGCGAGCGTGCGTGCCGGGCGTCGCGAGGCAGGCGGGACTTCGCGGACACGGCCTAGGCCCCGCCGAGCGCCTGGACGACGAGCTGCTCGGCGAAGGCCATGTCGTCGTCCGGGTCGCCGTCCCGGAAGCGGCCCCCGGCCTCCGAGGCGGCGAACCCGAGCATGAACGTGGACAGCAGCCGCTCGACCTGCGGAATCCGCTCCTCCGCGACTCCGGCCGCGTGCAGGGCGTCGTAGACCGCGTTCCGTGGCCGGAAGGCCTCCGGGGTGGCGGCCGGACGCTGGAAGAGGAGCAGGAACAGATCGGGGTGGCGCCGGGCGGTGGTCCGCATGCTGCTCGCGAGCACGCGCAGTTGCTCACGCCAGCCGAGTCCGGGAGCCGGCACCTCGATCTCCAGGAGCAGCCGCTCGACCAGGCCGTCGAGGAGTCCCTGTTTGTCGCCGACGTGCCGGTAGAGCGTCATCGGGTTGACGTCGAGTTCCTGCGCGACGGCCCGCATGGTGACGGCGGGCAGCCCTTTCCGGGTCGCCAACTCCCATGTCACGTCGAGCACTTGATCACGACTGATGCGCCGTGGCGTCACTTGACATCCTCCCTCGAAGCTACGTATACAGAGTATACGTATACGTTGTATATATCGAGGGAGTGGCCATGCTGACCGTCAGCGGCCTGCGCAAACGATGGGGCCCCGTCCAGGCCCTCGACGGCTTCGACCTGCGGATAGCGCCCGGCGAGATCTGCGGTCTGATCGGCCACAACGGCGCGGGCAAGACGACCTTCGCCCGCGTCGTCGCGGGCCTGGAGCGACCCGACGCGGGCTCGGTCCTGGTCGCGGGAACGGACCTCGCGACGGCCCCCCGCCCGGCACGACGCCACATCGGCCTGGCGCCCCAGGAGTTGGCCCTCTACCCCACCGCCACCCTGCGCCAGAACCTCCGCCTCTTCGGCGGCCTGGCCGGTATGAGCCGCACCGAACAGCGCTCCGAACTGCCCCTCGTAGCAGAGCAGTTGGCCTTGGCCGACGTACTCGACCGCCCGATCGCGACCCTCTCCGGCGGCCAACAGCGCCGCGCGCAGGCCGCCACCGTGCTGCTCCCCCGCCCCCGCGTGCTGCTCCTCGACGAGCCCACCGTCGGCGCCGACCCCACCACCCGCGAAGCGCTGCTACGACTCGTCAGGACCCGCGCCGACGAGGGCGCCGCCATCTGCTACACCACGCACTACCTGCCGGAGTTGGAGGACCTTGGCGCCACCCTCGCGGTCGCCGCGGCCGGCCGGGTGATCGCCCGCGGCGACCGGGCCGACCTCCTGGACGGCCTGCCCGGCGAGGTGACGGTGACCTTCACCGGCCCCGTGCCCGAACACCTCGCCCCGACCTCGACCACCCCCGGGGAACTGCGTTTCAGCACCACGGACCCGGCCCGCTCCCTGGCCCGGCTCCTGCGCGACCTGGGCCCCGACACCACCCGGGTCCGCTCGGCCGCGGTCCGCGAACCCTCCCTCGACGACCTCTACCGAAGCCTGGCCGCCGACCGACTCCCCGCGGAGACCCGCCATGCGGTCTGAACCCGCCCCTGCCACGGCCCGCCGCACCTGGGCGATGACCCGCCACACCGTCGTCCTGTTGGTCCGCGACCCGGGAACCCCGCTCGCCTACACCGTTATGTCCCTGGTCCTCCTGAGCGTCCTCCACCCAGTCTACGACCGCCTGGCCGGCCCCGCCGTACCGGGCATCGTCCAGGCCGCTCCCGGCATCGCGGTGATGTTCACCCTGCTCGCCCTGGACGTGGCCGGCCAACTCCTGCTCTCCGAACGCACCTGGCGCACCTGGGACCGCCTGCGCGCGGGCCCCGCGAGCCCCACCACCGTCCTCACCGGCAAGACCCTGCCGCTCATGGCCCTGTTCCTGGCCCAGCAGGCCATCCTCTTCCTCTTCGCGACCGCGGCCTTCGGCTTCCCCCTCACGGCAGGCACCTGGCGCCTCCCCCTGCTGGCCCTCCTCTGGGCGGCCTGCGTCACCTCGTGCGGCCTGGCCCTCGGCGTCCACGCCCGCAGCCAGGGCCAACTGGCCGCCGCCTCCGACATAGGCGCCCTCACGATCACCTGCCTCAGCGGCTGCCTGGTCCCCCTCACCGTCCTCCCCCACTGGGTCTCCACCGTCGCCCCGGCGACACCGGGTTACTGGGCACTGCACGGCTTCCAGGCCGCCGTTCTCGGCGACACCACCGCCTACGCGCACGCGGCGGCGGTGATCGCGGCGATCACGGCGGCGGCCCTTTGGAGTGCCGTCCGCGGGACCCGCCGCTGACCCGGCCGCCGGAAAACGCCGAGGCCCGGCTCCCCCAAAGGGAAACCGGGCCCCGCGACAACGATCAGGACCTACAGCCCCGCAGCCTTCCGCAGTGCCTCCACCCGGTCCGTGCGCTCCCACGTGAAGTCGGGGATCTCGCGGCCGAAGTGGCCGTACGCGGCGGTCTGGGAGTAGATCGGGCGCAGAAGGTCGAGGTCGCGGATGATGGCGGCCGGGCGGAGGTCGAAGACCTCGTCGATCGCCTTCTCGATGCGGTCGGTGTCGACCTTGGCGGTGCCGAAGGTCTCGACGAACAGGCCCACCGGCTCGGCCTTGCCGATCGCGTACGCGACCTGGACCTCGCAGCGCGAGGCGAGGCCCGCGGCGACGACGTTCTTCGCGACCCAGCGCATCGCGTACGCGGCGGAGCGGTCCACCTTGGAGGGGTCCTTGCCGGAGAACGCGCCGCCGCCGTGGCGGGCCATGCCGCCGTAGGTGTCGATGATGATCTTGCGGCCGGTCAGGCCGGCGTCGCCCATCGGGCCGCCGATCTCGAAGCGACCGGTGGGGTTGACGAGCAGGCGGTAGCCGTCGGTGTCGAGCTTGATGCCCTCGTCCAGGAGCGCCTTCAGCTCGGCCTCGACCACGAACTCGCGGATGTCGGGGGCGAGCAGCGACTCCAGGTCGATGTCGGACGCGTGCTGCGAGGAGACGACGACCGTGTCGAGGCGGACGGCCTTGTCGCCGTCGTACTCGATGGTGACCTGGGTCTTGCCGTCGGGGCGCAGGTACGGGATGGTCCCGTTCTTGCGGACCTCGGAGAGGCGCTTGGCGAGGCGGTGGGCCAGGAAGATCGGGAGCGGCATCAGCGTCGGCGTCTCGTCCGTCGCGTAGCCGAACATCAGGCCCTGGTCGCCGGCGCCCTGCTTGTCGAGCTCGTCCCCTTCGTCACCCGCGGCGGCACCCTCGACCCGCTTCTCGTACGCCGTGTCGACACCCTGCGCGATGTCCGGGGACTGCGCGCCGATGGACACCGAGACACCGCAGGAGGCGCCGTCGAAGCCCTTCTTGGAGGAGTCGTAGCCGATCTCCAGGATCTTGTCGCGGACGAGCTGCGCGATGGGCGCGTAGGTCTTGGTGGTGACCTCGCCGGCCACGTGCACCTGGCCGGTGGTGATCAGCGTCTCGACGGCGACCCGGGAGGTCGGGTCCTCCCGCAGAAGCGCATCGAGAATGGTGTCGCTGATCTGGTCAGCGATCTTGTCGGGGTGACCTTCGGTCACGGACTCCGAGGTGAAAAGACGACGGGACACAACGCTCCCTGAGGTTGCAGCGGCTGCTGGCTGATCATTGGCGGACGGGACGGGAGCTGCGCCCGACGTCGTCCGAGAACAGTTTATCGGTCGCGGCCCACAGACGGTCCCCCTGTCTCGTCTCTCGGGAAGCGCTGTGACCTGCGGCACGCGCATTTTGCCGAATGCCGAGTGCCGTTGGCCAGAGCCGCCACGCGCGAATGTCAGGTTTCAGCGAACTGTCAGACCGCTGAAACAAATCAGGCGAGCCGCTGTGCGACCAGGTCCCAGACGGTCTCGGCCAGGGCTTCCTTCGGTCCGTGGGGCACCGCGGTCTCGCTGCCGTCGGCACCGAGCACGACGGCCTCGTTCTCCTCGGAACCGAAGGTCATACGCTCGCCCACCTCGTTCACCACCAGCAAATCGCATCCCTTGCGCGCCAGTTTGGTGCGTCCGTTGGCGAGGACGTCGTCCGTCTCGGCGGCGAATCCGACGACCACCTGTCCGGGCCGGGCGCGGTCGGCGGAGATCTCCGCGAGGATGTCCGGATTACGTACCAGGACGATGGGCTCGGGCTCCTTGTCGTCCTTCTTCTTGATCTTCCCGGTGGCGTACTCGGCCGGGCGGAAGTCCGCGACCGCCGCGGCCATGACGACCGCGTCGGCGTCCGCGGCGGCCTTGAGCACCGCGTCACGCAGCTGTACGGCGGTGCCGACCCGGACCACGTCGACGCCCGCCGGGTCGGGCAGTGCCGTGTTCGCCGCTAGGAGGGTGACCCGGGCGCCCCGGGCGGCGGCGGTGCGCGCGAGGGCGTACCCCTGCTTGCCGGAGGAGCGGTTGCCGAGGAAGCGGACGGGGTCGAGGGGCTCGCGGGTGCCGCCGGCGCTGACGACGACGTGCCGACCCTTGAGGTCGGGCTCGGTGACGCCCCGGGCGGAACCGCGCCTTCTCAGAACGTGGCGGCAGACCTCGAAGATCTCGGTGGGGTCGGGCAGCCGGCCCTTGCCGGTGTCGACGCCGGTGAGGCGGCCGACGGCCGGTTCGATCACGAGGGCGCCGCGGCGGCGCAGTGTCGCCACGTTCTCCTGGGTGGCCGGGTGTTCCCACATCTCGGTGTGCATGGCGGGCGCGAAGACGACCGGACAGCGGGCGGTGAGGAGGGTGTTGGTGAGGAGGTCGTCGGCGAGGCCGTGGGCCGCCTTGGCCAGTGTGTCCGCCGTGGCGGGCGCCACGACCACGAGGTCGGCGCCCTGGCCGATGCGCACGTGCGGGACCTCGTGGACGTCGTCCCACACCTCGGTGGAGACGGGGTGCCCGGAGAGCGCGGACCAGGTGGCGGCGCCGACGAAGTGCAGGGCGGAGGCGGTGGGGACGACCCGGACGTCGTGCCCCGACTCCGTCAGTCGGCGCAGCAGCTCGCACGCCTTGTACGCGGCGATGCCACCGCTGACTCCCAGGACGACCTTCGGCTTGTCCACGTCTCTCCCCGAGTTCGGAAACGTACGTATCCATGACACACCACAGGCCCGGCAGTCGCGCTGCCGGGCCTGTGGAGAGAACTGTCGCGACTCAGGTCGCGGGGCCCTCGACGGCCTCGGAGGTCAGCAGACCCGCGTTGATCTCGCGCAGGGCGATGGAGAGCGGCTTCTCGTGGACGTGCGTGTCGACGAGCGGGCCGACGTACTCCAGCAGGCCCTCACCGAGCTGCGAGTAGTACGCGTTGATCTGACGGGCGCGCTTGGCGGCGTAGATCACGAGGCTGTACTTCGAATCGGTGGCCTCAAGGAGCTCGTCGATCGGAGGGTTGATGATGCCCTCGGGAGCGGTGATGGAAGAGGACACGCTCTGCCTTCCGAAAGATGGGATGAGATCGGAAAAACGATCACACAACTTCCATCAAGGCTAGCAGCTCGCGCGCCACGTCCTCGACGGAGGTGTTGACCAGGGTCGCGTCGAACTCGGGCTCGGCCGCCAGTTCGACCTTCGCCGCGTCCAGGCGGCGTTCGATGACCTCGGGCGGTTCGGTGCCCCGTCCGGTGAGTCTGCGCACCAGCTCCTCCCAGGAGGGGGGAGCCAGGAACACCGAGTGGGCCTCCGCCATGGAGTCGCGGACCTGCCGGGCGCCCTGGAGGTCGATCTCCAGCAGCACCGGCACACCGGACTCCAGGTGCTCCAGCACGGCGTTACGGGGCGTGCCGTAGCGGTTGCCCGCGAACTCGGCCCACTCCAGCAGCTCGCCGTTGGCGATCAGCTTGTCCATCTCCTCGTCGCTGACGAAGAAGTAGTGGACCCCGTGCTTCTCACCGGGGCGGGGCTTGCGGGTCGTCGCCGACACCGAGAGCCAGACCTCGGGGTGTTCCTTGCGCATATGAGCGACGACCGTGCTCTTGCCGACCCCTGAGGGGCCGGAGAGCACGGTCAGCCGCGGACGTTCACTCATGCAGCGATTATTCCAGCAATCCCGGGGTGCCCGGGACTCAAGAGCCGGTGCTGCCGAACTCACGCTCCAGGGAGGCGATCTGGTTGGAGCCGAGGCCACGCACCCGGCGGCTCTCGGAGATGCCGAGTCGCTCCATGATCTGCTTGGCGCGGACCTTGCCCACGCCAGGCAGGGACTCAAGCAGGGCGGAGACCTTCATCTTGCCGATGACGTCGTTCTCCTGGCCCTGCTTGATGACGTCATGCAGGGAGGCGCCGGAGTGCTTGAGTCGATTCTTGACCTCGGCCCGCTCCCGGCGAGCCGCGGCGGCCTTTTCGAGCGCGGCTGCGCGCTGTTCAGGGGTAAGGGGCGGAAGAGCCACGCCTACGTCACCTCGGATGTCGAACTGTCGGATACGGACCGGTGAGGAACCTAGTCGCCCCACACCTGGGGAGCTACGAGCAACACGCTCGCCCGTTAACTCTGCTCGGAGACTAGCGGCCAGGGGCGCCAGAGTCAGCGAGAACAGAGGAAAAGTCCTGGTCAGCCTGCGCCAGGCCGGACATTTCCGACATAACGCCCCGGATTTGAGGATGTATTCAGACTCAAGCCACTCCGGATCCGGTCGTCGAACCACTCATCGGAGGACTCGATCGACCCGTTCGAACACCTCAGACGGTCGCAAAGGCGACGCGGATCTCCTCCGCGAAGCGGTCCGAGGCCGCCCGGAGCGCTCCCGCGTCCGGACCGTGACGTAGAACACCTCGGCTCACGTTCGGCACCACATTGCGCAGCACCGACCCGAAAACCCCGGGAAGATCGGCCGGAGTGGCCCCCTGCGCGCCGATGCCGGGCGCGAGAATCGGACCGTTCACGGCGAGGTCGTACGACGACAGGTCGCCCAGGGTCGCGCCGACCACGGCCCCGAAGGACCCCAGCGGCTCCTCCCCCGCGTTCTCGGCGGCCAGGTGGGCCAGCATGGTCGCTCCGACGTTACGGCCGTCCGCGCGGACCGCGTGCTGCACCTCGCCGCCCTCCGGGTTGGAGGTCAGCGCGAGCACGAAGAGGCCGGCTCCGCTCTGCCGGGCCAGTTCGACCGCCGGGGCGAGCGAGCCGTAGCCGAGGTAGGGCGAGACGGTCAGCGCGTCGGAGAACAGCGGGGAGTCCTTGCGGAGGAAGGACTCGGCGTAGGCCGCCATGGTCGAGCCGATGTCGCCGCGCTTGGCGTCCATCACGACCAGTGCTCCGGCCGCCCGCGCCTCCTCGACGGACTTCTCCAGGACGGCGATCCCGCGCGAGCCGAAGCGCTCGAAGAAGGCGCTCTGCGGCTTGAGGACGGCGACCCGGTCGGCGAGCGCCTCGACGACCGTGCGGCTGAACCGCTCCAGGCCCGCGATGTCGTCGTCGAGGCCCCAGTCCGCGAGCAGCGAGGCGTGCGGGTCGATGCCGACGCAGAGGGGGCCGCGTTCGTCCATGGCCGCGCGGAGGCGGGCACCGAAGGGTTCCAGGGGGCTCATACCGGCTGCTTCCTCACGTCGGCGCCGACCGCGTCGGCGAGGGTGGCGTACGGGCTGGTGCGCAGGCGCGCGGCGAGGCCCTTGTGGACGGCGCGGCCCCAGAAGGGGCCCTCGTAGACGAAGGCGCTGTAGCCCTGCACGAGCGTGGCGCCGGCGAGGATGCGCTGCCAGGCGTCCTCGGCGTTCTCGATGCCGCCGACGCCCACCAGGGTGATGCGGTCGCCCACGCGCGCGTAGAGGCGGCGCAGTACCTCCAGGGAGCGGGCCTTCAGGGGTGCTCCGGAGAGTCCGCCGGTCTCCTTGACGAGGGCGGGTTCGGACGTCAGGCCGAGGCCCTCGCGCGCGATGGTGGTGTTGGTGGCGATGATGCCGTCCAGGCCGAGTTCGACGGCGAGGTCGGCGACCGCGTCCACGTCCTCGTCGGCGAGGTCCGGGGCGATCTTCACCAGGAGCGGGACGCGGCGGTCGGTCACCGCGCGGTCGGCGGCCTCGCGGACGGCGGTCAGCAGCGGGCGCAGCGCCTCGGTCGCCTGGAGGTTGCGCAGTCCGGGCGTGTTGGGCGAGGACACGTTGACGACGAGATAGTCGGCGTGCCGGGCGAGTCGCTCGGTCGACTTCACATAGTCGCCGACGGCCTCCTCCTCGGGGACGACCTTGGTCTTGCCGATGTTGACGCCGACGACGGTCCTGAAGACCGCCTCGCGGGCCTCCAGGCGGGCCGCCACGGAGGCGGAGCCCTCGTTGTTGAAGCCCATGCGGTTGATCAGCGCGCGGTCCGGCACCAGGCGGAACAGCCGCTTCTTGGGGTTGCCGGGCTGCGGCTCGCCGGTGACCGTGCCGATCTCGACGTGGTCGAAGCCGAGCATCGACATGCCGTCGATCGCGACGGCGTTCTTGTCGAAGCCGGCCGCGAGCCCGAACGGGCCGTGCATCCGCAGCCCGAAGGCCTCGGTGCGCAGTTCCTCGAAGCGGGGCGCGAGCGCGGCGGCGAGGAACGTGCGCAGGACGGGGACGCGGGCGGCCAGCCGGATCCAGCGGAAGGCGAGGTGGTGGGCCCGCTCCGGGTCCATCCGTTTGAAGACGAGGTTGAAGAAGATCTTGTACATGGTGTCCTCACGAAGAGGGGGACACCGTTTCCGGTGTCCCCCTCTTCGGCTGCTAGTCGCGGGCCGCGGTCAGGTGCTGGGCGTGTTCCTGGAGTGAACGCACGCCCACGTCACCGTGGTTGAGGGCATCGATGCCCTGGACGGCGGCGGCGAGCGCCTGGACCGTCGTCAGGCACGGGACCGACCGGGCCACGGCCGCCGTACGGATCTCGTAGCCGTCGAGGCGGCCTCCGGTGCCGTACGGGGTGTTGACGATGAGGTCGACCTCGCCGTCGTGGATGAGCTGGACGATGGTCCGCTCGCCGTTCGGGCCGACGCCCTCGGACTGCTTGCGGACGACCGTGGCGTTCAGGCCGTTGCGCTTGAGGACCTCGGCGGTGCCGGAGGTGGCGAGCAGCTCGAAGCCGTGGGCGACCAGTTCGCGCGCCGGGAAGATCATCGAGCGCTTGTCGCGGTTGGCGACCGAGATGAACGCGCGGCCCTTGGTGGGCAGCGGGCCGTAGGCGCCCGCCTGGGACTTGGCGTACGCCGTGCCGAAGACGGAGTCGATGCCCATGACCTCGCCGGTGGAGCGCATCTCCGGGCCGAGGACCGTGTCGACGCCCCGCCCGTGGATGTCGCGGAAGCGCGACCACGGCATGACGGCCTCCTTGACGGAGATCGGCGCGTCCAGCGGGAGTTCGCCGCCGTCGCCGTGGGCCGGGAGCAGCCCCTCGGCGCGCAGTTCGGCGACGGTCGCGCCCAGGGAGATGCGGGCGGCGGCCTTCGCGAGCGGTACCGCGGTCGCCTTCGAGGTGAAGGGGACTGTACGGGACGCGCGCGGGTTGGCCTCCAGGACGTAGAGGATGTCACCGGCCAGCGCGAACTGGATGTTGATCAGGCCGCGCACGCCGACGCCCTTGGCGATGGCCTCGGTCGACGTCCGCAGGCGCTTGATGTCGAAGCCGCCCAGGGTGATCGGGGGCAGGGCGCACGCCGAGTCGCCGGAGTGGATGCCGGCCTCCTCGATGTGCTCCATGACACCGCCGAGGTACAGCTCGTGGCCGTCGTAGAGCGCGTCGACGTCGATCTCGATGGCGTCGTCCAGGAAGCGGTCGACCAGGACCGGCCGCGAGGGGCTGATCTCGGTGGACTCGGCGATGTACGACTCCAGGCGGGTCTCGTCGTAGACGATCTCCATGCCGCGTCCGCCGAGGACGTAGGAGGGGCGGACGAGGACCGGGTAGCCGATCTCGTCGGCGATGGCCTTGGCGCCGACGAAGGTGGTCGCGGTGCCGTGCTTGGGGGCGGGCAGGCCCGCCTCGGCGAGGACCTGGCCGAAGGCGCCGCGGTCCTCGGCGGCGTGGATCGCCTCGGGGGACGTGCCGACGACGGGTACGCCGTTGTCCTTGAGTGCCTGCGAGAGGCCGAGCGGGGTCTGGCCGCCGAGCTGGACGACGACGCCCGCGACCGGGCCCGCCTGCTGCTCGGCGTGGACGATCTCCAGCACGTCTTCGAGCGTGAGCGGCTCGAAGTACAGGCGGTCGGAGGTGTCGTAGTCCGTGGAGACGGTCTCGGGGTTGCAGTTGACCATCACGGTCTCGTAGCCCGCGTCGCTGAGCGCGAAGGAGGCGTGGACGCAGGAGTAGTCGAACTCGATGCCCTGGCCGATGCGGTTGGGGCCCGACCCCAGGATGATGACCGCGGGCTTCTCGCGCGGGGCGACCTCGTTCTCCTCGTCGTAGGACGAGTAGAAGTACGGCGTCTTCGCGGCGAACTCGGCGGCGCAGGTGTCGACGGTCTTGTAGACCGGGCGGATGCCGAGCGCGTGCCGGACCTCGCGGACGACGTCCTCGCGCAGGCCGCGGATCTCGCCGATCTGCTGGTCGGAGAAGCCGTGCCGCTTGGCCTCGGCCAGCAGCTCCGGGTCGAGCTTGGCGGCGGCGGCCAGCTCTTCGGCGATCTCGTGGATGAGGAAGAGCTGGTCGACGAACCAGGGGTCGATCTTCGTGTACTCGAAGACCTCCTCCTGGGTGGCACCCGCGCGGATGGCCTGCATGACGGTGTTGATCCGGCCGTCGGTGGGCCGTACGGCCTCTTCGAGGAGCTGGGTCTTGTCGCCGGGGTCGCCGACGAAGGTGAACTGGCTGCCCTTCTTCTCCAGGGAGCGCAGCGCCTTCTGGAAGGCCTCGGTGAAGTTGCGGCCGATGGCCATGGCCTCGCCGACCGACTTCATGGTGGTGGTGAGGGTGGAGTCGGCGCTCGGGAACTTCTCGAAGGCGAACCGCGGGGCCTTCACGACGACGTAGTCGAGGGTCGGCTCGAAGGAGGCCGGGGTCTCGCGCGTGATGTCGTTCGGGATCTCGTCCAGGGTGTAGCCGACGGCCAGCTTGGCGGCGATCTTGGCGATCGGGAAGCCGGTCGCCTTGGAGGCGAGGGCCGAGGAGCGGGACACGCGCGGGTTCATCTCGATGACGATGACGCGGCCGTCGACCGGGTCGATCGCGAACTGGATGTTGCAGCCGCCGGTGTCGACGCCCACCTCGCGGATGATCGCGATGCCGATGTCCCGCAGGTTCTGGTACTCGCGGTCGGTCAGCGTCATCGCCGGGGCGACGGTGATCGAGTCGCCGGTGTGCACGCCCATGGGGTCGAAGTTCTCGATGGAGCAGACGACCACGACGTTGTCGTTCTTGTCGCGCATCAGCTCCAGCTCGTACTCCTTCCAGCCGAGGATGGACTCCTCCAGGAGCACCTCGGTGGTGGGAGACAGGGTGAGGCCCTGGCCGGCGATGCGGCGCAGCTCCTCCTCGTCGTGCGCGAAGCCGGAGCCCGCGCCGCCCATGGTGAAGGAGGGGCGGACGACGACCGGGTAGCCGCCGAGGGTCTCGACACCCTGGATGACGTCGTCCATGGAGTGGCAGATCACCGAGCGGGCGGACTCGCCGTGGCCGATCTTCCGGCGGACGGCCTCGACGACGCCCTTGAAGAGGTCGCGGTCCTCGCCCTTGTTGATGGCCTCGACGTTGGCGCCGATCAGCTCGACGCCGTACTTGTCGAGGGTCCCGGCCTCGTGCAGCGAGATGGCCGTGTTGAGGGCCGTCTGACCGCCCAGGGTGGGCAGCAGGGCGTCCGGGCGCTCCTTGGCGATGATCTTCTCGACGAAGTCCGGGGTGATCGGCTCGACGTAGGTCGCGTCGGCGATCTCCGGGTCGGTCATGATCGTCGCCGGGTTGGAGTTGACCAGGATGACGCGGATGCCTTCGGCGCGCAGGATGCGGCAGGCCTGGGTGCCGGAGTAGTCGAACTCGGCGGCCTGGCCGATGACGATCGGGCCGGAGCCGATGACCAGGACGGACTGGATATCGGAGCGCTTAGGCACGCTGGCCCTCCATGAGAGATACGAAGCGGTCGAACAGGTAGGCGGCGTCGTGCGGGCCCGCTGCCGCTTCGGGGTGGTACTGGACGCTGAAGGCCGGCCGGTCCAGGAGCTGGAGTCCCTCGACGACCTGGTCGTTGAGGCAGACGTGGGAGACCTCGGCGCGGCCGTAGGGGGTCTCGGAGACCTGGTCCAGGGGCGCGTCGACGGCGAAGCCGTGGTTGTGCGCGGTGACCTCGACCTTGCCGGTCGTACGGTCCTGGACGGGCTGGTTGATGCCCCGGTGGCCGTACTTCAGCTTGTAGGTGCCGAAGCCGAGGGCGCGGCCGAGGATCTGGTTGCCGAAGCAGATGCCGAAGAGCGGGGTGCCGCGCTCCAGGACGGCCCGCATGACCGAGACCGGGTGGTCGGCGGTGGCCGGGTCGCCCGGGCCGTTGGAGAAGAACACGCCGTCCGGCTGGACCGCGTAGACGTCCTCGGCGGTCGCGGTGGCCGGCAGGACGTGCACCTCGATGCCGCGCTCGGCCATGCGGTGCGGGGTCATGCCCTTGATGCCCAGGTCGACGGCGGCGACGGTGTACTTCTTCTCGCCGATCGCGGGGACGACGTACGTCTCCTTGGTGGCGACCTCCGCCGACAGGTCGGCGCCCGTCATCTCGGGGGCCTGGCGCACCTCGGCGAGCATCGCGTCGTCGTCGGGCAGCGCGGTGCCGGAGAAGATGCCGACGCGCATCGCGCCGCGCTCGCGCAGATGGCGGGTGAGCGCGCGGGTGTCGACGCCGGAGATCCCGACGACGCCCTGGTTGCGCAGTTCCTCGTCGAGGGAGCGGCGGGAGCGCCAGTTGGAGGGCACGCGCGCGGGGTCGCGCACCACGTAACCGGCCACCCAGATGCGGGCCGACTCCGGGTCCTCGTCGTTGACCCCGGTGTTGCCGACGTGCGGGGCGGTCATCACGACGACCTGGCGGTGGTACGACGGGTCGGTCAGGGTCTCCTGGTAGCCGGTCATGCCGGTGGAGAACACGGCCTCGCCGAAGGTCACCCCCACGGACCCGTAGGCACGGCCGCGGAAGATCCGGCCGTCCTCCAGGACGAGTACGGCGGGAACCTTGTCGGCTCCCCTGGTGGAGGTGGTCATCGTGCGCCTTCCGTGTCGGTCTTTTCGAGACTCTTGTTGATCATGCTGTTGAGGGCGTCGACCCACTCGCCGTGCTCGGCCGCGGTGTCGGACCGGAACCCGGAGTCAATCAGCCGGTCGCCGTGCTCCCACGTCACGACCAGCAGTCCGCCCTCGCTGAGCACCTTCCCGGCGATTCCCTTGCCGAGCAGGGCCTCGCGCAGCGCGCCGGCCGGGATGAAGAAGTCGGTGGCTCCCGGCCGTACGACGTCCAGTCCCGCGTCCGTCAGGGTGAGCTCGACCCGGCTGCGCGTGCCCAGGCCGTGCGCCACGATGCGGTCGAGCCACTGCCCGGCGGTGGTGGAGCCGTGGTAGCGACCGCTCATCGTCAGTCTCGCCGGACCGGGGTCGGACGGCGCGTCGGGCAGCTCGGCCAGATCGCCCTGGAGGGTGCCGCGCCACTTCCAGCCCTCGCGCATCAGCCAGTAGACGAGCGCGACGAACAGGGCGAGCCCGACGAGCCAGCCGATACGGGCCGCCCAGTCGGTGACCGGGGCGGACTTCTCCCCGGCCGCGAGGTGGGTCAGTTGCAGTGGTGTCACGTGAGCTTCCCGTCGACGAGCGTGGCCTTGCCCCGGAGCCAGGTGTGCGTCACTCGGCCCGGCAGCTCACGCCCCTCGTACGGGGTGTTGCGACTGCGCGAAGCGAAGCCCGCGGGGTCCACCGACCCACGGTATTCCGTGTCGACGAGCGTGAGGTTGGCGGGCTCACCAGCCGAGACGGGGCGGCCGTGCCCCACCGCCCGCCCGATCTCGGCGGGCTTGGCGGACATGCGCTCGGCGACCCCGGCCCAGGTGAGGAGCCCGGTGTCCACCATGGTCTCCTGCACCACTGACAACGCGGTCTCCAGGCCGACCATCCCCATGGCGGCGGCGGCCCACTCGCAGTCCTTGTCCTCGTGCGGGTGCGGGGCGTGGTCGGTGGCGACGATGTCGATCGTGCCGTCGGCGAGCGCCTCGCGCAGGGCGAGGACGTCCCGCTCGGTGCGCAGCGGCGGGTTGACCTTGTAGACGGGGTTGTAGGAGCGCACCAGCTCATCCGTGAGGAGGAGGTGGTGCGGGGTGACCTCGGCGGTCACGTCGATGCCCCGGGACTTGGCCCAGCGGACGATCTCCACGGAGCCCGCGGTCGAGAGGTGGCAGATGTGGACGCGGGAGCCGACGTGCTCGGCGAGCAGGACATCCCGGGCGATGATCGATTCTTCGGCCACCGCGGGCCAGCCGCCGAGCCCGAGTTCGGCCGAGACGACACCCTCGTTCATCTGGGCGCCCTCGGTGAGGCGCGGCTCCTGCGCGTGCTGGGCGACGACTCCCCCGAAGGCCTTCACGTACTCCAGGGCGCGGCGCATGATCACGGCGTCGTCGACGCACTTGCCGTCGTCGGAGAAGACGGTGACCCCGGCGGCCGACTCGTGCATGGCGCCCAGCTCGGCGAGCTTCTTGCCCTCCAGGCCGACCGTGACGGCGCCGATGGGCTGCACATCGCAGTAGCCGTGCTCCCGGCCGAGCCGGTAGACCTGCTCGACCACACCGGCGGTGTCGGCCACGGGGAAGGTGTTGGCCATGGCGAACACGGCCGTGTAACCGCCGCTGGCGGCGGCCTGCGTGCCGGTCAGCACGGTCTCGGAGTCCTCACGGCCGGGCTCGCGCAGATGGGTGTGCAGGTCGACGAGACCGGGCAGCAGCACCTTGCCGCCGGCCTCCACGACCTCGGCGCCCTCGGCGCTCAGCCCGGTGCCCACCTCGGAGATCGTGTCCCCGTCGATCAGCACGTCCTGCGGCTCGCCGCCGAGGACCTTCGCACCACGGATCAGGATCTTGCTCATGTGACTCACTTCTCCTCGATGCGGGTGTGGCTGACGGCGGGTTCGTTGCCGCCCAGAAGCAGATAGAGCACGGCCATCCGGATGGACACTCCGTTTGCGACCTGCTCGACGACGGTGCAGCGGTCGGAGTCGGCGACCTCGGCGGTGATCTCCATGCCCCGGACCATCGGGCCGGGGTGCATCACGATCGCGTGCTCGGGCATCTTCGCCATGCGGTCGCCGTCGAGGCCGTAGCGCCGCGAGTACTCGCGCTCGGTCGGGAAGAACGCCGCGTTCATGCGCTCGCGCTGCACGCGCAGCAGCATCACCGCGTCGGACTTGGAGAGCGTGCTGTCGAGGTCGTACGACACCTCGCAGGGCCAGGACTCGACGCCGACCGGCACCAGGGTCGGCGGGGCGACGAGGGTGACGTCGGCGCCGAGGGTGTGCAGCAGGTCGACGTTCGAGCGGGCGACGCGGCTGTGCAGGATGTCGCCGACGAGCGTGATCCGCTTGCCGGCCAGGTCCTGGCCGAGCCCGGCGTCGCGGCCGACGAGCCGGCGGCGCATGGTGAACGCGTCGAGCAGGGCCTGCGTCGGGTGCTGGTGGGTGCCGTCCCCGGCGTTGATGACGGCCGCGTCGATCCACCCGGAGGTGGCGAGCCGGTAGGGCGCCCCGGAGGCCCCGTGCCGGATGACGACCGCGTCGACGCCCATGGCCTCCAGGGTCTGCGCGGTGTCCTTCAGGGACTCGCCCTTGGAGACGCTCGACCCCTTGGCGGTGAAGTTGATGACGTCGGCGGAGAGGCGCTTCTCGGCGGCTTCGAAGGAGATCCGCGTGCGCGTGGAGTCCTCGAAGAAGAGGTTGACGACGGTACGGCCGCGCAGGGTCGGCAGTTTCTTGATCGGCCGGTCGGCGACCCGGGCCATCTCCTCGGCGGTGTCGAGGATCAGGACGGCGTCGTCGCGGGTGAGGTCGGCGGCCGAGATGAGATGACGCTGCATCTGTCAGGCTCCGTAAGGCAGTTCACGAAAGAGGGAGATTCCGGGCAGTCGGGGGCACGCCGAACCGGCGCACACCGCTCGGGCTGCTACGGGGTCTGCTTGGCGCCGAGCAGCACGGTGTCGCGACCGTCCTCCTCGGCGAGCTGGACCTTGACCGTCTCCCGCAGCGACGTGGGGAGGTTCTTGCCGACGTAGTCGGCGCGGATGGGCAGTTCGCGGTGGCCTCTGTCGACGAGGACCGCGAGCTGCACCGCGCGGGGGCGCCCGATGTCGTTCAGGGCGTCCAGGGCGGCGCGGATGGTGCGGCCGGAGAAGAGCACGTCGTCGACGAGGACGACGAGACGGCCGTCGATGCCGTCACCGGGGATGTCGGTGCGGGCCAGCGCGCGCGGCGGGTGCATGCGCAGGTCGTCGCGGTACATCGTGATGTCGAGGGAGCCGACCGGGATCTTGCGGTCGGTGATCTCTTCGAGCTTGGCGGCGAGCCGCTGGGCGAGGAAGACGCCCCGGGTCGGAATGCCGAGGAGCACCACGTCGTCGGCGCCCTTGGCGCGCTCGACGATCTCGTGGGCGATGCGGGTCAGGACCCGCGCGATGTCGGGGGCTTCGAGAACCGGCCGGGCATCGGACTCGTACTGCTGGGTGTCCATAAGAAACGGACCTCCTTCTCCGCCTCACGGGACGGACCTTAAAGGACGTCGGAATTGCGCCATCCACGATAGCAGGCCGGGGCGACACCCCTGATCACCCCTATGGAGTAATCAGCCACCACGGGCACGGAACGCCCGGTGCGGACCATTCGGCTTGACGCGGAAGTGTAACGCTGCGTAACCTCACAGTGAGTTACGAGCCGCGCGGCGCGGGAACACCGTTGCCGCGTCGACACAGTGTCCGGGGAGCTATATGTCCAGCGAATACGCCAAACAGCTCGGGGCCAAGCTCCGGGCCATCCGCACCCAGCAGGGCCTTTCCCTCCACGGTGTCGAGGAGAAGTCCCAGGGACGCTGGAAGGCGGTCGTGGTCGGGTCGTACGAGCGCGGCGACCGTGCCGTGACCGTGCAGCGCCTCGCCGAGCTGGCGGACTTCTACGGGGTTCCGGTGCAGGAGCTGCTGCCGGGCACCACGCCGGGCGGGGCCGCCGAGCCGCCGCCGAAGCTGGTCCTGGACCTGGAGCGGCTGGCCCACGTGCCCGCCGAGAAGGCCGGCCCCCTCCAGCGGTACGCGGCCACGATCCAGTCCCAGCGCGGCGACTACAACGGCAAGGTGCTCTCGATCCGCCAGGACGACCTGCGCACACTCGCCGTCATCTACGACCAGTCGCCCTCGGTCCTCACCGAGCAGCTGATCAGCTGGGGTGTGCTGGACGCGGACGCGCGTCGCGCGGTCTCCCACGAGGAGAACTGAGCCGCTCCCACCTCAGCAGAAACGTGCCGCCGGGATGGCCGGAACTTCACCGTTCCGACCGTCCCGGCGGCTTTCTGCGGTCCTCGTGGGCCGCGGACCCGGGATACGCCAGGGGGCCCGCAGCGCTCATGCTGCGGGCCCCCTGGCGAATGCCTGCCTCTTACGCCTCGTCGCGGCGCAGCGAGGGCTTCAGGTCCTTGAACCGGCCCAGCAGGCCGTTGACGAACGAGGGCGACTCGTCCGTCGAGAACTCCTTGGCCAGCTGCACCATCTCGTCGAGGACGACGGCGTCCGGGGTCTCGTCCGCCCAGATCAGCTCGTAGGCGCCGAGGCGCAGGATGTTGCGGTCCACCACGGGCATGCGGTCCAGCGTCCAGCCGACCGAGTACTGCGCGATCAGCTCGTCGATGCGGCGCGCGTGCCGCGCGTACCCCTCGACCAGCTCCATCGTGTACTCGCTGACCGGCGGCTGCCGGGTGTCGTCCCGGGAGAGCCGGATCCAGTCCGCGAGAACGGTCTGGACACCGACTCCGCGCTGGTCGCCCTCGAAGAGGATCTGGAAGGCGCGCTTGCGGGCCGTATTGCGGGCAGCCACGGTTAGCTGTTCACCCGGCCGAGGTAGTCGCTGGAGCGGGTGTCGACCTTGATCTTCTCACCGGTGGTGATGAAGAGCGGGACCTGGATCTGGTAGCCGGTCTCCAGGGTGGCGGGCTTGGTGCCACCGGTGGAGCGGTCGCCCTGGACGCCGGGCTCGGTCTCCTGGATGGTCAGCTCGACGGCGGCGGGCAGCTCGACGAAGAGCACCTCGCCCTCGTGCTGGGCGACCGTGGCGGTGAAGCCCTCGATCAGGAAGTTGGCGGCGTCGCCGACGGCCTTGCGGTCGACCATGAGCTGGTCGTAGGTCTCCATGTCCATGAAGACGAAGTACTCGCCGTCCATGTACGAGAACTGCATGTCGCGCTTGTCGACAGTGGCCGTCTCGACCTTGACGCCGGCGTTGAACGTCTTGTCGACGACCTTGCCGGAGAGCACGTTCTTGAGCTTGGTGCGCACGAAGGCAGGGCCCTTGCCGGGCTTGACGTGCTGGAACTCGACGACGGACCAGAGCTGGCCCCCGTCGAGCTTGAGCACCAGGCCGTTCTTGAGGTCGTTCGTGGAAGCCACGGTTGCGGAATCTCCTGGACTGACGTGGACGACCACGGGACACGCGCACAGCTCGGAAGAGCTAGAGCGCGAGCAGCTCCTTGGTCGTGATGGTGAGTAGCTCGGGTCCGCCGTCCGCCTCAGGGCGTACGACGAGCGTGTCATCGATCCGGACACCGCCCCGGCCCGGGAGGTGGACCCCCGGTTCGACGGTGACCGGCACGCAAGCGTCCAGTTTACCCATGGCCGCGGGGGCCAACTGCGGGTCCTCGTCGATTTCGAGTCCGACGCCGTGGCCGGTGAGGGGTGCGAGGCCCTGTGAGTGCCCCGCGGAGTCCAGTACCTGGCGGGCCGCGCGGTCCACGTCGCGGTAGGCGGCGCCGGGGGTCAGGGACTCCCGTGCGGCGCGCTGGGCGGCGAAGACGAGGTCGTACAGCTCGATCTGCCAGTCGGCGGGCGAGGTCCCGATGACGAACGTACGGCCGATCTCGCAGCGGTAGCCGCGGTAGGTGGCGCCGAGGCAGACGGAGAGGAAATCTCCTTCCTCCACCCGGCGGTCGGTCGGCCGGTGACCGCGCCGGCCGGAGTGCGGGCCGGTCGCGACGGAGGTGGCGAAGGCGGGGCCGTCCGCGCCGTGGTCGACGAGCCGCCGTTCCAGTTCGAGGGCGAGATGGCGTTCGGTGCGGCCGACGAGGATCGACTCCAGCAGCTCGCCGAGGGCCTGGTCGGCGATCTCGGCGGCGATTCTCAGACAGGAGATCTCCTCCTCGTCCTTGACGACCCGCAGCTGTTCGGCCGCGCCGCCGATGTCGGTGAGGCGGAGCGCGGGGGCGACCGAGCGGAGGGCCCGGTGGCGGGTCACGGTGAGGTGGTGCTCCTCGACGGCCATGGACTCGGCGCCCTGTGCCGCGGCGAGGTCGGTGGCGGCCACGGCCGGGTCGCCGTCCGGGCCGGGGAGGGTGTGGAGGCGCAGCGTCTCGTCGGGGCGGCCCTCGCCTCCGGCGGGGCGGTCGTCGAGCGGGCCCGTGAGGACCAGCAGGTCTTCGGTCCTGCCCAGCAGCAGAACGGTGCCCTGCGGGGCGGGGCCGGCCAGGTAGCGCACGTTGGCCGGGTGGGTGACCAGGGCGGATTGGCTGCCGCCGGCTTGGGCGCGTTCCCTCAGCCTCGCTCGGCGGGCTGCGTAGACCTCTGACATGAGACGAGCGTAGGAGCGGTGGCCGAAATGTGCCGGTCGGGAGAGTGCCGTTCGGGGGACTGAGCATGTATTTCGGCTGCGGGCCGATAGGGGCTGGTCGCGCAGTTCCCCGCGCCCCTAAAGGCCACACGTCCCGTTGGTCACCAGCTCGGCGGGCTCGCTATCGACCTCGCCAGGACGTCGTTCAGGACCTGGGCCGTCTGCGGTACGTCCATCTGGGAGTTGTCGATGATCGGGAGGCCCGAGCCGTACCAGCCGGCCATCCGGCCGTGGATGCGGGCGACCTCCTCGTCGGTGAGGCGGCGGTTGCCGGAGCGTTCGGCGTTGCGTTCCAGGACTATTTCCAGGCCGGGGAGGAGGACGACCGGCAGGAGGCCCGGCCCGACATGGCGCTTCCAGCCGCCGAGGCCGACGACCGGGCGGTCGGGGAAGACCGCGTCGTCGAGGATGCAGGAGATGCCATTGGCGAGGAAGTTACGGGCGGCGAAGCCGCAGGTGCGGCGGGCCAGCCGGTACTGCGCCTCGGAGTGGTCGTTCCAGCCCGACTGCGGGTCGGCGAAACCGGAGCGGACCCATTCACGGACGTCGTCGAGGCTGATGTGCGCGGTGGGGACCCGGCGGTGCTCCGCCCAGTACTTGGCGACGCTCGTCTTGCCCGCGCCCGCGGGGCCGATGAGCAGCACCGCGAGGGTGGTGGAGGTCGGGTCGGGGGCGGCCTGTGCGGGAGGCGCGCTCGGCATGACCACGGGCCCGCCGGGCGGCAGTTGGACATGGCCGGTGGTGTCCGGCGCGTGGCGCGGGATCGTGTACGGCATCGGCGGTGCGGCCGGCGGCGGGGGCACCGGGCCCGGAGGGGGCGGTACCGGATGCTGTCCCGTCGGCATCCAGCCGGCGGCCGGTCCCTGCCCCGGCTGGTGGGGCGGCGGCAGCGGAGGCCCCACTGCGTGCTGCATCCGGTGCCACTCCATCTCGTACGGCGATTGGCGCTGGCAGCGAGCCCGAAACCCCGCTCCCTACCGAACGGTACCTTCCCCGGCCGCCATTTGGTGAACGGCCGGGGAGGGGCCGAAGTGCCCGCCCCCGCACGGCATATCGGGCGGACGGGGTCCGGCGGGACCTACTCCCCCACTTCGCCGTACGCGGCGAGGAGGACCGCCGGGTCGGGGCCCTCCAGGACGGTGGGCTTGGCGAGGCCGTCGAGGACGATGAAGCGGAGCAGGTCGCCGCGGGACTTCTTGTCGACCTTCATGGTCTCCAGGAGCTTGGGCCACTGGTCGTAGCGGTAGCTGAGGGGGAGGCCGACGGATTCGAGGACCGTGCGGTGGCGGTCGGCCGTCGCGTCGTCCAACCGGCCCGCCAGACGGCCCAGTTCGGCCGCGAAGTGCATCCCTACGGCCACCGCGGCGCCGTGCCGCCACTTGTAGCGCTCGTTCTTCTCGATGGCGTGCGCGAGGGTGTGGCCGTAGTTGAGGATCTCGCGCAGGCCCGACTCCTTGAGGTCGGCGGAGACGACCTCGGCCTTGACCTTGATGGAGCGTTCGATCAGCTCGGCGGTGTGCGGGCCGGCCGGGGTGCGGGCGGCCTGCGGGTCGGACTCGATGAGGTCGAGGATGACCGGGTCGGCGATGAAGCCGGCCTTGATGATCTCGGCGAGCCCGGAGACATAGTCGTTGACCGGGAGGGAGTCCAGCGCGGCGAGGTCGCAGAGCACACCGGCCGGCGGGTGGAAGGAGCCGACCAGGTTCTTGCCCTCGGCGGTGTTGATGCCGGTCTTGCCGCCGACCGCCGCGTCCACCATGGCGAGCACGGTGGTCGGGACGGCGATCCAGCGGACCCCGCGCAACCAGGTCGCGGCGACGAAGCCGGCCAGGTCGGTGGTCGAGCCGCCGCCGACGCCGACGATGACGTCGGAGCGGGTGAACCCGGACTGGCCGAGCGCCTTCCAGCAGTAGGCGGCGACCTCGGCGGTCTTGGCCTCCTCCGCGTTCGGCACCTGGATGGCGACGGCGTCGAAGCCCTGTCCGGCCAGGTCGGCGCGGAGCGCGTCACCGGTCTCGGCGAGCGCCTCGGGGTGGATGACGGCGACCCGCTTGGCCTTGTCGCCGACCAACCCGGCCAGCTCGCCCAGGAGTTGACGGCCCACCAGGACCTCGTAGGGGTCGCTGCCCGCCGTGCCGCCGACCTGGATCCGGGTCACTGACTCGCTCATGCTTCCTTCAACTCCAGTGCGTCCAGGACGGCTTGGGTGACCTCTTCGGGGGTGCGGCCGTCGGTGGGTACGACGGCCCGCGCGACCTCGGCGTACAAGTGGCGCCTGGCTTCCATCAGTTCACGCCACTGCTTGCGCGGGTTGATGGCCAGCAGCGGGCGGGCCGCGTTGAGGCCGGTGCGCTTGACGGCTTCGTCCACGTCCATGGAGAGGTAGACCACCCGGTGGCCGGCGAGCAGCGCGCGGGTGTCCTCGTCGAGGATCGAGCCGCCGCCGAGCGCGAGGACGCCCTCGTGTCCGGCCAGGGCCCGGTGCACGGCCCGCTTCTCGATCGCGCGGAAGACGGGCTCGCCCTCGTCGACGAAGATCTCGGCGATGGTGCGGCCCTCGGCGGTCACGATGTCGTCGTCGGTGTCCCGGTAGCCGACGCCGAGCCGCTCGGCGAGTTGCTGTCCGACCGTCGACTTGCCCACGCCCATCGGGCCGACCAGGACGACCAGGGGTACCGCGCTCACCGGATGGCCAGGTTTTCGAGGTACGACCGCACGTTGCGGCGGGTCTCGGGCACCGAGTCGCCGCCGAACTTCTCCGCCACCGCGTCCGCGAGGACCAAGGCGACCATCGCCTCGGCGACGATCCCGGCGGCCGGCACCGCGGACACGTCGGAGCGCTGGTGGTGGGCCTGGGTGGCCTCACCGGTGACCACGTCGACGGTCTGGAGGGCCCGCGGCACGGTCGCGATCGGCTTCATCGCGGCCCGCACCCGCAGCAGTTCACCCGTGGACAGCCCGCCCTCGGTGCCACCGGAGCGCCCGGAGACCCGCCGGATCCCGTCGCCGGTGTTGACGATCTCGTCGTGCGCCTTGGAGCCCGGCACCCGCGCCAGCTCGAACCCGTCGCCGATCTCGACGCCCTTGATGGCCTGGATGCCCATGAGAGCACCAGCCAGCCGGGCATCCAGCTTCCGGTCCCAGTGGACGTGCGAACCGAGGCCGACGGGAACGCCGTAGGCCAGGATCTCGACGACTCCGCCGAGGGTGTCGCCGTCCTTGTGGGCCTGGTCGATCTCCGCGACCATCGCCTTCGACGCGTCCGCGTCCAGGCAGCGCACGGGGTCGGCGTCGAGCTTCTCGACGTCGGCCGGGGTGGGCAGGACGCCCTGCGGGGCCTTGGCGGAGGCCAGTTCGACGACGTGCGAGACGATCTCGATCCCGGCCGTCTCCTTCAGGTACGACCGGGCGACCGCGCCCAGCGCGACCCGTGCCGCGGTCTCGCGCGCCGAGGCACGCTCCAGGATCGGGCGGGCCTCGTCGAAGCCGTACTTCTGCATGCCCGCGAGGTCGGCGTGGCCGGGGCGCGGGCGGGTCAGCGGGGCGTTGCGGGCGAGGCCGGCCAGGATCTCCGGGTCGACCGGGTCGGCCGCCATGACCTGCTCCCACTTGGGCCACTCGGTGTTGCCCACCATGATCGCGACCGGCGAACCGAGCGTGAGGCCGTGCCGGACACCGCCGAGGAAGGTGACCTCGTCACGCTCGAACTTCATCCGCGCGCCGCGTCCATAGCCGAGTCGGCGCCGGGCCAGGTGGTCCGCCACCATCTCCGTGGTGATCGGGACGCCGGCGGGAAGGCCCTCCAGCGTCGCCACGAGTGCGGGGCCGTGGGACTCCCCCGCGGTCAGCCAGCGCAACCTGCTCAACGGTGCTCCTCATGCTCGCGCCCTGGTACTGCCCTGCGTACGCGTGTCCTCGCGCACGGCGTCGGCGTGACCGGGTGCGCGGCCCTGGCCCGCCGCCCCCGATCCTCCCACGTCCGGCGCACGGACCTGCCCGACGGTCCAGAGAGCGGACGCCGAACGGCCGAGGTCAGGGACCGGCGTCCGGTACGGGGGCAGTGCCCCGCGCGCGTCAGCGGTCGGTCAGTGCCTTCTCGCCCGCTCTGCGCATCGCGTCGACGGGGGCCGGTCGGCGGCCGGTCATCTGCTCCACCTGGAGGACGGCCTGGTGGACCAGGAGGTCGAGGCCGCTGACGACCGCGCCGCCGTAGCCGGACCAGCGGGCCGCGAGGTCGGTGGGCCAGGGGTCGTAGAGGACGTCGAAGAGGGTGGCGGGACGTTCCGGTACCGCGGCGGAGAGAGCGTCCGTGGTGCCCGCGGGGGTGGTCGCGAAGACCAGGGGCGCGCGCAGGCCTTCGGCCGCGTCGGCCCAGTCAGCCGTACGGACCTCCACGTCGAGCCGCTCGCCCCAGTGGCGCATCTCGGCGGCGCGGGTCTCGCTGCGGACGTAGGCGACGATCTCGCCGGTGCAGACGCGGGCCAGGGCGGCGAGTGCCGACGACGCCGTGGCGCCGGCGCCGAGGATCGCGGCCGAGTCGACCTGTTCGATGCCGTGTTCGCGGAGGGCGGCGACCATGCCGGGAATGTCGGTGTTGTCGCCGACGCTGCGGCCGTCCTCGGTGAACACGACGGTGTTGACCGCGTCCACCGACGCCGCCGTCTCGCTGATCCCGTCGAGCAGCGGTATGACGGCGCGCTTCAGCGGCATCGTGAGGGACAGTCCCGCCCACTCCGGTCCCAGGTCCGCGAAGAACCCCGGCAGACCGGCCTCGTCGACGTCGAAGCGGTCGTAGGACCAGTCGTCCAGCCCCAGTTCCGCGTAGGCCGCGCGATGCAGCACCGGGGAGAGGGAGTGGGCGATGGGGGAACCGAGCACGGCGGCCCGGCGGGCGTCAGTTGCCCGTGCTGGCATTGAACTTGTCCTTGAGTGCCTGGAATTCGGCGTACGTCTTGGCGAATTCGGTCTTGTTCTGGCCGTCGGTCGCCACGAAGTAGATCCAGCCGTCGTGGGTCGGATTCAGCGCCGCCGCGAGAGCCTCGGCACCGGGGTTGTCGATCGGCCCCGGCGGCAGGCCCTTCTGGGTGTAGGTGTTGTACGGGTCCTTGTTGCTGTTGATCTCGGACTCGCTGATGTGGATGTTGCTCTGGCCCTTCAGGTAATTGAAGGTCGAGTCGAATTGCAGGTAACGGTTGGTCTCGGTGTTCGTGGTCTTGAGCCGGTTGTAGACGACTTCGGCCATCTTGCGGAAGTCGTCGTGCGTCTTTCCTTCGGCCTGCACGAGGCTCGCGACCGTGATGACCTGGAGCGGACTGTCCAGGTTGAGCGCCTTCGCCTTCGCGGAGAGGTCGATCGCGTCGTAGTTGTCGTTGGCCTGGGCGACCATCTGTTTGAGGACCGTTTCGGGTTTCATGCCCTTGGCGGCGCCATAGGTGCCGGGGTAGAGGAAGCCTTCCAGCGGGTCCTTGATGTTCGAGTTGTCGTTCGCCCAGTCGGGCAGTCCGAAGGTCTTGAATTCCTTCTTCGCGACGGCCTTGGTGGTGCCGTCGGGAATCTGGAGTTTCTTGTCGATATCCGCGTAGATCTTGGCGTTCCGCTGGCCCGGGGGAACGATCAGATTGTCCTGGCTCTTGGGGTCGAGCATGAGCTTGACGGCGGCTGCGGCGGACATCTCTTTCTTCAGGAGGAAGACGCCGGCCTGGATCTTCTTGCCGTCGGGATTCTGCGACTGGGCGGCGACGAACGCGTCGACGCTCTTGACGACGCCCGCCTCTTTCAGCTTCTGCCCGATGTCCGAGCCGAAGGCGCCCTTGGGGATGGTGACGCTCACCGAGCCCGTGCCGTCGCCCGCGTAGTCGGGCGCCGAGCCGAAACGGTTCTGGTAGAAGTGCCAGCCGAAATAGCCGACGCCGGCGAGGCCGCCGCCGAACACCAGGACGACGACCAGGCAGGCGCAGCCGTTGCGGCGCTTCTTCTCCTTGCCGCCTTTACCCTTGCCGCCCTTGCCTTTGCCGCCTTTGCCCTTGCCGCGTCGGCGGCCGTCCTCCGGCTCGTCGTCGGCCTCGTCATCGTCGTCGCCGTCGTCCGCGAAGAACGCGTGTTCGCCCTCGTCGGGTCCCGGGTCCCAGTCGGTCTTCTCCGGTTCGGGTTCCGTGCGGCGCTTGCCGGGGGGCTCCGGCGGCGGGAACGCGTCGGGCGTGCCGTAGAGATCGGGCTGCTGTTCGCCGTAGGCGGCGGCCTGTTGTCCGTACGGGTCGCCGGGGTCGGCGGCGTAGGGGATCTGGGCGTGGGTGCCCATGCCGTCCCAGCCGCCCTGCTGGTACTGCTGCTGCTGACCGGCGTACTGCTGATGACTCTGATCGGCGTACTGCTGCTGGTCGGGGTACTGCTGGTGCTGGCCGGGGTAGTGCGGGTGGCCCTGCGCGTCGTAGACCTGGTACTGCTGCTGCGCCTGACCGTAGTCGGCCTGCTGGCCGTGGCCCCAGTCGCCGTACTGCTGCGGCTGCTGCGGGTGTTCCGGATAGTGCTGCGGCTGGCCGTCGTAGGAGGACTGCTGGCCCACGTGGGCCTGCTGGCCTTCCCATCCGATGTCCCCGAACAACGGGTCCTCCGGATGCCACGGTTCGGAGCCTGGGCCCCGGCCATACTCAGTCATCGATCCCCTAGAGCCGCGAGGCGGCGGTCGCGGCGCTTGGGGCCCCGGCTCCCGTCCCGCCTCTTGCTGTGCCATGGCTGTTCGAACACCATCGCATCGCGCGGAACGTTACCGTATCGCGATCAGATGACCACTTCGACGCCCTCGCCGGGTGGTTTACCTGACACCCGTTCGGATTCCAACGCCTGCTGAAGGATGATGACCGCCGCTGCCTGGTCGATGACCGAGCGGCCCTTCTTGGAGCTGACGCCCGAGGCGCGCAGTCCCTGACTGGCCGTCACCGTGGTCATCCGTTCGTCCAACAGTCTGACCGGTACCGGGGCGATGCCCCTGGCCAGCTCCTGGGCGAAGGCCCGGACCTTCACGGCGGCCGGTCCCTCGCCGCCCTTGAGGGAGCGAGGGAGGCCGACGACGACTTCGACGGGTTCGTACTCCTCGACGAGCTGCCTCAGCCGGCGGTGGGCCGCCGGGATGTCGCGGCCGGGGACCGTCTCGACAGGAGTGGCGAGGATCCCGTCGGGGTCGCACGAGGCGACCCCGATGCGGGCGTCCCCGACGTCGAGTGCGAGCCGACGTCCTCTTCTCATACTCTCGGCCGCTTCTTACTTCGCGGTGTCGGCGACGAGGCGCTCGACGGCGTCGACGGCCTCGCCGACGGCGGCCGGGTGCTGGCCGCCGCCCTGGGCCACGTCCGGCTTGCCGCCACCGCCGCCGCCGAGGGTCTTGGCGGCCGTACGGACCAGGTCGCCGGCCTTGAGGCCGCGCTCGCGGGCGGCCTCGTTGGTGGCGATGACCGTGAGCGGCTTGCCGTTGTTGACGGTGAACAGGGCCACGACGGCGGCCCGTCCGCCCTGGATACGGCCGCGCACGTCGAGGACCAGCTTGCGCAGGTCGTCCGGGGTGGTGCCGTCCGGGACCTGACCGGTGACGACGGCGACACCGTGCACGTCCTTGGCGGACTCGGCGAGTCCGGCGGCGGCCTGGAGCACCTTCTCGGCGCGGAACTTCTCGATCTCCTTCTCGGCGTCCTTCAGCTTGCCGAGCATGGCGGAGACCTTCTCCGGAAGCTCCTCCGGGCGGCCCTTGATCAGCTCCTGGAGCTGGGCGACGACCGTGTGCTCACGGGCCAGGAAGTTGTAGGCGTCCACGCCGACGAGCGCTTCGATACGACGGACTCCCGAGCCGATCGACGACTCGCCGAGCAGCTTGACCAGGCCGAGCTGGGAGGTGTTGTGGACGTGGGTGCCGCCGCACAGCTCCTTGGAGAAGTCGCCGATGGTGACGACCCGGACCCGCTCGCCGTACTTCTCGCCGAACTCGGCGATGGCGCCCTGCTTCTTGGCCTCGTCCAGGCTGAGGATCTCGGCGTGCACGTCCAGGTCGCGGGCGAGCACCTCGTTGATCTTCTGCTCGACGTCGGTCATCACGGCGGTGGGAACCGCGGACGGCGATCCGAAGTCGAAGCGGAAGCGGCCCGGCTGGTTCTCCGAACCGGCCTGCGCGGCCGTCGGACCGAGGGCGTCACGCAGCGCCTGGTGGGTGAGGTGGGTGGCCGAGTGGGCGCGGGCGATGGCGGTGCGGCGGCGGACGTCGATCGAGGCCTCGGCCTTGGCGCCGACGGTGACCTCGCCGAACTGGACGACGCCCTTGTGGACGTAGACCCCGGGGACCGGCTTCTGGCAGTCGCGGATCTCGATGACGGCACCGGACTCGACCTTGATGCGGCCGGTGTCGCCGATCTGGCCGCCGCCCTCGGCGTAGAAGGGGGTGCGGTCGAGGACGATCTCGACCTCGTCGCCCTCGGTGGCGGCCGGGGAGGACACGCCGTCGACCAGGATGCCGACGACGGTGGACTCGCCCACGGTGTCGGAGTAGCCGATGAAGTCGGTCTCGCCGGCCTGGTCGGCGATGGCGCGGTAGGCGCCGACGCCGGCGTGGCCGGTCTTCTTGGCCTGGGCGTCGGCCTTGGCCTGGTCGCGCTGCTGCTTCATCAGGCGCCGGAAGCCGTCCTCGTCCACGGACAGGCCCTGTTCGGCGGCCATTTCGAGGGTGAGGTCGATCGGGAAGCCCCAGGTGTCGTGGAGCAGGAACGCCTTGTCGCCGGCGAGGACGGTCCCGCCGGACTCCTTGGTGTCGGTGATCGCGGTGTCGAGGATGTTGGTGCCGGCCTTCAGCGTCTTGAGGAAGGCGGCCTCCTCGGCGAGGGCCACGGTCTCGATGCGCTGGCGGTCGGTGACCAGCTCCGGGTACTGCTGGCCCATCATCGCGATGACGGTGTCGATGAGGTCCTTGACGACCGGGCCGGTGGCGCCGAGCAGGCGCATGTTGCGGATGGCGCGGCGCATGATGCGGCGCAGGACGTAGCCGCGGCCCTCGTTGCCGGGGGTCACGCCGTCGCCGATGAGCATCACGGAGGTGCGCATGTGGTCGGTGACCACGCGCAGGGAGACGTCGGAGTCGTGCGCGTCGCCGTACTCGACACCGGTCAGCTCGGTGGCCTTCTTGATGACGGCCATCGAGGTGTCGATCTCGTACATGTTCTGGACGCCCTGGAGGATCATCGCCAGGCGTTCCAGGCCGAGGCCCGTGTCGATGTTCTTGCTGGGCAGCTCGCCGAGGATCTCGAAGTCCTCCTTGCCGATGCCCTCGCCGCGCTCGTACTGCATGAAGACCAGGTTCCAGATCTCCACGTACCGCTCGTCGTTGACGGCCGGGCCGCCCTCGACGCCGAACTCGGGGCCGCGGTCGTAGTTGATCTCGGAGCAGGGGCCGCACGGGCCGGGGACGCCCATCGACCAGTAGTTGTCCTTCTTGCCCAGGCGCTGGATGCGCTCGGCCGGGACACCGATCTTGTCGCGCCAGATGGTCTCGGCCTCGTCGTCGTCGAGGTAGACCGTGATCCACAGGCGCTCGGGGTCGAGGCCGTAACCACCCTTGTCCTGGGGCGAGGTGAGCAGCTCCCAGGCGTAGGTGATGGCGCCTTCCTTGAAGTAGTCGCCGAAGGAGAAGTTGCCGCACATCTGGAAGAACGTGCCGTGCCGGGTGGTCTTGCCGACCTCTTCGATGTCGGGGGTGCGCACGCACTTCTGCACGCTGGTGGCGCGCGGCCACGGCGGCTTGACCTCGCCGAGGAAGTACGGCTTGAAGGGGACCATGCCGGCGGGGACCAGGAGCAGAGTCGGGTCGTCCGCGATGAGCGACGCCGAGGGGACAACGGTGTGGCCGCGCTCCTCGTAGAAGCTCAGCCAGCGGCGGCGGATTTCAGCCGACTCCATCAGTGGTCCTCATTCCGGTTGTACGAGTACGTCGTCCTGTCGTTGCCTTCGACGGACCGTGGGTTGCTGCGGTTCTCGATGGCCATGTACTGCCTGGCGGCCGGGAGTTCGGGGTCGACCGGGGCGTTGATCCCCAGCGCGTCGCCGAGCTCGGCCTCGCGCTGGGCCATGCCCGCGCGGACGTCGAGCGCGAAGCCCAGTGCGCTGTCCTTGAGCCGGTGCCCGGCTTCGAGCGCCTTGTTGGCGGCGGAGACGGCCAGGTGCTCGGGGGTCAGCTGCTTCAGCTTGCGGTTGACCTTGGTGGTCGCCCAGACACCGGCGGCCACGCCCGTGCCGAACCAGAACGTACGGCGGAACATCGCTCGGTCAGTCCTTCTTCCGGGTGCGCTTGACCCGCCGTGCGGCCGGGACCGTGCGGCCCACGATCACGGTACGCCGGGACTCCTTGGCGGGCACGTCCTCGCGTCGGCCGCCCAGGGCCCGGCGGACGCCGTAGCCGAAGGCCGCGACCTTGACGAGGGGGCCGCCGAAGGTGGAGGCGACGGTGGTGGACAGGGCGGAGGCGTTCGACGTGACTTCCTGGACGTCGGAGGCGATGGCGTCGACCCGGTCGATCTGGGTCTGCGCCGAGCGCACCGCCGCGGAGGCGTCCGCCAGGAGCGGGACGGCCTGGTCGGTGACGTCCGCGACCAGCTTGGTGGTCGCCTTGAGCGTCTGGGCCAGCCTCACCAGTGCGACGGCGAGGAAGGAGACCAGGATCGCCCAGAAGACGGCCACCAGGATCCCGGCCACCTCTCCACCGGACACCTGACACCTCTCTCACGGACACCTGTAGATAACTGGCCCCGAGCCTATCGCGCCGGGGATGGCGCTCCGTACCGCATTACCGCCCCGCGCGCGGTGGAGTCGAGCGAAGCGATTGTACGGACTGAACACGGTTCAGTACGCTCCGTGTTCCATGCGAGCTTCCCATGGCGGCGACGCCACCGCGGACGGCAATCTGCCCCTCGAACCCGACCGGTTCGTGGGCCGCCCGGCCGAACTCACCGAACTGGCGCGGGCGCTCGACGCCTCGCGCCTGGTCACGGTGACCGGGCCCGGCGGGGTCGGCAAGTCCCGGCTCGCGGCCCACGCGGCGGCCCGGTCCGCTCCCCCGGACGGTGTGTGGCGGGTGGAGCTGGCGCCGGTACGCGATCCGGAACTCGTGGACTTCGCGGTCATGGAGGCGCTGGGCCTGACGGACCACACCGCGCGGCTGCCGCGCGAGGCCCTGCTCGCACATCTGACGGGACGTCAAGTCCTGCTGCTGCTCGACGGGTTCGAGCATCTGGTGGAGGCCTGCGCCCCGCTGGTCGCCGAGCTGGTGGGACGGGTGCCCGGGCTGCGGGTGCTCGCGGTGGGGCGGCGCCCGCTGGAGCTGGCGGGCGAGCGGGTGGTGGCGCTGGCGCCGCTGGGCCCGGACGAGGCGGTGGAGCTGTTCACCGAGCGGGCCGCGCAGCAGGGCGTCGCCCTCGGCCAAGAGGACGCGGACGTACGGGAGTTGTGCGTACGGCTGGACGGGATTCCGCTCGCCGTCGAGCTGGCGGCGGGGCGGCTGCGGGCGCTGTCGCCCGGGGAGTTGCTGGCGCGCTTCGACGACCGGTTCCGGCTGCTGGCCGGCGGGCGCCGGGACGCGCTGCCCCGGCACCAGACGCTGCGGACGGCGATCGGCTGGAGCCATGAGCTGTGCACGCCCGAGGAACGGCTGTTGTGGGCGCGGCTGTCGGTGTTCGCCGGACGCTTCGACCTGGAGGCCGCCGAGTACGTGTGCGGCGGCGACGGACTGCCCTCGGACGGCGTCCTCGACGTGCTGTCCGAACTCCTCGCGCAGTCCGTGGTCGTCCGCGAGGCGACACCGACGGGCGTGCGCTACCGGATGCTCGACACGATCCGGGCCTACGGCGCGGACTGGCTGGAGGCGACCGGGGACGCGCCCCGGCTGCGGCGCAGACACCGCGACTGGTACCTGGGGCTGGCCACCTGGTGCGAGCTGGACTGGTTCTCGCCCCGGCAGGGCGAGGTCGCCGCGCGTGTGGAGGCGGAGCTGCCGAATCTGCGCGGTGCCCTGGAGTACTGCCTGACCGAGCCGGAGGAGACGCATCTGGGCCAGTACCTGGCGGGCTCCCTGTGGTTCTACTGGGCGGGCTGCGGACGGCTCTCGGAGGGCCGGCACTGGCTGGAGCAGGCCGTACAGCTGGACTCCGACAACGACCAGTCCCGGCTGAAGGCCCTGTGGGTGCTCGGCTATGTGGCGATCCTCCAGGGCGACACCGTGCCCGCGCTCGCCGCGCTCCAGGAGTGCCGCGAGGAGGCCGACGAGGCCGCGAACCCCACGGCGGTGGCGTACGCCGAACACCGCACGGGCTGCCTGGCGCTGGTCACCGACGACATGCCGCGCGCGGAGACCCTGCTGCGCTCCGCGCTCGACCGCTACCAGCAGATCGGCGAGCTGAACAGCAACGTACTGATGGGCCAGGTCGAACTGGCGATGGCACGGGCCTTCCAGGGCGACCTCGCGGACGCGGTGAAACTCTGCGAGGACGTACGGCGCGTCTGCGAGGACCACGGCGAACGGTGGACGCGGGCGTACGCGCTGTACGTCCTGGCCTACGTCGCCTGGAGCGAGGGCCGGCTCCCGGACGCGCGGGACCTGCTGGCGGACTGCCTGGGCAGCGCGCACGGCTTCCGCGATCTGCTGGGCTCGGTGCTGGCGGTCGAGCTGCTGGCCCTCGTCACGGCGGCGGAGGGCGACGCCGCCGAGGCCGCGCTGTTGCAGGGCGCGGCGGGCGGGATGTGGCCGTCGGTGGGCCTGCCGCTGTTCGGTTCGGCGTACTACAACGCGCCGCACGAGCTGTGCGAGGCGATGGCCCGGGAGCGGCTGGGCGACGAGCGGTACGCGGAGTGCGTGCGCGAGGGTGCGCGGCTGGGCCGGGAGGCCGCCGTGGCACGGGCGCTGGGGCAGCGCCGGCCGCTCGGCGCCGTACCGGTGCCGCGCGGGCCGCAGCGGCCCGCGCGGGCGGGTGTGGAACTGCGAAAGCCCGCCGCCTCGCCCACCCGGAAGGGCGGGGAGACGGCGGGCTGACGTGGTGCGGGTGGTGCTACGTCCGGTGAGTGATCAGCGGGCGTAGTACTCGACGACGAGCTGCTCGTCGCAGATCACCGGGATCTCCTTGCGGTTCGGCTCGCGGTCCAGGCGGAAGGCCAGGGCGGCGAGGTTCACCTGGAGGTAGCGCGGGGTCTCGCCGTCGGGGGCGAAGCCACCGGCGCGGGAGACCTCGAACAGGGTCTTGCTGCGGCTGCGCTCGCGGACCATGACGACGTCGTCCGGCTTGACGCGGAAGGACGGCTTGTCGACCTTCTGGCCGTTGACCTCGATGTGGCCGTGCACGACCATCTGGCGGGCCTGGTAGATCGTGCGGGCGATGCCCGAACGCAGGACCAGCGCGTCGAGACGACGCTCCAGCTCGATGATCAGGGCCTCACCGGTCTTGCCCTGGACCTTGGAGGCACGCTCGTAGGCGCGGACGAGCTGGCGCTCGGACACGTCGTACTGCGCGCGCAGACGCTGCTTCTCCAGCAGACGGACCTTGTAGTCCGAGTTCTGCTTGCGGCCACGACCGTGCTCACCCGGCGGGTAGGGACGGGCCTCGAAGTACTTGACGGCCTTCGGGGTCAGCGCGATGCCGAGGGCACGCGACTTCTTGACCTTGGGGCGGGACTGGTTCGCCACAATCTCTCATTTCTCGGGTTTCGGCTTGTCAGGGTGGTGAGGGAGGTCGCATCCGCAGCCGGGGAAACCCGTCGGGTCCGCGCAGGACCTGATGGGCAGCCGCTCCCCTGATCTGGGCACTACGTGCAGCACGCGAGTGGCCCACCGACCGGGCCCGCCCTGGGGCGGATGGTGGTGGGCTGCCCGCGACACCGTTCGAACGGTGCGCGACGCTCCTGGAACCCCTGGGGGTTCCGGCCGGTTGTCCCGCTCTGACTGCGCGGGACTCGGCACTCCGAGGGATTCTACAGGCCGCTCAGGACCGCTTTCGACCGAGGTGCTTCCGGGTCCACTCCACCGCGTCCGCGTACCGCGCCTCCGCCCCGTGCCGGGTCGGCTCGTAGTACTCGCGGTCCTTGAGCTCCTCCGGGGCGTACTGCTGCTCGGCGATCCCCTCGGGCAGGTCGTGCGGGTAGACGTACCCCTGGGCGTGCCCCAGCTTGGCCGCGCCCTTGTAGTGCCCGTCCCGCAGATGCATGGGGACCGGGCCCGCGTGCCCCTTGCGCACGTCCTCCATGGCGGCGCCGATCGCCGTGGTCGCCGCGTTCGACTTGGGGGCGAGCGCGAGCGCGATCGTGGCGTGGCTGAGGGTGAGCGCGGCCTCCGGGAAGCCGATCATCGCCACGGCCTGGGCGGCGGCGACCGCGAGCGGCAGCGCGTTCGGATCCGCCAGGCCGATGTCCTCGCTCGCGGAGATCATCAGACGGCGGGCGATGAAGCGGGGGTCCTCGCCGGCCTCGATCATGCGGGCCAGGTAGTGCAGGGCCGCGTCGACGTCCGAGCCGCGGATGGACTTGATGAGGGCGCTGGCCACGTCGTAGTGCTGGTCGCCGTCCCGGTCGTACTTCACGGCCGCGCGGTCGACGGTCTCCTCCAGGGTCTGGAGGGTGATGTCCGGCTCGCCCTTGTCGAGAGCGGCCCCGGCGGCTGCCTCCAGGGCGGTCAGCGCCCGCCGGGCGTCGCCGCCCGCGATGCGCAGCAGGTGGTTCTCGCTGTCCTCGGGGAGGGTGACCGCGCCCTTCAGACCGCGCTCCTCGCCGAGCGCGCGGCGCAGCAGGGCGCGCAGGTCGTCGTCCGTGAGGGGTTCGAGGGTGAGGAGCAGGGAGCGGGACAGCAACGGGGAGATCACCGAGAAGTACGGGTTCTCGGTGGTCGCCGCGATCAGGGTCACCCAGCGGTTCTCGACGGCCGGGAGCAGGGAGTCCTGCTGGGCCTTGCTGAAGCGGTGGATCTCGTCGAGGAAGAGGACGGTCTCCTTGCCGAAGCCGCCGGTGGCGCGCCGGGCGCCGTCGATGACCGCGCGGACCTCCTTGACCCCGGCGGTGATCGCGGACAGCTCCACGAACCGCTTGTCGGTGGCCTTGGAGACGACATACGCGAGGGTCGTCTTGCCGGTGCCGGGCGGTCCCCAGAGGATCACCGAGGACGGTCCGGCCGGGCCGCCCGCGCCTTCGCCGACCAGTCTGCGCAGGGGGGAGCCGGGCTTCAGCAGATGCTGCTGGCCCACCACCTCGTCGAGGGCGCGCGGGCGCATCCGTACCGCCAGGGGACTGCCGGACGGGTCCTTCTCCTGGCGTTCTTCGGCTGCGGCGGTGAAAAGGTCGGGCTCCACGTCGAAAACCCTATGTCACGCCACTGACAACCCGGTCCGGCCCGGACTCAGGCCCAGAGCTGGGTGCCCCAGCGGGTCAGGATCAGCATCGCGATGATGCCGACGTGGGTGACCGGGAGGACCCAGGTGAACTCGCCCAGGAAGTTCTTCACCGGGCGCGGGGCCTTCAGGAAGTCGTTGCGGATGTTGAACGAGGTGACGTACCAGAACATGGTGATCGTGGCGACCCAGGCCAGCGAGCACCACAGGCACAGCGCGTTGATCCGGTACAGCGACTGGAACTGGAGCCAGGTGCAGAAGCCCACCCCGAAGAGGGTGCCGAAGTTGAAGGTCAGCCAGTACCAGCGGGGGAACTTCACCCGGGTCAGCAGGCTCATGCCGACGCAGATCACGATGCCGTAGGCGACCAGGCCGAGCATCGGGTTCGGGAAGCCGAAGGCGGCGGCCTGCTTGGACTCCATGACGCTGCCGCAGGACACGATCGGGTTGATGCTGCAGCTGGGGGTGAACGTCTTGCCCGCGAGCTTGCCCTCAAGGATCTTGAACTTGTCGATCGTGATGACCCACGCGGCGAGCAGACCGGCCGCGCCGGTGATCACCAGCAGCACGGCGAAGGCCCGGCTGCTGCCGACCGCGCGCGGCTCCTCGGCCGTGTGCTCCGGCTCGGAGTCGGTGGAGACGTCCTTCACTGTCGTCTTGCTCATCACGCCGATCCGTCACTTGAGAGTTGGACCTTCTTCGGGCACGGCCATTGTGCCGCACGCGCCCCCGTGTCCACCGTTCGGTGGACATAAGGAAGTACGCACGGTCGTCCCCGAGCGCTCGATTCCGGACGATGCTCAAGGCATGACAACACAGGCGAACGAACTCGCAGTGGATGTGCGGGGGCTGCGCAAGCGGTACGGGGACGTGACCGCCGTGGACGGAATCGACCTGGAGATCCGCACCGGAGAGGTGTTCGGCCTGCTCGGACCCAATGGCGCGGGCAAGAGCACCACCGTGGAGATCCTCCAGGGCAACCGGGACCGGGACGCGGGCGAGGTCCTCGTCCTCGGGTCGGACCCGGCGACGGGCACGCGCGCGTGGCGTTCGCGGATCGGCATCGTCTGGCAGGACGAATCGGCACCCGCCGAGTTGACGGTCGGCGAGACCGTCCGGCATTTCGCCCGCTACTACCCGCGGCCTCGCGACCCCGAGGAGGTCATCGGACTCGTCGGACTCGACGCGAAGACCGACAGCCGGATCAAGGCCCTCTCGGGCGGCCAGCGCCGCAGGCTCGACGTGGCCCTCGGAGTGATCGGCGATCCGGAACTCCTGCTCCTGGACGAGCCGACGACCGGTTTCGACCCGGCGGCCCGGCGCCAGTTCTGGGACCTGATCCGCAAGCTGGCCGGCGAGGGCACCACCATCCTCCTCACCACCCACTACCTGGAGGAGGCGGAGAACCTCGCCGACCGCCTCGCCATCGTCGCCGCGGGCCGGGTGGTCGCCGAGGGCGAACCAGCCGCCCTGCGCGAACGGCACGGCACCGGGGCCACCGTCGAGTGGACCGACCTCGACGGCACCCCGCGCGCGGAGCACACCGACACCCCCACCAAGGTCGTGGCGGACCTCATGCGGCGCTTCGACGGCGAGATCCCCGGGCTGCTGGTCACCCGCCCCACCCTGGAGGACGTCTACCTCCGGCTGACCGGACAGGAGGACGTGCGATGACCACGACGACGGCGGGAACCCGGACACGGCCCCGCACCTCCGAGGAACGACTGCCCGGCGCCTGGGGACTCGGACTGCGCCGCGGAGTGCTGGAACTCAAGCAGTTCTTCCGCCAGCGCGACCAGGTCGTCTTCACCTTCGCCTTCCCGGTCGTCTTCCTCTTCCTCTTCGCGTCGATCTTCAAGGACGACGTCCGGGGCGCGGGCGTCACCGCCTCCCAGCTCTACGTCCCGGCCATGATGGCCGCCGGCATCATGTCCACGAGCTTCCAGTCCCTCGGCATCTCGATCGCCATCGAACGCGACGAGAAGGTGCTGCGCCGACTGCGCGGCACACCGATGCCACCGGCCGCGTACTTCCTCGGCAAGATCTGGCTGGTTCTGGTCACCGGCCTGCTGGAGACGGCCGTCCTGCTGCTCGTCGGAACCGGCTTCTACGGCGTCGACCTGCCCTCGTCCGCCACCAGGTGGCTGGACTTCGGATGGATCTTCGTGCTCGGTCTCACGGCCTGCGCGCTCCTCGGCATCGCGGTCAGCTCGGTCCCCAAGTCCGGCAAGAGCGCGACCTCCGTGGTCGTCCTGCCCTTCCTGGTGCTCCAGTTCATCTCCGGGGTGTACATCTCCATCGACACGATCCCGGACTGGATGCTCGACATCGGCGCGCTGTTCCCCCTGAAGTGGATGTGCCAGGGGCTGCGCGGGGTGTTCCTGCCCTCGTCCGCGCAGGTGCTGGAGCAGGCCGGGAGCTGGGAGTTCGGGAAGGTCGCGCTGGTGCTCGGGGCGTGGTGCGTCGGAGGATTGCTGCTGTGCCTGCTGACCTTCCGGTGGAAGAACCGGCGCGACGGATGACCGTTCCCGCCCCGGCGAAGGGCTCGTACACCTGGGACCGGTCGTTCCGGATCTGGGACACGTACTTCGCCCTGATCTGGCTGGCCACCCTGGTGTTCGTGCTCGGCACGGACAGGCCGGGGTGGCCGGTGCGGGTGGCGGCGGCCGGACTGCTCGTCCCGCTGGTCCCCCTGTACGTCCTGCTCGGGCGCCCGGTCCTCCAGGGCGATCCGCCCGACGAGCGGCGGGCCGTCACCTACCTCGTGGCGCAGATGGCGCTGTTCCTGCCGTCGGCCGTGCTGGTCGGTGAGACCCGGCTGATGTGCTTCGCGCTCGTCCCGCCCTGCTTCATGGTGCTGCGGCTGCGCTGGGCGCTGATCGCGGTGACCGTGATCAACATCGTGCCGGTGATCGGCTGGACGCTGCTGTGGTGGCCCGCCGCCCAGGACGTGTTCTTCAACTCGGTGTTCGCCGTGGTCACCCTGGTCTTCTCGATAGCCCTCGGCAGCTGGATCATCCGCATCATCGAACAGAGCCAGGAACGGGCCGAGTTGATCGCCGAACTGGACGCGAGCCGCCACGAGGTCTCCCGGCTCTCCTCGGCGCACGGCGCGCTGGCCGAACGCGAGCGCATGGCCCGCGAGATCCACGACACCCTCGCCCAGGGCTTCACCAGTCTGCTGATGCTCATCCAGGCCGTGGAGGCCGAATTGCACGACGACCCGGCGCAGGCCCGCCGCCATCTCGCTCTGATGGACGAGACCGCCCGGCAGAACCTCGCCGAGGCCCGCGCCCTCGTTGCCGGCGGCACCCCGGCCGACCTCGCCGACGCCTCACTGCCCGACGCCCTGCGCCGCCTCGCCGCCCGCCACGACGCGGCCCTCTCGGTGACCGGCCCGGTGCGCGCCCTGCCCGCCGGACCCGAGGTGGTCGCCCTGCGCTCCTGCCAGGAGGCGCTTGCCAACGCCCGCAAGCACGCGGGGAGTTCGGCGACGGTGAGCCTCACCCTCGCGTACGCCGACGAGACGCTCACCGTGTCGGTACGGGACGACGGCTGCGGTTTCGAGCCCGGCGCGGTGTCCGGCGGCTACGGTCTGGCCGGGCTCCGCACCCGGGCCGCCGAGGCGGGCGGGACGGCGCTGGTACGCAGCGCGCCGGGCGCGGGCACGACAGTGACGGTCCGGCTGCCGGTGTCCCCCGCAGCGTCTTCGAGGAGTCCGCGATGATCCGTATCCTGCTGGCCGACGACCACCCCGTCGTACGGGAGGGGCTGCGCGCCATGCTCAGCGCCGAACCGGATCTCGATGTGATCGCCGACGCGTCCGGCGGGCCGCAGGCCGAGGCGCTGGCGGCCCAACTCCAGCCCGACATCGTGCTGATGGACCTGCGGATGCCGGACGGTGGAGGTGTCGACTCCATCGTGCGGATGACCGCGGCCGGGCTGCCGTGCCGGGTGATCGTCCTCACGACGTACGAGACGGACCGGGACATCCTGCGCGCGGTGGAGGCGGGAGCGGCGGGCTACCTCCTGAAGGACCTGCCCCGGGGCGAACTCGCCGACGCCGTACGGGCCGCCGCGCGCGGCGAGACGGTGCTGGCGCCGTCCGTGGCGGCCCGGTTGGTGGACCAGCTGCGGACGAAGCCGGAGCGGCCTCGACTGTCGGAGCGGGAGACCGCTGTGCTGCGGTTGGTGGCGGAGGGATGCACCAACGCGGAGATCGGGCGGCGGCTGTACATCGGGGAGTCGACCGTGAAGACCCATCTGCTGCGCGTCTTCGGGAAGTTGGGGGTGGACGACCGGACGGCGGCGGTGACGAGTGCGATGCGGTACGGGTTGCTGGACCACTGAGACCCGATGGACGAGAGAGGCGCCGGATGCCTTCCACAGCACCCGGCGCCTACGGCCCGCACTCGAACTAGCCGAGCTTCGACTCCAGTTCCGCCACGATCTCGTTCACCGGGACCGCCGACTGCTCCCCGGACTCCATGTCCTTGAGCTGGACGACGCCCTCGGCGAGGTCGCGTTCGCCCGCGACGATCGTGTAGCGGGCGCCACTGCGGTTGGCGCTCTTCATCGCGCCCTTGAGGCCCTTCGCGCCGTAGGAGAAGTCGGCCGCGATGCCCAGCTTGCGCAGTTCGGTGACCTTGGCGAACAGGACCCGTCGGGCCTGCTCGCCGAGCGGGACCGCGAACACGCTGGTGGACGCGGGGAGTTCGAGTTCGACGCCCTCCGCCTCCAGGGCCAGCACCGTGCGGTCGACGCCCAACGCCCAGCCCACGGAGGGCAGCGCGGGTCCGCCGATCATCTCGGAGAGGCCGTCGTAGCGACCGCCGCCGCCCACCGCGGACTGGGAGCCCAGACCGTCGTGGACGAACTCGAAGGTCGTGCGGGTGTAGTAGTCGAGGCCGCGGACCAGCTTCGGGTCGTCCTCGAAGGCGACGCCCGCCGCCGTGATCAGTTCGCGGACCTCCTCGTGGTACGCCTTGCACGCGTCGCACAGGTAGTCGCGCAGCATCGGCGCGTCCGTCAACTGCTTCTGGACGTCCGGACGTTTGTCGTCGAGGACCCGCAGCGGGTTGATGTCCGCGCGGCGCAGGGTCTCCTCGTCGAGGTCCAGGCCCCGCAGGAAGCTCTGCAACGCCTCCCGGTACACCGGGCGGCACTCCTTGTCGCCCAGGCTGTTGAGGAGGATGCGGAACTGGCGCAGGCCCAGCGAGCGGTACGCCTGGTCCGCGAGGATGATCAACTCGGCGTCCAGGGCGGGGTCCTCGGCCCCGATCGCCTCGGCGCCGACCTGGGAGAAGTGGCGGTAACGGCCCGCCTGCGGCTGCTCGTAGCGGTAGTACGAGCCCGAGTACCAGAGCTTGACCGGCAGGTTGCCCTGACGGTGCAGGTTGGCCTCGAGTGCCGCGCGCAGTACGGAGGCCGTGCCCTCGGGGCGCAGGGCGAGCCGGTCGCCGCCCTTGGTCTCGAAGGCGTACATCTCCTTGGTCACGATGTCGGTGGACTCGCCGACCCCGCGCGCGAACAGCTCGACGTTCTCGAAGCCGGGCGTCTCGACGTAGCCGTAGCCGGAGTCGCGCAGCGGTGTGGCGATCGCCTCGCGCACCGCGAGGAACTTCGCGGAGCGGGGCGGAAGCAGGTCGTACGTGCCCTTGGGGGCCTGGAAGGTACTCACGGAAGGTCTCGTCACATTCCTCGTCGGGGAGCGTTCGCGTCAGCGCCGCGCTCGCGGTGGCCGGCGGCCACGTCCCGCAGATACGGGTTGGTCGCGCGCTCCTGGCCGATGGTCGTCTGGGGGCCGTGGCCGGACAGCACCACGGTCGAGTCGTCGAGCGGCAGGCACACACGGGCCAGCGAGTCGAGGATCTCGGCGTGGGAGCCGCCGGGCAGGTCGGTGCGTCCGATGGAGCCGGCGAAGAGCAGATCCCCGGAGAAGAACACGGAGGGGATCTCCGCGGTCTCGGGCATCCTGAAGGTCACCGACCCCTTCGTATGGCCGGGCGCGTGCGCGACCGAGAACTCCAGTCCCGCCAGCTCCAGCCGCGCGCCCTCGGTCAGCTCCTTGACGTCGTCGGGCTCCCCCACGGTCAGCTCGCCCATCAGCGGCATCCCGATCGAGCGGCCGAGCGCCTTCTCGGGGTCGCTCATCATGTAGCGGTCCTCGGGGTGGATCCAGGCCGGCACGTCGTGCGCGCCGCAGATCGGGACGACCGAGGCCACATGGTCGATGTGGCCATGGGTGAGGACGACCGCGACGGGCTTGAGCCGATGTTTCCTGAGCGCTTCCTCGACTCCCTCGGCGGCCTGATGGCCGGGGTCGATGATCACGCACTCCTCACCGGCGGCGGGGGCGACGAGATAACAGTTCGTCCCCCAGGCCCCGGCGGGGAACCCGGCAATGAGCACGATCGTCCTTCGTTGTGTCGATACGGGTGGGGATAAGGATCCCTGCGTCAGTGGTCAGAGCCTACCGGCGCTGCCGAATCCTCAGCGAACCCATATACGGTACGGGGCACACGCAGGCGGTCGGCTCATAAGACGCACGCGTCCCAGTCGACGTACGAGACGCATGAGGAGAGAATCCGGTGGTCACCCAGGAACAGCGGAAGCGGCAGCTCGCGCGGGAGAAGTTCTTGCGGCAGCAGCAGCGGCGCACGGCCGCCCGGCGCAAGGCGCGGGCGCGCAACTCGGTGATCGCGTCGGTGCTCGGCGTGATCGTGATCGGCAGTGTGGTGCTGTACACGACCGGGGTCATGAAGGACGACAAGAAGTCCAACGCGAGCGCGGACGTGACGCCCAGCGCCTCGGCGACGAGCAAGGCGCCGGACCCGTGCGCCAAGGCCGCCGCGGGCAAGGTCAAGACGGAGACCTGGAAGAAGGAGCCGGCGCTCACGATCGACAAGTCGGCGAAGTACACGATGAAGCTGGCGACGACCTGCGGTGACATCGACATCGCGCTGAAGGCCTCGGCCGCGCCGCACACCGTGAACTCCTTCGACTTCCTGGCCGGCAAGGGCTACTTCGACCACACGAAGTGCCACCGGCTCACCACCAGCGGCATCTACGTGCTCCAGTGCGGCGACCCGACGGGCACCGGCAGCGGCGGCCCCGGCTACACGATCCCGGACGAGAACCTGAAGGACGCCACCCTCAAGGGCAGCACCTACCCGGCGGGCACGGTGGCGATGGCGAACACCTATGACGCCTCCACCGGCAAGGGCCGCAACACCGGCGGCAGCCAGTTCTTCCTGGTCTACAAGGACAGTCCGCTCCCGGCCAACTACACCCCGTTCGGTACCATCTCGGCCTCCGGGATGAAGGTCCTCCAGAAGATCGCGGCGGCCGGTGAGAGCACGGGCGCGGGCGACGGCGCACCGAACGCGACCGTGGTGATCAACAAGGCGACGGTAACCAAATCCTGACCGTCAACAGCGAAACTTCGGTCGCGCGGGATGCGGACAGGCAACCCGCCGGTCGCCTATGTTGGCCGTGACGAAACTGTGGACGATGCCCGGGGGCACAGAGGCCCTGTGCAGGCATCATGTGGAGGAGGCGCTGTGAGCAGCGACCCGTGGGGACGCGTCGACGAGACGGGGACCGTGTACGTGCGTACGGCCGACGGCGAGCAGGTCGTCGGTTCCTGGCAGGCCGGCTCCCCTGATGAGGCGCTGGCCTATTTCGAACGCAAGTATGAGGGCCTGGTTGTCGAGATCGGCCTCCTCGAAAAGCGCGTGAAGACGACCGATCTGTCGGCGAAGGACGCGCAGACCGCCGTCGACCATCTGCGCGAGCAGGTCGACGCCCACCACGCGGTCGGCGATCTCGCCGCGCTGCGGGCCCGGCTCGACAAGCTCGTGGAGAACGTGGACGCGCGCCGCGAGGAGCGCAAGCAGCAGCGCGCCAAGCAGTCCGACGAGGCCCGGCACGCCAAGGAGGCGCTGGTCGTCGAGGCGGAGGAGCTGGCGCAGTCCGACCAGTGGCGGGCCGCCGGTGAGCGGCTGCGCGCCCTGGTGGACACCTGGAAGGGGCTGCCGCGTCTGGACCGCAAGTCGGACGACGAGCTGTGGCACCGCTTCTCGCACGCCCGGTCGGCCTTCTCCAAGCGCCGCAAGGCGCACTTCGCGTCGCTGGACGCGCAGCGCGAGGAGGCCCGCAAGACCAAGGAGAAGCTGGTCGCGGAGGCCGAGGGTCTGTCGGCCTCGAACGACTGGGGTCCCACGGCCGCGCGCTACCGCGAGCTGATGTCCGACTGGAAGGCGGCGGGCCGCGCCCAGCGCGAGCACGAGGACGATCTGTGGAACCGCTTCCGCGGTGCCCAGGACGTCTTCTTCGCCGCCCGCAGTTCGGTCTTCGCCGAGCGGGACGCGGAGCAGACGGAGAACCTGAAGCTCAAGGAGGAGCTCGCGGAGGAGGCCGAGAAGCTGCTGCCGATCGGTGACCTCAAGGCGGCCCGTGCGGCCTTCCGGTCGATCAACGAGCGCTGGGAGGCCATCGGTCATGTGCCGAGGGACGCCCGCCCGAAAGTCGAGGGCCGGATGCACACGGTCGAGCGGGCCCTCCAGGAGTCCGAGGAGACCGAGTGGCGCCGGACCAACCCGGAGGCACGCGCGCGTGCCGAGGGTCTGACCGGTCAGCTCCAGGCCGCGGTGGACAAGCTCAGGGGCCAGATCGAGCAGGCGCGCGCCCAGGGCAACGCCTCCCGCGCCGACAAGCTGGAGCGCGAGCTGGAGGGCCGCCAGGCCCTGCTGGACCAGGCGCTGAAGGGCCTCCAGGAGTTCGGCGGCTGACCCGTCCGCACGCACACGAAGAGGGGCTCCCGTACATCACGTACGGGAGCCCCTCTTCGTGCAAGCCGTTCGCCTACGTCTTGTTGCGCGCCGACGTCACCCGGTAGACGTCGTAGACGCCCTCCACTCCCCTGACCGCCTTCAGGACGTGGCCCAGGTGCTTGGGGTCGCCCATCTCGAAGGTGAAGCGGGAGGTGGCGACGCGGTCGCGGGAGGTCTGGACGGCCGCGGAGAGGATGTTGACGTGCTGGTCGGACAGGACGCGGGTGACGTCCGAGAGGAGCCGGGAGCGGTCCAGGGCCTCCACCTGGATGGCGACCAGGAAGACCGAGGACTGGGTGGGCGCCCACTCGACTTCGAGGATGCGCTCGGGTTCGCGGGACAGTGACTCCACGTTGACGCAGTCGCTGCGGTGAACCGATACTCCGCTGCCCCGCGTGACGAACCCGATGATGGGGTCGCCGGGGACAGGCGTGCAGCAGCGGGCCAGTTTGACCCACACGTCGTCGACGCCCTTGACGACGACACCCGGGTCGGCGTTCGACCGGCGCTTGCGGCCCCGGCCGGTCGTCGGCGGGACGCTCTCGTCGATCTCCTCGGTGGCCGCCTCCTCGCCGCCGAGCGCCTGCACGAGCTTCTGTACGACGTTCTGCGCGGCGACATGGCCCTCGCCGATCGCCGCGTACAGCGAGGAGATGTCCGGGTAGCGCATCTCGTGCGCGAGGGTGACCAGGGAGTCGCCGGTCAGGATGCGCTGGATCGGCAGGTTCTGTTTGCGCATCGCGCGGGCGATGGCGTCCTTGCCCTGCTCGATGGCCTCGTCCCGGCGCTCCTTGGAGAACCAGGCTCTGATCTTGTTGCGGGCGCGCGGCGACTTGACGAAGCCGAGCCAGTCGCGGGAGGGGCCCGCGCCGGGCGCCTTGGAGGTGAAGACCTCGACCAGGTCGCCGTTGTCCAGGGTGGATTCGAGCGGTACGAGCCGCCCGTTGACCCGTGCTCCTATGGTCCGGTGGCCGACCTCGGTGTGCACCGCGTACGAGAAGTCGACCGGGGTGGCACCGGCGGGCAGCGCTATGACGTCGCCCTTGGGCGTGAAGACGAAGACCTCGTTGCGGGAGAGGTCGAAGCGCAGGGACTCCAGGAACTCGCCCGGGTCCTCGGTCTCCTTCTGCCAGTCGAGCAACTGGCGCAGCCACGCCATGTCGTTGAGGTGGTCGTCCTTGCCGGTGGACCGGGGCGCGTCCGAGCGCACCTTGGACGTGCCGGCGACGGCCTCCTGCTTGTACTTCCAGTGCGCGGCGATGCCGTACTCGGCGCGGCGGTGCATGTCGAAGGTGCGGATCTGGAGTTCGACGGGCTTGCCGTTGGGGCCGATCACCGTGGTGTGCAGTGACTGGTACATGTTGAACTTGGGCATCGCGATGTAGTCCTTGAACCGGCCGGGGACCGGGTTCCAGCGCGCGTGCACGGTGCCGAGGGCCGCATAGCAGTCCCGGACCGTGTCCACGAGGACGCGGATGCCCACCAGGTCGTAGATCTCCGCGAAGTCACGGCCGCGGACGATCATCTTCTGGTAGACGCTGTAGTAGTGCTTCGGGCGGCCGGTGACGGTCGCCTTGATGCGGGCGGCGCGCAGGTCGGTCTGGACCTCGTCGGTCACTATGGCCAGGTACTCGTCACGCTTCGGTGCCCGTTCGGCCACCAGCCGGACGATCTCGTCGTACATCTTGGGGTAGAGGATCGCGAAGGCGAGGTCCTCCAGTTCCCACTTGATGGTGTTCATGCCCAGGCGGTGGGCGAGCGGCGCGTAGATCTCCAGGGTCTCGCGCGCCTTCTTCTCCTGCTTCTCGCGCTTGAGGTAGCGCATGGTGCGCATGTTGTGCAGGCGGTCGGCGAGCTTGATGACCAGGACGCGCGGGTCCTTGGCCATCGCGACGACCATCTTGCGGACGGTCTCGGCCTGCGCTGCCTCGCCGAACTTGACCTTGTCGAGCTTGGTGACGCCGTCGACGAGGAGGGCCACGGAGTCGCCGAAGTCGCGGCGGAGCTGGTCGAGGCCGTACTCGGTGTCCTCGACGGTGTCGTGCAGCAGGCCCGCCATCAGCGTGGCCGGGTCCATGCCCAGCTCGGCGAGGATCGTCGTCACGGCGAGCGGGTGCGTGATGTACGGGTCGCCGCTCTTGCGCTTCTGGCCGCGGTGCCAGCGCTCGGCGACCTGGTAGGCGCTCTCGACCTGGCGGAGGGTGGCCGTCTCGATCTTCGGGTCGTTGCTGCGCACTATCCGCAGCAGCGGCTCCAGGACCGGGTTGTACGGGTTGGAGCGCTGCACGCCGAGGCGGGCCAGGCGGGCGCGGACGCGGTTGGAGGAGCCTCCGGAGCGCGCGGCGGGCTGACCGGCGGTGGGGCGGGGCGCGGGGGTGGCCGCGGGGCGCTCGGGCTGGTCCGGCTTGGGACGCGAGGGCTCGGCCGCCTTGTCGGCGGGGGCCGTCTGGGCGTGCTCCGCCGTACCGCGCGGCTCGCTGTGCGCGGTGCTCGCACCGGTCGCCGGCTCGGCCGCGGGGCCCGGGGTGGGCTCGGGCTTGGCGGCGGTCAGGGGCTGGGCCTCGTCTGCCAAGAGGACTCCTCGTGCGCGATCCGGGTCCCCCGGTCAGGCTCCGGAGTGCCCATGGTAGCGATCCCGGGCTCGGGGATCGCCTTCAGGCCGATGTGAGGGCCGTCTACCGGTGAAACGCGAGGGGCCGCCACCGGCATTCCGAAGGTGACGTGCGGGCGCCTTGGAGGTGTCTCTCGGTGGTACGGCCCCGGGCGCCCCGGGGACGGGAACGGCCGCCCCGGTGTCACCGGGGCGGCCGTCACGTCACGCGTGCACCTCAGACGACGAGCAGTGCCTCCAGCGGTGCCCCGTCCAGAGCCGGCTCCAGGCGGGCGCGGCCCGCGAGGAAGCCCAGTTCCATCAGGACCGCCAGACCGGCGACCTCGGCGCCCGCCCGGCGGATCAGCTGGACCGAGGCCTCGGCCGTGCCGCCCGTGGCCAGGACGTCGTCCACGATCAGGACGCGGTCTGCGGCCGACAGGTCCTCCGCGTGGACCTCGATCTCGGCGGAGCCGTACTCCAGGTCGTAGGCCTGGCCGAGCGTCGCTCCGGGGAGCTTGCCCGCCTTGCGCACGGGAATGAAGCCGACGCCCGCGCGGACCGCCACCGGCGCCCCGAGGATGAAGCCGCGGGCCTCCAGGCCGACGACCTTGGTGGCGCCGGTGCGCTCCACGACCTCGGCGAGCGCGTCGGTGAGGGCGGTGAACGCGGCCGGGTCCGCCAGGAGCGGGGTGATGTCCTTGAACATCACACCCGGCTCCGGGTAGTCGGCCACATCGCGGATGCGGCTGAGCAGCAGCTCCTGGACGTCGGTCATCGGCGCTTCCCGGAGGGGCGGCCACGGCCGCGGTTGCGGGACGCGGGCTGCGTGCGCGGTCCTACGACCGCTGCCTCGTCCTCGTCGTCGTAGTCGCCGTCCGTGTCGTCGGTGACCTCGGGCTCGACCGGCTCACCCTGCGCGGCGGCCTGGGCCCGCTTGGCGAGGACGCGCTTCTTGAGCGCCTTCATCTGCGGCTCGGCCTCCTTGAGGTCGGCGACCAGCGGCGTGGCGATGAAGATCGAGGAGTACGCACCGGCCGCGAGGCCGACGAACAGCGACAGCGAGATGTCGTTGAGGACACCCGCGCCGAGGAAGCCGCCGCCGATGAACAGCAGGGCCCCGACCGGGAGCAGCGCGACGACCGTGGTGTTGATCGACCGCATCAGCGTGCCGTTGATCGAACGGTTCGCGACATCGCTGTAGGTCCAGCGGGTCTGCTTGGTGATGTCCTTGGTCTGCTCCTTGAGGCTGTCGAAGACGACGACCGTGTCGTAGAGCGAGTAACCGAGGATGGTCAGCAGACCGATCACCGTGCCGGGCGTGACCTCGAAGCCGACGAGGGCGTAGATGCCGATGGTGATGGTGATGTCGTGGATCAGGGCGACGAGCGCGGCCAGGGCCATCCGCCACTCGAAGGCGATCGCCAGGTAGATCACGACCAGCACCATGAAGATCGCCAGGCCCTCCCAGGCCTTGTTGGCGATCTGGTCGCCCCAGCTGGGGCCGACCAGGTCGGCGGCGATGCTCTCGGAGCTGACGTTCAGGTCCTTGGCCAGCTTGGCCTTGATGCCGTCGGACTTGTCGGTGTCGATGCCGGCGATCTGGATGCGCAGGCTGCCGTCACCGAGCTTCTGGACGACCGCGTCGTGGCCGGAGGCGTCCTCGGCGTACTTCTCCGCCTGGCTCACCGAGGCACTCATGTGCTTCGGCGTGGTGAAGGCGGCGCCGCCCTGGAACTCGATGCCCATGTTCAGGCCGCGCACCGTCAGACCGAGGATGGCCGTGATGGTGATCAGGATCGAGACGCCGTACCAGATCTTGCGATTGCCGACGAAGTCGTACCCGACCTCGCCACGGTGCAGTCGGGCGCCGAGGTTGCCGAGTTTCGACATCTCACGCCTCCTTCGTGTCGACAGGGCCGGCGGCAAGACCGGAGGGACGGCGGGTGCGGCGCAGCGGCGCCTTGGCGCCGAGGGCCTTCGGGTCGAGGCCCGAGTACTTGTGACCGCCGGAGAAGAACTTGCGGCGGGCCAGGATCGTCATCAGCGGCTTGGTGAACAGGAACACCACGACGACGTCGAGCACGGTGGTCAGACCGAGGGTGAACGCGAAGCCCTGGACCTTGCCGACGGTGACGATGAACAGCACCGCGGCGGCGAGGAACGACACGAAGTCGGAGACCAGGATGGTGCGCCGGGCGCGCGGCCAGGCCCGCTCGACGGCGGGGCGCAGCGAGCGGCCCTCGCGGATCTCGTCCCTGATGCGTTCGAAGAACACGATGAACGAGTCCGCGGTGATACCGATCGCGACGATCGCGCCGCAGACGGCCGGCAGGTTCAGCGCGAAGCCGATGCCCGGACCGAGCAGGGCCATGATCACGTAGGTGAGGATCGCGGAGACCAGCAGCGAGGGGATCGCGATGACCGACAGACCGCGGTAGAAGATCAGCAGGTAGAGGACGACCAGACCGAGGCCGATCGCGCCCGCGATCAGACCGGCGTGCAGCTGCTCACCGCCGAGGGCCGCGGTCACCGTGGTGACGCTGTCCTCCTTGAAGGTGAGCGGCAGGGCGCCGTAGGACAGCATGTTGGCGAGGCTCTGGGCCTCTTCCTGGGTGAAGCTGCCGGAGATCTCCGCGCTGCCGCCGGTGATCGACGAGCTGACGGAGGGGCTGGAGACGACCTGGCCGTCGAGGACGATGCCGAACTCGTTCTGCGGGGCGGTGTTCTTCGCCAGTTCGCCGGTGACGGTGGCGAACTTGTCGCCGCCCTTGCCGGTGAAGTCCATGGTGACCTGCCAGCCGGCGGCGGTCGTCGTGTTGAAGACGGCCGAGGCCTTCTTGACGTCCGTGCCGTCGACGGCGGCGGGGCCGAGCAGGTACTTGTACCAGACGCCGTTGACCTGGCCGCAGGCCACGGTCGCGTCGGTGGCCTTGGAGTCCTTGCCCGCGGTGTTCTGGACCGACTTCTTGGAGCAGTCCAGCGCGGTGTACTGGGCCTCCAGCTTGGCCGCCGCCTGACTGGCGGCGCTGCTGCTGGACGCGGACGGGGAGGCGCTGGCCGAGGCCGAGGCGCTGGCGCTCGCGGACGGGGTGGAACCGGCCTTCAGGGCGTCGCTGAGGGCACGTCCCTGCGAGGTGGAGGTGGCCGACGGGGTCGCGGAGCCGGTCTTGGACGAGGAAGCCGTCGTCTTGGGGCTGGCCGAGCTCGACGGGCTGCTGGAGGCGCTGCCGGACGCGCTCGGGGACGGGCTCGCCGCGGCGCCGACCGACGCCTCGGTGGCCAGGACCGGGCGGAAGTACAGCTTGGCCGTGGTGCCGACCTGCTGCCGCGCTTCCTCCGAGTTCGTGCCCTTGGGGATGTTGACGATGATGTTCCTGGTGCCCTGCGTCTGGACCTCGGCCTCCGAGACACCAAGACCATTGACACGGCGGTTCATGATGTCGACCGCGGTGTCCATGTTGGCCTTGTTGATCGCGGATTCCTGGCCCTTCTCCGGGACGGCCCGGAGAGTGATGCTCGTACCGCCGGCCAGGTCGATGCCGAGACGCGGAGTGGTGTGCCCGGATGCGAACATGCCACCGGTGAGCGCCACGATGGCGATCAGGATGAGGGCCAGCGAGCGCCCCGGCTTGCTCTGGGCGCTCGCGTTACGGCCCCTCTTAGGTGCTGCCACCTTCTCGTACTCCCTCTCGGGCCGCTCCGCGCCGGGTCAGCGCGCCTGCGGCCATGACATGGTGTCGGGATCCCGTGCGAGCGACGCACGTCCCCGGGGTGCGCGGGGCGCGAGCGGGTCGCGCCGCGCTCCCGGGACGTGACTACTTCGCGTCGGAGTCGCCGTCGGTCTTCTTCGGCTCTTCGTCCGTCTTGGCCTCGGCGGCCTCGGCCGGTTCCCCGGTGGCGTCGGCCGGCTCGTCGGCCGCGTCCTTCTTGCCGAGGTCGATGGGCTTGTCGTCGGAAGAGTCGGCGGCGGGCTCGTCGGTCTCGGTGAGGGAGGAAGCGTCGTCCGGGACGACGTCCGCGTCGTCCTTCAGGTCGTGCTCGATGCCGTGGACAATGCGGTTGTACTCGTCGTCGGTGAGGACGGCGCCGATCGCGTTCTTCGCGAAGAGGAGCTCGACGCCGGGGCCGGCGTCGAGGAGAACCGTCTCCTCGTTGACCTCCTTGACCGTCGCGTACACGCCCCCGATCGTGCGGACGCCGGTGCCGGGCTGCATCTCATTACGCATCGACGCGGCTGCCTGCTGCTTGCGCTTGGCAGAGCGGGTCATCAGGAACATGGCCCCGATGAGCACGATGAAGGGGAGGAGGGTCACGATATTCACGGGACGGAATTTCCTTCGCACGACCGCGGCGGTGAGCGGCCTGGTGGATGGGGGTGGTCGGCGCCGCCCACAAGGGCGGCATCGGCGGAGTCTAAGCGAGTCCACGCTGATGGAACAACGCTCAGCATGGCACCGGGGTTCCTGCCCCGGCCATTGTCCCCGCCGTCACGCCCCGAACAGGTCCCCTTGTCCGTTTCCCCCGGTTGACGAGCGGGGCGGGGTGAGGCCGAGATGGGCCCACGCGGCGGGGGTGGCGACGCGTCCGCGCGGGGTGCGGGCCAGCAGTCCTTCCCGTACGAGGAAGGGTTCGGCGACCTCTTCGACGGTCTCGCGCTCCTCCCCCACCGCGACCGCGAGCGTGGACAGGCCGACCGGTCCGCCGCCGAACAGCTTGAGCAGTGCCTCCAGGACACCTCGGTCGAGCCGGTCGAGGCCGCGGCCGTCGACCTCGTACACCTTGAGGGCCGCGCCCGCGATGTCCCGGGTGATGAAGCCGTCGGCCTTGACCTGCGCGTAGTCCCGGACGCGGCGCAGCAGCCGGTTGGCGATGCGAGGCGTACCGCGCGAGCGGCCGGCGATCTCGGCGGCGCCTGCGGGGTCGATCTCCACGTCGAGGAGGTCCGCCGAGCGGTGGACGACGCGCTTCAGCTCGGCGGGTTCGTAGAACTCCATGTGCGCGGTGAAGCCGAAGCGGTCGCGCAGCGGGGGCGGCAGCAGTCCCGCGCGCGTGGTGGCGCCGACCAGGGTGAACGGCGGGAGTTCGAGCGGGATCGCGGTGGCGCCGGGGCCCTTGCCGACGATGACGTCGACGCGGAAGTCCTCCATCGCCATGTACAGCATCTCCTCGGCGGGCCGGGACATGCGGTGGATCTCGTCCAGGAAGAGGACCTCGCCCTCCTGGAGGGAGGACAGGATCGCGGCGAGGTCGCCGGCGTGCTGGATGGCGGGGCCGCTGGTGATGCGGATGGGGGCGCCCATCTCGGCCGCGATGATCATCGAGAGGGTGGTCTTGCCGAGGCCGGGGGCGCCGGAGAGCAGTACGTGGTCGGCGGTGGCGCCACGCGCGCGTGCGGCGCGCAGCACCAGGTCGAGCTGTTCGCGGACCTTCTCCTGGCCGATGAACTCGCCCAGGTCCTTGGGGCGCAGGGCGGCCTCGACGGCCTGGTCCTCGCGGTCGGCGACCGAGCCCACCAGCCGCTCGGCGGCGGTCTCGTCGGTCGTGTCGTCCCAGTTCACTGACGTCTCCTAGCGGGCGCGGTTCAGGGTCTGCAGGGCGGCCTTGAGCAACTGCCCCACCTGCGGCGCCCCTTCGGCGGCCTCGGCCTGCGGTGCCACGGCGGCCACGGCCTCGTCGGCCTCACGGGTGGCGTACCCGAGGCCGATGAGGGCCGCGTGCAGCTGGTCGCGCCAGCCGCTGGTGACCGGCGCGCCGATCGCCGGGGCGGTGCCCACGGGTGCGCCGAGCCGGTCCTTGAACTCCAGGAGCAGCTTCTGCGCGCCCTTCTTGCCGATGCCCGGGACGGCCATCAGCGCCTTCTCGTCACCGGCGGCGACCGCCCGGCGCAGCGCGTCCGGGGTGTGCACGGCCAGCATCGCCTGCGCGAGGCGGGGGCCGACGCCGGTCGCGGTCTGGAGCAGCTCGAAGATCTGCCGCTCGTCGTCGTCGACGAAGCCGTACAGGGTGAGCGAGTCCTCGCGGACGACGAGGGAGGTGGCGAGCTTGGCCGGCTTGCCGAGGCGGAGCGTGGACAGGGTGTTCGGCGTGCACTGGACCGCCATGCCGACACCGCCGACCTCGACCACCGCGGTGTCGGGAGCGAGTGCGGCGACCGTGCCACTGACGAAGGCGATCATGCGGTACGGCCTTTCGATGCGTTCGGGGTCCTGGCTGTGTGCAGGGCGACGGCCTGCTGAAGTCGGTTCTGGGCGACCGCCTGTTGGAGGCGGTGCTGCGCGGGGGCCCGCCAGATGTGGCAGATCGCGAGAGCGAGGGCGTCGGCCGCGTCGGCGGGCTTGGGGGGAGCGTCGAGCCGGAGCAGCCGGGTCACCATCGCGCCGACCTGCGCCTTGTCGGCGCGTCCGCTGCCGGTGACGGCGGCCTTGACCTCGCTCGGGGTGTGCAGGGCGACCGGGATGCCGCGGCGGGCGGCGCACAGCATGGCCACGGCGCTGGCCTGGGCGGTGCCCATCACCGTCCGCACGTTGTGCTGGCTGAACACCCGCTCCACGGCGACGAATTCGGGCCGGTGCTCGTCGAGCCACGCCTCGATGCCCTGCTCGATGGCGACCAGCCGCAGCCCCAGCTCGGCGTCCGCCGGAGTGCGTACGACACCGACGCCGACCATGGTGAGCGGCCGGCCCGCGACTCCCTCGACGACACCGACACCGCATCGCGTGAGACCGGGGTCGACTCCCAGTACGCGCACACCAACCCCCCTCGTTCGATCGCCAGTTTGTGCAGGCTATCGGGTGTCACTGACAAAGCGGCGGGCCGACGGGGTGTGTCCCGTCGGCCCGCCGAAATCCCGCTCAGCTCGCGGCAGCGCTACGCGTCGACCTTCTCCATGACCTCGTCGCTGACGTCGAAGTTGGCGAAGACGTTCTGCACGTCGTCGCTGTCCTCCAGGGCGTCGATCAGCTTGAAGATCTTGCGGGCGCCTTCCTCGTCGAGTTCGACCTGCATGGTCGGGACGAAGTTGGCGTCGGCGGAGTCGTAGTCGATCCCGGCGTCCTGGAGCGCGGTGCGGACCGCGACCAGGTCGGTGGCCTCGGAGATGACCTCGAAGGACTCACCGAGGTCGTTGACCTCCTCGGCGCCCGCGTCGAGCACGGCACCCAGGACGTCGTCCTCGGTCAGCTCGCCCTTGGGGACGACGACGACGCCCTTGCGGTTGAAGAGGTACGAGACGGAACCGGGGTCCGCCATGTTCCCGCCGTTGCGGGTCATGGCGACGCGGACGTCCGAGGCGGCGCGGTTGCGGTTGTCGGTGAGGCACTCGATGAGCACCGCGACTCCGTTGGGGCCGTAACCCTCGTACATGATCGTCTCGTAGTCGGCGCCACCGGCTTCGAGGCCGGCGCCGCGCTTGACGGCGGAGTCGATGTTCTTGTTCGGGACCGAGCTCTTCTTGGCCTTCTGGATGGCGTCGAACAGCGTCGGGTTGCCGGACACATCGGCACCACCGGTACGGGCCGCGACCTCGATGTTCTTGATCATCTTCGCGAAGAGCTTGCCGCGCTTGGCGTCGATCACGGCCTTCTTGTGCTTCGTCGTAGCCCATTTAGAGTGGCCGGACATCTGCCTGTCTCCTTCGCGTAACCCAACTCTTTACGAACCCCAGAGATCCTACTAGGACCCCGGAGCCAGGTTCGCGCGCACCATGTCGACGAACAGCGAGTGCACGCGGTGGTCGCCGGTCAGTTCCGGGTGGAACGACGTGGCGAGCGCGTTGCCCTGGCGGACCGCGACGATGTGGCCCTCGTGCTCGGCGAGGACCTCGGTCTCGGCGCCGACGGACTCGACCCAGGGGGCGCGGATGAAAACGCCCTCTACAGGATCGCCCTCGACGCCCGTCACGTCGACCGCCGCCTCGAAGGACTCGTTCTGACGTCCGAAGGCGTTGCGGCGCACGATCATGTCGATGCCGCCGATCGTCTCCTGGCCCGAGCGTGGGTCGAGGATCTTGTCGGCGAGCATGATCAGGCCGGCGCAGGTGCCGTAGACGGGCATACCGGCACGCACGCGTGCGCGCAGGGGCTCCATCAGTCCGAAGAGGACGGCCAGCTTGGAGATGGTGGTGGACTCACCCCCGGGGATGACGAGGGCGTCCACCTCGGCGAGTTCCTCGGGACGCCTGACCTGCCTGGCCACGGCGTCGGCCGCGGCCAGGGCGATCAGGTGTTCCCGTACATCTCCCTGGAGCGCGAGCACTCCGACCACGGGAGTGGTCATCACCAGCCCCGGTTCGCGTAACGCTCGGTCTCGGGGAGGGTGTCGCAGTTGATGCCGACCATGGCCTCGCCGAGGTTGCGGGACGCGTCCGCGATGATCTTCGGGTCGTCGTAGAACGTGGTCGCCTTCACGATGGCGGCGGCGCGCTTGGCGGGGTCGCCGGACTTGAAGATGCCGGAGCCGACGAAGACGCCCTCGGCGCCGAGCTGGCGCATCAGCGCGGCGTCGGCGGGGGTGGCGACGCCACCGGCGGAGAACAGCACGACCGGGAGCTTGCCCAGCTCGGCGACCTCGCGGACCAGCTCGTACGGGGCACGCAGGTCCTTGGCGGCGGCGTACAGCTCGTTGTTGTCGAAGCCGCGCAGGCGGGCGATCTCGTTCTTGATCTGGCGCAGGTGGCGGACCGCCTCGACGACGTTGCCGGTGCCGGCCTCGCCCTTGGAGCGGATCATCGCGGCGCCCTCGGCGATGCGGCGCAGGGCCTCGCCGAGGTTGGTGGCACCGCAGACGAAGGGGGTCGTGAAGGCGAACTTGTCGCTGTGGTTGACCTCGTCGGCCGGGGTGAGGACCTCGGACTCGTCGATGTAGTCGACGCCGAGGGACTGGAGGACCTGGGCCTCGACGAAGTGACCGATGCGGGACTTGGCCATGACCGGGATGGAGACCGCCTCGATGATCTCCTCGATCATGTTCGGGTCGGACATCCGGGCCACGCCGCCGTCCTTGCGGATGTCGGCGGGGACCCGCTCCAGGGCCATGACGGCCACGGCACCGGCGTCCTCGGCGATCTTCGCCTGCTCGGCGTTGACCACGTCCATGATCACCCCGCCCTTGAGCTGCTCGGCCATCCCGCGCTTCACACGCGCGGTGCCGGTCTCGGGGGTCTGGGCGGAGCTGGGGGTGCTGGACACGGGGTGACCTCACTCGGTGGAAGAGGGTTGCTGCACTACCGAGCAAACGCGAGAGACCCAGGCCACAGCAAGGGCCAATGAACAGCCGGTGGATCGTTTTGGCAGCTGTGTGTCGGGGGGTGGGGTGGTGGGGCCTGCGGGGTGGCATCTGGGGCGGGGGCCCTGACCTGCCGTGCTGCGGGCGGCTCCCGGCAGCACGGCCCCGCAGGCGCGGGGCTTCCACCGGAGCGGAGCGGGCCCCACCAGGGCCGGTCCGGCCCGACGCCTCAGCCGCGGGATCATGCCGCAGGCACGGGCCCGGGGCTGACCTCCTCAGCCTCCCGCACCCCGATCAACCGGAAAGACGGGCGGTCGGGCGCGCCCACCCGCGGTGCCGCGCCAGCTCGCGCCGGCGCCGCATCACAGCCAGTCCTACGCCGCCCGGTCCACCAGTGGTGCCGGTGGCTCGTCGTCCATTTCGAAGGCCATGGGGAAAGGGGCGTGTCCGGCCAGGCGGAACCAGCGGACCTTGCGGTGTTCGCGGAGGCGGCGGGCCGCGCCCACGGCGTCGTTGTGGAAGCGGCGGGCCATCGGCACGCGCCGTACCGCCTCGGCGAGTTCGCGGGCCGCCGCCTCTCCGCCGGGGGCCTCGCGGACGTCCTCGACCTGCGGGGGCTCGGCGAAAACCGCGCGCAGCGCCTGGCTCAACTCGCTCTCGGCGACCTCCCGTTGCTCCTCCTCGGCCTGCCGGGCGGCGTGCGCGGCCTCGTAGAGGACGATCGACGCGGCCGGGTCGAGGACACCCGAGGTGGCCAACTCCTGTGTCACCGAGGCGCGGCGCAGCAGTTGCGCGTCGAGTGCCGCGCGTGCCGCGTCGATCCGGGCGTGCAGCCGGTCGAGCCGGCCCGCGGTCCAGCTCAGGTACAGGCCGATCGCCACCAGGGCGACGAGGATCCAGATCAGAGTTGCGCTCACGGGCGGCAAGGCTACCGGGCCGTTCCACCAGGGTCGGGCGGGTGTCGCCCGGGCCGAGGCGACCGAGTGTCCCCGAGGCGCCCGTTCAGTCCCGTGCCAGGCCGAACCTCGCCCGCAGGCCCGTGCGTTCGTCCGTGGCGACGGCCGCCGCGCCCGCGGTCACCGTCTCGTACACGGACAGGATGTCCGCCCCGACGGTGGACCAGTCGAAGCGCCGTACGTGGGCGCTCCCGCTGCGGCGCAGCTGTGCCAGCCGCTCGGGGTCGCCCAGGAGTCGTACGGCCGCTTCGGCGAGGGTGTCGGGGTCCTCGTTGGTGAACAGCTCGCCGGCCGCGCCCTGGTCGAGGACCTGCGCGAAGGCGGGCAGGTCGGAGGCGAGCACCGGGGCGCCCGCCGACATCGCCTCGACGAGGATGATCCCGAAGCTCTCGCCGCCGGTGTTGGGAGCGACGTAGAGGTCGATGCTGCGCAGGAAGCGGGCCTTGTCCTCGTCGCTGATCATGCCGAGGAACTCGACGCGTGCGCGCAGTTCCTCGGGCAGTGTCTCGACGGCCTCCTTCTCGTCGCCGCGTCCGGCCACCAGCAGCCGGGCGTTCGGGCGTTCGGCGAGGATCTTCGGGAGGGCCTTCATGAGCACCGGGAGGCCCTTGCGGGGTTCGTCGATGCGCCCGATGAAGCCGATCGTCTCCCCCTGCCACTCGGGCCTGGGTTCGGCGCGGGCGAAGAAGTCGACGTCGACGCCGTTCGGGATGACGACCGCGTCCCCGCCGAGGTGTTCGACGAGCGTGCGGCGGGCGTACTCGCTCACCGCGATCCGCGCGCTGATCTTCTCCAGCGCGGCCTGGAGGATCGCGTACGCGGCGATCATCGCCCGGGAGCGCGGGTTGGAGGTGTGGAAGGTGGCGACGATCGGACCCTGCGCGGCCCAGCAGGTCAGCAGGCCCAGGGACGGCGAGGTCGGTTCGTGGATGTGGATGACGTCGAACTCGCCGTCGTGCAGCCAGCGCCGGACGCGGGCGGCGGACAGGAAGCCGAAGTTCAGCCGGGCCACCGAGCCGTTGTACGGCACCGGGACGGCGCGCCCGGCCGAGACGACGTACGGCGGGAGCGGGGTGTCGTCGTCGGCCGGGGCCAGGACGGACACCTCGTGGCCGAGCCGGATGAAGTACTCGGCGAGGTCCCTGATGTGGAACTGGACGCCGCCCGGCACGTCCCAGGAGTAGGGGCAGACGATGCCGATCCTCACGAGGGCCCCTTCGCGGGGTCGAGGTCCGCGAGCCACAAGCGCTGGAGCATGTGCCAGTCCTCCGGGTGGTCGGCGATGCCGGTGGCGAAGGCGTCTGCCAGCGCCTGTGTCATCACAGACGTCTTCTCGGCCCGGTCACCTGACTCGGGCACCTCGACGGGCGGATGGACGCGTCCCCTCATGACCGGGGAGTCGTCGTACCAGAGCGTGACCGGGAGCAGCAGCGCGCCCGTCTGCTGGGCGAGGAGGGCCGGTCCCGCGGGCATCCTGGTGGTCTCGCCGAAGAACTTCACCTCGACGCCGGAGGCGGACAGGTCGCGTTCGGCGACCAGGCAGACCAGACCGCCGTCGCGCAGCCGCCGGGCGAGCGTGCCGAAGGCGGTGCCGCCGCTGTGCGGCAGGACCTCCATGCCGAGGCCCTCGCGGTAGGCGACGAACCGGTCGTAGAGCGTCTCGGGCTTGAGGCGTTCGGCGACCGTGGTGAACGGCGTCTCCAGGGCGGTGGTGACCCAGGCGCCGGCGAGGTCCCAGTTGGCGAGGTGCGGCAGCGCGAGGATGACACCGCGGTCGGAGGCGATGCCCTCGGTGAGGTGGTGCACGTCCTTGGGGTCGAAGCCGGTGCGGATCCGCTCGGCGCTCCAGGCCGGGAGCCGGAAGGACTCCATCCAGTAGCGCAGGTACGACCGCATGCCCGCGCGCGAGAGCTCGGCGAGGCGCTCGGGGCTCGCGTCGGGCACCACGCGCGCGTAGTTGCTCTCCAGGCGCCGCACGCCCTTGCCGCGCCGCTTCCAGGCGAGGTCGGCGACGGTGCGGCCGAGCCGGACGGCGACCGGCTCGGGGAGCTTCTTGACGGTGCTCCAGCCGAGGCCGTAGAGGGCGTCCGTCAGCCGTTCCCGCGCACTGGTCACGGGGTCGCCCCGCTGCTGTGCTGCGCGGCCTCCCGCTCGGCCTCCGCGTCGGCCTCGGCGGCCTCGCGGCGGACCGTGACGACCCGCTGGACCAGCGTGACCAGGCTGCCCACGGCGACGATCCACAGCGCGATCGGCAGCAGCCACTGGATGCCCGGGACGCCGAACTTGTGCAGACCCGAGAGGCCGCACGCGACGAGGGAGATCACGAGCCGCTCGGCCCGCTCGACCAGGCCGTTGACGGCGACCGGCAGACCGATGGCCTCGCCGCGCGCCTTGGTGTACGACACCACCTGGCCGCTGGCCAGGCAGAAGATCGAGACGGCGCACAGGGCGATGTTGTCGCCGCCGCCCGCGTACCAGAGGGCGAGGCCGCCGAAGATCGCGCCGTCGGCGACCCGGTCGAGCGTGGAGTCGAGGAAGGCGCCCCAGCGGCTGGAACGGCCCAGCTGGCGGGCCATGTTGCCGTCGACGAGGTCGGAGAACACGAACAGCGTGATCACGACCGTGCCCCAGAAGAACTCGCCCATGGGGTAGAAGACCAGCGCGCCCGCGACCACCCCGGCGGTGCCGAGGAGGGTGACCGTGTCGGGGCTGACGCCCCGGCGGATCAGAAACGCGGCGAACGGCGTGAGGACACGCGTGAAGAATGCACGCGCGTACTTGTTCAGCATGGCCTTCCCGAGGGTCGGTGTCGCCGCGCGGCCCCTGCTGGCCACCGGCTGGCCCATCGTAGCCACGCGCGCGCGTGGGCGACCGCCGGGCACCCGCGCGCCCGTGTTCCGAATGGCTGCGGCACGACGCGACGCCGGCGGTACCGGCGGCCGGATCGCGTCCGCTGTATGGACGCACCGTGACGGGAGTGGAAAGCTCGAACCACCGCGGGCGTCATCGGAGCCGCCACCGCACGCGGCACCGTGTGTCCGCGCCCACAGTGACCTCACCGTGCACGGGAGGCAAGGCCATGGGCGACAAGGCGAACGCACACCCCGGAGCCGCCGGCAGGGCTACGGCGGCCGACCACCCCGCGTCCGTACGGAATGTGGTGCTGGTCGGCCACTCCGGATCGGGCAAGACGACTCTGGTGGAGGCCCTCGCGCTGACCGCGGGGGCGGTGAACCGGGCGGGCCGCGTGGAGGACGGCGGCACCGTCTCCGACTACGACGAGATCGAGCACCGCCAGCAGCGCTCGGTGCAGCTCTCCCTGGTGCCCGTCGACTGGGACGGGTACAAGGTCAATCTTCTCGACACCCCCGGGTACGCCGATTTCGTCGGCGAGTTGAGGGCCGGTCTGCGTGCGGCGGACGCGGCCCTCTTCGTCGTCTCGGCCTCGGACGGGGTGGACGGCTCGACCCGCATGGTGTGGGAGGAGTGCGCGGCCGTCGGCATGCCGCGCGCCATCGTCGTCACGCACCTGGAGTCGGCCCGCGCGGACTTCGAGTCGATGACCCGCACCTGCGCGGAGGCGTTCGGCGCGGACGACCCCGACGCCGTGCTCCCGCTGTACCTGCCGCTGCACGGCGCGCCGGGGCCCGACGGGCACGCGCCCGTGACCGGGCTCGTGGGGCTGCTGTCGCAGAAGCTGTTCGACTACGCGTCCGGGGAGCGCAAGGAGTCCGAGCCCGGCGCGGACCAGGTGCCCGGGATCGAGGAGGCCCGCAACCGGCTCATCGAGGGGATCATCGCGGAGAGCGAGGACGAGACCCTCATGGACCGCTATCTCGGCGGCGAGGACATCGACGTCAAGACGCTCATCGGCGACCTGGAGCGGGCCGTGGCACGCGGGGTGTTCTTCCCCGTCCTGGCCGCCGCCCCCGCCGCCGAGGGCGCCCGCCAGGGCCTGGGCACGGTCGAGCTCCTGGAGCTGATCACACGCGGCTTCCCGACCCCGCTGGAGCGCGAGGCGCCCGGGGTGACGACGGTCGACGGCCGGGCGCGCGAACTCAAGGCCTGCGACCCGAACGGGCCGCTGGTCGCCGAGGTCGTGAAGACCGCCTCCGACCCCTACGTCGGCCGGGTCTCCCTCGTCCGCGTCTTCTCCGGCACCCTGCGCCCCGACGAGACGGTCCACGTCTCCGGGCACGGCCTCGCCGACCGGGGGCACGAGGACCACGACGTCGACGAACGCGTCGGCGCCCTGTCCGCGCCCTTCGGCAAACAACAGCGGGCGCTCACCCACTGCATCGCGGGCGACCTCGCGTGCGTCGCGAAGCTGGGCCGCGCGGAGACCGGGGACACCCTCTCGGCCAAGGACGACCCGCTCCTGATGGAGCCCTGGGAGATGCCCGACCCGCTGCTGCCGCTCGCCATCCAGGCGCACAGCAAGGCGGACGAGGACAAGCTCTCGCAGGGCCTGAGCAGGCTCGTCGCCGAGGACCCCACCATGCGCCTGGAGCAGAACCAGGACACCCACCAGGTCGTCCTGTGGTGCCTGGGCGAGGCCCACGCGGACGTCGCCCTGGAACGCCTGCGCAGCCGCTACGGCGTCCAGGTCGACCTCGTCCCGCACAAGGTGTCCCTGCGGGAGACGTTCGCCGCCAAGGCGCAGGGGCGCGGCCGGCACGTCAAACAGTCGGGCGGGCACGGGCAGTTCGCGATCTGCGAGATCGAGGTCGAACCGCTCCCGGGCGGCACGGGCATCGAGTTCGTCGACAAGGTCATCGGCGGCGCGGTGCCCCGGCAGTTCATCCCGTCGGTGGAGAAGGGCGTAAGGGCCCAGGCCGCCAAGGGAGTCGCCGCCGGACATCCGCTGCTCGACGTGCGGATCACGCTCCTCGACGGCAAGGCGCACTCGGTGGACTCCTCGGACGCCGCGTTCCAGACGGCGGGCGCGCTCGCCCTGCGGGAGGCCGCGGCCGACGCGAGGATCCACCTCCTGGAGCCGGTGGCCGAGGTGACCGTCCTGGTCGGCGACGACTACGTGGGCACGGTGATGAGCGACCTCTCCGGGCGGCGCGGCCGGGTCCTGGGCACCGAGCAGACGTCCGGCGGGCGCACCCTGATCCGCGCGGAGGTCCCGGAGATAGAGATCGGCCGCTACGCCGTCGACCTCCGCTCCCTCTCGCACGGCACGGCCCGCTTCAACCGCGCCTACGTCCGGCACGAACCGATGCCCCCGCAGATCGCCGAACGGATCCGCGAACAGGCGGGCGACACACCGTAGTTCGACCCGTGGTTCGACGATCTCGTGGTGCAGGCGGGCGGCTTCGGCCGTCCGCCTACGAATGTCCGTGGCTGCCGATACGCTGATGACCTGATCAACAGGTGTGCGGAGCACGGAAGTCGGGAAAGCCGCAGAAGCGGGAACAGCGGCGATCGGGGGCGGGAATGACCGTTGACAGCGGTTACGCGGACATCTTCGGACCACAGGTGCCGCGTACGGGCGACGAGGGCCAGACGGCGACCTACGCGCTGGCCTCGGCCGCCTACCGGGACAACCCGGTCGCGGACATCAAGAAGGCCGACAACGAATGGCACCAGACGACCGTCAACGAGGGCCGCAAGTGGGCGACGATCTTCCGCCCCAACCTCGGTGAGGCCTTCGCCGGAGCCGTCGTCTCCCGCATGCTCGGCCCCGGCCGCAAGCCGCTCATCCAGTCGTTCGGCACCGAACCGCAGGCCGTCGTGGAACACGCCCTGGCGGCCAACAACATCCGCCGCGCCCGGGACAACAGGCTGTCCACCATCATGGTGCTGTGCGGCCTGCTGTTCCTGCCCGGACTGATCGTCTGGCTGCTGGTCTTCCAGCTGCGCAGCCTGATCGACAAGCGCACCCAGACGAACAAGCGGGCCGGCGCCATCGCCACCACCCTGCTCGTCGCGGTGGGCGCGGTCGCCGTGATCTTCCTGATCAAGATGCCCTTCACCGGCTTCTGGACCTGGTACGCGCGCGCTTGCGTCGTCCTCCCGGTCGTCGGCTGGCTGTGGGCCAAGCAGGTCTGCGAGAACACCGCGAAGGACCTGCGCGGACGCTGGGACAGCCTGCTCTCCGGCAGCAGCGTCGGCGCCAAGGTCCCCGAGGCGGTGCCGACCAGCCCCGGCGAGACCCAGGCCGAGCAGCTGCGCCAGGCCCTGGCCAAGCTCAGCGCCGAGCAGCAGTCCAACTCGGTCTTCTACGCCGGGCCCAAGGGCATCCTGGGCATGGGCACCCGCTGGGGCAGCTGGCAGCTCGCCGAGGACCTGATCCCGCGCGACGCCGACCGCGAGATCCACCCCTTCCGCAGCTGGGACGTCATCCGCAACATCCACGACGACCTGCGCATGCTGGAGCGGAACACCATCAACACCGGCGGCTTCCCGAAGGCGTCGGTACGGCACTGGATCGTCACACCGGTCGGCGAGGGCGCCAAGGCGGTGTCCCGGCCGGACGGCACGGACGTCGAGGCGTACCAGATCAAGTCGCACGCGATACAGGACATCTGCAACAAGCAGCAGTTCGGCGCGGGCGACCGCCACTACCTGGGGGTCCAATGGACGCTCTGGGAAGGGCAGTTGGTCATCACGATGATGATCACGGTCACCGTGCTGCACAAGACCCTGCGCATCGAGATCACCGGGCACGCGCTCGGTCCGGTGAACTCCCTGTTCACCGGCAAGCCCGAAGCCCCCACGAAGAGCGTCCAGAAGACCTTCAAGCCCTGGGAGAACCGCAGCGTCAAGCTCCCCCTCGTCCCCGCCGACGAGGTCGTACGGCTCGCGGTCCGCGCGCCCATCACCTGGTACCCGCCGCTGCTGAACTGGCTCGGCGGTTCGATAGCCCTGCCCGAGCCCTTCGGCCTGCGGCACGCCTGGGCCGATCAGCCCTGGCGCCACCGCTTCATGGCGGACGACGCGCTGCGCGCCGCGACCCCGGTGCTGCGCGTGGTGCACGCGGCGGCGATCCGCGTCCTGGACGAGAACGGCGTCGACACCGACAAGTTCAGCTCCCGCTCCTCGGCCCTCAGCGGCGGCGTCCAGGAGGTCTCGCCGAAGAAGGCCGACCTCTACGACGCGTAGCCGCACCCGACCGCGTGGCTCACGCCGTGGGCCACGCGTCCGCCAGCATCTTCCGCGTGTCCGCGAGGAGTTGGGGCAGCACCTTCGTGTGCCCGACCACCGGCATGAAGTTGGTGTCGCCGCCCCAGCGCGGGACGATGTGCTGGTGCAGATGGGCGGCGATGCCCGCGCCCGCCACGCTCCCCTGGTTCATGCCGATGTTGAAGCCGTGCGCCCCGGACGCGGTCCGCAGGGCCGTCATCGCCTGCTTGGTGAGCGCCGCGAGCTCCACGGTCTCCGCGTCGGTCAGATCGGTGTAGTCGGCGACATGGCGGTAGGGCACGACCATCAGATGGCCGCCGTTGTACGGGTACAGATTGAGCACCCCGTACACCAGCTCACCGCGCCTGACGATCAGCCCGTCCTCGTCCGATTTGGCCGGGATCGAGCAGAAGGGGCAACCGTCGTCGGCCCCGGGGCCGGTCGGCTTGTTCTCACCCTGGATGTAGGCCATCCGGTGCGGGGTCCACAGGCGCTGGAACGCGTCCGGCGTCCCCACTCCGATCTGCTGCTCCGGCTCACTCGTCATGCAAGTCAGCATATGGCTTCGCTCGTTCGCGGCGTGTCGCCGGGGTTGCGCGCTGGGCCCCCGCCGCCAAGCTGGACCGATGGACGACGACAGTCGCAAGGCCCGGTGGGAGCGCCGCACCGAGGTTCCGCTCGCCATGGCGTCGATGGTCTACCTCGCCGCCTACGCGGTCCGCATCCTGGCCCACGGTCTGCCGGGCGGCTGGCAGGACATCTGCCTGGCCGTGCTGTTCGCGGCCTGGGCGCTCTTCGCCGTCGACTACGCGGTCCGCTGGCGGCTCAGCGGGCAGCGGCTGCGCTTCGTACGGACGCATCTCCTCGACACGCTGGTGCTGGCGCTGCCCCTGCTGCGCCCGCTGCGGGTCGTCAAGGTCTACGAGACCGTGCAGCGCCGGCACGGCCGACCCCGGCTCGCGCTGCACGCGCGCGTGATCGTCTACGCCGGCCTGTCCACCGTCCTGCTCGGCTTCGCCGGCGCCCTCTCCGTCTACCACGAGGAGCACGCGGCCCCCGGCGCGACGATAAGGACCTTCGGCGACGCCGTCTGGTGGACCTGCGCCACCTTCGCGACCGTCGGCTACGGCGATGTCGCCCCCGTCACCCCGCTCGGCCGCCTGATCGCCGTGGGAATGATGGCCATCGGCCTGGCCCTCCTCGGCGCGGTCACCGGAACCTTCGCGTCCTGGCTGCTCCAGGTCTTCGCCCGGGAGGACGACGAGAGGCCCCCGGGGGTCTGAACTCCCCTGGGGGCCTCTCGGAAGGCGCGGAACCCTAGACCTGTTCCCGGTCCGCCACGATCTGCTCGATCTTCGCGATGGCCGCGTCGAACGCGATGCCGTTCTCCTGCGAGCCGTCGCGGTAGCGGAAGGAGACCGTGCCCGCGTTCATGTCCTCGTCGCCGACGATGACCATGAACGGCACCTTCTGCTTCTGCGCGTTGCGGATCTTCTTCTGCATCCGGTCCGAGGAGGAGTCGACCTCGACGCGCAGCCCCTTCTTCTTGGCCGCCACGGCGAACTTCTCCAGGTACTCCACGTGCGAGTCCCCGATCGGGATGCCGACCGCCTGCACCGGCGCCAGCCACGCCGGGAACGCCCCGGCGTAGTGCTCAAGCAGTACCGCGAAGAACCGCTCGATGGACCCGAACAGCGCGCGGTGGATCATGACCGGCCGCTGCTTGGAGCCGTCAGGACCGGTGTACTCCAGGTCGAAGCGCTCCGGCAGGTTGAAGTCGAGCTGGACGGTGGACATCTGCCAGGTCCGGCCGATCGCGTCCTTCGTCTGGACGGAGATCTTCGGCCCGTAGAACGCGGCCCCGCCCGGGTCGGGCACCAGCGGCAGCCCCTGCTTCTCGGCGACCTGGCGCAGCGTCTCGGTGGCCTCTTCCCAGACCTCGTCCGAGCCGACGAACTTCTCCGGGTCCTTGGTGGACAGCTCCAGGTAGAAGTCGGTCAGGCCGTAGTCGCGCAGCAGGTTGAGGACGAACGTGAGCGTCTTGTCCAGCTCGTCGGCCATCTGCTCGCGCGTGCAGTAGATGTGCGCGTCGTCCTGCGTGAAGCCCCGCGCGCGGGTGAGGCCGTGCACGACGCCGGACTTCTCGTACCGGTACACGGTCCCGAACTCGAAGAGCCGCAGCGGCAGTTCACGGTAGGAACGGCCGCGCGCGTCGAAGATCAGGTTGTGCATCGGGCAGTTCATGGGCTTGAGGTAGTAGTCCACGCCCTCGTCGAGCTGCATGGGCGGGTACATGCCGTCGGCGTACCAGTCCAGGTGCCCGGACGTCTCGAAGAGCTTCCCCTTCGTCGCGTGCGGGGTGTAGACGAACTCGTAGCCCTCCTCCTCGTGGCGGCGCCGCGAGTAGTCCTCCATGACCCGGCGGATCACACCGCCCTTGGGGTGGAAGACGGCGAGGCCGGAGCCGATCTGGTCCGGGATGGAGAACAGGTCGAGTTCGTTGCCCAGCTTGCGGTGGTCGCGCTTCTCGGCCTCGATCAGGAAGTCGAGGTGCGCCTTCAGCTCCTCCTTGGAGGGCCAGGCGGTGCCGTAGATGCGCTGGAGCATCGGGTTCTTCTCGCTGCCGCGCCAGTACGCGGCGGCGTTGCGCATCAGCTTGAACGCGGGGATGTTCCGGGTGGTCGGCAGGTGCGGGCCCCGGCAGAGGTCCTTCCAGCACAGGTCGCCGGTCTTCGCGTCGAGGTTGTCGTAGATCGTCAGCTCGCCGCCGCCGACCTCGACGTCCGCGCCGTCGTCGGTGGACGCGGAGCCCTTGATGCCGATGAGTTCGAGCTTGTACGGCTCGGACGCCAGCTCCTCGCGAGCCGCCTCGTCGGTCACCACGCGCCGCGAGAAGCGCTGGCCGCGCTTCTGGATCTCCTGCATCTTCTTCTCGACGGCCTTGAGATCCTCGGGCGTGAACGGCCGCTCGACGTCGAAGTCGTAGTAGAAGCCGTCCTTGACCGGCGGGCCGATGCCGAGCTTGGCCTCGGGGAACAGTTCCTGCACGGCCTGGGCCATGACGTGCGCGGTGGAGTGGCGCAGGATGTTGAGGCCGTCGGGCGAGGAGATCTCGACGCCCTCGACCTCGTCGCCGTCGGAGACGACGTGGGCGAGGTCCTTGAGCTCTCCGGCCACGCGCGCGGCGATGATCGAGCGCTCGCCGGCGAAGAGCTCGGCGGCCGTCGTGCCCGTCGTCACCGTGCGCTCTTCCCGCTCGGAATCGCGTTGGATGATCACACGGACGTCTGACACCGGTCTCTCCTGACTGCTGGGTGAATGCGGCGCCATACCGTGAGCGCGCGCAAGAGGGAATCGTACCGACCCTACGGGCCCCACCGCGAAACGGTCGCACCCCCTCCCCCGGCTCAGTCCTCCCCGCTGCACGCCTCCTCGACAAAGTCGAGGTTCTCCTGGAGGGACTTCATCAGCCGGTCCCGCTCCGCCTCGTCCACCTGTACGGGTACGACCCCGGAGGCGCCGGTCAGCCGGCGGAAGCCGCCCCGGCTCTCCAGCCGCCCGTGCACGCGCACCGGGAGCCCGACGAGGTGGGCGTGCCCGGCGATCCGGTACGACTCCTCGTCCAGCGTCATCCGGACGTGCCCGACCTCGGCGCCGGCGATCACCTGCATCCGTACGGTGCCTTCGCCGCGCGGCCCCGAGCGGCGCATCCGCACCACCGAGCCGGTGACGCGTACCGGCATGGAGGGTTCCTCGCGCAGATAGCGGGCGCCGGCCGCGCGCAGCACGGGCAGGTCGCCGGGCGAGAACTCGACGGCCTCGGCCCGTGCGGCACAGCCCTCGGGGACGCCCGCGGCGGGCGCCCACTCGACGGCGATCCGGGCGCCCTCGGTACCGCGCACCAGCGCGACGACGGCCTCGGTCAACTCGCGGCTGACGCCTGCCTCGACGGCCCCGTCGAAGGCGTCCATGCCGCCGGTGGCCCGCTGGTAGTCGATGGCCTCGCGGGTGGCGTACAGGGCCTGGTGCAGGCGTACGGCGAGGGTGCGGCCGGGGTCGACGGGGACGAACGCGGTGAGTTGCCGGCCGCCGGGGGCGGAGCCGACGAGGACGTGTTCCAGGGACGCGGCGGCGGGACGGCGGTGGCGGGCGCCGTAGTAGCCCGCGCGGGCCCGGGTGGCGAGGGCGGCGGCGAGCAGCATCTGCCGTGCGGCGGCGCGGAGTTGCTCCTCCACGGTCCAGGGCGCGGCGCCGGCCGGGCCGGTCGGGATGTCCCGCCACCAGCGGATCTCGTCGCTCGGTACGGCGAGCCCGACGAGGACCTCGCGGGCGGAGGGGGTGTTGCTGCGGGTGAGGGCGATGAGCGCCTCGCCGAGGAGGTCGTCGCTGTCGGGGAAGGCCCGGCTCTCGGGGACCAGCAGGCTGGTGCCCGAGCCGCCGGGCCCGGGTGGGGTCCAGCGGCCGTAGCGTCCGGGGGCGCCGCCGCGCCGCTGCCAGCCGTGCCGGCGCAGCAGGGCGCCGAGGACGGCGGGGTCGACCTGGTCGGGCTCGGGCGGGCGTTCCCAGGAGGTGGTGTCCACGGGGTGGGGTCGTACCGGCCTCTGGTGTTCCTCGACCGAGCGGTCCCTCATGGCCTGCCTCCCGTCCCGACCCGCGTCATGATCTCGCACAGCGCCCGGTCGTCGAAGATGCGCGCGGTCGGTATCCGCACGGTGGTCCGGGTCCGGCCGGTGATCGCGTGACCGGCGAGGTTGACCCAGTAGCAGCAGTGCCGCAGGTCGAGGCGGTCGTGGCTGGCGCGCAGCCAGTCGTCCTGGGACCGCGGGACGAGCATCACGACGAGGATCTTGTGCACCGAGACCGGGGTGCGGGCGAGCTTGCGCAGATGGTCGTTGTCGAGCGTGAAGGAGAAGGAGGGTCCCGGCGGGTTCGGGGGGATCTGGTAGGTGCACTTGAGCTGCACCTTGATGGTGACCTCGTCGTCGACGGTGTGTCCGGGCGAGCCGTGGCTGACGTGCCAGTCGATGCCGTTGTCCGGGAAGGGCTGCGAGAGCGAGCAGCCGGCCGCGGCGGCGACGGCGTGCAGATAGCCCACCTGCAAGGTCTCCATGCAGGCGGTGGTGGCGAGCGATCCGCGATGGGGTGCCGTCCGTTCGGGCAGCAGCCCGCCCCGCTCGGGCTGCGCTATCACCATGACCAAATCGCCTTCCACGCCAAGTGTTTCCCCGTACCGGGCCGCTGAACTGCAAAGACCCGCACTCCTGTTGTGTCCTTCCGGCGTACGGCGCAAACAGCACGGGTATCACCAAACAGGCAGAAGACGGTGCGTCAGCTGCCGTGGGTGAACAAGGAGTTGTGTACGTATGACGTGCTGGTACGAGGGCCCGTTGGCCGCGTTCGACACGGAGACCACGGGCGTGGATGTGGAGACCGACCGGATCGTGTCGGCCGCCGTCGTCGTCCAGGACGCCCCCGGTGCCCGCCCCCGGGTCGCCCGGTGGCTGGTGAACCCGGGGGTGCCGGTGCCCGCCGGGGCGACGGCGATCCATGGACTGACGGACGAGCATCTTCAGCGCAACGGCCGCTGGCCCGCGCCGGTGATGCACGAGATAGCCGACGAACTGGCCGAACAGGCCGCCATGGGGCGCCCGTTGGTGGTGATGAACGCGCCGTTCGACCTGACGCTGCTGGACCGCGAGCTGCGCCGGCATCGCGCGTCGTCGCTGGACCACTGGTTCCAGACGACGGCGCTGCGGGTGCTGGACCCCCGGGTCCTGGACAAACACCTGGACCGCTACCGCAAGGGCCGCCGCACCCTGACCGACCTGTGCGCGCACTACGGCGTCACGCTGGAGGGCGCCCACGACGCGGGCGCGGACGCGCTGGCCTCCCTGGAGGTGGTACGCGCGCTGGGTCGCCGCTTCGCGACCCGGCTGGAGCGGCTGTCCCCCGCCGAACTGCACACATTGCAGTCGACGTGGCACGCGGCCCAGGCACGCGGACTACAGGCGTGGTTCACCCGCAGCGGCACACCGGAGACGGTGGACCAGTCATGGCCACTGCGCCCGGCCCTGACGGCCGAGGCCGCGTAGCCGGCGGCCGGGTCCGCGCACAAAAAAACCGGCCCGCTGGTGCGGACCGGTTTTCCCCGGTGGGCGATACTGGGTTCGAACCAGTGACCTCTTCGGTGTGAACGAAGCGCTCTCCCACTGAGCTAATCGCCCGGGAACGGACTGAACAATACAGGCCCGCGCGGGTTTCCTTCAAACCGCTTCCAGGTACGCGAGCAGGCCGCGCCGTCCGGCCCGCATCATCAGCGCGTGGTTGAGCCGGAACACCGGCCGCCCGGGTACGGCGAACCGCCTGAGCAGCGGCCGGTTCAGGTCGACCTCCTGGTCGTAGCGGGCGAGTGTGCCGGGGCCGTCGGCCGTGAGTGTCCAGCGCGCCCAGCCCTCCAGGTCGCCGGTCATCGCGATCTCCAGCACCCCGGCCACCGGATCGCGCCGCACTTCGCGCGCGGTGAAGGTCAGCGCGTAGGGCAGGGTCGCCCGGATGCGGATGACGCCGGTGGTGGCGTCGAGCTGGACGACCTCACGCACCTGCGGCCACCAGCGCGGATACTCCTCGGCCCGCTCCAGGACCGGGTAGACGACGGCGGGCGGCGCGGGCAGCTCCCACCGGGCACGGAAGCGGTAACGGGTCCAGTCCATGGCGGGAGTCTGCCTGCCCGACGGCCCGTCTCCCACCCACCAGGAGCGTTTGAGTACCCGTACTCATGTCCTACGGCGTGACGGGGACCACACTCCGAGTCATGACGCACTTTCCGCCACCGGCCATGGAGTTGCGGCTCCTCGATGCCGAGCTGCGCCAACTCGACGCCCGCCGCGCTCAGTTGCTGCACCGCCGGGCCTGGCTGCTGACGATGACGCAGCCGGTCCGGTCCGCGCCCGTGCCGCCGCCGCTGCCGTTCGCACCGCCCCGCCGCGAGGCCACCGCGCCCGGCGTGCAGAACCTGCTGCTCCTGCTCGGCGGCATCCTGCTCACGCTCGCCGCGACGGCGTTCACGCTGGTCAGCTGGGGCAGCATGGGGATCGCGGGCCGGGCGCTGGTGCTCGGCGCGGTGACCGTGGCGGCGCTCGGTACGCCCGTGGCGCTGCTGCGGCGCGGGCTGCGTTCCACGGCCGAGTCGATCGCGGGCATCGGTCTCGTCCTGACGGTGCTGGACGCCTACGCCCTGCACGAGGTCGCCTTCGCGGACGCGGACGGCGCGTTGTTCGCCGCCGCCGCGACGACGGTCCTGGCCGCGCTGTGGGCGGTCTACGGCATCGGAACGGCGGCCCTTCCGAACCCGGCCGGCGCCCGCCCCGCCGACTCCACGGCACCGGGCACCGCGCCCGCCTCCCCGACCCTGAGCCTCCCCCTCCCCGCCGCTCTCGTGGTCGCCCAACTCACCCTGGTGCTCTGGGTGATCGCGGCCGGTGGCGGCAAGCACACGATCACGGCGGCGGTGCTGCTGACCGCCGTGATCGACATGATGATCGCGCTCCGGGCCGTCCCGAAGGCGGTGCGTGTCGTCGCCGTCGGCGGCGCGCTCGCGATGGGCGGCTGGGGCGTGCTGGCGACCGGCCTGATCTCGTTGATCGCGGCCGGTCCGGGCGCCGCCGCCCGTGCGGCGGCGCTCCTGGCTCTCGCGGCGGCGGGCGCGTTCGGCGCCGCGTGGCTCGTCCCGGGCCCGGCGCTACGGACCGCCTCGGCCACCGTGGGCGGTCTGCTGGTGGTCGCCGCGCTCGGCGGTCTGCTGCGCGTGCCGCTGCCGTTCGACTGGACGGTCCTGGGGTATCTGGCGTGCGGGATCGGCCTGTTGGCGCTCGTGCGGGGCCGACTGCCCGAGCCGGTGCGTCGCGGTCTCGGCCTGGCCTCCGCCGTCGTCCAGGCCGTCGCCCTGCTGTGGACGCTGCCGGCCGTCGTCACCACGCTGTTCGGCCCTCTCGCGTGGGTGTCCCGGATCTGGTCCGGCGCGCCGGACGACGCACGGACCGCGGCGACGGTGGACATCGGATGGCCGGCGCACCAGAGCACCGTTCCCCTGGCGCTCATGGCGGTCGCCGCCGTCCTCGCCGGTACGGTCCGGAACGCGACGTGGCGACCTCGGGCCCTGGCCGGCGCCCTCACGCTGACCTGGCTGACGGCGACGATCGTCCCGGCGACGCTGCAACTGCCGTACGCCATGAGCCTGTTGACGCAGGCACTGGTGGCCGTGGCCCTGCTCCTCCTCACGCACCGCACCGCGACGGTCCTCGCCCTGCTCGCCTCCCTCTGCCTGACCACTCTCTCGCTGGCGTCCCAAACGGCCACGCTCGCCGTACTCGCCTCGCTGACCGCCCTGTTGGCGATGGCGGCCTGGCGCGGGCGCCTCCCCCGCGTCACCGTCGTCTTCTCCCTCGGCTACGCCACGGCCCTCGCCTGTGCGGTGGGCGCCTCGCTCGCATGGCAGCCGCAGCACGCCGCGTTGCTGGTGCTTCTCGTGCCGGTGGCGGCGGCACTGCTCGCCGCGCGGCTCACCGATCCGGTCACGACGGTGGTGGTCGAAGTCTCGGGCGCGGTCGCGGGCGTACTGGCGATCGGTCTCGCCGGGGCCGAACTGCCCATGCTGGCGCTGGTGTTGGCCCTGTGCGGGGTGATCGTGGCGGGCACGGCGGTACGGCCCGAACGCCGGAACCTCGGCTATGTGGCCGCCGCCCTCTTCGTGCTCGCCAGTTGGGTGCGGCTGGGCACCTGGAACGTCGTCGACCCCGAGGCGTACACGCTACCGGTGACCGTCCCCGCGCTGTTCGTCGGCGCGCTGCGCAGACGCCGCGACCCGAACGCCACATCCTGGACGGCCTACGGCCCCGGGCTCGCCGTCACCCTCGCGCCGAGCCTCCTCGCGGCCTGGACCGACCCGCACTGGACGCGCCCGCTGCTGCTGGGCACGGCCGCGCTGGCGCTCACGCTCCTCGGCGCCCGGCACCGGCTCCAGGCACCGCTCGTCCTCGGCGCCACCACCCTCGCGCTGGACGCGCTGCACGAACTCGCCCCGTATCTCGCCCAGGTCGTCGGCGCCCTCCCCCGCTGGGCGCCTCCCGCCCTCGCCGGACTCCTGCTGCTGGCCGTCGGCGCGACCTACGAGCAGCGGATCCGGGACGCCCGGCGGGTGCGGGAGGTCCTGGGGAGGATGAACTAGCCGTGCGCTAGGGCATCTTGTCCCCGAGCAGGGCCAGGTTCTCGATGGCGGCGAGGCCGTACAGCGCGGTGTCGTTCGACGACACCCACGCGGCCTCGCTGCCCGGGACGAGGGTGACCGGGCCGTTCAGGGCCTCCGTCTTCCACGGCGAGGTCTCCAGGTAGCCGTCCGAGCCGTAGAACTTGGTCCAGGCCCGCTTGGCGAGCGTGGCGTCGTCGAGTTGCACGGCGGCGTAGGCGTCGAGGCGGGAGTGGCCCTGGAAGAGCAGCAGGGTGCCGAAGTTGGAGCCGTAGCGTGCCGCCTGTTCCGTCTTGGAGGCGTTGAAGTAGCGGCAGTAATCCATGTACACCTCCTTGAACTTGGGCATGTCGACCAGGTGAATCAGTTCCGCGCACAGCTCGTTGAGGCCGAAGACGGCGGAGAGGTGCGAGACGGAGACCACGGGCGCGGAGGCGACGGCGAACCTGCCGGTGTCGAGGTCGTAGAGGCCGCTGCCCTGCACGAATCCGTTGGGCTGGGCGGCGATCGTCTCCATCGTGGACAGGACGCGTGCCTTGGCCTTCTCCCACTTGGGGCCCTTGCGTTCCCACTCGGTCAGCCACGCGGAGACCAGGCCGCTCCAGTCGGTGCCGAAGCCGATCGACAGGGCGTGCCGGTCGGGGGTGTACGGCGCGGTGCGGATCTTGCGGATCGGGTCGAGGACGAGGAACGTCTCGTCGGAGTCGACGTTGGCGGCCATGAGGTCGCCGACGCGTTCGTCGGCGGTGAGGAAGTAGTAGTAGCGCCGGTAGGTGGTGTTGGCGATGCGCTGCTGCTTGGCGCTGTCGGCGTAGTGCTGGACGCCGTGCCGGGTGCCCAACCCGGCCCACTGGCCGAGGTGGTAGACGTCGACCTCACCCGTGTGCCGGGTGAGCGCCTCGGCGAAGCGGAAGATGTCGGCGCGGCCCGAGCGGAGGTACGCGAACCAGAGCCAGATGTCCGGTGACAGCTCGGAGTTGTCCCAGGCGTAGCCGCCGATGTCGTACCGCCACTGGTGGCGCACGGTGTCGTAGGAGTGCATGAAGTCGCCGTAGTCCCAGAAGCCGTACCAACGGCGTTGTGCCACCTGGTCCTTGTAATAGGTGAAGAGGAAGTCGAGGTGGTCCTCGATCTTCGCCTTGGCGGCGGTGGAGCGGTCGGGCTGGGAGTAGAGGCCGGGGCCGAAGACCTTGGACTTGATCAACTGCGCGGGCGGGGCGGCGAGTTGGGGCAACACCCGGACCGCCTCGACCTGTTGGGCGAGGGTCTCCGGGGTCGGCGTCGACTCGTTGGCCCAGAAGAGGAGTTCGGAGGTGCGGGCGATGCCGTACGGGGTGCCGAACTCGGGTTCGTAGTCCTCGTAGGTGATTTCGAGGCCTTCGAGCTGCTTGGCGTAGGTGTCCTGGCCCATGCCGTCGTGATAGAAGCGCAGGTCCATCGGCTGGGCCTCGGGCGACCAGAGCCAGAGGGTGACCTCGGCCTCGTCGGTGTGGGCGTCGCGGATGTCGAGCTGGGCGGGGAACTTCTCCCAGAAGTCCCGCAGCCCGAAGGAGAGTCCGCCGCTCGCCCCGCCGACGTAGCCGAACCCGGAGGCGTGTCCGCCACCGCCGGCGGCGATCCAGCCGTGGCCCTTGGTGGTGCGCTTGCGCAGGGTGAAGCCGTCGGCGGAGAGCTGGGAGAGCGTGTAGTCGCCCCACTTGGGGATGTACTGGAGGCGGGTGGTGACCCGTTGGTCCCAGGTGGCGGGATCGGCGAGTTTCCGGCCCGCGTACTGGGCCGCCTGGACGGTCGCTCCCGGGTCCCGGCGCAGGCCTGTGATGCCCTGAACCGCCTCCCGCAGCAGGCCAGTTCCCTCGCCGCCGATGCGGATGTGCCGGTCGTAGGCCGCGTCCCGCATGGGCACGGTGAAGCGGACGCCGAGGCCGCGGATGAAGTCACCGCTCGCCTTGCCGGGCTCCACCGTGCCGTCGTAGGTGATCGTGTGGACCATGCGGAAGGAGTCGGCGCCCGCGTAGAAGTAGAGGCGGATCGAGAACGGCAGCCAACTCCGGCCGCCCTTGCGGTGCTTGCCGTCGATGCGGACCACCGCCCGCACCGGGCCGTCCTGTTCGACGGTGACCTCGCCGATCGTCCCGTCGAAGCGCTCGGTCCGTACCGAGCCCTGGTCCTCGTCCTCGATCTCGGGCTGGCGGACGAGGACGAGTCGGCCGTTCTTCGCGATCTCCGTGCCGCCCCGGGTGACGGACTTGATGAGGGTGGAGCCGTTCTTGCCGATCCTCGCGGTGATGACCCCGGTCGACACGTCGATGGTGCCGCCGTGTCTGTCGACGGTGACCTTCTGGTCGGGGGCGGTGGTGTCCCCGGCGGTGAGGGTGAGCTTGCCGGAGCCCGAACTCACCGCGTGCGCGGTCCACTTGAGGGAGCCGTCGGGCCAGTAGGCGATCGGCCAGGACTGCACGGGCACGGCCGTGCCCTGCGCGTCGGTCAGCGCGAAGGTCTGGTCCTCCTGGTAGGTGCCCATCGGCCACGGCACGCCGAGCGTCGAACCGGGGGCCGCGCCGAGACCGCCGTCCTCCAGCCAGTCGAGGGTCACGGGGTCGTCGTCGGCCACTGCCGCCCCGGGCGCGGCCTGGGCGTCCTTCGCCCCTGGCACCCAGCTGAACTGCGCGGCGGCTCCGGCGACAGCGGCGGCCTTGAGGAGGGACCTGCGGGGGATGGGAGACATGGCCTGTCCTTTCCGTACGGATGGCGTTTCTCACGCCCGTCTGGTCAGGGGCATGACAGATAGAGGAGTGGCAGCGGAGCGGACCGCTGCCGTGGACCGGCCCGTCAGCGGTGCCGGTACCGCTGTTCCACCGCGACGGCCGCCGCGGTGACGGCCCCCAGCACGGGGACCGCAAGCGGTGCGACGAGCAGGGCGGAGCAGGCGACGAGGACCAGTCCGCCGACGAGCAGGAAGGAGCCCGCGGGGTCGAGCACCGTGCGGCGGCCGGCCTCGGCGAGCAGGGCCCGCCAGCTGTCGCCCGGCGCCCAGACCGCCGCCGCGCGCAGTCCGGCGACGACGAGCCCGAGCAGGGCGAACACCCCGACGGCGCCGACCAGCGGCCCACCGGGCAGCCCGGCCCGCACGGCCTGGACGTCCACCCAGACGGCGACTCCCGCGCCCCACCCGGCGAGGCCGACCAGCGAGCCGCCGCGCACAGCTGCCCGGAAGTCCGCGACGAACTCCCGCCAGCCACCGCCCACATGACCGGTACGGCGCCTCAAGTGCCGTGCCCCGGCGGCGAACGCGGCGGGATACGTGACAACTCCCGCCGAGGCGACGGCGATCCAGACCCCGGTGAGCAGACACTCGGCGAACACCCCGAACCGCTCCGCGAGGACCGATTCCCGCCGCGCCTTCACACGTGCTTCGGCCACCGCCTCAGCCCTTCAGTCCGGAGGTCGCCATACCGTCGATCAGGTAGCGCTGGAAGGCGAGGAAGAACAGCAGCACCGGCAGCAGCGCGACCAGCGACATGGCGATCATGCCGCCGTAGTTGGCCGCCACCCCGTCGGAGTCGCGGAACATCATCAGGCCGAGCGAGACGGTGTACTTGCCGGGCTCGTTGAGGTAGATCAGCGGGCCCATGAAGTCGTTCCAGGCGTTGATGAAGGTGAAGATCGCGCTGGTGATGAGCGCGGGCCGGCACAGCGGCAGCACGATCGACCAGTAGATCCGCAGATGCCCGCAGCCGTCGAGCCGGGCGGCCTCGTCCAGTTCCTTCGGCAGGTTCCGCATGAACTGCACCATCAGGAACACGAAGAAGGCCTCGGTCGCCAGGTACTTGCCGATGAGCAACGGGACGTAGGTGTTGACCAGTTGGAGCTTCTGGAACATCACGTACTGCGGGATCAGCAGCACGTGGTACGGCAGCAGGAGGGTGCCGATCATCAGGGAGAAGAGCAGGTTGCGGCCGGCGAACCTGATGCGGGCGAACGCGTACGCCGTCAGCGAGCAGGACACGAGGATGCCGACGACCGAACCGAGCGCGTAGAAGAGGGAGTTCTCGAAGAAGGTCCAGATCTTGATGTCGGCTATGCCGTCGGCGAGGCCCTTGAAGTTGGACAGGATGGGGTGGCCCGGGAACAGCTGGAGGCTGTTGATGATGTCCTTGCTCGGCTTGAACGAGGCGCCGATCACCCAGACCACCGGATAGAGGATCACCGCGAGGATCAGCAGCGCGCCGAGATGCCAGACCAGGGAACCGGTGGAGCGGCGGCCGAGGGCGGGGGGCTTCGTGGTGGTGGCGCTCATCGGGCGTCCTCCTCGTAGTGCACCCACTTCTTCTGCGACCAGAAGAGGACGGCCGTCACCAGGGCAACGGCGAGCAGCAGCATCCAGGCCATCGCGGCGGCGAAGCCCATCTGGGCGTCCTTGAAGCCCTTCTGGTAGAGGTAACAGGTGTAGACGAGCGTGGCGTCGGCGGGACCGCAGTACGTGTTGGAGACGACGTACGCCGAGCCGAAGATCTGGAACGAGTGGATGGTCTCCAGCAGCACGTTGAAGAACAGCACCGGGGAGATCATCGGCAGCGTGATGCTCCAGAAGCGGCGGAAGGGTCCGGCGCCGTCCATCTCGGCGGCCTCGTACAGCTCCCGGGGCACCTGTTTGAGTCCGGCCAGGAAGATGACCATGGGCGCCCCGAACTGCCAGACGGTCAGCGCGACCAGGCAGTACAGGACCCAGTCCGCGTTGCCGACCCAGCCGCCGACGTGGAAACCGAGGAAGGACTGCGTACGGTCCACCACGGCGCCGTCGGAGAACAGCGACCGCCAGACGAAGCCGATGGAGACGCTCGCGCCGATCAGCGAGGGGGCGTAGAACGCGGCCCGGTAGAAGGCCTGGCCGCGGCGGCTCTGGGCCAGCAGCAGGGCGACACCGAGGGCGAGCAGCAGCTTGAGCGGGGTGCCGATGACGACGTACTTCGCCGTGACCTCGACCGACTTGCGCCACCTCGGGTCGTCGAACATCGCGGTGAAGTTGTCGAAGCCGACCCACTTCGGGCTGTTGAAGAGGTTGTAGTCGGTGAACGCGAAGTAGAGCGAGGCGACCATGGGACCGGCGGTCAGCAGCAGGAAGCCCGCGATCCAGGGGGACATGAAGAGATAGCCGGCGAGGTTGTCCCGGCGGCCCCGCCGCCCCTCGGTGACGGGGGCGGCGGGGTCTGCCTTCCGGGTGCTGGGCACGGAGTCCTTGACGAGCGTCACGGCGGTTCCCATCAGGCTTGGAAGGCGGCCTCGGACTCGGTGAAGAACTGCTTCACCGCGTCGGTGACCTTGGTCTTGCCCTGGCCGAGGTCACCGCCGATGCGCAGGAAGGCGGCCTCGACGGTGTCGGCGCCGGAGGGGTGCGGGGTGATCGTGCCGAGGACGCCGGACTTGGCGGTGGTGTTCTCGTACTGCGCGATCTCCTTGCTCACCGTGTCGGTGGGCTTGAACGCCGCGTACTGCTCGGTGCTCGCCAGGATGCCGCGGTCGTAGCCCATGATCGTGCCGACCGCCGGGTCGTGGACCATGAAGTCGATGAACTGCGCGACTTCCTTGGGGTGCGCGGTGTGGGCGGAGGCGCTCAGCATCAGCGAGGCGAGGTACTGGCCGGTGTGCTTGCCGTCCATGGTGGGGATCGGGGCGAGGCCGTAGGTGCTGGAGCCCTCCGCCGAGTAGCGGACCGTGAAGTTGTCCCAGGTGAACTCCGAGGCTCCGTGTCCGGCGGAGAGCGAGGACTTGGGCGCGTCCTGGGCGACGACCTTCGGGTCGGTGACGATTCCGGCCTTCACCCGTCCGTACCCGTCCGTCCACCACTCCGTCAGATCGGACTTGTCGAAACCGAGTCCGTCCTTGGTGAAGAACGCCTTGCCGTTCTGGCGGAGGTAGAGGTCGTACAGGTACATGATGGCGAAGTAGCCCGTGTCGCCGGGGACTTTCGTCTTGTCGTGGATCGTCTTGAGGGCCTTGAAGTACTCGTCCCAGGTCCAGCCCGTGGCCGGGTCGACGCCCGCCCTCTCGAACACCTTTTTGTCGATGACCAGCGCCATGGTGTTGGAGCCGACCGGGACGCCGAGCTGCTTTCCGTCCACCTCGCCGACCTTGGTGACGCCCGCGCGGAAGTGATCCAGGCTCAGATTGCCTGCTTTCACCTGAGAGTTGAGGTCGAGAAGAATGCCTCTCTTGTCGTACTTCCGAAGAAATCCGACGGCGTTCTGGAATACGTCCGGCGGATTTCCACCGGCGGCCTGCGTCTGGAACTTCTCCCAGAACGATTGATAGGTCTGAAAGTCCGTCTTCACCTTGATCTTCGGATACTTCTTCTCGAAGAGCGCGATGGACTGATTGATCTTTTTCGCCCGCTCCTCGGCACCCCACCACGAGTAACGGATCGTCACCGTCCCGTCCGCGGACGTGCCGTCGCCGCCACCGCAGGCCGTCGCACCCAGCCCCAGCGCGACCGCCGAGACTCCGGCGGCCTTCAGTACCGTGCGTCTCTCCACATTCGTGCGGGTTCCCATGACGGGACCTCCCCGTAGCGTCGTTGCCACCTGCATGAATCGTTTCAAGTAAGCGCTTGCTGGCACAAGTTACGGAGGCCCTCGGGGTGCGTCAATGATTCGCACAGGATTTTCTCGCGGCCCGGCCGAGCCCTACGACGGCACCGGCGGGCTCTGCGCGGGGGTGACGGGACGGACATCGCAGGTGAGACGCCCGCGATCGACGGGCCGAACAGGAAGCGGAACGTCCCTTCCGCCGACGGCCCGCAGAAAAAGGCCTGGGGATGGGGAGTTGACCTCCCGTCACCGACGGCACCGACGGCATCCGCGTCACCGCCGGCCGAACGACGACGGCCCGCCTGTGTGATCACAGGCGGGCCGTCGGTCCGGGTGGGCGATACTGGGTTCGAACCAGTGACCTCTTCGGTGTGAACGAAGCGCTCTCCCACTGAGCTAATCGCCCGGACGCACGGAGAACATTACCCCATGTCAGCGGGTGCCTCCGACCAGCGCGAGAAGGCACCCGGACGCCCTCACCGGGTCACTGGTCCTTGATCTTCCAGGGCATCACGACACCGAACTTCCAGACGTAGACGCCCACGAGGGCGACCACGATCACCAGGCCGATCGAGGTCAGGACGATGTTGCGACGGCGCACCGCCGGGTCCAGCGCGCGCTGCGCCGCCTCGGTGACTTTGCGCTTCGTCCAGCGCAGCACCAGCTGGGCCCAGACGAACTCGGTCGCCCAGATCGCCATACCGCCGAAGATCACCACCCAGCCGGGTCCCGGCAGCGGCAGCATGATGATGCCGGCGACCACGACCGCGAGGCCGACGACGAAGACGCCGACCTGCCAGCTCACGTGCAGCGCACGGCGCGCCTTGACGAAGTCCGGCGCCTTGGAACCGAGCCCCCGCTCGTCCCGCGCCCCGTCCGCCCGCATCCCGTCCGGTGATTCCTCGGCCGCCCCGTCAGGCGCCACGACAACCTCACCCGGCCCGTCACTCCCCGTATTCATACGGACAAACCCTACCCGAGGGAAACCAGTCACCGGAATGGCCGCACCGAGCGATCGAGCTCTCGGCCGGAAGAGTTACGTAAAGGCACGCAAAACACTCAGAGGGGTTTACAACGGCACCGTAGGTGGCATGTCGATTTCGCCGACGTGCGAATCCCCGAGCGCACACTGAGCGAAAGGCCCTGGCGCTTATGAACACCACGGTCAGCTGCGAGCTGCACCTGCGCCTCGTTGTGTCGAGCGAGTCATCCCTGCCTGTCCCCGCAGGCCTGAGGTACGACACGGCCGACCCCTACGCCGTGCACGCCACCTTCCACACCGGAGCCGAGGAGACCGTCGAGTGGGTGTTCGCCCGCGACCTTCTCGCGGAGGGCCTCCACCGGCCCACCGGTACCGGCGACGTCCGTGTCTGGCCATCCCGTAGTCACGGTCAGGGCGTCGTCTGCATCGCACTGAGCTCTCCCGAGGGCGAAGCCCTGCTGGAGGCTCCCGCACGGGCCCTGGAGTCCTTCCTGAAGCGGACGGACGCCGCTGTGCCACCCGGCACGGAGCACCGGCACTTCGACCTGGATCAGGAGCTGTCGCACATCCTGGCGGAGAGCTAGCGCAAGGCCCAGACCCACACCACCCGGCGCCGTCCGAACTCGGGGAGACGGCTCGGGCCTGGACAACCGCATGTGGCACACACCGGCGCCGTCGCCGCGATCCGTCGCGGGGGCGGCGCCGCTGTGTGCGCCACCGGCCACCGGCGGTCACCCTCGCGGGCCGCTCCGGGGGCGACTCTCCGTGGTCCGGGGAACCGTGCGGGACACGGAGGCGTTCATAGAGGCAGGGGCCGCCCTCCGGGAAGCCACTACCATCGGCCAGCATCGGCGGGCGCCCGCCCGACCCCCAGGCCAGGGAGCTAAACGTGCTGATCACCCACGACACCCGGTGTGCCCTCGACACCGTGGTGGATCTGGTGAACACCGCACCGGAGGACGCGGCGACGCCGGACGGGCTGTCGGACGTCGCGCTGCTCACGGATTTCGTGCGGAACCACGAGATCAGCGATGTCGGTGAGCTCTCGGAGTTCGACCTCTCCGCCGTGCGCAAGATCCGCGGCCGGTTCACCGCGGTCTTCGGGGCGCCGGACGCCCGGACCGCCGCCGGACTGATCAACGACCTGGTCGCCGCCGCGGGCACCACACCGCGCCTCACGGACCACGACGGCTACGACTGGCATGTGCACTACTTCGCGCCCGGCGCCTCGGTGGCCGACCATCTCGCCGCCGACTGCGGGATGGCGCTCGCGTTCTTCGTAGTGGCCGGCGAGCAGGAGCGGCTGCGCCGCTGCGAGGCCCCCGACTGCAGGCGCGCCTTCGTCGACCTCTCCCGGAACCGCTCGCGCAGATACTGCGACAGCCGGACCTGCGGAAACCGGCTGCATGTCGCCGCCTACCGGGCCCGGCGCAAGGAAGCCGCGGGCTGACGGCCGGCGCCGCTCGATGAGGTCGTGGCCCCCGGCGGGTGACGTCGGGGACCACGAGTACGGCTCACAGCATCAGCAGGTCGTGCAGCGAGGCCATGAGCAGCAGACACCCGATCACCGCAAGGAAGATCATCAGCGGTGGCTGGGAAAGGGCGAAAAGGCACCCGCGCGGCTCGTCCTTCGGCGGCGCGGCGTCGCTCTGTGTCGTGTCCAGCATCTCGCCGCGATGATGACGCAGCGAGCACCCCTCCCGCGATCAACACGCCCGATAGGGGCGGGAGTTCGCCGAATTCCGTGATGTCCGTTTCGGGTCGCGTCAGGTCCTGAACACTTACCGGCCGACCGGGCTCGCTCTGTGTCGTTTCAGTCGCCGTGCGCCCGTCATATGCCGTGCTTCTTCAGGATGGCCTCGATGTCACTGAAGTCGTCCCCGCTCTGGGCGCGGGGCGCGGCTGCCTGCCGGGTCGCCGGGCGCGCGGCGGGACCGAGGGAGGGCGCTGAGGCGGTCGGCGCCACCGCGTCCGGCTGCCCGGAGGCGCGGGCCGCCCGGCGCTCCTTGCGGGTTCCGCCGCGACGGCGCTCCACGGCGCGGGTGCCGGTGAAGAGCAGCCAGGCACCGCCGAGCAGTATGAAGCCCGCCCAGGCCGTGGGACTGAACGCGGTGTCGGCGGCCCAGCCGACGACCCCGGTCATCACCAGGCCGACGGGCACCAGCGAGTAGGCGGCGATGCGGGCGGCGGAGAGGAAACGCTTGCGGTACGCCGTGACCGCCGCGATGCCCAGGCCGGCCGCGGAGACGGCGGAACAGACGGTCTCGGCAATCATCCGGTCCTCCAGGCTTGGTTCGGTCGGGCGGGCGGGTCTCGGTCGCGCGCACGGCACAGAGGTCACGGCACAGAGGTGACGTCCCCGTCCGGCAGGTCGCACTTCGTCCCTTCCATCCTGCACCGTCCGGTCCCCGGGATGCCATGCCTCGGAAGGACATCAGGGACAACTCCGGGTCGTCTCCTCCCCAGGTGCCGGTCGGTGTCGTACACCCGCGCCCGGTCGGACCCACATGGTCCCGGTCGGGACCCTGGGTCCGGTCGGGACCCTGGGTCCGAGGCTGGGAGACTGGTCCCATGAGCGACCTCCCCTCCGCGAGCACCCCCGTCCTCGACGTCTGGTGCGAGCTCCAGTGCACGGACTGCCGTACCGCGCTGGACGATCTGCGCGCCCTGCGGGCCCGCTACGGCGACCGGCTGGAGCTGCGGCTGCGGCACTTCCCCCTGGAGAAGCACAAGCACTCCTTCGCCGCCGCGCAGGCGGCCGAGGAGGCGCTGGAGCAGGGGCGGGGGTGGGACTACGTCGAGGCCGTGCTCGACCGGGTCGAGCAGCTGGACCGTAGGGGCGAACCCTTCCTGGTCGAGGTGGCCGGTGAACTCGGGCTGGACGCCGAGGAGTTCGACACCGCACTGATCGACGGGCGGCACATCCTGATCGTCGACGCCGACCAGGCCGAGGGCAAGGCCATCGGCGTGACCGGCACGCCGACGTACGTCATCGGGGGCGAACGCCTCGACGGCGGCAAGAGCCAGGAAGGGCTGCGCGCCCGTGTCGAGGAGATCGCCGACCGGCTGCTCGCCGGGGGCGAGTGAGCGGTCGGCGAGTGAGCGGTCGGCTAGGTCTCAGAGCAGGGTCTTGTACAGGTGGTAGGTGACCGTCTCGTAACCGAGTGACTCGTAGAGCCGCTCGGCCGGGGCGTTGCCCTGGAAGACGTTCAGGCGGATGGCCGGGAGACCGGCCGCGATGCCCTGCGCCTCGGCCAGGAGCATCAGGGTGCGGCCGTGCCCCCGGCCCCGGTGCCGGGCGTCGGACTCGACCTTGTAGACGAAGGTCGAGCCGTCGCGGAGGCCGGTCCAGAGCGTGCCCACCACCGTGCCGTCGTGCTCCAGGACACTGAAGTCCATGCCGGCGGTGGCGAGTTCGTGGGGCATCAGTTCGGCGTTGCTGTCCAGGGCCCTGGTCCGGGCCTCCGCCTCGGGCACACCGCGCTCGGTCCAGCTCGCGGTGAAGTTCCGGGTCAGGAGCTCCCTCCACGGGCCGTACTCCTGTGGGGTCATGGGCCGCGCGCGGCTCCCCGCGGGCAGTTCGGGCGCGGTGTCACCGAGCGGCTTCTGCATGTGGCGGTTGCGGACGACGTACCCGAGGGCGGTCGCCACCTTCAGGGCCGTCTCCGCCTCGGCGGGCACGGATGCCTCGATCCGGTCGCAGCCCCAGCTCCGCACCACTTCCTCGGCGGCCAGCGCGGCCACGGTGCCCCGGCCGCGCCGGCGGTCCGGTTCCTCGATGCGCAGATCCAGGATCTGGGCCACCGAGTCGCCGAAGAACGGACTCGTGCCAAGGCGTATCCCGCCGACGGGACGGCTGTTCACACACACCTGGTAGCGGCGTGAACGCGTCCCGTCGGCCTGGTGCTGGAGCGGCTCGGCCGGCCGCAGGGTCGTGGTCATCACCTGTGTTCTACCCGACCCGGAGCACCAGGTCAGCCCGACAAGGACGGGCTTTTACGGATCGAGGTCGTCGGCCGACCGCTCGTCGAAGACGCGCATGGCCTTGGCGGTCACCGGCCCCGCCACGCCCGGGAGTTGGCGGTCGTCGAGCAGGTGCACGGCCTGCACGTCCCGCAGCGAGGAGGTCAGGAAGACCTCGTCGGCGCGCTCCAGGACGTCCAACGGCAGGTCGGTCTCCTTGGCGCCGGTCCATTCGACGGTCAGGGCGCGGGTGATGCCGGCGAGGCAGCCGGAGGTGACCGGCGGGGTGTGGATCTCGCCGTCCAGGACGACGAAGACGTTCGAGCCGGTGCCCTCGCAGAGCTGTCCGACCGTGTTGGCGAACAGGGCCTCAGAGGCGCCGTGTTGGTGGGCGCGGGCGAGGGCGACGACGTTCTCGGCGTAGGACGTGGTCTTGAGGCCGGCGAGGGCGCCGCGTTCGTTGCGGGTCCAGGGGACGGTGACGACGGCCGTGGAGTCCGGGCGGCGCTTCGCCTCGCCGAGGGCGACCACGAGGGTCGGGCCGTGCTCGCCGCGGTCCGAGCCGAGCGGGCCGTGGCCGCCGGTGTAGGTGATGCGGAGCCTGCCGAACGGCAGCGGGTTGGCGGCGAGGACGGCCGCGCAGCCGCGGCGGACCTCGTCGAGGTCGGGGTCGGGGAGGCCGAGGCCGCGCGCGGAGCGGGTCAGCCGGTCGAGATGGCGGGTGAGTGCGAAGGTCCTGCCCTCGGTCGCCTTCACCGTCTCGAAGATGCCGTCGCCCACGGTCAGTCCGTGGTCGAAGACGGAAACGCGGGCGGACTCGATGTCCTGGAGCCCGCCGTCGAGCCAGATCTTCATGAAAGAGCCCCTCCGTTCACCTCGTACGCGCCCGACGCTATCGCGAGCAGCCGGGAGGCCTTCAGCTCGGTCTCCCGCCACTCCCCCTCGGGGTCCGAGCCCCAGGTGATGCCCGCGCCGGTGCCGAAGCGGAGGGTGCCGTCGGTCCGATCGATCCAGAAGGTGCGGATGCCGACGGCCAGTTCGCCGGTGCCCGTGTCGGCGTCGACCCATCCGATGCCGCCGCAGTACGGGCCCCGGGGCGCGGTCTCCAGGGCGTCGATGATGCGCAGGGCGCTGGACTTGGGGGCGCCGGTGACACTCCCGGGCGGAAAGGCGGCGGCGAGCAGCTCCGGCCAGCCCGCGTCCGCCGGCAGCTCGCCCCGGACCGTCGACACGAGATGGACCAGCCCGGGGTGCTTCTCGACGACACACAGGTCCGGCACGGTCACGGTCCCCGTGGCGCAGACACGCCCGAGGTCGTTGCGGACCAGGTCCACGATCATCACGTTCTCGGCGTAGTCCTTGTGCAGCAGGTCCGCCTCCGTCCGCCCGGTCCCCTTGATCGGCCCGGACTCGACGACCCGCCCGGTGCGGCGCAGGAAGAGCTCGGGTGACGCACCGGCGGTCTCGACCCCGTGACCGGGCAGCCGGATCGTTCCTGCGTACGGTGCCGGGTTGCCGCGCGCGAGCAGCGCGGTGAGGGCGTCGACGTCGGCGTCGGGGGCCACCGGGGCGGACAGGACCCGGCACAGGTTGGCCTGGTAGACCTCGCCGGCCGCGATGTGCTCCCTGATGCGGCGGACGCCGGCGGTGTAGGCGGCGCGGTCCAGGGAGCTGGTCCAGGCATCGCGCGCGGGGCCGCGCCAGGCGCCGGGGACGGGTGCCGGGACCGGCTCGTGCCGTACGTCACGGAAGCGCGCGCAGGTCAGACGGCCCTCGAAGTCGGCCGCGACCGCCCAGAAGCCGGTGGAGTCCAGGGCTGCGGGATCGCTGGTGACATCGAGCAGGCCGGTGGCGACACGGCCGCCGAAACGGGCGAGAGGAGCGAGGTCGGACACGTCGCCGAGTCTATGGCGGGTGTCTCACAGGTTGCCCGGTGATGTCACCGCGGCTGCCCTGACCACGTGTTCCCTTAGACGCAGGCCAGCACGCTGCACAAACGCGTTTTTGTGCTGGCCGGGGAATCCGCTAGAGTTCAACTCGTCGCCGCGACGCGCAAGCCGAGCGGAAACGACAAGCGGACGTAGCTCAGTTGGTAGAGCGCAACCTTGCCAAGGTTGAGGTCGCCAGTTCGAACCTGGTCGTCCGCTCGCAGGAAGTGGGGGATCTTCCCGAACCCCCGCACTCCTGGTGGAGTGGCCGAGAGGCGAGGCAACGGCCTGCAAAGCCGTCTACACGGGTTCAAATCCCGTCTCCACCTCCAAGGACGATTAGCTCAGCGGGAGAGCGCTTCCCTGACACGGAAGAGGTCACTGGTTCAATCCCAGTATCGTCCACTGGTCCGCAAGGATCCCCGCGCGATTAGCTCAGCGGGAGAGCGCTTCCCTGACACGGAAGAGGTCACTGGTTCAATCCCAGTATCGCGCACGCACCGCCCATGATCCCCGGATCGTGGTCCCGAGGACGATTAGCTCAGCGGGAGAGCGCTTCCCTGACACGGAAGAGGTCACTGGTTCAATCCCAGTATCGTCCACACATCGAAGCCCCCGGCGCTCACCGCGTCCGGGGGCTTCTTCGTGGGCCGGTCAGCTGGAGAACAGCATGTGGCCGAAGCTCTTGTGGCGGTGGTGGCCGCCGTGCCCGCCGTAGTGGCCACCGCCGTGACCGCCGCCGTGCGGGGCGCCCCAGGCGGGCGCGGGCGGGGCCGGGTAGGCCTGCGGGCCCGGGGGCGGCGGGGCGGGCTGCTGCCACTGGGACTCCACACGGGTCAGCGCCTCCAGCTCGCCGTAGTCGAGGAAGATCCCCCGGCAGTTGCTGCACTGTTCGATCTGGACACCGTTGCGGTTGTACGTGTGCATCGGCGCATGGCACTTCGGACACTGCATGCTCGGCTCAACTCCTCGGCCGTCGGTACGTCTTCGTGTTTCCCCAGGACAGACTCCGTCCGACCCCGGTCGGTTGCACCCTACTTCGCGGATCCGGGCGTCAACTCGGGCGGAACGGAGCCCATTCGGTCACAGGCGTCCACGACCGCCACCTCCACCTCGTCCAGCGGGCGGCCCGCCGCGACCGCCTTGGCGATGGCCAGGGCTGCGGTCTGCACGGTCAGGGCGCGGGCCGGGACGTCCAGGGCGGGCCAGGGGTCGCCGTCCCGCGGGACCGCCGGGCCGTCCGCCGCGCGGTACGCGGCCAGGAAGCGGGCCCACTCGTCGGGCGGGAGCAGCCCGCACGCGTACCAGGCGGCGGGCCGTGCCAGGTCCCATCCGGGGACTCCCGCGCCCAGGTCGTCGACGTCGATCAGCAGCCAGGGGCCGTCCGGCGCCGGGTGCCGGACGAGCTGGCCGAGGTGGAGGTCGCCGTGGCAGAGGGTGGTCGTGTCGGGCTGGGGCGCCTCCGCGCGGGCCCAGGCGGGCAGCAGGGACCAGGCGTGCAGCACGGGGGCGACGGCGGGGTGGCCGCCGACCGCCTCGCGCAGCCGGCTGATCGCGCGGGCCGCCTTGAGGGGGCCGCGCATCGGCGGGAGGGCGGTCGGGGCGGGGGTCCGGTGGAGGCGGGCGAGAAGGGTGGCCGCGGCTTCCCAGGGGGCCGCGTCGGGGTCGTCGGGGTCCACGGGGGCGCCGTAGGGCCAGAAGGTCACCTGGCGGTCGTCCAGGTGGACGGGGGTGGGGTCGAGCGGGGGCAGGAGGATGCCGGGGAGCCGCGCGGCCGTTTCGAGGCGGGCGGTGAGGTCGGTGGGGTTGGTGTGCGGGGCATGGGCCTTGGCGACGGTGTCCGCGTGGCGGACGACCGTGCCGTCCGGGCGGTCCGAGAGGGTGGCTCCGCCGGGAGCGCAGGGGCAGGCCGGGGCCGGGGTTCGGGTGTGCGCCGCTCGTACGGCGCGGGCCGTCAGGTCGGGCAGCACGTGGGTGGTCACCGGGTCTCCCTGAGTCGTACGGCTTGCCACGGGAGTCTCCCCCGAGACGGCCGCCGGGCAAAGCAAAGCCGGCGCAGCTCCCCAGCTGCGCCGGCTTTTCTTGCCGTCCGCCGCACCCCCGTCCCCACGGGGTTTCATGGGTTGATGTCCCCGCCCGGACCGCTCTTCCGGGCCTGGGGTCGCCGCTCAGCGCCCCAGCATCACTCCCACGGACGACGCCTGTGTGGCCACGGTCTCCCAGCCGTCGAAGACGACGAGGAGCAGGACCGCCAGGGGAAGTGCCATCAAGGTCGCCACCAGTGGGTGGCGACGGCCCGTGCGGCGGGTGCGGAAGGCCGCGTTGTACGCCTTGCGTCCCTCTTCGCGGATCAATGCCCGCGGTGCCGTGTGGGCCATGGTCCCTCTCCTGACCGTGCTCCGTTGACCGAACTCTGTTGTGGTTGGCAGCGGCGGGTGTCTGACCTCGGGGGACGAGTGCTGCACCCGCCGCTTGACCTCAAATCTAGGTGCGCGGCGCGTGCGGGTCGTCATGCCCTCGTACCGATTGGCGGGCCTCCCGGAGGATGAGCAATGACCTGCGAAGTACTCCCCTGGGTGGAGACGGGGTCCTAGGTCTCGGGGTCTTCCCGGAGGGCGCGTCCGGTGTGCCCCGCTTTCTCTGAGCTGTCCTCGCGCGGGACCGGCTGCTCGACCAGGGCGAGGACCCGGGTCGCCATGAAACGGGCGGTACGGACCACGGAGCCGTTGCGGGTGACTTCGCTCACTTCCACGACACCTCGTCGTACGGCCGTCTCCACCCTGCGGCCCGCCCTGCTCGCCACCACCTCATAGGTACGTGTGGTGTCGCCGGCGTCCACCACTATCTCGACACGATCACCCTTCACGCGCTCAATCCCCCTTCTGCGACGGTTGGTTGGGGTTGGGCACCGTACGAAGTCCTGCTGTTCGCACGGCCTCTGACCACCCTTCAAAGTTTCCCACCCGGCACTGACAATCCATCGGTCCGAGAGGGCGCGGCCTATGCGCGCGGGCGGCGGTGGAAACGTAAGCTGTCGCTCGTCACACGGACCGGGCAGCGGGGATGGACATGGCGATGATGCGCCTGAGGCGCGAGGACCCGCGCGTCGTCGGCTCGTTCAGGCTTCACAGACGGCTCGGCGCGGGCGGAATGGGCGTCGTCTACCTGGGTTCCGACCGCAAGGGCCAGCGGGTCGCGCTGAAGGTGATCCGGCCGGATCTGGCGGAGGACCAGGAGTTCCGTTCGCGGTTCGCGCGCGAGGTGTCGGCCGCGCGGCGGATCAGGGGCGGCTGTACGGCCCGGCTGGTCGCGGCGGATCTCGAGGCCGACCGGCCCTGGTTCGCGACGCAGTACGTTCCCGGGCCCTCCCTGCACGACAAGGTCGCCGACGAGGGGGCGCTCGGCGCCGCCGAGGTCGCCGCGATCGGGGCCGCGCTGTCGGAGGGGCTCGTCGCGGTGCACGAGGCCGGGGTCGTCCACCGGGATCTCAAGCCGTCCAACATTCTGCTGTCCCCCAAGGGGCCGCGGATCATCGACTTCGGTATCGCCTGGGCGACCGGGGCGTCCACGCTCACGCACGTCGGTACGGCGGTGGGCTCCCCCGGGTTCCTCGCGCCCGAGCAGGTGCGGGGGGCGGCGGTCACGCCGGCCACGGACGTGTTCTCGCTCGGGGCGACGCTCGCGTACGCCTCCACCTCCGACTCGCCCTTCGGGCACGGCAGTTCAGAGGTGATGCTGTACCGCGTGGTGCACGAGGAGGCGCAGCTGCACGGGGTGCCGGACGCGCTCGCCCCGCTGGTGCGGGCGTGTCTGGCGAAGGACCCCGAGGAACGGCCCAGCACGCTGCAACTGTCCCTGCGGCTCAAGGAGATCGCCGCCCGCGAGGCCCAGGGGCTGTCGGACGTACGGCCGCCCGCGCCGCGCGGTGGTGAGGCGGACCGGCCCACCGGGCGGCTCACCGAGAGCTATCCCGAGCAGCAGCGGACGCAGGGGGGACGGCGTCCGTCGGGTGCGCAGGGGCCGCAGGGTCCGCTGGGGCCCCTGGGGCCTCATGGCACGCCTGCGCCTCGCGGTGCGGCTCCTGTGTCGCGGGGTGGTGGCAGTTCTTCGCGTGGGGGTGGCGGTGTGCCGTCTCGCGGGGGTACTGGTGTGCCGTCTCGTGGAGGTAGTGGCGGGGGTGGAGGCGGGGGTGTTCCTTCTCGGTCGGGTTCGGCTCGGCCGACTCCGGCCGGGCGCAGCACGACCCGGTCCGGGAACGGCAGTGGGAACGGGAGTGCGAGCGGCAGTAGGCCCGCGCCGCGCAGTGGTGCCGGGCGGTCGGGGCCGCGGACCACGGGGACCGGGCGGCGGCCGGCCAATCCGCGGTTGCTGCGGCAGCGGTTGTTCGTGTTCGTGGTGGTGACGTTGTTGGTCGCGCTCGGGATCGCGGTGGCTCAGGGGTGTTCGGGGCCGTCGCGTGGGCTTGGGCGGGCGGGGGAACACGGGTCGGTCGTGGGGGCGGATGGGTTGTTCGGGGTGGTGGGTGGTTTCGGCGAGGTGTGAGGGGGGGGGTGGGGCGGGGTGTGTTTCGCCCCCGCCGCCCCTACCCGTCCCGTCACCAGGGGCTGCCGCCCCTTCCGCCCCGCCTGGGGGCTGCGCCCCCAGCCCCCCCATCGGCCCTTGAGAGGCCTCGTCCTCAAACGCCGGACGGGCTGGATGTTGCCGGCCTGAGTCGAGAAGCGCCCGGACGGGCTGGATGTCGCCGGCCTGAGTTGTCGAGATGCGCCCGGACGGGCTGGATGTTGCGGGCCTGCGTCGAAAAGCGCCCCGATGGACACGCGGCGGACAGATCACTCCACCGCCAGCCCCGTTCACAAGTTCGGCAGGATCCGTTCGAAGAACTCGCGGTCCGCGTCGAAGAGTGGGGTCATCGTCAGGAACTCCGTGGGTGTGACCCAGCGGACTTCGGAGACCTCGCCCGGGTCGGGGACGATCGTGCCGTTGCCTGTTTCGGTGGCGGTCCACCAGTGGAGGCGGAAGGTGCCGTCGTCGGTCTCGGACTGCCAGACCTTGGCCAGCGGGGCGACGGCCAGGCCGACTTCCTCGTGGACCTCTCTGACGAGGGCTTCTTCCTGGGTCTCGCCCGGCTCCAGTTTGCCGCTGAGCGGGGCCCAGTAGCCGGAGCGGGCGGAGTCGGGGCCGCGGCGGATGACCAGGACGCGGTCCGCGCGCCGGAGGACCGCGACGATCGCCTCGCGCTGGGCCAAGCCGTGCTCCTAGAGTTCGGGGCGGCCGGTGGCCACCGCGTAGAAGGCTACGGCAGCGGCGGCGCCCACGTTGAGGGAGTCGACGCCGTGGGCCATCGGGATGCGGACCCATTCGTCGGCGGCGACCAGGGCCTGGGTGGAGAGGCCGTCGCCCTCGGCGCCGAGCATCAGCGCGACCCGGTCCATGCGGTGCGGGGCGGCCTCGTCGAGGCTGCGCGCCTTCTCGTCCGGGGTGAGGGCGAGGAGCGTGAAGCCTGCCTCGCGGACCGACTCCAGGCCCTTGGGCCAGCTGTCGAGGCGGGCGTAGGGGACGGAGAAGACCGCGCCCATCGAGACCTTCACGCTGCGGCGGTAGAGGGGGTCCGCGCAGTCGGGGGACAGCAGGACCGCGTCCATGCCCAGGGCCGCCGCCGAGCGGAAGATCGCGCCGATGTTGGTGTGGTCGTTGACCGACTCCATGACGACGACCCGGCGGGTGGTCTGGAGGAGTTCGTGTGCCGTGGGGAGGGGTTTGCGCTGCATGGAGGCGAGGGCGCCACGGTGGACGTGGTAGCCGGTGACGCGTTCGGCCAGCTCCGGGCTCACCGCGTAGACCGGGGCGGGGAGTTCGTCGATCACGTCCCGCATGACGTCGACCCACTTCGCGGACAGCAGCATCGAGCGCATCTCGTAGCCCGCGTCCTTGGCGCGTCTGATGACCTTCTCGCCCTCGGCGATGAACAGGCCTTCGGCCGGTTCGCGCTTGCGGCGCAGCTCCACATCGGTCAGGCCCGTGTAATCACGCAGGCGGGGGTCGTCGGGATCCTCAACGGTGATGAGATCGGCCACAGGGTGATACTGCCTTGTCCTGGGTGTCGTGCCAACGGCTGGGAACGGGTTGTGTTACCCGGGGTTACGCAAGACCTTCCGGGCCCACGGCGACGACCGCGCCGATGACGATCACCGCCGGCGGTCTCACGTCCTCGGTGCGCACGGTCTCGCCCACCGTCGCGAGGGTCGCGTCCACCCGGCGCTGGGCGGCCGTCGTGCCCTCCTGGACCAGGGCGACCGGAGTGTCGGCCGGCTTGCCGTGCGCGATCAGGGTGTCGGCGATCTTCCCTATCTTGTCTACGCCCATCAGGACCACGAGCGTGCCGGTGAGCTTCGCGAGGGACGGCCAGTCGACGAGGGAGCGCTCGTCGTCAGGGGCGACATGGCCGCTGACCACCGTGAACTCGTGTGCGACCCCGCGATGGGTGACGGGGATGCCGGCCGCGCCCGGCACGGAGATCGAGCTGGAGATGCCGGGCACGACCGTGCACGGGATGCCGGCCTCGGCCAGCGCCTGGACCTCCTCCATGCCACGGCCGTAGACGTACGGGTCGCCGCCCTTCAGCCGCACGACCGACCTGCCCCGCTTGGCGTGTTCGATCAGGGCGTTGTTGATGGCCTCCTGGGCCATGTAGCGGCCGTAGGGGATCTTCGCCGCGTCGATCACCTCGACGTGCGGGGGGAGTTCGGCGAGGAGGTCGCGGGGGCCGAGGCGGTCGGCGATGACGACGTCGGCCTCGGCGAGGAGGCGACGGCCGCGGACCGTGATCAGGTCCGGGTCGCCGGGGCCGCCGCCGACGAGGGCGACGCCCGGGGTGCGGGTGCGGTGGTGGGGTGCCACCAGGGTGCCGTCGCGCAGGCCCGCCACGACCGCGTCGCGGATCGCGGCGGTGTGGCGGGGGTCCCGGCCGCGCACGTCTGTGGTGAGTACGGCGACGGTGACGCCCTCGCTGTGGCCCGTCGCCGGGGTCAGCGCGGTGGCCCGGTCGGCGTCGTCGGCGCGCACGCACCAGACGCGGTGCGCCTCCGCCTCGGCGGAGGCGGCGGTGTTGGCCTCGGGGTCGGTCGTGGCGATCAGCGCGTACCAGGCGTCCGCGAGGTCGCCGGTCGTGTACGGGCGCCGCTCCCAGGCGATCTCGCCCGCGTCCGCCATCGCCTCCACGGAGGGCGTCGCGTCGGGCGACACCAGGGTGATGTCCGCGCCCGCCGCGATCAGCGCGGGCAGCCGGCGCTGGGCGACCTGGCCGCCGCCCAGGACGACGACCCGGCGGCCGGCGAGGCGGAGGCCTACGGGGTAGGCGGGGTGTTCGGCCATGAGGGTGCGGCTCCTCTTTGACGGCGGGTTGCCCGGCGGGGTGCCCTGCGTGCGGTACGGCGTGCGGTGGCCCTGACGTGCAGATTTTACGGGCAGGGGGCTGTGGCGGCTCGGCCGGTCCACTGGCTGAGCCGCCACAGCCCCCTGGGGGCGCCTACTTCTCGGTCACCCCTGCGGAGTCGAACGTCGCCACCTCGTGCATCGCCCGCGCCGTGCTCTGCACCAGCGGCAGGGCTAGCAGCGCGCCCGTGCCCTCGCCGAGGCGGAGGTCGAGGTCGACCAGGGGGCGCAGGCCGAGCTTGTTGAGGGCGGCGACATGCCCGGGTTCGGCGCTGCGGTGGCCCGCGATGCAGGCCGCGAGGACCTCCGGCGCGATGGCACGGGCCACCAGGGCCGCCGCGCCCGCGCTGACGCCGTCCAGGATCACCGGCGTCCGCAGGGACGCGCCACCGAGCAACAGGCCGACCATCGCCGCGTGTTCGAAGCCACCGACCGCGGCGAGCACGCCGATGGGGTCGGCCGGGTCCGGCTGGTGGAGTTCGATCGCGCGGCGCACGACCTCCGTCTTGCGGGCCAGCGTCTCGTCGTTGATGCCGGTGCCCCGGCCGGTGACGTCGGCGGGGTCGGTGTCCGTGAACACCGAGATCAGGGCGGCGGACGCGGTGGTGTTCGCGATGCCCATCTCCCCGGTCAGCAGAGCCTTGTTGCCGGCCGCCACCAGGTCCCGGGCCGTCTCGATGCCCACCTCGATGGCCTGCTTGGCCTCCTCGCGGGTCATCGCGGGACCGGTCGTCATGTCCGACGTGCCGGCCCGGACCTTGCGGGGCAACAGGCCCGGCGTGGCCGGGAGTTCGGACGCCACACCCACGTCCACCACGCACACCTCGGCGCCCACCTGGCCCGCGAAGGCGTTGCACACGGCGCCGCCGCCGAGGAAGTTGGCGACCATCTGGGCCGTCACCTCCTGAGGCCAGGGCGTGACGCCCTGCGCGTGCACCCCGTGGTCGCCCGCGAAGATCGCGACGGCCGCGGGCTCGGGGATCGGCGGCGGGCACTGCCGGGAGAGACCGGCCAGCTGCGCGGAGATGATCTCCAGCATGCCGAGCGAGCCCGGCGGCTTCGTCATCCGCTTCTGCCGCTCCCAGGCCTCGCCGAGCGCCTTGGCGTCCAGCGGGCGGATCCCGGCGACCGTCTCCGCGAGCAGGTCGTGCGGGTCCTCGCCGGGCAGGGCACGGCGGCCGTACGTCTCCTCGTGCACGACCCAGGACAGCGGGCGGCGCTTGGACCAGCCCGCCTGCATCAGCTCGGGCTCGTCCGGGAACTCGTCGACGTAGCCGACGCAGAGGTACGCGATGACCTCCAGGTGCTCCGGCAGACCGAGCGCGCGGACCATCTCGCGCTCGTCGAAGAAGCTGACCCAGCCGACGCCGAGGCCTTCGGCACGGGCCGCGAGCCACAGGTTCTCCACGGCGAGGGCGGCGGAGTACGGCGCCATCTGCGGCTGCGTGTGGCGGCCCAGGGTGTGCCGGCCGCCGCGCGTGGGGTCGGCGGTGACGACGATGTTCACCGGGGTGTCGAGGATGGCCTCGATCTTCAGTTCCTTGAACTGCTTCGCCCGGCCCTTGGGCAGCGACTTCGCGTACGCCTCGCGCTGGCTCTCGGCCAGTTCGTGCATGGTGCGGCGGGTGTCGGCGGAGCGGATGACGACGAAGTCCCACGGCTGGGAGTGCCCGACGGACGGCGCGGTGTGCGCCGCCTCCAGCACGCGCAGCAGCACGTCGTGCGGGATCGGGTCGCTGCGGAAGCCGTTGCGGATGTCACGGCGTTCCCGCATCACCTTCAGCACGGCCTCGCGCTCGGCGTCGTCGTAGCCGGGTGCGGCCGGGCCGGTGGACTCCCGTACGTCTGCCACTGCGGCCGTGCTCTCTTCTTCCTGGTCGGCGGCCCGGGTGCGCAGGTCGTCCGCGTGCTGTACGAGTTCGGGCTCGCCGTCCGCAGCGGCCTCCCGGGGAGCGGGCACAGCGGCGAAGGACTCCGGGCCGCCGGACGGCTCCTCCGTGGGGAGGACGAGCGGGTGCGGCGGGGTCGGCGCGAGGTGCGGGGTGGTGGGCACCGACCCCTCCACCGGCACGAAGCGGCCGAGCGAGTCGTCGGGGCCGGGGCTCACGGAGACGCCCTGCGGTACCTCGGCCGGCTCCACGAACTCGGCGTCCGGGGCGGCGGGTTGGGCGAGTGGCGTGCCCTCGGGGTCGACGTCGGGCTCGACGGAGGACACCTGCGGCACGAGCACCGGCTCGGCCTCCTCGGCCGGGACGTGCTGCTCCGCCACGACTTCGGGTGCGGCCGTGGGCTGGGGGGCGACCGGCTCGCTCGGCGGCGCGTCGAGGAGAGCGGGTGCGGCTTCGGCGGGCGGGACCGGGTCGGCCTCGGCGAGCGTCGCGGGGACGGGCTCGACGGACTCGACGGGCGCGACCGGGACCGGGACCGGGGCGGCCTCGGCGAGGGTGGTCGAGTGGTCGGCCGGGGGTGCGGGTCGCTCGGTGTCGGAGAACTCGACGGGTTCGACAGATTCGACGGGTTCGACGGGTTCGGCCACGAGGCCGAGCGGGGGCTCGACTCCCGTGGGAACAGGGGGAGTTGCCTCGGCTTCCTGGACCGCGACGACCCCGTCGAGGGGAGCGGGCTCCTGGGTGTGAACGGGGTCCGCGTCGAGAGCCTGGTCGGCACCCTGGGCGAACACAAGGCCCTGCGCCTGGTCCTGGCCCTGGCTCTGGTCCTGGCCCTGGCCCTGGCCCTGGCCCTGGCCCTGCTCAACGGGGGCTACGTCTTCGGAGGTCTGGCCGGTAGCGCTCTGAACCGACTCCGCCTCGGAAACGGGGCCGCCGTCCTGCGCGAGTCCGGCCTCGCCCGCCGCCTCGGGGGTTTCGTCCTGCACGAGCGGCGCACCGACGGCAGCCGCCGTACTGTCCGGAAGCACGGGGTCGGAGCCGGTCACGTCACCGTGGACGACCGCGCTCTCGACGCCAAGGCCGTCGCCGTGCACCGGGCCCGCCTCGACACCCTGCTCGTGTCCATGGGTGAACCCGGCATCGGAGGCGAACGCCTCCTGGGCGCCCGGCAGTTCGGGGACACCGGCCGATCCGGAGCTCTCCGTGCTCATGTGGACCGAGGAGGCGGAGGACGCCGTCATCGCCTGCGCCACCGCGTACTGCCGGCCGTCGCCCTGCCAGGCGCCGCCCGCGTCGGGGGCCGTGGCGACTCCCGCGTTCACCGCTTCCGTGGCGAGTCTGGCCACCGCCGCCTGGGCCGCGCCGACGGGTTCGGGGGCGGGTTCGGATGCCACCGCTGCCGCCGGTACCGGGGCCGGCACCGGAGTCGGGGCGGGGGCCGGGGCAACCGTTTCCGCGGTCCGCACCCCCGCGGCGACCGAGGAGTGGGCGCCCCAGGGGGCCGCGCCCTGCGGGGGCAGGTCGCGGAGTTGGGGGGCGTCGAGGTACTCGGGGCTGGTGGCCACCGGGCCGGGCTGCCGGACCGGCGCGCCCGCGGGGCCGCGGTCGGCGAGGGAGCGGACCGGGCTCGCCGAGGTGTCGGGGAGGGGCGGGCCGAGGTGCAGCGGGCGGCGCGGGGTGACCGGCGCGGGCGCCGGTTCGGCGAGCCGGACGGCGCCGAGGTCGACGGAGCCGCTGTCGCGACCGGCCGTCTCGTGCGGCCCCGGCTCGTGCGGAACGGGCTCCTGGACGGTCTCGACGACCGGCTCGGGCACGGGGGGCGGGACCTCGTTGCCCCAGGCGCCCTGGGCGCCCGGCAGCAGCAACAGATCCTCGTCCTCGGCGGTGGTCTCGGAGAGGTAGGTGTACGCGCCGTGTGCGGGAACGCTCGGCTGTTCCACCATGCCTGCGTTCTCCGGCAACCCCTCGGCCGGGACCTGGCCGGTGTCGGTCATGCGTACCCCTCGCCCATCGGTTAGTGCTTCTACGACCCGCTCACCGGGAACGGCGCACCGACCGCCCCGCAGTGGAGAACGAGCGTGCGTGTCCAGCGGCACGAACGACCCGACGCCAAAAAGCGACAAAGCCATTTAGACGACAAAGCCATTCAATGGCATTGTCGCGGCCGTTGCGCCGTCACGGCAGCTTGATCCGCGACGGCCCGCTGTGGACTGCGCCACGTTGCGCGTCCTCCGGTTCCGCTGTACCACACACACCCCAAAACGGGCGGGTTTTCCGGACATTGACGAACGAAGCGCCGGTCCACCCTGTGCGGTACAACGGTCCGCCAGCCTACCGCGCGCAGTACGACAACAGGATCACGGGGACGGTTCGCGGGGTCACGAAACGCGCTCGGGAAGGAGGCCGCTGAGCAGGAACGCGACGCTCCGTTCCGTCTCCGTCCAGGCCCTGGTGTCGAGTTCGACGGACTGGAGGAGGGCGCACTCGACGTGGTAACCGTGCTCCGTCAGGTCGCGGCCGACGAGTTCGGCCTCGTCGCGGGTCGCGGCGTGCGCCACGATGCGCTGCGGGCGCCGGTCGGCGACGGCGGAGACGACGGCCACTCCCCCGCCGCCGACGCGCACCACGTCGGGTTCGGGGAGGTTCTCCAGGATGTGCGGGGCGTCGCCCTTGACGATCTGGAGGTGCACGCCGAAGCTGCGGGCCGCGGAGTCGGTGCGGGCGCAGGCCTGGGTGTCGCGGTCGACGGCGATGACGGCGGCTCCGGCGCGGGCCGCCTCGATGGCGAAGGCGCCGCTGCCGCAGCCGATGTCCCACACGAGGTCGCCGACGCGCGGGCCGAGGCGGGCGAGTTGGGCGGCCCGCAGCAGTTCCGTCTCGCCCTCGCCCAGCTCGCCGACGTAGGCCTCGGCGGGGAGGGTCCAGCCGCGGGCGACGGCGGCCGGGTCGCGGCCGGCGATCCAGCTCTCGCCGGGTCCGGCGGTGACGGCGGGGCCGGCCGGGCCGCCCATGACGATGACGACGTTGGGGTCGCGCCAGGTGCGGTCGGCGGCCTTGTCGGAGGTGAGGACGGTGACCTGCTCGTGCTCGGTGCCCAGTTCCTCGCAGATGACGAAGGTGCGGTGGACGCCTTCGAGGAGCAGGCCGAGTTCGGCGGGACCGGCGCCCGGTGAGGTGAGGACGGCGACTTTCGCGTGGGCCCGGCAGACGTTCACCGCGCGTCGCAGGGTGCGCCGGTGGGCGACGACCACTTGCGCGTCGTCCCAGGCCATACCGGCGCGGGCGAAGGCGGCGGCCACCGAGGAGACGGCGGGGACGACCTCCACCTCCAGGCCGAACTCGGGTGCGCGCAGGGTCCGTACGACCCCGAAGAAGCCCGGGTCCCCGTCGGCGAACACGACCGCCGTGCCGCGGTGGCCCGTGATGCGGCGGGCGGCCAGGGCCACGCTGCCGAGCCGGATGCGTTCGGCGCCGGCCGGTACCTCGGGCAGTTCCAGATGGTGGGGCGCGCCGGCCACCAGGGTGGCGGCGCTCAGCGCGGAGCGTGCCGCGGCTGTCAGCGGAGAGCCGTCCCAGCCGATCACCGTGACGCGGTCGGCCATCGTCGTCAGTCTCCAGGGGTGCATCGCGGGTCGTCGGGGGAAGCGGCCCGTACGCGGGCACCGTGAGGGTACCTGGTGCGGCTGGGCGGTGCTTCCGTGGTCGTACCCGCCGGATTCAGTTCCAGTCGGCGAGTGACGTGAAGCCGTCGGCGTCGGCGAGCTGCTCGGCCGTGCCCTCCAGGTCCTCGGGGAGGAGGCTCCACACGATGAAGTCGGTGCGGACGTCGATCCAGGTGCCGTCGTCGGCGTGGACGTGCGCTATGCAGGCGTTGCGCAGGACGCCCTCGCTGATGCAGCCGATCTTCTGCGCGACCTGTTGGGAGGCGGTGTTGTCGGCGGCGGTGCGCAGTTCGATGCGCTCCAACTTCTGGTCCCCGAACAGCCATTGGGCGGTGGCGAGGGCGGCTTCGGAGGCGTAGCCCTCGCCGCGTGCCCAGGGGGCGATGATGTACGACAGCTCGGTGGACCGGACATGCCAGTCCGTCTTGGTCAACTGGACGATGCCGACGAGCCGTTGGGTGAGGAACTCGGTGACGGCGAGGTCGAGGCCGCGGCCCGAGGTCCGTTCGGCGGGCGCGTAGTTGGTGATCCACTCGCGGGCGCCGGGCTCGCTGAACGGCTGGGGGACGTCGGTCCAGGCCGCGACCTGGTCGTCGTTCATCATCTCGGCCAGGGCCTGCGCATCGTCCTCTTCGAGGGGCCGCAGCACCAACCGCTCCGTGCTGATGGAGATGTTGGGGAAGGTGCTAGTCATGCGCCGCTCCGTAACCTTTGGAAAATGTTCAGGGCAACCTGAACTGCCCAGCATGCAGCATGAAAGCGGTGAACCGCACCACGGGGTCCACCCGCGGTGAGCGGGTGGACCCGGTGAGTTGTGGTGAGTTGTCTACAAGACGACTCAGAAGGACGGGATGACGGAACCGGCGTACTTGTCCTCGATGAACTTCTTCACCTCGGGCGAGGTGAGCAGCTTCGCGAGCTTCTTGACGCGCGGGTCCTTCTCGTTGCCCTTCTTCACGGCGAGGAAGTTGCCGTAGGGGTTGTCCGTCGCCGACTCCAGGACGAGGGCGTCCTTGGCGGGCTTCAGGCCGGAGGAGATGGCGTAGTTGCCGTTGATGACGGCCGCGTCGACGTCGTCCAGGGAGCGCGGGGTCTGGGCCGCCTCCAGCTCCTTGAACTTGAGCTTCTTGGGGTTGTCGGTGATGTCGGCGGGGGTGGCCTCGTTGCCCACGCCGGCCTTGAGGGTGATCAGCTTGTTCGCCGCGAGCAGCTTGAGGGCGCGGGCCTCGTTGACGCTGTCGTTGGGGACGGCGACCGTAGCGCCGCTCTTCAGGGCGTCGGCGCTCTTCACCTTGTGGGAGTAGAGGCCGAGCGGCTCCAGGTGGACCGTGACGACGGGCACGATGTGGGTGCCGTTCTTCTTGTTGAAGTCGTCGAGGTACGGCTGGTTCTGGAAGTAGTTGGCGCCCACCGAGCCGTCCTCGGTCGCGGTGTTCGGTGTGACGTAGTCGGTGAACTCCTTGACCTCCAGGTCGAGTCCGGCCTTCTTCGCCAGGTGGTCCTTGACGTAGTCGAGGATCTCGGCGTGCGGGGTGGGGCTCGCGGCGACGACCAGCGGTCCGCTGTAGTCGGCGGCCGAGGAGGAGCCCTTGTCCGAGCCGCAGGCGGAGAGCGCGAAGGTGAGCGCTCCGGCGGCGAGGACGGCGGTGCTGAGCTTTGCGGTGTTACGCACGAAAAGTGCCTTTCCTGAAGGGTGTCGCGTACTACGACCCCGCGGTGGGTGGTGCGGGGAGTCTTGGGGGGTGAGCCGCCGGGGTGCTTACGCGGCTTTCAGCAGCCGTAGCCTCGGCGCGGGGCCCGAGCGTCCGCCGCGCCGGTGCGCGGAGCGGGCCGCGTAGTCGCCGGCGAACTGGATGAGGGAGATGACGACCGCCAGGATCGCCACGGTGATCCACATCAGCTGTGTCTCGAAGCGCTGGTAGCCGTAGCGGATGGCGATGTCGCCGAGGCCGCCGGCGCCGACCGTGCCGGCCATCGCTGAGTAGCCGATGAGCGCGACGATCGTGGTGGTGGTGCTGGAGATCAGCGAGGGCAGGGACTCCGGCACGAGGACCTTGCGCACGACGGTCCAGGTGTTGCCGCCCATCGACTGCACGGCCTCGACCAGCCCGCCGTCCACTTCGCGGACAGCCGTCTCGACGAGGCGCGCGAAGAAGGGAATTGCCCCGATCGCGAGCGGCACGATGGCGGCCTCGCGACCGATGGTCGTCCCCGTGACGGTCCGGGTGAAGTTCATCAGCGCGACCATGAGGATGATGAAGGGCAGCGAGCGGGCGACGTTCACGATCTGCCCGATGACCTTGTTGGCGGCCACGTTCTGGAGCAGTCCGCCGCGGTCGGTCAGCACCAGCAGGATGCCGAGCGGGAGGCCGCCGACGACGGCGACGAGCGTGGACCAGCCGACCATGTAGAGCGTGTCCCAACACGCCTGGGACAGCAGGGGCTGCATCTCGGACCAGCTCACTTGGCACCTTCCTTCAGCAGTACGGGCTCCTGGCCCACCACGTCGATCCGCAGGCCCTGTTCGCGCAGGAAGCCGATCGGCACGACGTTGTCCTCGTAGCGGCCGGGCAGTTCGATGCGCATCCGGCCGACCTGGAGGCCGCCGACGGTGTCGATGGCGGCGCCGAGGATCGAGATGTCGATGTTGTAGGTGCGGGAGAGCCGTGAGACGACGGGCTGGGTGGCGGCCTCGCCGTGGAAGGTGATGTCGACGACGGTCCGCTCCTCGTCGCCCGCCTCGCCGCTGACCGGGAAGAGCGCGGCGGCCAGTTCGGAGCCGGGGGTGCCGAGCAGTTCGCTGACGGTCCCGGACTCGACGACCCGCCCGTGCCGCATGAGCGCGGCGGAGTCGCAGACCGACTTCACGACGTCCATCTCGTGGGTGATGAGCAGGACGGTCAGGCCCAGCTGCCGGTTGAGGTCGCGCAGCAGCTGGAGGATCGAGCGGGTGGTCTCCGGGTCGAGGGCGCTGGTGGCCTCGTCGGAGAGCAGCACCTTGGGGTCGCCGGCCAGGGCGCGGGCGATGCCGACGCGCTGCTTCTGGCCGCCGGAGAGCTGTGCCGGGTAGGACTTCGCCCGGTCGGCGAGCCCGACCAGGTCGAGCAGTTCGAGTGCCTTGGCGGAGCGCTCCTTCCCGGACTTCCCGAGGATTTCGAGCGGCAGCTCGACGTTGTCCTGCACGGTGCGCGAGGAGAGCAGGTTGAAGTGCTGGAAGACCATGCCGATACGGCTGCGCGCCTGCCGGAGTTCGCGTCCGGCGCGCGGTCCGCGCCCGGCGAGGGCGGTGAGGTCCTGGCCGTCCACGGTGACCGTGCCGGCGGTGGGCCGCTCCAGCAGGTTGACGCAGCGGATGAGCGAGGACTTGCCGGCGCCGGACTGGCCGATGACGCCGTACACCTCGCCTTCGCGGACGTGGAGATCGACGCCGTCGAGAGCGGTGACCTCACGGCCTCGCGAGCGGTAGACCTTGGTCAGGCCCGATGTGGTGATCACTGGGGTTCCATGACTGTCGAGTACGGGGGCGTGGATGTGCCCGGGTACGAGGGGGGAAATGTGCGTGGGGCGGCGGTGTCGCACGGCGGTCGGCGCGTGGACGTGCCGGGGCGGCTCGCTTCGGGGCGCGAGGCTGGGGCGCGTGGCCCGGGGGTGGTGCGGGGGCCCTCTAGAAGGCGCGCATTCGACACATACAACGAGCACCGGGCGTCAGGGTCGCCTCGGTCGCAAGGGTGCGGCAGCTCGTCGTGGTCATGGAATCAGTAAAGCAGACGTACGGTCCTGACAAAGTGCCGCTGTCCGTATGCCGGACAGCGGCGGACGGGTGTCAGCGGCGCGCGGAGATCTCCACTCCCCCGTCGCTGACCAGCGCGGACAGGGCCGACAGGTCGTTCACGACAAGATCGGCTTCGAGCTCGTGGGCCTCGTGGGTTGTGGCCAAGGCCACGGTGATCATTCCGGCCGCGCGGCCCGCCCTGAGGCCCGCCGGGGCGTCCTCGAAGACGACGCAGCGGGCCGGGTCGACGCCGAGCCGACGGGCGGCGAGGAGGTAGGGCTCGGGGTCGGGCTTGCCGCGGGTGACGTCCTCGGCGACCACGAGGACCTTGGGCAGGATGCCGGCGTGCGCGAGCCGGGCCTCGGCGAGCCGGCGGGTGGCGGAGGTGACGACGGCCCAGCGGTCGGCGGGCAGCGAGCCGAGGAACGCCTCGGTGCCGGGCAGCGGAATGGCGCCCCCGTTGGCGACGTCCTCGACCTCCAGCGCCTCGATGCGGGCGACCGCGGCGGGGACGACGTCGGCGGGCAGCAGGTCGGCGGCTATCGCGACGGCGGTCCGCCCGTGGAGTTCGACCCGGGCGAAGTCCTCGGCGGCGATCCCGAACTCCGCCGCCCAGCGCGTCCAGCACCTGCGCACGGATTCGAGGGAGGAGACGAGCGTGCCGTCGTTGTCGAACAGGAGGGCCTCAGCATGGATCTTCATGTTCCCGACCCTACGGTCACCGGGTCTTTTGGCCCGTAATAGGGTCGCGGCATGCTTGATGCCCTGACGCTGGTGATCGGTGTCGCCGCGCTGCTGCTCGCCGCCTGGACCGGGTGGGCGGCCTACCGCGACCAGTCGACGAAGGACTGGCACTTCATCGGCATGGCGGTGGTCACCCTGCTGGCCACGGTCCAACTGGTGGTCGGGATCGTGCAGTTGGCGCGTGGCGAGAAGGCGGAGCAGGGCACGACGATCTTCGTGGCGTATCTGCTGGGCGCGTTCGCGGCGGTACCGGCGGCGGGTCTCATGTCCCTGGCGGAGCGCACCCGCTGGGGTTCGGCGACGGTCGCGGCCGGCGCCGTGGTCCTGGCCGTGCTCGAAGTGCGGCTCTACGACATCTGGGGAAGCTGAGATGACCACCGTGGACGAGAACACCGCGGAAGACAACACGGCGGAAGCCGGGCCCCAGCGGCTCATCGGCGGACCCGGCATGCTGCTCGTCTGGTTCTACGGCGTGATGGTCGTCGGCGCGGTCTCGCGTTCCGTCTACCAGATCTCCACCGAGTTCGACCGGGCCCCGCTCGCCTACTCCCTGTCGGCCGTCGCGGGGGTGGTGTACGGCTTCATCACGTACTCCCTGGTCCGCGGCGGCGAGCGGGCGCGCAGGGCGGCACAGGCGTGCTGCGCCGCCGAACTCGCGGGTGTCCTGATCGTGGGCACGCTGACCGTGATCGACGGCTCGGCCTTCCCGGACGCGACGGTCTGGTCGTACTACGGCGCGGGGTACGTCTTCATCCCCGTGCTGCTGCCGCTGTCCGCGCTGTACTGGCTGCGGAAGAACCGGGCCGGCGCGGTCACGCGGTAGCGACGTACGCCTCGACCGGCTTCTCCAGGACGATCATCGGTACGCCGTCGGCGCCCTGGGAGGTGCCTACGGTCTCGTAGCCGACGCGGCGGTACAGGCGGAGGTTGCCCTCGCTGCGGTGGCCGGTGTGGAGGCGGAACTTCTTGGCGCCGCGTTCCTCGGCGAGGGCGGACTCGGCGGCGCGCAGGAGACGGGCGCCGATGCCGTGGCCCTGGAGGCGCGGGTGGACGCAGAGTTTGCCGATGGCGGCGGCGCCGTCCTCGGTCACCGTGCCGCGGACCGAGCCGACCACCTCCTCGCCCAGCCGGGCCACGAACACGCAGTCCGAGCCCAGTTCGGCCCGGACCGAGTCGAGGCTCTGGACGAGCGGGTCGATGCGGTAGTTGCCGTACAGCGCCGCCTCGCTCTGGAAGCACAGGTACTGAAGCCTGAAGATCTGCTCTGCGTCCTGCTCGGTCGCCACCGAGATGGTCACGCTCATGCCCATGTGCGCACGCCTCCCGCTCACCTGATCGCCACTTGATTCCTCACTCCTATCCCCGTGCTTCGCGGGCCGCAACCTCCGGCGTCAGCAATCGCCGGAGACATCCCAGACATCTGGAACGTTCCGGGCCGAGACTGCCCTGTGAGATACCCAACTCCCCCGCGATCTCGCGGTAGGTGAGGTCCTCGGGCGACAGCAGCGCCGCCAGCAGACGCGGGCAGCGGCCCGGCAGCCGGCGCACCGCGTCGTGCAGCGCGCGATGCCGCGCCGCCGTGAGGGCGACCTGCTCGGGGCCGCGCTCGCCGTCCTCGACGGGATCGTCGCCGTACGACTGCTCGACACGGGCCGTGCGGCGGGTGCGGCGGGCCTCCGAGCGGACCGCGCGGCGGAGCCAGCCCTCGGGGTCGCGCGGCGGGCCGGAGGTGTCGAGGCGTTCCAGGAGGCGGAGCCAGACGGCCTGTTCGAGGTCGGCCGGTTCGGTTCCGGAGGCATATGCCTCGGCGGAGGCCTCGGCGGCGAGCAGTGGGCGCAGGGTCGTGACGAGTTGGTGTGTCATATGCGGCACGACGTGGCCGCCCCGGCACAAGGTTGCCGGGGCGGCCGTCTGTCACTCCAACGGGGCGCGGGGCTCAGCCGTTGACGAAGTCCGCGCGGGCCAGCAGACCGGTGTCGGCGTTGTCGGTGAAGACACCGTCGATGCCGGTGGCGAAGTAGCGCTTGAAGGCGCCGAACGCGTCGCCGTAGGCGTCCACGTCCGTGCCCTTGCGGTACTCCAGCGGCAGGAAGGGGTTCTCGTTGCGCATGGTGTAGGGGTGCAGGATCAGCCTGGCCTTGTGCGCGTCGGCGACGAGGGTGGTCTCCTTGTTCAGGCTGCCGTCCGCGTTCTTGGTGATGATCAGGTCGAGTGTCGGGCCCAGACCCTGGGCGTACGACGCGATCTCGGCGAGGCCCTTCGGGGTGACCAGGTCGTCGACCGTGCGCGGGTCGCCCAGGTCGACGAAGTCGAAGGGCCGGGTGCCCGTGCCGGACAGCAGCACGACGAGGTTGTTGCCGACGAGCCGGCGGATCTTCTGGATGCTGGTCGGCTCGAAGGACTGGATGAGGACCGGCGAGTTCCGCTTGTCCTTGCCGTGCTTGCGCAGGGCCGAGGAGAGCAGCTTCTCCATGTCGAAGCCGCGCTTGCGGAAGTAGGTGGGGTGCTTCATCTCCGGGTAGATCCAGACCTGCTTGCCGCGCTTACGGGTCTGCTCGTCCTGCCACTTGAGGACCTCTTCGAAGGTCGGGATCTCCCAGCGGCCGTTGTAGAGCGTGTTGTGCGGGCGGTTGGCCGGAATGCGCTCGATCGCGCGCAGGGTCTTCAGCTCGGCGAGCGTGAAGTCCTCGGTGAACCAGCCGGTCGTGGAGACGCCGTCGAGCAGCTTGGTGGTCTTGCGGCTCGCGAACTCGGGGTGGTCGGCGACGTTCGTGGTGCCGCCGATCTCCGGCTCGTGCCGGCAGACCAGGTGGCCGTCCTTGGTGGGGACCAGGTCACCGGCCTCGACGATGTCGGCGCCCAGGTCCAGGGCCAGGTCGTACGAGCCGAAGGTGTGCTCGGGGCGGTAGCCGCTGGTGCCCCGGTGCCCGACGATCGTCGGCCTGGGCAGGTCCTTCAGGCCGCCGCCGTGGCGGGCCGTCGCGGCCTCGGCGGCTCGCGCGGTGCCCGCCGGTCCCAGGGCGGCCGCTCCCGCGCCGAGCACGGCCGCGCCGAGCAGCGCCCGTCGTCCGGTGCCGCCCGCCCGCTCGGCCGGCCCCTGTGTTCCCTGCGTGTCCATGAAGCCTCCTGGCGTCGCCCCGTCGCTGCGCGCCGATCGTAGGTGCGTGTACATGACGAGCGGGAGACCTCGGCCGGAACACGACGGTGACGCTCGATGTCGTACGGAAGGACAGGTTTGACACCGCATCAGCCAGGAACGCGAGATACGTCACAACATGGCGGCCCGGTTACGGGACGACTCCGGAGCGACACCGCAGGTAAACGTGCGTCAACACTGCGTAAGACCTCGGTGAACCCGATGTGCAATACGCGGGGCACCGCGAGTATCGTCCTCACCTGCACAGTTTTATATCGACCCCTTGACACCGGAGGGCCCGTTGTCCCGCTTCGTGCTCATCAAGGCAGTGCTCGGACCGATCATGCGCCTGATGTTCCGCACACGTGTGGAGGGCGCGGAGCACATCCCCGGTGACGGCCCGGTGATCCTGGCCGGCAACCACCTCACGTTCATCGACTCGATGATCCTTCCGCTGGTCTGCGACCGGCAGGTGTTCTTCATCGGGAAGGACGAGTACGTCACCGGCAAGGGCTTCAAGGGCCGTCTCATGGCCTGGTTCTTCACCGGCGTCGGCATGATCCCGGTGGACCGGGACGGGGCCAACGGCGGGGTCGCCGCCCTGATGACCGGCCGCCGCATCCTCGAAGAGGGCAAGGTCTTCGGCATCTACCCCGAGGGCACGCGCTCCCCCGACGGCCGCCTGTACCGGGGCCGTACCGGCATCGCCCGGCTCACGATGATGACGGGTGCGCCGGTCGTGCCGTTCGCGATGATCGGTACGGACAAGTTGCAGCCGGGCGGCGCGGGCATTCCCCGCCCGGGGCGGGTCACCGTCCGGTTCGGCGAGGCGATGGAGTTCTCCCGGTACGAGGGCATGGACCGGGACCGGTATGTGCTGCGGGCCGTGACGGACTCGGTGATGGCCGAGGTCATGCGGCTGTCGGGCCAGGAGTACGTGGACATGTACGCCACCAAGGCGAAGGCCGCGTAACGCTGTTCTCGGGCGCGGGTGCGTCGTCGCCGGTCGCGCCCGCGCGGCAGAGCCGCGAGACGGAACAGCCCCGCCCCCTAAAGACGTTGGCCCCTCAGCAGGAACCACGCCGCCACCGCTGTCGCGAGCAGGACTGTCGCGCCCACTCCCGATGCCACGCTCAGGCCGTCGACGAAGGCCTCCCTCGCCGACGTCAGCATGTCCTGGGCCGCCTGGGCCGGCATGCTTCCCGCCGCTTCCACCGCGCCGCCCAGTGATTCGTGGGCGGCGCTCGGTGTGCCCGCCGGAGCCGCGAAACCCCGGTAGACACCCGTCACGATCGAGCCGAGTACGGCGATCCCGAGGGCAGCGCCGAGTTCGTAGGCCGTCTCCGAGACCGCCGAGGCCGCGCCCGCCTGTTCCTTCGGTACGGAGGAGAGGATGACGTCGGCGGTCACCGTGAAGGAGAAGCCCGCGCCGACACCGACCACGAGCAGCGCGGCGCCCAGGAGCGGGTAGCCGGTCGACCGGTCGAGGGTGGTCAGTACGGCCAGCGCGAGACCGACCGCGGCGAGGCCGCCCGCGACCACCGCGCGGACCGAGAAGCGGCGGGCCGTACGGCCCGCGATCAGACCGGCCGCCACCGCGCCGACAGCGGCGGGGATTTCGGCCAGGCCCGCCTCGAACGGGCCCCTGCCCTGGACCAGTTGGAGGTACTGGGAGAGGAAGAACACCAGCCCGGACAGGCCGAGGATGGTCAGCAGGTCGGCCAGGACGGCCGCGCTGAAGCCCCGGTCACGGAACAGGCGCATGTCCAACAGGGGTGCGGGAAGCGTGAGTTGGCGGCGGACGAACCAGTACAGGGCCGCCGCGCCCAGTACGCCCACGGCGAGTGCGGGCCACTGGAAGCCGTGGGTCGCGGCCTCCTTGACCGCGTAGACCACACCGATCACACCCACCAGGGACAGCACGACGCTGATCATGTCCCAGGGGCCGGGGTCGGGGTTCTTCGACTCGGGCAGCATCTTGACGCCGACCAGGACGAGGACCGCCATCACCGGCAGGTTGATGAGGAACACCGAGCCCCACCAGAAGTGTTCGAGCAGGAAGCCGCCCGCCACCGGGCCGACCGCCGTACCGGCCGAGGCGGTCGCGCCCCAGATGCCGACCGCCAGGCTGCGTTCGCGCGGGTCGTGGAAGAGGTTGCGGATCAGGGCGAGCGTGGCGGGCATCAGGGTCGCGCCCGCGACACCGAGCAGCGCCCGCGCCAGGATCATCAACTCCGGTGTCACGGCATAGGCGTTGAGGACCGAGATCGCGCCGAAGGCGGTGGCCCCGACGAGCAGGATCCGCTTGCGGCCGATGCGGTCGCCGAGGCTGCCCATCGACACGAGCAGGCCCGCGATGACGAAGGAGTAGACGTCGCCGATCCACAGGAGCTGGGTGCCGGACGGCTTCAGGTCCTCGCTGATGTAGGGGGTCGCGAGACCGAGGACGGTCGCGTCCACGGCCACCAGCAGCACGGCGAGCACGAGGACGCAGAGCGCGAGCCAGCGGCCCGGGCGCTTCTCCGTCTCCGTCACGGCCGCCGGCCGCAGGGTGCTGGTCATGATTCCTCTCTCCGTAGCGCGCCGCCGAGCAGCAGCTCGACGATCATGTGCGTGAAGTCGTTGGGGGCGACCCGGCCCTCCTGGACGGCCCAGGCGCCGGAGGCCATCAGTCCGTACAGGGCCTCGGTGAGCCAGGCCGGCGCTAGGTCGATGCGGAACTCGCCGCCGGCCTGGCCGCGCCGGAAGAGCGCGGCGATCCGTTCGTCGAGGCGGGTCCAGCCCGCGTTCTGCTGTCCGTTCTCGAACAGCTGGTTCTCGGTGTAGAGGAACGCGAGCAGGCCGGCCGCCGGCTCCAGCGCCCGCACCAGCCGCCGTACGGCCTCGCTCGCGGGGCCCTCGTCCAGGCGGGCCGTGTCCAGGGCGGATTCGCACTCGGCGATGCCCAGCGCCTCCAGGGCGCGGACCAGTGCGTCGCGTCCGGCGAAGTGGCGGTGCAGGGTGGCCCGGCTGATCCCGGCCGCCTTGGCGACCTCGTCCATGGTGGACGTGGATTTCCGGGTGAGCAGGGCGGCTGCGCTGCGCAGCACGTGGTCACGATCGACGGCCATGAGACAACCATAACCCATATGAGACATGAATGTCTCACCGCGGGCATGGCTGCCTCATGGCCGGTGGATCAGCGGGAGCCCGGAACGGCTCAGTGCCAGGGCAGCTGTCCGCGCCTGTCCCAGTACGTGCGGGGCTCCTCGGCGAGTGCCGCGAGCCGGGACACCTGGTCCTCGTCCAGGTCCACGACGGCCGCGTGCAGGTTGGACGCCAGCTGCCCGGCCGTCGCCGCCCCGGACAGCACCACACCGGCCCACGGCTCGCGCAGGACCAGCGCCAGGGCGACCGCGTCGGTGCCCACGGACGTCTCCTCCGCCACGGCCTTCAGCGCGTCCGGCGCGTACGGCTGGGACAGCCGCCCGTTGGCCATGCCCTCCTTGACGATCACCGCGAGTCCGGCGTCGTGCGCCTCGGCGAGGGCCGGGCCCGCCGAGGTCTCCAGGACGTTGTAGGTCGACTGGACGGTACGGAAGAGGGGCTCGCCGTCGACCGTGACGGCGAGCGCGGCCCGGATGGCGTCCGCCTGGGCCGGTCCGCTCGTCGAGAAGCCGACGGTCACGCCCGTCGCCGCCAACTCGGCCAGTCTCGCGTGGAGTTCCTTGTCGGTGAGGGCCGGGCTCTCGGGGGTCACCGAGTGGATCTGGTAGAGGTCGAGACGGTCGCCGAGCAGTTCGGCGCTCTCGCCGCGCTGACGGTCGTAGGTCCGGACGGTGTGGTCCTTGACCTCGTGCTTCTCGGCGTCGGTGGTCCAGTCGGCGGTGTAGGTGTAGCCCCACTTGCTGCCGACGACCACGTCGTCGAGGTCGGGGTGGGCGGTCAGCCAGTCGGCGAGGAACTCCTCGGAGCGGCCGTAGGAGCGGGCCGCGTCGAAGTAGCGGACGCCCTGCGCGTAGGCGGCGTCGAGGAGTTCGTGGGTGCGGGCGCGGAGGGCTTCCACGGTGCGGAGCGCTCCGAGGTCCTCGTCGCGGCCGAGGTTGATGTAGCCGGGGCGGCCCACGGCGGCGAGGCCGAGTCCGAGGTGGGCCGTGGGTGTGGTGGCGGTGGCGAGGCGGGCGAAGGGCATACCCACAACGTAACGCGGGATGCCCTGTCGCCTCAGGATGCGGTCGGTGCGGTCGGTGTCCTCGGTCGGTCGGTGCCGTCGGTGTGGTCCCGTGCGGCTCAGGACTTGGCGTCGGCCCAGAGGTGCTGTCGGACCAGATCCGCCTTGACCTCGGCCAGTTGGACCGCCACCGCGCTCGGGGCCGTACCGCCTCGGCCGTTGCGGGAGGCCAGCGCGCCCGGGACGTTCAGGACCGTGCGGACCTCCGGGGTCAGGTGGGCGGAGATCTTCGCGAACTGCTCGTCCGTGAGGTCGTTCAGTTCGATGTCCTCGGACTCGGCGACCTTGACGCACTCGCCGGCCACCTCGTGCGCCACGCGGAACGGGACGCCCTGCTTGACCAGCCACTCGGCGATGTCGGTGGCGAGGGAGAAGCCGGCCGGGGCCAGTTCCTCCATGCGCTCGCGGTGGACGGTCAGGGTGGCCATCATGCCGGTGAACGCCGGGAGCAGGACCTCCAGTTGGTCGATGGAGTCGAAGACCGGCTCCTTGTCCTCCTGGAGGTCGCGGTTGTAGGCGAGGGGGAGGGCCTTGAGGGTGGCCATGAGGCCGGTCAGGTTGCCGATCAGGCGGCCCGACTTGCCGCGCGCCAGCTCCGCGATGTCCGGGTTCTTCTTCTGCGGCATGATCGACGAGCCCGTGGAGAACGCGTCGTGCAGGGTCACGAAGGAGAACTCCTTCGTGTTCCAGATGATGACCTCCTCGGCGATCCGGGAGAGGTTCACCCCGATCATCGCGGTGATGAAGGCGAACTCGGCGACGAAGTCGCGGGAGGCCGTGCCGTCGATCGAGTTCGCGACCGAGCCGTGCTCGAAGCCGAGGTCCTTCGCCACCGCCTCCGGGTCCAGGCCGAGGGAGGAGCCCGCGAGCGCGCCGGAGCCGTACGGAGAGACGGCCGTGCGCTCGTCCCACTGGCGCAGGCGTTCCGCGTCCCGGGACAGGGACTGGACGTGGGCGAGCACATGGTGGGCGAACAGCACCGGCTGGGCGTGTTGGAGGTGGGTGCGGCCGGGCATCGCCACGTCCGGGTGCGCCTCCGCGAGGCCGACCAGCGCGTCCTGGAGGTCGGCGATCAGGCCGCCGATCGACCGGGCGTGGTCGCGCAGGCACATGCGGAAGAGGGTGGCCACCTGGTCGTTGCGGGAGCGGCCGGCCCGGAGCTTGCCGCCGAGGTCGGGGCCGAGGATGGTCAACAGGCCGCGTTCCAGGGCCGTATGGACGTCCTCGTCGGCGATCGTGCCCACGAAGGAGCCGTCGGCGACGTCCGCTTCGAGCTGGTCGAGGCCCGCGAGCATACGGGTCAGTTCGTCGTCCGTGAGGAGGCCCGCCTTGTGCAGCACGCGCGCGTGGGCGCGGGAACCGGCGATGTCGTAGGGCGCCAGCCGCCAGTCGAAGTGGACGGACGCGGACAGCTTCGCCAGGGCCTCGGCGGGACCGTCGGCGAAACGTCCGCCCCAGAGCCGTACGTCACCGCTGTTGCTGCTCACTTGCGCTGCTCCTCAAAGGCCGTGGAAGGGGCTCGTCGTGCTGTGGTGCCCCTGCATTGTGTCGCATGCATGATTATGCAGCGCTCTGCATGATTCGTCAATTTGAAAGAGCCTTGGAACGACCTTGAACACGGGCAACCGCTTTCCCGTACCTCTCGCCGAACGCAGGCGCCGCGTTTCCCCCCACGAGTCACCCATAGTTCCCCCCTGACCCGAGTGAGGCATTCCCATGTCCAGGGCTCTCCCCAAGTACAACAAGCGTCGCGTCGTGTTCATCGGCGGTGCCGCCGCCGTGGCCCTCACCGGTGCCGTCATCGCCGGTACCGCTCTTGCCGGGACCCCGGACAAGAGCAGCACCGCGCAGACCGCCCGGACACTGTCCGACCCCGGGACCATCTCCTGCCCCGACGTGAAGTCGCAGCTGCCCGCCATTCCGGCCTCCGCTCAGGCCGAGGTGGACCGCAACCTCGCCCTCCTCGACACCCAGATCGCCGAGGCCAACAAGCGACTCGTCGACACCGTCGGACAGGGCGGCGCCAACTTCGTCCAGAACGCCATCCTCGGCCCGCTCAAGGACAAGCGCGTCTCCACCATCGACCGCATCGCCATCTCGATCGGGCGCAAGGGCACCAAGCCGACCGGGCTCGACGCCCTGGCCGCCTGCACCCTGAACGCGGCCGGTTCGACGGGTGCCACGGGGGCCACGGGTGCGACCGGTGCGACCGCCACCCCGAGCGCCACCGCTGCCGCCACGCAGGCGGCCGGAGGGACCGACGACACCGCCGCCGCCGGGTCGAGCGCGGTCGGGACCATCTCCTGCCCGGACGTGAAGTCGCAGCTGCCCGCGATCCCCGCCTCCGCGCAGGCCGAGGTGGACCGCAACCTCGCCCTCCTCGACACCCAGATCGCCGAGGCCAACAAGCGACTCGTCGACACCGTCGGACAGGGCGGCGCCAACTTCGTCCAGAACGCCATCCTCGGCCCGCTGAAGGACAAGCGCGTCTCCACCATCGACCGCATCGCGATCGCCATCGGGCGGCAGGGCACCAAGCCGACCGGGCTGGACTCCCTGGCCGCCTGCACGCTCACCAAGTGACGTGACAGGCAGCCGTGGCCGCCCCGATGAACGCCGGCCGGGGCGGCCACGGTGATGTCCGGAGCGGGGGCGTTGCCTGTTCGGCCCAACTGAGGTGCCGTCAGGGCGTCCCCGCTCTAGCGTCTGACCCATGCGTCCCGGTGTGCTCGCCCTCGTGTCCGCGTCCCTCCTTCCTCCACTGCTCGGTGCGATGCCCGCACGGGCCGCGGAGCCGTCGCCCTCGTCACCCTCATCGCCCTCGTCGCTCGCGGACACCGGAGGCGGGAGCCAGCTGCTCCTGGCCCAGGCGCCGAGCGTCAAGTCCACGTCCGGGACGCTCAGTTGGTGGGAGCGGCGCCGGAGCGGGACGTGGGTGAAGGTCGGTTCCGCGCCTGCCCGGTTCGGGGCGAAGGGCCTTGTCGAGGGGCGGGTCCGTCAGCAGGGGTCCTATACGACCCCCACCGGGTTGTACGACCTGCCGTACGCCTTCGGGATCAAGAGCGCGCCGACCGGGACCCGGGTCAAGTACCGGCGCGTGAACGGAAGTTCTTGGTGGTGTGAGGACATCCGGTCACGGGTCTACAACCGGTGGAGCGAGCCGTTGGCTCATGACTGCCGGGCGTCGGAGTCGGAGCGGTTGATCTCGTACGCGACGCAGTACGCGTACGGGGTGGTCATCGGGTACAACTACGCGAAACCGGTGAAGGGACGTGGGGCCGGGATCTTCCTGCACGTCAACGGGCGTGGGGCTACGGCCGGTTGTGTGTCGGTGCCGGTGGACGCGATGCGGAGGATCCTGGGGTGGGTCGATCCCGCGCGAGGGCCGCACCTGGCGATCGGGACGGTGAGTGGAGCCACGGCTCTCGATCGGTACTGATGATCGGAGCTGATGGGCTGCGGGGCCGGGGCCGGGGCCGGGGCTTTGCGACCCTAGGTCGCTTCCCCGGGCGGGAGTTCCACCGTGAACGTGGTTGAGCCCGGTCGGCTCTCCAGTTCCACGGTGCCCCCGTGCGCCTCCGTCACCGCCGCCACGATCGACAGGCCCAGGCCCGCTCCCCCGCCTGCCGTCGCTCCCGTCGCCGTGCCCCCGCCCTCCGTCCTTCGTCTGTCCGCCCGCGTGAAGCGTTCGAAGACCCCGGGCTGGACCTCCGCCGGGACGCCCGGGCCGTCGTCGTGGACCAGCAGGCGGGTCGCCTCGGCCGCTGTCTCCACCGTCACCGTCACCTTTGTGCCAACAGGCGTGTGCAAACGCGCGTTGGCCAACAGGTTGGCCAACACCTGTTGCAGGCGGTGGGCGTCGCCGGTGACCGTGACCGGTTCCTCGGGGAGATCGAGGGCCCAGCGGTGGTCGGGGCCCGCGGCCCGCGCGTCGGCGACGGCGTCGAGGACCAGACGGGTCAGGTCGACCGGGCGGCGTTCGAGGGGGCGGCCCGCGTCGAGGCGGGCCAGCAGGAGCATCTCGTCGACCATCACGCCCATCCGCGCCGACTCGGCCTCGATGCGTTCCAGCGCCCGGGTCACCTTGGGCGGGACGGGGTCCGGATGGAGGAGGGCCAGTTCGGCGTGACCGCGGATGGAGGCGACCGGTGTGCGCAGCTCGTGGCTGGCGTCGGCCGCGAAGCTGCGCAGGCGTTCCTCGCTCGCGTGCCGGTGGGTGAGCGCGTCCTCGACATGGCCGAGCATGCGGTTGAAGGCACCGGCGACCTGGCCCACCTCGCTGCGCGGATCGGACTCGGGTGCCCGGGACGGCAGCGCCACCTCGCCGCTGGCCAGCGGGAGTTCGCTGACCCGGGTGGCGGTGGCGGCGACCCGGCTGAGCGGACGCAGCGACCAGCGCACCCAGAGGGCGCCCGCGAAACCGGTGATCAGGAGGGCGGCGCCGAAGACGATCGCGGCGACCTCCTCCAGCCGGTGGACGGCGGCGTCCACCGGCTCCAGCGGGAGCCCGGTGATCAGCACGTCGCCGTCCCGGCCCTTGGCGGCGAGGACGCGGTACTCGCCCAGGGCGGAGAGGCGGACGGTGCGGGCCGTGCCGCCCACCGGGACCCCGGCGAGTTCCGCACGGTCCTGTGCGGTCAGCGGGACCTTCAGGTCGATCGTGGTGCCGTCCGTGTCGGCGGGCACGACCCCCGAGTTGGTGACGGCGCCGTCGACCAGGCGGGCGCCGAAGGTGTGCGGTGCCTGCCGGCGGGTGTCGCCGCGTTCCCGGTCGTCGGCGTCGTGGTCGGTGAGTGTCCGGCCCTTGTGCTCCAGGCTGGCCGGGAACTGCGTGCCGACCTGGGCGAGTTGCTGGTCGAGGCGGCCGGTGAGGAAGCCGCCCAGTTCGACCACGGCGGCCACTCCGACGGCCGCGCAGCTGACCGCGAGCAGGACCACCAGGCCGGCGGTCAGGCGCGCCCGCAGCGTGCGCAGCCGGGGCAGCCGCCTCCCCACGGCCTTCAGCGCCCCGCCCATCACGCCACCGGCTTGAGCACGTATCCGGCACCGCGCACGGTGTGGATCATGGGCACCCGGCCCGCGTCGACCTTCTTGCGCAGATACGAGATGTACAGCTCCACGACATGGGCCTGGCCGCCGAAGTCGTAGGACCAGACGCGGTCGAGGATCTGGGCCTTGCTGAGGACGCGGCGCGGGTTGCGCATGAGGAAGCGGAGCAGTTCGAACTCGGTCGGTGACAACTCGATGAGGTCGCCCGCGCGGGTCACCTCGCGGGCCTCCTCGTCCATGACCAGGTCCCCGACGGTCATCCGCGGGCCCTCCTCCTGCTGGCGGGCCATGCCCGCGCGGCGCAGCAGTCCGCGCAGCCGGGCGACGACCTCCTCCAGGCTGAAGGGTTTGGTCACGTAGTCGTCGCCGCCCGCGGTGATGCCGGCGATGCGGTCCTCCACGGTGTCCCGGGCCGTGAGGAAGAGCACGCAGACGTCGGGCTTCACCTCGCGCAGGGAGCGCAGCACGGCGAGGCCGTCGGTGTCCGGGAGCATCACGTCCAGGACGACGGCGTCGGGCCGCAGCTCGCGCGCCCCGGCCAGCGCGGCGGCTCCGTCGCCCGCCGTGCGGACCTGCCAGCCCTCGTAGCGCAGGGCGCCGGAGAGCACCTCGGCCAGGTCGGGGTCGTCGTCGACGACGAGGACGCGCACGGGGGTGCCGTCGGGGCGGGTGAGGGCCGGCCGGCCGGAGCGGGTGGTGTTCATGGCACTTACAGCATCACCCCTGGCGGCGACCCCGGCCGCCGCGAGGACCTCTGAGTTTCCTCTGAGAAGGCCGGGAACGGCGTCCGCTCAGAGATCCCTCAGAGGTTGGGCCCGCACAGTTGTGTGCGGGACGGGTGAAAGGACCGACACATGACCACCGTGTACGAGCAGCGAAAGGCGCCGCCCGTGCCGCGGGTGCCCCGGCGCTCACCGGCGGGCCCGGTGCTCGCGCTGCTGTGGGCCGGAGCGGCGGCCGCGGTCGCCCTCTGGTGGGCGGACACCGGCTCGGTCGTCGGGGCGGCGGGCCGGCTGACCGGGGTCGGGCGGATCGCCGGGCTGCTGTGCGGGTACGCCTGCGCGGTGCTCGTGGGGCTGATGGCGCGGGTGCCGCTGCTGGAGCGGCGGATCGGCTCGGACCGGGTGGCACGCTGGCACGCGATGGCGGGCCGCTACACGATCTGCCTGCTGGTCGTGCACGTCGTGTTCATCCTGCTCGGTTACGCCGCTCAGGACCGCGCCTCGATCGTGCACGAGACGGTCACGGTGGTCCTGGACTACCCGGACATGCTGAAGGGCACCCTCGGCGCCCTCGTACTGTTCGCGGTCGGCATCACCTCGGCACGGGCCGCGCGCCGGAGACTCAGCTACGAGTTCTGGTACTACGTCCATCTCCTCACGTACTGCGCGGTCTTCCTCGCCTTCTTCCACCAGCTGAGCCTGGGCGACGAGTTCAACGGCCACGCCGGAGCGACGGCCGCCTGGTACGGCCTGTACCTCGGTGTCGCGGCCCTCGTCCTGTGGTACCGGATCCTCGCGCCGGTGCGGCTCAACCTGCGGCACCGGCTGCGGGTCGAGTCCGTGCACAAGGAGGCGCCGGGCGTGTACTCCGTCGTCGTACGGGGCCGGCATGTCGACGAACTCGACGCGCAGGCGGGCCAGTTCTTCCGCTGGCGGTTCTTCGGCGAGGGCATGGGCTGGACGTCGACGCCGTACTCGCTGTCGGCGCCGCCGCGCGGGGACCGGCTGCGGATCACGGTGAAGGCGCTCGGCGACCACAGCGCGGCGGTGCCGCTGCTGCGGCCGGGTGCCCGGGTGTGGGCGGAGGGGCCGTACGGCGCGATGACCGCCGAACGGCGCACCGGGCAGCGGTCGTTGCTGATCGCGGCCGGGGTCGGGATCACCCCGCTGCGGGCGCTGTTCGAGACCCTGCCGGGCGAGGTGACGCTGCTGTACCGGGCGCGTACGGCCGAAGACCTGGCGCTGGGCGGGGAGTTGGAGGCCATCGCGCGGTGGCGCGGCGCGAGGGTGCTGTACGCGCTCAACGGGCCGCAGGGGCAACGGCCTTCGCTCGGCGCGGCGGCACTGCGCCGGGCCGTGCCCGATCTCGCCGGGCACGACGTGTACGTCTGCGGTCCGCACGCCTTCGCCCAGGAGGTCTACGGGGCGCTGTCCGCCGCCGGTGTGCCGGACCGCCGTATCCACCACGAGTCGTTCGAGCTGTGAGGTCGTCGTGCATCCGTTGAAGCAGAACCGGCCGCTGCGGCGGATCGTGCTGGCGACTGCGGCGACCGCGTCCGGCCTGGTCATGCTGCTGGCGCTGAAGCCGCACACGGCTCCGGTGGTGACCTCGGCACCCCGGGTCGTCTCGTCGCCCGCTCCCTCCGCCGGCGCGAGCGGGAAGGCGGTGGCCGGGACGAGGACCGTCACCGGCTCGACCGTGCAGACCCGTTGGGGACCCGTCCAGGTGAGGATCACCGTGTCGAACGGCAAGATCACGGATGTCACCGCGGTCCAGTCCCCCTCGGACAACCCGCGTGACCAGGAGATCAACTCCTATGCCCTGCCGCAGTTGCGGAGCGAGGCGCTGGCCGCGCAGAGCGCGAAGATCGACACGGTGTCGGGAGCGACGTACACAAGTGACGGTTACCGCCAGTCACTTCAGTCCGCACTGGACTCGGCGGGACGCTGAACGCACAGCCTCCACGGCACGTACTTCAGGGCCAAGGGGCCACGCCACCCCCCTTGTGCCCCGTCCACGGAGGAACCGTGACCACCACGCTCGCAGGCGGACGTGCCGCCCGACGACAGACGATGCGCCGCATCCGCCCGCGCCGCTCCCCAGCGACCCTGCTGCTGCTCGCCGTCTGGGCGGGAGCGGTCGCGGTGCTGTGGCTGTGGTGGCAGAACACGCCGTCCATCGCCGACCAGAACGGCAAGATCCTCAACGCGGGCCGTATCACCGGCCTGTTGGCCGGCTATCTGATGGCGCTCGTCGTGCTCCAGATGGCCCGCGTGCCCGCCCTGGAACGCCGGGTCGGCTCCGACCGGGTCGCCCGCTGGCACGCGATGAGCGGCCGGTACACGCTCTGCCTGGTCTTCGCGCACGTCTTCCTCATCATGTGGGGCTACGCCCTCCAGGCGGGCAAGACGCTGGGCGACATCGTCCAGCAGACCATCGACTCGGTGAACCAGCTGCCCGACATGGGCAAGGCCGCCATCGGCACCGGCCTGTTCCTGCTCATCGGCCTCTCGTCGATCGGCGCCGTCCGCCGCAGGCTGCCGTACGACACCTGGTACCACGTCCATCTGCTGACGTACGGCGCGGTGTTCCTCACCTTCTGGCACCAGATCAGCACCGGCAACGACTTCGCGCTGACCTCGATCGCCAAGACCTTCTGGTACGGGCTCTACGGCACGGTCACCGCGCTCGTGGTCTGGTACCGGATCCTCACCCCGATCCGGCTCAACCTGCGGCACCGGATGTACGTCGAGGCGGTCATCGAGGAGACGCCCGGCATCGTGTCGGTGCTGATCGGCGGGCGGAAGCTGCACCGGATGGGCGCGGAGGCCGGGCAGTTCTTCCGGTGGCGCTTCCTCGCGCCGGGCATGCGGTTCAGCTCGCACCCGTACTCGCTGTCGGCGGCCCCCCGCCCGAACATGCTGCGGATCACCGTCAAGGCGATCGGCGACCACAGCGCCCGGCTGCGCGAACTGCGCCCCGGCATGAAGGTGTGGGCCGAGGGCCCCTACGGCGCGATGACCTCGCAGCGGCGCACCCGAGGCAAGGTGCTGCTGGTCGCGGGCGGTGTCGGCATCACGCCGATGCGCGCGCTGTTCGAGACGCTGCCCGGCGCGGCCGGTGACATCACGCTGCTCTACCGGGCGAACACGACTCAGGACCTGGCGCTGTGGGACGAGTTGGCGAAGATCGCCGACGAGCGCGGCGCCCGTCTGATGTACGCGGTCAACAGCCCGGACGGCGAGCGCCCCGACATCTCGGCGGACTCGCTGCGCCGCAAGCTGCCCGACATCGACAACCACGACGTCTTCATGTGCGGGCCGCCCGGCTTCGCGCAGTCGGTCTACGAAGCACTGCGCGGCGCGGGGGTTCCCGCCCGCCGCATCCATCACGAGTCGTTCGAGATGTGAGCGACGGGAGTCAGGAGCAATGAAGAAGAGCCACCCCATCCGGCGTGTTCTGCTCGCGAGCGCCGCCACCGTGTCCGGGATCGTTCTGCTGCTCTCGCTGAAGCCGGCGACCGACTCCTCCTCGGCGTCCGCGCAGGGTGCGGCGCAGGGAGCCGCCGCCGCGCAGGAGTCGCCCCAGGGCGGCGCCGCGGCGGCCGGGACCTCGACCATCACGGGCGCCGCCACCCAGACCGAGTACGGGGTCGTCCAGGTGCGCCTGACGGTCGCCAACGGGAAGATCACCAAGGCCGAGGCGGTGCAGGCGCCGCACGGCGGGACCAGTGACCAGAAGACCGCGCTGTCCGTCCCCAAGCTGAACCAGGAGGTGGTCGCCACGCAGAGCGCGGACATCACCTCCGTGACCGGGGCGACGTACACCAGCGGCGGCTACAAGAAGTCCCTCCAGTCGGCCATCGACAAGATGAAGGCGGCCAACTCGGCTGCCCCGGCGCAGAGTTCGGCCGCCGCCGCGGCGCCCGCCGCGCAGGCCAAGACGGTCACCGGCAATGTCGCGACGACCATGTACGGGCCGGTCCAGGTCCGGATCACGGTCGCGGGCGGCAAGATCACCAAGGCCGAGGCGGTGCAGGCCCCGAGCGGCGGCATCAGCGACCAGAAGACCGCGCTGGCGATCCCCAAGCTCAACCAGGAGGCCGTGGCCGCCGGGAACGCGAACATCGACTCGGTGTCGAGCGCCACGTACACGAGCGGCGGTTACAAGCAATCCCTCCAGTCGGCGCTGGACAAGGCCGGTGGCTGACACGGTGACCGATCCCGCGGAGGCTCCCGCCGCGCTGCGGCACGCCGAGGAGGTCATGGGGACGGTGTTCTCCTTCGACATCCGCGGCGGCGAGCCGGAGGCCGTGCAGGCGGTGCTGGAGCAGGCGGTCGCCCAACTGCACCGGGTCAACGAGGTGTTCAGCACCTACCGCGACGACAGCCAGGTCTCCCGGCTGGCGCGCGGCGAGCTGACCGTGGCGGAGTGCGACGCCGAGGTCGCCGAGGTGCTGGAGCTGGGCGCCGAGGCGGAGCGGGTCAGCGCCGGCTGGTTCAGCACGAACTACGAGGGGCGCCTGGACCCGACCGGCATCGTGAAGGGCTGGGCGGCCGAGCGGGCGGCCGAGCTGATCGCGACGGCGGCCGGGGTGAGCGGGGTCAGTGTGAACGGCGGCGGCGACGTCCAGATGTTCGGCGCCCCGGGACCGCACCGGCCCTGGCGGGTCGGCGTCTCCGATCCGCTGCGTCCCGGCGGTCTCGCGGCCGTGATCTCGGCGGCGGGCGCCGACGAACTGGCGGTCGCCACCTCGGGTACGGCGGAGCGCGGGGCGCACATCGTGGACCCCTCCACCGGCAAGTCCGCGGTGACCGACCTGGTCGCCGTCACCGTGGTGGCACCCCGGCTGACCTGGGCCGACTGCTGGGCCACGGCCGCGTTCGCGATGGGCTCGCGGGAGGGCCTGGCCTGGCTGGAGTCGCTCCCGAACGTGGAAGCCCTGCTCATCACGGCCGGCGACGAGGTGCGCTGCACGGGCGGGCTGGCGGGCCGCCTCGGCTAGGCCGTGTCCGCGAAGTCCCGCCTGCCTCGCGACGCCCGGCACGCACGCTCGCCGCACCGCCCGAAAGCCCGAGTACGCCCAGTACGAGGACTTCCGGGCGGCACGCCGATCGCACGCACCGGACGCCGCGAGGCCCGCCCTCCGGGCGGACGACGGGACTTCGCGGACACGACCTAGGGATCTCCCCCATGCGCGTCGGGGGCGCACCGGACAACTCCGGTGCGCCCCCGACGCGTTGGCGGTACGGCCGGTCAGTGGTCGTTCTGCGCCAGCCGCAGCAGATGGTCCGCGAGCGCCTGACCGCCCAGCGGATCGCGGCTGATCAGCAGGAGCGTGTCGTCGCCGGCGATGGTGCCGAGGATGTCCTGCAACTCGGCCTGGTCGATCGCCGAGGCGAGGAACTGGGCCGCGCCCGGCGGGGTGCGCAGGACCACGAGGTTGGCGGAGGCCTCCGCGGAGATCAGCAGCTCGGCCGAGAGCCGCCGCATCCGCTCCTCCTTCGCCGACTCCCCCAGCGGCGCGCGCGGGGTGCGGAAGCCGCCCTCGCTGGGCACCGCGTAGATGAGGTCGCCGTCGTTGTTGCGGATCTTCACTGCGTTCAGCTCGTCCAGGTCCCGGGAGAGCGTCGCCTGGGTGACGCTCAGCCCGTCGTCGGCCAGCAGCTTCGCCAACTGGCTCTGGGAGCGCACCGGTTGCCGGTTGAGGATGTCCACGATCCGGCGGTGGCGGGCGGTGCGGGTCTGCGGCACGGCCGGCCCCACGGACTGTTCGTGCTCCTGCGCCTGACTCATCGTCGACTCGTTCTCCGGATCATCCGTCCCCCTTGGCCACGTCCAGGACACCGGGCAGCGCCCGGAGGAACGCGTCGCTCTCGTCGTCGCCGAGGTTCAGCGGCGGCATCAGCCGTACGACATCGGGAGCGGGCGCGTTGACCAGGAAACCGGCGTCCTGAGCCGCCTGCTGCACCTGGGGCGCGAGCGGCTCGTTGAGCACGATACCGAGGAGAAGGCCCGCACCCCGGACATAATCGATCAACGGGTGGCCCAGTGACTCGATTCCGTCGCGGATCCGCTCGCTCTGCCGCTTCACGTTGTCGAGCAGGCCCTCGGCCTCGATCGTGTCGAGTACGGCGAGACCGGCGGCGCAGGCGACCGGGTTGCCGCCGAACGTCGTGCCGTGCTGGCCGGGTCCGAGCAGGTCGGCCGCGCGCCCGAAGGCGACGGTCGCGCCGAGCGGCAGCCCGCCGCCGAGGCCCTTGGCGAGGGTCACGACATCGGGCAGCACGCCTTCGTGGGCCTGGTACTCGAACCAGTGTCCGGTCCGGCCGACCCCGGTCTGCACCTCGTCGAGGACGAGCAGCGCGCCGTGCGCCGCGGTGATCGCGCGGGCCGCCTTCAGATACCCGGCGGGCGGTACGACGACGCCGTTCTCGCCCTGGATGGGCTCGATGATCACGAGCGCGGTGTCGTCGGTGACGGCGGCGGCCAGGGCCTGCGCGTCGCCGTAGGGCACGTGGGTGACATCGCCGGGCAGCGGCAGGAACGGCTCCCGCTTGGCGGGCTGGCCGGTGAGGGCGAGGGAGCCCATCGTCCGCCCGTGGAAGCCGCCTTGGGTGGCGACCATGTGCTGACGGCCCGTCAACCGGCCGATCTTGAAGGCGCCTTCGTTGGCCTCGGCGCCGGAGTTGCAGAAGAACACCTTGCCTTCGCGGCCGAAGCGCTCCAGCAGCCGTTCGGCGAGGGCGACGGGCGGTTCGGCGATGAACAGGTTGGAGACATGGCCGAGTTCGGCGATCTGCCGGCTGACGGCCTCGACGACCGCCGGGTGGGCGTGGCCGAGCGCGTTGACCGCGATACCGCCGACGAAGTCGCTGTACTCGTTGCCCTCGGCGTCCCAGACCCGGGCGCCCGCGCCGCGGACGAGGGGGAGCTTGGGGGTGCCGTAGTTGTTCATCAGCGCGCCCTGCCAACGGGCGGTCAGTTCCTGGTTGTTCACGACTCCCCCTGGTCGTCGGTGGGCTTCTCGTCGGGCACGACCATCGTGCCGATGCCTTCGTCGGTGAAGATCTCCAGCAGGATCGAGTGCTGGACCCGGCCGTCGATGACGCGGGCGGTGGTCACGCCGCCGCGCACCGCGTGCAGACAGCCCTCCATCTTCGGCACCATCCCCGCGCTCAACTCCGGGAGCAGCCTCTCCAGTTGGGAGGCGGTGAGGCGGCTGATCACCTCGTCGCTGTTGGGCCAGTCCTCGTAGAGGCCCTCGACGTCCGTGAGGACCATGAGCGTCTCGGCGCCCAGCGCGGCAGCGAGTGCCGCAGCCGCCGTATCAGCATTGACGTTGTAGACATGTCCGTCGTCCTCGCTCCTCGCGATCGACGAGACGACCGGGATACGGCCGTCCGCGAGCAGGGCCTCGATCGCGCCGGTGTCGATCGCGGTGATCTCGCCCACCCGCCCGATGTCGACCAACTCCCCCTCGATCTCGGGCAGATGCTTGGTGGCGGTGATGGTGTGGGCGTCCTCGCCGGTCAACCCGACGGCGAGCGGCCCGTGTTGGTTGAGCAGCCCGACCAGCTCGCGCTGGACCTGCCCGGCGAGCACCATCCGTACGACGTCCATGGCGTCCTCGGTGGTGACGCGCAGGCCGGCCTTGAACTCGCTGACGATGCCGTGCTTGTCGAGGGCCGCGCTGATCTGCGGGCCGCCGCCGTGCACGACGACGGGCTTGAGGCCCGCGTGGTGCAGGAACACGACGTCCTGGGCGAACGCGGCCTTCAGGTCCTCGTCGATCATGGCGTTGCCGCCGAACTTGATGACGACGGTCTTGCCGTTGTGCCGGGTCAGCCAGGGCAGCGCCTCGATGAGGATCTGCGCCTTGGGCAGCGCGGTGTGCTTGCGAGTAGTGCTCATGACGAGTACGCGCTGTTCTCGTGGACGTAGTCGGCGGTGAGGTCGTTGGTCCAGACGGTGGCCGTCTCGCCGCCCGCGGCGAGGTCGGCGACGATGTGCACCTCGCGGTAGCGCATGTCGACCTTGTCGCGGTCCTCGCCGACCCCGCCGTTCTTGCAGACCCAGACGCCGTTGATGGCGACATTGAGCTGATCCGGCTCGAAGACGGCCTTGGTCGTGCCGATCGCGCTCAACACCCGGCCCCAGTTGGGGTCTTCGCCGTGGATCGCGCACTTGAGGAGGTTGTTGCGGGCGATGGAACGGCCCACCTCGACGGCGTCGTCCTCGCTCGCCGCGTTGACCACCTCGATCTTGATGTCCTTGCTGGCGCCCTCGGCGTCCCGGATGAGCTGCTGCCCGAGGTCGTCGCAGACGGCGCGTACGGCCTCGGCGAACTCGGCGTACTCCGGGGTGACTTGGGCGGCGCCGGAGGCGAGCAGCAGCACCGTGTCGTTGGTGGACATGCAGCCGTCGGAGTCGACCCGGTCGAAGGTGGTGCGGGTCGCGGCCCGAAGTGCCGTGTCCAGTACGTCACTTTCGACGTCGGCGTCGGTGGTGAGGACGACGAGCATGGTGGCGAGACCGGGGGCGAGCATGCCGGCGCCCTTGGCCATACCGCCGACGGTCCAGCCATCCTTGGTCACGACGGCGGTCTTGTGCACGGAGTCCGTGGTCTTGATGGCGATGGCGGCCTTCTCGCCACCGTGCGCGGAGAGTTGACCGGCGGCGGCCTCGACTCCCGGCAGCAGCTTGTCCATCGGCAGCAGCACTCCGATGAGCCCCGTCGAGGCGACGGCGATCTCGGCGGCGTTCAGACCGAGCGTGTCGGCGACCTTCTCGGCGGTGGCGTGGGTGTCCTGGAAGCCCTTGGGGCCCGTACAGGCGTTGGCGCCACCGGAGTTGAGGACCACGGCGGAGACCTGACCGCCCTTCAGGACCTGCTCGGACCACAGTACCGGCGCGGCTTTGACGCGGTTGGAGGTGAAGACGCCCGCGGCGGCGAGGCGGGGCCCGGTGTTGACCACGAGGGCCAGGTCCGGGTTGCCGTTCTCCTTGATTCCGGCGGCGATGCCCGCGGCCGTGAATCCCTGTGCTGCCGTCACACTCACGGCGCGACTCCGATCGTAGAGAGCCCGGTGGTCTCGTCGAGCCCGAGGGCGAGGTTCATGCTCTGGACGGCACCGCCCGCGGTGCCCTTGGTCAGGTTGTCGATGGCGCTGATCGCGATGATCCGGCCCGCGGCCCCGTCGTACGCGACCTGCACCTGAACGGCGTTGGAACCGTGGACGGACGCCGTCGCCGGCCACTGTCCCTCGGGCAGGAGGTGGACGAACGGCTCGTCGGCGAAGGCCTTCTCGTAGACGGCGCGCAGCGACTCCGCGGTGACCCCCGCCCGCGCCTTGGCGCTACAGGTGGCGAGGATGCCGCGGGACATCGGCGCGAGGGTCGGTGTGAAGGAGACGGTGACGGGCTCACCGGCCGCGCCCCCCAGGTTCTGGATGATCTCGGGGGTGTGCCGGTGGCCGCCGCCGACGCCGTACGGCGACATGGAGCCCATGACCTCGCTGCCGAGCAGATGGGTCTTGGGCGCCTTGCCGGCCCCCGAGGTCCCGGAGGCGGCGACGATCACGGCCTCGTTCTCGGCGAGTCCGGCGGCGTACGCCGGGAAGAGCGCGAGGGAGGCGGCCGTGGGATAGCAACCGGGCACCGCGATGCGCTTGGACCCCTCCAACGCGGCGCGGGCGCCCGGCAGTTCGGGCAGGCCGTAGGGCCAGGTGCCGGCGTGTGCGGAGCCGTAGAACTTCTCCCAGTCGGCCGCGTCCTTCAGCCGGAAGTCGGCGCCCATGTCGACGACGAGGACGTCCGGGCCGAGCTGCTCGGCCACGGCGGCGGACTGGCCGTGCGGCAGGGCGAGGAAGACCACCTCGTGTCCGGCGAGGATTTCGGGGGTAGTTTCCTCCAGGACCCGGTCGGCCAGCGGCAGCAGATGCGGTTGGAGCGCGCCGAGTTTCTGGCCGGCGTTGGAGTTGCCGGTCAGGGCGCCGATCTCGACCCCGGGGTGGGCCAGGAGCAGACGCAGGAGCTCGCCGCCCGCGTATCCACTCGCTCCGGCCACTGCCGCACGTACCGCCATGGAACCCTCCTCATCGATGGCATGACTATACGTTTCGTTGCACGTTTATGCAATCCAAGGTCGAGACGGCCGTGGTCTCAGTCGCAGATCATCCGGTTGCCCAGGCTCCCGAGCCGACCGATGCGCTCGGTGTCGCGTTCGCGCTGTCGTCGTACGACGTACCGGCCGGGGGCGATGCCCGTGCCGCCGTGCTCGGGGTGGATGAGGTAGGCGACCGCCGAGGTCTCGATCACGCCGAGGGCCAGGCCCATGGTGTCGTGGACCGCCTCGGTCCAGCGGCAGGTGCCGGGGTCGGCGACGAGGGTGTGCGGATTGCCGCCGGCCGCGCTGCGCAGCAGCTCCACGCCCCCGGCGGGCACCTCGCGCCAGATCTCGTTGCGCGGGATGACGGCACGGGCGACGAACGCGTACGGGACGACGATCAGGTCGCCCTGGGCCTGGAGGCCGTCGACGACGGGGATGGCGACCTCGCGCTCCAGATGGCCGAGCACATCGAGACCGGAGCGCCGGGTGAGGTCCGCGAGGGTCGTGGGGGCGGGTGTGGTCGTGGGGGCAGGGGTGGTCATGAGGGCGGGCGTGGCCATGGGGCATCACCTTGAGTGTTCGAAGGGGTGCGGTACGTGCTCAGGTGCGGCGGACGAGCCGCGCGTAGTGCTCGCCGGACAGGCCGTAGGTCCAACCGGCCGCCGCCACCGGGTCGTCGAAGTGCGCGGGCACGCTCAGGCCGTAGCGGCGGTGGCTGCCGTCGGGTTCGACGGAGCCGTTGACGACGAGCAGCAGCCGGGCCGGGCGGCGCCACACCCCGGGCGGGATGTCGTAGAGGTGGAGTTCGGAGCCGGGGTTGCCGGGATCCCCGGCGGTGGCGAGGTGCCGGAGGCCCGCCTCGGCGATGTAGGTGTCCCAGCCGATGCGTTCGATGGCGCTGCGGCGGACCTCGATGTTGCGCTCGGCGTTGATGCGCTCGACGGTCGGGTCGGTCATCACCCAGGTCGGGACGTGGGTGCCGTGCAGGACGTAGATCCGGGTGTCGTCGGCGAATCGGACGGCGGGGCCCTCGTCCCGGTGCAGCCGTACCTCGCCGTGCAGGGCGTTGGGGCGGGGTTCGGTGTGGAGCGCGGTGGGTCGCTCCGCCAGCACGCAGCGTCCCCGGCCTGGCCACCACCAGCCGGTGGAGCGTGCCAACTCGGCGAACAGGGCGAGCAGTTCGGCGTCGCGGCGACGGTAGGCGGCCAGGCCGAGCCGGGCGTACACGTCGTAGTGGCCGATCCAGTGGGCGTCGTGCTGCCCGTACCAGGTCAGGCCGTCCGTGCCGCCGGTCGTGGGCATCAACTCGGCGCGCATGGGGGCGCGTACGCAGTCGCTCAGGGTGGAGCGCAGCGCGTCGTGGGCGACCGCGTCGACGACGCGCCGCACCGGCGCTCCTGCCTCCAGGGCCTGTTCGGCGGCGACGCGGAGCGGTTCCCATCCGTACTCGGGTCTCGCGGGGTGACCGATGGCGTGGTCGAGGCTGCTGCGCAGGTCCCGCACGAGGTTGGCCAGCAGGGCCGCCGGGGGCCAACCCGCCGGGTATCGGGGCAGGTTGGTGCCCCGGAAGCGGACGGGTGGGAAGGTGCGCGGGTCGTCGTGGACGAGCGACAGGGCCGCGGCGGGTGAGGGCGCCCAGACGAACTCGGGGGCCGGGAGGTCGATCAGTCGGTAGAGGGCGGCTACGGCCGCTTCGGCGGCGGGCCGGTCGGCGGGACGTGCCGCCAGGCCGTGCGCCTGCCATTCGTCGCTCAGCCCGCGGGCCGACGCGACACGGTGGGCTCCCTCGCGGAGAGCTGACACCGGGGTCACCGGAGGACTTCGAGGTCCGCCTTTCGCATCATCATGACGAGGATCGTGACAGCAACGGCGGCGGCGCGCAACCGGGTTGTCCGCCGCGGGCGCGATCCTCGCCGCGCGTGGGCCGCCGCCGGATCGACAGCGGCCCACGCCGGAGGGCGACGGCTACTTCTGCTTGATCCTCAGGAACGTGACGGAGTTCGCCGGGAAGGTGTAACTGAACCTGTCGGCAACGCCGTTGAAGGTGGACAGGACCGGCGCGACCGCCGTGGCCGTCTCGCTGTTCACCGCGTCGGGCGCGGCGGCGAGCGTGGTCACCTTGGCCCGGGACCCGACCTCGGCACCGCCCAGGTCGATCGCCGTACGGGCCGCCGAGGACTGGGCGTTGACGACCTTGACGATCAGGTCACCGGTCTTCGCGTCCTTGGTGACGACCTGGCGGAACGGCTCGGCCGGCTTGTCGTCGGTGAAGCTCCCCCACTCCTGCCCGTCGAGGTACAGGGTGACCTGACGGCCCCGCACCTTGATGTCGACGTCGTAGGCGCGGCCGGTGTCGATGGTCCCCGGCTTGGCGATCAGCGTCGACTTGCCGCCGTCCACGGCCTGTTCGACGGCGGTCTGGGTGTTGTTCCAGCCACCGAGGTTCCACCAGTAGTAGTTGCCGGTGTCCTTGACACCGAACGCGACGAGGAAGCCTTCCTTCCCGGAGCGCTTCGTGGCCTTCACGTGCAGGTCGTAGTCGTGCCAGGCCGGGTCGCCCGCCGACACCATGGTGTTCTCGGCGGCGGTGTCGGTCTGGACGTACTGCCCGTCCTGGAGGCTCCAACTCCCGCCTCCCGTATGGGTCCACCGGGTCGCGTCACCGGAGAAGTCGTCGGAGAGCAGCGCCGTACCGTCCGCCGCCGTCACCTTCACGTCGTCGTACGCGGCGCTGGTCGCCCAGGTGGACAGACCGACCGCGCCGGAGATCGGGGCGACGAGCGACGGTGTCGCGGTGGCGGTCGACGGCACCACCCGGCTGCCTACGTTGTTCATGAACAGCTTCTGGACCTCGTAGTTGGCGGACCCCCAGGAGGCGTGGTTGTTGAACCAGACCAGGTCCGGGCGCCACTGGACGTAGTCCTCGTTGGCGAACAGCGGCGCGTAGGAAGCGAGTTCGACGACATCGGCGTTGCGTTCCAGGCCGGTCATGTAGGCCGCTTCGGCGAGGCCGTTCTTGAACGCGTTGCCGCCGGAGGCGTATTCGCCGAGGAAGACCTTGGGGCCGGTGCGGTCGTAGGAGTCGTAGCGGTCGTTGTTCTGGAGGAACCACTGCGGGCTGTTGTAGTAGTGCTCGTCGACCATGTCGACCCGCGCGTCCTTGTTGAGCTGCCAGGCCGTGTCGAAGGTCGAACCGCTGTCGTCCGGGCCCGCGTTGGAGATCACGGTCATGTACGGGTACGCGGCCTGGATCGCCGCGCGGAACCGGGTGAAGCGGGCGAAGAACTCGGCGGGGAGGTTCTCCTCGTTGCCGACCTCGATGTGGGTGAGGTGGAAGGGCTTGGGGTGGCCCATCCGGGCGCGCAGCCCGCCCCACTTGGAGGTGGCCGGGCCGTTGGCGAACTCGACCAGGTCCAGGGCGTCCTGGATGTGCCGCTTGAGCAGCGCGGGGTCGTCGACGGCCTTGTTCTGGCCGCAGCCGGTCACCAGGGCGGGGACGACGGGCAGCGGCATCGCGCCGATGTCCTCGGCGAGGCGGAAGTACTCGTAGTAGCCGAGGCCGTAACTCTGGTTGTAGCCCCAGAAGTTGGAGTTCGTGGCGCGGGTCTCGACCGGGCCGACGGTGTCCTTCCACTGGTACGAGCGCTTGCGCTGGTAGCCGGAGGCCGCGCTGTAGTCGTCCATGGAACCGGTGTTGACCAGGCAGCCGCCGGGGAAGCGCACGAAGCCCGGGTGCAGGGCGGCGATCTTCTCGGCGAGGTCCTTGCGCAGGCCGTTCGGCTCGTGCTTGTAGGTGTCGCGGGGGAAGAGCGAGACCATGTCGAGGGCGCTCGCGGCCGAGGAGGCGACGGTGAGGCGGCCGGTGGTGCTGGTGCGGGTCGCGGTGAAGGTGACCCGGTAGCGCGCCCAGCCGCCCTTGCGCACCTTGACCTCGTGCGCGGTGGCCAGTGTGCCGCCGGTGTCCTGGAGGCTCACGGTCAGCGCGGTGCCGCTGTCGGCGCGGGCCCACACCGAGAAGTCGTACTTCTTGCCGTCCTCGACCGCGATGCCGGTGTTGTAGCCGGTGTCGGTGACGGACGAACCGGCCGCCAGGGCAAGGTAGTTGCGGTTGGTCTCGTTGAGGCGGCCGGCGTCGTTCACCACCTGGGCACTGCCGCTGACCGTCCAGCCGGTCAGCGGGGTGTACGACTTGTTGTCGTCGGTGGAGTACTCGAAGGACCGGTTCTGGACGAGTTCGGCGTACAGGCCGCCGTCCGCGGCGCGGTTGATGTCCTCGAAGAAGACGCCGTACATCGTTCTGTCGATGGCGGCGCCCAGCGTGCTCGGGTCGACGGTGATCGCGTAGTCGGTGACCTCGGCGGCTCGGGCGGGGGCGGGGGCGACGGCCGTCGCCAGCAGGAAAGCGCTTGCCCCCAGGGCAAGCCTCAGGCGGGTGCGGCTGGTGCGTGACATGGATACTCCGCGGCTCGTATCGGATCGTGCGCGATGCTCGAATAGCGTGTTCGATATATCGGACGCCGGTCAGCACTTCGAACGGCAAGATAGGCAAGCGTCGTGAGCACGTCAATGGGACGGGTGCGGGCGGGGACGTAGGGTCGAGGGCATGGCCGTGACGCGCGGAGTCGCCCGGAGTCGCGCGGAGGGCGCCCGCCGACCCGCCGGACGGGCCGCGTCGATGTCGCAGGGAGGGGTGGCAGTGGGCGAGTTCTGGCCGGTTCCCGATGTCCTGGCGTATCTGGCCGGGAGTTGGCGGGTACGGCGGACGGTGCGGGATCTGGCGAGCGGGGACGAGGGCGACTTCTCGGGGACGACCGACTTCGGCGCGCTGCCCGAAGGGGGCCTGCTGCACACCGAGTCGGGCACCTTCACCTGGCGGGGCGTGGCCCGTCCCGCCGAACGGACGCTGCGGTTCCTGCCGGGCCCGGTGCCCGGTGCGGCCGATGTGCGCTTCGGCGACGGCCGGCCCTTCCACGCGCTGGAGCTGACGACGGGACGGTATGTCGCCGACCATCCCTGCTCGGCGGACCTGTACCGCGGCGAGTTCACGGTCCTGGACGCGGACCGGTGGCGGACCGTGTGGCGGGTGGGCGGGCCCGCGAAGGACCTGGTGCTCAGCACGGACTACCTGCGCATGGACCATCTGGGCGCGGACTCACCGCGCGTGGGCTGAACTCGGGCTTCTCGCAACCCAGTTGACCGGCCAAGCAGCCCCACAGGGCTTGTGCCTGCTAGACGCGCGACTGGGCCGCCGCGTCGAAGCGCAGGTTCCAGCGGCCCGCGCTGCCGGTGACCGCGGTGGTCGACAGGGGGCGTACGTCGAGGTTCCAGTAGGTCGAGGGCGGAGCCTTGAGGGCGTAGACCAACGCGGCCCGGATGACGGAGGGTTCGGCGACGGCGACGATCCGGTCGCCGTCCTCGATGGGCCGGGTGTCCAGCCAGCCGCCCACCCGGGCGATGAAGGAGAGCAGCGATTCGCCGCCGTGCGGGGTGGAGCGCGGGTCGGCGAGCCAGGCGTCCACCAGGTCCGGTTCGCGGGCCATCGCCTCGCCGAGCGTCAGCCCGCGCCAGCGGCCCATGTCGCAGTCCCGCAGGGCGAGTTGGACCAGCGGGGTGTAGCCGAGGGCGTCGCCGGTGGTCCGGCTGCGCGGGGTCGGCGAACAGTAGCGCAGCTCCGCCGCCGCGAGCGGCAGCAGTATCGGGGCCGCGCGCTGCACCTCGTCCCAGCCCGCCTGGTCCAGCGGCCGGTCGTCCTCGAAGCGCTCCGCGAGCAGCGGGGTGCTGCGCGCGGCGGCGACGAACGTGACCCGAAGTTGCATGCGGCGATCGTGATCCGCCGAAGTACGCAGGTCAAGGGGGGCCGGGCGAGAGTTACCCAGGGTGGGCGAAACCTTACTTCGAAGTCAGGACCAGGCGGACAAGTCACTCGAAATACAGGGCCATCCACCGGTCGGGGTGTTCCAGTGGCTCGAATCCGACCTTCTCGTACACGCCGTGGGCGTCCAGCGTGGCGAGCAGGATCCGGCGCACGCCGAGCGGCCGCAGTTCCTCGCGCACGGCCGCGATGAACGCCGTACCGATGCCCTTGCCGCGGGTCGACGGGTCCACGTACACGTCGCACAGCCACGCGAACAGCGCCCCGTCGGTCACCACGCGCGCGTACGCCACCTGCTCGCCCGAAACCGTGTCGTACACGCCGAAGTTCATCGAGGACGCGACCGCGCGCTCGTGCTGTTCGCGGGGGCGGTCCATCGCCCAGTAGGCGTCGGTGGACAGCCAGTTGTGGACGCGGTCGAGGTCGACCCGGGCGGTGTCGGCGGAGAACTCGTAGCCGTCGGGAAAGGGCGGGATGTCGTTCATGACGGGAGAATCGCAGGCCAGGAGCGTGGGAGTCGAGCGGTTTTCACCGGCCGCTCAGCGGATCTCGTCGTAGGCCGCCCGCAGCCGCCGTACGCCCTCGGTGATCTCCCCCGTCCCCGCGACCGCCGCGAAGCTCAACCGGATGTGGGCGGCCGGGGGTTCGGCGCTGAAGTAGGGGCGGCCCGGGGTGAGGGAGACGCCCGTGCGCAGGGCCGCGGTCGTGAGGGACTGCTCGTCCGTGCCGGCGGGGAGGCGGAGCCAGAGGTGGTAACCGCCGGAGGGGATGTGCGGGAGGGCGAAGTCGGGGAGTTCCCCGCGCAGGGCCGCCGTCATGGTGGTGCGGCGGGTCCTCAACTCGGCGGAGACGGCGCGGAGATGGCGGGGCCAGGCCGGTGAGCCGACGAGTTCGAGGGCCGCCTCCTGGAGCGGGCGGGGGACGAAGAAGGTGTCGACGACCTGGATGGCGCGCAGGCGTTCCCGCACCGGTCCGTGCGCGGTGAGCGCGCTGACCCGGAAGCTGGGCGAGGTGGCCTTGGTGAGGGAGCCGACGTGGACGACGACTCCGTCGGGGTCGTCGGCGGCCAGCGGGGGCGGCAGCGGGCCGGAGTCCTCGTGCACCAGCCGTCGTACGAAATCGTCCTCGACGACGAACGCGCCGGCGGCGCGGGCGATGCGCAGGACCTCGGGGCGGCGGGCGGGGGCCAGGACGGCGCCGGTCGGGTTCTGGAAGAGGGGCTGGCAGACGAACACCCGGGCGCCGGTCGCGTGGAAGGCGTCGGCGAGCAGCGCGGGACGCACGCCGTCCGCGTCGACCGGCACCGGGACCGGGCGCAGACCGGCCGCCCGCGCGATGGCCAACATGCCCGGATACGTGGGTGATTCGACGAGGACGGCGGCGCCGGGGGGCGCCAGGGCGCGCAGTGCGGTGGTCAGGGCGGTCTGGCCGCCCGCGCTGACGAGGACGTCGGCGGCGGTGACCGCGCCGCCGATGCCGCGCGCGAACCACTCGCGCAGTTCCGGCAGGCCCTCCATCGGCGGGCGGCTCCAGGCGCCGGGGCGGCGCCCGGCCCGGGACAGGGCCTCGGCCATCGCGCGCTCGGGCTGGAGGGACGGGTGCAGATAGCCGCCGTTGAACTCGATGACGCCCGGCGGCGGGGCGGCCAGTGAGGCCAGGACGCCCGAGGCGTCGACCGTGCGCGGTACGACGTCGGCGGCGCCGTCCGCGCTGAGGGCGACCTCCTGCCAGGAGGTGTCGCCCGCGGGCGCGGTCGCGGTGCGCGGCGCGGCCCGGAACGCGCCCGCGCCGGGGCGGGTGACGACCAGCCCCTCGGCGGTCAGCCGCGCGAGGGCGCGGGAGACGGTCACCGGGCTCACCCGGAACCGGTCGACGAGCGCCCGGCTCGACGGCAGCTTTCCACCCGGAGAGTAGCGGTCGAGCTCTTGTCGCAGCTGTTTCACCAGTTCTTCGACACTGCTACGCTCTTGCATGAGAGCACACGATAGCGCTACCGCACCGAGTCCGATAGCGGTCGGCACCGCCCCCACGGGAGACACCACCGGGACGGCCGGGCCCGCGCGGACCCCCGCCGGCACGGTCCTGGCCGCGCTCGGGGTGATCGCCTTCTCCCTCACCTTCCCCGCGACCGCCTGGGGGCTCGAAGGCTTCGGCCCCTGGTCGCTGGTGTCCGTGCGCTGCGTCCTCGCCGCGCTGCTGGCGGGCGGCTGTCTGCTGGCGCTGCGCGTGCCCGTGCCCGCCCGCCGGCACTGGGCCGGGCTGGCCGTCGTGGCGGTCGGAGTGGTGGTCGGCTTCCCCATGCTGACCACGCTCGCGCTGGAGACGTCGACCACCGCGCACGCGGCCGTCGTCGTCGGCCTGCTGCCGCTGACCACCGCCGCGATGTCCGCGCTGCGCACCGGCATCCGCCCCTCGCGCACCTTCTGGACGGCCGCGCTCGCCGGCGCCGGCGCGGTGCTCGCCTTCACCGTCCAGCAGAGCGGCGGCGCGCTGACCACCGCCGACCTCTACCTCCTCGCCGCCCTGCTGGTCTGCGCGGCCGGCTACACCGAGGGCGGCCGGCTGGCCCGGGTGATGCCCGGCTGGCAGGTCATCGCCTGGGCCCTGGTCCTGTGCCTCCCGCTGAGCGTCCCCGCCGCCGCGACCGCGCTGTCCTACGACACCCCGCACCTGACCGCGCACAGCGTGGCCGGGGTGCTGTGGGTCGCCGCCGGTTCGCAGTTCCTCGGGCTGGTCGTCTGGTACCGGGGGATGGCGGCCGTCGGGGTCCCGAAGGCCAGCCAGTTGCAGCTGGCGCAGCCGCTGCTCACGCTGGTGTGGTCGGTGTTCCTGCTCGGCGAGCGGCTGCCGGTGGCCGCTCCGGTGACCGCGGCGGCCGTGCTGGTGTGCATCGCCGTCACCCAGCGCGCCCGGAGTTGAGGGGCGTGCGCGACCCGGTCCCGGCCGGGCGGGCCGCCGTAGACTCGGAAGGCGTGGACCGCTGCTCCCGGAATCGGTGAGGAGGCGCTGGAGATGCGTGCGACCGTGGGTGACAGGCTTGTCCAGCACGGCAGGGTGGTCGGGCTGCACGACCAGGTGTCGGAGGTCGTCGAGGTGTTGGGCGCGGAGGGCAGTCCGCCCTACCGCGTCCGCTTCCCCGACGGGCACGAGGCCGTGATGTCACCCGGCCCCGACTGCGAGGTCAGGCACCAGGCCCCGGAACGGTAGCTCAGCGCGGGGCTCTCGCCGGCTGCCCGTAGTGGTCGGCGACCACCCGCGCCATGGCCCCGGCCGGGTCGACCGCGACGTCCCGGGCGGCGAAGAAGACATGCCCGCCGACCTCCGGCCAGCGGTGGGCGAGGGTGAGGTGGCGAGAGAGTTCGGCCGGATCCCGCCAGGCCGCGGGCTGCGCCGGGTCGCCCGCCTTGTACAGCGCCTCACCCGCGTACAGCCGCGTCCGCGAACCGCGCGCGACCGCCGCCCACCAGGGCAGCAGCTTCGCGTAGTCGGCGGGGGCGAAGCCGATGTTCCAGTAGAGCTGCGGCACGATGTAGTCGATCCAGCCCTCCCGCACCCACTTGCGGGTGTCCGCGCAGAGATCGTCGTACGTCTGCACCCCGGCCGTGGTGTCGGAGCCGCGCGGGTCGGTGGCGGCGTTGCGCCACACGCCGAAGGGGCTGATGCCGAAGCGCGTGCCCGGGCGGGTCCGTCCGATGCGGGCGGCGGTCTCGCGGATCAGCTTGTCGATGTTGTCGCGGCGCCAGGCGGCCCGGTCGGTGAAGCCGCCGCCGTACTTGTCGTAGGCCGCGTCGTCGTCGAAGGTCTGGCCGGCGACCGGGTAGGGATAGAAGTAGTCGTCGAAGTGGACCGCGTCCACGGGGTACTTGCGCACCGCGTCAAGGATCGCGTTCTCGACGAAGAGCCGCACCTGCGGGAGCCCGGGGTTGTAGTAGAGCTTCCCGCCGTACGGCACGACCCAGTCGGGGTGCCTGCGCGCGGGGTGCGAGGCGACGAGCTTCGTGAGGTCGGTGGTGTTGGCGACGCGGTACGGGTTGAACCAGGCGTGCAGTTGCAGCCCCCGCACATGCGCCTCCTCCACCGCCGTCTTCAGCGGGTCCCAGCCGGGGGCGACGCCCTGGGTGCCGGTCAGGTACTGGGACCAGGGCTCGTAGGGCGAGGGCCAGAACGCGTCGGCGGTGGGCCGGACCTGGAAGATCACCGTGTTGAGGCGGTCGCGGACCGCGGTGTCGAGATGGGCGATCAGTTCGGTGCGCTGCTGCGCGGCGGTCAGGCCCGGGCGGGAGGGCCAGTCGCGGTTGGCGACCGTCGCCAGCCACACGCCCCGCATCTCGGTGACCGCGCGCGGACGCCCGGCCGCGACCGGCGCGCGCCCGGTGTCCGCAGCCGTAGCGCCGGTGGCCGTCGCACTGCCCGTGGCCGCCGTGCTCGCCAGGGTGGACAGCGCCGCCATCGCGAACGTCCGGCGTGACAGTCGCCCCATTCGTACACCCCCATACGCTGTGGATCCGTGCGGTCACGGATCGTCTCCGCGCCCCAGAATGCCCGACCCCGGCGATCGATCATCGATACTTGCGGGTAACGTGCACGATCGGAGCAGACTCCGGACAACGGGACAACAGGGCTCCACCAGAGCCCGCAGAGGCAGCGAAGGGGACGATGTGACGGACATCCCCGCGGGAGACATCTCGCGCGTCGGAGTGGTCGGCTGCGGCCAGATGGGCGCCGGTATCGCCGAGGTGTGCGCCCGCGCCGGCCTGGACGTCAAGGTCGCCGAGACCACCGGTGAGGCCCTGGAGATCGGCCGGACCCGGCTGTTCAACTCCCTGTCGAAGGCCGCCGAACGCGGCAAGATCTCCGCCGAGGAACTGGCGCGGACCCAGGCGCGGCTCAGCTTCACCACCGATCTCGGCGAGTTCGCCGACCGCGACCTCGTCATCGAGGCCGTCGTGGAGAACGAGCAGGTGAAGACCGAGATCTTCCAGGTCCTCGACCAGGTCGTCACCCGCCCCGACGCGATCCTCGCCTCCAACACCTCCTCGATCCCGCTGGTGCGGCTCGCGGTCACCACCTCGCGCCCCGACCAGGTCATCGGCATCCACTTCTTCAACCCGGCCCCGGTGCAGCAACTGGTCGAGCTGATCCCGGCGTTGACCACGTCCGAGGGCACGCTCAGCCGCGCCCAGCTGTTCACCGAGAAGGTGCTCGGCAAGCACGCGATCCGCGCCCAGGACCGCTCCGGCTTCGTCGTGAACGCGCTGCTGATCCCCTATCTCCTGTCCGCGATCCGGATGTTCGAGTCGGGCATCGCCAGCCGCGAGGACATCGACAACGGCATGGAGCTGGGCTGCGCCCACCCGATGGGCCCGCTGAAGCTGTCCGACCTGATCGGCCTGGACACGGTCGCTTCGGTCGCGTACTCGATGTACGACGAGTTCAAGGAGCCGCTGTACGCCGCTCCCCCGCTGCTCCAGCGGATGGTCGACGCGGGACGCCTGGGCCGCAAGTCCGGCTCGGGGTTCTACACCTACGGCTGACCGGCCGCCTCGCGGCGACTCCTCGTGATGTCGCGGCCGGCACGGGCCCGGCGCTCTTCGGAGTGCCGGGCCCGCGGCATTCACACACCGTGTGCGCACCGGGCCCGCATATGCCGTTCGCACACTCTCCCCCGTTGCCCACCAGGCGAGTTGACTCTTCACGCGCATGCAAGGGATGTTCCGACTACGGAAAGGAGCGGACACGTGACCGCCGACCCCGAGCATCCCGTGGTCCATGGAGAACTCGCAGAGTTACGCCGCCGCCTCGACGTCGCCTACGCGCGCGTCGAGGGAGGGCTGGCCCTGCTCAGCCATCGCACCGAGGAGACCGACAAGGAAGTGGATGATCTGAGCGCACGCATCGTCGCGCTGGAGCACACACGGTGGCCGCTGCCGGCGATAGCCGCGTTGACCGCCGTGGGCGCGCTCGCCGTCACCGTCTGGCAGGCCCTGGGGCGCTAGCGTCCGAAGGACCGTGGATCGGCCGCGGCTCTACGGGGCGCTCCTCAAGTGATGCAACAGCAGCAACGCGGCTGCCATGTTGGCGGCCGGGACCTCCCCGCGGGCGACCATGTCGGGTACGAGTTTGAGCGGTACCCATTCCCGGCGGTCCGATTCGAAGTCGTCCACGGGGTGTCCGGTGTACTCGCCCTCGTCGGCCCAGTAGATGTGGTGCCGGGCGTCCGTGAGCCCGTTGGACGGTTCCACACTCATCAGGTGGTGCAGGGGCCCCGGCCGCCAGCCGGTCTCTTCCTCCAGTTCCCGGGCGGCGGCCCGCGCGATGTCCTCGCCGTCCTCGACGACGCCCGCCGCGAGCTCCCACCCCCAGCTGTCGGTGATGAAGCGGTGCCGCCACAGGAGGAGTACTTCGTTCGCCTCGTTCACGACCGTCGCCACCGCCACCGGCCGCAGCCGGATGAGGAAGTGGTCGAGGTGCTGGCCGTCGGGTAGTTCGACATCCGCGAGATTGACGCTGAACCAGCGGTTTGAGTACACAGTTTGTTCGTTCTGTTTCGTCCACTGCACGGTTCTGCCACCTTCCGTCGAGTAAGTGGCAATATCGCAGCAGGGACTGTGGTGTGGTCCACGGCGCTTCTAGAGCGGTACGCGCAGTGCCCCGTCGATGAGTTCGGCCGCCTCGGCCGTACCCGCGCAGTCGCTGCGCACCAGGTACTCGCGCACCGCGCGGAGTCTGTCGCGCAGCCGCTGGGACTCCATCCCTCTGGCCTGCTCGGCCATCTGCACGGCCGTGGCCACCGCTTTGTCGGCGTTGCCCTGGCGCAGTTCGATCTGGCTGAGCATCGCGAGGCGGTGCACCCGGCCCCGGTCGTGCGCCGGAGTGTCCACGGCCGCGGTGGCGTGCTCCCCCGCCGCCGTCAGATCGCCGAGGCTCAGCAGCGCCTCCGCCACCTGGACGTTGACCAGGCCCGGCTGGACATAGCCGGTCTCGTCGGGTTCGTATCCGCGCCGGATGCGTTCGGCGGCCTGCTCGGCCCGCCGGATGCAGGACAGCGCGCTCGTGCCGTCGCCGAGGTGCGCGTACGCCTTCGCCTGCATCGCGTACAGGTCGGAGGCGAGCGCCGGGGTGATCTGCCGGCCCGCCGCGCGCAGCGCGGCCTCCGCGAAGGCGACGGCCTGGCGGAACTCCCGCATGAACAGCGACTGGTTGACGAGCAGCGCGATGACGTAGGCGCCGAGTCCGCGGTCGTTGCTCGCCTTCGCCAGCCGCAGCGCCTGGTGGAAGTAGCGCTGGGCGAGTCCGTGCGCGTCGGAGTCGTAGGCGCAGATGCCCGCGATGGCCACCAAGCCGCCGGTGGCGCGGTGGAGTTGGCGGCCGGTGGCGTCGGTGTAGCTGCCGCGCAGCAGGGGCGCGGTCTCGGAGTTGAGGAAGCCGACGATCCGGGTGCGGGTCGCCACGCCCCCCGCCTTGCGGTACATCTGCTCGTAGTGGGCGCGGGCCGCGCGCAGCATCTCGATGTCGGCCATGCTCACGCGGTGCCGGCCGCCGCGCGAGACGTCGACGTCGTCGGGCGGGTTCTCCCACTCCCACACGGGCATCACGGCGGGTGTCCCGGTGACCGCGGGCGCCCCGAGGATGTGCGGGCGCTGCTGTTCGTCGGAGCGCCACAGGGCGGTGGCCCGCTCGACGAAACCGGAGAGGGAGGTGCCGTGCGGGGCGGAGGGTTCGCCGGGGACGCCCAGGCCGATGTCGTCGAGGGTGACGGGCCGGTGCAGGCGGATCGCCAGCACCTCGCAGATCAGGTCGGGGACCTGGCCTCTCGGCCGCTGGCCCTTCAACCACCGTGCCACGGCGGTGTGTTCGTACCGGAGCGCGAGGCCTCGGGCGCGGCCCGCCTGGTTCACATGGGCGGCAAGTCCCGCGTGCGAGATGCCCGCCTCGTCCAGGATCGCGTCGAGGAGTGTGTTGGGCTGCATGGTTGGCCCCCCGGTGACTCGGTGCGGACAGAGTAGTGCGGTCGGGTTCGCACGGGGTGTGAACGGAGTGCGTGGATCCGGGGCGTGCGCGCGCTGTCGCGGAGAGTTTCCAACCGGTTGACTGGATTGCCTCGCAAGAGGCCGGCCGGGCCGCCGGCTCCCCCTCGTAAGTGCGGCGGCCTGGCTTTGCGGTGACCGCTGAACACCTTTGCGGTGACCACTAAACACCGTTGTGCTGGGGGTGGTTGGTCGGCTGCGGGTGCGTCATGGCGGGCGGCGCGCCCAGGTGGGGACATGTGGCCTTGCGGTCGTTGCGCAGGACCAGTAACGCGACGTCGTCCGTCGGGGTGCCGCCGGTGTGGCGGAGCAGTGCCGTGAAGACCGAGCCCAGTACCGACTGCGGTATGGGGAGCGGGTGTTGGCCCACCAGCTCGGCCAGCGCGTCCCTCAGCGGGAAGAAGCGGCCCCGTGCGTCCCGCGCGTCCTCCGCCCCGTCCGTGTAGAGGAACAGCGCTTCCCCCGGACGCAGTTGACCGCAGCACACGAAGGGCAACGCGGTCGGCAGCGGGAACGGGCCGAGTGGCGGCAGAGGATCGGCGCGGGCCACGGGACGGACCCCTCCCCCGCTGAGCAGATACGGCCACGGGTGCCCGCAGTTGAGGGCGCGCAGTGCGCCGTCCGCGCCGATCTCCAGCAGCAGTACCGTGACGAACTCCTCGGCCACCGGGCTGTCGGGGTCCGGCGCGCCCGTCGCGGGGTGTTCGGCGCGGGCGCGTTCGCCGAGGTGGCGGGCGAGGGCGCGGTCGAGGCGGCGCAGGACGCCCGCCAGGTCGGGTTCGTCGTGGGCGGCCTCGCGGAAGCTGCCGAGGACCGCGGCGACCGTGCCGATCGCGGCGATGCCGTGGCCGCGCACGTCGCCCATCACGACCCGGACGCCGTGCTCGGTGGCGATCACCTCGTAGAGGTCGCCGCCCACGACCGCGCCGCGTTCGGCGGAGAGCTGGGCGGCGGCGATGTTCAGGCCGTCGAGGCGGGGCGGCAGCGGGCGCAGCAGCGCGCTCTGGGCCGCGCCCGCGATCCGGCGGACCTGGCGGAGTTCGCGCAGCAGGGAGCGGCGGACCTGGAGGACGAGACCGGTGCCGACGGCGAAGAACACCGCGCTGGTGACGATGCGGGCGCCCAGATCGGTCTGCTGGGCGAGCGGGCAGGTGAGTTTGTAGGTGATCGCCATGGCGCCCCACATGCTGGGCAGCCCCAGGGCGAGCGCCCGGCGCAGTGGACGGCGGGCGCGCGGCGACGGGCGCGGCCTGCGGGGCACCCCAGCCTTGATGCGGATCATGCCTGTGGCCCCCCAAATAGGCCCCGACAGCGCAATCGGACCGACCCCGAAAGGCCGGTCCGATTCTGTCGACCGCATGCCCCGGTCGGGCCGGATCGCCCGCACTTCTCACCCGAATGAGTGAGGTGACATGAGACAGCCGCATTTATGCGGGTAGGGGCCGTTCCAGCACGGAATCGGCCCCTCCGGTGATCAGCCCCGCAGTACGGCTCCCGTGCGCTCGGCGGCGAGCGCGACCGCCGCGTCCCGGGCCGCCGACGCCTCGTCGACCGTCAGGGTCCGGTCGGCCGCGCGGAACCGCAGCGCGTAGGCGAGGGACTTCTTGCCCGCACCGAGCTGCGCGGCGTTGTCGTAGACGTCGAACAGCCGGATGGACTCCAGCAGTTCACCGGCGCCCTCGCGCAGCGCCGCCTCGACGGCCGTGTGCGGGACCGCCGTGTCGACGACCAGGGCGACGTCCTGGGTGGCGACCGGGAACGTCGAGATCTTCGGGCCCTTGGGGACACCCGCCGACGCCGACTCCAGGACGTCCAGGTCCAGTTCCATCGCGCTGGTGCGCGCGGGCAGACCCAGGGTCTTCAGGACACCGGGGTGCAACTCGCCCGCGTAGCCGACGACTTGCTCGACTCCCTCGACTACGACGGCGAGTTCGGCGCAGCGGCCGGGGTGCCAGGGACCGTACTGGCCCTTGCGGACGAGGAGTTCGGTGCCGGCCTCGCGGGCGAGGATCCGGGCCGACTCGACCGCGTCGGCCCAGTCGGACGGACGGCCCTTGCCCCACCAGCCGGCCTGCTCGCGGGCGCCCGTGAGGACGACGGCCGCGTGCCGGGGCTGGAGCGGGAGCGCCTCGGTGAGGGAGGCGATCTCCTCGTCGGTCGGCCGCCGGTCGACGGGCAGCCGTACGGCGATCTTCAGCTCTTCGCGCGGGTGGAAGACCAGGCCCGTCTCGAAGAGCGCGAGGTCGTGCGAGCCGCGGCCGTCGTTGCGCCGCAGCGCGCCGAGCAGGCCCGGGAGCAGCGTCGTACGGAGTGCGGGCTCCTCGTCGGAGAGCGGGTTGACCAGCTTGACGACCTTGCGGTTCGGGTCGTCGGCGGCCAGGCCGAACTGGTCGAAGACGTGCTCGCCGACGAAGGGGTAGTTCGGCGCCTCGACGTAACCGGCGCCGGCCAGCGCGCGGCCCACGCGGCGGTGCAGCCGCTGGCGGTCGGTGAGGCCCCGGCCCGCGGGGGGCTTGGGGAGCGTGGAGGGCAGGTTCTCGTAGCCCTCCAGGCGGATGACCTCTTCGGCCAGGTCGTTCGGGTCGGTGAGGTCGGGGCGCCAGGACGGGACGGTGACGATCAGCTCGTCCTGCCCGTACACGTCGCAGCCGACTTCCTGAAGACGCCGTACGACGGTCTCGCGGCCGTACTCGACACCGGCCACCTTGTCGGGGTGGTCGGCCGGAATGGTGATGGTGTGCGGGGCCGAGGGCGCGATGACCTCGGTGACACCGGCGTCGGCCGTGCCGCCCGCGAGGAGGACCAGGAGGTCGACCGTGCGCTGCGCGGCGGCGGAGGCGGCCTGCGGGTCGACTCCGCGCTCGAAGCGCTTGGACGCCTCGGAGGCCAGCTTGTGGCGGCGGGCCGTGCGCGAGATGGACAGCGCGTCGAAGTGCGCGGCCTCGACGACGACCTCGGTGGTGGTGCCCTCGGTGTCGTCGATCTCCGTGTTGGCGCCGCCCATGACGCCCGCGAGGCCGATGGGGCCGCGGTCGTCGGTGATCACCAGGTCCTGGGCGTCCAGCGTGCGCGTGACCCCGTCCAGGGTGACGAGCTGCTCGCCCCGCTCGGCCCGGCGCACCCCGATCGGACCCTGGACGCGGGAGCGGTCGTAGGCGTGCAGGGGCTGGCCCAGCTCCAGCATCACGTAGTTGGTGATGTCGACGGCGAGCGAGATCGGGCGCATGCCCGCCTTCTGGAGGCGGCGGGTCAGCCAGAGCGGGGAGCGGGCCTCGGGGTCGAGGCCGGTCACCGTGCGGGCGGTGAAGCGGTCGCAGCCGAGCGGCTCGGAGACCCGCACCGGGTAGCCGAACGCGTTCGGGCCGGGCACGTCCAGGAGGGCCGGGTCGCGCAGCGGGAGGCCGTAGGCGGTGGCGGTCTCGCGGGCGACACCGCGGATCGACAGGGCGTAGCCGCGGTCGGGCGTGACGGCGATGTCGAGAACCTCGTCGACGAGCTGGAGCAGCTCGATCGCGTCGGTGCCGACCTCGTGCTCGGGCGGCAGCACGATGATGCCGTGCGAGCCGTCGTCGCCCATGCCCAGCTCGTCGCCGGAGCAGATCATGCCGTGCGAGGTCTTGCCGTACGTCTTGCGGGCGGCGATGGCGAAGTCGCCGGGCAGGACCGCGCCGGGGAGGACCACGACGACCTTGTCGCCGACGGCGAAGTTGCGGGCGCCGCAGACGATCTCCTGCGGCTCACCGGTGCCGTTGGCGGTGCCGACGTCGACCGTGCAGAAGCGGATGGGCTTCTTGAAGCCCTCCAGCTCCTCGATGGTGAGGACCTTGCCGACGACGAGCGGGCCCTTGAGGCCGTCGCCCAGCTGCTCGACGGTCTCCACCTCAAGACCCACGGAAATGAGCTTGGCCTGGACGTCGCGGCCGGTCTCCGTCGCCGGCAGGTCGACGTACTCCCGCAGCCAAGAAAGCGGGACCCGCATCAGATCTCCATCCCGAACGGCCGGGTGAACCGGACGTCACCCTCGACCATGTCTCGCATGTCTTCGACGTTGTGGCGGAACATCAGCATCCGCTCGATGCCGAACCCGAAGGCGAATCCGCTGTACTTCTCCGGGTCCACCCCGCAGGCCACCAGGACACGGGGGTTGACCATGCCGCAGCCGCCCAGCTCGATCCAGCCCTCGGAGGAGCAGGTGCGGCAGGGGCGGTCGGGGTTGCCGACGGACTCGCCCTTGCAGACGTAGCAGAGCATGTCCATCTCGGCGGACGGCTCGGTGAAGGGGAAGTAGTTCGGCCGCAGCCGGGTCTTCATCTCCGCGCCGAAGAGCGACTGGACCATGTGGTCCAGGGTGCCCTTGAGGTCGGCCATGGTCAGGCCCTCGTCGATGGCGAGGAGCTCGATCTGGTGGAAGACCGGGGTGTGCGTGGCGTCCAGCTCGTCGGTGCGGTAGACGCGGCCGGGGCACACGATGTAGACCGGCGGCTCGCGGTCCAGCATGGCGCGGGCCTGCACGGGCGAGGTGTGGGTGCGCAGCACGACACCGGACTCGTCGCCCTCGGTCCCCCGGGGGCCCTGGACGAAGAAGGTGTCCTGCATCTGCCGGGCCGGGTGGTCCGGGGTGAAGTTCAGGGCGTCGAAGTTGAACCACTCCGCCTCGACCTCGGGGCCCTCCGCGATCTCGTACCCCATGGACACGAAGACGTCCGCGACCCGCTCCATGAACGTGGTCAGCGGGTGGCGGGCACCAGCCGGGACCCGGTCGTACGGCAGGGTGACGTCCACCGCCTCCTCGACCAGGACGCGGGCGTCGCGGTCGGCCTCCAGCTCGGCCTGGCGGGCGGCGAGGGCCTTGTTGACCGCGCCCCGGGCCTGGCCGACGAGCTTGCCCGCGGCGGCCTTGGCCTGCGGGGGCAGCGCGCCGATCTCGCGGTTGGCGAGGGCGAGCGGGGAGGTGCCGCCGGTGTGGGCGACCTTGGCCTCCTGGAGCGCGTCGAGATCACCGGCGGCGGCGAAGGCGGCGAGCGCCTCGTCCCGCATGCGCTCGATCTCTTCCGGTTTCAAGGCCTCGACCTCTACAGGGTCGTACGACTTATTCGGTGCCGACATCTCTTCCCGTGCTTCCGGTTGGCTGGCGGATGGTCCCCGTACCGACTCGACTCGGGGGACGCGTCGTCGTCCCTGGAACGGGGACGCGAAGGTGCCAAAGGCCGAGTCTAACGGGGGTGAGACAGGTGACCGCGCCCGTGGGGCCTCGTCGGCGGTTACTGAAGGTACGCCGGGGTGCCCACGGGCAGCATAAATCGGAACTCGGCGCCGCCGCCGGGTGCGCGGCCGACCGTGATGGTGCCGCCGTGGGCTTCGACGATGCCCTTGACGATGTACAGCCCGAGCCCGGTGCCGCCGCGCTTGCTGCCCCGCCAGAAGCGGGTGAAGACGCGGTTCATGGACTCCTCCGGGATACCTGGGCCCTCGTCGCTGACCGTCACCGAGGTGCCGGTCTCCTCGCCCTCGCGCGGGGACGCGGAGGCCGTGACGTCGATGGTGACGGTTCCCTCGCCGTGGCGCACCGCATTTTCCAGCAGGTTGCTCAGCACCTGGTCGACCTTGTCGGGGTCGGCCCACAGGTCGGGCAGCGGCTGCTCGACGCGGAGCATGAACCGGTCGGCGGGCTGGCCGGCGGCGACGTACGCCTGGATGTGCCGGCCGACGGCCGCGCCGATGTCGACGGGCTGGCGGCGCAGTTCGAGCCGTCCGGAGTCGATGCGGGAGATGTCGAGCAGCTCGGCGATGAGCCGGGTGACGCGGTTGGCGTCGGCGTCGACGGTCTCCAGCATCAGCCGCTTCTGGTCGTCGGTGAAACGTTCCCACTTGGCGAGGAGGGTCGCGGTGAAGCCCTTGACCGAGGTGAGCGGCGAGCGCAGCTCATGGGCGACGGTGGCGATCAGCTCGGCGTGACTGCGCTCGGTGCGGCGCCGCGCCTCGGTGTCCCGCAGCGAGACGACGACCCGGCGGACCGGGCCGAGCGGTTCCGCGCGGACATAGCGCGCGGTGACCAGCACCTCGTGCCCGCCCGGCAGCAGCAGGTTCCGCTCCGGCTGCCGGACCCGGATCGCCAACCCGCCGTAGGGATCGGTCAGTTGCCACCAGCGGCGGCCCTCCAGGTCCTCTAAGGGCAGGGCCTTCTCCAGCCGCTGTCCGAGGGCGTCGGCGGCGCGGACGGAGGTGATGCGCTCGGCGGCGGCGTTGAAGCAGACGACACGGCCGTGCTCGTCGGCGACGACCAGGCCGTCGGCCAGTTCGTCGGGGTCGATGCCGAGGTCGTCGTGCCGGGCCGTGGCGGGCCGGGGCACACCGCATGCTCCCGGCGTGCTGCTCGTGCCGACGGTCATCCCCGTACCCCACCTCTTCTCATACGGCGCAGGTGGCCCCCGAGCTGGTCACCCTACTAGCTGTCGGTGACGGAGCGGCACCCTCCGGAGCCGCGCTGTGCACGGGCAGACGCATAGAGACATACGGCGGCGGCGGTGGCGAGGTTCAGGCTCTCGGCCTTCCCGTGGATCGGAACCCGCACGACGGCGTCCGCGAGTGCGCGGGTCTCCTCCGGAAGCCCCCAGGCCTCGTTCCCGAACACCCAGGCGGTGGGCCCGCCCATGGCGCCCCGGTCCAGTTCGTCGTCGAGGTCGTCGGTCCCGGCCCCGTCGGCGGCGAGGATCCGCACCCCGGTGTCCTTGAGCCCGGCCACGGCCCGCTCGACGGGCACTCCGACCGCCACGGGCAGATGGAACAGGGAGCCCACGGAGGCCCGTACGGCCTTGGGGTTGTAGAGATCGACGGACGCGTCGGTCAGTACGACGGCCTCGGCACCGGCGGCGTCGGCGCACCGCAGGACGGTGCCGGCGTTCCCGGGATCGCGCACGTTGGCCAGCACGGCGACGAGCCGGGGGCGGGCGCGCAGGATCTCCTCGAACGGGGTGTCGAGGAACCGGCAGACCCCGACCAGGCCCTGCGGGGTGACGGTGGTCGAGATGTCGGCGATGACCTGCTCGTCGGCGAGCTGCACCCGGGCACCGGTGTCATGGGCCTCACCGACGATGTCGGCGTACCGTTCCGCGGCCTCGACGGTGACGAACAGCTCGACGAGCGTGTCCTTGTAGCCGGCCGCCTCCCGCACGGCTTGCGGCCCCTCGGCGAGAAACAGCCGCTCCTTGCTCCGGAAGTTCCGCCGGGCGAGCCGCCGGGCGGCGGCGACGCGGGGGGAGCGAGGGGAGATGAGGTCGGGGGACATTCTCTGCTTCACCTTCAGAATCTCAGGGGGCCCTGATTGCCCTTAGGGGCGCGGGGAACTGCGCGACCAGCCACAACGAACCCGCACCCGACAACGAACCGGGCGAGGCCAGCAACAAAGGACCCGCAGGCATGAAACCTGCGGGTCCTTCAACTCACGGCTAAAGCCAGCGCAGCGTCACGCGGCCTTCGGCGCGTTGACGTCGCTCGGAAGCGCCTTCTGCGCGACCTCGACCAGCGCGGCGAACGCACCGGCGTCGTTGACGGCCAGCTCCGCGAGGATCTTGCGGTCGACCTCGATGTTCGCCGCGTTCAGACCCTGGATGAAGCGGTTGTAGGTGATGCCGTTGGCGCGGGCAGCGGCGTTGATGCGCTGGATCCACAGCCGGCGGAAGTCGCCCTTGCGCTTCTTGCGGTCGTTGTAGTTGTAGACCAGCGAGTGGGTGACCTGCTCCTTGGCCTTGCGGTACAGGCGCGAACGCTGACCGCGGTAGCCGGAGGCCGCTTCGAGGATCGCCCGGCGCTTCTTGTGGGCGTTGACTGCCCGCTTGACGCGTGCCACTTGTTAACTCCTTGTAGCGGGGCCGTGGTTGGACTCACACGGCCCGGAATCGATGGGGTCCCGGTCCAGACGTACGGCGCTCGTCGGGAGCGCCGCGTACGTCACTTGCCGAGAAGCTTCTTGATCTTCTTGGCGTCGCCCGGGGCCATCTCGGCGTTGCCGGTGAGGCGGCGCGTCACGCGGGACGACTTGTGCTCAAGGTAGTGGCGCTTGCCGGCACGCTCGCGGAGCACCTTGCCGGAGCCGGTGATCTTGAAGCGCTTACTGGCACCGCTGTGCGACTTGTTCTTCGGCATAGCGCCGTTATCTCCTCGTCGGTGGCGCTCCGATGCCCGGTCGTGAAACCGGGCACGGTGGAGCGTCGCTCTTGTTTCGGTTGCGTCCCTGGACTGACGTCCGGGGATCAGGCGTCGGCGGAAGCCTCGGCCGGGGCCTCGACCTCGTCGACGACGTCCTCGGCGACGGTGTTCTCGACCTCGGACTCCGCGGCGTTCTGCGACTTGCCCGGGTTGGCCTTCGCTTCCGCCTTGCGGGCGGCCTGGGCCTCGCGGGCCTCGGCCATCGCCTCGGTCTTCTTCTTGTGCGGGCCGAGCACCATGATCATGTTTCGGCCGTCCTGCTTCGGGTTCGACTCGACGAACCCGAGGTCCTCGACGTCCGAAGCGAGACGCTGGAGCAGTCGGTAGCCCAACTCGGGCCTGGACTGCTCACGACCGCGGAACATGATCGTGATCTTGACCTTGTCGCCCTGCTTCAGGAACCGGACGACGTGACCCTTCTTGGTGTCATAGTCGTGCGGGTCGATCTTCGGCCGGAGCTTCATTTCCTTGATGACCGTGTGCGCCTGGTTCTTGCGCGCCTCACGGGCCTTCATGGCCGACTCGTACTTGAACTTCCCGTAGTCCATGAGCTTGCACACGGGTGGACGGGCGTTCGCCGCGACCTCGACCAGGTCCAGGTCGTATTCCTGCGCAAGCTCCAGGGCCTTAGCAAGCGGCACGATGCCGACCTGCTCGCCACTGGGACCGACCAGTCGCACCTCGGGAACGCGAATCCGGTCGTTGATGCGGGGTTCGGCGCTGATGGATCCTCCTCGGTTAGCACCACACGGCCATCTGGCGGACGGCCGTGTTTGTCTCGATAGACAGACCTAACCGCGCCGAAGCACAAAAAATGCCCCGGACGATCACAAGACGGGGCTCCAAAACACTGCCGGAGCACCGCCGCGACGATCGCGGGGCGCGCTTTCGGGCGACTCCATCGTCCGTACGGAACGATGGCAACCGCCTGACCGGGGGTGACCCGCCGTCCGTGCGGACGGTCAGGTGGGAGATCGGAGCCTCCACTTGTTGGCCGGGCACGCGAGTGCCTGGCCGGTCATCACACAAGGTTAGCAGCTACCCGGGGGTGGTGCGAACCGCCGTACACCGGGCCCTATCGTGTGGGGCATGAGTGACACGCCCCCCGAGTCCGTGAATCCCGAGTCCGTGAATCCCGGCTCCCCCGACTTCGACGCCCTGACCCGCGACATCGCGGAGGTCCCGGCGGTCGAGGTGATCGTGACGGTCGCCGTCAACCTGATGAGCGCCGCCGCCGTGAAGCTCGGGCTGACCGAAGAGGGCGACAAGTACAAGGACCTGGACGAGGCCCGCAAGCTGGTCACCGCGCTGGCCGGGCTGCTCGACGCGAGCGCGACCGAGATCAGCTCCTTCCACGCGGCCCCGCTGCGCGACGGTCTGAAGTCGCTCCAGCTGGCGTTCCGCGAGGCGTCCCTCGTCCGCGACGAGCCGGGCCAGGGTCCGGGCGAGAAGTACACGGGCCCGGTCTACGGCTAGAAACCCGCTCCGCCCGTAGCTCCCCCGCCCGTCACCTCATCCCACCCGTACGTACAAGGGCTCGCCCGGAGGCGTCGCCCCGGCCGGCAGGACCGCCAGGTCGAGGCCGTGCACCAGGCGGGCCCGCAGTGTCTCCTCGGCCGCGAGCCGGCGGGCCACCGCATGGATGCCGCCGGCGTGCGGCACGGCGGGTTCGAAGACCAGGGCCAGGGTGCCGTCCCCGCGGCCGGGTCCCAGGTAGGCGCGGAGGACCGCGCGCACATCGGTGAGCGCGGCCCGTACCGCCTCCGCGACCGCCGGGTCGGTGAGCGGGTCCACGCTGGTGCGCCCCTCGGCGAGCGCCAGCAGCGCGGGTCCCGACAGCTCGAACGACACCGGCCCGGCCAGGTCCAGCACGACCGTGTCCGCCTTCTCGTGCACGGCGGCCTGCAAGGCCTGGTGCAGCGGTACGGCCACGGGGCGCGCCGCCGGGTCCCAGCGGGCCAGCGAGTCGCTGGAGGTGAAGGCGGGCAGCGCGGTGCGACCGCCGGCCTTCAGGGTGGGGACGGCCATGTCGCTGGTCTTCTCGCGGCGCAGCCCGTTCTCGTCCACCTCGACCTCACCGAGCACGGCCACCACGGGGACGAGCAGCCGGGCACCCTTGAGGGCGGCCAGGACGGGGTCCACGGCGGTGCGGTCCTCGGCCCAGGCGGCGAGCGCCGCGCTCAGCGCGGGATCGGCCGAGCCGTCGTCGTCGGAGTAGCCGGAGTCGGGAATGTTCTTGTTCGCCACGGTGACCGACCCTATCGGGGGGATCCTGCTGGGCTTGTGCGGGTCCTGAAACGCCGGGGACACAGCTTTCACACCTTTCTCAGACACCGTTGACAGACCTCTAACTTCCGTCTCACGGTGCGCACAGTCGCCGCCTCCACGATCGCGGACATGGAGTCTTCCAGAGCCGCCCGCCGCAACCACCGCGCGCGTCCCTCCCGGCGCCGTCCGCTCCTCTACACCGCCCTGGCCACCGTGGCCGTGGTGGGCGCCACGGCGGCCGGAACGGTGTACGTGAAGGCGCAGGCGCACTCCGGCCCCGTATCGTCGGCGGCGGCGCCGTCCGCGTCGGCGTCGGGCGGCGGGGAGGCGACGGTGGAACCGGTGACACAGCCGACGGTGGACTACGACGCGCTGCTGGCCAAGGCCATGAAGGCGGTGACCCCGACCGGCGACCAGAAGGTGTCCGTCGCCGTGCTCGACGTCGACTCCGGCGAGAGCGCCACGTACGGCGGCGCGGCCTACGACACGGCGAGCATCGTCAAGGTCGACATCCTGGCGACGCTGCTGCTCCAGGCGCAGGACGCGGGGCGGCAGTTGACCGCGACCGAGAAGTCGTACGCCACGACGATGATCGAGAACAGCGACAACGACTCCGCGACGGCGCTGTGGAACAGCATCGGCACGGCGGACGGGCTCGACGCGGCGAACAAGACGTTCGGGCTGACCGGCACGACGGGCGGCGACGGCCCGCTGTGGGGGCTCACCCAGACCACCGCCGCGGATCAACTCACCCTGCTCCAGCAGGTGTTCGGGGACGACTCGAAGCTGAGCGCGGCCTCGAAGTCGTACCTCCAGGGGCTGATGGGGAAGATCGAGGCCGATCAGCAGTGGGGTGTCTCGGCGGCGGCCGAAGGCTCCCGGTGGCGGCTGAAGAACGGCTGGCTGGCGCGGAGCACGACCGGGCTGTGGGACGTCAACAGCATCGGGCGGGTGACGGCCTCGGACGGGCACGAGTACCTGATCGCGGTGCTGTCCAAGGGCAGCACGACACAGGCCAAGGGCATCACGCTGATCGAGGCGGCGGCGAAGGCGGCGGTCTCGGCGTTCTCGGGGAGCGACTCCTCCACGACGGCCTCCGCGTCGGCTTCCGCGTCGGCCACCGACTGACGCACTCGCGCGGGCTTCCGGAAGCCGCGCGGCCACCGGCCGACTCGCGCAGGGGCTAGAAGCCGTCGGGCCGTCGGCGTCGGCCGCGCCACAGGACGACCCCCGCGACGAGCAGGACTCCGCCCACGCTGCCCGCGAGGGGGCCCGCCCAGTCGGACGTACGGCTGTCGGTCCTGACGGGGTCGGGGCCCGCGCCGAAGTACTTCTTGTCGTAGGCGGCGGCGTGCAGGCTCGTCGGCTTGAGGGCGGCGGCGGCCCTGATCGCGGCGGCGGGGTCGACGAAGCCGAAGCCCCGGGAGTCGTCACGGCCGCCGACCGGGGGGTTGCGGGCGGTGTCTTCGAGGAGCTTCTTGATCTGGGCCGGGGTCAGTCCCGGGTGGGCCGCCTTGATGAGCGCGACCGCGCCCGACACGAAGGCGGACGCGGCGCTGGTCCCCCAGCCCTCGTAGTACTTGTGGTCGGGGTCGGCGATGACGACGTTGACCCCGGGAGCGCTGACCGTCGCGTACCAGCGGCGGGTGGAGAAGGAGGCGCGGGTGCCGTAGCGGTCCACGGCGGTCGCGGCGATCACACCCGGGTAGGCGGCCGGGTAGGAGACGTGGTCGCCCTTCTCTCCGCCGTTGCCCGCGGAGGCGACGACCGCGACGCCCTTCTTCAGGGCGTACTGCACGGCCTCGTCCTCGGCGGGCTCGGGGTGGGCGGAGGCGGAGTCGTCGCCGAGGGAGAGGTTGATGACGTCGGCGCCGTGGTCGGCGGCCCAACGGATGCCGTCCGCGAGGGCGTTGCCCCGGGTGGTACGGGCCTTGCCGCGCGCCGAGTCGCCGTCTTCGAGGATCACGCGGACGGGCAGGATCTTCGCCTCCGGGGCGACACCCATAACCCCGTCCTCGTCGCCGGGGCCGTGTCCGTGCCCGGCGATGATGCCCGCCATGGCCGTGCCGTGCCGGGCCCAGGCCCGGTCGCCCGGCTTCGCGCCGAAGCCGACCATGTCCTTGCCGGTGAGGACGTTGCCGACGAGGTCGGGGTGGTCGGCCTCGACGCCGGTGTCGAGGACCGCGACGGTGATGCCCCTGCCCTTGGTGGTCTGCCAGACCTCCTGGGTGTGCATGGCGTCCAGGGCCCATTCCTGGGCGCGTATGCCGTCGGCGTGCGCGACGGTGGACGGGACCAGGGCGAGGGAGGCGGCCAGCAGGGCGCTCACCAGCCCGGCCCTGCGGGACGTGACGGTCATGAATTCCCTCCCGAGGCCTTCGAGTTCGCCGAGGCGCCGGACGTCTCCGACGTCTCCGAGGCCGCGGTCTCGGACGGTGAGTCGACGGTCTTGCGCAGGCCCCGCTCGACCCGGTCGGCGAGCCCCTGCGCCTCGTTGCCGAGACCGGACTGCGCGGGCGCGGCGGTGGAACCGGAGGTCGCGGCCTCGGCGGCGGGTTCGGGTCCGTCGACGGTACGGCCGTCCGCCCAGCCGGAGACGGCGTAGACGACGACGGGGGCGTCGGTGAGGACGGAGACGGTCCAGGAGGCCCGCTGTTTGTCGCCGAACGCGGCGGCGACGGTGCCCTTGGCGGCGTACGGGCGGGGCATGAGGTCGGTCCGGTCGCCGAGCTTGTCGTTCTTGAACCGGTCGGACAGCGAGGTCATCGCGGCGATGTCGGCCTTGGTGAAGAGGAGGCCGACCGTGGTGACGTAGCTCTGGGTGGCGTCGGTGTAGGTGGCGCGCAGGAGCCGCTGGCAGCCGACCGGGGCGAGCACCTTGCTCAGCAGCGGGTCGAAGGCGCCCGCGCAGCCGCTGTCCGGGGCCACGGCGATCCGGGTCCAGGTGCGGTCGGCGCCGCCGGGGCCCGCGCCCTGGCCCTGCACGGTGGGCGGGAACAACTGGTCCACCGGCACGCTGTGCCACAGCTGCCCGGCGGCGGCGAAGGTGCTCGCGCCGCTGTCGGCCCCGTCGTCGCCGGTGAGCCAACTCCCGGTCACCGCACCGCCGATGAGCCCGAGACCGAGCACGACACAGGCGGCGACGGCGACGGTACGGGACCGTATCCGCGCCCCCAACGGCCGCGGCCGTGCCCGCTCGTCGTACCCCTCGGGCTCCCCGAACGACACAACCGGCCGCCCTGTGCCGGGAGTTGCCGGCGAACTCCAGGAGAACGCGGGATCGGGCCCGGACTCGCCCCCGGGCCGCGGCATCTCGGAGGCGGGCCGGACGGGGGTACCGGGAGCGGCGGGCGACCAGGCGCCGGTACCGGTGCCGGTGGCTTCGGTGGTGGGTGCGGAGGCCTGCGGGGCGGGACCGGCGGGAGGGACAACGGGAGGACGGGGCGCGGCAGTTCCGCTGCCGCTCCCGCTGCTGCCGGTGGAGGGATACGGCGCGCGGGCACCGGAGGGCGACCACACACCGCGCGAGGGCGCACCGTCCGTGGGATCGGTGAACGACTCCCCCCGCCAGGGAGCGGCGGGCGGTGGCCTCAGTCGGGAGGTCGCCTCCGGCGGCTCCTCGGGAGCAACAGCCGGGCGCGGAGGGGGTGTTGCCGACGCGGCGGGGGTCTCCCGCTGCCGATCGGGCGCGGCCGGAGGGGTCTCGGCCGAGGGCCGCGACGGCGCTGCGGGGCCGGGAGAGGCCGCGGGCCGGGGCGGAGCGGCGGGGCTTGGAGGCGTGGACGGACGCGACGGAACGGCGGAGCCAGGCGCCGTCGCCGGTCGGGACGGTTCCTGCCGCGGTCGCGCAGGCGCCCCGCGCGGAGCCTCCGGCGTACGGCCCGGCGGGACAGCCGCCCCGGCAGGCGTCGCCGGGCGCGACGGCTCCTGCCGCGGTCGATCGGGCGACTGACGCGGCGGCTCACCCGACGGCCGGGGCGGCGCAGCGGGGCGCTCGGTTGATTCGGGAGTGGAGCGCGGCCGGCCAGGCGGGGTGTCGGAGCCCTGCGTCGGGGTCGGGGCCTGGGGCGGGCGGGGGGGCCTGGTCGGCTCGGGGCTGGATTCCCCCGGTGGTTCGGTGGCTCCGGTCGACGCCACCGTAGGCCGGTGGGGCGGTCGGGGCGGGACGGTGCCGGGGCGTTCGGGGGTCGGTCGGCGCGGGGCGGTCGTGGGTACCGGCGGGGCGTCCGGGAAGCGTGCCGAGGCCGGTGGCGGGGGCGGGCTTACCGCGTCGGAGGCGGTCGGTGAGAAGGGGCGAAGACCGGGGAAGCGCGGCCGGGTGTCGGCGGCGGAGCCCGATGGCGACGAGGCGGCAGAGGCTGTACCGGTTCCGGAGCCGTTACGGGCCCCCGGGGTGTTCCTCTCGGAGCCACCGCTCTCGAACGCGTGGCCGACGAAGCGGTTCTCCGAGGAGGAGGAGGGCGAAGGCGATGCGTAGGGAGTGTCAGGGGCGCCGGCCGGGCGTGCCGGGCCCGCTTCGGCGCCGGCGTTCCGCCTGGCCGCGCGTCTCGCGTTGCCGCCCTCCCACCAACCGGTCCCGGGCCGGTCGCCACCCCAGGTGGCCCTGCCGTTCCCGTCGTTCTCGCTCCCGGCGGTCGTCCCCGCCCCGCCCCCGGTGGACGGAAGCGGGCCACGCTCCGAACCTGCCCCCGACGCGGCCCCGGGAGATTCCCCGGCGCCGGAATACGGTCCGTCCAAGTCCTCGCCTGATGTGTCGTTCACGGACTGCGTCGAACTCCCAGAAGGGGCCTGCGGCGGTACGGGGGCGCGCCGCGCTTCCGTGCTCATGCACCCCCCGTTTCCTCGTACCCGGGCCACCGTTTGTTCGTATGCGGGCCGGTGTTCTCCTGCCCTTGTTCGTATACGGGCCGATGTGCGTCCCGCCTCACCCGGCACGCGTACAAAAAAGCAAAGTCGTCCCGAGCACGCATACCCGCCGCGGCGGACCGTCATCCCGGACGCGGTCGAACGACCGGCGGCGCCTCCTCCGTGCGTGCGCGTCACTCTACGGGTTGCCCCGGCTCGAACGGGAACCAGTCCACGCCCCGGGGGCATCTGCCCGGATCGTCCCCCTACCCTGCGGTAATCCTGTCTGGCAGGCTGCGTCCATGACTGCGCGCGCCGCCGACCGGGCCCGTTACGACCGGGCCACCGCCCACCTCGACGCCCCACTCGCGATCGTCGACCTGGACGCCTTCGATGCCAACGCGGACGACCTAGTCCGCCGGGCCGGGGGCAAGCCGGTCCGCGTCGCCAGCAAGTCCGTCCGCTGTCGAACCCTCCTCGAACGCGTGCTGGCCAGGGACGGCTTCGCGGGCCTGATGTCCTTCACGCTCGCCGAGTCGCTGTGGCTGGCCCGCTCCGGCTTCGACGACGTCCTGCTCGCCTACCCCTCCGCCGACCGCGCCGCCTTCGCCGAGTTGACCGGCGATCCGAAGCTCGCCGCCGCCGTCACCGTGATGATCGACGACCCGGCCCAGCTCAGGCTGATCGACGAATCGCGCGGCGGCGGCACCGAAGTGGTGCGTGTCTGCCTGGAGTTGGACACCTCACTGCGGATGCTCGGCGGCCGGGTGCGCATCGGCGCGCTCCGCTCCCCGCTCCGCTCCCCCGACCAACTCGCCGACATCGCACGGGCGGTGGACCGCCGCCCCGGCTTCAAGGTCGTCGGGATCATGGGCTACGAGGGTCATATCGCCGGTGTCGGCGACGCCGTCGCGGGCCGGCCCTTCCGCTCCCGCGCGATCCGCCTGATGCAGGCCACCGCCAAGCGCGAACTCGTCGAGCGGCGCGCCGAGGTGGTGCGGGCCGTGCGGGCCGTCGTACCGGATCTGGAGTTCGTCAACGGCGGTGGCACAGGCAGTGTCCAGTACACCGCCGCCGAGGACTCCGTGACGGAGATCGCGGCCGGTTCCGGGCTGTACGTGCCGCGCCTCTTCGACAACTACACGTCGTTCAGCGCCCGTCCGGCCGCGCTCTTCGCGCAGCCCGTCGTACGGCGCCCGGGTGTCGGCGTGGTCACCGTCCTCGGCGGCGGCTACCCGGCCTCCGGCGCGGCGGGCCCCGACCGGCTCCCGGTGCCGTACCTCCCGGAGGGGTTGCGCTACGACCCGCAGGAGGGGCCCGGCGAGGTGCAGACGCCGCTGCTCGGCTCGCCCGCCGACGATCTGCTCATCGGCGACAAGGTGTGGTTCCGGCACGCCAAGGCGGGTGAACTGTGCGAGCGGTTCGACGCGTTGCACCTGATCGAGGGCGACGAGGTGACGGCCACCGTCCCGACCTACCGGGGCGAGGGCATGACCTTCCTGTGAGTGCTCACGAGGTCGGCTGCCCCCGCTCCGGCGGGGGTTCACCGCTTACATCGGGGTGACGTACGCCCCCGCGATGCCGCCGTCGACCAGGAAGTCGGCGGCGTTGACGAACGAGGAGTCGTCGCTCGCCAGGAACGCGACGGCGGCGGCGATCTCGGTCGCCTCGGCGAAGCGGCCGACCGGGATGTGGACCAGGCGGCGCGCGGCCCGCTCGGGATCCTTGGCGAACAGCTCTTGCAGCAGCGGGGTGTTGACCGGCCCGGGGCACAGCGCGTTGACGCGGATGCCCTCGCGGGCGAACTGGACGCCCAGTTCACGGGACATGGCCAGCACCCCGCCCTTGGAGGCGGTGTAGGAGATCTGGGAGGTCGCCGCGCCCATCCTGGCCACGAAGGACGCCGTGTTGATGATGGAACCCCGGCCCTGGCGGCGCATGTAGGGGATCGCGGCCTTGCAACACAGGTACACGGAGGTCAGGTTGACGTCCTGGACGCGCTTCCAGGCCTCCAGGCCGGTGTCGAGGATGGAGTCGTCGTCGGGCGGTGAGATGCCCGCGTTGTTGAAGGCGATGTCGACGCTGCCGTAGGTGTCGAAGGCGGCCTTGAAGAGCGCCTCGACCTGCTCGGGGTCGGTGACGTCGACCTTGACGAACAGCCCGCCGACCTCGTCGGCCGCCGCCTTGCCGTGGGTCTCGTCGATGTCGCCGCAGACGACGTTGGCCCCCTCGGAGGCGAGTCGGCGCGCGGTGGCGAGGCCGATGCCGCTGCCGGCTCCGGTGATGACGGCGGTACGGCCGACGAGACGACGGCAGACAATCTCTGAGGTCACTGTGCTGGGCCCTCCGTGCTGGTGGAGACGTCGCTGATGAAGACGTTCTTGGTTTCGGTGAAGGCGGTGAGCGCGTCCGGGCCGAGTTCGCGGCCGATCCCCGACTGCTTGAAGCCGCCGAAGGGGGTCCAATAGCGGACGCTGGAATGGGAGTTGACGGACAGGTTGCCCGCGCGGACGGCCCCCGAGACGCGCAGCGCGCGCCCGACGTCCCGGGTCCAGATGGAGCCGGAGAGGCCGTAGTCGGTGGCGTTGGCCAGCCGGATCGCGTCCGCCTCGTCCTCGAAGGGGAGGACCACGGCGACGGGGCCGAAGACCTCCTCGACGGCCACGCGGGCGTGCGGGTCGACTCCGGTGACGACGGTGGGCGGGAACCAGAAGCCGGGGCCCTCGGGCGCCGTGCCGCGGATGCCGGCCAGGTCGTCGGTGACGTACGAACGGACGCGCTCCAGCTGGACCTTGGAGATCAGCGGGCCCATGTCCGTCTTCTCGTCGGCCGGGTCGCCGACCGTGACACCCTCGATCGCGGGGGCCAGGAGGTCGAGGAACCGGTCGTACACGGAGCGTTGGACGAGGACGCGGGTGCGGGCGCAGCAGTCCTGGCCCGAGTTGTCGAGGAAGGACATGGGGGCGGCTGCCGCGGCGGCCTCGATGTCGGCGTCGGCGAAGACGATGTTGGGGCTCTTGCCGCCGAGTTCGAGGGTGACGCGCTTGAGGAGCGCCGAGCCCTTCGCCAACACCTGTTTGCCCACGCCCGTGGACCCCGTGAACACGATCTTCGCGACGCCCGGGTGCTCGACGAGCGCGGTGCCCGCGACCGGGCCGTGGCCGGGCAGTACTTGGAAGAGGTCCTCGGGAAGGCCTGCCTCCAGGGCGAGTTCGGCCAGCCGGAGGGCCGTCAGCGGGGTCGTCTCGGCCGGCTTGAGGATGACCGCGTTGCCCGCCGCGAGCGCGGGTGCGGTGCCCCAGGCTGCGATCGGCATGGGGAAGTTCCAGGGCGCGATCACGCCCACCACGCCCAGCGGTTCGAGGATCGTGATGTCCAGGCCGCCCGCGACCGGGATCTGCCGGCCGGTCAGCCGCTCGACTCCCCCGGCCGCGTAGTCGAGGAGATCGCGGACGTTGCCGGCCTCCCAGCGGGCGTTGCCGACCGTGTGCCCGGCCTCGCGGACCTCCAACTGGGCCAGTTCTTCGAGGTGTTCGTCGACGGCGGTGGCGAAGCGGCGCAGCAGCCGGGCCCGGTCGGCGGGCGGCAGCGCGGCCCACTTCGTCTGGGCCCGGGCGGCGCGTACGACGGCGGCGTCCACGTCGGCCGCGGTGGCGGCCGGGACGGTGGCGACGACCTCCTCGGTGGCGGGGTTCAGCACCTGGAGTTCAAGCTCGTGGGACAAGGAAAGACCTCTCACAGACGTTCGAAGGAGCGGCGCAGCTCCCAGTCGGTGACGGCGGCGTCGAAGGCTTCGAGTTCGACGCGGGCCATGTTGCGGTAGTGCGCGACGACCTCGTCGCCGAAGGCGGCCTTGGCGATCGGGCTGTTCTCCCACAGCTCGGCGGCCTCGCGGAGGTTGGTGGGGACGTGCGCGTACTCGGCGGTGTAGGCGTTGCCGACGCAGGCCTCCGGCAGTTCGAGCCGCTGCTCGATGCCGTACAGTCCGGCCGCGACCAGACCGGCCACCGCGAGATGGGGATTGACGTCCCCGCCGGGCAGCCGGTTCTCGAAGCGCATCGAGCGGCCGTGGCCGACGACCCGCAGGGCGCAGGTGCGGTTGTCGTAGCCCCAGGCGACGGCGGTCGGCGCGAAGGAGCCCGGCTGGAACCGCTTGTAGGAGTTGATGTTCGGGGCGTAGAGGAGCGAGAAGTCGCGGAGCGCGGCGAGTTGTCCGGCGAGGAAGTACCGCATGACCTGCGACATGCCGCCCTCGCCGTCCCCGGCCATGGCGTTGCCGCCCTCGCCGTCGCCGAGCGAGAGGTGGATGTGGCAGGAGTTGCCCTCGCGTTCGTTGTACTTCGCCATGAAGGTGAGCGAGACGCCCTCCTGGGAGGCGATCTCCTTGGCGCCGGTCTTGTAGACGGCGTGCTGGTCGCAGGTGACGAGGGCGTCGTCGTAGCGGAAGGCGATCTCGTGCTGGCCGGGGTTGCACTCGCCCTTGGCGGACTCGACGGTCAGCCCGGCGGCGGCCATCTCGTTGCGGATGCGGCGCAGCAGCGGCTCGATCCGGCCGGTCCCGAGGACCGAGTAGTCGATGTTGTACTGGTTGGCCGGGGTGAGGCCTCGGTAGTTGGCGTCCCAGGCCTGTTCGTAGGTGTCCTTGAACACGATGAACTCCAGCTCCGTACCGACCTGCGCGGTGAAACCGTGCTCGGCGAGGCGCTCCAGCTGGCGGCGCAGGATCTGGCGGGGTGCGGCGACCACCGGCGACCCGTCGTTCCAGGCGAGGTCGGCGATGAGCAGGGCGGTGCCGGCGTTCCAGGGCACACGGCGGAGGGTGGACAGGTCCGGGTGCATGGCGAAGTCGCCGTAACCGCGTTCCCAGGAGGACATCGCGTAGCCGTCGACGGTGTTCATGTCGGTGTCGACGGCGAGGAGGTAGTTGCAGCCCTCGGTGCCGTGCCGGAGGACGTCGTCGAGGAAGAAGCGGGCGGCGAACCGCTTGCCCTGGAGCCGGCCTTGCATATCGGGGAAGGCCAGGACGACAGTGTCGATCTCGCCACTGGCGACGAGGGCGTGCAGCTCCTCGACGCTCAGCGGGGGTGTGCGGTCTGCCACGGGAAAGCTCCTTCGGCTTCTGCGCGCTTTTTCCGGCCGAGCCGGAAGCCATAAGGTATTGCGGAGAACCATTGCTTGGGAAGGGGGTGCCGCCATATGTCGTTGGATGCGGAGGACGGCGTCGAGGACCGGTTGACCCCGGTGCTGCGGCCGGTGCGGGCGGGCAACGGCTTCGAAGAGGCACTGGAACAGATTCTGCAGGTCGTACGGCTCGGGCTGGTGCCGGGGGGCGAGCGGTTGCCGGCCGAGCGGGAGCTGGCCGAGCGGCTGGGGATCAGTCGGGTGACACTGCGCGAGGTTCTGAAGGTACTTCAGGACCAGGGGCTCGTGGAGTCGCGGCGCGGACGCTACGGCGGGACGTTCGTGCTGCCGAAGTCGGACGCGGGCGGCGAGGACGAGTTGCGCCGGCGGATCAGCGCGGTCGACATCGAGGACGTGCTGCGGTTCCGGGAGGTGCTGGAGGTCGGCGCGACGGGTCTGTGCGCGACGCACGGGCTCAGCGCCGAGCAGGGCGGGCGGCTGCGCGAGGCGCTCGCCCGCACGCACGACGCGCCGCTCGCCGACTACCGCCGCCTGGACACCCTGCTGCACCTGACCCTGGCCGAGCTGTGCGGTTCGCCGACGCTGACCGCGCAGTACGCGGCGGTCCGGGCCACGGTGAACGACCTCCTCGACTGCATCCCGCTGCTGGTCCGCAACCTGGAGCACTCGCAGCGGCAGCACATCGCGCTGGTGGAGGCGGTGCTCGACGGGGACGCGGACGGGGCGCGGGAGATGATGCGGGAGCACTGCGCCGGGACGGCGGCCCTGCTGCGGGGCTTCCTCGCGTGACGGGCGGGGTAGTTCAATGGTTCCCTACGAGTCCATTCACGTCGCTTCGCGGTCGGAGGAAAGCATGGCGGGCAGGCCGCTGATCGGCATCAGCACATATCTGGAGACCGGAGCGCGTTGGGGGAACTGGGAGCTGGAGGCCGCGCTGCTGCCGGCCGGCTACCCGCGCCTGGTCCAACAGGCGGGCGGTCTCGCGGCGATGCTGCCGCCGGACGCTCCCGAACAGGCGGCGGCGACGGTCGCCCGGCTCGACGGCCTGGTGATCGCGGGCGGCCCGGACGTCGAGCCGGTCCGCTACGGCGCGGAGCGCGACCCCCGCACCGGCTCGCCCGACCTCGCCCGCGACGCCTGGGAACTCGCCCTGATCGAGGCAGCGTTGACGGCGGGCATCCCGCTGCTGGGCATCTGCCGGGGCTTGCAGCTGCTGAACGTCGCCGTGGGCGGCACCCTCGTCCAGCACATCGACGGCCACGCGGAGACACCGGGAGTCTTCGGCCGGCACCCGGTCAAGCCGGTGCCGGGCACGCTCTACGCGTCGGCGGTGCCGGAGGAGACGTCCGTGCCGACGTTCCACCACCAGGCCGTCGACCGGCTGGGCGCGGGCCTGGTGGTCTCGGCCTGGGCCGCGGACGGCACCGTGGAGGCCGTCGAACTCCCCTCCGCCGACTGGGTGTTGGGCGTGCAGTGGCATCCGGAGATGGGCGAGGACTTGCGCGTGATGCGGTCCCTGGTGGCGGCGGCCACGACCACCGCTACCGTGCCGGCTCCCACCGCGCCCTGAGCCAGTCGAGGGCCGCGTCGCCCTGCGCCCGCTGGAAGGCGCGCAGGGTGGGCAGGCCCGGCGGCGGGGGCCGCAGCGAGTGCTCGACGAAGAAGGCGGCGAGGCCCGCCAGGGTGGCGGTGACACCGGACGGGTCCGCGCCCTCGGCGAGCGGGTGCCGGGTGAACAACTCCTCGGGATCCGGGCCGCCTTGGGCCCGCACGCACGGCAGCATGACCAGCAGGTCGAACCAGGGGGCGGCCCGGACGGCGTGCGGCCAGTCGACGAAGGCGACCCCGCCGCCGTCCCTGAGCAGCATGTTGTCCGCGCGCAGATCGGCGTGCGCGAGGGTGTCCCCGGACGCGAACTCGGCCCAGGGGGCGGCGAGTCGGGCCAGTTCCGGGAGATGTTCCGCCGTCCAGGGGTCGAGCCGTCCCACGGCCTCGCCCGCCGCCCCGTCGAGGAGCCGCTGCCAGCCGTCGAAGGCGTCGGCCAGGCTCTCGGCCACGGTCGGCGCGGCCACGGGAGACGGGGTGAGAGCACGCCCCAGCTCCGCCACGGCATGCAGCACCCGCTCCAACTCGGCCGCCCGCCAAGGGACATGGGGCTGTCGTCCGACGACCTCCTCGAAGACCAGCACGACCCAGGTCCCGTCGTCGTGCACACCGAGGAGGCGGGGAGCGGGAACCCGGGGCGGCAGAGCGGCGGCATGGCGGGCCTCCGCGCGGTGCAGGTCCGGGCTGTGCGGGTTGGTCTCGGCGCTGACCGCCTTCACGAAGGCCCGGGTCCCGCCGACCGTCCGCACCCGGGCGGCGGTCCCCGGGGAGAATCCGCCGTCCTGGGTGACCGCATGCGCCACGGGCGAGCCGAGCAACCGCGCGACGGCGTCGTGCACATGGGCGGGGAGGGCTTCCCAGGGGGTGCGGACGCCGGTGGCGGGCGGAGCGGTGGGAGGAGACATGATGGCCATGGTGCGGGAGCGTCGCGGGCGGGTGCCATGGGTTTTCGCGCCCGGCCAGGGGGCTCCGGGCCGGGCCCGAGCGTCAGCCTCGGGTCAGGGACAGCAGGTCGCGCGCCGGGCCCGTCGGTCTGTGGCCGGTGGGCCAGACCGCCTTCAGGTCCCGGGCCAGGGTGACTCCCTCCACCGGGATGCGGACCAGGCGGCGCGTCGCCAGTTCCTCGCCGACCGCCAGTTCGCTCAGGACGGCCGGGCCCGCCCCGCTCACCGCCGACGCCTTGACCGCCGTGGTGGAGGACAGCTCGATCAGGGGGCGGGCCAGGCCGCCGAGGGCCGCGTCCAGGACCTGCCGGGTGCCCGAGCCCTTCTCCCGCAGGATCAGCGGGGTGGCCGCCAACTCCGTTGCCGGGACCGGGCGTCGGCGGCGGGCCCAGGGGTGGGTGGGGGCCGTGACGACGATCAGGTGGTCGTGGGCGATCACCGCGGAGTCCAGACCGGGCGGCACCGACAGGCCCTCCACGAAGCCCAGGTCCGCCTCGTCGGCCAGCAGGCGTTCGGCGACCGTCGTCGAGTTGCCGGCCAGCAACGACACCGCCGTGTCGGGGCGCCCGGAGCGCAGCGCCAGGAGCCATCCCGGAAGCAGGTACTCCGCGATCGTCATGCTCGCGGCGACCCGGAGCCGCGAGTCGCGCCGGTGCCGCAGCGCCTGGGCTCCCGCGTCGAACGCCGCCGCGGCCTCGACGACCCGCCGCGCCCAGTCCGTGACGAGGGCGCCCGCGTCGGTGAGCCGTGAGCCGCGCGGGGAGCGGTCGACCAGGGCCACGCCCAGCTGCCGTTCCATGGAGCGGATCCGGCTGCTGGCCGCCGGCTGGGTGATGCCGAGTTCGCGGGCCGCGCCGCCGAGGCTGCCGAGCCGGGCCACCGCCAGCAGCAGTTCCAGCGCGCCCAGATCCGGCACCCGGTGCGCTATCGACCCTTCCGGCCCGCCGTCCGTCCCGCCCTCGCTCATCGATCCACCTCGCTCATAAATCCAGTTTATGTCCCCATAGACAGATCCTCCCTGGTCGGCCGTCTCAGCCGGCGAGACGCTGGACGCATGGTCACCGCAGTTCGTCACCTCGGACCCAACTGGTACGCGTCCGTCATGGGCACCGCCATCGTCGCCACGGCCGGTGCCGGGCTCCCCGGCCACCTCCCGGGACTGCGCACGGCCTGCACCGCCGTGTGGGCCCTCTCCCTCGTGCTCCTGCTGACCCTGCTCACCGCCCGCGCCCTGCACTGGACCCACCACCGCGACCAGGCCCGCGCCCAGCTGCGGGACCCGGCGACGGTCCCGTTCTACGGCTGTCTCGCGATGGCCCTGCTGGCGGTGGGCGGCGGCGCGCTGGTCGTGGGGCGGGACTGGATCGGGCTGCGGGCGGCGGTCGTGCTCGACGCCGTGCTGTTCGGCGCCGGAACGGTCGTAGGACTGGTGGCCGCCGTGGCCGTCCCGTACCTGATGGCCGTACGGCATCGCGTGCACCCCTCGGAGGCGACCCCGGTGTGGCTGCTGCCCGTCGTGGCGCCCATGGTGTCCGCCGCGCTCGGGCCGCTCCTCGTGCCCCATCTGCCGCCCGGGCAGCCCCGGGAGACGCTCCTCCTCGCGTGCTTCGCGATGTTCGGGCTGAGTCTGCTCGCCACACTCCTGATGCTGCCGCTGGTCTTCGCCCGGCTCGTCACCGGCGGACCGCTGCCCCTCGCGCTCACCCCGACGCTGTTCCTGGTGCTGGGCCCGCTGGGTCAGTCCACCACCGCCGTAGGCAAGTTCGCGGACTTCGCCCCCGGTGTCGTACCGCCCGCCACCGCCCACGCCTTCGGCCTCCTCGCCGTCCTCTACGGCGTCCCCGTCATGGGCTTCGCACTGCTCTGGTCCGCCCTCGCCACCGCGCATGTCGTCCACGCCCGGCGCCGGGGCATGGGTTTCGCGATGACCTGGTGGGCGTTCACCTTCCCGGTCGGCACCTGCGTCACCGGCGCCGAGTCCCTGTCCCGGCACACCGGCCTCGCCGTCTACGACGGACTCGCGTTCGTCCTCTACGGCGTGCTCGTCGCCGCCTGGGCCACCGCCTCCGTGCACACGGCCCGGGGTGTGGTCAGCGGCGCGCTGCTCGCAGGGCCTCGCCCAGCACCCTCGGCGCTTGTGCCAGTGACGGCCCGTACCACGTCAGGTGCCGACCGCTGACGAGCGCGCAGGGCAGCCCGGGGAAGGCCTCGGGGCCGTCGTCGGCCGTGAAGCGGTAGGGCTCGTCCGGGAGGACCACCAAGTCCCTTGCTCTCGACCGCAGTTCGGCGATCGGGGCGCGCGGGTAGCGCTCGGTGTGCGTCGCGTACGCGTGGTCGACGCCCAGCCGGGAGAGCACGTCGCCCGCGAAGGTGTCCCGGCCGAGCACCATCCAGGGGCGGCGCCAGACGGGCACGACGGCGGTCGACCGGGCCTCGGGGGACGGGAGTTCGTCCCAGGCCCGCTCGGCCCCGGCCAGCCAGCGCGGCCGTGCGGGCGCTCCGCACGCGCGCAGGACCCGGTCCAGTTCGCGAAACGCCTGCGGGACGTCCCGCACTTCGGTGACCAGGACCTCGACTCCCGCCTCCCGCAAGGCCGTCAGGTCCGGCTCGCGGTTCTCCTCCTCGTTGGCGACCACCAGGTCGGGCGCGAGCGCGAGGATCGGGTCGAGTTTCGGGTTCTTGGTGCCGCCGACGCGGGTGACGTCCAGGTCTGCGGGATGGCTGCACCAGTCGGTCGCGCCGACCAGAACTCCCGGCAGCGACACGGCGATCGCCTCCGTCAGGGACGGTACGAGCGAGACGACGCGCATCAGCGCGGGCGGTCCTGGACCGCCTCGATGTGCTCGGCCACCGCGACCACGACGACCCGGGTGTCGGGCACGGTCGCGCGCCAGCGGTGCCGTACCCCGCCGGTCAGGTACATCGTGTCGCCGCGCACCAGCCGGTACGCGCGCCCCTCCGCCTCGACCTCGACGGCGCCGTCCGCGACGTACATCAACTCGTCGTTGCGGTGCTGGAATTCGCGTCCCGCGTCATGGTCACCGGTGAACTCCGAGGCGTGCAGCTGGTGATGACCCCGTACCAGCGAACGCATCCGGGGCGCCGCCGACTCGGGCTCCTCGGCGCGTACGACGTCCACGCTGCACGCGGGATCGGCGGCGGCGAGGAGTTCGACGGCCGTGGTGCGCAGGGCGTCGGCGACCTTCTCCAGGGAACTGCGGCTGGGGCGCGCCCGGTCGTTCTCGACCTGGCTCAGGAAGGGCACCGACAGGCCGCTGCGCTCGGCCACGACGGCGAGCGTCAGGTCCAGCGCGCGGCGCCGCCGCCGTACGGCCGCACCCACCCGAAGGGGCTGTTCTTTGTGGTCGCCCATCGCTCCGGCTCCCTCCTTCGCTCGTCGGCCCGCGGCCGGATCTGAAACCACCTCTGATGAGTTCTCTGCACCCTACGCATGTTCGGCAAACCGTTTCATGCGCCTGTCACATCCACGTCACACAGTGTGCGATCGGACCTCACTGTTCTGGCCAGTGCGCGAGGGCCCGTAGGCCCTCGATCGGCGTCGGACTTCGTCCCTACTCTTCAATGCGCGTGCGGTCGCCTGTGTTCCCGGTCACTTCCCGGGCCCGATCCGGGGGGCTTCGTAGCGCTGTGTGGTTGGCCGGATCCTTTTCGTACCGGGACAGCACGAAAGGCGGGCTTCGCCGCACGAAGGGGGGAACGTGCGGCGAAGCCCGCTTCCGGAGCGGCGGCCGTGACGGTCAGGTCATCCGGCCTCCCGGCTCTTCTGGTTCTTCGCGACCGGCGCCCACTGGTCGACCAGGCCCGGGTGCCGCTTCAGCCAGGTGCGGACGGCGGACTGCTCCTGGCCCTTGCCGGACTTCTGGATCTGCGCCTCCAGACCGGTGAGCTGCGGCTCGGTCATCCGGAAGTCCTTCAGCCACGTGCCGACGTCGGGGTTGTCGGCGGCGAAGCCCTGGCGGGAGACGGTGTGCACGCCGTCGCCCTTGCCCCAGGCGCCCTTGGGATCCTTGAGCTTCTTCAGCCCGTAGTCGCTGTACGCCCAGTGCGGCGACCAGAGCGTGACGACGATCGGCTGCTTCTTGGCGTACGCCCGCTTCAGCTCGGCCAGCATCGCCGGGGTGGAACCGTCGACGACGTCGTAGCCCTGAAGGCCGTACTCCTTGAGGACCTTGGACTTGAGGAGGCCCATCATTCCGGCGCTCGGTTCGATGCCGGTGATCCTGCCTCCGAACTCCGAGGCGTGGGTCTTGAGGTCTGCGAGGCTGTCGACGTCCTTCACGTACGACGGGACGGTCAGCTCCAGGGACGTGGCGGCGTACCAGCTGCCGAGGTCGTCGAGTTGCTTGCCGTACTTCTTCCAGTACTCGGCGTGCGTGGTGGGCAGCCAGGCGTCGGTCTGGAAGTCGATCTGGCCGGTGGCGAGGCCGGTGTAGAGGGGGCCGGCCGCGTACTGGGTGGTCGTCACCTTGTAGCCGCGCTCCTCCAGGATCTCCTTCCAGAGGAAGGTGGAGGCGATGCCCTCGTCCCAGGGGATGTAGCCGATGGTGATGTTCTTGCCCTTGCCGACGTCGGTGGCGGAGGTCGTCTTCGGGGCGGAGGAGGGGCCGAAGACGCCCAGCCCGCCGGCCACCAGGGCGAGGACGACCACACCGGTCACGGCGAACGCCGGGCGGGGGCGGTGGTTCCAGGGCTTGGCGCTCTCCGTCGCGCGGGCCTTGGCGGCGGCCCTGCGGCCGAGCGGGGAGATCTGGGTGCCGAGCGCGCCGGTCATCCGGTCCAGGTAGATGGCGAGGACGACGATGCCGACGCCCGCCTCGAAGCCGAAACCGATGTCGAGCTGGCCGATGGCCTCGTTGACCGCGCCGCCGAGGCCGCCGGTGCCGACCATGCCGGCGATGACGACCATCGACAGGCCCAGCATGATGACCTGGTTGACGCCCGCCATGATCGTCGGGAGCGCCAGGGGCAGCTGGACGCGCAGCAGGGTGTCGCGCGGCGAGGTGCCGAACGCCTCGGCGGCCTCGACGAGTTCGGCGTCGACCTGCCGGATGCCCAGCTCGGTCATGCGGACGCCGGGGGCGAGCGCGAAGATCAGGGTGGCGACGACGCCCGCGGAGGTGCCGAGCCCGAAGAAGAGGATCGCCGGGATCAGCAGCACCATCGACGGCATCGTCTGGAGCAGGTCGAGAGCGGGCCGCAGGACGGCGCTGACGGTCGCCGAGCGGGCCGCCCAGATGCCCAGCGGGATCGAGATCACCAGGGCGATGACGGTCGCCACCAGCACCAGGGCCAGCGTAGACATGGACCGGTCCCACAGGTCGAGCGAGTCGATCAGCAGGAACCCGGCGAAGGCCAGCACGCCCGCGACCAGCCCACGCAGCCACCAGGCGAGCACCGCGAGGATGCCCGCGAGCAGCAGCGGTTCGGGCGCGGTGAGCACCGCGTTCACACCGTCGTACATCCCCTCGACGACGGTCTTGACCGCGTCGAAGAGCCAGGACATGTGGGCGACGAGCCAGTCGACCCCGGAGTCGGCCCAGTCACCGAGCGGAAGCCTGGGCACAGGCGGTCACCTCCTCCGGCTCAGTGGTCAGGTCCCCGCCGAGAAACGCGACCAGCCGCTCCTGCGGTACGACTCCCACGACGTCGTCGGTCCCGTCGAGCACCGCGACCGGGTGGGTCAGGTGGGCGCTGAGGGCGCACAGGTCGGCGAAGGAGGTGTCCGGCGTGGCGGTCCCGCAGGCGCAGTCGGCCTCGTGGCCGTCGACGCGGGTGTCCATCACGGCGGAGGCGGTGAGCACCCGGGAACGGTCGACGTCCTGGATGAAGGAGGCGACGTAGTCGTCGGCGGGGCGCAGCAGGATGTCCTCGGCGGTGCCGGTCTGCACGACGCGGCCGTCGCGCATGACGGCGATGCGGTCGCCCAGGCGCATGGCCTCGTTGAGGTCGTGGGTGATGAAGACGATCGTCTTCTTCAACGACTTCTGGAGTTCGAGGAGTTGGTCCTGCATGTCGCGGCGGATCAGCGGGTCGAGCGCGCTGAAGGACTCGTCCATCAGGAGCAGGTCGGCGTCGGTGGCCAACGCCCGGGCCAGGCCCACGCGTTGCTGCATGCCGCCGGACAGCTCGTCGGGCCAGGAGTCCTCCCAGCCGGCCAGGCCGCACAGGGCGAGCGCCTCGCCGGCGCGGGCCTCGCGCTCGGCGCGGGGCACGCCCTGCACTTCCAGGCCGTAGGCGGCGTTCTCGCGGACGCTGCGGTGCGGGAAGAGCGCGAAGTGCTGGAAGACCATGCTGATCTTGTGGGCGCGGACCTCGCGCAGTTCGCGGTCGCCGAGCGCGGTGAGGTCCTGGCCGTCGAAGAGGACACGGCCCGCGGTGGGCTCCAGGAGTCCGTTGAGCATGCGCAGGAGGGTGGACTTGCCGGAGCCGGACAGGCCCATGACGACGAAGATCTGGCCCGGTGCGACGGAGAAGGAGGCGTCGATCACGGCCGCGGTGGTGCCTTCGGCGCGCAGTTCCTCCCGGTCGGCTCCGGCCCGGAGCCGTTCGACTGCCTGGTCGGGTCGTCTGCCGAACACCTTGTGCAGGTGTTCGGCTTCTAGCCTGGCTGACACGCGTACCTCTCGTTCGGGGGCAGGACGGGGAGCCGACGGCGGTACCGGTGCCGCCGGGGCCGGGCCGTCAACTTCGGTCCTCGGGCCGTCGACGGTTGAACAGGCAACCGACATCGCTCCGAGGCCGCGCCTGCCCGGGGTTCCCGGACGCAAACGCGGGAGTGGTTCAGGTCACGGTCCGCGCGGTGCGGCATGATGCGTGACGTGACCGGACGACTGATGCTTCTCGACACCGCCTCGCTCTACTTCCGCGCCTACTTCGGCGTCCCGGAGTCCGTGAAGGCCCCGGACGGAACGCCGGTGAACGCCGTGCGCGGGCTGCTCGAATTCATCGACCGGCTGGTCAAGGACCACCGCCCCGACCAGCTGGTGGCGTGCATGGACGCGGACTGGCGGCCCCAGTGGCGGGTCGACCTGATCCCCACCTACAAGGCGCACCGCGTCGCCGAGGTCCGCGAGAGCGGCCCGGACGCGGAGGAGGTGCCGGACACGCTCTCCCCGCAGGTCCCGATCATCGAGGCCGTCCTCGACGCGGTCGGCATCGCGCGCGTGGGCGTCGAGCCGTACGAGGCGGACGACGTGATCGGCACGTTCACGGCACTGGCCAAGGGTCCGGTGGACATCGTCACCGGCGACCGCGACCTGTACCAGCTCGTCGACGACGCGCGCGGCGTCCGCGTCCTGTACCCCATCAAGGGCGTCGGCCAACTCCAGGTCACCGACGAGGCGTTGCTGCGCGAGAAGTACGGCGTGGACGGCCGGGGCTACGCGGAGCTGGCGCTGCTGCGCGGCGACCCCAGCGACGGCCTGCCGGGCGTGCCGGGGATCGGCGAGAAGACGGCGGCCAAGCTCCTGGCCGAGTTCGGTGACGTGCCCGGGATCATGGCGGCGATCGACGACCCCAAGTCGAAGCTGACCCCTTCGCAGCGCAAACGCCTCGACGAGTCGCGGCCCTATGTGGCGGTCGCGCCCAAGGTCGTACGGGTCGCGGACGACGTGCCGCTGCCCGATGTAGACCCCGCTCTGCCGCGGGCCCCGCGCGATCCCGAGCTGGTGGGCGCACTGGCGGAACGCTGGGGGCTGGGCGGATCATTGGAGCGACTGCTGACCACGCTGGGCGCGTAAGCATTGTTCTTGCCCTTGCTTCCTTGCCTTTCACAGAGAATGTAGTGCTAACTTAGGTAAGCCTAAGCATGGGAATTCGGGAGGCCGTCATGGCAGAACGTCCGGCACGGAAGCCGCGTAAACCCCACTCAGCGCAGGTTGTCCGCACCGAACGACTGACCCCCCACATGCAGCGTGTGGTGCTCGGTGGCGAGGGTCTGGCCGAGTTCTCGGCGGACACCTGCACCGACCATTATGTGAAGCTGCTCTTTCCGGCCGGGGGCGCCAGCTACCCCGAGCCCTTCGACATGGAGCGCGTCCGCGCCGAGTTCCCGCGCGAGCAGTGGCCGGTGACCCGCACGTACACCGTGCGTGCCTGGGACCCCGAGCACCGCGAACTCACCCTTGACTTCGTGATCCACGGCGACGAGGGCCTCGCCGGTCCCTGGGCCTGCCGTGTCCAGCCGGGCGAGTCCGTCCTCTTCATGGGCCCCGGTGGCGCCTACGCCCCCGACACAGCTGCCGACTGGCATCTGCTCGCCGGGGACGAGAGCGCGCTGCCCGCCATCGCCCGCGCGCTGGAGTCGCTGCCCGAGGGCGTCACGGCGCACGCCTTCGTGGAGGTCGCCGGGCCCGAGGAGGAGCAGAAGATCGACTCGGACATCGAGGTCGTCTGGCTGCACCGCGGGGACCGTCCGGTCGGCGAGGCGCTCGTCGAGGCGGTACGGGCCCTGGAGTTCCCCGAGGGCCGTGTGCACGCGTTCGTGCACGGCGAGGCCGCCTTCGTGAAGGACCTGCGGGCACTGCTGCGGGTCGAGTCGGCGATCCCTCGCGAGGATCTGTCGATCTCCGGCTACTGGCGGCTCGGGCACAACGAGGACGGCTGGCAGGCGTCCAAGCGGGAGTGGAACGCGCGGATCGAGGTCGAGCAGGAGGGCGGCGCGGGGGCCACGGCCGCCGCGTAGCACCCCACGCGATTCCCCGAAGGGGGCGGCGCTTCTCGTGGCACCGCCCCTTCGTCAGCCCGTCGGTCGTTCACACCGACCGCTGATACGACCTGAACGTGCGGATGGACAGCCACACCGCCACCACCGCGAGCCCCAGCAGCGCACCGCCCCGGCTGAGCACGTCTCCCCAGTCGGGATGCTCGGACATCGCCGAACGGCTCGCCACCATCGCCCAGTTGAGCGGGTTGAAGTCGGCTATGTGCCGCATCCAGCCGGGCATCTGCGCGGGCGCCATGAAGGCGCTGGACAGGAAGGTCAGCGGCAGCAGCAGGAAGGTGTTGATGCCGATGATCGACTCCCGCTCCCGCACCAGCATGCCCAGTGCGTTGGAGAGCGCCCCGAACACCGTGCCGAGCAGCACCGAGGCGACGACCAGGATCACGATGCCGCCGACCCCGCCCGGGTAGTCGGCGCCGCCGAGCGCTCCCAGCAGCACGATGACGACCGACTGGAGCGCGGTGACCAGTCCGTTGTTGACGACGTTGCCGTTCATCAGCGCGGCCCGGCTGACCGGGGTGGTCAGGAACCGGTTGAGGGTGCCGCGCTGGATCTCCTCCAACGTGCCCATGCCCGCCCACATGTTGGAGCTGAGCGCGCTCATCACGACCACGCCGGGGACGAGGTAGTCCAGGTACGAGGTGGTGCCGAAGCCGCCGAGTTCGACGACCTTCTTGAAGAGGTTGCCGAAGAGGAAGAGCCAGATCACCGGCTGGATGAGGGTGATGACCGCGAAGGCGGGCTGCCGCGCGAACACCATGAGTTGACGCTGCGTCATGTACCAGGTCTGGGAGACGGCGCTGCTCATCGCACACCTCCGGCGACCGCGAGCTGCTCGGTGCTGTCCGTGTCGGCCTCGGAGTAACGGCGGCCCGCGTAGCGGAGATAGACGTCGTCGAGCGAGGGACGGGCGACGGTCGCGGCGGCGACCGCGACACCGACCCGCTCGAACGCCGCCAGCATGACGGGCATCGCGGCTGCCCCGTCGTCCGCTCGGGCGCTGACCCGGCGTCCGTCGACCAGCACCTCGTGCACGCCGGGCAGTCCGACGAGGGCGCTCCTGAGCAGGGTGCGACCGGCGTCGCCGACCGCTTCGCGCAGCTCCAAATGGACGGCGTCGCCCCGGAGTTCACCCTTGAGGGAGTCGGGGGTGCCCTCCACGACGACCCGGCCGCGGTCGACGATCGCGATGCGCTCGGCGAGCCGGTCGGCCTCTTCGAGGTAGTGCGTGGTGAGCAGGATGGTCAGCCCCTCCTCCCCCGCGAGCCGGCCGATCTCGTCCCACATCGCGGTGCGGGCCTCCGGGTCGAGGCCGGTGGTGGGCTCGTCCAGGAACAGCACCTCCGGCCGGTGCACCAGGCCGAGCGCCACGTCCAGGCGGCGGCGCATTCCGCCGGAGTAGCCCTTCACCGGGCGCCCGGCGGCGTCGGCGAGGGTGAAGCGGTCGAGGAGTTCGTCCACCCGCTCGGTGAGCGCGGCGCCCCTCAAGCCGTAGAGCCTGCCTTGGAGTCGGAGGTTCTCGCGGCCGGTCGCGGTGGGGTCGGCGCCCGAGTTCTGGGCGACCACGCCGATCGCGCGGCGCACCCGGTCCGGGTGGCGCAGCACGTCGTGGCCGGCGACGGTCGCCGTGCCGGAGTCGGGCCGGGCCAGGGTGGTGAGGATCTTGACGGTGGTGGACTTCCCGGCGCCGTTGGGCCCCAGGAGGCCGAAGACGGTGCCGGGTTCCACGGTGACGTCCATGCCGTTGAGGGCGGTGACGTCCCGGGGATAGGTCTTGATCAGCTGGTGTGCCGCTACTGCGGGCGCACGGGTACTGCCCATGACAGCTCTCCATCGGTGAAGTGGGCGGATGTGCGTGAGCACGACCGATCCGCGTGAAGAGCGCCGGGCTATCCTGGGTGTGCCGCACCTCGATGGCCTGGCTTCGCCGCACGGCGGGGTCGGTCCGGGGTTCGTGACCCCGGCGGGGCTGCTGCAACAGCCCGGTCGGGGTCAGTCTCGTCTAGCTGAACTCGGCCGGCATCTCCCCCGTTTCGTGGAAGTGGCGCCAGCCTTCGACGCCGGGCATCGAGCCCTTCCTGAGCTCCTCCAGGAAGCCGCGGACCCATTCGGCCTGCGCCTCGATCATGTGCAGCTGGTACTCGACCTCGACCAGGAAGAGCCGGGGCACCGACTCGTAGAGCTTCTCCAGCGCTCCGCGCTCGCCGGCCGCCTGCACCTCCAGGTTCTTCACCCGCTCCTCCAGCAGCGTCGCCGCCTCGTCGGGGTGCAGGGCGCCGAGCAGGGAGAGGGCCGTCTCGAAGATGGGGAACTCCTTGACCGGGCGGGCCAGCAGCTCCGAGAGCCACTCGGTCATCTCCTGGCGTCCGGCGTCGGTCAGGCCGTAGACCGTGCGCTCGGGGCGGTTTCCCTCGCGCTCTATGTCGGCGACCTCGACGAAGCCGTGTTTCTCCAGGCTCTGTACGACGGTGTAGAGCGAGCCGTAGTTGATCTTCGTGCTGGTGTCCTTGCCCTGGCGGCGCAGGGTCTGGGCGATCTCGTACGGATGCATGGGGCCCTGGCAGAGGGTCACCAGCACGGCGAGTGCCAGCGGATTGCCGAGCTTGCGGCGCTTCGCGGCCACCGGACCACCACCTCCCACCCACACCTCGCATCGGAATATTCGTGATCGAACATATCGCGAGTTGCCGCAGAACGTCAATACACGATGTATCGCGATTTTCCGCCGGGAGCAAGAGCGTGAGGACTTGGGCCCGCCGTGGACACGGCCGCGTGACGCGTCCGAAACAGGCCGTCCCTAATTTCTGTCACCCGACAGGAATTCGCGCCGAAGGCAGGTGCCGCCGTGGCCACAACCGCCCCCTCCGACGTACGCCCCGATCCGCCCCACTCCCCCGACGACGGCTCCCTCGCCGAGTTCGGCTACCGCCAGGAGCTGCACCGCAGCCTCGGCCGATACGCGTCGTTCGCGGCCGGGTTCTCCTTCATCTCCGTCCTGACGACCGTCTTCCAGTTCTTCGCCTTCGGGTACGCGTTCGGCGGCCCGGTCTTCTTCTGGGCCTGGCCGGTGGTCCTGGCCGGGCAGCTGCTGGTCGCCGCCTGCTTCGCCGAACTCGCCGCGCGCTACCCGATCTCGGGCGCGATCTACCAGTGGTCCTCGCGCCTGTCCAACGCGGCCTTCGGCTGGTTCGCCGGCTGGATCATGGTGATCGGCCAGATCGTGGTCGTGGCCGCGGCGGCGCTCGCGCTCCAGATGGTGCTGCCCGCGATCTGGTCCGGCTTCCAGCTGGTGGGCGGCGACCCCGCGCCCACCTCACCGGACGGCGCGGCCAACGCGGCCGTCCTGGGCGTGATCCTGCTGGTCCTGACGACGGTCGTGAACATCCTCGACAACCGCGTGATGTCGGTGATCAACCGGGTCGGAGTGACCGCCGAGATCATCGGCGCGATCCTCATCGTCGTCCTGCTGCTGACCCACTCCAAGCGCACCCCGACCATCACCTTCCACACGACCGGCAGCCTGGAGGGCGGGCTGCTCGGCGCGCTGCTGGTCGGCTCGTTCACCGCCGCCTACGTGATGATCGGCTTCGACAGCGCGGGCGAGATGAGCGAGGAGACCCACAACCCCCGCCGCACCGCGCCCCGCACGATCCTCACCGCGCTCGGCGCGGCGGGCCTGCTCGGCGGCCTGATCATCCTCGGCGGCCTGCTAGCCGCACCCAGTCTGACCGACGGCCACCTGGGCGTCGACGGCCTCAGCTACGTCCTGACCAGCAGCCTCGGCGACGGCGTCGGCAAAGCCCTGCTGGCCGACGTGGTGGTGGCCATCGCGGTGGCCACCCTGGCCATCCAGACGGCGGCCTGCCGGATGCTGTTCTCCATGGCGCGGGACGGCCAACTCCCGTTCTCCGCAAGCCTGTCCAGGGTCAACCCGCGCACGGGCATGCCCAGCGCCCCCGCCCTGGTCGTCGGCGTCCTCGCGGCGGCCCTGCTCCTCCTCAACTTCGCCTCCCCCGACGCCTTCCTGGCCATCGGCACCACCTGCATCGTGATGCTGTACCTGGCCTACGCCATGGTCACCGGCCCGCTGCTGATCCGCCGCCTGCGCGGCGAGTTCACGACCCACGGCACGGACGAGACGGGCGCCCGCCTGTTCTCCCTGGGCCGCTGGGGCGTACCGGTGAACGCCCTGGCGCTCCTGTACGGCCTCGTCATGACGGTCAACCTGGCGTGGCCGCGGGCGGCGGTGTACGACCCGGCGGGCGGGCACTGGTACTTCCAGTGGTTCACGGTGTTGTTCCTGGTGGTGACCGTGGGCGTCGGCCTCCTGTACCGGCTGACGAGGGCGCGCGCCGTGCCCGCGGCCGAGGAAGTGGCCCGCGTCTCCCCCGAACCGGTTCAGTAGCCGCCGTTGCCGTGCGTCACCCTGGTGATCCTTCGTCCCGGTGGTGGCGCACGGCCGTGAACACGGTGTGAAGCCGCGCACGGGACAGCTCCACGCGCCGGAGTGCACGCCCTTTCTGACCGGCCGGAAGCCGTCACATGCTGCGAGGCAATGGGTCGTCAGGACTATTGACGGCTCGGGTGCGCCGCGGCGAACTCGTGGGTCCGGAGCGGGACTTGGCCGGTGTGACGGACGAGAGTCCAGTGGCGTCCCGGAGAAGCGACTCTGGAGATCGAACGAATGCGGTTGTATCGTAAGGAGGTGCGAATCCGGCCGGAACGGACCGGCTGTTGACCGACAGCGGGACCACCCGGATGTTCGCGGAGGATGTGGGACTCGCTCATACGACAGCCCGCGGCTGCCAGTGGGTGTCCTCACTACTGGCCGAAGGGGTGTCAGCGGGCGTATGTCGCGTACACCATCCACAAGATCCGGATCGGTGGCTCGGACACGCGCGAGCGTGCCGAGACGGTGGTCGACCGCCCCACAGGGTCTCGGCGGTTGACCGGCAACGGGCTTCCCGTGCCGTCCGAGGGGCGGCGCGGTCGCGGGGTATGGAGCACAGCGCGCAGTTCAAGGACCAGGTTGCTGCCCGCGCACCGCCGGTGCGGGACGGGCAGCTGTGCAGACGTATGCCGTGACCTCACAGGAGGCAGCCGTGACGGACACCTTCCAGTTGCCCTCGTTCCACATGCCGTTCCCGGCCCGGGTGAACCCGCACCTGGCGGATGTCCGTCCACGTGTTCGCGCCTGGGCGTACTCGGTCGGTCTGCTTGAGCCGCAGCACACCGACTCGCACCACGGCGGGTGGAGTGCCGAGATCTTCGACCGCGCGGACTTCACCCGGTTCACCGCGCTGACCTATCCCCACGCCTCCGCGGAGGAACTGGAACTGCTGTCCGGGTGGCACAGCGTCATCTGGTGCCTGGACGACGTCTTCCTCCCCTGGTGCGAGGCGCTCGGCGAGCGGGAGCGGATCCTGCGGCGCATAGAGCGGCTGATGGCCTTCCTGCCGGTGACCGCGCACGCCTCGGTCCCGGCACCGGAACACCCGCTGGAGCGTGCGCTGTCCGCGCTGTGGCGCCGCACCGCGCCCTCGGCCTCGCTCTCGTGGCGGCGCCTGTACACCAGGTCCGTACGGCAGTTCCTGGAAGCGTCGCTGTGGGAGACCGAGAACCTCACGCACCCCCGGTACCCCGACCTCATCGAGCAGACCGAGATGCGGCGCGACTACGGAGCCGCCGGGTGCAGCGCGCTGCTGATGGAGCACTCGTTCGGCTGGGAGATACCCGAGGACGTCCGGGGAACCCGCGCGTTCACCGTGCTGGTCAACGCGTTCCGGGACACCGTCGATCTGCACAACGACCTCGTGTCCTACCCGAAGGAAGTCCGCGAGGGCGTCGCCGGGAACAACATCGTGCACGTGGCCCAGGCTCTGCTGGACCTCCCTCTCCACGAGGCGGTCTCCTACGTCGACCGGATCCTGACGGGCCGGGTCAGGACACTGGCCGAAACCGTCGAGACCGACCTGCCACGCACCCTGCGCGATCTGGGCGCGGACCAGGACACCCGGCACGCCGTGCTGCGGCACGCCCGCGCCATCCAGGGCTGGGCGGCGGGCTCCTACCACTGGCACGAGGTCACCGACCGGTACCGGACCGGCGCCGGCTCGGCCCGCCCGGTGGCCGCCTAGATTCTGCCGACGCTTCACCGCGCACCCCGGTGGCCGCCCAGGGTCCGCCGCCGTTTCGCCGCGAACCCCGGTGCCGGTGCCCCCGCGTACGCTTGATCGCGATGAGACGCCGTACACCGCTCCCGCCTTCTCCCCTGCCGCAGCGCGAGGGGGTGGATCCGGTGCGGGTGCGGCTGCCCGCCGGGGACGCGTGGCGGACCGTACGGGATCATCTGGTGGCGCGGCTCGCGGGCGGGGCCGGGGCCGGGGTGGTCGACGCGATGCTCGACTCGGGACGGATCGTGGACGCCGCCGGGCGTCCGGTGACGCGGGAGCGCGCGTACGAGCCCGGCATGTACGTGTGGTTCCACCGGGAGCTGCCCGACGAGGAGCGGGTGCCGTTCCCCATCGACGTCGTCTACCGCGACGAGCACGTGGTCGTGGCCGACAAGCCGCACTTCCTGGCCACCACCCCGCGCGGCAGTCATGTCGCCGAGACGGCGCTGGCGCGGCTGCGCAGGGAGTTGGGCATCCCGGCGCTCGGCGCGGCGCACCGGCTGGACCGGCTGACGGCCGGAATCGTGCTGTTCACCGTGCGGCCGGAGGAGCGCGGCGCGTACCAGTCGCTGTTCCGGGAGCGACGGGTCGTGAAGGAGTACGAGGCGGTGGCGCCGTACGACCCCGCGCTGGCGCTGCCGCGGACCGTGCGCAGCCGGATCCTCAAGGAGCGCGGTGTCATGGCCGCCCGTGAGGTCGAGGGCGAGCCCAACGCCGTCAGCCGGGTCGAGTTGCTGGAGCACCGTGACGGGCGTGCCCGGTACCGGCTGCTGCCGAGCACCGGGCAGACCCACCAACTGCGGGTGCACATGAGCGCGTTGGGGGTGCCCATCCTCGGTGACCCGCTCTATCCGGTGGTGACCGGCCCGGTGCCGGCCGGTGATTTCCGGCGTCCGCTCCAACTGCTGGCGCGGGTCCTGGAGTTCACCGATCCGGTCACGGGGCGCGCGCACCGGTTCGTCAGCCCGCGGGAGCTGCGGGCCTGGTCGTCGTATCCGGAGTGGGCGGCGGAGTAGCCCGCCGCCCGTTCGCTCACTCGCCCCGCCACCAGCGCAGCAGACGCTGGAACAGGCCCTGCGGGTGGGCCGGTTCGGGTGCAGGTTCCGGTGTGCGGTCGTGGGCCGGGGCGACGGGTTCCGGGGTTTCGGCCGGTGCCCGTCGGGTGCTGATCTGCCAGTCGTCGGGGCGCTGCGGCGGTACCGGCCGGGCGGTGGGCCGCTGTGTGACGTCCTGCTGCGGCTTCGGCGCGAACCTCACCGGCAGTTCCACCAGATGCCGGTTCGAGATGGACTCCCGCCACTGCAACTCGTGCTCTTCGCAGGCGAGTTGGATGTCGGGAACCCGGGCCAGCAGCGCGTCGACGCCGACGTCGGCGATGGCGCGGCCGATGTCCTGGCCGGGGCACTCGTGGGGGCCTCCGCCGAAGGCCAGATGGGAGCGGTTGCCCCGCATGTTGGCCTTGAGGTCGGGACGGACCCGCGGGTCGACGTTGCCCGGTGCGATGCCCAGCAGGAGGGCGTCGCCCTCGCGGATCCGCCGACCGCCCAACTCGGTTTCCTGCTTGGCGATATAGGCGAGCTGGGTGCTGAACGGCGGCTCGTCCCAGAGGGACTGCTCCACCGCCTGGGGCACCGTCATCTGGCCGCCGTTGAGCTGGGCGCGGAACCCCGGGTCGGTGAGCACCAGCCGCAGCACGTTGGCGAGCAGGTTGGCCGTGGCCTCGTAGGCGGCCATCAGCACGACGCGCAGATGCTGGCCGACCTCCTCGTCGTTGAGCCGCGCCGGGTGGTTGATCAGGTGGCTGGTGAAGTCGTCCTCGGGGGCGGCCCGGCGGCGGACGGCGAGCCGCATCAGGACGTCCATGATGTACGCGTTGCTGGCGATGGATGTCTCGGTGCCCTTGAGCATGTCGCGGGCGGCGTGCACGATCCGGTCGTTGTACTCGTCGGGCATGCCGAGGATGTGGCACATGACGGCCATCGGCAGATGCTCGGCGAACTGGCCGACCAGGTCGGCCCGGCCCTCCTTGCAGAACTTGTTGACGAGGTGCTGGGTCGCGCGGTTGATGTGGCGGCGGATGCCCCGGTGGTCGATGGTCGACATGGCGCCGGTGACCGCGCCGCGCAGCCGCAGGTGCTCCTCGCCCTCGGCGTGGCAGCAGATGGGCTGCCACGCGATGAGCGGCATGAGGGGGTGGTCCGGCTTGATCGTGCCGTCCTGGAGCGAGGTCCACAGCCGGGTGTCGCGGCAGTACTGCGAGGGGGTGCTCACCATGTGCAGGTTCTCGCTGTGGCCGAGCACCACCCAGACCGGCACGTCCTCGTGGAGCAGCGCGGGGGCCACCGCACCGTGCTCGGCCCGCAGTTGCTCGTAGACGGCTCCCAGGTCCTGCGCATCGGGGCCGTAGAGCCGGCGCAGTCCCCCGGGGCCGAGGCCGTGCGCGGGGCAGCCGGGGGGCGGGCCGGGCATGAGGTCGTCCGTACCGGTCGGGGAGTGTCGTTCAGACGTCACGATGATCGCTCCGAAAACTGAAGTGGGTCCGGTCTCTGGGGAGTTCGGGACAGGCGCAGAACCGTGGCGGCGGAATCAGGCCGGGGAGCCCGTCGTCGCGAGGGAGTGCAGGAAGCGCATCAGGGTCATCAGGGTGTCCCGGCTGGAGGCCCTGCGCCGCGCGTCGCACTCGACGATGGGGATCTCCGGCGCCAGGTCGAGCGCCGTGCGCAGCTCCTCGACGGGGTAACGGGGCCCGTCCGGGAAGGAGTTGACGGCGATCACGAACGGCACACCGCGCTCCTCCAGCCGTCCTATGACGTCGAAGCTGACCTCCAGGCGCCGGGTGTCGATCAGCACCACCGCGCCGAGCGCTCCTTCGAACAGGCCGTTCCACAGGAACCAGAAGCGCTCCTGGCCGGGGGTGCCGAAGAGGTACAGGACCAGCTGGTCGGTGATGCTGATGCGGCCGAAGTCCATGGCCACGGTGGTCGCGGTCTTGGTCTCGGAGCCGTAGTTGTCGTCGACTCCGACGCCGGCCTGCGTCATGGTCTCCTCCGTGGTCAGCGGTCTGATCTCGCTGACCGAACCGACCATGGTGGTCTTGCCGACCCCGAAGCCACCGACGATGACGATCTTCACCGCGGCCTGGGCCGTGTGCGGCAGATGGTCCTCGGTCCGTGGTCCGGGGAGGGTGTCAGAGCTTTTGAAGTCCATGCATCACCGCTTCGAGAAGGGAACGGTCGGCGATCGCCTGCCGCACGATCGGGGCGCGCGCCTGGACCAGTCCGGCCGTCAGCAGCTCGGTGAGCAGGACGGTCACCACGCTGAACGGCAGATTCAGATAGGCCGACAGCTCGGCCACGGACAGGGGGGCGGCACAGAGCCGGATGAGCGCCGCCCGCTCCGGTGTGGAGGAGGGCGGCGGGTCGGCGCGTGCCACGATTAACGTCACCAGGTCGAGGGCGGCGCGCTCGCCCCCCTCCTCCGCTCCGGTGAGTACGTACAGCCGCTCGGGTTCCTTGCGCGGGCCCCGCTTGTCGGGCTCGGGCGGGGGCTGGTCCTTGGGGTGGCGCCGCCGGCGTTGCGGAGGAGTCATACGGTCTGCCCGTTGCGCCGGGGCGGGCTGGTGAGGTGGGCGCCGATCCGGACGACCAGGTCACGCATGCGGTTGCTCATCAGACCGGGTTCGGCGACCACGTCGGAGAGGACCGCGAGATAGGCGTTGGAGCCCGCCGCCATCAGGTAGAAGTAGCCGCCGTTGATCTCGATGATGACCATGCGCATCGTGCCGTCGCTGTCCGGGATCTCGTGGGCGACGGCCCCCGCGAGGCTCTGGAGTCCCGCGCAGGCCGCGGCGACGCGGTCGGCGGCGTCCGGGTCGCCGCCGTAGCGGGCGATCCGCAGTCCGTCGGCGGAGAGCACCACGATCATCTCGATGCCCGGGACGCCGTCGGCGAGCTCCTTGAGCATCCAGTCGAAGTTGGCTCGCTGCTGGATCACTTGAGATCCCTCTCGTCGTCGGCCTCGACACGGGCCGGCTCGGTGGTCTGGGTGAATGCGGTCGGATCCGGGTCGCCCTTGAGTCCGTTCATGAACGCCTCGACCCACAGCCCCGGTTCGGGCTCTTCCTTCTCGGGCTCGGACACCGGTTCGGCCCAGGCGGAGAACGCGTCCCGCTCGGCCTGTTCGGCCCGTTCGGCCGCCGCCTGCTCGGCGAGCCGCTGGCTGAGCGGCATCTTGACCCGGCTGCGGCGCTGCGGCAGGCCGCCCACCGTCCACTCCGTGACCTCGGGGACCTCGTCCACCATGGAGACGGTGGCGGGGATGCGGGGGCTGGTCGGACGGCGCTTCTTGGGCGCGCGCTTGGGGCCCTCCAGCGCGCCCAGCTCGGTCTTGGGCGCGGCGGTGGCGCCGATGCCGTGGGCGAGGCCGGGTGCGGGATCGTTGGTGAGCATGTCCCTGGGCACGATCAGGACGGCGCGGACACCGCCGTACGCGGAGGCCCTGAGCGAGACCTGCATGTTGTACGTCTGACAGAGTCGGCCGACTACGGTCAGGCCCAGGCGCGGGCTCTCACCGAGGTCCTGGAGGTCCATACCGGCCTTGGCCTGCTCCAGCATGTTCTCGACCCGGGCGCGGGCCTCCTCGCTGAGGCTGACGCCGGCGTCCTCGATCTCGATGGCGACACCGGTCTGCACCTCTACGGCGGTGACGTGCACCTTGGTCTGCGGCGGCGAGTAGCGGGTGGCGTTGTCGAGGAGTTCGGCGGCGGCGTGGATGACCGGTTCGACGGAGGTGCCGTTGATGTTGACCTTGGCGATGGAGTCCAGCGAGATCCGCCGGTACTCCAGGATCCGGGACATGGCACCGCGCAAGGTGCTGTAGAGCGTGACGGGCTGGGGCCACTGGCGGCCGGGCCGGCCGCCGCCCAGCACCGAGATGGAGTCGGCGAGCCGGCCGATCAGCGCGGTGCCGTGGTCGATGCGCAGCAGGTCGTCGAAGACCTCGGGGTTGCGGCCGTGGTCCTCCTCCATCTCGCGGAGTTCGTTGGCCTGTTGGTGGACGATCGCCTGGACGCGCCGGGCGATGCTGACGAAGGAGCGCTGCGCGGAGTCGCGCATGGCCGTCTCGCGGTCCACGATGTCGAGCAGGGTGCGCAGCAAATCGCGTTGTGACTGCGAGAGTTCGCGCCACTGGGGGTGAGTGTCGACGATTTGGCGAATCACCTCTGCGGGCGATTCTCCGCCGCGCATTCCGTAGAGGGCGGCGGGCACGACCTCCTTGCCGAACCGCGCGATGTCCCGGTCGTGGGCGGCGATCCGCCCTTCCAGATACGCGCGGTGACGGTCGTGGTCCGCGCGCTGGTCGCGCAGGGTACGACCGCGGCGGACGGCTTCCGCCGCCGTCACGATCACAAGCAGCGTGGCGATGCCACCGCACCAGCCGACAGCGGCCCGGGCCGGCTCCGTCACCACGGCGACGGCGGCCCCGGTCGCCGCGGCCATCACTATGGCGGGCAGCAACAGCACACGGGCGTACGGAAGTTCACGGTGGCCGGGGGGCGATTGAACACTCACCATGTAAGCCCTCTGGGAGAAGTCGACTGGGGGGAGAAGAGACCGAGGGATCTTCGTTATGTTTAGGAACAAACGCACGAATACAGCCCAACTCGGTGCGCTGCGGGCGAGCTTAGTCCGACCGGATCATCGCTGTGTCATATTCAGCAAGCCCCTGAAAAGGGACAGGAAAGAGGAGTACTCTCAGCCCATTTACACGCTGCGCCATCACTCGAACACCACCCGTGACGGCGGACGGGCGTACGGATCTCACTCACCGTAAGGAGTGAAGCCCCGGCCCCGGCCCCGAGTCAGGTCCGGGTTCCGGCTCAGACCCCCGCGATCCGCAGCGCCGCGTCGGCCGTGGCCTCCGCGAAGGCGGACACCGGTCGCTCGGGGTCGGAGCGGTGCACCAGGATGACGCCCTCGATGAGCCCGAACAGCAGATCCGTGCGCAGTTCCAGCTCGCTCTTGGCGAGCGCCCCGCCCGCGGCGGTCTCGGCGAGCAACTGGCGGTAGGCGTCCTTGAGTTCGGCGCGCACGGCATGGAAGCCGGCGAAGCGTTCGGCGCGCACCTCGGGCAGCAGATAGAGCCCGCCGAGGTTGTGCGAGCCGCCGCACAGCAGCTCGACGTCGGTGCGGCACAGCTCCCACAGCCGGTCCTCGGCCGGGCCGGAGTCGTCCGCGAGGAGTTCCCGGGCGCAGGTCAACGAGGGGGTGACCGTGGACTCCAGGAGGTCCGCGAGGAGTTCCTCCTTGCCGGAGACGTAGTGGTACATCGACGCCTGCCGCATGCCCGCGCGTTCGGCGACGGCCCGGGTGGTGGTGGCCGCGTAGCCGCGGGTGGTGAACAACTCGGCCGCGGCGGCGAGCAGTTCGGCGCGCGGAGACAGTCCGCTCTCCGGCCGCTGAGCGGCGCGCGGCCTGCCCACCCGGCGTCCACCTGTGGCTCCCATGCTTTCGATCCTCGCACACGGCACCCCCGCCCGGACCGGCCGGTGATCTTGGTGAGGGCTCGGTAACCGACCGGCAACACCCGGGCAATCCCGGCGACCCGACCGCCTCCTAATTTCTGTCGAGCGACAGAAATGTCGTACGACCGAGACGTCCCCGCAGCCGGAGGTCCCCCGCGATGGCGACAGCGACCACTTACGGAGCCCGCGCCCATGCCCGCGCCCAGCAGGGCGGACGCGCCGAGGCCATGCCCGTCGTCCCGGCCGCCGACTGGCCGTCCCCGCCCTGCGCGGCGGGGCATCTGGTCTGGGCCGAGACCGTCGCGGGCGGCAACTACACCCATCGCGTCCTGGCCCGCGGCACCGAACTCCGCCTCACCGACCTGCGCGGCGACGCCTGCGCCCATCTGCTCCTGTACGCGGCCGACCGCCCCTGGGAACGGCTGAACGTCGCCGACACGGTCAAGGTCCAGTGGAACGCCTACCTCGGCGAGGGCCAGCTCCTCCTCTCCGACCAGGGCCGTGTCCTCGCCTCCCTGGTCGCCGACACCTCGGGCCGCCACGACGCGCTGTGCGGCACCTCCGCGCTCGTCCGCAACACCGAGCGCTACGGCGACGGCACCCCGCAGTCCGCCTCCCCCGCCGGCCGCGAACTGTTCAAGCTCGCCGCCGCCAAGAACGGCCTCGAACCCCGCGACCTGCCGCCCTCGCTCTCCTTCTTCCAGGGCGTCGAGGTCCGCGACGACGGCTCCCTCGACTTCACCGGCTCGGCCGGCCCCGGCGGCAGCGTGACCCTGCGCGCCGAGCAGGACGTGACCGTACTGATCGCGAACGTGCCGCACCCGGCCGACCCGCGCGAGACCTACGTCAGCACCCCGCTGGAGGTGCTGGCCTGGCGCGCCGAGGCCACCGGGCCGGGCGACCCGCTGTGGGAGGCCACGCCCGAAGGCCGCCGCGCCTTCCTCAACACCACCGAATTCCTCGCCGCGAGGGGGCTCGCATGAGCACGACCGTTGTTCCCGCCCGCGCCGCCTGGTCCGCCGTCGTCCGCACCGGCGAGACCCTCACCATCACCGACCTGCACGGCAACCAGGCCGTCGACTTCCTCGTCTACGACGCCCACGACACGTCGGTCCGCTACAGCGCCCCCGACACCATCCACGCCCAGGGCGGCATCTTCCTGACCACCGGCAGCGTGCTGCTGTCCAACGAGCACACCCCGCTGATGACGGTCACCGCCGACGAGGTCGGCCGGCACGACACGGTCGGCGGCGCCTGCTCCAAGGAGTCCAACACCCTGCGCTACGGCCACCACACCTGGTCGCAGCACGCGTGCGTGGACAACTTCCTCGCCGAGGGCGCCAAGTACGGCCTGGGCAAACGGGACCTGGTCTCCAACATCAACTGGTACATGAACGTGCCGGTCGAACCGGACGGCACCCTCGGCATCGTCGACGGCCTCTCCGCGCCGGGCCTGGAACTGACCCTGCGCGCCGAACGCGACGTCCTGGTCCTGGTCTCCAACTGCCCCCAGATCAACAACCCTTGCAACGGCTTCGAACCGACGGCCGTGGAGATGACGATCGGGGCCCGTGGATGACCTTCGACACGCTGCTGATCGCCAACCGGGGCGAGATCGCCGTCCGCGTCATCCGCACCGCCCGTGAACTCGGCCTGCGCACGGTCGCCGTGTACTCCGACGCCGACCGCTCCGCACCCCACGTCCGGCTCGCCGACGAGGCGGTACGGCTCGGCCCGGCGCCCGCGAAGGAGTCGTACCTCGACGCCGACCTGGTCCTGAAGGCGGCGAAGGACACCGGCGCGGGCGCGATCCACCCCGGCTACGGCTTCCTCTCCGAGGACGCGGCCTTCGCCCGGCGCTGCGAGGACGCGGGCATCGTGTTCGTCGGCCCGACACCCGCCCAACTGGAGCTGTTCGGCGCCAAGCACACCGCGCGGGCCGCGGCCGAGGCGGCGGGGGTCCGACTCGCCCCGGGGACAGGCCTGCTGGGCTCCGTCGCGGAGGCGCTCGCCGCAGCAGAGGCCATCGGCTACCCCGTCATGCTCAAGGCGACCGGCGGAGGCGGCGGCATCGGCATGTCCGCCTGCCGCTCCGCCGCCGAACTCACCGAGTCCTGGGAGCGGGTGCAGCGCGTGGCCGCCGCCTCCTTCTCCTCCGCGGGCGTCTTCCTGGAACGCCTCGTCGAGCACGCCCGCCATGTCGAGGTGCAGGTCTTCGGCGACGGCGAGGGCGGGGTCGTCACCTTCGGCGACCGCGACTGCTCCCTCCAGCGCCGCAACCAGAAGGTGGTCGAGGAGGCCCCCGCCCCCGGCCTGCCCCCGCACATACGCCGCCAACTGGCCTCGTCCGCACGCGACTTGTGCGCGTCCGTCGGCTACCGCTCCGCCGGAACCGTCGAGTTCGTCTACGACGCGGGCCGCGAGGAGGCCTACTTCCTGGAGGTCAACACCCGTCTCCAGGTGGAACATCCGGTCACCGAGGAGATCTACGGCGTCGACCTGGTCGCCTGGATGCTGCGGCTGGCGCGCGGTGAGACCGACGTCGTACGCGAACCCGGCGCCCCGCGCGGCCACGCCGTCGAGGCCCGCGTCTACGCCGAGGACCCGTCCCGCGAACACCGGCCCAGCGCGGGCCTGTTGACCCGGGTCGAGTTCCCGCAGGGCGTCCGCGTCGACGGCTGGGTGGAGACCGGCACCGAGGTGACCACGTCCTACGACCCGATGCTCGCGAAGGTCATCGCCTACGGCCCGGACCGCGCCCAGGCGCTGCGCCGACTGGACGAGGCGCTGGCCCGCACCCGGGTGGACGGCATCGAGACGAACCTCGGTCTGGTCCGGGCGGCGCTCGCCGAGCCGGACTTCCGCACCGCCGCCCACTCCACGGCGACCCTCGCCACCGTCACCGACCCCACGCCCCGTATCGAGATCGTCGCGGGCGGCACCCTCACCACGGTCCAGGACTGGCCCGGCCGTACCGGCTACTGGCAGGTCGGCGTCCCGCCGTGCGGCCCGATGGACGACCTCTCCTTCCGGCTCGGCAACCGCGCGCTCGGCAACGAGGAGGGCGCCCCCGGCCTCGAATGCACGCTCCAGGGACCCTCGTTGAGGTTCACCCACGCCACCACCGTGTGTGTGACGGGCGCCCCCGCACCGGTCACGGCCGACGGCGTCCCGGTTCCGCAGTGGGAGCCCGTGACGCTCGCCGCGGGCTCGCTCCTGGAGGTCGGCGCACCGGCCGAACACGGCCTGCGGACCTACCTGTTGGTGGCGGGCGGCCTGGACGTGCCCGCCTTCCTCGGCAGCGCGAGCACCTTCACCCTGGGCCGTTTCGGCGGCCACGGCGGGCGGGCGCTGCGCACCGGTGACGTCCTGCACGGCGGCACGGTCGTCGAGGGCACGCCGGTACCGCCCGCCGACCGCCCGGTCCTCGGCGCCGTATGGGACGTGGCGGCGGTCGAAGGCCCGCACGCGGCACCGGAGTTCTTCACCGAGGACGACATCCACGACTTCTACGCGGCCGACTGGAAGGTGCACTTCAACTCGGCGCGCACGGGAGTCCGGCTGGTCGGCCCGAAGCCGCGCTGGGCCCGCACCGACGGCGGCGAGGCGGGCCTGCACCCGTCCAACATCCACGACACCCCGTACTCGGTCGGCGCCGTCGACTACACCGGCGACATGCCGGTCCTGCTCGGCCCCGACGGCCCGTCCCTCGGCGGCTTCGTCTGCCCGGCCACGGTGATCAGCCAACAGCGCTGGAAACTGGGCCAGTTCAGGCCCGGCGACACGGTCCGCTTCCGCCCGGTGCGCGTCGACGGCTCCCCCCGTGCCGACATCGTGGACGGCGGCATACTCGCCCGGGACGGCGACGTCACCTTCCGCCGCAGCGGCGACGACAATCTGTTGGTCGAATTCGGCCCCATGCAACTGGACCTGGCACAGCGCATGCGCGTCCACGCCCTGATGGAGGCGGTCGCCGAGGCCGACATCGAGGGCGTCACGGACCTCACCCCGGGCATCCGCTCCCTCCAGATCCAGACGGACCCGGCCCGCCTGCCCCAGTCCCAACTCCTGTCCGCCGTACGGGAGACAGCCAGGAACCTCCCGCCCACCGACCAGCTGATCGTCCCCTCCCGCACGGTCCACCTCCCCCTCTCCTGGGACGACCCGGCGACCCGCGAGGCCATCGCCCGCTACATGGCGGGCGTCCGCGACGACGCCCCCTGGTGCCCCTGGAACATCGAGTTCATCCGCCGCGTCAACGGCCTGGACTCGGTCGAGGACGTCTACGGCACGGTCTTCGACGCCGAATACCTCGTACTGGGCCTGGGAGACGTCTACTTGGGCGCCCCGGTGGCCACGCCCCTCGACCCGCGCCACCGCCTGGTGACCACCAAGTACAACCCGGCCCGCACCTGGACGGCGGAGAACTCGGTCGGCATCGGCGGGGCCTACCTGTGCGTCTACGGCATGGAGGGCCCCGGCGGCTACCAGTTCGTGGGCCGTACGACCCAGGTGTGGTCGGGCTGGCAGCAGCGCGGCGCGTTCGAAGCGGGCTCGCCTTGGCTGCTGCGCTTCTTCGACCGCATCAAGTGGTATCCGGTCGAGGCGGACGAACTCCTCGAACTCCGGGCGGACATCGTCTCCGGCCGTTTCGTCCCGCGCATCGAGGAGGGCACGTTCTCGCTCGCCGAGTACGAGGCGTTCCTCGCCGAACACGCCGACTCCATCGCGGAGTTCAGGACACGGCAGCAGACCGCGTTCGGTGCGGAGCGCGACGCGTGGGAAGCGGCGGGCGAGTTCACCCGGGCGGAGGCCGCGGCCGCCCCGGCGCCACCGCAGGCAGCGGTGACCGTCCCGCCGGGCGGACGTCTGGTGGAGGCCGAATTCGCCGCCTCCGTCTGGCAGTTGAACGTGGCGCCGGGCGACGAGGTGACCGTCGGCCAGCCCCTCCTGGCCCTTGAGGCGATGAAGATGGAGTCCAGGGTCCACGCCCCGATGGCCGGTGTGGTGGCCGAGATCCTGGCCAGGCCCGGCGACCAGGTCGAAGCGGGCACGGCGCTCCTCGTCCTCGCCCCCGCAAGCTGAACAGCAAGGAGCACCCAGAGATGTCGACCACCCTGTCCCGAGTCCGCGCCGCCTACGCCCGTATCGAGGCCGTGGACCGCCCCGAGATCTGGATCGACCTGCGCGCGCGGGCGGACGTCGAGCAGGAGGCCAGGGCGCTGGACGAACGCGTGGCGGCGGGCGAGCGACTCCCGCTCGCGGGGCGCCTGTTCGCGGCCAAGGGCAACATCGACGTGCACGGCCTCCCGACGACGGCGGGCTGCCCGGCGTACGCCTACGAACCCGAGGCGGACGCCCCGGTCGTCGCCCGGCTCCGCGCGGCCGGCGCGCTCGTGCTCGGCACCACGAACCTCGACCAGTTCGCCACGGGCCTGGTCGGCACCCGTTCCCCCTACGGTGCCGTCCGCAACGCCCACGACCCGGCGCGGATCAGCGGCGGCTCCAGCGCGGGTTCGGCGGTCGCCGTGGCCCTGGGCATCGTCGACTTCGCGCTCGGCACCGACACGGCGGGCTCGGGCCGGGTGCCCGCGGCCTTCAACGGCATCGTCGGCCTCAAGCCCACCCGGGGCCTGGTCCCGACGACGGGCGTCGTCCCGGCCTGCGCCTCGATCGACTGCGTGACGGTGTTCGCCCGCACCCTCCCCGAGGCCGACCAGGCCCTGTCCTTCATGGCCGCCCCACCGGACCGCGACCTCCCGCCCCTCCCGCAGCGCGCCCCGGGCCCGTGGCGCGTCGCGGTGGCGGCCCGCGACCAGCTCGGCGAACTGGACGCGGGCTGGGCCGAGGCGTACGAGGCGGCGGTGGAGCAACTCAGGGGCGCGGGCGCCGAGATCCGCACGCTCGACCTCACCCCCTTCACGGAGGCGGCGGCGATGCTCTACGAGGGCGCGTTCGTCGCCGAGCGCTACACGGCGGTGGGAGGCTTCGTCGACAAGGCGACGGCGGACGGTGTCGAGGGCCTGGACCCCACGGTCACCGGCATCATCACCCGGGCCCGGGACATCCCGGCCCACCGGCTGTACGCGGACGAGGAGCGCCTCGCCGCGCTCCGCACCCGGGCCCTGTCCGAACTGGCCGACGCGGACGCCCTGTTGCTCCCGACCACACCGGGCCACCCCACCCTGGCCGAGGTGGCCGCAGACCCCCTGGGAGCCAACGCCCGCCTGGGCCGCTTCACCAACTCCACGAACCTCTTCGACCTCGCGGCGGTGGCGGCCCCCTCGGGCCAGGTGGACGGGCTGCCCTTCGGGGTGATGCTGATCGGCCCGGCGTTCACCGACGAGCGCCTGTCCCGACTGGCACGCGAGCTACAGCCGTCCGTGCAACTGGCAGTGGTGGGGGCCCACTTGACGGGCCAGCCGCTGAACCCCCAACTCCTCTCCCTCGGCGCCCGCTTGGACCGCACGACGACCACGGCCCCGGTGTACCGCCTGCACGCCCTGGCGACGACTCCGCCCAAGCCGGGCCTGGTGCACGTGGGCGCTGAGAGCGGCGCGGCGATCGAGGCCGAGGTGTGGCGCCTCCCGGCCGAGGGCCTGGGCCGTCTGCTCGCCGCGCTCCCCCGCCCGATGACGCTGGGAAGCGTGGAGTTGGCGGACGGCACCAGAGTGCCGGGTTTCCTGTGCGAACCGGCAGCTCTGACAAACGCCGAGGACATCACGGCCAACGGCAGCTGGCGGAACTATCTGAAGCACCGCTACCCCACCGACGAATAGGCCACAACCCCCCGCAGCAACAGATCAACAGCCTTACGCGCGTTCTTGGCCACGGTAGACGAGGCCGCCTCACCCGAAACCGGCGCCGCCGCGGAAATCTGGCCCAACACATCAATCACCTGCTTGCACCACCGAACAAAGTCCCCGGCCGGCATCTCCACCTCCCGCAGCACCTCGTCCAGCCCCTTCCCACTGGCCCACATGTACGCGGCCCAGGCGAAGCCGAGATCGGGCTCCCGCTGACCGACCCCCTCGGTCTGCGTGATCCGGAAATCCTCCTCCAGGGCGTCGAGCCGGCCCCAGATCCGCACCATCTCCCCCAGCGCGGCCTTGGCCGCGCCGGAGGGCACCTTCGGCGTCGTGGCGTCGTCGCTGACCCGCGCCTCGAACACCAACGCCGAGACGCAGGCGGCGAGTTCGGCAGGGGCGAGGCCCTCCCAGACCCCCTCCCGCAGGCACTCACTGGCGAGCAGGTCGAGTTCGCCGTAGAGCCGGGCGAGCCGCTTGCCGTGCTCGGTGACCTCGTCGCCGCGCAGATAGTCCAGCTCGGTCAGCAGCGCGACGATCCGGTCGAAGGTGCGGGCGATGGTGTTGGTCCGCCCCTCGATGCGCCGCTCCAGCTGTGTGGTGTCCCGCTGGAGCCGGTGGTACCGCTCGGCCCAACGCGCGTGATCCTCACGGTCGGTGCAGCCGTGGCAGGGGTGCGCGCGGATCGCCGTACGCAACCGCGCGATCTCCCGGTCGTCCGCGGCCTGCGAGCGCTGCTTGCGGACCCGCTCCGGCGGGATGTGCCCGGCCTTGGTGCGCAACGCGGAGGCCAGGTCCCGACGGGACTGCGGGGAACGGGGGTTGAAGGACTTCGGGATCCGCATCCGGTCCAACGCCTCGACGGGCACCGGGAAGTCCATCGACGCGAGCCGCTTGACCTGCCGCTCCACGGTCAGCACCAGGGGACGCGGGCCGTCGTGCTGCTCGAAGCCGCGATGGCCGTTGGACCGTCCGGCGGGCAGGCCCGGGTCCAACACCAGTGCCAGACCGGCGTACTTGCCGGTCGGGACATGGATGACGTCTCCCGGCTTGAGCTTCTCCAGGGCCACGGCCGCCTCGGCGCGCCGCTGCGCCACACCCTGCCGGGCCAGCTCGGTCTCACGGTCCTTGAGCTCGCGACGCAGCCGCATGTAGTCGTCGAAGTCGCCCAAGTGGCAGGTCATGGAGTCCTTGTAGCCCTCCAGGCCCTCTTCGTTGCGCTGCACCTGCCGGGAGATCCCGACGACCGACCGGTCCGCCTGGAACTGCGCGAAGGAGGTCTCCAGCAACTCGCGCGAACGGTGCCGCCCGAACTGCTCGACCAGGTTGACCGCCATGTTGTACGACGGCTTGAAGCTGGAGCGCAGCGGATACGTACGCGTACCGGCGAGTCCCGCGAGGTGCTCGGGGCTGATCCCGCGCTGCCACAGCACGACGGCGTGGCCCTCGACATCGATGCCGCGCCGGCCGGCCCGGCCGGTCAACTGCGTGTACTCGCCGGGGGTGATGTCGGCGTGCTGCTCGCCGTTCCACTTGACGAGCTTCTCCAGCACCACCGAGCGCGCGGGCATGTTGATGCCCAGCGCCAGGGTCTCGGTGGCGAACACGGCCTTCACCAGGCCACGCAGGAACAACTCCTCGACGACCTCCTTGAACGTCGGCAGCATGCCCGCGTGATGGGCCGCGATACCGCGCTCCAGGCCTTCCAACCACTCGTAGTACCCGAGGACATGAAGGTCCTCGGACGGAATGGACGCCGTCCGCTCCTCGACCAGCGCACGCACCTTCTCCCGCGCCTCGTCGTCGTTCAGCCGCAGCCCGGCGTACAGACACTGCTGTACGGCGGCCTCGCAGGCGGCGCGGCTGAAGATGAACGTGATGGCGGGGAGCAGGCCCTCGTTGTCCAGGCGTTCGATGACCTCGGGGCGGCCCGGTGTCCACACCCGTGAGCGCTGTCTGCGCTCGCGCTCCCGGTCGGCCTCGCGCATGGCACGGCCGCGTCTGCGGTCCTGGTAGGAGGGGCGCTGCGACTCCATACGGGCCAGGCGGGTGAGGTCGGGGTTGACGGCCTTCTTGTTGCCCTCGCCCTCCTCGAAGAGGTCGTACATCCGGCGTCCGGCCAGCACGTGCTGGAACAGGGGCACGGGCCGGTGCTCGGAGACGATCACCTCGGTGTCGCCGCGGACGGTGTCGAGCCAGTCGCCGAACTCCTCCGCGTTCGACACCGTGGCCGAGAGCGAGACCAGGGTCACCGACTCGGGGAGGTGGATGATCACCTCTTCCCAGACGGCGCCGCGGAAGCGGTCGGAGAGGTAGTGCACCTCGTCCATGACCACGTATCCGAGACCGAGGAGGGTCTGCGAGCCCGCGTACAGCATGTTCCGCAGGACCTCGGTGGTCATGACGACCACCGGAGCCTCGGAGTTGACACTGTTGTCACCGGTGAGCAGACCGACCCGGTCCGCGCCGTAACGGCGGCACAGGTCGGCGTACTTCTGGTTCGACAACGCCTTGATGGGGGTCGTGTAGAAGCACTTCTTGCCCTGCTGGAGGGCGAGATGGACGGCGAACTCGCCGACGATCGTCTTGCCGGAGCCGGTGGGCGCCGCGACCAGCACGCCCTTCCCCGCTTCGAGCGCCTTGCAGGCCTCGATCTGGAAGGGGTCGAGACCGAAGTCGTACATCTCGCGGAAGTCCGCGAGCGCGGTGGCCTGCTCGGCTGCCCGCAGGCGGGCTGCCGCGTACCGCTCGGCCGGGGAGAGTTCCTCTGTCATCGTGCTTTCGAGCGTACCGGGCGCCACTGACAACAGGACGATCATTATCCGTTCCCATAGGTCCTCCACACGCGGAGACCGGCCGCCCGCGCTGCGGGAACGGCCGGTCTCGGCGGAGGCGGGGACGGTGCTCAGGTCACGTCGTCGTACCCGTTGACCCGGTCCGGACCGGTGCCGTTCGCCTGCTCGGGCAGGGCCGCCCGGCCGGCCGAGACGGACTCGACGTCACCGATGTCCTCGGGGGTGAGGTCGAGGTCGGAGGCCTCGTCGTCGGCCGGTCCCGACTCGTCGCGGCGGCGCTTGCGCCGGTCGTTGAGCAGGGAGAAGAGGACCGCGCCGAAGTACAGCACCCAGATGGGCCCGGCCAGCGCCAGCATGGTGAGCGGGTCGGTGCTGGGGGTGGCGATGGCCGCGAAGATCGTGATGCCCAGGATCATCGCGCGCCACCAGCCGAGCATCCGCTTGCCCGTCAGCGCGCCGGTGAGGTTGAGCATGATCAGCAGCAGCGGCAGCTCGAAGGAGAGGCCGAACACCAGCACCATGCGCGTGACCAGGTCGAGCAGGTCGTCGAGCGGCAGCAGGTTGTTGACGTCCTTCGGCGTGAAGCCGAGCAGGACCTTCGCCGTGGTGGGCAGCACCCGGTAGGCGAAGTAGGCGCCGGCGAGGAAGAGCGGAACGCCCGTGCCGACGAAGCCGAGCGCGTACTTCTTCTCGTTCTTGTGCAGGCCCGGGGCGACGAAGCCCCAGAGCTGGTACAGCCAGACCGGGGACGCCAGGACGACGCCGGCCATCAGGGACACCTTCAACGCCAGGGTGAACGGCGTCAGCAGACCGTTGATCGTGATCTGCGCGCACTGGTGGGTCTTGTCGCCGGCCTTGCGCAGTTCCTCGAAGGTCGAGGCGCAACCGACCGAGTCCAGCACCGGCTTGGTGATGATGTTGACGATGTCGTTGTAGAAGAAGGCGGCCACGCAGGTCACCACGATGATGGCGAGCATCGCCTTCGCGAGCCGGTTGCGCAGCTCACGCAGATGGTCCGCGAGGGGCATCCGCCCCTCGGGGTCCTTCTCCTTCTTGCGGGCAGACTTGGGCAACCCACGTCCTCATCTCGTGCGGCAGGCCGGGGGCGTCCCGGCCCTGCGTCAGCGCTTGGTCGTGTCCGACGGCTCGGTGACGGGGCGCGAGCTGGTCACGTCGCCGGGAGCGGCCTGGATGGTGCGCTGCACGGGCTCCTCGGTGCTCGGCGGGCCGGCCGGGGCGGGCGTGCTGTTGCCCTCCTCCTTCATGGCCTTGGCCTCGCTCTTGAGGATGCGGGCGGACTTGCCGAGGGAGCGGGCCATGTCCGGAAGCTTCTTCGCGCCGAAGAGCAGCACGATGACGACGAGGATGAGAATGATCTCGGGAGCTCCGAGCCTTCCGAACATAAGTCTTTACCTTCTCACCGAGGCGGCTGGGGTGGGGGTGCTGTGCGATCGGTCGGACACTTGTCCGACGTTCGTGCTGCCAGCGATCGTAACGCTCAGGGGTAAACGTGAGGCAATCCCCGTGCGTACTCCCGGTCCGCGCTCCGGGCCTCGTTATCCGGACCGCGATCAGCAGCGTACCCGCCTCGACCGACAACGTGACAGGGCAAAGTGACGCGAAGCGCATCAGGCTCGCAACTCACACCCCACGCACATGTGACTCACAGTGCGTCGACGGAACGGGCCGTGGAGACGGCCGCCCGCTCCAGGTCCTCGGCGGCCCTGTTGATGCGCCGCGCGGCGTCCGTGACCTGCTGTCCGAGCCGCCGCGCCTCCAGGAAGACCCGGACGGCGAGCACACCGAGCACGGCGAGACCCAGAAAACCCACAGCTACCGCGACCATCGCCCAGAACATGGGGCGAGCCTAGACCCTGCTACCCGACGGAGGTCAGCCGCAGGGTCCTGACCCCGCCGCCGGTGAGGAGCTCGACGATCCGCTCGCCCGCGGGCTTGCGGACGGCGGCACCGCAGTCGGGGCAGGTGAAGGAGTAGAAGGTGGTGCGGCTGGTGGCGCCGATGGCGAGGCGCAGGGCGCTCGCGGCCAGTTCGAAGTTGCCCCGGCAGTCCGGGCAGCCCGCTCTGAACACGACGGGCAGCACGTTCTTCATCCCGGCGAAGGCGGTCGCCACCGTCATCTCCTGAACACCCAAGACACCCGACACCGTCGACTCGCTCACAGCTGCTGCTCCCGCCTCTCGTCAACACCGTGCACACCGTCAACCACGCTCTGCGGTCCGTCGTACGCCGCCAGTGCCTCGCGGGCCGCGCGGCGGGCGCTGTCGGCGAGGTCGCTCGGGGAGACGATCCGGCCGTCGCGCCCGAGCCGCAGGGCCAGGCGCCGCAAGGACGCCGGGTCGGGGGTGCGCAGGGTAATACGCAGCCCGCCGTCGGGAAGCTCATCGGCACTGTCGTGCGGGTAGTACTCGGCGACCCAGCGCCCGCCAGGACCGACCTCCACGACGACCTCGGGGTCCTCGGCGGCGGGCTGGACCAGCGCCTCCGACAGGTCCCGCAGTTCGATCTCGGGCGGTGCGGACGGCTCGTCGAGGATCTTGATCTCGGCGACCCGGTCCAGGCGGAAGGTGCGGCGCGCCTCGGAGCGCCGGCACCAGGCCTCTACATAGGTGTGCCCGACGCTGACCAGGCGGATCGGGTCGATCTCGCGCTCGCTCAACTCGTCGCGGGCCGGTGAGTAGTAGCGGATCCACAGCCGGCGGCGCTCCGAGATGGCGCGGTCGACGTCCGCGAAGACACCGCCCTCGGACTCGAAGGTCACCGAGAGGCGCGCGCTGGCCCCGGCCGCCTCACCGGCCGCCGCCTCCAGTTTGGCGTTGGCCCGCAGCAGCGCCTGCCGGTCGCTCTCGCGCAGGCCCGGCAGCGTGGACACCGCGCGGGCGGCGACCAGCAGCGCGGTCGCCTCGTCGGCGGCGAGCCGCAGCGGTTCGGCGACGTCGTCCGGGTTGTGCCACCAGATCCGCTCGCCGTCGGTGTCGATGTCGAGCAGGTCACCGCCCCGGAAGCTGGTCCCGCACATGGGCAGGACGTCGAGGTCGGAGACCAGTTCGTCCTCGGTGATCCCGAAGGCGCGCGCGACATCCTCGACGCGTGCTCCGGGGCGCTCCTTGAGATAGGTCACCAGGGACAGCATCCGCCTGGTCTGGTCGATGGCGTTGACTGGCCTGACCGGTTTGCCTGCCACAGTCCTCTTCCGCTCCCCCTCAGCCCTTGGCCACGGCACGCAGCCGGTCCACCACGTCGGCCCGCAGCTCGGCGGGCTCCAGGACGACCACGTCCGGCCCGAACTCGACCAGCCAGGCGTCCAGTCCGTGGCCGTACGGAATCTCCAACTCGTCCCAGCCGTCCCCGAGTTCCCGAACCGCCGTGGCTTTCGCCCGCAGGGGGTACCCGGCGTCGGTGCGCAGCCGGATCAGCGCGGAGCGGTCGGCGGTCTCCCCCGCCCAGCTCGCGACGGTCTCGCGCACGGTGACGACATCGGGTACGTCCGCGGTGAAGCGACCGCTGCGGGAGCGCACCCTGCCGGTGATCCGGGACAGCCGGAAGACGCGCTCGGCACCGCGGTCCCGGTCCCAGCCGGCGAGGTACCAGTGGCCGCGCCAGCACTCAAGGGCCCACGGCTCGACGCTGCGGGTCTCGGGCCGGGCGGCGGTGGCCTTGCGGTACTCGAAGACGACCGGCCGGCGGTCGCGGCAGGCCAGCATCAGCGGCTCGAACGACGCCTCGTGCACCGGGATACGAGGCTCCAGGGCGCCGTGCGGCTCGTACGGGTCGAGGTCCTCGGGCATGCCGGCCGCGCGCAGTTTCTGTAGTGCGCCGCTGGCGGCTCCGGCGAGCCGGGCCTGCTGCCACACCTTCGCGGCGAGACCGAGCGCGGCGGCCTCCTCGGCGTCGAGGGTGACGGGCGGGAGGCGGTTGCTGTCGCGGCGGGCGAGATAGCCGACCTCGGCGTCCAGGTTCTCCACGGTCTCGATGACCAGCCCGAGTTCGCGCAGATCGTCCTTGTCGCGCTCGAACATCCGGTTGAAGGAGTCGTCGCTGCCCGCTTCGAGATAGGCCTCGATGGATTCCCGCAGCTCACGCTTGCTGAGCGGTCGCCGCGTCCCGAGCAGACACAGCGCGAGGTTCATCAGCCGCTCGGCCTTGGCAATGGCCATCGACGCCCTTCGCCTTCCTCTGTACTTACGAACGATGACCGTACCGCCCCGCGATGGCCTGGCAAAAGCCGAGGGCCCATGCCCGAGCAGGCATGGGCCCCAGGTGATCGGGTCCGGTCGGATCCGGTGATCAGACGGCGACGAGGTCGACCACGAAAATCAGGGTCTCGCCCGGCTTGATGGCCGGGGTCGGGCTCTGGTTGCCGTAGGCGAGGTGCGCCGGGATGGTCAGCTGGCGACGGCCGCCGACCTTCATGCCCTGCACGCCCTGGTCCCAGCCCTTGATGACACGGCCACCACCGAGCGGGAACTTGAACGGGGTGCCGCGGTTCCAGCTGGCGTCGAACTCCTCGCCGGTGCTGAAGGCCACGCCCACGTAGTGGACGGTGACGTTCTGGCCCGCCTGCGCGACCTCGCCGTCACCCTCCCACAGGTCCTTGATCTCCAGGTCCGCCGGGGGTGCGCCCTCCGGGAAGTCGATCTCGGGCTTCTCGATGCTCACGTCTCTAGCTCCTGCTTGTGTACGACAAGGCAACATCGGACAGTCTCGCATCCCGGCCGCGCCGGTGCGTCGGCCAGGCTCGTCGCCCCGGGGTTACATGGCCGCCAGGATGTCGACCGAGAACACCAGGGTTTCGCCCTTCTTGATGGCGCCGCCGGTGGGCGGGGTGTCGCCGTAGGCCAGGTCCGGGGGCGCGACGATCAGGACGCGGCTGCCGACCTTCTTACCGGTGACGCCCTGCGCCAGGCCCTTGACGACCGACTCCATCTGGGAGATCGCGAACTGGCTCAACCGGCCCTGCGAGTACGTCGATTCGAACTCCTTGCCGGTGCTCCAGACCACGCCCTCGAACTGGCACAGGATCGTCTGCGACGCCTTGACGACGGCTCCGTCGCCCTCCAGGACGTAGTTCGAGACGAGCTTCTTCGGCGGGTTCGACTTGGGGACGGTGACCGAGGGGGCCTTGCCGTCGGTGTTGGTGCCGACCTTGGGCAGCGCGCTGTCGGTCTGGGCGACGGCCTTGCCCTTGGCGGCGCTCTTGATGTTGAAGGCGTCCTGCACGTCGATCACGAAGACGAGCGTGTCGGTGCCCTTGATGCCCGCCTGGCTGTTGCCCGTCGTGCCGTAGCCCCAGGTCGGCGGGATGGCCATCTCGACGCGGCTGCCGACCTTGCGGCCCGCGAGGCCGTAGCGCCAGCCGTCGATGATGCTGCCCTGGGCGAGCTGGATGACCAACGGGGTCTTGCGGTCGTAGGAGTTGTCGAACACCTTGGCCGTCGACCAGACCTGGCCCAGATAGTTCACCTGGACGAAGTCGCCCTCCGCGACGGCCTTTCCGCCACCCGCGATCACCGTCTTGACCGCGAGGTTCTTCGACGGATCACCCGTGCCCTTCGCGACGGTCGGCTTCTCGTCGAACTTCGTGCCCGCGGTGATCGCCGGCACCGGACCGTCGACGATCTTCGGCGGCGGCACCGTCGAGGCCGAGGCGGACGGCGACGGGGACGGCGACGCGCTGGCCTTGCTGGAGGAGGAATCGCTGTCTCCGCACCCCGCGATCGTCACGAGTCCTGCGGGAACAGCGATGAGAAGGGAGCGTCGGCGCACGGTGAAGGCCTCGTATCGGTCGATCTTGTTGATGGCGTGCGCGCAACTCTACGGCGTGGCGCGGGCCCCGTACGTGAAACGTACGGGGCCCGTGTGGCGTACCGAATATGTATCCGGACATCGGTATCCGGACGCTTTTGCCTACATTCCGGCGATCAGTTTCTCCACCCGGTCGTCCACCGAACGGAACGGGTCCTTGCACAACACGGTGCGCTGTGCCTGGTCGTTGAGCTTGAGGTGGACCCAGTCGACGGTGAAGTCCCGCCGCTGCTCCTGGGCCCTGCGGATGAAGTCGCCGCGGAGCCTGGCCCGAGTGGTCTGCGGCGGAACGGACTTGCCCTCGAAGATCTTCAAGTCGTTGCAGATCCGGGCGGCTTGGCCCTTCCTCTCCAGGAGGTAGTAGAGCCCTCGGCGACGGTGGATGTCGTGGTACGCGAGGTCGATCTGGGCGACCCGCGGGTGGGACATGGTCATGTTGTGCTTGGCCCGGTACCGCTCGATCAGCTGGTACTTCATCACCCAGTCGATCTCGGTGCCGATCCGGTCGAGGTCCTCGGCCTCGATCGAGTCCAGCACCCGGCCCCAGAGTTCGAGGACCTGCTCGACGGTGCCGGTGCGGATGCCGCGGCGCTCGACGAAGTCCACGGCCTTCTCGTAGTACTCGCGCTGCACCTCCAGCGCGGAGGCCTCCCGGCCGCTGGCCAGACGCACCTTGCGCCGGCCCGTGATGTCGTGGCTGACCTCGCGGATCGCCCGGATCGGGTTCTCCAGGGTCAGGTCGCGCATCACCGTGCCCGCCTCGATCATGCGCAGCACCAGGTCGGTGGCGCCGACCTTGAGCAGCATGGTCGTCTCGGACATGTTCGAGTCGCCCACGATGACGTGGAGACGGCGGTAGCGCTCGGCGTCCGCGTGCGGTTCGTCGCGGGTGTTGATGATGGGCCGGGAACGCGTCGTCGCCGAGGAGACGCCCTCCCAGATGTGCTCGGCGCGCTGGCTGACGCAGTACACGGCGCCGCGCGGGGTCTGCAGTACCTTGCCCGCGCCGCACAGCAGCTGACGCGTGACCAGGAACGGGATGAGGATGTCCGCGAGCCGGGAGAACTCGCCGTGCCGTGCCACCAGATAGTTCTCGTGGCAGCCGTACGAGTTGCCCGCCGAGTCGGTGTTGTTCTTGAAGAGGTAGACGTCGCCCGCGATTCCTTCCTCGTGCAGGCGTCGTTCGGCGTCCACCAGGAGTCCTTCGAGAATGCGCTCGCCGGCTTTGTCGTGGGTGACCAGTTCGGTCACGTTGTCACATTCGGGGGTCGCGTATTCCGGATGTGATCCCACGTCGAGATAGAGCCGGGCGCCGTTTCGCAGAAAGACATTGCTGCTGCGGCCCCATGACACGACACGGCGGAAGAGGTACCGAGCCACCTCGTCGGGAGACAGCCGACGCTGTCCCCTGAACGTACACGTGACGCCGTACTCGTTCTCCAGCCCGAAAATGCGGCGGTCCATGACTGAACATTACGCCCGATCCCCTGTGCTGAAACGGGGTTCGACCGCACGGTTTGGATCATTTTCCGATGAAGCCGCAACGACCGCTCCCCCGGCGGGAGCTGCGAGGACCCGTCCGGTGGCCAGCAGGACCAGCGACGACACCGCCCCGGCCGCCCCCGGCACGGCGAACCCCCACAGGGCCCCACCGGCCTCCACGACCGGCCCCGCGACACCCGTTCCGACCGACGCGCCCACGGTGAACGTCGTCACAAGCCAGGAGAAAGCCTCGGTGACCGTCCCCTTCGGGGCATGCCGGTCCACGATGATGAACGCACAGGCGAGGGCGGGCGCCAGGAACACCCCGGCGAGCACGGTCAGCAGCACCATGGCGACCGCGCCCGGCATGAGCATCAGCGGCAGGTAACACACCGCCAGCAGCCCCACCAGGACCCGCAGTCGGCGCTCGGGCACCCCGCTCCACTGCCGTGCCCCGTAGACCGTCCCGCCCAGCAGCGCGCCCAGACCGATGGCCGCCATGAGCCACCCGTACACCACGTCACCGCCGTGCCCGTCCGCGTACGGCACCGAGGCGACCGTGATGGACCCGAGCGCCATCCCGACGAACAGGAACGCGCCCAGGAGCGCCAGGAGTCCCGGCGAGCGCAGGGCGCCCAGCCAGTGCGCCTCGCGCGGAGCCGACCGCCACGCGCGCGAGGGCGGCGACACGACCACGGAGAGGGCGCCCAGCACCCCGATGACGTTCAGTACGAGCAGCGCCACCGGGGCCGACCACAGCGACACGAACACCGTCACGAGCAACGGCCCCACGGTGAACATGACTTCCTGCGCCACCGCGTCCATGGCGTACGCCGTGTGCACCTGCTCCTCCCGGCCCAGCACGGCCGGCCACAGGGCACGCAGACCTCCCTCCAGAGGGGGCGCGAAAAGGCCCGCGGCGGCCACGGCGACGTAGGCGAGCGGGAGCGGATCCGTGCCCGTGCAAGCGAACACGGTCATCGCGAGGGCGGACAGGACCGCGGCGGGCAGTTGCACGCGCGGCTGTCCGTGGACGTCCACCAGACGGCCGAGGAGGGGCTGTCCGACCGCGTTGGCGATGCCGTAGACGGCCGCCAGCGCGCCGGCGAGGCTGTACGTGCCGCCCTCCGCGCGGATGAACAGCACGATCGCGATGGCGGCGGTGGCGTTCGGCAGCCGGCCGACCAGCGTGCCCACCAGCAGCCGCGCGGCGTGTCTCGCCCTGAGGATCTCCAGATATCCCACGGCCATGCCCCACCCTCACGTTTTACGTATAACTTCCACTGTCATACGTACCATGTGCCCTGTCACGAGTCCAGACGGAGCCCGGCCGAAGGAGCAGCCCCACGGTGGCACGAGGCAGCACCCGCCCCACGAGCCGCGACGTCGCCCGGGCCGCGGGGGTGTCACAGGCCGCGGTCTCCCTGGTGTTCGGCGACAAGTGGCGGGGCCGCGTCGCGGAGACCACCGCCGAACGCGTCCGGGAAGCGGCCCGCGACCTCGGCTACCGCCCCAACCTCGCGGCCCGCAACCTCAGGCTGGGACGCACCCGTACCGTCCTCCTGGTCGTCCCCGCGCTGACCACGGAGTTCTTCGCCGGCGTCTACACAGGAGCCGCCCGCATCGCCGCCGAACACGGCTTCGGCGTGGTCCTGTACCCGTCCCCCGAGGGCATCGGCCCCGCCCGCGACCCCTTCGCCTCCGCCCAGGCCGCCCTGGACGGCGTCATCGCCTCCTCCATGGCCGCCGACGCCCTCAGCGCGATCCGCGGCGACCAGCTGCCCCTGGTCATGCTCGACAGCGACCCGGAGGGCAGCCTCGGCGCCGCGACCGTCAACCTGGACATCGCCGACGGCGTCCGCCAGGTCGCCGAACACCTGCTGGCCCTGGGCCACCGCCGCTTCCTGCACCTCGCCGCGGACGTCCCGTCCTGGACCTTCGAGGTACGCGCAAGCGAACTGGCCGCGCGGGTCGGCTCCGTGGCGGGCACCTCGGTCCGTACGACCCACGCCCCGATCTCGATCGAGGGCGCCCTGACCGCCGCCGAAGCCGCCCTCTCCGCACCGGGGCCCCGGCCCACCGCCGTGGTCTGCGACGACGACAAACTCGCCGCCGGCGCCTACAAGGCCGCCCGACGCCTCGGCCTGCGCATCCCGGACGACCTGTCGATCACCGGCCTGGACGACCTCGCCCTGGCCACCGCCCTCGACCCGGAACTGACCACGGTCCGCCTCGACGCCGAACTCTTCGGGGAACACGGCATGCGCGCCCTCCTGACGGTCCTGGACGGCCGCGTACCGGAGGAGGGGGACATCCCGGTGGAACTGGTCGTACGAGGCTCCACGGCGCCGCCTGGCCGCCTCTGACGCCCCACCACGCCCGTGCGCCCCGACCGATGACCGGCCGGGGCGCACGAAGGACTTGCGTGAAGGGATTGAGCGATGGGCTTGGGCGAAGGGTTTGGGCGAGGGACTTGGGTGTCGGACGAACGCCCACTCACTTCCCCGCGTCGTCGTCGCTCTCCTCGGACTCCGACGACGCGTCCCCGCTCTCACCGAGCAGCCGGGACAGCTCGCCGCCGACGATCCGCTTGAACTTGCGGGCCTGCGGGCGGGTACGGTCCAGCACCGCGACCTCAAGGCGCTCGGCGGGGATCTCCCGCTCGCTGCCGTTCGTGTCACGGGACAGGGACTGCACGGCCAGCTTGAGCGCCTCCGCGAGGGTCATGCCGTCGCGGTGCCGCTGGTCCAGATAGCTGCTGATCGTCTCCGCGTTGCCTCCGACCGCGACCGAGCCGTGCTCGTCCACGATCGAACCGTCGTGCGGCAAGCGGTAGATCTGATCACCGTCGGAGGTGTCCCCGACCTCCGCGACGACCAACTCCACCTCGTACGGCTTCTCGGCCGCGCTGGAGAAGATCGTGCCGAGCGTCTGGGCGTAGACGTTGGCGAGACCGCGGGCGGTCACATCCGCGCGGTCGTAGGTGTAACCGCGCATGTCGGCGTAGCGCACGCCGCCGATCCGCAGGTTCTCGTACTCGTTGTACTTTCCGGCGGCGGCGAACCCGATCCGGTCATAGATCTCGCTGAACTTGTGCAGCGCGCGGGACGGGTTCTCGCCGACGAAGACAATGCCGTCGGCGAACTGCAGCACGACCAGGCTGCGGCCACGGGCGATGCCCTTGCGGGCGTACTCCGCCCGGTCGGCCATCGCCTGCTGGGGTGAGACATAGAACGGCGTCGACACCGGTATCCGTCCCTCTCTTTAGAGTTCCGTCGAAGTCACTGGATCACCTTGATGACAACGGGCCTGCGGTCAGAGCAGCGCGGCGCGCGGGCCGTCGGGCTGTTGCAGTCGCCGCTCCAGGATCGAGGCGGCGATCTCGGAGGACTCGTCGTCGGTGAGCCGACGGAAGCCGTCCTCGGTGATCACGGTGACGATCGGGTAGATCCGGCGGGCCACATCGGGACCACCGGTCGCCGAGTCGTCGTCGGCGGCGTCGTAGAGGGCCTGCACCACGAGGGTCGTGGCCTCGGACTCGGTCAGTCCGTCGTGGAAGAACTTCTTCATGGCGCTGCGGGCGAAGACCGAGCCGGAGCCGGTGGCCGCGTAGCCGTGTTCCTGGGAACGGCCGCCCGTCACGTCGTAGGAGAAGATGCGGCCGACGCCGCGGTCCACGTCGAAACCGGCGAAGAGCGGGACCACGGCCAGGCCCTGCATGGCCATGCCGAGGTTGGAACGGATCATGGTGGACAGCCGGTTCGCCTTGCCCTCCAGGGAGAGTTGGGCGCCTTCGACCTTCTCGAAGTGCTCCAGCTCCAGCTGGAAGAGCCTGACCATCTCGACGGCGAGGCCGGCGGTGCCGGCGATACCGACGGCCGAGTACTCGTCCGCCGGGAAGACCTTCTCGATGTCCCGCTGCGCGATGACATTGCCCATGGTGGCCCGCCGGTCACCGGCGAGCACCACGCCACCGGGGAAGGTGACGGCGACGATGGTCGTGCCGTGCGGGGCCTCGACGACGCCCTGGGTGGGCGGCAGTTGCCGGTTGCCCGGGAGCAGCTCCGGCTGATGGGCGGAGAGGAAATCCATGAAGGACGACGACCCAGGCGTCAGGAAGGCAGCTGGTAGACGCCCGGTGCTACGAGTGTTGGCTTCCACGCGTTTCCTTCCAGGTAATCGGCAGCTCGGTACGCAGCTGCGGGGTCATCCCTCAACAGGCCGATGCCGGAATTGCAGTTGAAGCACAGTACGCCTCGGACCCTACCCGCCTTGTGGCGGTGATCCACATGAACCGCAGGAGCTTTCAAACAGATCGCGCAGAGCCCCATTTGAGAGGCGGTCATCTCGTCCCGCTCGGCCAGGGCGATGCCGTACTCGCGCTTGAAGCAACTTCGCCGGTTCCGGTCAGCCCGGCACCGGCACCGTGGCGCGGACAGCCTCACCCCTGGCCTCCTGGCACTGCCGGCAGTACTCCGCAGAGCACTTTCGGCAGTACGCCTGAAGTCCGTCACCCATGGCCTTGTTCCTGGCGAAGGCCGCCCGCGGCAATATCCGACTGCAACGCGGGCAACCTCCCCCGTCGGCCAATTCGGACATTGACCCCTATTCGCCACCCTTCTGGACAAATGACCTCACGAAGTCCTCTGCGTTCTCCTCAAGGACGTCATCGATCTCGTCCAGAACCGAGTCGACGTCGTCGCTCAGCTTCTCGTGGCGCTCCTTGAGGTCGTCGGTCGCCTGGGCTTCCTCCGCCTGCTGTTCGACCTCCTCCGTGGAGCGCGTCGCCTTCTGCTGTCCGCCGCCGGTGTCCTTGGTCGCCATAACCCTCACCCCGCTCGGTTCGACGTTCTTGATCAGACCCTACTTGCAGGGACTGACATCGGCCCCGCAGTTCCTACAACGTACGGCGGCCACCTCGATGATTCCCGGCCACCGGACATTCCACCCTGTCCGGAGTCCCTGATCCGGAGGCCCTGTCAGCCGCCCGACAGGACCCTGACCAGGTCTTCCGCCGTACGACAGCGGTCCAGGAGCTCCTTGACGTGATTACGCGTTCCGCGAAGCGGTTCCAGGGTTGGGACGCGCTGGAGCGAGTCCCGGCCCGGGAGGTCGAAGATCACGGAGTCCCAGGAGGCCGCCGCGACGTCGTCGGCGTACTGCTCCAGGCAGCGGCCGCGGAAGTACGCGCGCGTGTCCTCCGGAGGCGTCGTACGCGCCCGCTCGACCGTGTCCTCGTCCAGCAGCCGCTTGATGCGGCCACGGGCCACCAGGCGGTTGTAGAGGCCCTTGTCGGCCCGTACGTCCGCGTACTGGAGGTCGACCAGCTGGAGCCGGGCCGCGTCCCAGTCGAGGCCGTCCCGGCGGCGGTAGCCCTCCATGAGCTCCCGCTTGGCGACCCAGTCCAGTTCGCCGGCCAGGCTCATCGGGTCGTTCTCCAGGCGGTTGAGCGTGTCCTCCCAGCGGGCGAGGACGTCCTTGGTCTGGTCGTCCGCGTCGGAGCCGTAGCGTTCCTCGACGTATTTGCGGGACAGCTCGAAGTACTCCATCTGGAGCTGGACCGCGGTGAGTGTCCGGCCGCTGCGGAGCGTGACCAGGCGCTTGAGGGTGGGGTCGTGGGAGACCTGGTGGAGGGTGCGGACCGGCTGGTCGACGGCCAGGTCGACGGCGATGAAGCCGTCCTCGATCATGGAGAGGACGAGCGCCGTCGTGCCGAGCTTGAGGTACGTCGAGATCTCGGAGAGGTTCGCGTCGCCGATGATCACGTGCAGGCGGCGGTACTTCTCGGCGTCCGCGTGCGGTTCGTCGCGGGTGTTGATGATGGGGCGCTTGAGGGTGGTCTCCAGACCGACCTCGACCTCGAAGTAGTCGGCGCGCTGGCTGAGCTGGAAGCCGTGCTCGTGTCCGTCCTGGCCGATGCCCACGCGGCCGGCCCCGGTGACGACCTGTCGGGAGACGAAGAAGGGCGTCAGGTGGCGCACGATGTCCGAGAAGGGGGTCTCCCGCTTCATCAGGTAGTTCTCGTGCGTGCCGTAGGACGCGCCCTTGTTGTCGGTGTTGTTCTTGTAGAGGTGGATCGGTTGGGCGCCCGGGAGTTGGGCCGCCCGCTCCGCCGCCTCGGCCATGATGCGCTCGCCGGCCTTGTCCCACAGCACGGCGTCCATGGGGTTGGTGACTTCGGGAGAGCTGTACTCCGGGTGTGCGTGGTCGACGTAGAGGCGTGCGCCATTGGTGAGGATGACATTGGCGAGGCCGATGTCCTCGTCGGTGAGCTGGGTGGAGTCGGCGGCCTCCCGGGCGAGGTCGAAGCCTCGCGCGTCCCGCAGCGGATTCTCCTCCTCGAAGTCCCAGCGGGCCCGCCGGGCCCGGTGCATCGCCGCCGCGTAGGCGTTGACGATCTGGGACGAGGTGAGCATGGCATTGGCGTTGGGGTGGCCGGGGACGGAGATCCCGTACTCCGTCTCGATGCCCATTACTCGCCGTACGGTCATGCGGCCCTCCTTGCCCGGCGGCGCCCTCGGTCGGGGGCGCCGCTCAAGTACCGCTGGCGCTCCGGTGCGTGTGCGGTGCCCGTCCCCGCACTGCGCGACTCGGCGGTACCGAAGAGCCTAGAACGGCTTTGCGCTGGTGGGGAGATCATTTGCGTCATTGCCTTGCGCGCCCCTTGTCGCGGTCATGGCCTGAAAAACAGTTGGCTGCGGGTACCCGCTTAGGGCACCCGCAGCCACCCTGTTTATTACAGGTACTGACCGGTGTTCGCCACCGTGTCGATGGAGCGTCCGGTGTCGGCGCCCTGCTTGCCGGTGATGAGCGTACGGATGTACACGATCCGCTCGCCCTTCTTTCCGGAGATCCGGGCCCAGTCGTCCGGGTTGGTGGTGTTGGGCAGGTCCTCGTTCTCCTTGAACTCGTCCACGCATGCCTGGAGGAGGTGGGAGACGCGGATGCCCTTCTGCTTGTGGTCGAGGAAGTCCTTGATGGCCATCTTCTTGGCCCGGCCCACGATGTTCTCGATCATGGCGCCGGAGTTGAAGTCCTTGAAGTAGAGGACTTCCTTGTCACCGTTGGCGTAGGTGACCTCCAGGAAGCGGTTCTCCTCGGATTCCGTGTACATGTGTTCCACGGCCGTCTGGATCATGCTCTGGACGGTGGTGGTCTTGTCGTCGCCGTGCTCGCCGACGTCGTCGGGGTGGAGCGGGAGGCGTTCGGTGAGGTACTTGGCGAAGATGTCCTTGGCGGCCTCGGCGTCGGGACGTTCGATCTTGATCTTCACGTCCAGGCGGCCGGGGCGCAGGATGGCGGGGTCGATCATGTCCTCGCGGTTCGAGGCGCCGATGACGACCACGTTCTGGAGGCCTTCCACGCCGTCGATCTCGGCGAGCAGCTGCGGGACGATGGTGTTCTCCACGTCCGAGCTGACACCGGATCCGCGGGTGCGGAAGAGGGATTCCATCTCGTCGAAGAAGACGATGACGGGTGTGCCCTCGCTGGCCTTCTCACGGGCACGCTGGAAGACGAGGCGGATCTGCCGCTCGGTCTCGCCGACGTACTTGTTGAGGAGCTCGGGGCCCTTGATGTTGAGGAAGAAGCTCTTGCCCTGGGCCTGGCCGGTGACCTCGGCGACCTTTTTGGCCAGCGAGTTGGCGACGGCCTTGGCGATGAGCGTCTTTCCGCATCCGGGGGGCCCGTACAGCAGGACGCCCTTGGGCGGCCGCAGTTCGTGCTCCTTGAAGAGGTCGGGGTAGAGGTACGGCAGTTCGACCGCGTCGCGGATCATCTCGATCTGGCCGCCCAGACCGCCGATCTGCTCGTAGCCGATGTCGGGGACCTCTTCGAGGACGAGTTCCTCGACCTCGCTCTTCGGGACGATCTCGTAGACGTAGCCGGAACGGGGTTCCAGCAGGAGGGCGTCGCCGGGGCGGATGGTGATGTCCAGCAGCGGCTCGGCGAGCCGTACCACCCGCTCCTCGTCGGTGTGCCCCACCACGAGGGCGCGTTCGCCGTCCTCAAGGATCTCCTTGAGGGTGACGATGTCGCCGACGCGCTCGTACTCCATGGCCTCGACCACGTTGAGCGCTTCGTTGAGCATTACTTCCTGGCCGCGGCGGAGCTCTTCGAGATCCACGCTTGGGCTGACGTTCACCCGGAGTTTGCGGCCGCCGGTGAAGATGTCCGCGGTGCCGTCCTCGTTGGCCACGAGGAAGACTCCGAAGCCGGCCGGTGGCTGTGCGAGCCGGTCGACCTCTTCCTTGAGGGCCACGATCTGGTCGCGGGCCTCACGGAGCGTGTTGGCGAGTCGCTCGTTCTGGGCGGACACTCCGGCCAGATTGGTCTGCAGCTCGACGATCCGCTCTTCGAGAATCCTCGTGTGTCGCGGAGAGTCGGCGAGCTTACGTCGCAGGACGGCGATCTCCTGCTCAAGGTAGGCAATCTGCCCGGACGGGTCGTCGGACCCTCGTCCCGGGCGGATGCCGCGGTTCATGTCGTCGTCGTGGGCTGCCACGGTCCTCACCTCCTCCAAGGGGAGCTGGACGCTTCCAGACCCTACCTGGGTGGGTGTCGATTGAAACCCCTAGATCACAAAGACTGTCAAGGTGTGTCGTCGGTCACCCTGCGCTCTCCCTCGTGCCGTCTGAATACCCACTCAACGTGATTCAGAAGCCGACTGTTCCGAGGGTGGGTCGGTCAAAATCCTTCATGGGGGACGTGAGTTGCCGTAACCGCGGGTTCGGGACGCGGCGACATCACGTCGGGGCGCGCCCTGACGGAGCGTGTCCGGGCGGACGGTGCCCGTCATGCCGTGGCGTGAAACCCGGGATCTCCAGGACGTGGTGTCGGGGAGCCCGGAGGTAGGGTCGATGTGTTCAACACCCGGCGGAAGCAGGAGACATCACCGTGCAGGACGAGGCAGTGGCCGACGGCGAGGCGCTGGAGGTCTGGATCGACCAGGACCTCTGTACCGGCGACGGCATCTGCGCCCAGTACGCCCCTGAGGTCTTCGAACTGGACATCGACGGTCTGGCCTATGTGAAGAGCGCGGACGACGAGCTGTTGCAGGACAAGGGCGCCACCACACCTGTTCCGCTGCCGCTGCTGCTCGATGTCGTGGACTCCGCCAAGGAGTGTCCCGGCGACTGCATCCATGTGCGCCGGGTCGCGGACCAGGTCGAGGTGTACGGCCCCGACGCGGCCTGAGGGTCGTCGGGGCGGTGCTTTCGGGGCGTCAGACGCTCTGGCTGGTGGCGGGCGTGGAGCGGACGAACGCGCCGTCCTTCCACTGCCACTTCGCGCTCTCCTTGACGTCCGGGCAGCAACTGGGCACGTCCTTGGTGGAGTAGCCGAGCATGGTCGCGATGACGGCGCCGTCGCGCACCGCGAACTCGGTGACCGTCTCCCGGGCCTTCGGCGCGACCAGGGTGGCCACGACGCGCGGCTTGTCGGCGTGCGCGGCCTGGGTCAGGACGTAGACGCCGTCCGGCGGGGTGCCCATCCCGGCGTCGCAGTGGACCACGGCGACCGTCTCGGGCCTGCCGTCGCCGTCGAGGTCACCGGAGGCCTGCTTCTGGACGACGGCCTTCTGGGGGCCGCACTGGATGGGGAAGGCGACTCCTGTGGTCGCGGGGGCCGCGGCGGTGGCGGGCTTCGCCTGCGGGCCGGAGGCCTGGGCGGCGCGCGCCGAATCGGGCTGGAGGACCGAGGAGAGGGCCACGACGGCGGCGAGTGCCGTGGCGGTGGCGACCCAGTGGATGGGCCGGGTGTTCGTGTGTGCCAGTTCCAGTTCCGGGACGGCGGAGTGCTGCACTAGGAGTGTCTCCTGTGAGGGCTGTGCCGGTGGGGGTGGCCTGCATGGTGCCACACGTCACAGTGCGGGGGAACGGCGGGGTCGACAGTTCGTTCGCGTGATCGCCCGGGAGGGTTCGCCGGTGGCGGTACGTCAGAAGAGAGACCTGTGGCCGAGTTCCGGAGGTCTTCCGGGAACTCGGCCACGGCGTTCGTGCGTTGAGTGCGGCACAGGGCCGCCAGGGATGCGGGCAGGGGGCCGGCTCAGCGGCCGGCGGCTCCGCCGTCGGCGTTCGGGCCGGTGTAGTCGTCGCCGTAGGCGCCCTTGGAGGGGCGGCGGCGGCGCATGGGGGGCTCGACGCCGTCCGCGAGGCGGCGGGCGGTGAGGAGGAAGCCGGTGTGCCCGATCATGCGGTGGTCGGGGCGGACGGCCAGGCCCTCGACGTGCCAGTTGCGGAGCATCGTCTCCCAGGCGGTCGGCTCGTTGAAGGAGCCGATCTCACGGATGGACTCGACGGTCCGCGCGAGCTGGGTGGTGGTCGCGACGTAGCAGCAGAGGATGCCACCGGGCACGAGCGCCTTGGAGACGGCCTCCAGGCACTCCCAGGGGGCGAGCATGTCGAGCACGACGCGGTCGACGTCCGTGTCGGACAGGTTGTCCTGGAGGTCGCCGACGGTGAGCTGCCAGGCGGGGTGCGGGCCGCCGAAGTAGCGCTCCACGTTCTGCTGGGCGATCTCGGCGAAGTCCTCGCGGCGCTCGTAGGAGTGCAGCATGCCCTGGTCGCCGATGGCGCGCAGCAGGAAGCTGCTGAGCGAGCCGGAGCCGACGCCCGCTTCCACGACGCGGGCGCCGGGGAAGATGTCCGCGAAGGACAGGATCTGCCCCGCGTCCTTGGGGTAGACCACGGCGGCGCCGCGGGGCATGGACAGGACGTAGTCGGGGAGCAGGGGGCGCAGCGCGAGGTAGGCGACGTTTCCGGTGGTGCGGACAACGCTGCCCTCGGGTGCGCCGATCAGCTCGTCGTGCGGGAAGGAACCCTTGTGGGTGTGGAAGTTCTTCCCCGCTTCGAGCGTGAACGTGTAGTGGCGGCCCTTGGGGTCGGTCAGCTGAACCTGGTCCCCGACCTTGAAGGGCCCGCGCCTGCGGGCGGCACCGGTCGGTTCGGACATGTGACCAGCCTACCGGCGATTGCGGGGGCCGCCGACCACGCGCGCGTGCCTCAGCTGGGGCGGGCCATGGCCTTCACGAAGGCCCGCTCCACGTCGGCCGCGGACAGGACGCCGTAGATCTCGCCGGTCTCCTCGACGACGAGGTACTCGGTGGCGGGGGTCGCGCGCAGGGTGTCGAGGAGGTCCTCGCCGGCCAGTTCCGCGGAGACGCGCATTCCTTCGGTGAGGTCCTGGGCGAGGCCGCTGACGGAGACCCAGGGGCGGCGGTGTTCGGGGACGCCGACGATGGCGGCCTCGCGGACGAGGGAGAGGGGCTGGCCGTCGGCGTCGACGACGACCAGGGCGCGGGCGCCGGCGGCGTTGGCGCGGCGGAGGGCCTCGGAGAGGGGGGTGTCGGTCTCGACGGGTACCGCGCGGCGGGTGAGGTTGCGGGCGCGGAGGTCGGGGAGGTGCTCGCGCAGGCGGGCCATGCGGAGGCTGTTGCCCGCGCCGGTCCAGATGATCGCGGCGAGGATCGCGGCCAGGAGGGCGTCCGTGACGGTGTCCATGCCGCTGATGTCCTCGGTGTTGGTGCCGAGGGCGCCGGTCTGGGTGAGCAGCGGGAGGCCGATCAGGACGGAGACGGCGAGGGCGCGGCCGACCCAGGCGGCGGCGATGGTGCCGCTCATGGGTCTGCCGGTGATCTTCCAGACGACGGCGCGGAGCATCCGGCCGCCGTCGAGGGGGAGGCCGGGAAGGAGGTTGAAGCCGGCCACGATGAGATTGGAGACCATCAGGCCGGCCAGCAGGACTCCGGGCACGGTGCCGGGCTCCACGGGCTGCATGGCCAGGTAGAAAACGCCCGAGAGGATCAGCGAGAGCAGCGGGCCGACGAAGGCCAGCACGAACTCCCTGCCGGGGGTCTCGGCCTCCTTCTCGATCTCGGAGACACCGCCGAAGAACTGCAACTGGATGCGGCGGACCGGGAGTTTGAAGCGGAGGGCGGCGACGGTGTGGGCGAGTTCGTGCACCAGGACCGAGCCGTAGAACGCGACCGCGAAGAAGAGGGCCACGAGGTAGCGGGCGGCGCCGAGTTCGGGCAGCACGCGGTCCAACTGCCCGCCGAACACCCAGGTGATGAGCGCGGCGACGAGGAACCAGCTGGGCGCGACGTACACCGGCACCCCGAAGGGCCGCCCCATCAGCAGACCTCCACCGGGCTCCTTGGGCCGCTGCGGCGGGCGCCCCTTGGGGATGGCGGGGCCATCGGGGCGGGCGTCCGGAGGCGCGGGGAGGTGGGTGTCCGACTCTGCGTGGGCACGCGGTTCCGTGTGGGCGTGGGATCGGTCGGGGGCGCGGTCGCCGGAGGGTGGGTCGGTGGGCGGGGTGTCGTTCGAGGGTGAGCTGCCCGAGTGCGGCGGGGGCGGGTCGTCGCTCGCGGCGGGTGCGGTCGCGGGAGACGTTTCGGTGTCGTGGGCCGGTGTCGTCCCGGGCGGGGGCGATGTCTCCGCGGGGGCCGGGGGCGTCTCCGGGTGGTCAGGGGACGTGTCCGCGTGGGCCGGGGGCGTGTCCGCGTGGGCCGGGGGCGTGGTCGGGCCCGTGGGGCGCTCGGCGCCGTTGCGCGGGGTGTCGTCGTGTTGCGGTTCGGGGGTGCCGGGATCGGCGGTCGGGGTCGTGGCGTGTTCGGTCGGCTCGTCGTTGCCGGACCGCGGCTGTGCGCTGCCGCCGCTCTCGTCCACGGTGTCCCCTCGTTCGAAGCGTCCTCCGCGCCAGCCGGGCGGAGGGGTCTCGGGTCGATGGTATGCGGCGGTCGCGACGCGTTCCGCCCCGGCACCCCCCGTGTTTCCCCGGCTGTCGCGGGCGCGTGGGCCGGGGGCGGGTCACTGTCAGTGGCGGGCCGTAAGGTCTGTGGCATGGAGACGAGTGCGGAGGGCGTCGCGGGGACGGTCGGCGACGAGGGCGTTGCGGCGGGGCCGGGCGCGGAAGCGGCGGTGCGGACGGGTGCGGTGGGCGTGGCCGAGCGGGTCGCCGCGGCGCCCGCCTCGCTGTCGCCCTCGCGTGCCGGTGACTTCATGCAGTGCCCGTTGCTGTACCGGTTCCGGGTGATCGACCGGCTGCCCGAGAAGCCCAGCGAGGCGGCGACGCGCGGGACCTTGGTGCACTCGGTCCTTGAGCGGCTCTTCGACGCGCCGGCCGCCGAGCGTACGGCTCCGCACGCCAAGTCGCTGATCCCGGGTCAGTGGGACCGGCTGCGGGAGACCCGGCCGGAGGTCGTGGAGCTGTTCGCCGACGATCCGGAGGGCGAGCGGTTGGCGCGCTGGCTCGGGGAGGCGGAGCGGCTGGTGGAGCGCTGGTTCTCCCTGGAGGATCCGACGCGGCTGGAGCCCGCCGAGCGCGAGATGTTCGTGGAGGCCGAGCTGGACTCGGGGCTGAAGCTGCGCGGGATCATCGACCGGGTCGACGTGGCGCCCACGGGCGATGTGCGGATCGTCGACTACAAGACGGGCAAGGCGCCCCGGCCCGAGTACGCCGAGGGCGCGCTGTTCCAGATGAAGTTCTACGCGCTGGTGGTCTGGCGGCTGAAGCAGGTCGTCCCTAGGCGGCTCCAGCTGGTGTATCTGGGCAGCGGGGACGTGCTGACGTACGACCCCGACCTCGCGGATCTGGAGCGGGTGGAGCGCAAGCTGCTGGCGCTGTGGGAGGCGATCCGGCTGGCCACGGAGACGGGCGAGTGGCGGCCCCGGCCGACCAAGCTGTGCGGCTGGTGCGACCACCAGGCGGTGTGCCCGGAGTTCGGCGGCACTCCCCCGCCGTATCCGCTGCCGGTGCGGGCGCCCGGCGGCGGCACTTCGGGCGAGGGCGCGGCGACGGCACCGGACGGTGACTCCACGGAGGGCTAGCGCCTGTCCTGCGGCCGACGACGCTTCGGCCCCCGAGCCGACAGTCCACGAGCCGACAAGCACAGCGGCCCGGTCGGGTCCGTGGAGGTCGGGCAGGGCAGAATGGGGCCGGGCTAGCGAAGGAGACTCACGTGGCCATCCGCGTCCTACTTGTCGATGACCAACCGCTGCTGCGCACCGGGTTCCGGATGATTCTGGAGGCGGAGCAGGATCTGGCGGTCGTCGGCGAGGCCGGTGACGGTCTACAGGCGCTCGACCAGGTGCGGGCCCTTCAGCCCGACGTGGTGCTGATGGACATCCGGATGCCGCGGATGGACGGGGTGGAGGCGACCCGGCAGATCACCGGTCCCGGTCGGGACGGCCCGGCGAAGGTGCTGGTGCTGACCACCTTCGACCTCGACGAGTACGTGGTGGAGGCGTTGCGGGCCGGTGCCAGCGGCTTCCTGCTGAAGGACGCCCCGGCCAACGAACTGGTGCAGGCGATCCGGGTGGTGGCGGCCGGCGAGGCCATGCTCGCGCCGAGCATCACGCGGCGGCTGCTGGACAAGTACGCCGGTCATCTGCCGTCCGGTGACGAGCCGGTGCCGGACGCCCTGCACACGCTGACCGAGCGTGAGGTCGAGGTGCTGAAGCTGGTGGCGCGCGGGCTGTCGAACGCCGAGATCGCCGCCGACCTGTTCGTCAGCGAGACCACGGTCAAGACGCATGTGGGGCACGTCCTCACCAAGTTGGGCCTGCGCGACCGGGTGCAGGCCGCGGTGTACGCGTACGAGAGCGGTCTGGTGCGTCCCGGCGCCCAGTAGTCGCCGTTGGACCGGGTACGAGCGGAGAGGGCGCCCCTTCCTGACAGGGGCGCCCTCTCCGTGTCTGCGGGGGCGGATTCGGTTCCTCGTCTGCGGGGGGGGATTCGGTTCCTCGTCGCGTCGACAGGCCAGTGGCCGGCCCCGCCGCGATGGGCGGGACCGGCCACTGGTGGAGCCGGCTCACTGGGTTGCCGGGCGGTCACACGCCTCGGCCGAGCTCCCAGAGCTGGAGGGTCGAGGACGAGTTGAGCACGTACGCCGTGCCCGTGATGTCGTCGCGGGCGGCCACGTACTGCTTGCCCTGCCACAGCGGGATCAGCGGGACGTCCGTGGCGACGATGTCCTGGATGGTGGTGAGGCTCTTGGCGGCAGCGAGCCGGTCCGCCTCGCGGCGGGACTCCGGGATCAGGGTCTTGATGATCTCGGGGTTGCTGTACGGCAGCTTGAGGAAGTTGTCCGTGTCGAGGAACGGCGCGAGGTAGTTGTCGGCGTCGGGGAAGTCGGGGAACCAGCCCATGCCCCAGACGTCGTAGGCGCCCTTGCGCTCGGCCGGGACGAACGTGGACCAGGGGTCGCCCTTGATGGTCACGTCGAACAGGCCGCTGTTGTTGAGCTGCGTCCGCAGCTGCTCGAACTCTTCCTTGGTGGCCGAGCCGTAGTGGTCGGTCGTGTAGTGCAGCGTGAGCTTCACCGGGGTGGTGATGGCGGCCTTCTCCAGAAGGGACTTGGCCTTGGAGACGCTCGGGTTGCCGTACTTGTTGAAGAACGAGTTCGAGTGGCCGGTGATGGTCGCGGGGACCATCGAGTAGAGCGGCTCGGCCTCGGTGCCGTAGACCTTGGAGACGAGTTCGCCGCGGTCGATGAGCTGGGCCATCGCCTCGCGCACGGCCTTCGTCTTGACGGTCGCGGCGTCGGTGTTGAAGGCCAGGTAGCGGATTTCGAGTCCGGGCATCTCGACGAGGTCGACGTCGCCGTTCGAGTCGTCGTCGAGCTTCTGGATCTGCTCGGGCGACATGGTGCGCGTCATGACGTCGATGTCGCCCTTGTTGAGCGCGCTGCCCATGGAGTCGGCGTCCGAGAAGGAGCGCATCTCGACCTTGTTGTTGTTCACCTGGAGCGTCCCCTTGTAGTTGGGGTTCTTGGTGAACGTGGCCGTGGTGATCGCGTCGTCCTTCTGGGCGACCGAGAGCGTGTAGGGGCCGGAGCCGTCCACGCCGAAGCCGTCGCGCAGCTTGTCCTTCTGGTAGTCGTCGGGGTTCACGATGCCGGCGACCGGGGTGGACAGCTTGTACGGGAAGGTGGCGTCGGCCGTCTTCAGGTGGAAGATGACCTCGCGGTCGCCCTGGGTCTCGACGGTGTCGACGGTGGACAGCAGGGCGAAGACACCACTGTCGGCCTTGATGCGCATCGCGCGGTCGATGGAGTACTTCACATCGGCCGCGGTGATCTTGTCGCCGTTGGCGAACTTCAGGCCCTCGCGCAGGGTGCAGGCGTAGCGCTCGCTGCCGGTGTCGGTGAAGCCGCACTTCTCGGCGGCCTCGGGGACCGGGTCGCCCTCGCCCTTGGGCTGGATCATCAGGGTCTGCACGGTCTGGCGCAGGATGTTCCAGGTGCCGACGTCGTAGGCGTAGGCGGGGTCGAGCGGTGCCGGAGCGTCCTTCGTCGCCTCGAACCGGTCCGTGGTGCCGACGATTATCGCACCGTCGCCGGAACTACCGCTGCCGGAACCGCCACAGGCGGCCAGCACCGGCGCGAGCAGGCCTACGACGGCCGGCAGCACCAAAGTCTTGCGGTTCATGCTCGAAGTTCTCCAGAGCTGTTCGATTCCGTGTACCCGGCATGCATAGGGTGGTGACACCGATCACGGGGGCAAGGGCGATGTTCTCGCGTTGAGATTAGTCCGGACCCGCACGGGGGTTCACGGCCACCGTAGTTGAGTTCCCATCACGCTGCGGAACCGGCTGTGGACGGACCGGAAACCCGTCGACGGAAGGATTAGTGCAGCGTTTCACCAATCGGGACACAACGGTGCGCGATCAGCCGCAGAAATGGGATGAACAGCACAGCATGGCGGCGATGTCGACTCCCGTACACGTGGGGAACCTCACACCCTCAACTCGGTTGGAGAGCACCGGAATTCGACCGGTCGACCGAGCGTGAATTCATTTCCCATTGGATTTTGCACGCTCGGTGAACGGCCGACGCATTTCCGTCATCGCTCGGTCATCAGTCCCCGCAGAAATGCCAGGTCGACGGCTTCCAGCGAGCTCACGACGGTGCGCCGGGCGGCCGGGGCGATGGGCTGCACGGACGGTACGGCCACCACCAGACAGCCCGCCGCCTCGGCCGCCGCGACCCCGGTCGCGGTGTCCTCCACGACCGCGCAGCGGGCCGGGTCGACGCCCAGGCGGGCGGCGGCGAACAGATACGGGTCGGGGTGCGGCTTGGTGCGCGCGACCTCGTCGCCGGCGACCGTCAGCGCGAAGTGCTGGGGGCCGAGCGCGGTCAGGACGCGGTCGATGATGCGCCGGTGCGAGGCGGAGACCAGGGCGGTGGGGATCTCGTACTCGGAGAGTTCGGCCAGGAGTCTGGCGGCACCCGGCATCAGCGGCAGGGCCCGTCCGATGCGGTCCTCGAAACCCGCGTTGAGCAGGACGGACAGCTCGGCGAGGGTGATGTCGGCGCCCGTGGCCTCGATCAGGAAGCCGGCGCTGCGGGTCATGGGGCCGCCGACCACGACATGGCGCCAGGAGTCGTCGAGGGTGTGGCCGAGGGCGCCGAAGACCTCGACCTCGACGTCCCACCAGAAGCCCTCGGTGTCCACCAGGGTGCCGTCCATGTCGAGGAGTACGGCCTGGAGTGCGGAGCCTTCGGCCGTACGGGTTCCGAGCGCGGGGACCGTGCTGGTCATCCTGGCGCACCTCCTTGAGGGACGATCAGGCCGGCCGCCTCTTTTTCACAGAGAGGCGACCGGCCTGCGGTGGACCGACCAGTGTACGACTTATCCGATCAACGTGCGTTGAAGTATTTCGCCTCGGGGTGGTGGATGACGATCGCGTCCGTGGACTGCTCCGGGTGCAGCTGGAACTCCTCGGACAGGTGGACGCCGATGCGCTCGGGCTCCAGGAGGTCGGCGATCTTCGCGCGGTCCTCCAGGTCGGGGCAGGCGCCGTAGCCGAGGGAGAAGCGGGCGCCCCGGTACTTGAGGGCGAACATGTCCTCGACGTTCGCCGGGTCCTCGCCGGCGAAGCCCAGTTCGGAGCGCACGCGCGCGTGCCAGTACTCGGCGAGTGCCTCGGCCAGCTGGACGGACAGGCCGTGCAGTTCGAGGTAGTCGCGGTAGGCGTTGGCCTCGAAGAGCTTGGCGGTCTCCTCGCCGATGCGGTTGCCCACGGTGACGATCTGGAAGCCGACGACGTCGGTCTCGCCGGACTCCTCCGGGCGGAAGAAGTCGGCCAGGCAGAGGCGGCGGCCCCGGCGCTGGCGCGGGAAGGTGAAGCGGGTGCGCTCGTTGCCCTCGTCGTCCAGGACGATCAGGTCGTCGTCCTTGGACACGCAGGGGAAGTAGCCGTAGACGACGGCCGCTTCGAGGAGGTTGTCGGTCTGGAGCCGGTCCAGGAGGCCGCGCAGCCGGGGGCGGCCCTCGGTCTCCACCAGTTCCTCGTACGACGGTCCCTCGCCCGTGCGGGCCTGCTTGAGGCCCCACTGGCCCTTGAAGAGGGCGCCCTCGTCGAGCCAGGAGGCGTACTCCTTGAGCTGGATGCCCTTGATGACCCGGGTGCCGCGGAAGGGCGGGGCGGGGATCGGGTTGTCGACGGCGACGTCGGAGCGGACGTGGCCCTCCTCGGGGCGTTCCTCGACCTCGACGGGGGCGCTCGCCCGCACCCTGCGCTGCTTGAGTTCGGGCAGCTTCGCGCCCGGCAGGCCCCGCTTGACGCCGATGAGGGCGTCCATGAGGCGCAGGCCCTCGAACGCGTCGCGGGCGTAGCGGACCTCGCCCTCGTAGATCTCGTGCAGGTCCTGTTCGACGTAGGCGCGGGTCAGGGCCGCGCCGCCGAGGATGACCGGGTAGTCGGCGGCCATCTTGCGCTGGTTGAGCTCCTGGAGGTTCTCCTTCATGATCACCGTGGACTTGACCAGGAGGCCCGACATGCCGATGACGTCGGCGCGGTGCTCCTCGGCGGCTTCCAGGATCGCGGAGACCGGCTGCTTGATGCCGAGGTTGACGACGTTGTAGCCGTTGTTGGACAGGATGATGTCGACGAGGTTCTTGCCGATGTCGTGGACGTCGCCGCGCACGGTGGCGAGCACGATGGTGCCCTTGCCCTCGGCGTCCGACTTCTCCATGTGCGGCTCCAGGTAGGCCACCGCGGTCTTCATGACCTCGGCGGACTGGAGCACGAACGGCAGCTGCATCTGTCCGGAACCGAACAGCTCGCCGACGACCTTCATGCCGTCCAGGAGCGTCTCGTTGACGATGTCGAGGGCGGCGCGGGTCTCCAGCGCCTCGGCGAGGTCGGCCTCCAGGCCGTTCTTCTCGCCGTCGATGATCCGCCGCTTGAGCCGCTCGTCCAGCGGGAGGGCGGCCAGTTCCTCGGCGCGGCCCGCCGTGCGGGACTTGGTGGTGGCGCCCTCGAAGAGGGCCATCAGCTTCTGGAGGGGGTCGTAGGCCGGTTGGTCACCCTGCTGGGCGGAGCGGCGGTCGTGGATGAGGTCGAGGGCCGTCTGCACCTCCTCCTCGGTGAAGCGGGCGATCGGGAGGATCTTCGAGGCGTGCACGATCGCCGAGTCGAGGCCCGCCTTGACGCACTCGTCGAGGAAGACGGAGTTGAGCAGGACGCGGGCGGCCGGGTTGAGGCCGAAGGAGATGTTGGACAGGCCGAGCGTGGTCTGGACGTCGGGGTGCGCGGCCTTGAGGCGGCGGATGGCCTCGATGGTGGCGATGCCGTCGCCGCGGGACTCCTCCTGGCCGGTGCAGATGGTGAAGGTCAGGGTGTCGATGAGGATGTCCGACTCGTGGATGCCCCAGTTCGTCGTGAGGTCCTCGATCAGCCTTTCGGCGATGGCGACCTTGTGCTCGGGGGTGCGGGCCTGGCCCTCCTCGTCGATGGTCAGCGCGATGAGCGCGGCGCCGTGCTCCTGGGCGAGCCGGGTGACCTTCGCGAAGCGGGAGTCGGGGCCGTCGCCGTCCTCGTAGTTGACGGAGTTGATGACCGCGCGGCCACCGAGCTTCTCCAACCCGGCCCGGATGACCGCGACTTCGGTGGAGTCGAGGACGATGGGCAGGGTGGAGGCGGTGGCGAAGCGGCCGGCCAGTTCCTCCATGTCGGCGACGCCGTCGCGGCCCACGTAGTCCACGCAGAGATCCAGCATGTGGGCGCCCTCGCGGATCTGGTCGCGGGCCATCTCCACGCAGTCGTCCCAGCGGGCGTCCAGCATGGCCTCGCGGAACTTCTTCGAGCCGTTGGCGTTGGTGCGCTCGCCGATCGCCATGTAGGCGGTGTCCTGGCGGAACGGGACCGTCTGGTAGAGCGAGGCGGCGCCGGGCTCGGGCTGGGGGTGGCGCTCGACGGGCTCCAACTCGCGGACGCGCTCGACGAGTTGGCGCAGGTGCTCGGGGGTGGTGCCGCAGCAGCCGCCGACGAGGTTGAGGCCGTAGTCCTGGACGAAGTGCTCCTGGGCCTCGGCCAGGCCCTCGGGGTCGAGCGGGAAGTGGGCGCCGTCCTTGGTGAGGATGGGCAGGCCGGCGTTCGGCATGCACAGCAGCGGGGTCCGGGAATGGCGGGCCAGGTAGCGCAGGTGCTCGCTCATCTCGGCCGGGCCGGTGGAGCAGTTGAGGCCGATCATGTCGATGCCGAGGGGTTCCAGCGCGGTGAGCGCGGCGCCGATCTCGGAGCCGAGCAGCATGGTGCCGGTGGTCTCGAAGGCCATGGAGACCAGGAGGGGGACGTCGACGCCGGTCGCCTCCATGGCGCGGCGGGCGCCGAGGATCGAGGACTTCGTCTGGAGCAGGTCCTGGGTGGTCTCGACGATGAGGGCGTCGGCGCCGCCGGCGAGGAGGCCTTCGGCGTTGGCCTGGAAGCCGTCGCGCAGGGTGGTGTAGCCGATGTGGCCGAGGGTGGGCAGCTTGGTGCCGGGGCCGATGGAGCCGAGGACCCAGCGGCGGCGGCCGTCGCGGGCGGCGAAGTCGTCGGCGGTCTCGCGGGCGATGCGGGCACCGGCCTCGGAGAGTTCGTGGACGCGTTCGGCGATGTCGTACTCGGCCATGGCGGAGTGGTTGGCGCCGAAGGTGTTGGTCTCGACGCAGTCGACGCCCGCGCCGAAGTACTCCTCGTGGACCGAGCGCACGATGTCGGGGCGGGTGATGTTCAGGATCTCGTTGCAGCCTTCGAGGTTCTCGAAGTCTTCGAGAGTGGGCTCCTGCGCCTGGAGCATGGTGCCCATGGCTCCGTCGGCGACCACCACGCGGGTGGCGAGTGCCTCTCGGAGCTCGGACACACGGGTCCGGCTGTCGGCAGAAGGGGTCAGTGGCGACGAGGCCATGAAGGGGCTCCCTGGAGTGCGACGGCTGTCGGCTTTGCGGCTTCCTCGGGAACCTCTCACGGAACCCCCCGAGGAGCTTGCACGCCGCAAGGGTAACGGGGTCGGGCGGCAGAATGCTCGACACTTCCAGGGGGTGGACCGGGGTGACGGGTGGATCAAGCCGGTCCCGGCTCCCGCGACGCGTGATCTGACAGGTGTTGACCAACCATTGGCGGGAGGTCGACATGGACCGGTAGTGTTCGACATTGCCGAACGGCGGCGGCAGCGCCGCCCATCGGCGGTCGAACGGGACGGAGGCAGTACGGCGATGGCACGGAACATCCAGTCGCTCGAACGGGCGGCAGCGATGCTGCGCCTGCTCGCGGGCGGCGAGCGACGGCTCGGCCTCTCGGACATCGCCTCGTCCCTCGGCCTGGCCAAGGGCACCGCCCACGGCATCCTGCGCACCCTCCAGCAGGAGGGCTTCGTCGAGCAGGACGACGCCTCCGGGCGCTACCAGCTGGGCGCGGAACTGCTGCGCCTGGGCACCACCTACCTCGACGTGCACGAGCTGCGCGCGCGTGCCCTGGTGTGGACGGACGACCTGGCCCGCTCCAGCGGCGAGAGCGTGCACCTGGGGGTCCTGCACCAGCAGGGCGTCCTGATCGTGCACCACGTCTTCCGGCCCGACGACAGCCGCCAGGTCCTGGAGATCGGCGCCATGCAGCCGCTGCACTCCACGGCCCTGGGCAAGGTCCTGTCGGCCTACGACCCGGTCGCGCACAGCGAGGCCCTGGAGGCCGACCGCAAGCCCTTCACCGAGCGCACGGTGTCCGAGCTGGCCGACTTCGAGCACGTCCTGGACGTGACCCGCGCGCGCGGGTACGCGGCCGACGTCGAGGAGACCTGGGAGGGCGTCGCGTCCGTCGCCGCGCCCATCCACGACCGGCGGCGCATGCCGGTGGGCGCGGTCGGCATCACCGGGGCGGTGGAGCGGCTGTGCCGACCCGACGAGGACGGCGTACTGCGGCCCGAGCTGATCGCGGCGGTGCGGGACTGCGCCCGCGCGGTGTCGCGGGACCTGGGCGCCGGGCGGTTCTGAGCCCCGGCCGGCCCAGCGGATTCACAGCGAGAACTCACCGGAACGTCATGGGGACGTTCCGGCCTTAGTCGTACTCTGGACGTCAAAGTCGGTCAAAACGCCAAATCACCACACACGGTGTCCACGTGATAGCCGTCCGCATCGACCGTTCGATCGATAGCCCACAGCAATCAATAACGATCGTGTTTTCGATAACAGCACTCTTGACGCGCCTGTAACCCCGGAGCAAGACTCCCGTCCATCGGTCGGCATTGTCGAACACCTACCGGCAATACGCGCTAGAGTGTGGCAACGCCAAAGGCCGGCATCGCTCTCACCCCCGAGGGCGCACGAACCCCCGGCGGGACCCGGGGTTCGGCTTCCCTGGACGAAGGACAAAGGAGTCGCGGGTGTCCAGCTCCGACATCTTCATCGGCGAGACCATAGGTACCGCCGTACTCATCCTGCTCGGCGGTGGCGTCTGCGCCGCCGTCACGCTGAAGGCCTCCAAGGCACGTAGCGCCGGCTGGCTCGCCATCGCCTTCGGGTGGGGTTTCGCCGTCATGACGGCCGTGTACATCTCGGCACCGCTCTCCGGTGCCCATCTCAACCCGGCCGTGACGCTCGCACTCGCGATCAAGGACGGTGGCTGGGACAACGTCCCGATCTACTGGGCCGGGCAGCTGCTCGGCGCCATGATCGGCGCGACGCTCGTCTGGGTGGCCTACTACGGCCAGTTCCAGGCGCACCTGACCGACAAGGAGATCGTCGGCGAGCCGGCGGCCAAGTCCGTCGAGGCCCAGGAGAAGGGCGCGGGCCCGGTGCTCGGCATCTTCTCCACCGGCCCCGAGATCCGCAACGTGGTGCAGAACCTCGCCACGGAGATCATCGGCACGATCGTCCTGATCCTCGCCATCCTGACGCAGGGCCTCAACGCCAACGGAAACGGTCTCGGCACCCTGGGCGCCCTGATCACCTCGTTCGTGGTCGTCTCCATCGGTCTGTCGCTCGGCGGCCCCACCGGGTACGCCATCAACCCGGCCCGTGACCTGGGCCCGCGCATCGTGCACGCGCTCCTGCCCCTGCCCAACAAGGGCGGCTCCGACTGGAGCTACGCGTGGATCCCGGTGGTCGGTCCGCTGATCGGCGGCGCGATCGCTGCGGGTATCTACAACCTCGCCTTTGCTTAGAAGCAGAATTCCAAGCACTTCCAAGCACTGAAGCAGCCGTAGCACCAGTCCTCATGACCACGGAACCCCTCAGGAGCACACAGTGACCGACGCCCACACCGCCGGACCGTTCATCGCGGCCATCGACCAGGGCACGACCTCCAGCCGCTGCATCGTCTTCGACCGGGACGGCCGTATCGTCGCCGTCGACCAGAAGGAGCACGAGCAGATCTTCCCGAAGCCGGGCTGGGTCGAGCACAACGCCACCGAGATCTGGACAAACGTCCAGGAAGTCGTCGCCGGAGCCATCGAGAAGGCCGGCATCACCCGCGACGACATCAAGGCCATCGGCATCACCAACCAGCGCGAGACCACGCTGCTGTGGGACAAGAACACCGGTGAGCCCGTCCACAACGCCATCGTCTGGCAGGACACCCGCACCGACGCGCTCTGCAAGGAGCTGGGCCGCAATGTCGGCCAGGACCGCTTCCGCCGCGAGACCGGCCTGCCGCTGGCGAGCTACTTCGCCGGCCCCAAGGCCCGCTGGCTGCTCGACAACGTCGAGGGCCTGCGCGAGCGCGCCGAGGCCGGCGACATCCTCTTCGGCACCATGGACACCTGGGTCATCTGGAACCTGACGGGCGGTGTCAACGGCGGCAAGCACTACACCGACGTCACCAACGCCTCCCGCACCATGCTGATGAACCTGCACACCCTGGCCTGGGACGACAAGATCGCCGAGTCCATCGGCGTCCCGCTGAACATGCTCCCCGAGATCCGCTCCTCCGCCGAGGTCTACGGCGAGGTCACCGGCGGGAGCCTCGGCGAGCTGCTCGGCGGCATCCCGGTCGCCTCCGCGCTCGGCGACCAGCAGGCGGCCCTGTTCGGCCAGACCTGTTTCTCCGAGGGCGAGGCCAAGTCCACGTACGGCACCGGCACCTTCATGCTGATGAACACCGGTGAGAAGATCATCAACTCCTACTCGGGCCTGCTGACCACGGTCGGCTACCGGATCGGCGACGAAGCGCCGGTCTACGCCCTGGAGGGCTCGATCGCCGTCACCGGTTCGCTGGTGCAGTGGATGCGCGACCAGATGGGCCTGATCTCCACCGCCGCCGAGATCGAGACGCTCGCGCTCTCGGTCGAGGACAACGGCGGCGCCTACTTCGTGCCGGCCTTCTCCGGTCTGTTCGCCCCGTACTGGCGCTCCGACGCCCGCGGTGTGATCGCCGGCCTGACCCGGTACGTCACCAAGGCGCACCTCGCGCGTGCCGTCCTGGAGGCCACCGCCTGGCAGACCCGTGAGATCACGGACGCCATGACGAAGGACTCCGGCGTCGAGCTGGCCGCGCTCAAGGTCGACGGCGGCATGACCTCCAACAACCTGCTGATGCAGACCCTCTCCGACTTCGTGGACGCCCCCGTGGTGCGCCCGATGGTCGCCGAGACCACCTGCCTCGGCGCCGCCTACGCCGCCGGTCTCGCCGTCGGCTTCTGGACCAGCACCGACGACCTGCGCGCCAACTGGCGCCGGGCCGCCGAGTGGACCCCCAACATGGCCGCGGAGAAGCGCGACCGTGAGTACAAGAGCTGGCTCAAGGCCGTGGAGCGGACCATGGGCTGGCTCGACGACGAGGAGTAAGAACCCCACATGACCAGTCAGTCCACCCGACAGTCCGTGCCTGCCCTCGGTACGCACCCGGCCTCCGGCTCGAACCCGAGCCGGGCCGAGACCCGGGAGCAGCTCTCCAAGGCGACGTACGACCTCCTCGTCATCGGCGGCGGCATCCTGGGCATCTCCACCGCCTGGCACGCCGCGCAGTCCGGGCTGCGGGTGGCCCTGGTCGACGCCGGCGACTTCGCCGGCGCCACCTCCTCCGCCTCTTCCAAGCTGCTCCACGGCGGTCTGCGCTACCTGCAGACCGGCGCGGTGAAGCTGGTCGCGGAGAACCACTTCGAGCGCCGTGCGGTCTCCCGCCAGGTGGCCCCCCACCTGGCGAACCCGCTCACGTTCTACCTCCCCGTGTACAAGGGCGGTCCGCACGGTGCGGCGAAGCTCGGGGCGGGCGTCTTCGCCTACTCCGCGCTCTCCGCGTTCGGCGACGGCGTCGGCCACCTCCTGTCCCCCGCGAAGGCGGCGCAGGACGTGCCCGAGCTGCGCACCCAGAACCTCAAGGCCGTGGCCGTGTACGGCGACGACCAGATGAACGACGCCCGCATGGCGCTGATGACGGTCCGCGCGGCCGTCGAGGCGGGCGCGGTCGTCCTCAACCACGCCGAGGTCACCGGTCTGCGCTTCACCCAGGGCCGGGTGACCGGCGCGGAGCTGCGCGACACCACCTCCGGCGACGAGTTCGGCGTGAGCGCCCGCCTGGTGCTCAACGCGACCGGCCCGTGGGTGGACCACCTGCGCAAGATGGAGGACCCGAACGCGGCGCCCTCCATCCGCCTCTCCAAGGGCGCGCACCTGGTCCTGAAGCGGACCTCCCCGTGGAAGGCGGCGCTGGCCACCCCCATCGACAAGTACCGCATCACCTTCGCCCTCCCCTGGGAGGACATGCTGCTGCTCGGCACGACCGACGAGGAGTTCGAGGGCGACCCGGCGGACGTCTCGGTCACCGAGCAGGACATATCGCAGATCCTGGACGAGGCCGCGTTCTCGGTCCGCGACCAGCAGCTCTCCCGTGACCTGATCACGTACTCCTTCGCGGGCCTGCGCGTGCTGCCGGGCGGTCCCGGCAGCACGGCCAAGGCCAAGCGCGAGACGGTGGTGACCGAGGGCAGGGGCGGCATGCTGTCCGTCGCGGGCGGCAAGTGGACCACCTTCCGGCACATCGGCCGTACGGTCATGCAGAAGCTGGAGGCCCTCCCCGGCCGCCCGCTCGGCGAGGACTTCGAGCCGATCTCCTCCCTCCCGAAGAAGCTCCCGCTGCCGGGTGTCGCCAACCCGCGCGCGGTCGCCCACCGCCTGCTCGTCGACAACCCCGCGCCGGGCCCGCGCATGGCGGCCGACACGGCGAAGCACCTGGCCACCCACTACGGCTCGCTGGCCTTCGACATCGCCCGACTCGCCAACGAGGACCCGGAGTTGGGGCAGCGCGTGCACCCCGACGCCCCGGAGATCTGGGCGCAGGTCGTCTACGCCCGCGACCACGAGTGGGCCGAGACCCAGGACGACGTCCTGCGCCGCCGCACCACCCTGACGATCCGCGGCCTGGCCACGGACGAGGTCCGCGCGAAGGTCCAGGACCTGCTCGACAAGAAGTAGTCGCCACGGCGCTCAAGGGGCGGTTCCCGGACGGGAGCCGCCCCTCGGCCGTACCGGGAACCGCCCCCCGGCCGCATCGGTGATTCACGCTTCCGCACGCCCCTCGGGTGATTCCGCGCGCTCCGTCACACGGGTTGGCGACCGGCGGTTCGCGGCCCGCCCGGCCCGTTAGAACAGTTGGCTTCCGACACAACGGTCGGGCCATGGGGTCCGGCCCGGGGAGCAGCGGTCGTATGCAAGGTGGATGGCACAGTGCGCGGGTCCGGCGGCGCCTCGGCTACGCCGTGTGCGGGGGCGCGCTCGCGGCGCTCGCCGCCGTGCTGCGGGTGTGGTGGCGCGACGCGGCCACCGCGGGGGTGATGGTGTCGGTGATCGGCGCGGTCGTGTCGGTCGCCGCGCTCGTCGCCGACGTACTGCGCGGCGACGCCGATCCGGCCCCGCGTTCGGCCGGCGAGGACCGCCGCCGGGCCGCCGACGCGCTCGCCGAGGCCGTACGGGAGCAGTGGGCCGCCGAGGCGAGGCTGCGGCGGCTCCAGGACCCCGCCCCGCTGGACGTGGCCTGGGCCCCGGCGGACCGGTGGCTGGCGGATCACCCGGAGAACATCAGGCGGGCCCGGCCGCTGCCCGCGCCCCGTGGGCAGCGGATCGAGGACGTCACCGGGTCGTTCGCCGCGCTGCCCGGCCGGCGGCTGGTGGTGCTGGGCGGTCCGGGCTCGGGCAAGAGCGTGCTGGCGCTGCGGTTCGTGCTCGGGCGGCTGGCCGCGCGGCGGCCCGGTGGACCGGTGCCGGTGATCTTCCCGCTGGCGGGCTGGGACCCCCGGCGCACCGGGCTGCGCGACTGGCTCGCCGAGCGGCTGGCCGCCGAGCACCGCCCGCTGGCCGCCGCCACCGACCCGCGGCACACCCTCGCCCGGGGCCTCCTGGACGCGGGGCTCGTACTGCCGGTCCTCGACGGCTTCGACGAACTGCCCCGCCCGGTCTACGGGGAGGCGGTACGCCGGATCAACGCCGAACTCGACGACGATCTCCCGCTGTTGCTCACCAGCCGGGCCGAGGCGTGGGCGACGGCGGTGACCGAGGGCGATGTGCTGACCGGGGCCGAGGTGGTCGAGTTGCGTCCGCTCGGCCTCGCGCAGGCCTGCGCCCATCTGGAGCGGACGGCCCGCCCGCTGCGTACGGCGGACGGCGAGCCGGGCACGGTGTGGACGCCCGTGCTGCGGGCGGTGACGGCCCGGCCGCACTGCCCGGCGGCGCGCGCCCTCACCACTCCCCTGATGGTGGCGCTGGCCCGCGCGGTCTACGGCGACACCTCCCGCGACCCGTCCGAACTGCTCGACCCGGACCGCTTCCCCACGGCGGAGGCCGTCGAGGAGCATCTGCTCGGGGCGTTCGTGCCGGCCGCGTACGCCGATGCCGGATCCGAGGCGGGCCGTGCCGCGCTGCGCCGACTCGCCGTGCTGGCACAGGCGTTGGAGCGGCGCGGCAGCGGGCGGCTGGCGTGGTGGGAGCTGGAGTCGATGCTGCCGCGCGCGGTCTCGGTCCTGGCGCCGGGGCTGCTGGCACTGGGCCTGCTGTCGCTGGTCGTGCTGCCGGTCTCGGTGGCGCGGGCGGCGGACGAGCTGTCCGGGGTGGAGGACCTGGCGTCGGTGCTGGCCACCCTGGTGGGCCAGACCGTGGGGTTCGCGTTCGGGGAGGCGTTCCTGCTGCCGTCGGGGAACGCGCCCCCGCAGCGGCGTCCGCTGCTGCGGCAGACCCTGATCACGGCGTCGGTGAGCGCCCTGCTGTGGGCGGGGGTGGCCTGGGCCGACGATCTGCGGTTCGGCTTCCGCTTCGGCGCGGTCACGGACGGCTGGGTGCCCGATCTGTTCGGCGGCTGTCTGTTCTCCCTGCTGTTCACACTGTTCTTCGGCATCGCCGGGCTGTCCCGGCACCCGGTACCGCTCGGTCTGCCCTGGACCGGCGGCCCCGGCCGTGCGCCGGCCCGGGCCTGCGGGGCCGTCCTGCTGCTGGGCGGGCTGGTCGCGGCGGGCACGGTGCTGGCCGGCCGGTCCGGCAACGTGTGGACCGGGCTGGTCGGGGTGACCTGCGCGGGGGTGGGCGCGGCGCTGCTGGTGAGTGGCCGCCGGGCCGGTCAGGACACCGGGCACCCGGCGCGGGCCGGCCGGATCGCCCGGCGGTTCGCGACCGGCGTGGTGCGGGGTGGCGCCGCCGCGCTGCTGGTCGGGGTGACCGCGTGCACGGTGGCGGGGCTCGCGGCGACCGGGGTGACCGTGCTCAAGTCCGGTTCCACGGCCGGGCTTTCGGGCCGGAGGATCGACATCTGGCAGTTCTCGGAGCGCCCCGGTCTGCGCACGGCGACCACCCGGCACGCACTACGCGGAACCCTGCTGCTCCCCGGGGGCGGTGCCCGTCCGATCGCCTACCCTCCGGGCACGAAGCCCCCGGACTGCGCGCTCCCGCTCGTCGCCGACCGCCGCTGTGTCGCCTTCGTCTCCCGGCGTACGGTCTTCGAGTCCCGTGACGGCACGGTGGTGGCCCGGCTGACCCTCACCCGGGGCACGCCGGCGACCACGACGGTGTACGCGGCGAACCTGCGGTCCGTCCTCCCGGAGACCGCCCGCGCCTGGCTCACGGCGGGCCCGCCGTCGGGTGTCCTACGGCGCTGTCTGCCGCCGTTGCTGGCCGGCGGGGTGCTGGTAGGTCTCGTCGGCGGCTGTGTCTGCGGTGTCTACCGCGCGCTGAGCGTGCCCTCGGACGTCATGCGCGCGGCCGGCCCGGCCTCGTCGCTGCGCACGGACCGCGCCGCCTCCTTCGCCCGCGGCGGGATGATCGCGCTGCTGGTGGCCGTCGTCTGCGTACCGCTGGTGGCGCTGCCCGGCGACTGGGGCGGCCTGGTCCACATCGGCGTCCAACTCTGGCTCCCGCTGGGCACGGCGGCCCTCGCCCTGAGCGCCTGGGGCCGCTTCACGATCGCCCGCGTCTGGCTCGCGGCCACGGGCCGCATGCCCTGGCGTCTCATGGCGTTCCTGAAGGACGCCCACCACCGAGGTCTCCTACGACAGTCCGGCGCGAGCTTCGAGTTCCGACACCACCGCCTCCAGACCCACCTCGCGACCCACGCCACGTCCTCGGCATCCCGCGCCCCCTGGAGCGGCAATCTCCTGCCGGGCCCGCACGAGCCGCGGGACCACACCGTCCCGAGACCCCCGTCCGAGGGCTCGGGCCGGCGCGCGGATCGCCTCCGGTGACGTCAACTCGGCCAACGGTACGACGAGTTCGCACCGTGCGGCAGCAGCGCCGACCGGGAGGTCGAGGCCGGATCCGGCACCCCGCCCCCGGCCCCCGGAGGGACGACACCCTGTCGCGACCACCCGAGCCTCGGGACCGCTCACACCGAAGACTCCCCCGAAGGCTCAGGCCAGTGCGCGGATCGCCTCCGGTGACGCCAACTCGGCCCGCCGCACGATGAGTTCGCGCCCCAGCAACAGTGCCCGCCGGGAGGCAGGTACCGGGTCCGGCAGTGTCGTCAGGTCGGTCAGGTGGGCGAAGCCGATGATGCGGCGGACGATCTCGGTGCCGGCGTAGCCGACGGAGTCTGTCCACACGCGGGACAGGAAGCGGTCGAGGAAGGCGTCGTCGAAGAAGGTGTCGACGCGGGTCGGCCACAGGCGGCGGAACTCGGTCTCGAACGCCTGCCAGGAGAGGCGGAGTTGGTCGGCGTGGTCGGACAGGGTGCCCAGCGCGCGTGCCCGTTCCTCCGAGACCAGGACGTTGGCCCAGTACAGGCCGAGGTCGTAGCCGACCGGGCCGACGAAGGAGAACTCGGGGTCGAAGACCCGCACCACCGGGGCGCCTTCGCGCTCGCCAACCATCACGCTGCCGGTGTGCAGGTCGCCGTGGAGGAGGGCCTGCGCGCTGGTCATGAACGTGTACCGGAGGTCGGCGACCTCCGTGCGCAGCCGCGCGTCCGCGCGGAACTCCGCGGCCAGGTCCGTCAACTCCGGGAGCCAGTGGTTGTGTTCGTGCTCGATGTACGGCTCGGACAGCACCACGTCCTCGGTGATCTTGCACAGCTCCGGGCTGACCGAGGCGGCGATCAGCGCCTTGCGGTCGGCGGACGGCATCCCGACGTCGCTGGTCGCGAAGGCCAGTTGGGCGACGAACTCGCCGATGCGGACGGAGGTGTCCGGGCCGTACGACGCGCCCTCGTTGAGGAGCGTGCGCAGGACCTCCAGGTCCGACATGTCCTCCATGACGAGGGCGTAGTTGTCGGCGTCGTAGCCGTGGATCGCCGGGATCTTGTCGGGGGCGACCCGGGCCACCTGCTCGTAGGCGCGGGCCTCGGCGTCGGCGCGTTCGGGGCTCATCGGCCAGGAGGGGCCGGCCACCCGCACCCAGGGCAGCGCCTGCTTGACGGCGAGGCGCTGGCTGCCGTCGGCGTTGGAGGCGAGGAACACCCGGTTCATGTTGCCGTCCGACACCTCGCGGACGGCGATGTCGCTCACGTCCGCCCAGTGGCCGCGCTCGTGCAGGTACGCCGGGACGTCGTCGGTCTCCAGGATGCGGTAGCCCATCGTGCGAACTCCTCGAACTTCCTTATGCGGTGCGGCGCTTGGACAGGGTGAAGCTGAAGACCAGGGCGAGGATGAGGACCGCGCCCTCGACGACGTCCTGCGTGTAGTAGGGCAGGCCCTTGATGGTGAGACCGGTGGTGATGATGCCGATCAGCACCGCGCCGAGGGCCGTGCCCCAGACGTTCGGGCGGCCCCGGCCCAGCACCGAGGTACCGACGAGGGCGACCGCGACCGCTTCCAGCAGCTGTGACGTGCCGGCGGAGACGTCTCCCTGGCCGATACGCGAGGCCAGGATCAGGCCGCCGACGGAGGCGAGGACGCCGGAGAGGACGTAGGCGAGCGCCCGGTACGCGCCGACGCGGATGCCCGCCAGGCGGGACGCCTCCGGGTTGGCGCCGATGGCGTACAGCACGCGGCCCCAGCGGGTGCGGGCCAGGAACACCCAGGCGACGACGGTCAGCGCGCCGAAGATCACCACCGAGATGGGGATGCCGAAGAGCGTGCCGCGGTCGATGCGGAGGAAGCCGTCGGTGAACTTGCCGGGGGCGGTGGTGCCGTCGGACTGGGTCATGCCTGCGGAGATGGACTGGCCGTCGACCAGGATGAGTTTGGTGCCCTGGATGACGAACATGGTGCCCAGGGTGGCGAGCATGTCCGGGATCTTCATCACGACGATCAGCAGGGCGTTGAGGAGTCCGGCGAGCGCGCCCGCCGCCAGCACGGCGAGGATCGCGACCGTGCCGACCTGGTTGTACGTCACCATCGTCTTCGCGGCGACGGTGACCCCGAGCCCGGCGACCGCGCCGACGGACATGTCCATTCCGCCGACGGCCATGGTGAGGGTGACGCCGAGGCCGAGGATCGCGGCGACGGAGACGTACCGCAGGGTGTCGAGGAGCGTCGCCGACTCGCGGAAGGAGCCCTCGCTCAGCGCGAAGTACAGGAAGAGCGCGACCGTGACGAAGATGAAGCCGTACTTGATGACGGCGTTCTGGACGAGCACGGCGGTGGAGAGCGCGGGCGGGGTGGCCGCCTTCGGCGCGGTCTCGGGGCTCTGGGTGGTGGTCATGGCGTACTTCCTGAGTGGGCCGGGGTCACACGGACGCCGAGATGGTCTGGATCACGCGGTCGCGTTCCGCGGCTTCGCCGTAGGCGTCGAGGTGGACCTCGCCGGCCGCCAGGACCACGACCCGGTCGGCGACCTCAAGGACCTCGTCCACGTCGGCGGAGAGGACGAGGACGGCCGCCCCCTCGGCGGCCAGCGCACGCGCCCGGCGCCCGATGTCGCGCCGCGCGCCGATGTCCACGCCTCGGAACGGCTCGTCCAGGATGAGGACACGGGGGGTGTGGGCGAGCCAGCGGCCCACGACAACCTTCTGCTGGTTGCCGCCGGAGAGTTCCTCGACCGTGCTGTGCTCGTCGCGGGCGACGACGCCGAGGGCGTCGATGGTCTCGCGGCCGAGGGCGTCCTCCTTGCCCGTGTTCACGAGCCCGCCCCGGGAGAGGGACTTGAGGAACGGCAGGGAGATGTTCTGCGCCAGCGACCAGCCGGGGACGAGCGCGTCGGCGTGCCGGTCCTCGGGGACGAGGTGGACGCCGGCGCGGATCGCGTCGGCCGGGCGGCGGGGCGCGTACGGCTTGCCGTCGAGGGTGACCGTGCCGGTGGCGAAGGGCTCGGCGCCGAACAGGCCGCGCGCGAGTTCGGTCTTGCCGGCGCCCAACAGGCCGACGACACCGGTGACTTCACCGGCGCGGAGGTCGAGATCGAGGGGTGCGCGGCCCTCGAAGAGGTGGACCCCGCGCAGGCCGAGGACGACGTCCCCGTGCTCGCCGTCGCGCTGGGGGCGGGCCGAGGTCGCCTCGTGGGCCTGGGCGAGCATCGCGCGCAGGGCGCTGTCCCAGTCGAAGGGCTTGACCTGGTCCTCGGTGAGACGGCCGTCCCGCAGGACGACCAGACGGTCGGCGAGCGCGTCGATCTCGCCGAGGCGGTGGGAGACGTAGAGGACCGCGATGCCGTCGTCGCGCATCTTCTCGACGAGCGCGAAGAGCCGTTCGGCCTCGGCGGCGGAGAGCGCGGAGGTCGGTTCGTCGAGGACGAGCAGCCGGGGGCGGGTGGCGAGGGCACGGGCCAGGATGAGCAACTGGCGGTCGGAGATGCCCAGTTCGGTGACGTCCCGGCGCAGTACGGCATCGCTCCAGTCGAGTCCGAGCCCGGCCTGGATCTCACGGGCGCGGGCCAGCACGCGGCGGCCGTTGAGGAACGGGTTGCCGCGGCGCCGGGCGAGTTCCTCGAAGACCAGGTTCTCGGCGACGGAGAGGCCGGGCACGATGCCCTCGCCGATCCGCTGGTGGACCGTCTGGATGCCCAACTGCCGGGCGGCGGACGGGGACTGGAGAGCCGCGGGTTCCCCCGCGACCCGCACCTCCCCGCCGTGGTCGGTGTGCACGCCCGACAGGATCTTGATCAGCGTGGACTTGCCGGCGCCGTTCGCACCGAGCAGCGCGACCACGCTGCCCGGTGCGATGTCGAGCGAGACGGAGGCGAGCACCGTCTTGCCGCCGAAGGCCATGCTGACGTCGCGGAGACCTACGGCCGCTGTCTCAGTGGGCGACATTCGGGATCCAGTCGGCGGTCGCGACCTGGGACAGGTTGAGCGCGGGCAGCGCGGCCCGGAGCTGGTCCATGTTGGCGATCTTCTTCTCGCGCAGGAAGTCCTGTGTGATGGCCACGGCCGGGAACTCGACCGAGGACTTGTTCAGCTGACCGGCCAGCTCCAGCGCGGTGGTGCGCACGACGGCCGCGCCGACGGCCGAGGGGTCGGTGCCCGCCGTGGCGACCCAGGGGCTGTCGGTGGCGGTCATCTGCTGGATGTCGGCGTTGGAGACGTCCGCGCCGAACACCTTCACCTTGTCCTGGAGCTTCTTGTTCTGCACGGCGAGCACGGTGCCCTTGGCCAGCTCGTCGTAGGGGGCGAACACGCCCACCACGTCGGAGTGCTGGGTGAGCGCGGCGGAGACCAGGGGAACGTTGTCGGTGGCCGTCGAGTCGGTGACCTTGCCGACCTTGAACTGCTGCTTCCAGCCCTGGGCGGCGACCTCCTTCGCCCACACCGTGTTGCGCTTGTCGAGGGCCGCGTAGCCGGCCACGTTGACGTAGCCGACCTTGGCGTCCTTGCCGACCGTCTTGGCCATCACGTCGAGGACGGCCTGCGCCATGCTGGCGTCGTCCTGCTCGGTGCTGATCACGGACTTGTTGGTCTGGTCGACGTCGTAGACGACGACCTTGATGCCCTTCTTCACGGCCTGGTCGATCTCGGGCTGGATCGTGGACGGGAAGCCGTGGTCGACGATGATCGCCTGCGCGCCGGAGTTGATGGCGGAGGACAGGTCGGTGGCCTGCTTGGCGTTGTCGGCCTGGGCGTCGTACACGGTCAGGTCGATGCCGAGGGCCTTGGCCTGGGCCTTGGCGCCGTTGCCCCACTGCTCGAAGTAGTCGCCGGCGCCGCTCTGCCGTACGAGGGCGACCTTGACCGTGCCCTTGCTGAAGGGGGCCGGCTTCTTGCCCGTGGCGGCCGAGGCCGAGGCGGCGGTGTCGGCGCTGGTCTTCGACGCGTCGGTGGACTGCGAGCAGCCGGCCAGCAGGAGGGCGGACGCGGAGGCCAGCGAGAGCGCGGCGAGGGGGACACGGGTGCGGGACATGAGGGGCTCCAGGTGCAAGGTGGTGCAGAAGGGGTGAAGGCGGGGCGTGCGGGACCCGGAGCGGGGGAACGGGATTCAGCCACCGCGACAGGGGCGGCGGACCGCGGCACGAAAGGCTCGCGGGGCTCCGGATGTGGTCAGCGACAGCTGGCTGTGGTCGACCGGAGCAAGTCCACGTACAGCCGCCGCACGAGCAGCAGCGTCTTCATAAGGAGATCATGAGAAAGGTTTCGGCCATTGGTCAAAGGGGTGGAACCGCTTTCTCATCAGGTGAGACAACGACTACGTCACATCCGACCTGTTCACGGACCCCGGTTACCATCGAATGACCGGCCCCGCGCTGGTAGGACGGACGGTGACGCACCCCTTCGCTTGCCCGGCCGGTCCGCTGCCCGTCTCGGCATCCGGACATCCCTCCCACTTTTTCGGAGTTGCTCCCATGACCCTGCTCACCACCTGGTCCGAGTCCGGCCCCGAGACCCTCGTGCGCCGCACCGCCGATCCCGTGGAGATCGCCGCCGCGCTCGCGCCCATCGGTGTCCGCTACGAGCAGTGGCCGATCCGCGAGGACGTCCCGGCCGACGCCGACAGCGACACCGTCTTCGCCGCCTACGGCCCGGAGATCGACAAGCTGAACGCCGAGGAGGGCTTCACCACCGTCGACGTCCTCGGTCTGCACCCGAGCGACGACCCGGAGTACCCGGCGAAGGCGGCGGGCGCCCGCGCGAAGTTCCTCCAGGAGCACACGCACGACGACGATGACGAGGTCCGCTTCTTCGTCTCCGGCTCCGGCATCTTCTATCTGCACGTCGACGGCGAGGTGCACGCCGTCTACTGCGAGAAGGGCGACCTGCTGGGCGTGCCGCGCGGCACCACCCACTGGTTCGACATGGGCACGAAGCCCGCCTTCACCGCGATCCGCTTCTTCCACGAGGAGGACGGCTGGATCGGCAACTTCACCGGCTCCACCATCGCCTCGCGCTTCCCCGACTACGACACGATCGACGCGGGCTACCAGCGGGACAAGGCCGCCGCGTGAGCTCGGAGTTCGCCGTGGACGCCGTGGTGCTCGACATCGAGGGCACCACGAGCGCCACGGGTTTCGTCGTGGATGTGCTGTACCCGTACTCCCGCTCGCGCTTCGCCGCGCTGCTCGCCGAGCGCGGCGACGACCCCGAGGTGGCGCGTGCGGTCGCCCAGGTGCGCGAGCTGTCCGGCGACCCGGACGCCGACGCCGTACAGGTCGAGAAGACCCTCAACTCCTGGCTGGACGAGGACCGCAAGGCCACCCCGCTGAAGACCCTCCAGGGCATCATCTGGTCCGAGGGCTTCGCCCGCGGCGACCTCGTCTCGCACTTCTACGACGACGTCGTACCGGCCCTGCGCGCCTGGCACACGGCGGGACTTCGGCTGTACGTCTACTCGTCCGGCTCGGTGGCCGCGCAGCGCGCCTGGTTCACCGCCACCCCGGAGGGCGACCTCCTGCCGCTGCTCTCCGGTCTCTACGACACGGAGAACGCCGGTCCCAAGCAGGAGCCGGAGTCGTACCGCCGTATCGCGGCGGCGACCGGAGTCGAGCCGTCCCGGCTGCTCTTCCTCTCCGACCGGCCCGGCGAGTTGGACGCGGCCGTGGCCGCGGGCTGGCACGCGGTGGGGGTACGGCGGCCCGGAGAGCCCTACTTCGAGCAAGGAGTCGGCGACCACGCGCAGGCGGGGACGTTCGACGAGATCAGTGTCACCGGTTCAAGGAGCACCACGTGAGCAGCGAGATCAGCGACCTCGACCTGAAGGAGGCCGGGGCGGTCCTCGCCGCCGAGTCCGCCCGCTTCGCCTCGTTCGGCTGGATGCGGGGGACCTCCGGGAACCTGTCCGTGGTGCTGTCCCGGGACCCGCTGCGGCTGGCCGTGACGGCGAGCGGGCACGACAAGGGCGAACTGACGCCCGCCGACGTGGTGTTGGTGGACGGGCAGGGTGCCGCCGTCCAGGGCGGCAGGCCGTCCGCCGAGGCCGAACTGCACGCGCGGGTCGCCGCGTTGACCGGTGCGGGTGCGGTCGTCCATGTGCACACCGTGGCGTCCGTCGCGATGGGTCGGCGTGAGCCGGGCGGGATCGTGTTCAAGGACGTCGAGATGCTCAAGGGCGTCGGTCAGCCCGCGCACGACGTCGAGGTGACCCTGCCGGTCATCGCCAACAGCCAGGACATGAAGGTGCTCGGGGACCGGCTGGAGGCGGCCCGGGATCCCCGGATGCCGGCCGTCGTCGTCGCCGGGCACGGGCTGTACGTGTGGGGCGCCGATCCTCGTCAGGCGCGGCATCACACCGAAGTGGTGGAGTGGCTGCTGGAGTTGGAGCTCACCCAGCGCTAGTGCGGGAACGCGGAAGGGGCCCCTGGAATTCGCCGAATCCAGGGGCCCCTTCCGCTACTTCAGCCGGTCGCCCGGCAGTTCACCGGCCGACACCTCCAACACGCCCCGCTCCGTGACCAGTCCGGTCACCAGCCGGCCCGGGGTGACGTCGAACGCGGGGTTGTGGCCGCGTGACTCGGCGGGAGCCGTCCGCACCCCCGACCACTCCAACACCTCGGCCTCGCCCCTGAGTTCGATGTGGATCTCCGCGCCGGTCGCCGTCGAGAGGTCGACCGTCGTGGTCGGCGCCGCCACCAGGAACGGGATGCCGGCGTCCGCGCAGGCCAGGGCCACCCCCACCGTGCCCACCTTGTTCGCGGTGTCGCCGTTCGCCGCGATGCGGTCGGCACCGACGATCGCCGCGTCGACCTCGCCGCGCAGGATCGTGCCGGCGGCGGCGCCGTCGGCCTGGACGTAGTGCGGGATGCCTTCCTGGACCAACTCCCAGGCGGTCAGGCGTGATCCCTGGAGGAGGGGGCGGGTCTCGTCGGCGTAGACGACCTCCACCAGTCCACGCGCGTGCAGTTCGCGGATGACGCCGAGCGCGGTGCCCCACCCGGCGGTCGCCAGCGCGCCGGTGTTGCAGTGCGTCAGAAGCCTCAACGGCCGCTCCACGCCCACCCGTCGGACCAGCCAGTCCGCGCCGAACGAGCCCATCGCGCGGTTGGCGGCGACGTCCTCGCGCTGCACGGCGGCGGCCTCTTCGAGGACGGCGTCGAGGCCCTCGTCGAAGCGGGTCATGACCCGGTCCACGCACACCATGAGGTTGACGGCGGTGGGCCGCGCCTCGCGGACGCGGGCGACGGCCGCGCGGACCTCCGTCTCGGTCCAGCCCTCGCGCTCGCCCTGGATGACGGCGAGCGCGACGCCGTACGCGCCGGCCGCCCCGATCGCGGGGGCACCGCGCACCACGAGCCGCTGGATCGCGTCGACCAGCGTGTCCACATCGTGGACATCAACCGTCTCGTTGCGGTGCGGGAGCAGGGTCTGGTCGATGAGCGCGAGGCTGCTGCCGGTCCACTCGACCGCGCGCAATTCCTGGGACATAACGGGACACTCCTGCTGTTCCGATGGTGCCGGACACGGTACATGACCAGGGAGAACCACAGTTCGAGACAGTCGAGCAGGTGTCTTAAAAGCAATGTTAAAGTCCAGCAGCCGCAGCCCGAAGGCCGAGACGAAGGAGGACGTGTGCTGCTGACGATGCGCCGTTTCCTCGACTACGGCCGCTGCGCGAGCGACTGCTGTCGACGCTGACCTGTCCCTCTCGCGTCCACCCCTCGTCTCCCCTGTCTCACCATCTGGTCGCACGCGCTCCCGCCGGAGCGCGCCTTGCCGTACCCCCGGAAGGTCCCCATGCTCCGCAGATCACGTCGCACCCTCCAGCTCGTCGCCGCCACCACGCTCATGGTCACCGCCGCCACCGCCTGCAACGCCGCCGCCAAGACAGATGCCTCGGACAGCGCCAGCGGCAGCAGCGGGAAGTCGTTCACACTGGTCACGCCCGACGCGGTCGGCCAGAACGAGTTCCTGAAGCTCGCCGTCACCGGGGTGAAGGCCGCCGCGAAGACCCACGACGGGACCGAGAAGGTCTACGAGTCCACGGACACCGCGTCCCAGCAGCAGAACGTGCAGGCCGCCGTGGACGCGGGCCCGAACGTGATCGTGCTGGTCGGCTTCGAGTTCGCCGACATCGTCGCGCAGCAGGCCAAGGCGCACCCCAAGCAGCAGTTCCTGATGATCGACGCGTGCACGACGAAGGCCTTCACGAACGTCACCTGCGCGGTCTTCCGCGAGCACGAGGGCGTCTATCTCGCGGGCGCCGAGGCCGGGTTGCTCAGCAAGAGCGGCAAGGTAGGCGCGGTGGACGTGCTCGACACGCCCCAGTTCCGGCGCTACAGCGACCCGTTCGCTGCCGGTGCCAAGAAGGTCGCGGCGAAGACCTCCGCGTCGACGCGCTTCGTCGGCGGCCAGTCCCCGTTCGACGACTCGGCGCGCGCCAAGGAGCAGGCCAACTCCCTGCTCTCCAAGGGCACCGACCAGATCATGGCGGCAGCGGCGGCCGGCAACTACGGCGTGTTCGAGGCCGCGAAGGCCAAGGGCGCGTTCGCGTACGGCGTCGACGTCAACCAGTGCGTCTCCTCCCCCGGCACGGTCGTCGACAACGTGATCAAGAAGACGGACGTAGCCGTGGAGAAGGGCGTCGAGCAGGTCCTCGCGGGCAAGTCCGGCACCACGGTGTCGTACGGCCTGAAGGAGGGCGGCATCAGCCTCACCGGTCTGGAGGCGGGCGTCGACTCGTCGAAGTGCGTGATCGCCCAGCACAAGGACGTCCTCGCGAAGGTGAAGGCGCTGCGCGACCAGATCGTCTCCGGAGAGCTGAAGGTCGATGACCCCGCAGCCAGTTGACGTCGACGTCGCGGTCGAGCTCCGGGGAATCACCAAGCGGTTCCCCGGCACGCTCGCCAACGACGCCGTCGACCTGACCGTCGGACGCGGCGAGATCCACGCCCTCATGGGCGAGAACGGCGCCGGCAAGTCCACCCTCATGTCGATCCTCTACGGCATGGAGCGCGCCGACGCGGGCTCCGTGCGGATCGACGGCCGCGAGGTGGCCTTCGGCGACCCGAGCGCCGCGATGGCCGCCGGGCTCGGCATGGTCCACCAGAGCTTCAAGCTGTTCGACTCGCTGACGGTCGCCGAGAACGTCGTCTACGCCGCCGAGCCGCGCCGCTTCGGCCTGGTGGACCGGGCCGCCGCCCGCCGCCGGGTGCGTGAGCTGGCCGCGGAGCACGGGCTCGCCGTCGACCCGGACGCCCGGGTCGGCGAGCTGCCGGTCGGGCTGCGCCAGCGGGTGGAGATCCTGAAGCTGCTGCACCGGGGTGCCCGCACGCTGATCCTCGACGAACCGACCGCCGTGCTCACCCCCGCCGAGGCGGACGCCCTGTTCGCGGTCCTCAAGTCGCTGGCCGCGCAGGGTCGTACGGTGATCCTTGTCACCCACAAGCTGCGTGAGGTGCTCGAAGGCAGCGACAACGTGACCGTGCTGCGGGACGGCCGGGTGGTCGCCCGCCTGGTCACCGCCGACACCTCCGCCGACGAGATCGCCGCCGCGATGACCGGCCGCGCGGTCGAACTGGACCGGGTCCACCCGCCCGGCACCCCCGGTGACGTGGTCCTGGACGTGAGAGACCTCACCACGGACGGCGTCCACGATGTGGGCCTGTCCGTCCGCGCCGGGGAGATCGTCGGGATCGCGGGCGTCGCGGGCAACGGCCAGAGCGAGCTGATCGAGGCCCTCGCCGGGTTGCGGCCGGTCGCTTCCGGACAGGTGCGTCTCAAGGGGCGGGACATCACCCACGCCTCGGCCACCGAGCGCCGGGCGCAGGGGCTCGCCTACGTCCCCGAGGACCGGCACGCGGTGGGTACGGCACCGGCGGCCAGCGTCGCCGACAACCTCGCGATGGGCCACCACCGGACCTCCCTGTCCACCAGGGGACTGCTGCCGCCCGCGGCCGTCCGCGCCCACGCCGGGCGGCTCATCGAGCGCTTCGGCATCAAGGCGGCCACCCCCGAGGTGCCCGCCTCCGCGCTGTCCGGCGGCAATCTGCAAAAGCTGCTGATCGGCCGCGAACTCGCCCATGAGGCACCGCTGTTGCTCGTCGAGCAGCCCACGCGCGGGGTCGACATCGGCGCCATCCAGAACATCCACGACCAGATCGTCGCCCACCGCGACGCCGGTCACGCCGTGCTCCTGGTCTCCGCCGAACTGAGCGAGATCCGCGGCCTCGCGGACCGGGTCCTCGTGATGTACGAGGGCCGGGTCACGGCGACGTACCCGAAGGACGAGGCGGACGAACGCACGCTGGGGCTCGCCATGGCGGGCGGGGCCGCGGCACCGGCGGAGGCCGTCGACTGACATGACACGCACCCGAATATCCGGAGCGCTGCGCTCCCCCATCACCTTCTCCGTGCTCGCGGGCCTGGTCATCGGCGCGCTCTTCCTCCTCGGCACCGGCGCGGACCCGCTCACCGCCTACCGCGCCGTCCTCACCGGTTCGCTCGGCGCGGACGGCATCGGCTCCACGCTGAGCACCGGCACCAGCGTGCTCGGCATGGCGCTGGCCCTGGCGATCCCGCTGCGCGCCGGACTGATCAACCTCGGCGGCGACGGACAGCTGGTCCTCGGCGGCATCACGGCGGCCGTGACCGGCCTCCACTCCCCGCTGCCGGCGCCCCTGACCGTCGTGGTGGCGCTGCTCGCGGGGATGGCGGCGGGCGCCGCGTACGCCGCCCTCGCCGCCCTGTGCGAGAACCGCCTCGGTGTCCCGCTGCTGGTCAGCAGCCTGCTGCTGAGCTATCCGGCGGTGTCGCTGGCCTCCTATCTCGCGCGCTATCCGCTCAAGGAGCCCGGCTCCAGTCTCCCGCAGACCCGCGCGCTGCCGGACGGGGTGGCACTGCCCGCGTTCGGCGACTCGACGGTCACCGTCGGGCTCGTCCTGGTGGTGCTCGCGGCGGCCGGGTACTGGTTCACCGACAGGCGCACGGCCTTCGGCTACGAGATCCGCATGACCGGCCTCAACTCCCGTTTCGCCGCCTACGCGGGCGTCGAACGCCGGGGCCTGACCCTGAAGTTGATGTCCGTCTCGGGTGCGCTGGCCGGACTCGTGGGCGCCATCGGGGTGTTGAGCTTCCCGTACCGCTTCGTCGACGGCTCGCTCACCGCGCCCGGCTACACCTGGACGGGACTTACGGCGGCCCTGCTGGCAGCCGCGGCGCCGCTCGGCACGGTCGTCGCCTCCTTCTTCTTCGCCGTCCTCGCGGTCGGCGGCCTGGCGATGGAGCGGACGACCGAGGTGCCGCGCGAACTGACGCAGGTCCTCCAGGCCATCGTGATCGTGTTCCTGGCGGCCCGACTCCGCTTCCCGGGCAAGTGGTTCACCAGGCGTGCGCAGGAAGGCGGGGCCGCGTGATGTTCCTCGACTCCGATCTGCTGATGTCGGCGCTGCGCGCGCTGACCCCGATCCTGCTGGCCGCGCTGGGCGGTGCCCTGTGCGAGCGGGCGGGGGTCTTCAACATCGGCCTCGAAGGCATGATGCTGATGGGCTGCTTCACCGCCGTGGCCACGAGTTGGTTCACCGGCAGTGCCTGGCTCGGTGTGCTCGCCGCCGCCCTCGCGGCAGCCGCGTACTCGCTGATCCTGGCCGTGGGCGCGGTGACGCTGCGCGGCGACGCGGTGGTGCTGGGAATCGCCATGAATCTCCTGGCGGTTGGCCTGACCAGCTTCCTCCTGCGTACGGTCTTCGGTGTGCAGGGCACTTTCGACGATCCGTCGCTCGCCGGGCTGCCGTTGATCGGCGGCTTCACCCCGCTCGCGTATCTGGCGTTCGTCGCGGTCGCGGTGGCCGCGGTCATGCTGTCCCGGCACGTGTGGGGACTGCGCCTGCGCGGGGTAGGCGAGGCACCGGAGGCGGCGGCCACGCTCGGGGTGAGCCCGGCGAGGTACAAGTACGCGGCGGTGCTGGTCTCCGGTGTGCTGTGCGGGCTCGCGGGGGCCCAACTCGCGCTCGGCAACGTCACGTTGTTCTCCGAGAACATGACGGCCGGCCGGGGCTGGATCGCCGTCGTCGCGGTGCTGCTCGGCCGCGCGGCACCCGTCGGCGTGCTGCTCGCGGCGCTGCTCTTCGGTCTCGCCGAGGCCGCCGGCTTCCGCCTCCAGGGCGTCGGCCTGCCCCAACAGGCCACCGATGCCGCGCCGTACGTGGTGACGCTCGTCGCCCTGTTTCTCTCGACGGCCCGCCGCCGTCGCCGTACCGCCAACTCCCCCACCGGAGCCACCACATGACGCAGGACCTGCTGCCCATCACCCGAGTACCGCGCACCGGACTGCCCGCGCACGCGGTCGTCGTCGGCGACCCGGCGCGCGCGGCTGCCGTCGCCGCGCTGCTCGACGGCGCCGAGGAGGTGTCGTACCACCGCGAATACCGGGTGTTCAGAGGGAGTTGGAAGGGCCTGCCGGTCACCGTCGCCTCGCACGGGGTGGGCGGTCCGGGCGCGATCCTGCTGTTCCAGGAGCTGGCGGACGCGGGGGTCCGCACCTTCCTGCGCTTCGGCACGGCCGGCGCGATGAAGCCCGGCATCGGCGACGGCGACCTCGTGATCGCGGAGGCGGCCGTACGCGACGACGGCGTCACGGGGCAGTTGCTCCCGCCGGAGTACCCGGCGGTCGCCGCGCCCGAGGCGGTCCTCGCCCTCCAGCGCGCGGCCCGCGCGTCCGGCGCCCCGCACCACCGGGGCATCGTGTGGACCCGGGCGGCCTTCCAGCCGGGCCTGATCCCCCTCTTCTCCTACGACGGCGCCGGGCTCGCGGCGATCGAGATGGAGCTGTCGGCGCTGCTGGTGACGGCCTCGCTGCGCGGGCTGGTCGCGGGCGGGGTGCTCGTGATCGACGGCGCCAACGCCGACGAACTCGTCGACGAGGAGAGCACCGGCGGGTACGACCCGCACCGGGAGGTCGTCGCGGCCGGTGTCGAGCGGGGCGCGGTGGTCTCGCTGGAGGCGCTGCGACTGCTGGCGGAGGGGAACGAGGCATGAGCGTCGACCTGTTGGTGCACGGCGGGGACGTCCTGACCGTCGACGAGGCCGGAACCGTCGTACGGGACGGGGCGGTCGCCGTCCACGAGGGCGAGATCGTCGCCGTGGGACCGGCCGAAGAGCTGACGACCCGGTTCACGGCGACGGAGTCCGTCGACGCCTCGGGCTGTCTCGTCCTGCCCGGCCTGATCAACACGCACACGCATCTCGCGATGACGCTGCTGCGCGGTCGCGCCGACGACGTCACTCTCCAGGGCTTCCTGGAACGGGTGTTGAAGTGGGAGGCCGAGCTGCTGGCGCCGAAGAACGTGGCGGCGGCGGTGCGGCTCGCGGTGGCGGAGAGCGTACGGGCCGGGGTGACCTCGGCGCTCGACATGTACTGGTTCCACGAGGCGGCCGAGCAGGCGGCCCGGGAGGCGGGCTGGCGGCTGCACACCGGGCCGACCTTCATGGACGTGCCGGAGCCGCCGGACGGGATCGCCTACGAGGACCGACTCGACTGGGCGCGGCGGGACTTGACGGCGCGCGGACCGGCACGCCCCGGTCTGCGGCCGGTCCTGTTCGCGCACTCGGCCTACACCCTCGCCCCCGACCAGCTCGTCGAGATCGCCGCCCTGGCACGGGAGTTCGGGGCGCTGCTGCACATCCACGCGGCGGAGAACCCGACCGAGGTCGCGACCGTCGAGGTCAAGTACGGCAAGCGGCCGGTGGAGTTGCTCGACTCGCTGGGGGTGCTCGGTCCCGATCTGCTGCTCGCGCACGCCGTGGACCTGACCGGCCCGGAGATCGCGGCGCTGGCCCGCACGGGCACGTCGGTGGCCCACTGTCCGGTGTCGAACCTGAAGTTGGGCTGCGGGATCGCGCCGGTGCCCCGGCTGCTCGGCGCGGGCGTGACCGTGGGGCTCGGCACGGACGGGGCCGTCAGCTCCAACTCGCTGGACGTGCTCGGTGCCGTACGGCAGGCCGCGCTGGTGCACAAGGCGGGCGGTGACCCGACGGCGGTCGGGGCCGAGCAGGCCGTACGGATGGCGACGATCGAGGGCGCGCGGGCGCTGGGTCTGGGCGACCAGCTGGGGTCCCTGGAGGTCGGGAAGCGCGCCGACCTGGTCGTCCTCGACCTGGGCGCTCCGCATCTGCGACCCCTGCACGACCCGTGGTCGACGCTCGCGTACGCGGCGCACTCGGCGGATGTGCGGGACACGGTGGTGGACGGCCGGGTGCTGATGCGGAACCGGACGCTGAGCACGCTGGACGAGGAAGCCGTGATCGCCGAGCTCGAATCACTTGCCTGAGCTGTGGATTTCCCTCCCGTTCAGCCCACTGAACCCGCATAATGTCCTGATACATCGGATGTCTGAGCAACAGGGAGGCCGGCCATGGCGGTCACCGATGAGGCGATCGAGAAAATCAAGGGAATGATCGTCTCCGGCGCGCTGCGTCCCGGGGACCGGCTGCCCAAGGAGAGCGAACTCGCCGCCGAACTGGGCCTGTCCCGCAACTCGCTGCGGGAGGCCGTGCGCGCGCTGTCCCTGATCCGCATCCTGGACGTGCGGCAGGGCGACGGCACGTACGTCACCAGCCTGGATCCCCAACTCCTGCTGGAGGCGCTGAGCTTCGTCGTCGACTTCCACCGCGACGACACGGTGCTGGAATTCCTGGCGGTGCGGCGGATTCTGGAGCCCGCGGCCACCGGGATGGCGGCGCTGCGCATCAGCGAGCAGCAACTCGACGCGCTCACCCTCCAGTTGGACGAGCTGGGCGGCGCCCCCTCGGTGGAGGAACTGGTCGCCTGCGACCTGGAGTTCCACCGGGGCATCGTGCAGAGTTCCGGCAACTCGGTGCTCTGCTCGCTCCTCGACGGTCTGTCGGGCCCCACCACGCGGGCCCGGATCTGGCGCGGGCTGACCCAGGAGGACGCGGTCAGCCGGACCCTGCACGAGCACCGGGCGATCCTGGCCGCGCTGCGCGACCGGGACGCGGAGGCGGCGCGGTCCTGGGCGACGGTGCACATCGCGAGTGTGGAGCAGTGGCTGCGTTCGACCCTGTGAACGAGTGGGCGGGCCCGCTGATCCATCGGAGGAGTCAGCGGCCCGTCAGCGTCCGCACCGGTTGGCGATCTTGTGTGTTCGACCGGCTCGGACGGGGCAGGCATGGGGTCACTCCCCCGTGCAAGGGGGCTGCGGGCGCCCCCGTCGGACGCCGTAAGGTTGGGGCGTACGCGAGGGCAGATCGGAAGGAGGCGCTGGGTGATCGAGCTGGAGGGGGTTCCCGAGCTGATCGACCCAGTGATGGTGGCCGCGTTCGAGGGCTGGAACGACGCCGGCGACGCCGCCTCCACCGCGGTCGCGCATCTGGACAGGGAGTGGAAGGGCGAGGTGTTCGCGGCCCTCGACGCCGAGGACTACTACGACTTCCAGGTGAACCGGCCCACGGTGTGGATGGACGCCGGGGTGCGGAAGATCACCTGGCCCACGACCCGGCTCTCGGTGGTCCGGGTCGGCGGTGAGAAGCCGCGCGATCTCGTACTCGTCCGAGGTATCGAACCGTCGATGCGCTGGCGCTCGTTCTGCAACGAGCTGCTGGGCTTCGCGCACGAGCTGGGCGTCGAGCTGGTGGTGATCCTGGGCGCGCTGCTCGGCGACACCCCGCACACCCGTCCGGTGCCGATCAGCGGGACCACGTCCGACGCGGACCTGGCACGGCGCATGGACCTGGAGGAGACCAAGTACGAGGGTCCCACCGGGATCGTCGGCATCCTCCAGGAAGCGTGCACGCACGCGGGCGTACCGGCCGTGTCGCTGTGGGCGGCGGTGCCGCACTACGTGTCGCAGCCGCCCAACCCGAAGGCCACCCTGGCGCTGCTGAACCGCCTGGAGGACCTGATCGACGTGCGCATCCCGCTGGGCGAGCTGCCCGAGGACGCGCGCGCCTGGCAGGTCGGGGTGGACCAACTGGCCGCCGAGGACAGCGAGGTGGCCGAGTACGTGCAGACGCTGGAGGAGGCCCGCGACACCGCGGAGCTGCCGGAGGCGTCGGGCGAGGCCATCGCCCGCGAGTTTGAGCGCTATCTGCGGCGCAGGGACGGCGGTGGCAGTCCGCCGCCCGGTGGGCATGCCACGGCCGATGGCAGCGACAGCGCGTCGTATCTGCGCGACAACCCCGGCCGTACGAAGCCTACGCGGCCCACGAAGCCGGACACGGAGCCGGGGGCCGGGCCCGAGGGCGACGACGAGGACTCCGCCGAGGAGTGAGGCGTCGGCGGGGGTCGTGAGCTGTACGGGAAGGCGGTGCGCGTGACGCGCACCGCCTTCTCTGTGTGCGGCGAGCGCTACAGGGCCACGCCCAACAGGGCGTCCACCGCGCGGGAGACGACGCCGGGGGCGCCCTCGTCGCTGCCGCCCCGGTCGCGCTGGACGGCCGCCCAGCGGTCGACCGCGGCGAGCGCGGCGGGGGCGTCGAGGTCGTTCGCGAGGGCTTCGCGCATCTCCTCGACGAGGGTCGTGGCGGACGGTCCGTCGGGCCGGGAGACGGCGGCACGCCAGCGGCCGAGCCGGGCGACCGCGTCCGCGAGCACCTGGTCGGTCCACTCCCAGTCGGAGCGGTAGTGGTGGGCGAGCAGCGCCAGCCGGATCGCGGCCGGGTCGACGCCCTCGCGCCGGAGCGCGGAGACGAAGACCAGGTTGCCCTTGGACTTCGACATCTTCTCGCCGTCCAGGGCGACCATGCCGGCGTGGACGTACGCCTTGGCCATGGGGAACTCGCCGGTCAGCACCTGGGCGTGCGAGGCGCCCATCTCGTGGTGCGGGAAGGCGAGGTCGGAGCCGCCGCCCTGGACGTCGAACCCCATGCCGAGGTGGTCCAGGGCGATGGCCACGCACTCGATGTGCCAGCCGGGGCGGCCGGGGCCCAACGAGCCGCCGTCCCAGCTGGGTTCGCCCTCGCGGGCGGCGAGCCAGAGGATCGGGTCGAGCGGGTTCTTCTTGCCCGGACGGTCCGGGTCGCCGCCGCGCTCGGCGGACAGCAGGCGCATCGCGGCGGCGTCGAGGTTCGACACCTTGCCGAAGTTCGGGTCGGAGCCGACGGAGAAGTAGACGTCGCCTTCGAGCTCGTAGGCGGCGCCCGCGTCCCGGAGGCGCTCGACGAGCGGCACGATGCCGGGTATCGCCTCGACGGCGCCTATGTAGTGCCGCGGGGGGAGCATGCGCAGGGCGGTCATGTCCTCGCGGAAGAGGGCCGTCTCCTGCTCGGCGAGGGCGACCCAGTCGACGCCGTCGCGCTCGGCGCGCTCCAGGAGCGGGTCGTCGACGTCGGTCACGTTCTGGACGTAGTGAACCTGCCGCTTGGTGTCGAGCCACACGCGCTGCACGAGGTCGAACGCGTTGTAGGTCGCCGCGTGCCCCATGTGGGTGGCGTCGTACGGCGTGATGCCGCACACGTAGAGACGGGCGACGGGACCGGTGTCCGGGGTGACCAGACCGCCGGTCGCGGTGTCGTGGATCCGGAGGTCGCGGCCCTTGCCGGGCAGGGCGGGGACCTCAGAAGCGGGCCAGGCATACATGTCATGAGCGTAACCGGACAGTTGTTTCGCATACGAACCGGACCAGGGCGGACGGCCGATCAGGCCCCCTTGCGCGCCGGTGGCCGCCGTGCCGGCAGGGTCTAGACCGGCGGCCACGGAATGGCCGGCCACTCCCCGCTCGGTTCGGGATGCTTCCCGGTGGCGAGCAGCGCGTCGACCCGCGCGCGCGTGGCGTCGAGTTCCGCGGCGGTGATCAGCTCGGCGAGCGTCCCGGCCAGCCCGCCGCCGTCCTCCAGGGCCGCGCTGAGGCCCTGGAGGACGTCCAGGGCCTCCTGGGTCAGCGGCTCCCCCGCCCAGCCCCACAGGAGGGTGCGGAGCTTGTTCTCGGCGTTGAAGGTGACCCCGTGGTCGATGCCGTAGAGGCGGCCCTCGGCGGTGGGCAGCAGATGGCCGCCCTTGCGGTCGGCGTTGTTGATCACGGCGTCGAGGACGGCGAGCCTGCGCAGCCGCTCGTCGTCGGCGTGCACCAGGAGGGCGGTCCTGCCTTCACCGACCTCGGCGAACCCGATGGCCTTCCAGCCCGCCTCGGGCTCCTCCGCGTCGACCAGGGCGAGCAGTTCGGACCCGGGCGCCGTCTCGATCCACAGCTGGCACATGCCCTCGCCGTAGGGCCCGTCGCGCAGCACGGTCGTGGGGACCAGGCCCCAGCCGGTCGCCTCGGAGACCTCGTAGGCGGCCACCTCGCGGCGGGCGAGGTCGCCGTCGGGGAAGTCCCACAGGGGGCGCTCCCCGGCGATCGGCTTGTAGACGCAGGACGCCTCGCGGCCCTCGTACGCCACGGAGCAGAACAGCACCGCGTTCGACGCCTCGCGGACGCGTCCGCGCACCTTCAGCTCACCCTTGGCGAGCAGCTCGGCCGTGGTCACGCTCCGCGGCGGTATCCGTTCTGGCGCGGACATACGTGTCCTTCCGGGTCGAGCGGGAGGCTGCACAGCGGGCAGGGCGGCCGGCCGGCGTTGACGACGTCCAGGGCCCGCTTCGCGAAGGCGCGGGCCTGGGCGCCGGTGAGCCGGACCCGCAGCATCGGGGGCCCGTTCTCCTCGTCCTGGAGCAGCCGCTCCTCGGCCTCGGCGAGGTCCTCCTCGGACTCCGCGTCCAGCTCCACGAGGGCCTGCGCCTCGACGATCATGCGCTGTTCGTCGCCGTCCCAGGCCAGCGCCATGGTCCCGACGCGGAACTCCTCCTCGACGGGGGTCTCCAGCGGGCGGGTGTCGGAGATCTCGCTGGGGGTGACGGCGGGGACGGCCGCGCTGCCGCCGCTGCGCCGTACGACCTCGTCCAGAAGCTCGTCCATGCGCTCGGCGAGCGCGGCTACCTGCGTCTTCTCCAGGGCCACGCTGGTCACCCGAGGACCGGCCGCGGCCTGGAGGAAGAACGTACGGCGCCCGGGCAGACCGACCGTACCGGCTACGAAGCGGTCCGGCGGGTCGTAGAGGAACACCTGACGGGACACGTCCTGTCTCCATGGGAATCGACTGCTGACAAGTGCGGCGCTACTGCGATCGCTTCACCCTACTGCGGCCGACGATCACGGTGCGCCCGCGCCGCCGCCGACCGTCGCCTCGTCGCCCGCGGGCTCCTCGCGGGGCGCCAGGGAGGCGAGATCGCCGGTGTCCCCGAGCCGGACGAGAAACGGCCTGAGACGGGTGTAACGGATCGCGGTGATGGAACACGGTTCTACGGAGATCCGCTGGAAGAGGTCGAGATGAAGTCCGAGCGCGTCCGCGACAAGGGACTTGATGATGTCGCCGTGCGAGCACATGAGGTAGACGGCGTCGGCGCCGTGATCGCGCTCCACGCGCGCGTTCCACTCGCGTACGGCCTCGGCCGCGCGGGTCTGCATCGCGCGCATCGACTCGCCGCCGGGGAACGCGGCGGCCGAGGGGTGCGCCTGGACGACCTCCATGAGGGGCTCGTCCTTGAGTTCGGCGAGCTTGCGGCCGGACCAGTCGCCGTAGTGGCACTCCCCGATCCGCTCGTCGGTGTGCAGCCTCAGGTCGGGGCGGGCGTCCAGGAGGGGCTGGAGGGTCTCCTGGCAGCGTTGCAGCGGGCTGGCGACCACTTCGGCGATCGGCAGCGCGGCGAGCCGTCCGGGGAGCGCCGCGGCCTGCGCGTTGCCCCGCTCGTCGAGGGCGACGCCGGGTGTCCAGCCGGCGAGCAGTCCACCGGTGTTGGCGGTCGAACGTCCGTGCCGGACAAGGATCAACGTGGGCATGCCGTCAAGGGTAGGCGTACCCCCGGGTGCGCTCCGGGCCGGACGGCGGGAGAATACGCACCGTGATCGTCGACTACGCCATCTACCGCGACGGACGCCGGACCGAGGGCCCCGGCGACTTCTCGGACGGCCTGGACCACTGCCGCCGGGTGGGCGACGCGTTCGTCTGGATCGGTCTCTACGAGCCCACCGAGGACGAGTTCGACAAGGTCACCGAGGAGTTCGCGCTGCACCCACTGGCCGTCGAGGACGCCCTGACCGCGCATCAGCGCCCCAAGCTTGAGGTCTACGACGACTCGCTGTTCATGGTCCTCAAGCCGGTGGGCTACGAGGCGGACAGCGACGTGGTCACCTCCGGCGAGGTGATGGTCTTCGTGGGCGACTCCTTCGTGGTGACCGTCCGGCACGGCGAGGAGGCCCCTCTGGCGGCCGTACGGCACCGCCTTGAGGCGGAGCCGGCGATGCTGCGGCACGGCCCTACGGCGGTGCTGTACTCGATCGCCGACGCCGTCGTCGACCACTACGTGGAGGTGGCGGGCGAGTTGCAGACCGACCTGGAGGAGCTGGAGGCGGCGGTGTTCTCGCCGGCCGGCGGCGGCTCGCGGACGACGGCGTCGCGGATCTACGCCTTCAAGCGGCAGATCCTGGAGTTCCGCCGGGCCACCGGACCGCTCGCGCAGCCGCTGTCCCGGCTCGCGGGCGCCGGGCTCGCCGGTGACCGGGTGCGGTTCGTGCACGACAAGGCGCGGCCGTTCTTCCGGGACGTGAACGACCACCTGATCAAGGTCAACGAGTCCGTGGAGGGCCTGGACCGGCTGGTCTCGGACGTCCTGGCCGCGCATCTCGCGCAGACCGGGGTCCGGCAGAACGACGACATGCGGAAGATCTCCGGGTGGGCGGCCATGGCCGCGGTGCCCACGATGATCGCGGGCGTCTACGGCATGAACTTCGACCACATGCCGGAGCTGCACTGGCTGTGGGGGTACCCGGCGGTGATCCTGCTGATGGTCGCCCTGGAGGTGCTGCTGTACCGGACGTTCAAGCGGCGCGGCTGGCTGTAGCGGCGCCGCTCGGGCTCACGCGAACTCGGGGGCCGCGGTGGCCGGTCCGCCGAGGGCGTCACGCCGTTCCGGCATCCTCAGGGACACCATCCGCCGCCAGCCGCCGAGCCGTTCATAGGCGTACACGGCGTGGATGCCCGCGGCCAGGGCCGCCGACCTGACCCGGGGCCAGCCCAGGACGCGGCCCATGTGGGCCATCACGGCGAGGCTGACGTCCCGGTAGACGCGGATCTCGGCGAGCGCGCACTCGCGCAGCGCGCGCTGGATGGCGCGGCCGTGTCCGGCGGCGGCGAGGCGCAACAACTCCTCGTGGCAGTAGGCGAGATGGTTGTCCTCGTCGTGCGAGATCATCCGCACCGCGCGACCGAGGTCGGGGTGGTCGGCGAAGTGCCTGCGCAGCAGGTCCATCTGCTCGGAGGCGCGCTGTTCGGTGACCCGGCTGTGCGCGAGATAGGTGACGATGTCCTGAACGGTGAGCGGTGTCTCGCCCCTGAGCTTCTCGTGCGCGAGACCGATGCCGTGCCGCTCCAGGAGCATCGTGTAGTCGGTGTCCGGGGGCACCGGAACGGGTTCGAGGCCCCGCTTCTTCATGAGGGCGTTGAAGATGCGCCCGTGCTTGTCCTCGTCGGCGCCGTGCCGGCTGATCCGGGGGGCGAGCTCGCGCTCGGCCGGCGGGACGAGGGCGGCGATGCGCCCGTTCTCCCAGCCGCCCTGCGCCTCACCGCTGGCCGCGATGGAACAGAACAGCCGGAAGGACTCGTCGTCGTCGAGGATCTCCTGGAACAGACTCTTGGCCGAAAGCATCTGAACGCACCTCCATGCAGGATTCCGCCGCATTCCGCAAAGAACGAGTCAAATGCGGCGCCAGAGGTGCTGCAACAGCAGTGTCGGACAACTCCGCCAAAAGGAGGACTGCGGATATCCCTACAGGGGCGTAACCGCATGGACCGCCGCGCGTTGTTCCCCGTGACGGCCGTGGCGGGGAAGACCCCCCGAGCCCCCACCACGGCCGCAGAAAACTTCCGTACGGCAGAGCCGTGTTATGCGAGACCCGCGCGCTCCAGTGCCTCGGTTCCGGCCCGCAGGGCGGCGATCCGCTCCTCCAGGGTCCAGCCCGCCGGGGCGAGCGTCAGGGTGGTGACACCGGCCGCCGCGTACTCCTTCATCCGGTCCGCGATGCGGTCCACGGAGCCCAGCAGTGTCGTCTTGTCGATCAGGTCGTGCGGGATGGCCGCGGCGGCGCCGTCCTTGTCGCCGGCCAGGTACTTGTCCTGGATCTCGGTGGCCGCCTCCTCGAAGCCCATGCGCCGGGCCTGCTTGTTGTAGAAGTTCTGCTGCCGGCTGCCCATGCCGCCGACGTACAGCGCGGTGTACGGGCGGAAGGTGTCGGCGAGCTTCTCGACGTCCTTGTCCTCGCCGAGGGCGAGCGGGACCGTCGGGACGATGTCGAAGCCTTCGAGGGTCTTGCCGGCCTTCTCGCGCCCGGCCCGCAGATGCCGTACGGCGGTGTCCTCCAGGTGCTCGGCGGACGGGAAGATGAGCAGCGCGCCGTCGGCGATCTCGCCGGTCTGCTCCAGGTTCTTCGGGCCGATCGCCGCGATGTAGAGCGGGATGTGCTCGCGCTGCGGGTGCACGGTCAGCTTGAGCGGCTTGCCGGGGCCGCCGGGCAGCGGCAGCGTCCAGTGCTCGCCGTCGTACGACAGCCGCTCGCGGGTCATCGCCTTGCGGACGATCTCGACGTACTCACGCGTGCGGGCCAGCGGCTTGTCGAACTTGACGCCGTACCAGCCCTCGGAGACCTGCGGGCCCGAGACGCCGATGCCGAGGCGGAAGCGGCCCCCGGAGAGGGAGTCGAGGGTCGCGGCGGTCATCGCGGCCATCGCGGGCTGGCGGGCCGGGATCTGGAAGATGGCCGAGCCGACGTCGATGCGCTCGGTCTGCGCGGCGACCCAGGTCAGGACGGTGGCCGCGTCGGAGCCGTAGGCCTCGGCGGCCCAGCACACGGCGTAGCCGAGGCGGTCGGCCTCCTGGGCCACGGCCAGATTGTCGCCGTCCATTCCGGCACCCCAGTAGCCGAGGTTGATCCCGAGCTGCATGGCAGACCCCTTACCCATCAGTAACGTCGCTGTCGTGCCGACCCTAGCGCGAGGCGGTCCCGGCGGACAGGACGGGTACCGGTGAGTGATCACGCAGCGTGCCGTGCGGAGGACTGTGGATCATCGTGCAAATCGGTTATCCACAGGCCACCACACCGCAGGTTCAGGCCAGTAATCTCGGCGTTCATGGAGCAGAGGCATCTCGGCCGTACCGGCCTTCGTGTGTCCCGGATCGGACTCGGCACCCTCACCTGGGGGCGCGACACCGACGAGCACGACGCCGCGGACCTCTTGAAGGCGTTCTGGGAGGCCGGCGGCACCCTCGTCGACACGGCGGACGTGTACGGCGACGGGGAGGCCGAGTACCTGCTCGGACAGCTCATAGAAGGGCTCGTGCCGCGCCGGGACCTGGTCATCTCGACGAAGGCGGGGAGCGTGCCCGACCCCGACCGCCGCTTCGACGGCTCGCGCGGCCATCTGCTCGCCGCGCTGGACGCCTCCCTGGCCCGGCTCGGCACGGACTACGTCGACCTGTGGCACATCCACGCCTACGACCCGTTCACACCGCTGGAGGAGACCCTCCAGGCCCTCGACCTGGCGGTGAGCAGCGGGCGGGCACGCTACGCGGGCGTCTCCAACTACTGCGGCTGGCAGCTCGCCAAGGCGGCCACCTGGCAGCTGGCGGCGCCCGGCGCACGGACACGGCTGGCGAGCACACAGCTGGAGTACTCGCTGCTCCAGCGGGGCGTGGAGCGCGAGGTGCTGCCGGCCGCGCTCGACCTCGGCATCGGGCTGCTGCCCTCCTCGCCGCTCGGCCGCGGTGTGCTCACCGGCAAGTACCGCAACGGCACACCGGCCGACTCGCGCGGCGCCTCCGAGCACATGGGGCTCTTCGTCGCGCCCTACCTCGACGACACCGCGAGCCGCATCGTGGACGCCGTGACGACGGCCGCGGACGGACTCGCCGTGACCCCCCTCCAGGTCGCCCTGGCCTGGGTCCGCGACCGGCCCGGGGTGGCCGCCCCGATCGTCGGCGCGCGCAACGCGCAGCAGCTCACGGCCGCATTGTCAGTGGAGGCGCTTAGTCTTCCTGACGAGATCTGCCGAGCGCTCGACGACGTGTCGGCGCCGCTGCACCGCTATCCCGATCACGACTGGAGCACGCTGTGAGCACGGACCCGGAGACCACGGCCCCGGACACCACGGAGCCCGTCGAGCCCGGCCTGCCGGACGACGCGGCCGAGCAGCCGGGCACGGGCGCGGACGCGGTGGCGGGCGCGGACGAGACCGAGAGCGCGGACAACTCCCCGGGCGCCGAAGACGCCGAGGGTACCGAGACCGCCGGCGAGGCCACCACCGAGGCCGCCGCCGCTCCCGAACTGTCCGAAGCCGCCGCCGAGTTGCTCGCGCAGCGGCTGGAGCGGGAGCGGATCGAGCGGCGGAAGGCGGAGAAGGCCGGACCCATCGCGGCCGGGACCAAGCTGAGCGGCACCGCCGCCGATCTGCTCGCGGCCGTACGGGCCGTGGAGAGCGGCGAGAAGCCCGTCGCCACCGCGTTCACCGGGCCGGAGCCCACCCCGCGCCGTACCGCCGCCCCCGAAGCCGCGCGGCGGCCACAGCCCGTCCCGGCCGCGTCCGGCGCCCCGGCCACCGAGACCGTCGAAGCCGTACGGCAGGTGCTGGCCGAGGGCGGCGCGCCCGAGACGCTCGCGGCACAGGTCGCGGCGGCACTCGGCGAAGGGGCGGACGACCGGCTCCGGGAGGATCCCTGGCAGTTGCTGCGCGTCGCGGGAGTACGGCCCGAGCAGGCCGACGGGTTCGCGCGGGCACTGCTCGGCGCCGGGTGCGCGCCGGACGACGAGCGGCGCGGCCGGTCGGTCACCGGCTGGCTCCTGGAGCAGGCGGCCCTGGCCGGGCATACGGCCCTGGAGGCCTCGGCGTTGACGGCCGCGCTGGCCAAGCAGGGCGTGCCCGATCCCGACGCGGCGACGCAGAGCGCCATCGCGGAGGGCGAAGTGCTGGTGTTCCAGGACGCGTTGGACGAACCAGCGGTCCCGGTGCAGCGCACGGACGACGAGGCGGAGGAGGAGCCGGAGCGCCCGGTCCGGGTGCTGATCGGCCTGGAGCGGTACGCGCTGGCCGAGGAGAGCCTCGCCGACGGACTGGCCAAGCTGGTCAACTCGGTGCCCAAGGAGGACGGTTCGGCGGCGGACTGGGAGCGGGCCGGGGAGGTCAAGGGATCCACCGGCGAGCTGATCCGCGCGGTCGCGGGACACGGCCTGGTGCTGCACACCGGCGGGGAGGCGTCCCTCGAAGAACCGGCCGCGCTGCTGCACGCGGCAGCGGGCCTGGGACTGCGCGCCTGGGCCGCCTCGCACACCCCGGTGGGCCGGGACCGGTTCACCGCCCTGCTGACGCGGTCCGCCGAGCCGGCCGGTGCCGTTCCCGACGACGGACCCCAAGTGGCCACCGTCGCCGGGCTGTTGGCCGGTTCGACCGGTGGCGAAGGCCCCGGGCGGGACGCGGACGGCGCCCTGGACCTGGACCTCCTCGTCGTGCTCGACGCGCCTCAACTGGACGTCGAGACGGCGGCGTTGCTCACCGAGTCGCTGCCCGACGGCGCCCGGCTGGTGCTGGCCGGGGACCCGGCGGTGCTGTGGTCGGCGGGTCCCGGGCGGATCTTCGCCGACCTCCTCGCGGCCCGCGCCTGCCCGCACGTCGTCTCGCGCCGCCCCGACCTCGGTCCCGTGGGCGAGCTGGTCTCCGGCATCGGCATCGGCGAGCTGAACCAGGTGGAGGCCCCCGGCAAGGAGGTCGTGATCGTCCCGGTGCGGGACGCCGGCGAGGCCGTGCACCGGACCGTGCAGCTCGTCGCCGACTCGGTGCCGCGCGTGATCGGCGTCCCCGCCGAGCAGACCGCGGTGATCACTCCCGGCCACGGCGGCGCGGCCGGCACCCGTGCCCTCAACGTGGCGCTGAAGGAGCGGCTCAACCCCGGCCCCGGCCGTTTCGGCGGCTTCGACCCCGGTGACCGGGTCGCCTACTCCCCCACCCCGGGCCGTACCGTCGTCGGCCAGGTCGTGAAGGCGGACGCCGAGGGGCTGCACCTGTCGTGCGCGGGCGAACCCGTCGTCGTGGCGAAGGAGCGGGTCGAGCAGTCCGTACGGCACGGGTGGGCGCTGACCGCGCATCAGGCGGTCGGGGCGCGGTGGCCCGCGGTGGTCGTGGTGCTGCCCGGGGACGCGGCACAGGCGCTCAGCCGGCCCTGGGTCTACACGGCGTTCAGCCGGGCGGACCGGCACCTCTCCGTGGTGCACGGTGTGGACCAGGCGCTGCCCCGGGCCGTCGCCGAGATCCCGGCCAAGCCTCGCACGACGCGGTTGCCGGTGCTGCTGCGTCCGCAGGTCCCGGTCGGGGGCTGAACCGGGCAGCGCGACGACGACACGAAAACGACGGTCACGACGACCTCGACGACGGCGGCGGTCACGGAGGTTGCCCCTCCGTGACCGCCGCCGTCGTCGTCATGTCCTCGCGACCGGCGCGACGCGGCTCAGCGGTCCGCTTCCAGGACCTCCAGGTCCTCGTCCTCGTCGAGATCCGCGTCGAGGTCGGAATCGAGGTCTGAATCGAGTTCGTCCTCGATCCCGTCCTCGATCTCGTCGTCGAAGACCGCGCTGACGTCGAAGCGGCACACCACCCGCTGGGGGTCGACCTGTTCGAAGGGGGCCTCCAGCCAGGCGCCGGGTTCGGCCGCCTCGTCGGCCGCGGTCACCCACAGCGTGGAGTCGCCCTCCTCCAGGCCGAACTCCTTGGGCCGGGAGGCGATCTCGTCCGCCTCGAACTCGTCGAAGAGGATGCCGAGCGCGCCGTGGATCGTGCCGGAGGCCTCCGTGCCCACGCCGTCGCCGACCGCCGCCTCGACCCGCTGCGCCTGGGCGAGCAGCCGCTGCGGTTCCGCCACGGCGTAGTCGCGGCGGATCAGCACGCTCACCGCGTTCGGCTCCTCGGGGCCGGTGTACGGCGGCAAGGAGTCTTCGGTACCGGGGATCTCGAAAGGCGTGACCTCGTCATAACGGTCGTAGAGCAGTTCGTCGTAGACCTCGGCGGCAGCGGCGAGCTGGTTGAACGCCTCGTAGACGGCCGGATCGTCCTCCCCCGACCGGCCTTCGACCGCGGCCAGGTGGCGGTCGAGCGCGGTCTTGACCGCCTCGGCGGCGGCGCGTACCTCGGCAGCGGTGGGCTGCGCAGCATCAGACATAGTGCAGACGCTATCCGTACCGGGGCTCTGCCCGCACAATAGATGCGATGCCGGAATACGAATTTGTCGACGTGTACGTACCGCGCGGGGTCTCCCGCAAGGACGCCACACGTCTGCTGACGGACCACGCCGAGTACGGACACTGGGAATTGGACCGACTGAGCCTGCTGCGTGACGGCAGCCGCAGGGTGCGGTTGCGCCGGCGGATCATCCGCCAGGTGCGTGCCACGTGGTGAGCTGAGTCGGGCGCGACGGAGCGGGCCCCGGGTGTGCGGGGCCCCTCCGTCGCGTAGATCACATGCCTCCGGTGCTCCCCTTGTTCCCGGGGTTCCGGGTTCCGGGTTCGCCCGGGATCGATGCTGGGCGCTACGCCATCGCCTTCGCCTTGCGGTAGAGCACCGCGCCCGCGAACAGCGCGCCCGCTCCGACCGGCAGCGCGAGGCCCAACGGCAGCTCGTTGCCGGTGTGCGCGAGCTGCGGGCCGCCCGGGGACCGGACGGCGGCGGACTGCGCACCGGGCTGCGTGACGTGCGCGGTGCCGGTCGGCGTGTGACCGCTGTTGATCGGCGCGGTGCCGCCGGGCGCGGTGGGGTGGGTGGGGGTGCCCGGGTGACCGGGGGTTCCAGGGTGACCGGGGTGTCCCGGCGTTCCCGGGTGGCCCGGCGTCACCGGCGGGGTCGTCCCGTGGCCGCCGCCCGGAGGCGTGCCGTGGTGACCGCCACCGCCGTGGTGGCCACCGCCACCCTCGTGACCGCCCCCACCGCCGTGACCTCCACCACCGTGGCCCCCGCCGCCATGGTGACCGCCGCCCTCGTGGCCTCCGCCGTGCTGGCCTCCGCCACCGTGGTGGCCACCGCCACCCTCGTGACCGCCCCCACCGTGGTGGCCTCCACCGCCGTGACCTCCACCACCGTGGCCCCCGCCGCCGTGGTGGCCGCCTCCGCCCGGAGGAGTCCCGTGGTCGTGGCCGCCGCCCTGCCCACCGCCGCCGTTCGCGCAGTCGTTGCCGGTGGCGGCGTTGCCGATGCCGATGACGTCGACGCTGTTGCCGCACACGTTCACCGGCACGTCGATCGGCACCTGGACGTGGTTGCCCGAGCCGACGCCGGGCGAGCCGGAGGTGTGTCCGCCGGCGTGCGCGCCCCCGGAGCCACCGTGCGCGCCGTGTCCGCCGGAACCACCCGAGCCGCCCGAGCCACCAGAACCGCCGTAACCTCCCGAGTCGCCGTACCCACCGGACGGGCCGTGGCCCCCCGAACCCCCTTGGCCGTGAGCGCCGCCACCCTGGTTGGCGCACTTGTTGCCGACCGCCGGGTTGAGGACGCCCACCACGTTCACGGTGTTGCCGCAGACGTTGACCGGCACGTGCAGCGGTGCTTGCACGGTGTTGCCGGACAGCACGCCCGGCGAGTCCGTGCTGGAGCCGTTCGCGCCCGAGTCCGCGTGGGCCACGCCGCCCGCGGCGGCGATCACTCCGGTCGCCGCCGCCACGGTCATCAAACTCTTGCGGGTGACTTGTCGCATTGCTGAATTCCCCCCTGCCTTCATTCCTGCCTTCATTCCTGACTGAATCGCTCGCGCGGCTTCCCGCCGGTTTCCCGACCGATTTCTCGCGCAAAGACCCGTCGGCCCCGGAGCGCATGGCGCGCGCTCCGGGGCCGAGGACGTGGTCACCCCTCAGTGGGGCGACGTCACTTGTTGACGCAGGTGTTGCCGAAGGCGGGGTTCAGCAGACCGATCACCGAGATCGTGTTGCCGCACACGTTCACCGGGACGTGCACGGGAACCTGGATGACGTTGCCGGAAACGACACCCGGGGAGTGCACGGCGGCACCCTGAGCGCCCGAGTCGGCGACGGCCAGGCCCGCTCCCGCGAGAACCAGGCCACCGGTGGCAGCCGCAGCGGCGACGACCTTCTTGATCATTATTCCTCCTTGTTGGCAAAAGCGATCTCGTGTTGCCGATCGCATCACCTGTAACGAGGAGGGAGTAATGGAGCTACGAGCTTATGAGCACATTCACTCGTCCCGGTCGCCCGCCGCACACGCTGTCGAATTCAGGTGTCAACGGGTGTCACCGCCGCCTCAGGAGGCGTCGATGAACCGGTCGAGGACCCGCACCCCGAACTTCAGGCCCTCCACCGGAACCCGCTCGTCGACACCGTGGAACATGCCCGCGAAGTCCAGCTCCGGCGGCAGCTTGAGCGGTGCGAAGCCGAAGCCGCGGATGCCCAGGTCGTCGAAGGACTTGGCGTCCGTACCGCCGGAGAGCATGTACGGGACGGCCTTCGCGGTCGGGTCCTCGGCGAGCAGCGAGGACTGCATGGCCTCGACCAGCGCGCCGTCGAAGGAGGTCTCCAGCGCCTTGTCCGAGTGCACGTCCTCGCGCTTGACCTTCGGGCCGAGGATCCGGTCGAGGTCGGCGAGGAACTCCTCCTCGTGGCCCGGCAGGAACCGGCCGTCGATGTGCGCGGTGGCCTCGCCGGGGATGACGTTGACCTTGTAACCGGCGTTCAGCTGCGTGGGGTTGGCGGTGTTGCTTAGGGTCGCGCCGATGAGCTTGGCGATGCCGCCGAGCCGCTTGAGGGTCGCCTCCATGTCCTCGGGGTCCAGCGGGGTGCCGAGCGCGTCGCCGAGTTCGTCGAGGAAGGCCCGGGTCGTCTTGGTGACCCGCACCGGGAACTTGTGCCGGCCCACCCGGGCGACGGCCTCGGACAGCTCGGTGATCGCGTTGTCCCGGTGGATCATCGACCCGTGCCCGGCCGTACCGGCGACGGTCAGCTTCAGCCAGTGCATGCCCTTCTCGGCCGTCTGGACGAGATAGAGCCGCCGCTCCTCGCTCACCGTGAACGAGAACCCGCCGACCTCGCTGATGCCCTCGGTGACGCCGTCGAACAGCTCGGGGTGCTTGTCGACGAGGTGCCGCGCCCCGTACGTGCCGCCCGCCTCCTCGTCCGCGAGGAAGGCGACGACGATGTCGCGCGGGGGCTTGCGCCCGCTGCGCAGCCGGTCGCGGACGACCGCCAGGGTCATCGCGTCCATGTCCTTCATGTCGACCGCGCCGCGCCCCCACACGCACCCGTCGGCGACCTCGCCGGAGAAGGGGTGGTGGGTCCAGTCCGCCGCGTTCGCCGGTACGACGTCCAGGTGGCCGTGGATGAGGAGCGCGGGCCGGGAGGGGTCCGCGCCCTCGATCCGGGCGACCGTGGAGGCGCGTCCCGGGTGCGACTCGAAGATCCGGGGTTCGAGGCCCACCTCGGCGAGCTGCTCGGCGACGTACTCGGCCGCCTTGCGCTCCCCCGGGCCCGAGTGGTCGCCGTAGTTGCTGGTGTCGAACCGGATCAGCTCACGGCAGAGGTCCACGACCTCGTCCTCACCGGTGACGCCCTTGGCCGTGCCCGTGTCGCTCACGCTGCTTCCTCCCACTGTCACTGCTGGCGGTTCTCCCCTCATCCTCTCTCTCCGCGGCCCGCACCCCAAGGCCGGTCCGCGCCCGTCACACGCCGTTCACGCGGGAACCGGGCGGGAACAGGGGGTGATCGGCCACCCCTGGAAGCCTGGTAATGTTTCCTTCGTCGCCGCGGGGGAAACCACGCGCGACAGACACCTTGTCCGGGTGGCGGAATGGCAGACGCGCTAGCTTGAGGTGCTAGTGCCCTTTATCGGGCGTGGGGGTTCAAGTCCCCCCTCGGACACATCGTCGGCGAGGGCCGCGACCATCGAGGTCGCGGCCCTCGCCGCTTTTGTGGGGGATGTCTCTTTCCCTTTGAAGATCACCAGGTCAGAGCGTTGCCGGACGCTCACGGAGTGCCCCCTTTCGGCTCTCCCGAGTGGCCGTCGGCGGGGCCGGAGCCTAGCGTCGTACTAAAATTTCCGGCTTGTTACGGAACGGAGCTGGAGCTGGACAACCCCAGGCAGACCTGCGGGCCCGCCAGCGCCCCGGAAGTTACCGGGCTTGAGACGCGAGGACCGATGGCAGCCATACACGAGAGCAGTGCTCTCGGCCTGCTCGACGAAGAGATCCGCACCCAGTTCGGCGATACGGCACGATTCTCCGCGGCGCCCGCCGCCTCGCCCCGCACGCTTGTCGACATCTTCGACGCGTCGGTGCGGTCGTATCCCGACGAACTCGCCCTGGACGACGGCACCGTCCGCCTGACCTACCGCGCCCTCGCCGCCGAGGTGGAGACCCTGCGCCGCACCCTGGCCGCCGCCGGTGTCGGCCTCGGCGACCGGGTCGGCGTGCGCGTCCCGTCCGGGACCAACGACCTCTACATCGCGATCCTCGCCGTGCTCGCCGCCGGCGCCGCCTATGTCCCCGTGGACGCCGAGGACCCGGACGAGCGGGCCGAGCTGGTGTTCGGCGAGGCCGAGGTGCGGGCCGTGATCGGCGCCGAGCACGCGTTGACCGTGCTCGGGCACAGCGAGGCCCCGGCCGCCCGGCCCGGCACCGAGCAGGACGCCTGGATCATCTTCACCTCCGGCTCCACCGGCAAGCCCAAGGGCGTCGCCGTCACCCACCGCAGCGCGGCGGCCTTCGTGGACGCCGAGGCGGCGTTGTTCCTCACCGAGGACCCCATCGGTCCGGGTGACAGGGTCATGGCGGGGCTGTCCGTCGCCTTCGACGCGTCCTGCGAGGAGATGTGGCTCGCCTGGCGCTACGGCGCCTGCCTGGTGCCCGTCCCCCGCTCCCAGGTCCGCAGCGGCGCCGACCTCGGGCCCTGGCTGGTGGACCAGGACATCACCGTCGTCTCGACCGTGCCGACGCTGGCCTCCCTGTGGGAGCCCGAGGCGCTGAACGACGTACGTCTGCTGATCTTCGGCGGTGAGGCCTGCCCGCCCGAGCTGGTGCAACGGCTGGTCACCGAGGGCCGCGAGGTCTGGAACACCTACGGGCCGACCGAGGCGACCGTCGTCGCCTGCGCCTCCCTGATGACCGGCGACGAGCCGATCCGTATCGGACTCCCGCTGAACGGCTGGGAGTTGGCCGTCGTCGACGAGGCCGGTGTGCCCGTACCGATGGGCGGCAGCGGGCAGTTGGTGATCGGCGGGGTCGGTCTCGCCCGCTATCTCGACCCCGAGAAGGACGCCGAGAAGTACGCGCCCCTGGAGTCCCTGGGCTGGGAACGGGCGTACCGCAGCGGTGACTTGGTCAAGGCCGAGCCCGAGGGGCTGATCTTCCTCGGCCGCGCCGACGAGCAGATCAAACTCGGCGGGCGCCGGATCGAGTTGGGCGAGGTGGACGCGGCCCTCCAGGCGCTGCCCGGAGTCGCGGGCGCGGCTGCCGCCGTACGCACCGCGCGCAGCGGGAACCAGCTCCTCGTCGGCTATGTCGTCACCCAGGAGGGCTGGGACCAGGCCGCGGCCGTCGAGAAGCTGCGGGCCGAACTGCCCGCCGCGCTCGTGCCGTTGATCGCCCCGGTCGAGGACCTCCCGACCCGCACCTCCGGCAAGGTGGACCGCAACGCGCTGCCCTGGCCGCTCGAAGGCCTGGAGACCGGCGGCGCCAAGGAGCAGCTCTACGGTACGGAGGCCTGGCTCGCCGAGCAGTGGGCCGAGGTGCTGGGCATCCCCGTGAGCAGCGCGACCGACGACTTCTTCGCGATCGGCGGCGGCAGCCTGGCCGCCGCCCAGCTCACCACCCGGCTGCGCACCCGCTACCCGAGCGCGGCCGTCCTCGACATCTACCAGCAGCCGACCCTGCGCAAGCTGGCCCGGCACCTGGAGGACTCGGCGCAGGGCGACGGCACGGCCCGGGTGATCGCGCCGGTCCCGGTCCGCGCCAAGGTGATCCAACTCCTCGCGCTGGTCCCCCTGTTCACCCTGGCCGGTCTGCGCTGGACGGTGGCACTGACCGCGCTCGGCAACGTCCTCGGCGGCTACGCCTGGCTGCCCACCGCCTCCTGGTGGCTGGTCGCGGCCGGCGCGCTCCTGCTCTTCAGCCCGCCCGGCCGGCTCGCCATCGCCGCGGGCGGCGCGCGTCTGCTGCTGCGCGGGGTGAAGCCGGGACGCTACGACCGCGGCGGCGGCGTGCACCTTCGGCTGTGGGCGGCGGAGCGGCTGGCCGAGTTCAGCGGCGCCACCGCGCTGACGGGTTCGTGGCTGGAGCGGTACGCGCGTGCCCTCGGTGCCAAGGTCGGCCCGGACGTGGACCTGCACTCGCTCCCGCCGGTCACCGGCATGCTCAAGCTGGGCCGGGGCGCGGCCGTCGAGTCCGAGGTGGACCTGTCCGGCTACTGGCTGGACGGCGACCGCCTGGAGATCGGCCCGGTCAAGGTCGGCGCGCACGCCGTCGTCGGCACGCGCAGCATGCTCTTCCCCGGCGCCCGGGTGGGCAAGCGGGCCGAGGTGGCGCCGGGTTCGGCGGTCACCGGCACGATCCCGACCGGCCAGCGCTGGGCGGGCGCACCCGCCGTCAAGCTCGGCAAGGCCAAGCGGAACTGGCCCAAGGACCGCCCGCAGCGCGGCACGTACTGGCGGGTGATGTACGGCCTGACGGGCTTCGCGCTCACCATGCTCCCGGTGGTCGCGGGCGCGGTCGCGCTCCTGGTGACCAGCCTGTTCGTGGCTCCGGGCGACGGTCTCGGCACGGCCCTGCGGGGCGCGTCCCTGGCCCTGGTCCCGGCGACGCTCGCCTTCGGGCTGGCGTACGCCGTGCTGATCCTGGTCGGGGTACGGCTGCTCAGCCTCGGGCTGCGCGAGGGCACGCACCCCACGCACAGCAGGATCGGCTGGCAGGCGTGGACGGTCACGCAGTTGATGGACCTCTCCCGCGAGACCCTGTTCCCGCTCTACGCCGGGCTCGTCACGCCGGTGTGGCTGCGGCTGCTCGGGATGCGGATCGGGCGGGGCGCCGAGGTGTCGACCGTGCTCGCGCTGCCGAGCCTGACGACGGTCGGTGAGGGCGCGTTCCTGGCCGACGACACGCTGACCGCGCCGTACGAACTCGGTGGGGGCTGGGTGCGGATCGGGCGGGCCGAGATCGGGCGGCGGGCGTTCCTCGGGAACTCGGGGATGACCGCGCCGGGGCGGAGCGTGCCGGACGGCGGGCTCGTCGGGGTGCTGTCGGCGACGCCGAAGAAGGCGAAGAAGGGCACGTCGTACCTGGGGCTGCCGCCGGTGAAGCTGCCGCGCAGCACGAGCGGCGGCGACCAGAGCCGGACGTACGACCCGTCGGCGCGGCTGCTGTGGGCGCGCGGTCTGGTGGAGCTGTGCCGGATCGTGCCGGTGTTCTGCTCGGCGGCGCTGGCCGTGCTGACGGTGGCGGCGCTGTGCGCGCTCGGTGTGTGGGCGCCGCTGCTGTCGGGCCTGGTGCTGCTGTCGGTGGGCGCGCTCGGCGGACTCGTCTCGATCGTGGCCAAGTGGCTGCTCGTGGGGCGGCACCACGGTGCCGAGCACCCGCTGTGGAGCGGTTACGTGTGGCGCAACGAGCTGGCGGACACCTTCGTCGAGGTCGTCGCGGTGCCGTGGCTGGCCGGTTCGGTGCCGGGTACTCCGGTGCTGACGGCGTGGCTGCGCGGGCTCGGCGCACACATCGGCAAGGGCGTCTGGGTGGAGAGCTACTGGCTGCCCGAGACCGACCTGGTGACCCTGGAGGACGCCTCCACGGTGAACCGCGGCTGTGTGCTCCAGACCCACCTCTTCCACGACCGGATCTTGCGGACGGATACTGTGGTCCTCCGTGAGGGCGCGACGCTGGGTCCTGGCGGAATCGTCCTGCCCGGCAGCGAGGTCGGGGCGCGCACCACTCTGGGCCCCGCATCGCTGGTGATGGCGGCGGAGTCCGTCCCGGACGACACCCGCTGGCTGGGCAATCCGATCGAGTCATGGCGATCCTGAACACGGATCGCGCGGCGTCGGCTTCGGAGGGCGGTGCACGGGTACGAGATACGAGCACACCGCAGGGAGCAGACGCAGCAGTGACCGTTCAGCAGGCGGCGGGTCCGGACCCGTATTTCCCGGCAAACGGCGATGCCCGCTACCGGGTGCACCGCTATGAGCTGGCGCTGGACTACCGCCCCGGCCCGAACCGGCTCGCCGGCACGGCCCGCATCAACGCCATAGCGGGCCGTGCTCCGCTGCCCGAATTCCAGCTGAACCTGGGCGACTTCAAGATCGGCCGGATCCGGGTGGACGGCCGCCAGCCGCACTACACGCATCGCGGCGGCCGGCTCCGGGTCCGCCCCGCGAAGCCGTTGCGGGCCGGTGCCGCGTTCACCGTGGAGGTGCACTGGTCGGGCAACCCCAAGCCGGTGGCCAGCCCTTGGGGCGGGCTCGGCTGGGAGGAGTTGACGGACGGCGCGCTGGTGGCGAGCCAGCCGATCGGGGCGCCGTCCTGGTACCCGTGCAACGACCGCCCCGCCGACAAGGCGTCGTACCAGATCTCGATCACCACGCCGTCCGCGTACGCGGTGGTGGCGGGCGGCAGGCTGCTGACGCGCACGACGAAGGCGTCCACGACGACGTGGGTCTACGAGCAGTCGGCACCGACGTCGAGCTATCTGGTCGGTCTGTCGATCGGCAAGTACCAGACGGTGCTGCTGGGCGACCCCGGCCTCGGCGGTGTCCCGCAGCACGGGCACATCCCTTCGGACCTGCTCCCGGCATTCTCAAGGGACTTCGCCCGTCAGCCCGCGATGATGGAGCTGTTCCAGGAGCTGTTCGGCCCGTACCCCTTCGACGAGTACGCGGTCGTGGTGACGGAGGAGGAACTCGATGTCCCCGTCGAGGCACAGGGGTTGTCGCTCTTCGGCGCCAACCACGTGGACGGGGCCCGGGGTTCGGAACGACTGGTCGCGCACGAACTGGCCCACCAGTGGTTCGGCAACAGCGTCTCCATCGCCGACTGGCGGCACATCTGGCTGAACGAGGGCCTCGCCAAGTACGCGGAGTGGCTGTGGTCCGAGCGCTCGGGCGGCCGTACGGCCCACCAACACGCCGCCGCCGCGCACCGGTTGCTCTCCACCCTCCCCCAGGACCTGCGGCTCGCCGACCCCGGCCGCAAGTCCATGTTCGACGACCGCCTCTACGAACGCGGCGGCGTCACCGTCCACGCGGTGCGCTGCGCGCTGGGCGACATCGCGTTCTTCCGCATGCTGCGCAGCTGGGCCAGCGTCCACCGCAACGGCACGGTGACCACAACGACGTTCACGTCCCACGCCTCCCGCTTCACCTCCGAGCCCCTGGACCAGCTCTTCGAGGCCTGGGTACACGGCACCCGACTCCCACCGATGCCTTCGGCGGAGACGGGGATCGCGGTCTGAGGGGTCGGTTCCGTTGCGGGGGCGGGGCCGACGGAGTATCAAGTGACGGCACGGGGGTGAGGTCATGGCGTCTGCGTGGAATCGGCTGTACGCGGGGACGGGTGAGTGGCTGGAGGTCTACGGGGAGACCGAGCCGCAGTCCATTCCGCTGGAGCGGATCTTCGCCAGGCAGGCCCACCCGTCCCACCATTTCACGGCGAATCTGTACGTCTGGACCCTCGGATACACCGGGGACACGCCACCGCACCTGAGGGTCGAACTGCTCTTCCCGGCCATGGGCAGTTGGCGGGTCAAGGATCTCCAGGCTGTCGTCTACCACCTTCCACCGGTCAAGGCGGAACGAGCGTGGCGATCCACCCTGGCAGCGGACCTGCACACGGCCGCCCCCATCGTGCAGGCCGTGGGTGACCTCACTGCAGCCACGGGCACATTTCCCGTGCTCGCCCCGGTGATGGCCGGGGCCGCTCACCTGACCGCGCGCAGCGCGCCTCAGATGCCCAGGCACGAGTGGTACGTCAGGCGAGTCCACCGCACTGTCGAACAGACCCCGTACACGGGGGTCGAGTGGGTCCTACCGCCCAGGTTCATGAAACAGATCGGCACCCGGGTCACCGGTGCCCTGTTGGTGCAGTTCGTCAATGCAACGCCTACCGACGATGTGCCACAGAGCGCGGAGCAGCAGCTCCTCGCCCGCGCTGCGATCGAGCACAGGTGGCTCCGCTTCACGCGGTCGAGCGTCGATCTGGCATACGCGGCGCTGCCACTCAGCGTCACCCCGGCACAATGTCCTCCATGCCCCGACGCACCGTCACCCCCTCCTGTCCCTGTGGCCTCCCCGCCCCCTACGACAACTGCTGTGGGCGGTACCACTCAGGTGTCGCCGCCGCTCCCACCGCCGAGGCGTTGATGCGGTCGCGGTACACCGCCTTCGTGCGGCTGGACGCGCCCTATCTGCTGCGTAGTTGGCATCCGAGGACGCGGCCCGTCGAACCCCTGGAGCTCGATCCGGGGATGCGGTGGACCGGGCTTGAGGTGCTGGAGACGAGTGGCGGGTCGGCGTTCCATTCCGCGGGGACCGTGACGTTCCGGGCGTCCTACCGGGGTGGGGCGATCCACGAGCGGAGCCGGTTCGAGCGGGTCGACGGGGCGTGGGTCTACGTCGACGGGGAGTTCATCGGGGACTGAGGCCTACGGCGCCAGGATGTCCAGTTCCTGGAGCGCGCCGATCGTGATCTCCCGGGTCAGCGTCTCCGCGCGGACCGCGTCGCCCTCGCGGACCGCCTCCGCGACCTGGACGTGGAGGGTGACGGCGGCCGGGTCGGGGTCCTCGAACATGACCTCGTGGTGGGTGCGGCCGGCCAGCACCTCGGTGACGACGTCGCCGAGGCGGGCGAACATCTCGTTGCCGGACGCGGCGAGGATCACCCGGTGGAAGGCCACGTCGTGGACGAGGTAGGCCTCCAGTTTGTGGCCGCGTGAGTTGGCCACCATGCCGATCGCGCACTCGGTGAGTTCCGCGCACTGCTCCGCCGTGGCGAACTTGGCCGCGAGGCCCGCCGCGATCGGCTCGACCGCGGAGCGCAGCACCGTGAGGGAGCGCAGCTGGCGCGGTCGGTCGGCGCCCGCGAGGCGCCAGCGGATGACCTGTGGGTCGTAGACGTTCCACTCGGCCTCGGGGCGGACGGTGACGCCCACGCGGCGGCGGGACTCGACCAGGTGCATGGATTCGAGGACGCGGACCGCCTCGCGCATCACGGAGCGGGACACCTCGAAGTCCTTGGCGAGTTCGTCCGTGCGCAGGACGCTGCCCGGCGGGTAGTCGCCCGCGGTGATGGCGGGGCCGAGGGCGTCGAGTACACGGCCGTGCAGGCCGCGGCCCGGATTGGTCATGCACTCAGCGTACGGGGCGCGTCACCCCACCAAAAAGTCAGACTTATATGTCACAGACTCTTGAATTCGTCGTACCTAATCGGTTTCAGTGGGATCGACATCAGGTGTCGACGGAGACAGTGAGGCAGCGATGCGTACCCCCCATGTCGTCGTGGTGATGGGCGTAGCGGGCACCGGGAAGACCACCATCGGTCCCCTGCTCGCGGCCCGGCTCGGCGTGCCGTACGCCGAGGGCGACGACTTCCACCCGCAGGCCAACATCGCCAAGATGTCGGCCGGGCAGCCGCTGACCGACGAGGACCGGTGGCCCTGGCTGGACGCCATCGGCTCCTGGGCGCACGGGCGCGCCGGGCTCGGCGGGGTCGTCAGCAGCTCCGCGCTGAAGCGCTCGTACCGCGATCGTCTCCGCGCCGCCGCCCCCGGGGTCGTCTTCGTGCATCTCACCGGCGACCGCGCGCTCATCGAGGACCGGATGGCGCACCGGCACGGTCACTTCATGCCGACCGCGCTGCTCGACTCCCAGTTCGCCACGCTCCAGCCGCTGGAGCCGGACGAGGCCGGTGTCGCCGTGGACGTCAGCGGTGGCCCGGAGCAGATCGCCGAACGGGCGACGACCGCGCTGGAGCAGGTCCCCGAGCCCACCTCCTGACCCGCACCACCTGTCGCCCCCCCACCCCTCCCCCCGTATCCGCAAGGAATCCACCGTGACCAGACTCAGCGTCGAGATGCTGGCAGCGGACCCCGTCGAGCCCATCACCTCGGCCGGCCACGCGCAGCTGGGCATCGCCGTACTGGCGGGCATCGCCGTCATCGTCCTGCTCATCACCAAGTTCAAGATGCACGCCTTCCTGGCGCTGACCATCGGCTCGCTCGCGCTCGGCGCGTTCGCCGGGGCGCCGCTGGACAAGGCCATCACCAGCTTCACCACCGGACTCGGCTCGACGGTCGCCGGTGTGGGTGTGCTGATCGCGCTGGGCGCGATCCTCGGCAAGCTGCTCGCCGACTCCGGCGGCGCGGACCAGATCGTCGACACGATCCTCGCGAAGGCGGGCCCCCGGTCGATGCCGTGGGCGATGGTCCTGATCGCCTCGGTGATCGGGCTGCCGCTGTTCTTCGAGGTCGGCATCGTGCTGCTGATCCCGGTCGTGCTGATGGTCGCCAAGCGCGGCAACTACTCGCTGATGCGGATCGGCATCCCGGCGCTGGCGGGGCTGTCGGTCATGCACGGCCTCATTCCGCCGCACCCCGGGCCGCTGGTCGCCGTCGACGCCGTCAAGGCCAACCTCGGTCTGACCCTGGCGCTGGGCGTGCTGGTCGCCATCCCGACGGTGATCGTCGCCGGTCCGCTGTTCTCCAAGGTCGCCGCCCGCTGGGTGGACGTCCAGGCCCCGGAGCGGATGATCCCGGCCCGCCCCTCGGAGGACCTGGAGAACCGGCCCGGCTTCGGCGCGACCCTCGCCACGATCCTGCTGCCGGTCGTGCTGATGCTCTCCAAGGCGCTGGTCGACATCGTCGTCGACGATCCCACGCACACCGTGCAGCGCGTCTTCGACGTCATCGGCTCCCCGCTGATCGCCCTGCTCGCGGCCGTCGTGGTCGGGATGTTCACGCTCGGCCGCCCGGCCGGTTTCACCAGGGAACGGCTGTCCTCGACCGTCGAGAAGGGCCTGCTGCCGATCGCGGGCATCCTGCTCATCGTCGGCGCGGGCGGCGGCTTCAAGCAGACGCTGATCGACTCGGGCGTCGGCCAGATGATCCTGGACATCTCCAAGGACTGGTCGATCCCGGCGCTGCTGCTGGCCTGGCTGATCGCGGTGGCGATCCGGCTGGCGACCGGTTCGGCGACGGTCGCGACCATCTCGGCGGCCGGTCTGGTCGCCCCGCTGGCCGCCGACATGTCCTCGACCCACACCGCCCTGCTCGTGCTGGCGATCGGCGCGGGCTCGGTCTTCTTCAGCCATGTCAACGACGCCGGATTCTGGCTGGTGAAGGAGTACTTCGGCCTGAGCGTCGGCCAGACCCTCAAGACCTGGTCCGTCATGGAGACGATCATCTCGGTGGTCGCCGGCGGACTGGTCCTCCTGCTCTCGCTGATCATCTAGGGGTACGGGAATGAGTCATCCGCTCTTCGACATCAGTGGCCGTACGGCTCTGGTCACCGGTTCCAGCCGGGGCATCGGACTCGCCCTTGCGCGGGGCCTGTTGGAGGCCGGCTGCACGGTCGTCCTGAACGGACGGGACGGCGGACGCCTCGCCGAGGCCGCCGCCGCGCTGCCCGGCGACGTCCGCACGGCGGCCTTCGACGTGACCGACGGTCCGTCAGTGGCCGCCGGGATCAAGGACATCGAGGACCGGGTCGGCCCGCTGGACATCCTGGTCAACAACGCGGGCATGCAACTGCGCGCCCCGCTCCTGGAGTTCACCGACTCCGACTGGCACCGGATCATCGACACCAACCTCACCAGCGCTTTCCTGGTCGGCCGCGAGGCGGCCCGGCGGATGACGGAACGCGGGCACGGGAAGATCATCAACATCTGCTCGTTGCAGAGCGAGGTGGCCCGCCCGGGCATCGCGCCCTACGCGGCCACCAAGGGCGCCCTGAAGATGCTCACCAAGGGCATGTGCGCCGACTGGGGCCCGTCCGGCGTCCAGGTCAACGGCCTCGGTCCCGGCTACATCGCCACAGAACTGACCCAACCCCTGGTCCAGGACGAGGAGTTCAGCGCCTGGGTGCGCAGGCGGACCCCGGCCGGACGCTGGGGCAGCACGGACGACCTGGTCGGCGGAGTGCTGTTCCTGGCGTCCCCCGCCGCGGACTTCGTGAGCGGACAGGTGCTGTACGTCGACGGCGGCATGACGAGCGTGCTGTAGGGAAGGGGAGCGCGGACGACATGCCGGGTTGCGTGATCCGCTGTCAGGACGAGCGGCGCAACGTCTGCCGGACACACCGCGCGTCTGGGCAGCGCGGCCCGCTTCCCGTACGTACAGGGGGGATTGACGGCCGGGCGGGAGAGATGACCGGACGCCGGGTGCTGGTCACCGGCGCGGGCCGATCGGCCGCCTGGCCGTCGCGGCGGCGAAGGCGGCCGGTGCCGACACCGCCGCGAGCTCCGACGACCCGGACGACTGCGAGCGGCCTTCGGAGGCCGCTGTCGGCGTCGAGGCGTCCGGGGTGGCGGCAGGCCTCGACGCGTGTCGGCGCCGGGTAGGCACGGCGGGTGGCCGTCCGGCACGGGATGCTCCCGCCGGGCCCGAGTCCGGACCGGGCCGGGTCGTCGGCCCAGGCGGGTTCATCGGCCCAGGCCTCCTAGGGCTTCCACAGCGGGTGTTCGCGCTTGGCCCACTCTCTGCTCACCGATCCCGTGCGCAGGCCCTCGCGTGCCTCCGGGTCCCCGAGTGCCATCCCGATGTGGCCGCCCAGGACGATGCCGATCGTGAGGGCGAGCCAGTCGTGGACGAAGGTCGCGCTGGTGCGCCACATGATCGGGGTGAGGTGGGTGAACCACATCATCAGGCCCGTGCCGAGCATGACCAGGCTCGCGCCGGCGATCCAGTTGGCGTAGATCTTCTGGCCGGCGTTGAACTTGTCGGCCGGGCGGGCCGAGCGGCGCTTGTCGCGCAGCAGGGCGCCGCGCAGCCAGACGCGGTCGTGCGGGCCGAAGCGGTTGAGGAAGCCGAGGTTGATGCGGAAGCCCCGGGAGAACAGGCCGAAGAGGACCGGCACGGGCAGCGCGACGCCTGCCAACTCGTGGATGCGGACGACGAGTTGGCGGCGGCCGACGAGTTCGGCGAACTCGGGGATGTAGAGGCAGGCCGCCGTGGCGACGCAGACGCCCATCAGCGCGGCCGTCGCCCGGTGCACCCAGCGGTCGGCGCGGCCGAACCGCCGGACCCGGGCCGAGGGTTCGGTGCGCGGGGCGTGGGCTTCAGCTCGTAGGGTCATCGTCGCGTCCGTTCGACCTGCCGACCCAGGCGTCGACGTCGTAGCCCCGATCCTCCCAGTAGCCGGGCTTGACGTGCTCGGTGACCGTGATGCCGGAGAGCCACTTCGCGGATTTGTAGAAGTACATCGGGGCGACGTAGAGCCGGACCGGGCCGCCGTGGTCGTGGCCCAGCGGCTTGTCCTGCATGCGCAGGGCGACCAGGATGTCGGAGCGGCGGGCCTGGTCGAGGGTGAGGCTCTCGGTGTAGGCGCCGTCGAAGCAGGTGAAGCGAACCGCCCCGGCCTTGGCACGCACTCCCGCGGCGTCCAGGAGCCGGGACAGTCGCACCCCCTCGAAGGGGGTCCCGGGGACCCGCCAGCCGGTGACGCACTGGACGTCCTTGACCAGCCGGGTCTGCGGCAGCGCGCGCAGGTCGGCGAGGGTGTAGGTCGCCGGTTTGTCGACCAGGCCGTCGACGGTCAGCCGGTAGTTCTCGGCGTTCTTGTTCGGTACGGACCCGGTGACGGAGTAGTAGCGGAAGCCGCCGCCGTTCGGGAGCAGTCCGGTCAGTCCGGTGGGGTCCTCGCCCGAGAGGGCGCCGAGGATCCCGTCCATGCCGCGCTGGAGGACCGGCGCGGACACGACGCCGAGGGCGCCCAGGCCGAGAGTGCCGAGGAAGACACGGCGGCCGACGGGCCGGCCCTGCGCTTCCCGCTCCTCCTCGGACGGCTCGGGCGACTCGGTTGGTTCAGAGTTCACGTATTCATTCGAACACCCGCGGCCCCGGCGCGGCCAGGGAACGCGGGTGCTCGTCAGACTTCCGTAACCACTTCTTACGTGCTTCTCAGCAACGACAGCCGGACGACAGCCCGGCGACAGCTTCCTACGGCGTCTCGGTGGCCGCCTTGTCCAGTTGGAACGCCTCGTTGCCGAGCCCGATGCGGGCGTGCGCCTCGGGGTTGCGGGAGCGCAGCAGCAGGCCCTGGGCCAGGCCGACGAGCAGTGCGAGGCCGACGGTGCCGGGCAGGATCCAGCTCAGCGAGGAGCCGGGGCCCGCGCCGACCAGGACGTCGAAGTCCTTGACGGTGTAGACGGCGATGACGACGAGCGCGCCGCCGGAGAGCACGGAGGTGACCAGCCGCCAGGCCTGGGCGCGGGCCGAGCCGCGGCGGGCGAAGAAGACGATCACCGAGAGGCAGGCGGCGGCCATCAGCACGATCACGCCGAGGGCGCCGATGTTGCCGAACCAGGTGAACAGGTGCAGGACCGGTTCGGTGGGGTCGCCGGTCGGCTTGTCGTCGGCGAGCGCGAAGACGATCACGATCACGGCGGACACGGCGGTCTGCAACAGCGAGCCGGTGCCGGGGGCGCCGCTGGAGCCGGTCGTCCGGCCGAAGGCGGCCGGCAGCAGGCCCTCGCGGCCCATGGCGAAGGCGTACCGGGCGACGACGTTGTGGAAGCTGAGCATGGCCGCGAACATGCCGGTGACGAACAGGACGTGCAGCACGTCGGTGAAGGTGCCGCCGAGCCGGGACTCGGTCAGGTAGAAGAGCAGGCCGGCGCTCTGCTTCTGGGAGACGCCGACGACCTGGGAGGGGCCCGTCGCCACGGTGATCGCCCAGCAGCTCAGTGCGAAGAAGACCGCGACGCCGCCGACCGCGAGGAACATCACGCGCGGCACCAGGATGTGCGGGCGGCTGGTCTCCTCGGCGTACACGGGGGCCTGTTCGAAGCCGAGGAAGGCGGCGATGCAGAAGCACAGGGCGGTGCCCACCCCGGCGCCGCTGAGGGTGTCGGGGTTGAAGGCGTGCAACGACAGGCCCTCCTTGGCGGGGTCGGCGACGGCCGCGATGTCGAAGATGACGACGAGCGCGACCTCGATGACCAGCAGGACGCCGAGCACGCGCGCGTTGACGTCGATCTTCAGCCAGCCGAGCCCGCCGACGACGAGGACACCGGCCAACGCCGGTATCCACCAGGCGACTTGGAGGTCGGCGTAGGTGGAGAACAGTCCGGAGACCTCGAAGCCGAAGATGCCGTAGATGCCGACCTGGAGGGCGTTGTACGCGACGAGTGCCACCAGGGCCGCGCTCGCGCCGGCGGTGCCGCCGAGGCCGCGGGAGATGTAGGCGTAGAAGGCGCCCGCGTTGTGGACGTGCCGGCTCATCTCGGCGTAGCCGACGCTGAAGAGCACCAGGACGACGCCGAGGAGGACGAAGAGGAGCGGCTGCCCTTCGATGCCCATCACCGCGAATGTGGTGGGCATGACACCTGCGACCACCATGAGGGGCGCGGTCGCCGCGAGTACGGAGAGCAACAGGCCTCCGGTACCGAGGCGGTCGGCACGCAGGGCGCGCTCCTGCCCTCTGAACGTACTGATGCCGCTGCCGCCGCCGTCCGCGGTGGCGCTGCTCGTGCTGGAACTGCCCGTCGTCATGGCGGGACGTCCTTTCGGGGTCGCTACGGGTTCGTTGCTACGGGGGCGTTGCTATGGGTTCGTTACTACGGGGGCGTTGCTACGGGCTCGTTGAGACGTATTCGTTGAGACGTGTGCGTTGAGACGTGTTCGTCGCTACGGTCGCGCTACCTCGCTACGGCGGCGTTACGACGTACCGAGCGCGTGCTCGCGTGCGGCACGGAAAGCGGTGAGCGGGTCGCGGTCCGGGTAGGACCAGGGGGCCGGGGTCGGGTGTTCCCCGATGCGGTGGAACAGGGCGGCGGCCTCGGCGCTGCGGCCCTCGCAGCACTTGGCGTGGGCGAGGAAGTTGAGGTCGACCAGGCGGCGCGGATGGCCCTCGTGCTCCCACTCCAGCCACCAGTCGAAGGCGGCCTTCATCACCTGCCGGGCCCGGCGCCCCGACCAGTGCCCGGAGGCGGCCGGATCGACGGGCTCCAGACCGGCGGCGGCCAGCACCCGGTAGCGCTCGGTGTGCGCGATGACCGGCAGGATGGCGAGCGGGGAGTCGGCGGGGGCCTGTTCGGCGGCCCAGTAGGCGAAGTCGTAGACCTCGTGCAGCGGGTCGACTCCGGCGGCGGCCCGCCGTTCGGCCAGCCTGGCGACCATCAGATGGTGGGCGTGGTGGTGGTCGGCGTGCCGGTGGCGGACCTCGTCGAAGAGCCGCACGACGTCCTCGTCGGTGCCGAGGCTGTGCTCCAGGAGCAGCAGTCCGAGCCAGGGCGTCGGGTCCGCGGGCACCCGGGCCGCCGCCGCACGACAGGCGTCGCGGGCCCTGACGGGCTTCTCCTTGCCGGCCAGTACCCGCTGGACCAGGGCGACGGCGAGCAGCACGGAGGCGTCGGCGGACTCGGGTTCGGCGAGCAGCCAGTCACGGGCCCAGGCGGCGGTATAGGACTCCAGGGCGAGGACGGTGACGCGGTGGGCGCGCAGATCCCATTCGTCGCCCGTCTGGGCGAGCAGCCCCCGCGCCGCCTGCCAGCGGCCCTGGGCCAACGCGGCGCGCGCGGCGACCAGTTCCGCGTCGTCGAGGGCGGCGTCGAACGCCTGGGCCGCTCGTCTGTGGCGGCGCCCGAGGGGTGGCGGGGGTGGGGACACCCGGGTATTCCTCACGTTCCTCACGCGACGCTGCGGGACATCGGCGCGCCATCGGCCGATCACGCACAGCAAACCCCCAGCCAACACTTCGCGTCAAGTGCCGTACGGCTGTTACTCCTGTCAACTACCTTTTCACAAAAGGCACTTGTGGCCACAACCTCTACCCGGGACGGTACGCTCCCAAGCGTTCACGGGTAACCGGTGTGGCGTACGCCATGGCGCTCGGACCCACGGCGGCGGACCATGGCAGCACGGTCCCGCTTCCGGGAACTTCCAGGGGCACGCCGGACCCCGGGGCGCTACAGTCGCCCAAACGCATCCCGTAGCCCGGCCCAACGATCGAGGTACGCAGCGTGTCGGTTCTGGTTCTGATGCTCTCGGTGAGTGCGGCCTGTTGCCTCGGCTTCGGGTTCGTGCTCCAGCAGAACGCGGCCCAGCAGGCACCTCTGAGCGACTTCCTCTCCCCGAGAATCCTCCTCGACCTGATGCGGGTGCCGCGCTGGCTCGGCGGTATCGCCCTGATGGTCGCGGGCATGGTGCTGGGCGCGATAGCGCTGTCCCAGGGCGAGGTCTCCCTCGTCGAGCCGCTCCTCGCCACGAACCTCCTCTTCGCCCTGGCGCTCTCCCGCAAGCAGACCAGACAGCCCTTGGGCCGCCAGGGCTGGACGGGCCTGGCCCTGCTGGCCGGCGGTGTGACGACGTTCATCGTCGCGGGCGAACCGCGCAGCGGCACTCCGGTCACGGACCCCTTCCGGCACTGGCTGATCATCGGCGCGATGGTGGGCCTGGCCCTCCTCCTCACGACCTACGCCAAACGCTCCCGCCTCAGCTCGGGCCCGGTCCTGCTGGCCCTGGCCGCCGGTCTCCTCTACGGCGTCCAGGACGCGCTGACCCGGGTCAGCGGCCAGCGCTTCACCGAGGGCGGCCTCACCGAACTCCTCACCGGCTGGCAGCCGTACGGCGTGCTGGCCCTCGGGGTGACGGGCCTGGTCCTCGTCCAGAGCGCGTTCGAGACGGCCCCCCTGCGCATGTCGCTGCCGGCTCTCACCGCCGCCCAGCCGCTGGCCGGGATCATCTGCGGAGTGGGCTTCCTGGGCGACCGGCTGCGCACCGACACCGGGGCGCTGGCCTGGGAGGCGGTGGGCCTGGCGGGCATCGTCGTGGGCATCCTGCTGCTCGGCATGCACCCCGCGATGCCGCGCGGCACGACGAAGCCGCAGCCCGCCCTGAACCTCCAGCCCCGCTGACCGCCCTCCCCTGTTTGGATGGGTCCATGAGCGCAGCTGACGAAATCCTGGACATCGTCGACGAACACGACCAGGTCATCGGCCGGTCCCCACGAGGCGAGGCCTACGCCCGGGGCCTGCGCCACCGCGCGGTCTTCGTCCAGACCCGGGACGCCCAGGGCCGCGTCTTCGTCCACCGCCGCACTCCCACCAAACTCGTCTTCCCCTCCCTCTACGACATGTTCGTCGGCGGGGTGGTCGGCGCCGGCGAGTCCTACGACGAGGCGGCCCTGCGCGAGGCGGAGGAGGAACTCGGCGTCACCGGCCTCCCCCAGCCCGGCTTCCTCTTCAAGTTCCTGTACGACGACGGCGCGGGCCGGACCTGGTGGTCGGCGGTGTACGAGGTGCGCTGCGAACTCCCGGTCAGCCCCCAGGTCGAGGAGGTCGACTGGCACGCCTTCCTCGAAGAGGGCGAGATCGTGCGGCGCCTGCACGACTGGGAGTGGGTACCGGACGGCCTGGCGGCCTACGAACGCCTCAAGGAGTACCACTCCAGGACGGCCGGATAGGGTCGCTCCTGTGATCGATTTCGCACGGAACGTCCGACTGTGGTTCGCACCTCAGCAGATCAGCGAGGAGGGCAGCACTCCCGACTACCGCTTCTCCCTGGCCAACGAGCGCACCTTCCTCGCCTGGCTGCGCACCGCGCTGGCGCTGATCGGCGGCGGCTTCGCGGTCGACCAGTTCCTGCCGGACCTGCGCTGGGCCTGGCGGGTGGGGCTGGCCCTCGCGCTCCTGGCGGCGGGCGTCCTGTGCTCCCTGCGCGCGGTCAACCACTGGGTGCGCTGCGAACGGGCGATGCGCCACGGCGAGGACCTGCCCGTGTCCCGCTTCCCCGCGCTGCTCGGCATCGCCGTGGCGATCGTGGCTGTGGCCATGGTCATCGTCGTACTGGCCGGATGGGAAGGATGACGAGCCCCCCGGACCGCGACCCCGGTCTGCAACCCGAACGCACCCGGCTGGCCTGGCGCCGCACGACCCTGTCGAGCACGGTGGCCGCGGTCCTCGCCGTGAAGGCGGCGCTGCACGGCGGAGTCCGGCCGGAGGGCGTCATCGTCTGCGCGCTGTGCTGCGCGCTCTGGCTCGGCTTCCTGGCCGTGGCCCACCAGCGCATCACCGCCCTCGCGACCGACAGCACGCCCCCGCCCCTGGCCCCCCGGCGCGCCACGGCGGCGGCACTCTGCACGGTGGCCGTGGCGGTGTGCGCGGCGGTGCTCGTGTACTGACCGAGGGACGAGAACGGAGACGGGGACAGAGACGGATCACTCACCCGCACTCCCGGCCCCCACCACACCCCCGCCCCCACCACACACCCGCAGCGGCGCCACACACCTCGGATGCCCCGTTATGGGCGATTCGCATGGCAACCTGTCCGTCGTCATCGCCCGCACTTCCGAAGGTGAGCACCATGACCACCCTGCACCTGGAGCACTCCGCGCACGCCCACGCCCACGGCCCGGACTGCGGTCACGCCCCGGTCCCGCACGGCGACCACGTCGACTACGCGCACGACGGGCACCTGCACCGCGAGCACGGCGGCCACTGGGACGAGTGCGAGCCCGGCGGCCACGTGGCGCACCAGGAACACGAGCACCAGCACGGCCAGGACTGCGGCCACGAGAGCGTGCTGCACGGCGACCACGTCGACTACGTCCACGACGGCCACCGGCACGCCCAGCACGACGGCCACTGGGACGACCACTGAGCCCCACCCGGGCATCCGGCAGCTCCCCGCCGCCCCACGCGGGGAGCTGTCGGCCTATCGTGGCCCCAGTCACGTTTCGTTCCCGCACTGGACGACATACCGACCGGTCGGCATGATGGGTCGGTACCTGTTCCTCCATACGCAGGAGTGATGTATGAGCCCCGACCATCCGCCCGGACTGGACCTCGACCGGCTGCGCGGTCTGCTCGACCGCGAGCGGCCCGGTCTGGTCACCGGCCCCCTGTCCGGCCGGCTGATCGAGGGCGGACGGTCGAACCTCACCTACGCGATCACCGACAACACCGCCAAGTGGGTCGTACGACGCCCCCCGCTGGGCCATGTCCTGGCCACCGCGCACGACATGAAGCGCGAGCACCGGGTGATCAGCGCCCTGCACCCCACCGACGTACCGGTACCGAATCCGGTGCTGCTGTGCGAGGACGACGAGGTGCTGGGCGCGCCGTTCTACGTCATGGAGTTCGTCGAGGGCACTCCCTACCGCACGGCCGACCAGCTGGCCCCGCTCGGCCCGGACCGCACCCGGGGCGCGGTACTCGAACTCGTCGACACACTGGTCGAGTTGCACGCGGTGGTGCCCGCCGAGGTCGGCCTCGCGGACTTCGGCCGCCCCGAGGGCTTCCTGGACCGCCAACTGCGCCGCTGGGGCAAGCAGTTGGCGGCATCGCGCAACCGCGAACTGCCCGGTGTGGAAGAACTGCACGCGGCTCTGGGCCGCCGCCTGCCCACCTCCCCCACCGCCACCGTCGTCCACGGCGACTACCGCCTCGACAACGTCCTCATCGGCACGGACGACAAGATCAAGGCGATCCTGGACTGGGAGATGTCGACCCTCGGCGACCCCCTCACCGACCTGGGCCTGCTGGTGATGTACAGCCTCCCGCTGGAACTGCCCGACTCCCCCATCTCCACGACGGCCTCGGCCCCCGGCCACCCGGCGCCGGCCGAGCTGATCGAGCGGTACGCCGCGCGCTCCGGACGCGACGTCTCGGCGGTCGCCTGGTACACGGCGTTCGCGTGGTTCAAGCTCGCCGTGATCCTGGAGGGCATCCACTACCGCTACACCCTGGGCCAGACGGTCGGTCGCGGCTTCGACCGCATCGGCGAACTGGTACCGGTCTTCATCGAGCACGGCCTGACCACCCTTCAGGAAGGCTGATCCACCATGGACTTCGCGTTCGACGCACACACCGAGGAACTGCGCGCCAAGCTCCTGGCCTTCATGGACGAGTACGTCTACCCGGCCGAGCCGGTCGCCGAGGAACAGCGCGCGCGGCTCGTCTCACCGTGGGAAACCCCGGCCGTGGTAGGCGAGTTGAAGGCGGAGGCCCGCAGGCAGGGCCTGTGGAACCTCTTCCTCCCCGACGCCGAGTACGGCGCGGGTCTGACCAACCTCCAGTACGCCCCGCTGGCCGAGATCACCGGCCGCTCCCCGCACTTGGCGCCCACCGCGCTGAACTGCGCGGCACCGGACACCGGCAACATGGAGGTGCTCTTCCAGTTCGGCGACGAGCAGCAGAAGAAGCAGTGGCTGGAGCCGCTGCTCGCGGGCGAGATCCGCTCGGCGTTCGCGATGACCGAGCCGGAGGTCGCCTCCTCGGACGCCACGAACATCACGACGCTCATCGAGCGGGACGGCGACGACTACGTCATCACCGGCCGCAAGTGGTACATCTCCGGGGCGATGAACCCGGACTGCAAGATCTTCATCGTGATGGGCAAGACCGACCCGGACGGCGCCGACATCCGCCGCCAGCAGTCGATGGTCCTGGTCCCGCGCGACACCCCGGGCGTCACGGTCAAGCGCGCGATGCAGGTCTTCGGCTACGAGGACCACTCGCACGGCGGCCACGCCGAGGTCGTCTTCGACCACGCGTGCGTGCCGGTGACGAATCTGATCGGCGAGGAGGGCGGCGGCTTCGCCATCGCGCAGGCGCGGCTCGGCCCGGGCCGTATCCACCACTGCATGCGGCTGATCGGCATGGCCGAGCGCGCGATCGAGCTGATGTGCCGACGAGCCGTGTCCCGCGTCGCGTTCGGCAAGGCGCTGGCTCAACAAGGCGTCGTCCACAACTGGATCGCGGACGCCCGGGTCGCCGTGGAGCAGCTGCGGCTGCTGGTCCTGAAGACGGCGTGGATGATGGACACGGTCGGCAACAAGGGCGCCCACGCGGAGATCCAGGCCATCAAGATCGCCACCCCGCGCACGGTGGTCGGCATCCTCGACAAGGCGATCCAGCTGCACGGCGCGGGCGGGGTCAGCCAGGACTTCCCGCTGGCGGAGCTGTACGCGTCCGCCCGCACCCTGATGCTGGCGGACGGCCCGGACGAGGTGCACCAACGCTCCCTGGCCCGCCGGGAGTTGAAGCAGTACCTGTAGTAAGCGGTACCTGTGGTGAGCGTTACCTGTGGTGACCTGTGGGGCTGGAAGAGCGGTCGCGTCCCTTCCAGCCCCGTTCCCCCGAGGTGATGGTCAGTTGGGCGTGCTCGCCTTCAGCGTCCAGCCCTGCGGGCAGCTGTGGCCGAAGACGCCGACGTGGCAGCCCTCCACGATGAAGACGTAGGCGCCGGTGTTCCGCTCCAGCACCCGGATGCGGCCGGACGTGCCGCCGCCGAACTCCCGCTGGGTGCCGCCGGGGTCGGAGGCGCTCGTCCAGCGGACCAGGAACGAGTCGTAGCGGTTCTGCGGGCCCGTCGTGCCCCAGTTGAAGTAGGCGTAGCCCTGGTCCTCCCACGCGGCGACGACCATGTTCGGGCCCTGTCGCGGTGACCAGGTGGCGGTGCCGTAGGCGAAGTACTGGCGCTTGCCCGCGTACACGTTGTTCAGGTAGACGTCCCGGGTGCCGCTGGTCGGGCAGCCCAGCCGGCCGCCGGCCCCGCCGAGCGCGTTCCAACGCTGGTAGATGTGCGGCTCGTTGACCGCGATGCCGCACGCGGCCCGCGTCGACGGCTGCGCGGCGGCCGGCACCGCCGCCGTGCCGCCGAGGGCGAGCAGGGAGCCCAGGACGACGCCGGTCAGGCGCCGCTTCGTTGACAGCATGGTGTTTCCCCCGTTGGTTCCTGTCGGTCGGTCCGGCGGTGTGCCCGCCGTGGTGCTGGTACGAGCATCACGGCGCCGGGGGCCGGGAGTTGAGGGGAAGGCCCCGGGCAACGCCGGGGACCTCTCCCGGGTGGTCCGGGAAGCGTTCCCATGACACCCGGGCGCCGCGCCCCCACGATGGGACGCATGGACGACCGCGACGGGCGCACCCGGCCCCACACGGCCGCCGCATACCTGCTGTTGGGGCTGGCAGCGCTCCAAGTGGCCGCCGGGGCGGTCGCGTTGGCGGTGGCCGGGGTCCCCGTCGCGGACCTGGTCCGCTACGACATGGTCGTCGACCTGGCGGTCGGCCTCGCCTATCCGGTCTGCGGCACGGTGATCGCGCTGCACCGGCCGCGCAACCCGATCGGATGGCTGCTGATCGCCTACGGGCTGGGCCACGCGTTCACCGGCCTGTCGATCGGGCTGGCCGCCGGAGCTGCTGCACGCGGTCACGACCGCCGGGCGCCACACCTGGATCCTCGCCAGCTCCACGGCGTTCGTGCTGGTGTTCTTCCTGTTCCCCGACGGCCGGCTGCCCGACCGCCGCTGGCGCTGGGCCCTGGCCGCCCAACTCCTGTCCGCCCCCTTGGACTTCGCGATCTGGGCGCGGGACGACTGGGGGCTGTTCCGGGGCACTCCGGCCCAACCCTCCTACCTTCCGGTGCCGGACGGGTGGATGCCGGCCCTGCGGGACCTGGAGACCGCGAAGGCCTGCCTGGTGCTGGCCGCCGTGTTCGCCGTGATGACCGTGCGCCACCGGCGTGGCGGGGAGCAGGACCGTCGCAGGCTGCTGTGGCTGATCGCGGGCATGCTGCCCCTGGCGTTGAGCGTGGCCCTCCAGATCCTGGGCTTCCCCGCCGTCTACACCTCGTGCTGCACCCTGTTCCTGCCGGCCGCCATCATGATCGCCGTGGTCCGCGAGGAACTCCTCGACATCCGCCTCGTCGTCTCCCGCAGCCTCCTCTACGGCGCGCTCACCGTCGGCGTGATAGTCGCCTACGTCGGCCTGGTCACCTCCGCCCAGGCACTCCTGAACCCGGACCCCGCGCTGCTCGGCCCGGCCCTGATCACCGTCACCCTCGCCGTCGTCTTCGAACCGGCCCGCCGCCTCCTGCAACGCCTGGTCGGCCACGCCCTCTACGGCGACCGGCACGACCCGGTGCGCGCGGTCTCCCGCATCGGCGAACGGCTGGCCGGCACCGGCGTCGACGCGGTCCCGGAGGCGGTCGGCGAGGCGCTGCGGCTGCCGTACGTCTGTGTGGAATCGAAGCCCGGTCTGACGGACGGGAGTTGGGGCGAGCCGGGGGAACGCATCCACGCCCTGCCGCTGGACTACGACGGCCGGACCGTCGGCGCGCTGGTGATCGGGCTGCGGCCCGGCGAACAGCAGCCCGACACCGCCGACCTCGCGGTCCTGGAGCTGCTCGCCGTACCGCTGGCCGCCGCGCTGCACGCCACCGACCTCACCCGGCAGTTGCAGCACTCCCGCGAACGCATCGTGGCCGCGCGCGAGGAGGAACGGCGGCGGATCCGCCGCGATCTGCACGACGGGCTCGGACCGACCCTCGCCGGAGCCGCCTTCCAGGCGGACGCCGTGCGCAATCTGCTGGCCTTCGACCCGGAGCGGGCGGCGACACTGCTCGCCGAGCTGCGGTCCGAGGTGGGCGGCGCGGTCGCGGAGGTGCGCCGCCTGGTGGACGGCCTGCGGCCCCCGGACCTGGACCAGTTGGGGCTGCTGGGCGCGCTGCGGGAGCGCGCGGTACGGCTGTCCTGGCGGGCGGACGGCAGCCCGCTCCAGGTGCGGGTCCAGGCACCCGAGCGGCTGCCGGCGCTGCCCGCCGCCGTGGAGGTGGCCGCGTACCGCATCGCGGTCGAGGCGCTGACCAACGCGGCCCGGCACGCCCGTGCCTCACGGGTGGACCTGAGCATCGAGATCGGCGACGGGCTGCGCCTGGAGGTGCGCGACGACGGCCGGCCCGCGGCCGAGGAGACCGCGTGGACACCGGGGGTGGGCATCACGTCGATGCAGGAACGGGCGGCCGAACTGGGCGGCCGGTGCGTGGCGGGGCACGGGCGGGTGGTGGCGACGCTGCCGTTGGGGGAGGCGATGTGACGGGACGGGAACCCGGGGGCGGGGACGACGAGGACGCGCTGCGGGTCGTCCTCGCCGACGATCATCCGGTGGTCAGGACCGGGCTGGCCGCGCTGCTGGAGTCCGTGCGGGACGGATCGCCCCGGGTGCGGGTCGTCGGGGTCGCGGCGAGCGGGCGGGAGGCGGTGCGGGCGGCGGTGACGCTGCGTCCGCAGGTGGTGGTGATGGACATCCGGATGCCCGAGCTGAACGGCATCGAGGCGACCCGGGAGATCGGCCGGGTGGCGCCCCGGGTGGCCGTGCTGATGCTCACCATGGTCGAGGAGGACGACTCGGTGTTCGCGGCGATGCGGGCGGGCGCCCTGGGCTATGTCCTCAAGGGCGCGGGCCAGGACGAGATCGTCCGGGCGATCCGGGCGGTGGCCGCCGGTGAGGCCATCTTCGGCCCCGGGGTCGCCCGGCGGGTGCTCGGCCGGCTCAGCACCCCGCCGGACCGGCCCGACCCGTGCCCGACGCTCACCCCGCGCGAACGCGACGTGCTCGCCCTGATCGCCGAGGGCCGCCCCAACTCGACGGTGGCCACCCGGCTCGGCCTGTCCCCCAAGACGGTCAGCAACCACATGTCGGCGGTGCTGGCCAAACTGGGCGTCGCGGACCGCGCGGAGGCGGCGGCCTGGGCCCGGGAGGCGGGCCTTGGACCGACGGGGCCCGCCGTCGAGCCGTAGCGGATCCGGCGGCTAGGGCCTCAAGGCCCGCAGCAGCAGGTCGGCGAGGTGGTCGGCGACCTCCTGGGGGCTGAGCGGGCCGCCGGGGCGGTACCAGGTCGACAGGTGGTGGACCGAGCCGAAGTGGTAGTCCACGACCAGGTCGGCCGGGGTCGCGGTGGAGAAGACGCCCTCGCGCTGGCCCTCCTCGACCAGCGCGCGGAAGCGTTCGTGGTAGCGGCGGCGCTCGGCGCGCACCTGTTTGTTCTTCTCCGGGCTCAGGTGGTGCATGGACCGGAAGAAGATCGACGCGTCGTCGAGGTTGTCGATCGTCGTCACCACGACGTCGGCCGCCGCCGCGCGCAGCCGCTTGTCGACCGGTTCGTCGGCGCCCGCGAACACCTCCAGGCGCTCCTGCTGGATGCGCAGCACGCGCGCGTACACCTCGTGCAGGAGGTCGTCCTTGGAGCCGAAGTAGTGGTAGAGCGCGCCCTTGGTGACCCCCGCGGCCTCGACGATCTCCTGCACCGAGGTGCGGTCGTAGCCCTGCTCGGCGAAGAGCCGGGTGGCGGCGGCCAGCAGCCGCTGCGGGACGGGAGCCCCGTCCCCGTCGGTCGTCCTCGGCACTGCCGCCACCTGCCTTTCCTAGGTGTTCACTCGCTGTCGTGCGACCGGGAACGCAGTTCCCGCCGGAGGATCTTCCCACTCGCCGTCTTCGGCAGCTCGGGCAGGATCTCCACCTGACGCGGGTATTTGTAGGCGGCCAGTCTCTCCTTGCAGTACACGGCGAATTCATCCGGGTCGGTTTCGGCACCCGGGCGGAGACTGATGTACGCCTTCACCGTCTCGCCCCGGTACCCGTCCGGTACCCCGACGACGGCCGCCTCGCGTACCGCCGGATGGGTGTACAGCACGTCCTCGACCTCGCGCGGCCACACCTTGAAGCCGGACGCGTTGATCATGTCCTTCTTGCGGTCGACGACGTACAGCCAGCCCTCGGGATCCATGAACCCGATGTCCCCGGTGCGCAGTTCACCGTCCGGGAAGGTCTCGGCGGTGGCCTCGGGGCGCCGCCAGTACCCGGGCACGACCTGCGGCCCGCGTACGACGATCTCGCCCTGCTCCCCGAAGGGGACCTCGTCGCCCTGGTCGTCGACGATCCGTACGACGGTGTCGGGTCCCGGCACGCCCACGGCCAGCGTCCCGGACGCCGGGTCGACGGGTGCCTCCAGCTGGGGCGGCACGGAGGCGCAGGGCGCGGTGCACTCGGTGAGGCCGTAGCCGTTGCGGATGTACGGCCCGAAGCCGGCCCGGAACTTCTCCACCAGGGCGGGCGGTACCGGCGCGCCGCCGGAGGAGATGTTCCGGAAGGACGCGAAGTGCTCGCGGGTGACGGCCGGGTGCGCGGCGAGCGCCATGAAGGCGGTGGACGGGCCGACCGTGTAGTGCGGCCGGTGCTCGGCGAACGCGTCGAGCACCACCCCGCCCTCGAAGCGGTACGCCAGCACCAGCGAGCCCCCGCTGACCAGCGAGGCGCCGAGCTGGCACACCATCCCGGTGATGTGGAAGAGCGGCGCCAGCGCGAAGTACACGGGCGGGTCGGGCAGTCCGAGCCCGGTGCGCTGGCGCTCGGCGTTGTAGAGGATGTTGCCGTGGGTGTTGGTGGCGCCCTTGGGGGCACCGCTGGTCCCCGAGGTGTAGCTGATCAGGGCGATGCCGGAGGGCACCGGGGCGGGCACGTCGGGCGCCTCGCGGCCCTCCTCGGCGACGGCCACCAGATCGGCCGCGTCCTCGGCCTGCGGAAGCCGCTCGAAGGCGAGCACGCGCGTGTCGTCGCGGGTCTGGAAGTCGAGTTCGCAGGCGGTGAGCACGATCCGCACCGGCGACTCGGCCGCCGTGTCCCGCAGGTACGACTCCCAGGCGCGGTCGGAGCAGATCAGGGCGGTCACCTCGCCGTCCCGCAGGACGTGGGTCACCTCGCCCGACTTGTACATCGGGTTGACGGGCACGACGATCGCGCCCGCCTTCCAGGCGCCGAGCAGCGCGAGGACGAAGTGCGGCGAGTTCTGCAACAGGACGGCGACCCGGTCGCCGTGCTCCAGTCCCCGCGCGGCGAGGTACCCGGCGACGGAGTCGCTCAGCTCGTCGACCTCGCGGTAGCTGAGCCGGCCGTCGAAGTAGGTGAGGAAGGTGCGGTCGGGCGTCTGGGCGACGACCCGCCGCAGGGCGTGCACCAGCGAGTCGTCGGGGCTGACGGGCCCGCGCTGGGCCTCGTCGAGCAGGCTGGTCCAGGGCTTGGCGGCGTAGCGGGAGTCGGTCATTCCCCGGCCTCCCACTTCTGCTGGATGTGGTTCATGGTGGTCAGCCAGCGGTCCGGCTCGGTGGCCCTGAGACCGTAGTACCCGGCGACCTCGGGATGCGGCAGGATCAGGAAGCGCTCCTGCTCGATGCCTGCCATCAGCGCGTCCGCGACGGTCTCGGGCTCGATGGCGGTGGGCCGGAGCACCAGGTCGCCCGCGCTGCCGGTGGCGGCCAGCATGTCGGTGCGGACGCCCTGCGGACAGATCGCGTGGACCTTGATCCCGCGGTGGCGGTACGTCAGCGAGAGCCACTCGGCGAAGGCGTACGCGCCGTGCTTGGTGACGCTGTAGGGCGCGGCCCCGATCATGGTGAGCAGCCCCGCGGCGGACACGGTGGACACGAAGCGTCCCTCCCCCCGCTCCAGCCACCCCGGGATCAGCGCCTCCGCGGCCCGCACATGGGCCATCACGTTGACGTCCCAGGCCTGCGCCCACACCTGCTCGCCCGCGGCCTCGGACCCGCCGGAGCCGAGCCCGGCGTTGGCGCAGTAGATGTCGACGGTGCCGCCGAGCGCGTCCCTGGCGTCCCCGACGACGGCGGACGCGTCCCCGGGCACGGCGACGGCGCCAATCTCGTCGGCGACGGCCTTGGCCCGCTCGCCGTCCAGATCGTTGACGACGACCCGGGCCCCTTCGGCGGCGAACCGCCGCGCGAGCGCGGCTCCGATACCACCCCCGGCCCCCGTGACGACCACCCCGGCACCTTGAACGGCTTCCACCATCGGTCTCCTTCGACTGCGGCTCCACTGCCCAGCCAGACTAACCGGTCGGTATGTAACACCGGAAGGGCCGATGTCCTCGTCCTCGCCTACGGGCCGTGACCTGCGGCTGCCCCTACGGTGCCGCTATGCCCCTCACCAGAAGAACCCTCCTGGCGGCGCCCCCGGCGGCGGCCCTCGCTCCGGCACCGCGGCCCCGGAAGGCCGCGCTGCGCACCGGCTTCGAACAACTCGCCGCGCACGACTACGCCCAGCTGCACGGCCAGCGCGTCGGCATCGTCACCAACCCCACCGGCGTCACCAGGGACGCCCGCCACATCGTCGACGTCATGCACGCGAGCCCCCAGGTGAACCTCACCGCGGTCTTCGGCCCCGAACACGGCTTCCGGGGGACCGCGCAGGCCGGCGGCTCCGAGAGCCGTTCCACCGACCCGGCCACCGGACTCCCGGTCCACGACACGTACTTGAAGCGGGGCCGGCAACTCGCCGACGTCTTCAGGGCCTCCGCCGTGGACACCGTCGTCTACGACATCCAGGACGTCGGCGCCCGCTTCTACACCTACATCTGGACCCTGTACGACTGCATGGAGGCGGCCGGACTCGCCGGCAGGCGCTTCGTCGTGCTCGACCGCCCCAATCCGGTGACCGGCCGCTCCGCCCAAGGCCCGGTCCTGCACCGGGAGTTCGCGACCTTCGTCGGCCGGCAGCCGATCGCGCAGGCGCACGGGATGACGGTCGCCGAGCTGGCACGGCTGTTCAACGGGGAGTTCCTCGGCACACCGGTGCCGCTGGAGACCGTACCGATGACGGGCTGGCAGCGGTCGGAGTTCTACGACACCCGGTCGCTGCCGTGGGTGCCGCCGAGCCCCAACATGCCGACGCCGGACACCGCGCTCGTGTACGCGGGGACGTGCCTCTTCGAGGGGACGAACCTGTCCGAGGGGCGCGGCACCACCCGGCCCTTCGAGCTGCTGGGCGCCGAGGGGATCGACGGCCGTTGGGCGGCGGCGGTGAATCAACTCGGGCTGCCCGGGGCGTACTTCAGGGAGGCGTACTTCGCGCCGACGTTCTCCAAGTTCCAGGGGCGGACGGTCGGCGGGGTACAGATCCATGTGCACGACCGGGCCGCGTTCGACCCCGTCCGTACCGGGATCGCGCTGCTGGTGACCGCCAAGAAGGTCTGGAGCGGCTTCGGTTGGCGCTCGGACCACTGGATCGACAGCCTCACCGGGTCGGCGCGGGTGCGCACGGCGATCGACGCGGGCGCGGGCACCGACGAGGTGGTGGCCCAGTGGCAGGAGGAGTTGCGGGTGTTCCAGAGGATTCGAACTGAATACCTCCTCTACAAGTGAGTCGTGACGTATGGCCAATCTTCACCGGTAGCGGGACGATGCGCCCACAGCTAGCCGCTCCGGGGGACGAGGAGGCCGGTCATGGCGGATCCGGCGATGAGTGTGAGCCCGTACTGGGAGTTGACCTTCGACGCCGACGGAGACGTCGACCAGGGGGAATGCGATCGGCTGCTGCGCGAGGTGCGGCAGCGCGGGATCGGTGACCTGATCGTCTTCTCGCACGGCTGGAACACCCAGCGGGCGGGTGCGACGCATCTCTACAGCCGCTTCTTCGCGCCGATTCCGAAGCTCGCGCCGCAGGCCCGCATCGGGTACGTGGGCGTGATCTGGCCATCGATGGAGTTCCCGGATCAGCCGATCCCGGACTTCCCGCACAATCCGGCCGCGGTGGCCGGGCCGGCGGCGGCTCCGGTGCTCGACGACGACACCCGGCAGGTCCTCCTGGACGCCTTCCCCGGCCATGCGGAACTGGTCGGCCAGATCGCCCGCATGCTGGACCAAGAGCACTCCCAGGACGCCGAGTTGGAGGAGTTCGGGCGGCTGGTGCGGACGCTCGTGGAGGTGCTGCCGGCCGGACCGCAGGCGCGGTTCGACGCCGACACGCTGACGGGCGGGCTGCCGCAGAACGAGCCGCGGATGCTGGCCGCCGGCTGCACGGCCGAGGTCTGCGACCAGTTCGCGCAGGCCCTGGAGCATCTCGCGTCGCCCCAACCGCCGGGCACCGGGGAGCAGTTCACACTGCCGAACCCCTGGAAGGGGGCGCGGGAGCTGCTGCGGCAGGCCTCGTACTTCGCGATGAAGCGGCGCGCGGGCACGGTCGGCGAGCGGGGGCTCGGTCCGGCGATCGGGCGGCTCGCGGAGGCGGCGCCACAGGTGCGGGTGCATCTCGTGGGGCACAGTTTCGGCGGGCGCCTGGTGTCGTTCGCGCTCCGGGGGCTGCCCGAGGGGGTGCACTCGGTCAAGTCGGTGACCCTGCTCCAAGGGGCCTTCTCGCACTACGCGTTCGCGTCCCGGCTGCCGGACGACGCGCGTACCGGAGGGGTGCTGCAAGGTCAGCAGAACCGGGTCGACGGTCCGCTGGTGTGCTGCTACTCGCACTTCGACTCGGCGCTCGGCACGATCTATCCGCTGGCCTCGCGGATGGCGGACGACGACCGCTCGTTCGCCGCGTTCGAGATCGACCGGGTGCTGGGCGACAAGTGGGGCGCGATGGGCCACGACGGGGTGCGGGCGGTGCCCGGCACCCCGGCGCTCAGCCTGGCCGAGGCCCTGGGCTCACCGCTGCCCACGTCGGGCTGTGTGAACGTCGACGCCTGCGCGGTGGTGTGCCACGGCGGCGCCCCGATGGGGGCGCACAGCGACATCGTGCACCCGGAGCTGGCCCGGGTGGTGCTGGCGGCGGGCCGGATCGGCCGGCCCACCGCCGCTACGGCGTCACCGGTGTGAGGTGAACTCCACCACTTGCTGGAAGGTGGGCCGGTTCTGCCAACTGATGTTGTAGTGCTTGATGCCGCCCAGCGTGCGCTGGACGATCGAGTCGGCGCACCACTGGTCGCCCGCCGAGCACAGGGAGTCCCCGGGGTAGACGGTGGACGCGCTGGTGCCGGACGCCGTCTTCAGCGTGCTGATGAGGATGTCCCGGCAGGCGCTGAGGCTGCCGCCGCCGCAGTACTGCTGTGCCAGCGGTCCCGCCACGGTCTGCCCGAGCACCGAGCGGATGTCCTTGTCGACGTAGCTCCACCAGCCGTACTGGAAGGAGCTTCCCGCGTGCGATCCGGTGGGACCGTGCGCGGCCGACGGGGACTCGTCGATGTACAGGTTGTTGGTGAACGCGGTGTACAGGGTGTCACCGAGGCCGGGCTGGAACTCGGCCTTCACCAGCAGCGGCCACCAGGCGTCCAGGATCCGGATGGCGTCGGCGTTGGCGTAGGTCTTGGACCCGGCCGAGGTCTCGGTGCGCTTGCCGCCCGCGGTCAGCCAGGTCTGGAGCTTGGTGACGGCGGCTGCCGCGGTGGTGTCGGTGACCGTGCTGCTGTTGATCACCTTCAGCAGGTCGGGCAGGACGTCCTCGGCGCGCAGGTCGGTGAGCGAGGCGTCGGACATCGCCTTCACCAGCGCGGACCGGGTGACACCGCCGGCCGCGACGAGCTTCTTGACCCGGTCGTCGAGGAGGTTGCCCCGGTGGACGGACCCGTCGCCCCAACTGGACGTCGTGTAGTCGAGGGCCTGTTTGTTGTTCCAGGAGATGTAGTAGTCCTGGTCGATGGAGTTGGGGTGCGCGGAGGCCGGGGTGTAGTCCGACGTGTTGGTGGTGGGGTCCCAGTTCTGCCACTCGTAGGCGGCCCGGCCCCAGACCGGGAACTCGGGGTCGACACCGCTGGCCCGCACCGGGTTGTTGCCGCTGTTGTAGTACGCGGTGTGCTGGGAGTCGGCGTAGAACCAGTTGAACGTGAAGTTGATGTGCTGGGCCGCGGCCTGGAAGGTCTGCGGACTCGTCACGTAGCCGGGGTCGTTGAGCATCTGGAAGCCGATGATCGAGTCGACCTCGTGCATGTAGGAGGAGCGCAGGGTGGTGTAGGCGACCTTCGTGCCGCCGACGGTGGCCCGGTACTCGACGGGTCCGTACTCGGTCTTCCAGACCCTCATGGTGTACGAGCCGGCGGCGGTGGAGTCGGCCGTGGTGGGCTTCCAGGAGTTGGTCTGCTCGACCTCCTCCATGGGCGTGCAGGTGCCGTGGAAGAGGTAGTGGTAGTCGTCCTGGCAGAGTTCGACGGCGTAGGTGTCGATGATGTCCTGGCCGGAGGTCGTGGCGGACCACGAGTAGTCCTGGCCGCGGCCGAGTTCGACGTACATGCTCAGGCCGGCGAAGGAGGCGCCGCGGGCGCTGATGCCCGGGCCCTGGATCTCCTGGAGCATGAGCAACTGCGGTGCGAAGTAACCGGTCTGGGGTCCGAAGACGGCGATCGGGTGGCCGCTCGCGGTGTACTTGCCGCTCACCACGAGGGCGTTGGACATCCCGCGCTTGGCGGAGCTGAGGGCGGTGGCGGTCGCCGCGGCGGAGGCGGCGCTCGCGCTCTGGTCGGCGCCGGTGCCGGTGGCGTCGTAGACGAGCGGCTCGGTGCTCACCGAACCGGCGTCCGGCAGGGCCTCGCCCTGGGCGGTGGTGGGCTTGGTGCCGTAGGGGAAGCTCTCACCGTTGTGGACGGTGAGCACGGCCTCGGGGTCGTTGCGTTCGCGGAAGGACTCCCAGACCTTGGTGCCCTGTTCCACGCCGTACTTGTCCTGGGCGGCGAGCAGGGAGATCGCGTTGTTGACCTCGCCGCCGCCGCCGGAGCCGAACAGGGTGCCGATGACGGAGGCCAGCGCGACCAGGTCGGTGATCTTGAAGTGGTCGATCGTGCCGGCGTTGGTGATCGAGTCCTTGTGGCCGGTGAGGACGTACTCGCCGGGGAAGTAACGGCCGCTGTCCGAGGCGTCGATGTAGGCGTTGATGCCGGCCAGATAGGCGTTGGCGTCGGCGAGGGCCTGCTGGCCGCGGGCGCCGTTGTTGGCGACGGCGTTGTCGATCTGGGACTGGAGCTCGGCCTCGGTGTAGGGGGCGTTGCGGTAGAACTCCTGCTCAAGGCCCTGGTTGGAGGCGGCACCGCCGGCGAAGGTGGTGAGCTGGCCGCGTCCGACGTGCCGGAAGACGTCCATGAGCCAGAGCCGGTCCTCGGCCGCCGCGTAGCCGGCGCCGTACTCGGTGCCGTAGCGCGTGGTGCCTGTGATGTGCGGCACACCGGTCGCCTTGTCGCGGACGATGGTCACATCGGTGCGTCCGCCGGGGCTCTCGGTCGAGGCGACGTTGGCGGAGGCGACCCCGAACGAGGCGTCGTTGAAGAAGGTGTTGATCTTCGCGTCGGTCAGCGTGGAGGCGCCCGTGGCCAGGTTGGCGTAGGGGCCGAGCTGGTCCTCGGCGTGGCTGGGCTGAGTGCCGAAGGCCTGGTTCAGCAGGATCTGGGCGAGGGTCGCGTTGCCGTTCTCGCCGGCCGGGAGGATGTCCGAGCACTGGCCGCCGCAGTAGTCGTTCGAGGCGGCGGCGGTCGCCGTTCCCTGGGCAAGGGGAGACAAAAGAGCGGCAATGAGGGCGCATACGGATGCGGCCTTCAGGAACCCGGGGAATCTGCCGGGAGTTCTCAGTCTGTCGAGCAAGTTACGTGGGGTGCGCCGAGGCATGGCGGCTCCTACCGACGGGGGTGTGGCCGGACGTTACCGCCGGTATCCCCGAGATTGAAGATGAACATGCGTCAAGTTTTGGATGAGCAGCCGCGGCTTATGGGGGCCATCGGAAATCGGATGGAGCCAAATCGCTTGTCGATACGTCTATTCGGCGACGTCCGTACGACGACGCCGAGGTGACCGAAGTACAGGTGCAGGTGTGACGGAGGTGCAGGGCGATGGCCGGTTTCCGGAGTCTGGCGAGACAGGTGCGAGACCCTCGGTGCGATCTGGCGCTGCGGCGCTACTCGCTGCGCAAGTGCCTGGAGCGTTTCGCCCCTTATGGGCACAGGGCGACCTGGGACCACTTGAGCTCCCGGGCCGGGTTCGGACCCGAGGACCGCTCCCCCGACCCGGCGCGGCTCGTGGCCGCACTGGACGAGTTGGAGGAAGCGCGCAAGGTCTGGCTCGCCTACGAGGTGCAGTTCGCCGAGCGCCGTAAGAAGGAGAAGCACGACGGGCTGCGCCGCCCGGGCAGCGTGGACGACTGGCACCGGCTGACCTGGGGCGGCTTCGGTGTCGCCTGGTGCGACGACCCCCGGCTCCACCCCGATGAACCACTGGCCGAGGTGCTGCGACGGCTGATCGCCGCCCTGGAGCGCGAACCGGGTTCCGTGTGCCCGGTCTGCGCCGGGGAGCGCCTCCTGTGGAGGTACGACCTGGCCCATGAACCGTCCTCGGGCCCGGTCTGCACCGACTGCGGCATCGTCGTCCCGCGTCCGGTGCTCACCCCCGAGGCCCTGGCCTGCGCCAGGCGCGGACGGCTGCTGATGTCCGCCTGAACCGGGGCGGCCGAAGAAGGGCGCCAGGGGTGCGCCGGGGATGCCGCACCCCCTTTTCGACCGGGCCCGTTTGCCCTTGCTGTCGCAACGGCCGAGGCTGCCGACGGAGATCCGTCGACAGCCCCGAAGCGGTGCGCGGCAGGCGTCAGCTGGCCTTCCAGACGTCGGCGAAGCTGCCGCCGGAGATCGAGCCCGGCTGCGCCCGGACGGTGGAGCCGCTGCTCTTCGTCATGACGATCTCGTTCGGCGAGTAGGTGTCCAGGTTGCTGCCGTTGGCCTTGGCGCCGGTGAAGGTCACGGTGCCGAAGTTCGCGAGGCTCGCGACCGAGCCGCCGACCTCGGGGGCCTCGGCGATGACCTCGGCGGAGGCGTTCTTGAAGCCGGACGAGCCCGCGTGCGTGGTGGTCCTGGTCCAGCCCTGAGTGGAGTCCGCGAGGGTCATGGTGAAGGTGGAGCCGGTGTACGTCACGGTCGCGGTGAACTTGTCGCCGCCCTTGACGGTGACACCGGAGTACGCGCTCTCGGAGGCGGGCAGCACTTCCCACCAGGCGCCGTAGGTGGCCTTGCCGCCGATGCAGTCGGCCTCCGTACCGGTCTGCTCCAGCGCGGAGTTGCTGTAGCCGTCGAGGCCGACCCAGAAGGAGGAGTACGTGGTGGCCGAGCCGCAGCTCACGCTCGGCTGGGTCCACGCCGAGGTCACGGACGTGTAGGCGCCGGTCGAGCCGGTGGCCGCGTAGCCGGACCAGTTGGTGGACGAGACGGTGGCGTTGACCTCGCCCGGCCGGGCGAGCCCGCGCAGGGCGTGGCTCTCGTGGCTCGCTATGGCCTGGGTGAGCTGGGCGGGGGTGTTCGAGGCGGCCAGCGAGGGCGTGGCCAGTGCGGCGGTGAGGGCCGCGGCGGTGACGAGAACGAACCCGGCGGAAGATCTCGGGGACATGACTCTCCGTCATTCGAGGGGTGGGGGGCCTGCCGTGACGGCAGTGGACAGCAGCTTCCGCGAGGCCTCATGAGCATGGCAAGACGGTCAAGGCCCTTCAGTCTTGAGGGAATTGACGGCGCAACAACTGAGAAATCTGACAGGTTCATTCAAATTTGATCAATCGCCGGGCAAGACTGGCCCAACTTCAGGGCAACGGCCTTCCGCCCCACGGCCGCCCTGACCTGAGCTGGAGTACGTGACATCCAGACCGGAGTACGCGACGTCCGCAACCGGGTCGATGCCGTTCCACGAGGCCCTGCGCGCGGCCATCGCGGCCAGCGGACTGAGCCTGGACCGGATCCAGGACCGGCTGCTGCGACGCGGTACGCCGGTGGCGTCGGCGACGCTCAGCTCCTGGCAGTCCGGGCGCTACCAGCCCGAGCGGCAACGGTCGTTGGCCGCCCTGACCGTACTGGAGGACGTCCTGCGGCTGCCGCCCGGCGGGCTCACCGGACTGCTCGGCCCGCCCCGGCCGCGGGGCCGCTGGCTGCCACCGGTCGCCGACCATCCGGATCTGGCCCGGGTCTGGTCGGACCACCACGACCTCACCGGCACGCTCGCCGCGCTGGACACCCGCTGGGACGACAGCCTGACCCGGCTCAGCTGCCACAACCGGGTCGACGTGGCCGCCGACCGCAGCGTCCGCTCGCTGACCAGCCGCCGGCTGCTGCGCGCCGAGGCGGACGGCGCGGACCGCTGGATCGCCCTGTACCGCCTCGACGCCCCCGGCCCGTTGCCCCGGTTCCGCCCGGCGGCCCCGGCCCGGCTGGGCACCGTCGTCGAACTGCCCGCCGAGGGGCTGGTGGCCGCGGAACTGCTCTTCGACCGCCCGCTCGCGCGCGCCGAGACCGTGATCGTCGACTACACGGTGGAGCACCGGGACCCGCTCCCGTACTCACTGCGCGCCGAGACGGCCATCCATGTGCCGATGCGCGAGCACCTGTTGGAGGTCCGGTTCGCGAAGGGCGCGCTGCCGCGCGCCTGCTACTCGTTCCGCACGAACGGCCTGGGCCCCCGCGCGGGTGCCGCGCGGCCCAGGGAGCAACGGCTGCGGATGGACGCGTCGGGGTCGGTGCACGCGGTGGCACTGGGGGTGGGGCCCTGCCGGGTCGGGATCCGGTGGGTGTGGGCGTGAGCGGGCGTTGTCAGTGCCCGGTGGCACCATCGAGTCATGGTGCAGGTCTGTCTCAACGGGGCCCGCGGGGCCGCCGACGGAGTGATGGTGCCGCTCTCGCCGGGGGCGATGGCCGAGGCGGCGGCGGAGGCTGTCGCGGCGGGGGCGACGGAGGTGCACCTGCACCCCAAGTCCCCTTGCGGGCAGGACACGTTGTCGCCGCACGTCCTCGCGGTGACGCTCGATGCCGTACGGGCGCGGGTGACCGTGCCGGTCGGGGTGACCACCGGCGCCTGGGCCGAGCCGGACCCCGCCGCCCGGCTGGAGCGGGTGCGCGGCTGGACCGTGCTGCCCGACCACGCCTCGGTCAACTGGCACGAGCCCGGCGCCGAGGAGGTGGCGGCGGCGCTGCTGGACCGGGGCGTCGGCGTGGAGGCCGGCATCTGGTCCGGCACGGACGGGGCCGCCCGCTTCGCGCTCTCACCGCTGCGTTCCCGGGTCCTGCGGGTCCTCGCGGAGGTGACCGACCGGGACCCGGACACGGCGGAGGCGTCGGCGCGTGACCTCCTCACCGCGCTGGACACCGGCCACGGCCGCCCCGTCCTGCTGCACGGCGAGGAGGACGGCGCCTGGCCGGTGCTCCGACTGGCGGGACGGCTGGGCCTGGCGACCCGGATCGGCCTGGAGGACACCCTGCTCCTGCCGACCGGTGAACGGGCGCTGTCGAACGCCCAGTTGGTCGGCGAGGCGTTGGTCCGGTACGGATGCCGGGACCATTTCCGGCGCCACGCCTAGCAGTCGGAATTCCACTCGCTCAACCCGGTTTCGGATCAGGAGAGTTGGGGGCGATGAAACACACCTGAGGAACCCGAGGAGTCACCGATGTCGACGCTGCGCGTCACCGCCGAAGTGCTGACCGTCCACGAACACCCGAACGCCGACGCCCTCGAACTGGCCCAGGTCGGCCTGTACCGGGCCGTCGTCGCCAAGGGCGTGTACCGCACCGGTGACACGGCCGTCTACATCCCGGAGCAGGCCGTGCTCCCGGCGGCGCTGATCGAGGAGCTGGGGCTGACCGGGCGCCTCGCGGGGAGCGACGCCGACCGGGTCAGGGCGGTACGGCTGCGCGGTGAGCTGTCGCAGGGCATCGTGTGCCGGCCCAGGGCGCTCGCGGACGTGGATCTGGCCCGGGCCGCCCTGGACGGCACCGACTTCGCGGAACTGCTCGGCATCGTCAAGTGGGTGCCGCCGGTCCCGCCCACCATGGACGGGGACGTCGAGTCCGCGCCGGATCTGCTGCCCTGGGTGGACATCGAGAACATCCAGCGGTTTCCGGGGATCTTCGAACCGGGCGAGGCTGTGGTCCTGACCGAGAAACTGCACGGCTCGGCCTGTCTGCTCACGTACCTCGCCGAGGACGGCCGCGTCCAGGTCTCCTCGAAGGGCTTCGGCGCCAAGTCCCTGGCCCTGAAAGAGGATCCGCGCAACCTGTACTGGCGGGCGGTACGCGGCCACGGCGTCCCCGAGGCCGCCGCCCGCCTCGCCGAACGGCTCGGCGCGCGCCGGATCGGCGTCTTCGGCGAGGTCTACGGCGCGGGCGTCCAGGACCTGACCTACGGCGCCGACGGCCGCCGCGACACGCTCGGCTACGCCGTGTTCGACGTCTGCGCCGACATCGACGGCACGGTGCGCTGGCTGGACGCGGCGGAACTCCTCGCCGGGGAGCTGCCGTTGGTGCCACGCCTGCACGAGGGCCCGTACGACATCGAGCGGGTGCTGGAGTTCGCGAGCGGCCGGGAAACCGTGTCCGGGCGGAGCGCGCATCTCCGGGAGGGCGTCGTGATCCGCCCGGCGGTGGAGCGGTACAGCCCCGTCACCGGTGGCCGAGCCATCGCCAAGGCGGTGAGCCCGGCCTATCTGACCCGGAAGGGCGGCACCGAGTACGAGTGACGACACGGGGGCGGGCGCGGCCCTCAGTCACGTCCCCCGGGGCCGGGCTCCGCCGCCCCGCCCCGGGGCTTGCGGGTGCCCGGTTCTGTCATCAGGCGGGAGCCCGCGCCCCGTTCGCCCACCACGTCGTCCGGGTTGGAGAGGACGCAGGTGTCCAGGGACAGGCAGCCGCAGGCGATGCAGTCGGTGAGGTGGTCGCGGAGGCGGTTGAGCTGTCGGATGCGCTCGTCGAGTTCGGAGCGCCAGGTCTCGGAGAGATGGGCCCAGTCCTCGCGGGTCGGGGTGCGCTCCTCGGGGAGTTCGGCGAGCGCCTCGCGGATCGTGGCCAGCGGGATGCCGACGCGCTGGGCGGCCCGTACGAAGGCGACCCGGCGCAGGGTGTCGCGGGTGTAGCGGCGTTGGTTGCCCGTGGTGCGGCGGCTGCTGATCAGACCCTTGGCCTCGTAGAAGTGCAGGGCGGAGACGGCGGCGCCGCTGCGGGCGGCGAGTTGGCCGACGGTCAGCTCATGGATCTTCTCGGGGATCTGGGGCACCTGCCAGAGCCTACCCAGCGCGTCACACCTCCGGTCCGTTGACAGGGGCCCGCACCCCGACCATGCTAAGCAGTTGCTTAGACATAGAGGGCGATACACAGCGCTACGAGAGGGCCCGTGACATGGCAGAGCCGAGGATCTTCAAGTCCGTGGACGAGCTGAAGGCGGCGGTGGGCGAGCAACTCGGCCACACCGACTGGCTGGAGGTCGACCAGAAGCGGATCGACCTGTTCGCCGAGGCGACGGGCGACCACCAGTGGATCCACGTGGACCCCGAGAAGGCGGCGGCGGGACCGTTCGGCACGACCATCGCGCACGGCTATCTGACCCTGTCGCTGCTGCCCCTCTTCGGACCGCAGCTCATCAAGGTCGAGGACGTGAAGATGGGCGTCAACTACGGGACGAACAAGGTCCGTTTCCCCGCCCCGGTCCCGGTCGGCTCACGGCTGCGCGCCACCGCGACGATCACCGGCGCCGACGACGTACCGGGCGGCGTCCAGGTGACCGTCGCCTTCACCGTGGAACGCGAGGGCGGCGACAAGCCGGTGTGCGTGGCCGAGTCGGTGTCCCGCTACTACCTCTGAACCACCACCGAGCGGAAGCGGACAACTCCCGGGCGGCTACGGCTACTTGGAGCCCACCATCCGCAGCACGAGGTCGGCGTACAGCGCGCCGACCTCGTCGGGCGTCCGCGGGCCGTCGAGGCTGAACCAGCGCGCCACGTCGATGCACAGCGACAGGATCGCCAACGTCGTGCCCTTCACGTCCGGCACCTCGAAGGAGCCGTCCGCGACCCCGTCCTCGACGATCCCGCGGACCTCCGCGTCGACCTGCCGGCGCAGCCCGAGGATCTCGGCGCGGGCGTCCGGGCCGAGCGAGTCGAGTTCGTACTGCACGACCCGCGCGGTGGTACGGCCGCCCGCGTGCCAGCGGACGAAGGAGCTGACCGCGTCGGCGAGCCGCTCGGCGGCGCTGCCCTCGCGGGCCGCCGCCGTCCGCAGGATGTCGAGGGCCTTCTCGTGGCCGATCCTGCTGATCCGGTGGAGCAGCTCTTCCTTGGTCTTGTAGTGGATGTACAGCGCGGCCGGGCTCATCCCGGCGCGGCCGGCGATGTCCCGGGTGGTCGTCGCGTGGTAGCCGCGCTCGGCGAAGGCCTCCACGGCGGCGATCAGCAGCCGCCGGGCCGCGTCGGGCGTGACCTCTGCCCAGGCCTGCGGGTCGCCCGCGGTCGTCTCCTCCGCCGTACTCATCCTTCGTGAACCCCTCTCGATGCCTTCGCCGGCCAGGGTTCCACCATACCGCCCAACCTGAGCGAGCGCTTAGTCCCGCCGCTCAGAGCTTTTCGAACGGGTTGTAGGTGCCGCGTGCCGCGTCCTGCCGGTCCCGGATCACCTTGGCGAGGGTGAAGGAGGAGGTGACGAGATACAGGACGGCGATCGCGAGGAAGGCCCGCACCCAGGCGTCGGCCTGGAGCTTGAAGATGCCGATCGCGGTCGCCGCGATGGCGACGGCGAAGGACGCGACGGCCTGGCCGTAGAAGGCGGCCGTGTTCTGCGGTTTGCCCGATGCTTCACTCATGGGGACGAGCATCGGCTGCTACGGCCCCCACGGCATCCGCTCGGATACTCAACTCCCGTACTCAGAACGCCGAAACGCCCGTCAGCGCACGCCCGATGAGGAGTTTCTGGATCTGGCTGGTGCCCTCGTAGAGGGTCATCACGCGGGCGTCGCGCAGCAGCTTCCCGGCCGGGTACTCGTCGATGTAGCCATAGCCGCCGAACACCTGGAGCGCGTTGTTGGCGGCGCGCACGGCCGCCTCCGAGGCGAAGAGCTTGGCCTTGGAGGACTCGGTGGCGAAGGGCAGCCCGCGGTCGACGAGGTCGGCGACCCGCCAGGTCAGCAGCCGGGCCGCGTCCACGTCGACGGCGATGTCGCTGATGAGTTCCTGGACGAGCTGGTGGTGGGCGATGGGCTTCCCGAACTGCTCGCGCTCACCGGCGTACCGGACCGCCGCGTCCAGCGCCGCCTGGGCGATGCCGACACAGCCCGCCGCGACCGACATCCGCCCCTTGGCCAGCGCCGACATGGCGACCGAGAAGCCCTTGCCCTCGGGCGCGAGCAGGGCGGAGGCGGGGACGCGCACGTCCTCCAGGACCAGTTCGGCGGTCGCCTGGCCGCGCAGGCCGAGCTTGCCGTGGATGGTGCGGCGGGTCAGGCCGGGTGTGTCGGTGGGGACGAGGAAGGCGGAGACGCCCTTGTGGCCGGGCGCGTCCGTCGAGCGGGCGAAGAGCAGCACGACATCGGCCCAACTGCCGTTCGTGATGAACATCTTGGTGCCGTTGACGACATAGTCGTCGCCGTCGCGGACCGCCCGGGTGGTGAGGTTGCCCGCGTCGGAACCGGTGCCCGGCTCGGTGAGGCCGAAGCAGCCGACGTACTCGCCGGAGGTGAGCCCCGGCAGCCAGCGCCGCTTCTGCTCCTCGCTCCCCCAGGCCGCGATCGACTTGGCGACCAGGCCGAGCGACACGGAGACGATGCCGCGCACGGAGGAGTCGCCGCGGCCGAGTTCCTCGGTGACCAGGCAGTACGCGAGATGGTCGCCGCCCGAGCCGCCGTACTCCTCGTCGATGGTCAGTCCGAGGAAGCCGACCTCGCCGAGCTTCTTCACGATCGACCAGTCGACGTCCTCGGCGCGGTCCCAGGCGACGACGTGCGGGGCGATCTCGCGGTCCACGAAGTCCTTGGCGAGCCGCCGTACGGCCTCCTGCTCCTCGCTCAGTCCCAGGTCCATCCTGCGCCACCCCATTAAATTAGCACTGCTAGTTTCGGTCCCGCAGCCCTACTATGTGCGCCATGGCCCGACCGCGCAAGCCCCTGCTCAGCACCGACCGGATCGTCGAGACGGCCCGCGCGCTGGTGGACGCGGAGGGGCTGACGGCCGTCTCCACGCGTCGGCTCGCCGCCGAGCTGGGGGTGAGCGGGCCGTCGCTGTACAACCACTTCCGCACCAAGGACCAGATCCTGGAGGCGGTCGCGGACTCGGTCAGCGCGCAGGTCGACCTGTCGATGTTCGAGGACGGCCGCGACTGGCGCACCGCGCTGCACGACTGGGCGGTCTCCTACCGGTCGGCGCTGCGCGACCACCCGAACATCGTGCCCGTGCTGGCCACCGGCCCCGGACGGCGGCCCGCGGGCTTGCGGCTCGCCGACGCGGTGTACGGCGGGATGGTGGACGCGGGGTGGCCGCCGGCCCAGGCGACGTCGATCGGGGCGTTGATGCGGTACTTCGTGATGGGGTCGGCGCTGGGGTCGTTCGCCGGGGGGTTCGTGGACGACGAGAGCGCCTACGACCCGGCCGACTATCCGCACCTCGGGCAGGCGCACCTGCTCGCCGAGCAGCAGGAGAAGATCGACGAGCGGGCTTTCGAGGTGGGACTGGCCGCGTTGCTCGACGGGCTGGCCGGACAGTTCTCGGAGCTGCGGCGCGGCGGGGAGGTTACGTCGCCTGCCGCACCCGCGCCCTGACGTCCGATTTCCGCCAGCGGCAGCGCCCCGCGCGCGCCTAGCCTCGGGGCATGAAGAACTCCCTGCGCCCCGCCGCGGCCGCCGCCGTCACCGTCGTGCTGTGGGCCTCCGCGTTCGTGTCCATCCGGAGCGCGGGGGCCGCCTACTCGCCGGGCGCGCTGGCCTTGGGGCGGCTGACCAGCGGCGCGCTGACGCTGGGGGTGTTCTGCCTGGTACGGCGGGAAGGGCTGCCGCCCCGGTCCGCGTGGCGGGGGATCGCGGTCTCGGGCGCGCTCTGGTTCGGCTTCTACATGGTCGTCCTGAACTGGGGCGAGCAGCAGGTCGACGCCGGTACCGCCGCCCTGGTCGTGAACGTCGGACCGATCCTCATCGCCCTGCTCGGCTCGCGGCTGCTCGGGGACGCGATGCCGCCGCGGCTGCTCGCGGGGATGGCGGTGTCGTTCGCGGGCGCGGTGACCGTGGGCCTGTCGATGTCGGGCGACGGCGGCTCGTCGGTGCTCGGTGTGGTGCTGTGCCTGCTCGCGGCGGTCGCGTACGCCGGTGGGGTCGTCGCGCAGAAGCCGGCCCTGGGCCGTGCGAGCGCGCTCCAGGTGACGACGTTCGGGTGTCTCGTCGGGGCGGTGCTGTGCCTGCCGTTCATGGGGCAGCTCGTCGGGCAGGCCGCCGACGCGCCCGTCTCCGCCACGCTCAACATGGTCTACCTGGGCGTCTTCCCGACCGCCCTCGCCTTCACCACCTGGGCCTACGCCCTCGCCCGTACGACCGCCAGCCGGATGGGCGCGACGACGTACGCCGTGCCTGCGCTGGTCGTCCTGATGTCGTGGCTGGCGCTCGGCGAGGTGCCGGGGCCGCTCACCCTGGCGGGCGGGGCGCTGTGTCTCGCGGGTGTGGCGGTGTCGCGGTCCCGGCCGCGCGCGAAGGCCGAGCGGGCCGCGGCGCCGGACGCGCCGCAGCCCGAACAGGTGCCGTAGGCAGGGCGGTTCGGAACGCCAGGGTGGTTCGGAAGGCCAGGCCGGTTCGGAAGACCAGGCCGGTTCAGAACACCACCAGCGCCCGTCCGCCCTTCCCCGCCGTCATGTTCTCGAACGCGGCCGGAATCCCGGCCAGTTCGATCCGTTCCGTCACCAGCGCGCCCAGGTCGAGGCGTCCGGCCCGCACGTGTTCGGCGAGCACCGGCAGGTCCTTCGCCGGGTCGGAGTCGCCGTAGACGCAGCCGCTCAGCGTCCGTCCCCAGTGGAAGAGTTCGAGGGCGTTGAAGGTGACCTGCTGGTCCTTGCCGCCGATGCCGACGACCGTGGTGCGTCCGCCGCGGCGGGTGGACTCCCAGGCGGTGCGGATGGTGACCGCGCGTCCGACGCACTCCACGGCGACGTCGACGCCCTGTTTCCCGGTCAGGGCGCGGATCTCGCGGGCCGTGTCCTCCGTGGCGACCAGGTAGTCCGTCGCTCCGGCCGCGCGCGCCAACTCCTCCTTCGCCGGGGAGACATCGACGGCGACGATCTTCGAGGCGCCCGCGATCCGGGCCGCCTGGAGGGTCGCGAGTCCCACTCCGCCGACGCCGAACACCGCGACCGTCTCGCCCGCCCTCACCCGCGCCGAGTGGTGGACGGCGCCGTAGCCGGTGAGGACGGCGCAGCCCAGAAGTGCCGCGTCCGTCAACGGGATTCCGTCGGGGAGGGGGAGCGCGCAGGCGGCCGGTACGACCGTCTCCTCGGCGAACGCGGCGACGTTCAGGCCGGGGTGCAGGTCGCTGCCGTCCGAGGCGCGGTGGGCGTAGACGTCGGCGGCGCCGTTGAGCGCGTTGGCGCACAGCCAGACCTCGCCGAGCGCGCAGGCGTGGCAAGTGCCGCAGGACGGCGCCCAGTTGAGGACGACGGAGTCGCCGGGTGCGAGGTGGGTGACGCCCTCCCCCACGGCCAGGACCGTGCCCGCGCCCTCGTGGCCGAGGACCGCCGGGACCGGTACGCGCATGGTGCCGTCGGTCAGGGAGAGGTCGGAGTGGCAGACCCCGGCGGCTGCGAGGCGGATGCGGACCTGGCCGGGGCCGGGGTCCGGGAGGACGATCTCGGTGATCTCCAGCGGGGCGCCCACGGCGGGCAGTACGGCTGCGCGAACCATGTGAACGCTCCTCAGAACTGGAGGGACTTGGTCTGGAGGTACTCGGAGAGGCCGTGCGCGCCGAGTTCCCGGCCCACGCCCGACTGCTTGTAACCCCCGAACGGGGCACGGGGGTTGAAGCGCCCGCCGTTGATGTCGACCTGCCCGGTCTCCAGCCTCCGCGCGAAGGCCACCGCTTCGGCCTCCTCACCGGCCCAGACCGCGCCCGCGAGGCCGTAGACCGTGCCGTTGGCGATGCGCACGGCGTCGTCCTCGTCGTCGTAGCGGAGGATCGACAGGACCGGGCCGAAGATCTCCTCCTGGGCGATCGTCATGTCGGGGGTCACGTCGGCGAAGACGGTGGGGCTGACGAAGTAGCCCTGTCCGGAGGGGGATTCGGGGCCGCCGGCCACCAGCCTGGCGCCCTCCGCCACCCCCTGCTCGATGTAACTCCGCACCCTGGCGCGCTGCTTGGCGTTCACGACCGGTCCGATGCGGTCGCCGTACTTGACGGCCGCGGTGGCCGCGAGCCGTACCGCCTCGTCGTACTGGTCGCGGTGGACCAGCATGCGGGTCCAGGCGCTGCACGTCTGGCCGGAGTTGGACATCACGTTGGCGACGCCGACGTTGACGGCCTTGGCGAGGTCGGCGCTCGGGAGGATGACGTTGGCGGACTTGCCGCCGAGTTCCAGGGCGACCTTCTTGATCGCGGCGCCCGCGGTGGCCCCGATCTGTCGGCCGACCGCCGTGGAGCCGGTGAAGGAGACCAGGTCGACGCCCGGGTGTTCGGCGAGGGCCTGGCCCGCGATCGGGCCGAGGCCGGTGACGAGGTTGAAGACCCCGGCCGGGACGCCCGCCTCGTCGACCGCCTCCGCGAACAACTGGGCGGTGAGCGGGGTGTCTTCGGCGGGCTTGAGCACGACGGTGCAGCCGGCCGCGAGCGCCGGGGCGACCTTGGCGACGATCTGGTGGAGGGGGTAGTTCCAGGGGGTGATCGCGCCGACCACGCCGATCGGCTCGTGGTGGACGGTCGAGTTGCCGACCTTCTCCTCGAAGACGTGGGTCGCGGCGAGTTCGGCGTAGGAGCCCGCGACCGCGATCGGCACGCCCGCGTGGACGGCCTGGGAGAAGGCGAGCGGGGAGCCGAGTTCGGCGGTGACGGTCTCGGCGATCTCGTCCTTGCGGGTCACGAGCACGTCCCGCAACTCCGCCAGGCGGGCGGCCCGTTCGGCGGGCGGGGTGGCGGCCCAGCCCGGGAGGGCGGCACGGGCGGCGCGGACGGCGGCGTCGATGTCGGCGGCGGTGCCGGCCGGGACGCGGTCGATCACCTGCTCGTCGGCCGGGTTGACCACGTCAATGGTCTCCCCGCTCGCGGCGGGGCGCCAGGCGCCGTCGATGTACATGCCGTCGTGTGCCTTCATCGTGCTGCCTCCCGGGCGTGACTGCGTCGTCCACCTCACAAACTAGCGGTGTTAGTTTTCGGGCGCCAGAGATCTCCGGTCCTCACTCGTCCAGGTCGGGCAGCCGCGCCGGGGACGGGGAGATCCGTTCGCCGTGCTGGTCGAAGACGAACAGGTGGGCGATGTCGACGAGGAGCGGGACCTGCATGCCGTGGCGGAGCCGGATGTCGGGGGTGGTGCGCACCACGAGATCGCCGGGGAGCCGGCCCTCGGGCGGGACCAGCTCGGGCTCGGTGTCCGCCGGGTGGTCCAGTACGACCACCGGTCCGGCGCGCAGCACGCCCGCGCGCTCCCGCAGCCGGCCCAGGACCCCGCCCTCGCGCCGTCGGCGCCGGACCGGCCGGGTGGGGCGCGGGGCCTCCAGGTCCGGTACGACGGCGGGCCGGGAGCCGGTGTCGAAGTGGACGAGGACCTCGTGCCCCTGGAACTCGACGTGCTCGACCAGGCCGCTGATCGCCACCTCGCCGGGGCGGGCGGCGGACGGCTTGGCGATCCGGACGGCCTCGGAGCGCAGCCCCACGATGACCTCGCGGCCCTGCTGGACGCGGAGCAACTGGTGGTCCAGGCACAGGGGTTCGGGCAGCCGCAGATACTGCTTGCCGAGGCTGATGGTCATCGCGCCGTCCAACGGGGCCCGGACCAGGCCGCGCAGGAGGTTGATGCGCGGGGTGCCGATGAAGGCGGCGACGAAGACGTTGCGGGGCAGCGCGTACACCGAGCGGGGGCTGCCCACCTGCTGGAGGACCCCGCCGCGCAGCACGGCGACCCGGTCGCCGAGCGACATGGCCTCGGCCTGGTCGTGGGTGACGTAGACCGTGGTGACGCCCAACTTCCGGGTGAGGGAGGAGATTTCGGCGCGCAGGTGGTTGCGGAGTTTGGCGTCGAGGTTGGAGAGCGGCTCGTCCATCAGGAACGCGGAGGGGTGGCGGGCGATGGCCCGGCCCATGGCGACGCGCTGGCGTTCGCCGCCGGAGAGCTGGCCGGGGAAGCGGTCGAGGAGTTCCTCGATGCCCAGCATGCGGGCGGTGGCGTCCACGCGGGGGCGCGGGTCGGCGCCGGGGGACTCGATGCGCAGCGGGAAGCCGATGTTGTCGCGGCTGGTCATGCTCGGGTAGAGGGCGAAGTTCTGGAAGACCATCGCGATGTCCCGGTCGGAGGGGGCGAGTTCGTTGGCGTACTCGCCGTCGAGTCTGAGCTCTCCCTCGGTGATCTCCTCCAGGCCCGCGATCATGCGCAGCACGGTCGACTTGCCGCACCCGGACGGCCCGAGCAGGACGAGGAACTCCCCCGGCGCGATGTCCAGCGACAACCGCTCCACCACGCGGGGGCCGCGCGGGTAGGCCTTGCTCACGTCGTGCAGGGAGATGGCGCGTGTCATGACGAGTGCCCCCGGGGGCTCCGCGATCGGATCACCTCGTACGGGTCGTACGAGGCTTGTGAGTCACGGAAGTTAACGGAATGTGCGCGCCCGGGGGAAGAGACCGGACGGGATCGGGCGGGTCGGTCCGGGTGGTGAGAAAACGGACGATCACGTTCAGGGAGTGCGGCGCGCCGCCGGGGTGTCGGCCGGCCTGATCCGCCGCCGCTCGCGGGCCGGTCTCGCCGGTGAGCGCAGCGCGACCCCGGCCGAGAGCACCAGCAGCGTGCCGAGCAGCACGAACGGCGCGGCCACGCCCGCGACTCCGGCGACGAGGCCCGCGGCGGCGGGCGCGGCGACCTGGCCGAGCCGGTTGCCGGTGAGGCGCAGGGCGAGGGCGGTGGAGCGGGCGTCGTCGGGGGCGGCCTGCACGACGGTGGTCATGGACAGGGGCTGGCCGACGCCGAGGCAGAAGCCGAGGACGGCGAGCATCAGGCCGATCGCCCAGACCGGGACCGGCAGCGCGATGCCCGCGCACAGCACGCCCGCGAGGAGACACGTCGCGGTCAACAGGGCGGCCCTGCCGAGGAGTCGCAGGAGCGGGGTGAGGACCAGCCGGCAGGCGATGGTGGCCGCCGCGCGGACGCTGAGCAGCACGCCGATCACCGAGGGGGCGATGCCCCGGTGTTCGCCGACCACCGGGAGGTAGGCGGTGAGGATGTCGGTCGCGGACAGCACGGAGAGGCTGACGAAGATGCCCGCGGGCACGCCCCGGGCGCCGAGGATGCTCCGCATGGGCACCCGATCGCCTTGCCGGGTACGGGACTTGACGGCCGTACGGTCCTCGATGCGCCACAGGGACGTGAACGCGACGGCGGCGCCCGCACCCGCGACGAGCAGCGCGAGCGCGCTGGTGCCGGCCATGTCGGGGCCGCCGATCAGCGCGCCCGCCGCGATCGGCCCGACGAGCTGGCCGAGGGAGGCGCCGATGGTGAAGTGGCCGAAGTTGCGGTCCTGTTCGTGGGGTGCGGACTGGCGGGCGACCAGCGACTGGGCGCCGATCACGAAGCAGAGGTGGCCCAGGCCCATCACCCCGCTCCACAGCGCCATCGCCCAGAGGGAGCCGGCGAGTCCGCTCAGCGCGCAGCCGCCGGCGATCAGGAGGACACCCACGGGGAGCAGCGGCGCGCAGCGGCCGTGGTCGGTGCGGCGGCCGAGCGGTACGGCGGCGAACAGCGGGAGCAGCGCGTACACGCCCGCGATGACTCCGATCGCCCGCTCGTCGGCGCCGAGGGCGAGCGCCCGGTAGGAGACCGCCGGGCGGGCCATCGACACCGCCCCCTGCGCGAAGCCGAAGGCGATGACGAGGCGGAGCAGCCAGCCGCGGTTCCTGCCGGGCGCCATGGTGAAGTCCCTTGTCGTGTGGGTCAGATGATGCCGAACAGGATTCCTGCCCCGAGGACGACGAGCGATGTCAGGGCCGCCCACTTGACCACGAACCTGGTGTGGTCGCCGAACTCCACCTTGGCCATGCCGACCAGGACGTACACGGCGGGCACCAGCGGGCTCGACATGTGCAGGGGCTGGCCGACGAGGGAGGCGCGGGCGATCTCCAGGGAGGAGACGCCGTGTGCCTGACCGGCCTCGGCGAGCACGGGGAGGATGCCGAAGTAGAAGCCGTCGTTCGACATGAAGTAGGTGAGCGGGATGCTGAGCACGCCGGTGACGAAGGCCATGTGCGGGCCCATGCCGTCGGGGATGTTGTCGACCAGCCAGGTCGCCATGTGGTCGACCATGCCGGTGCCCGTCAGGACGCCGGTGAAGACGGCTGCGGCGAAGACCATGCCGGAGACGTTGAGGACGTTCTCGGCGTGGGCGCCGAGGCGGGCCTTCTGGTCCGGCATGTGGGGGAAGTTGACGGTCAGGGCGAGGGCGGCACCGAGCAGGAAGAGGACCGGGATCGGCAGCCACTCCATGATCATGGCGGTGAGCAGGGTGACCGTGAGCAGCGCGTTGAACCAGTAGAGCTTGGGCCGCAGGGTCGCCCGGTGCGGGTCCAGGCCCTGGAATCCCCCGTCCGCGCCGGGCAGTTCGGCATCGGTTCCGGTGCCGGTGTTCGTGCCGGAGCCGATGCCGGAGCCGTTGCCGGAGCCCGAACCGCCGGTCCGCGCCCGCTTGGTGGCGTCCCCGCCGCCGGCGCCCACGAGGACCGTCTCCGGCTCCGCGGGCTCCTCGACCAGCACCTCGTCCAGTGTCAGCACCCCGAGCCGCTTGCGCTCGCGACGGCCCAGAACGTAGGCGAGGGCGAGGACGCCGAGCAGGCCCACGGCGAGGGCCGGGATCATCGGGACGAAGATGTCGCTGGCGTTGAGCTTGAGAGCGGTGGCGGCACGGGCCGTCGGGCCGCCCCAAGGGAGCGTGTTCATCACGCCGTTGGCCATCGCGGCGACACCGGTCATCACGACCAGGCTCATCTTCAGGCGCTTGTACAGCGGGTACATCGCCGAGACGGTGATCATGAAGGTGGTCGAGCCGTCGCCGTCCAGGGAGACGATCGCGGCGAGGACGGCGGTGCCGACCACGATGCGCAAGGGGTCCGCCTTGCAGAACTTCAGGATGCCCCGCACGATCGGGTCGAACAGGCCCACGTCGATCATCACACCGAAGTAGACGATCGCGAACATGAGCATCGCCGCGGTGGGCGCGAGGCTGGTGACGCCGTCGAGGACGTAGTCGCCGAGCTTGCCGCCCTTTCCGACGAAGACGCAGAACAGCGCCGGTATCAGGACGAGCGCCGCGATCGGCGACATCTTCTTCAACATGATCAGGACCAGGAAGGTCGCGATCATGGCGAAGCCGAGGATGGTCAGCATGAGTGGAACACCTAACGTTCGCCTTTGAACTCCCACCAGGGGCGGCGGTCCGACGACGTTAGGTCGCGCAAAGCGGCGTTAACAAGATGTTGACGTGCGAGCAATAAGCGCAGAATTCCAGGTCACAGTGGTGTATTGAGTGCGGCCACTTCCACGGGCACTCCGTTGAGCACCGCGTTGCCCGACAGCGGGTCGAGGAGACTGCCGTCGAGCAGCTGGTTCACGTTGACGCCCGGGTCGGTGGCCGCGTGGGTGAGCCGGGTGCCGGGGCGGTCGTGTCCCCAGCCGTGCGGGAGGCTCACCACACCGCGTCGCAGGCCGTCCGTGATCTCGGCGGGGGCGGTCACCTCTCCCCCGGCGCCCTTCACCCGGACCGGCGCTCCGTCGACCACGCCGAGGCGCTCGGCGTCCTCGGGGTGGATGTGCAGGGTGCAGCGGTTGGTGCCGCCGGTGAGGGCGGGCACGTTGTGCATCCAGCTGTTGTTGGAACGGAGGTGGCGGCGGCCGACGAGGACGAGTCCGGCGGCGCGCTCGCCCATGGCCTGCCGGAGCCGGGGCAGGTCGTCGGCGATCGGCCGCGGCAGCAGTTCGACCTTCCCGCTCCGGGTCTTCAAGGGCTGCGGCAGGCGGGACGCCAGGGGGCCGAGATCGATGCCGTGCGGCTGCGCGAGGAGTCGCCGGAGGGTGAGTCCGTCCGGTCGTGCGCCGAAGCCGTCGCCGTAGGGGCCCAGGCGCAGCATCAGGTCGAGCCGGCGCTCGGGGCCGGTGTCGCCGGTGAGCTGTGCGGCCAGCTCGCGCGGGTCGCGGCCGTGGACGGGCGAGTCGGGGTCCTTGACGGCCTTGCCGAGGGTCTGGTCGACGACCATCGTGTCGACGGCGGCCGGGTCGGCGCCGTGCATGCCGGTGGCGGCGAGGATCAGCCGGGCCAGGATCTCGGTCTCGGCCATCCGGCCGGGCTCCAGCGGGACCGCCGGGCGGGAGTAGCGGACCTGGTTGCGGACAGCGAGGGTGTTGAACGCGAAGTCGTGGTGCGGACTCTGGGCGGGCGGGGGCGGCGGGAGGACCACGTCGGCGTGGCGGGCGGTCTCGTTGAGGTACGGGTCGACGCTCACCATGAAGTCGAGCGAGTCCAGGGCCTTGTCGAGGCGGGTGCCGTCCGGTGCGGAGAGTACGGGGTTGGCGGCGACGGCGATGAGCGCGCGGATCGGTTCGCCCTCGGCGGTCGCGGTGTCGATCTCCTCGGCGAGCGCGGAGAGCGGCAACTCCCCTTTGGCTTCCGGGTAGTGGCTCACCCGGGAGTGCCAGCGCCCGAGCGCGAAGCCGCGGCCGGGTCCGGCGGGCCGGGGTGTCCGGTCGGTGGCGGCCTGCGGGAAGAGGGCGCCGCCGGGCCGGTCGAGGTTGCCGGTGAGGATGTTGAGGACGTCGACGAGCCAGCTGGCGAGGGTGCCGTGCGGGACGGTGCAGCTGCCGATCCGGCCGTAGACGGCCGCGGTTGGAGCGGCGGCCAGTTCGCGGGCGAGGGCGCGGATCTCGGCGGGGGTCACGTCGCAGGCCTCCGCCACCGCCTCCGGGGTGAACTCCCGTACTTCCTCGCGCACTTCGTCCACACCTTGGACGTGCGGGGCCAACTCACCGAGTTCCACGAGGTGTTCGTCGAAGAGGACGTGGGTCATCGCGGCGAGCAGCAGGGCGTCGGTCCCGGGGCGGACCGCGATGTGCCGGTCGGCGAGCCTGGCGGTGCGGGTGCGGCGCGGGTCGATGACGGTGAGGGTGCCGCCGCGCGCCTTGAGCGCCTTGAGCTTGCCGGGGAAGTCGGGGGCGGTGCACAGACTCCCGTTGGACTCAAGGGGGTTGGCGCCGATGAGGAGCAGGTGGTCGGTGCGGTCGAGGTCCGGCACCGGGATCGCGTTGGCGTCGCCGTAGAGCAGGCCGCAGGAGACGTGTTTGGGCATCTGGTCGACCGTGGAGGCGGTGAAGACGCTGCGGGTGCCGAGGGCGCCGAGGAGGACCTGCGGGTAGAGGGCGCCGGCCATGGTGTGGACGTTGGGGTTGCCGAGGACGACTCCGACGGCGTGCGGGCCGTACCGCTCGACGACCGGGCGCAGGCCCGCGGCGACCGCGTCGAAGGCCTCTTCCCAGGTGGCCTCGCGCAGTTCGCCGGCGCGGCGGACGAGGGGGGTGCGCAGCCGGTCGGGGTCGCCGTCGACGGCACCGAAGGAGGCGCCCTTGGGGCAGATGAACCCCTTGCTGAACACGTCGTCGCGGTCGCCCCGGGCGCCGGTCACCCGGGTGCCCTCGATGGTGAGGGTCAGCCCGCAGGTGGCTTCGCACAGGGGGCAGATACGCAGAGCGGTGCGGGACACGGGGCCTCCCAGGGGCGGTGTTGCCACGTCCCGGCGAGCATACCGACCGGTACGGACGGTGGCGAGGGGACGCCGGGGCGAGGTCGGACACCCGCGCGCCGGCCGGGCGGCCCGGGTCAGTCCAGGACCCGCGCCAGATAGGCCCGCAGCAGGGCCCGGGTCTCCTCGATGACCTTCTCGTCGCCCTCCGGAGCGACCCGGAAGGCGAGATGGACGAGGGAGTCGGCGGTCTCGACCGCGATCAGGAAGGTGCGGCGGAGGTCCTCGTCGGGTTCGCGCGCGAGGTAGCCGGAGAGCAGGTCGGTGAGGCGGTCGGCGACACGGTGGTTGGGTTCCTCGCGGGCCGAGCCGACCGGGATCTGGTTGCCGAAGTCGACGAGGGAGAAGCCGGGCGCCGTGCGCTTCATGGCGATGTACTCGTCCAGGACGGCGTCCACCGCCGCCCGCCACCCCTCCCCGCCGCCGGCGGCCCTGAGGCGCTCGGTGACGCGCTCCGTGTAGCGCTCCAGGTTGCGCTGGGCGAGGGCGTCGGCCATCGCCCGCTTGTTGCCGAAGAAGCGGTAGACCGAGCCGATGGGGACACCCGCGCGCACGGCCACGGCCCGGGTGCTCAGCGCGTCGTAGCCGACCTCGTCGAGGAGGTCGGCGCAGGCGTCGAGGATCCTGGTCAGCCGTTCGGCGCTGCGCCGCTGCACGGGCGCGCGACGGAGCGATGTCGTGTGGGGCACGGGCTTCATGATGCCTTTCCGCCGCGGTCAGGAGAAGCGCGCACCTCAGTACGGAACTGGGTGCCCCTAGCACTCATTCCGGCCCCCCTGCCGACGCGGAACCGGACGTCCCGCTGCCGTCCGGGGTGGCCTGGGCCGCCGACGCGGTGATGTCCGCCGTGCTCTCCACCGGCTTGCCGTGCACGGCCCACACCGTGCCGTCGTCGGCGTAGAGGCGGGCGGTGACGTGGTGGGTGCCGTGCGGGACGAGGCCCGAGGCGAGGCGGTACTCGGGGACGCGCAGCCGGGCGACGGTGCGGCCGTCCACCAGGAGGCGGACGGTGCCGCGGCCGGCCACCGCGACCGGTTTCGCGCCGGAGGGCGAGAAGCGGAAGTCGTGGACGGTCAGCCGGACGTCCCAGCTGTCGTCGGTGGCGTCGGGCTCCACCTCGACGCGGACCTCGGGCGCGCCCTTCTTGTTCACCTCGCGGTAGTGCCGGCCCTGCTCGTCCGTGTGGTCGAGCACCTTGCCCACCGGCGACGGGGAGACCCGCTCGCCGGCCCTCCCCCGGGCACCGCCGGAGTCGCAGCCCGCCGACCCGCCCAGCAGCAGGGCACAGACCGCGAACGCGGTGAGAAGTGCGCGTGACCACGACATGCCGGGGAGACTAGAACACCGGTCCGACAGCCGGATCCCCCTTGAGGCTGGTTCCGCACCTCCGGAAGTCGGATTTTCCCCGGACCCGCGTCGTCCCCTTGCGCCCGGGAAACCGCAATCCTACGGTGATACATAGGAATCAGACGGCGTGGAGGACGAGGAGCAGAGATGAGCGCTGGGGACGTCCGCAAGGCCGCCGAGGGGCTGACCCACCTCACCGGTTTCGGGAACGAACACAGCTCGGAGGCGGTGCCGGGCGCGCTGCCCGAGGGCCGCAACGCCCCGCAGCGCGCACCGCTCGGGCTCTACGCCGAGCAGCTCAGCGGTACGGCGTTCACCGAACCGAGGGCGCACAACCGGCGCTCGTGGCTGTACCGCATCCGCCCCTCGGCCGCGCATCCGCCCTTCACGCGCGTCGACAACGGCGCGATCCGTACGGCGCCCTTCACGGAGTCGGTGCCCGACCCCAACCGGCTGCGCTGGGACCCGCTGCCCGCGCCCGCGCCCGGCACCGACTTCCTGGCCGGCCTGTGGACCCTGGGCGGCAACGGCGACGCGACCACCCGCACCGGCATGGCCGTGCACCTCTACCACGCCGACGCCTCCATGGACCGGGTCTTCAGCGACGCGGACGGCGAGCTGCTGATCGTCCCGGAGCGCGGCGGGCTGCTGCTGCGCACGGAGTTCGGGCTCCTGTGCGCGGAGCCGGGCCATGTCGCGCTGATCCCCCGTGGGGTGCGCTTCCGGGTGGAGCTGCTGGACGCTTCAGCCCGCGGATATGTGTGCGAGAACTACGGGGCGCCCTTCCAGCTCCCCGACCTCGGTCCGATCGGCGCCAACGGCCTCGCCAACGCCCGGGACTTCCGCGCGCCGGTCGCCGCCTACGAGGACGTCGAGGGCCCGGTGGAGGTGGTCAACAAGTTCTGCGGCAACCTGTGGACCGCGACCTACGACCACTCCCCGCTCGACGTCGTCGCCTGGCACGGCAACCATGTGCCGTACGCCTACGACCTGCGTCGCTTCAACGTGATCGGCAGCATCTCCTACGACCACCCGGACCCGTCGATCTTCACCGTGCTGACGTCCCCCTCGGACACCCCGGGCCTGGCCGGCGTGGACTTCGTGGTGTTCGCCCCGCGCTGGCTGGTGGGCGAGGACACCTTCCGGCCGCCCTACTTCCACCGGAACGTGATGAGCGAGTACATGGGCCTCGTCGAGGGCGCCTACGACGCGAAGGCGGAGGGCTTCGTGCCCGGCGGCGGCTCGCTGCACAACATGATGTCGGCGCACGGGCCGGACCGGGAGACCTTCGACCGCGCGAGCGCCGCCGAGCTGCGCCCGCAGCGGATCGACGACGGCCTGGCGTTCATGTTCGAGACCCGCTGGCCGGTCACGGCCACCGCCCAGGCGGCCCGGGCCGACCACCTCCAGCCGGCCTACGACGACGTATGGCGGGGCCTGGAGCGCCACTTCCGCCCCACCCGCTGACAGATCGCCACCGTCCTACGGCCCTTGCACTGATCCCTCCCGACCGGTACGGATGGCCCCGTGACCTCCTTCGCCCCGGATTCGATCGTCCTGAACCGCAAGCTGCCGCTCTGGTACCAGGTGTCGCAGTCCCTGCGCGCCTCGATACTCGGCCGCTCGCCCCAGGACCCGCTGCGGCTGCCCACGGAGGAACAGCTCGCGGGGCACTACGGCGTCAGCGTGCTCACCATGCGGCAGGCGCTGAAAGAGCTGGAGGACGAGGGGCTGATCACCCGTCACCGCCGCCGCGGCACGTTCATCGAGCCGGACGCCCGACGGGCCACTCCGGTACGGCTGTTGGGCTCGGTCGACGCGATCGTGGCCCAGCAGTCCGGGATGACGACCGAACTCCTGGACCACGGCACGGTCCCCGTACCGCCCGAACTCGCCGCGCACTTCCCCGACCTGACCGAGGTGGCGGCCTACCACCGGCTGCGCGGCGACGAGCGGACCGGCGAGCCAACCAACCACGCCCGCAACCACATCCGCCCCGAACTGGCCGCCCGTCTCGACCCGGACGAGCTGATCCGCCGGCCGATGACCAAGGTCCTGCGGGACGTCGTCGGCGCGGACATCAGCCGCATCACGGACACCGTGGAGGCCCGCCTCGCCGACCCGGAGACCGCCCGGCTCCTCCAGGTCCCGCTCCTCAGCCCGATCCTGCACTACACGGGCATCACCTACGACACCCGGGGCAGGGTCCTGGACGTGGCCGTCATCCACTACCGGGGGGACCGTTTCTCCTTCTCGGTCACCCTCGACGTGGCGAACTGAGGTCGTCGTACGATGCCGAGCGTGACGCACGACGACGCTCCGTCGCTCGCGGACCTCATGCCGTGGTCCGTCGCACCGGTCCGGCTCGGCCGGGGGTGGCCGACGGCACCCGACGCGGCGAGCCTGCGGGCCCGCTGGGACGCCCTGCTCAAGGCCGAACTCCCGGACCGGGAAACCCTGTTCGAGCCCAGCCGCGCCCGCACCCTGCACTCGGCGGTGACCCAGCTCCCGGGCCAGTCCAGCGGCACGGAGAGACTGGTCCGCGCCACCGGCCCCTGCCCCGAACCGGTCCGCGTCCTGCACGCGCCCTTCGACGAGCAGTGGCTGATCCCCGACCACCGTCTGATCGACTCGGCCCGCCCGGAGTTGTGGCGGGTGGCGGACGAGCAGCAGGTCTTCGTGGTGGAGACGTCACCGAACACCGCGGGGCCCGCCGTCCTCACGTCCTCGCGCCTGCCGGTCCTCCGCCCCGGCCGCGTCCGCCCGCTGTACCGCCGCCCCGGCGGCACCGAACCGAATCTGGCACCGGGCCTGCTGGAACACCTCGCCACCCGCCTGGGCCACTCCCCCACACCCGTGGACCTCCTCGCCTGGACAGTGGCGACGGCCCGCCCCGGCCCCACCGTCCCCCTGACACCGGACGCCGAACTCTGGTCCCACGGCGTCGAACTGGGCCACCGCGTGCTGCGGCTGACCCGCCACGACGGCGACCGTCCCAAACTCCCCGGCGGCCGACGCCCCTACGTCCGCGCCCCGCTGCCGTCGCTCCCCCTCACCCTCCACTACGACCGCGACGAGGAGACCCTCCATCTGGACGAGGGCCGCATCTCCCCGGTACCGCCCGAGTCCTGGGACTTCGAGGTGAGCGGGGTGCGCGTCCTGGAGGAGTGGTTCGCCTCCCGCACCACGGAGTCCGCCGGACCGGGCACCCTGGCCGCGATCCGCCCCACGGCCTGGCCACAGACGTGGACGTCGGAACTGCTGGAGCTGATCACGGTGCTGGCACTGCTGGCGGAACTCAGGCCGCGGCAGGAGGAGTTGGAGGTACGGGACCACATCACGGCGGCGGAACTGCGCGCGGCGGGAATCCTCCCGGCACCGGAGTCGGCCCTCCACCCCGCGTCGGTCCTCGACCACCACGAGGAGGGCCCGGAGGGCCAGTTCGCCCTGATCTAGCCGCGCTCGGGGTCGAAGGCGTCCAGCACCTTCGCCAACGCCATGCCGAACACCGCGTCCAGGTCGATGGGCCCCGGGTCCTCCGTGAACGCCGCCGCCATCCGCGGATAGGCCCCGCCCGCGATCTGACTCCCCAAGTACGCGATCCGCACGGCGTGTTCCCGCTCCTCGGACCAGGGCAGGGACCGGGACCGCTCGGCGGTGGCCAGCTCGTTCGTGACGTACATCGTCACCACTCCGTTGAGGAGCCCGACGAGTTGCATCTTCGTGCCGTAGGTCGCCTCGACCGGATCGAGACAGGCGAGACAGTGCTCCAGGTACCGCAGCGCGTTCGGGCTGAAGCCGTACACGGGTGACATCAGCCGGGGCAGCCAGGGGTGCCGGTGCATCAGCGTGCGCGTCTGATGCGCGACCCGGAGCATGTCGGCCCGCCAGTCCCCCGACGGCTCCCACTCCTCGTGCTCGCCGCTGACCGCGTCGACCATCAGCTCGTACAGGTCCTCCTTACGGGGGACGTAGTTGTAGAGCGACATCGTGCCGCACCCCAGCTCGGCCGCGACATGGCGCATGGACACCGCGTCCAGCCCGCCGTCGTCGGCGATCCGCACGGCCGCCGCCGCGATGTCCGCGCGACGGTAGGCGGGCTTGGGCCCGCGCCCCGCCCGCTCGGGACGCGCCCAGATCACTTCGGGTACGGCCGCCCGGTCCGCCATCGATCATCACCTCGACCACCATCCTAGTTACGTACACCGTACGTAGTGCGCTATGGTCGGCCCATGACTACTACGTACGCTGTACTTAGTGAAGGTCTGGAGAAGCGCTTCGGCGCCGTGCACGCCCTGCGCGGGCTGGACCTGGCGGTGGCGCGGGGCACGGTCTGCGGAGTGCTCGGGCCCAACGGCGCGGGCAAGACCACGGCCGTCCGGCTGCTCACCACGCTGCTGCGCCCCGACGCGGGCTCCGCGCGGATCGCCGGGCACGATCTGGTCCGGGAGGCTTCGGCCGTCCGGCGCCGGATCGGCGTGGCCGGGCAGTACGCGTCGGTCGACGGCGACCTCACCGGCCGGCAGAACCTGCGGCTGTTCGCCCGCCTGCACCGGGTGCGCGGACCGGCGGAGCGGGCCGCCGAACTGCTGGACCGGTTCGGTCTGACGGAGGCCGCCGACCGGCCCGCGTCCACCTACTCCGGCGGGATGCGCCGCCGCCTCGACCTGGCGGCGAGTCTCGTACGACGCCCCGACGTGCTGTTCCTGGACGAACCCACGACCGGCCTCGACCCGGCCAGCCGCAACCGGATCTGGGACTCCGTAAGGGACTTGAAGAGAGAGGGGACGACCGTGCTGCTGACCACGCAGTATCTGGAGGAGGCCGACCAACTCGCCGACGACATCGCCCTGGTGGACCGGGGGCGGGTCGCGCACAGCGGATCACCGGCCCAACTCAAGGCGCTCATCGGCACCTACGCCGAGGTCGTCGTCGCGCACGCGGACGCGCTGCCGGACGCGGCCGGCGTCCTCGACCGGCTCACGGGCGCCGAGCCGTCCTTCGACCGCGAGCGCAACACCGTCGGCGCGGTCACCGGCGACCCGACCCTCACCCTGCCCCGGCTGGTCCGCGAACTCGACGCGGCGGGCGTGCCGTTGCTCGACGCGCGCATGCGCCCACCGACCCTCGACGACGTGTTCCTGCGCCTGACCGACCGCAAGGAGGCCGTGGCATGAGCGCGTTGGCGTACGACGGCGGTGCGATGCTCGGCCGGCAGCTGCGGCGGGTGCGGAACAACCCGGCGCTGGCGATCCTCACCCAGACCATGCCGATCACCATGCTGCTGTTCTTCGGGTACGTCTTCGGCAGCGCGCTGGCGATGCCCGGCGACGCCTACCGCTCCTACCTGGTACCGGGGTTGCTGGTCGCGACCGCCGCCAACGGCATCATGACCGGCATGTTCCAGGCCGCCCAGGACGCGCACCGGGGCGTGAGCGACCGCCTGCGCACCCTGCCGATGAGCAGGGCCGCCGTACCGCTCGGGCAGGCGGGCGCCGATCTGGTCGTCACGGCGGTCGGCACCGTGCCGTTCCTGCTGGTCGGCCTCGCGGTGGGCTGGCGGGTCGAGGGGCCGGTGGCCCGAGCCGCCGCCGCTGTGGGCCTGTTGCTGCTGTTCCGGTTCGCCTGCACCTGGGTCGGCATCCTGCTCGGGCTCGCCTCCCGCAGCGAGGAGGCGGCCGGCCAGCTGGGCAGCGCGACCTTCATGCTGCCGCTGCTGTCCAACGCGTACATCCCCACCGACCGGCTCCCGGGCTGGCTGCGCGCGCTGGCCGAGTGGAACCCGCTCAGCGCGGTGACCACGGCCCTGCGGTACCTGTTCGGCAACTCGCCCGTGCCCGAGGGCGCCGCCTGGCCGGTCGCCCATCCGATCGCCGGCTCGCTGGCCTGGTGCGCGGCGCTGATCGCCGGGTGCGCGCCGCTCGCCGTACGCCGGTACGCACGCGGCGGGCGCTGAGCGTCCCCGCATGACAAAGCGGCCGGGCGCGGGACATGATCCCTGGCATGGAGCCCCTGCCGCCGCCCCTTGAGGGCGTCACCGTCGTCGCCGTCGAACAGGCCGTCGCGGCCCCCTTCGCCACCCGTCAACTCGCCGATCTGGGCGCCCGGGTGATCAAGGTCGAGCAGATCGACGGCGGTGACTTCGCGCGCGGCTACGACACCGCGGCGGGCGGTCTGGCCTCGCACTTCGTGTGGTGCAACCGGGGCAAGGAGTCGATCGCGCTGAACCTGAAGGACCCGCGCGGGCTGGCCGTCGTACGGCGGCTGGTCGCGGACGCGGACGTGTTCGTGCAGAACCTCGCGCACGGGGCCGCCGCCCGGCTCGGGCTCGACGCGGCGACGCTGTGCGAGGAGCACCCCCGGTTGATCGCCGTGGACATCTCGGGCTACGGCGCGTCGGGGCCGTACGCGGACAAGCGGGCCTACGACATGCTCGTGCAGTGCGAGGCGGGGCTGGTGTCGGTGACCGGGACGCCGGAGCGGCCGGTGAAGGCGGGCATCCCGGTGGCCGACATCGCGGCCGGGATGTACGCGTTCTCCGGTGTGCTGGCGGCACTCGTGCGGCGCGGTACCACCGGGCGGGGCGGTCCCGTCGAGGTCTCGATGCTGGACGCGGTCGTGGAGTGGCTGGGGCATCCGCTGCATCACACGATGCACGGCGGAACTCCCCCGGCGCGCACGGGACTCGCGCACGCCGTCATCGCGCCCTACGACGTCTATCCCACGGCGGACGGCGGGCAGGTGCTGCTCGCGGTGCAGAACGACCGGGAGTGGCGGCGGCTGGCGGAACAGCTGCTGGGGCGGCCGGAGTTGGGCACCGACCCGGACTTCGCGACCAACGCGGAGCGGGTGGTGAACCGGGAGCGCACGGACGCCCTCGTCGGTGCGGTGCTGGGTGGGCTGGCCACCGACGAGGCCGTACTGCGGCTGGAGCGCGCGGATGTGGCCTGTGCGCGGCTCAGGAACGTGCAAGAGGTGGCGGAGCACCCGCAGTTGGCGGCCCGGGAGCGGTGGCGGGAGGTGGGTTCGCCGGTCGGGCCGTTGCGGGCGCTGCTGCCACCGATCACCTTGCCGGGCGGAGGCGAGGCACGGATGGGTGACGTGCCCGCGCTCGGGGAGCACACCGTGGCGCTGCTGCGTGCCGTGGGGATGGCGGACGTCGAGATCGCAGCACTGCGCCGGGACGGTGTGGCGTCCTGAGCGCGGGCCCCCGGGAACTCCCCGGGGACGCCGAGGACTTGCTCAGCGTCCGCCGAAGAGCGAACGGCGCAGCCTGCGCAGCGGTGCGAAGAGCGAGACCCGGCTCACCCGCGCGCCCCTGGCGCTGCGTTCCTGCGTGGTGTCGCGCGAGGTGAGCTCGCGCATCAGCGAAGTCGCCTCTGCCGTCTCGCGCTGCGGGACGACGGGGCCGCCCAGCACCGAGAGATGGCGGTCGAGGCGCGAACTGGTCGCGCTGCTCCCGCACGTGATCGCAGGGACCCTTGCCCTACTGCGCACTATCTGTTCCATGTCACTCCCCACCCGTACGAGTCCACCCGGCCCGGGCAGGGTAACCCTATCGCCCCAACCGGGCACTCGTGTATCGAGGTCTCAGGATTCACCTTCCCCGTAAGGGCGTTGACGACCCCTCCTTGATTACTCTCCGAATCCAACAGATTTCAGGGCGAGTTGGACAACTGGCTGCGTTGTGGGCTGTGGTGAGCCCCCGTCGGGCTCGACGGTCACTGCGAGTGATGTTGCTGATTTGTCGAGTCCGGTGGTCACCAAGGGCGTGTCGTCCTTGAAGAGCCCGAGGGAGCGCGGTTGCGCGTTGGGGCGCATCAGCCACAGTTGACGCACGCGCCCGCTCGGCGGCGCACCGTATCCGCTCAGGGTGACGACCGCGCGCCCCTCCGACGCGGAGGCGATGACGCCGATGCTCCGGCCCGAGGTGTCCGCGCCGGTGGTCGCACGGGCGTCGGGGGCCGCGAGAACGTGTGCGATCTCACGCGACTGCGACTGCGCCGCGTCCAGCTTGTCCTGTGCCTTGTTCGCCTGCACGGCGAACAGCGAGGCCACCACGAGGGCGGCGGCGGCCGTGGCGGTGGCGAACGGCACGAAGAACGGCCGCCGTTGGGGCACCCGCGCGCGGGACGAGGCCAGCGGTTCCGCGCCCCACACATGGGCCGGCAGCCGGGGCGTGTACCCCCTCCGCTCCCGGCCGTGCTCGCGCAACGGCCCGGACTCCTGGGGGGTGTTGCGTATCGCGGACAGCACCCGGTCGCGCATCGCGGGCGGCGGCTGGGCGGCCGTCGACCAGGCCAGCCGGACCGCGTCCTCGGTCAGGGCGCGCACGTCCTCGGCGCAGCGCTCGCAGTTCCTGAGGTGCTTCTCGAACTCGCGGCGCTCACCGGGTTCGAGGGCGTCGAGGGCGTAGGGGGCGGCCAGCGAGTGCAGATCGCCCCGGCCGAACAGTCGGGCGAAGACGCTCATGCGGCACCTCCCAGGCAGTCGCGCAGCCGGGTGAGTCCGTCACGCATACGGGTCTTGACCGTGCCCAGCGGCAGCGAGAGCCGCTCGGCCACTTCACGGTACGTATAGCCGTCGTAATAGGCGAGGGTCACGGACTGCCGTTGCAGGGTGGTCAGCCGGTCCAGGCAGCGGCGCACCAACTGCCGTTCCAGGCCCGCCTCGACCTCCTCGGTCACCTGGTCGAAGGCCGGGTTGTGGGAGCGGCGGGCCTCGCGCTGCTCCCGGTCGACGGCCGCGCGGGCGCTGCGCACCCGGTCGACGGCCCGGCGGTGGGCGAGTGTGAGGACCCAGGACAGGGCGCTGCCGCGGCGGGGGTCGAACCGGGCGGCGGAACGCCAGAGTTCGAGCAGCACCTCCTGGGAGACCTCCTCGGACTGGGCGGGGTCGCGCACCACGCGGCGCACCAGTCCGAACACAGGCCCGGACACCAGTCCGTACAGCTCCTCGAAGGCCTGTTGGTCCCCTCCGGCCACCTGGACCAGGAGTTCGTCCGCCCCCACCCGTCCGCCTCTCGTCGACCGCACGCGGCCCCTCCTCTTCGACCGCACGCGGTCTGTCACTTCGCATCCCGTCACACGAGGCATTCGCAGCGGATGCCTCTACGGATGGGTACGGATCAGCGGACCTAAAACGCGGGTCACGACCTGGATTGCGGCACACCAAAAAAAACTTTTCGCGTTCGACCAATCCGGCCCGGCACCAGCTCCGAATCCCCGAGCGTCAGGCAAGTTGGCACTGAGGACGGACGGCATGACACCTATCTCCAGGAGCGGTGCGGGACGCAGGAAGCTCGCGGCCCTCATATGTGGCGCGCTCGCCGCCGGAGGGCTCGCAGCCGCCGGCACGGCCGCGCTGGAACCGGGAGTGGCCTCGGCCTCCTCCCACCGGGAGGCGCCCCTCATCTCGGGGACCCCCCAGTACGACAACACGGACCTCTACGCGTTCGTGAGCCCGGACAAGCCGAACACCACCACCATCGTGGCGAACTGGATCCCGTTCGAGGAGCCCGCCGGCGGCCCGAACTTCTACCAGTTCGCGGACGACGCCCAGTACGACCTGCACATCGACAACGACGGTGACGCGCTGGACGACTTCATCTTCCGCTACACCTTCGACACCCAGATCAAGAACAAGAAGACGTTCCTCTACAACACGGGCCCGGTCACCAGCCTCACCGACCCCGACCTGAACGTCACGCAGTCGTACGACGTCGAGCTGATCAAGCTCAAGAAGGGCAAGCAGGTCTACAAGACCAAGATCGCCGACGACATCCCCGTCGCGCCCTCCGACGTCGGCAAGGCGTCGATGCCCGACTACGCCAAGCTGCGTTCGCAGGCGATCTACAAGACGGCGAACGGCGGCGCGACCTTCGCGGGCCAGGCCGACGACCCGTTCTTCGCCGACCTGCGCGTCTTCGACCTGCTGTACGGCGGCAACCTCAGCGAGGTCGGCAACGACACGCTCAAGGGCTACAACGTCAACACGATCGCCCTCCAGGTGCCCAACGACCTGATCCGGCAGTCGAAGAACCACCCGACGGTCGGCATCTACTCGACGACCCAGCGCAAGAACGCCCAGGGCTACTACACGCAGGTCTCGCGCCTCGGCAACCCGCTGGTCAACGAGGTCGTCAACCCGCAGAAGGACAAGGACAAGTTCAACGCGTCCCAGCCCAAGGACGACGCGCAGTTCCTGAAGAACGTGACCAACCCGGAACTGCCGAAGCTCATCGAGTCGATCTACAAGATCAAGGCTCCGAAGGAGCCGCGCAACGACCTCGTCAGCGTGTTCCTCACGGGCGTCAAGGACCTCAACACGCTCCAGCCGTACAGCAAGCCGTCGGAGATGCTGCGCCTGAACACGTCGATCCCGCCGACCGCGCACCCCAAGCGGCTCGGTGTCCTCGACGGCGACAACGCGGGCTTCCCGAACGGGCGTCGGCTGACCGACGACGTGATCGACGAGGCGCTCCAGGTCATGGAGGGTGAACTCGTCGGCTCCAAGAACGACTTGGGCGACGCGGTCGACAAGAACGACAAGGGCTTCGAGAAGTACTTCCCCTACGTCGCCGAGCCGACCTCGGGTTCGCGCGGCCCGCTCGCCAAGGGCACGAGCAGCGGCAGTGACGTCAAGAACCAGCTGGGCGACGCGTTGCAGCCGGCGGGCTCGTCCTCCAGCAACAACATGATGCTGATCACCGCGTCGGCGGCCTCGGGTGTGGCCGGCGTCCTGCTGATCGGCGCGGGCGTGGCGTGGTGGCGCCGCAGGATGAGCCACCGCCCGTACTGACCCCCACCGACTGGCGCGGCCCGCACAGCTACTTCCCCCACGGTGCGGGCCGCGCCACCCCTGCGTGACAACCCCCCACGGCAGTACGGCACTTGAACCACCCCAGGCGATGGAGGAACGGCATGGCCCCGCGCGAGAACGACAACGAGCCGACGGAGGGCGAGCCCGGCGCGACGCCGGTGGCGGCGGAGCGGGAACGGGAGTGGGAGCGGGTGTGGGCGGAGAACGAGCACGAGGGCGAGGGCGGGGGCGAGGACAAGCCCGGCAACGGCCCTGACCTCGAAGCCGACTCCCAGGACACCGAGGCCAGTTCCGAGGACAACAGGGCCAGTTCCGAGGACACCAAGGCCGACTCCCAGGACACAAAGGCCAGTTCCGAAGGCATGACCGACTCCGAGGCCGACTCCGAGTCAGACTCCGAAGCCGCCCCCGAGGCCGCACCAGAAGCCGCAGCCCCATCGCCTGGGCACGACCACCCCCACCCACACCCCCACTCTCACGACCATGACCACCCGCACCCCCACGACCACGACCACGGTGATCACGCCCATCACTCCGGCGCGCCCGAAGGGGCCGGCGCGGACGATCGCGTCGCCGCCGTGCGCCGACTGGGCGCCGCCGGCCGTCGCTGGCGGGTCGTCCGACTCGCCGGATGCGCCGCCCTGTTGGCCGTGGCGATGACCGGTGCGGCCATCGCGATCGGCGCGGCGAAGGACAACGGCGCCACCGGCGCGGCGGCCGTGTCGAGTGCCGTGTCGCCGGACCTGCTGGCCGGCGGCAGCCTGGACGCGAGCATCGCCGCGCTTCAGGCCCATCTCCGGGGCCAGCCGAAGGACTTCGACGGCTGGGCGACGCTCGGGCTGGCCTACGTCGAGCAGGCCAGGACCAAGGGCGACCCCTCCCGGTACCCGCAGGCACAGGCCGCCTTCACGCGGTCGCTGAAGATCTCGCCGGACAACGAGAACGCCCTTGAGGGCCGGGCCGCGCTCGCCGCCGCCCGGCACGAGTTCGCGGAGGCACTCGGCTACGCGGACCGGGTCCTGAAGGAGAACCCGTACAGCGAGGACGCCCTGTGCTCCCGTATCGACGCGCTCGTCGAACTCGGCCGCTACGCCGACGCGTCGAAGGCCGCCGACCTCGCCGACGCCCGCAAGCCCGGCATCCCGGTCTTCACCCGGTTCGCGTACGTGCGTGAGCTGCGCGGTGACGTCACCGGGGCCCGCAGCGTGCTGGAGCGCGCGCTCTCCGTCGCCAGTTCGCCCGGCGACATCTCGTACGTGGCCTGGACGCTCGGCCAACTCGACTGGAACCAGGGCGACTACAAGGCCGCGCTGGACGACTACAGCCGCGCCCTCGCCGCCGACGAGAACTACCTCCCCGCGCTGGAGGGCCGCGCCCGCGCCCAGGCCGCCCTGGGCGACCGCGCCGAGGCCATCAAGGGCATGGAACTGGTCGTCTCCCGCTATCCGCTCCCCCAACCCCTGGTGGAACTGGGCGAGTTGTACGAGAGCCGGGGCGCGGCGGGCGACAGGACGAAGGCCGACAACCAGTACGCCCTCGTCGACGCCTGGATCGCCCTGGCCCGCGCCAACGGCGTCAACGCCGACCTGGACACCGCGCTCGCCGCCGCCGACCACGGAAACATCAAGTCGGCGCTGAAGGCCGCCCGCGCCGAGTGGGCCCGTCGGCACACCGTGCACACGGCGGACGCCCTGGCCTGGGCCCTGCACGTCAACGGCCTCGACAAGGAGGCCCTCCCCTACGCCCGTCAGGCCACGGCCACCGGCTACCGCAACGCGTCGTTCATCTACCACCTCGGCATGATCGAGATCGCCACCGGTCACACGGCGGACGGCCGCGCCCACCTGACCAAGGCCCTGAAGCTGAACCCGGGCTTCTCCCCGCTCGGCGCGAGCAAGGCCCGCAAGGCGCTGGAGGCCGCCAAGTGAGGCCGCTCCGGCGTCTGTTGGCGTCCACCGCGGCCGTCCTCACGGCCGCCGGCGCGCTCCTGCTGGTCCCGGCCGCGACCGCGAGCGCGCACCCGCTGGGCAACTTCACCGTCAACCGCTACGACGGTCTCGTCGTCGCCCCCGGCGTGCTGCGCGTCACGCACATCGAGGACCTCGCGGAGATCCCGGCGACCCAGGCCAAGCCGGACATCAAGCGGCTGGGCATGACCGAGTGGGCCCGGGAGCGCTGCGACAAGGCCGCCGAGGGCAGCAAGGTCACCGTCGACGGACGTACGGTCGCGCTCACGCCCGGCACGAGTACGGCGCGGCTGCGGCCCGGGCAGGCCGGGCTCAACACCCTGCGGGTGGAGTGCTCTTCGACGGCACCGCTGCCCAAGGGCGGCACGGTCGCCCTCGGCTTCCACAGCGCGGGCCTGACCACCGGACCCGGCTGGCGGGAGATCACCGCGCAGGCCGACCGGATGACGCTCACCGGGACGGACGTACCGAAGAAGTCGGTCTCGCACGAACTGACCAGCTATCCCAAGGACTTGCTCTCCTCGCCCGCCGACATCACCAAGGCGTCGCTGCGCGCGCGTCCCGGTGGTCCGGCTCTCACCGACGACGCCCGGTCGGGGTCGGACACCGCCGCCTCGATCCTCCCGCGCGGTGTGGACCGCTGGACGGAGGCGCTGAGCAACCTGGTGGCCCGGCAGCATCTCACCGTCGGCTTCGCCGCCCTCGCCCTGCTCCTCTCGGTCGTGCTGGGCGCGATGCACGCGCTCGCCCCCGGTCACGGCAAGACGCTGATGGCGGCCACGGCGGCGGCCCGGGGCGGCCGCGCCCGGTTCAAGGACGTGCTCCCGCTCGCCGCCTCGGTCACGGTCACCCACACCCTCGGCGTGATCGCCCTGGGCCTCCTGGTCACGGCCGGTTCCGCCGCGACGCCCTCGGTGATCGCCTGGCTGGGCCTCGCGAGCGGTGTCCTGGTGCTCTTCGCGGGCGGCAACCTCGTCCGCCGCGCCTGGCGCAACCGCCCGCGCCCACAGGCCAGTTCACCCGGACATGTGCACGAGCCCGCGAAGTCCCCCGCGCGCGAGCTGGTCCTGGCCGCCGCCCACGCGGAGCCCCACGCACACCCGCACCCGCACAGCCACGACGACGACCATGCCCACGGTCACAGCCACAGCCACGACCACGGGCACGACCACTCCCATCCGCACCCTCACGACCACGACCACCCTCACGAGCACGACCACGGCCACGACTCCACCGTGGAGCACACGCACGGCGGCTTCACGCACACCCACTCCACCGCCCCCACCCTGCGCGGCACGATCCTGCTCGGCTTCGCCGGCGGGCTGGTGCCGAGCCCGTCCGCCGTGGTCGTCCTCGTGGGGGCCGCCGCGCTCGGCCAGGCCTGGTTCGGGCTGCTGCTGGTCGTCGCCTACGGCGTCGGGCTCGCCCTCACCCTCACGGCCGCCGGATTCGCCGTCGTGAAGCTGGGTACAGGGATGAACCGGGTGCTGGACCGGCGCCCCCGCTGGACCACCAGCCCCACGGCCGTGCTGGTCCGCCGGACCCTGCCCTTGATGTCGGCGTTCGTCGTCGTCGCCCTGGGGGTCGGTCTGGTGCTCAAGGGGGCGGCATCCGCACTCGGCTGAGCTACGTTTGTGGAGGATCGGCCCGGATGTGAATGGGGAGTGCCCATGCCCGAAGAACCGGGCACTGAACGTGTGATCGCGGACCGCTACCGGCTGCTGTCCCCCCTCGGCGAGGGGGGCATGGGAACGGTCTGGCGGGCCCGCGACGAAGTGCTGCAACGCGAGGTCGCCGTCAAGGAGGTGCGCGCGCCGGCCGGACTCGCCTCCGGTGACGTGGAGCGCATGTACGCCCGGTTGGAGCGCGAGGCGTGGGCCGCCGCGCGGGTCGCCAACCGCAATGTGGTGACGGTGTACGACGTGGCGATGCAGGACGGCCGCCCCTGGATCGTCATGGAGCTGGTGCGGGGTGTGTCCCTGGCCGATCTCCTGGACGCCGAGGGGCCGTTGACCCCGCAGCGGGCCGCGCACATCGGTGCCGAGGTGCTGGCCGCGCTGCGCGCCGCGCACGACGCCGGGGTGCTGCACCGCGATGTGAAACCGGCCAATGTGCTGATGTCGAACGACGGCCGGGTGGTGCTGACGGACTTCGGTATCGCGATGGTCGAGGGCAGTTCGGCGCTCACCATGACCGGCGAGGTCATCGGCTCGCCCGAATTCCTTGCTCCGGAGCGGGCGTTGGGCCGTACGCCCGGTCCCGAGTCCGATCTGTGGGCGCTGGGCGTGCTGTTGTACGCGGCGGTCGAGGGCAGTTCGCCGTTCCGGCAGAACACCCCGCTGAGCACGCTGCGCGCGATCGTCGACGAGGACCTGCCCACCCCGCACCGGGCGGGACCGCTCGCCCCGGTGATCGAGGGGCTGCTGCGCAAGGACCCGGCCGAGCGGCTGACGGCCGAGCAGGCGGAGCGGGACCTGCGGCTGGTCGCGGCGGGCGGCACGCCTCACGGAAGCACCGCGCCCACGGCTCCGTACACCCCGACGATGGCGGGGTATCCGCAGGACTTCTCCGCGTCCGACGAACGGACGCCGCCACAGCCGGTGCGGGGCTTCGGGCCGCCGCCCCCCTCCTATACGACGCCCACGCCCACGGCCGCGGACGAACCGCACCGCAACCGGCGGGCGGCCTTGGTGATCGTCGCGGGTGTGCTCGCGCTGGCCCTGGCGATCGGCGGGCTGACGTACGCCCTGCTGAACCGGGACACCGGGGACGCCGACGCGGGCAAGGGCGCGAGCACCCCCAAGAGCCAGCCCTCGGACGGGACTTCGCCCAGTCCGAGCAGCGAGACGACGACCGCCGCCGAGACGCCGAGCCCGAGCGCCGGCAAGTCCTCGGCGGCGCCGCAGTCGGTTCAGGTGTCCGTGGCGGGCGCCAACACGGACTACTCCGGGAGCTGTCCGCCGTCGAACACGGACGCGCCGACCTTCACGGCGAGTTTCACGGTGGGGCGGCTGCCCGCCGAGGTGTCCTACCGGTGGGTGCTGAAGAGCGGTTCGGTCTCCGACCCCGGGTGGAAGACGCTCTCGTTCCCCTCGGGCGGCGGGAAGACCAAGCAGGACCGGGTGTTCCTGACGACGTACTCGAACAGCGGGACGTTCCGCAACGAGATCAGTGTCGAGGTCCGCAGTCCGGTGCGGGTGACGTCCAACTCCGTGCCGTTCTCGGTGACCTGCCTGACGGAGACCCCGTCGGACGGGGCCTCCGCGTCGGACTCGGCGTCGCCTTCCGGCGGCTGAGCCGTCAGACCGCGCCGGTGAGGACCGGCAGATAGCCGCCGGACTGGCCGGCCGCGGTCGGGTGGTAGGACTCGCCAATGTTCAGCAGGTTGAGGCTGTGCAGCCAGGAGCTGCCGGAGCAGATCTCGTGGCTGCTGAACGCGGTGCGCACGTCGCCGAAGGTGAAGCCGTGGTCGGCGGCGCGCTTGGCGATGGCGCTGTCGAGGTAGTCGGCCGCGCCGTTGATGGCGGTGCGCTTGGTCGTGGACAGGCCGAGGCAGGTGGTGCCGAGTTGGTAGAAGCGCGGGTAGCCGAACATGACGACGTGCGCGGCGGGGGCCTTGGCGCTGATCGCCGAGTAGACCTTGTCGAGTTGGGCGGGCAGCGTCGAGTCGACGTACGCCTTCGCGGTGGCGATCCGGGTCAGGCAGGAGCTGTCGGACTGGAGGACGCAGGTCGTCATGACGTCGGCGAAGCCCGCGTCGTTGCCGCCGACCGAGATCGAGACGAGGGTCGTGGCCGAGCCGAGCGGGGTGAGTTGGTTCGCCAGAACATCACTCGTTCGGGCGCCGGAGCAAGCGGTGAAACTGAAGGTAGAGGGTGAGTGGGCGGCTGCCCACAGATAGGGGTAGGCCTTGGTGCTGCGGTCGCAGGAGCCGCTGGAGCCGATGTAGCTGCCCGCGCCGACGCCCGCGGAGTAGGAGTCTCCGAGGGCCACATAGCCGCCGTTCGCGGCGAGTTGGGAAGCCTGCGCCGTCATCGCCCCGGTCAGGGCGAGTCCGGCGGCGAGGAGGAGCGAGGTCACGTATGCCGTGAATCGGGAACGTCTCATGGAACCTCCCTTAGCAGGATCTCTGCCACAACCGTCGTACCAACTGGGCCGATTGACGGGAAGTGTGCATGCCAAAGGAGTAAGGGGGCCTCCGGGTGGGCATCTTGACGGGCCGACCGGGGCTGCGCCACATTGAAGTCCGGCATCCGGCGCGCTGGGGGGCAAAGTCGCCAATGCAGACCTTAGGTATCAAGAGAACATCCACCGCCGACACCGAGCGGGCTCGACCAGGACCGGGGAGGGACCTGTCGGCGCTCTTCGCGGGTGCGGCCGTGACCGTCGGGACGGTCGGCGCGGTGCTCGCGCTCACCGATTCCGGTTCGCCGCTGCGCGGACCGTTCGCCCTGTTCTTCCTCTTCTCCGCGCCGGCCTCGGCGATCGCGGCGGCGCTGCGCGGACTCGATCCCTACGGCCGTGTCCTCACCTCGGTGGCGGGCGCGGTGGCGGTGGACATGCTGGTCGCGCAGGGAATGCTGGCCGTTCACCGATGGTCGGTCGAGGGGGGAATAGTCGCCGTGGCGGTGATCAGCGGCCTGATGGCGCTATCGGTTCTGATGCGGCATATGCGCGGCCGTACAACGGCTGACAAAGTAGTGTAACGGTCAAACCAACAAAAACGTGAGGCCTCGTTCCAGGCCTTGCCATACGGGTTCAATCATCAATACCGTCGTAATCTCACCCGCACCGGTCCATCATCGAGCGGCTCTAGGGGAGGGCTCAAGGACCGCGATGAACCGGCGCGGGGCGCGGTAGGGGGGTGCCGTGCTCGGTGACCGTACATGTGACCGAGTCGTGCCGCGCGGCCGGCTTTCAAGCCTTTCGGGGGTCGACCAGCTTTGCCAGCTCACCACGCGCGCACGGAGTTTCCTTAGTCCGTGCCGCCCGTGAGAACCCCCCTTTCGAACCGGAGCACAGAGCCGGGCCGCCCACAGGGGCGGGCGGTCCGCCGGACGAGAGGGACCAGACTCGTGAGTTCTGTTCTGCGCCCAGCGACATCGGGCCAAGATCCATTAAAGTCGGCCATTTACCGGCCGATCTCCTCGCACCTGGCCATCGCACCGCCGGTGAGCGTGGTGATTCCCGCGATGAATGAGGCGGAGAATCTTCCCTACGTCTTCAAGACACTGCCCGCGTGGATACACGAAGTGGTTCTTGTGGACGGAAATTCCACCGACAACACCGTGGAAGTGGCCCGCGAACTGTGGCCCGGGGTAAAGGTCGTGGGACAACGGGGCAAGGGCAAAGGGGATGCCCTGATCACCGGATTCGAGGCGTGCAGCGGCGACATCATCGTGATGGTCGACGCGGACGGTTCTGCCGACGGGCACGAGATCGTCAGTTATGTCTCCGCCCTCGTCTCGGGCGCGGACTTCGCCAAGGGCTCCCGCTTCGCCAACGGCGGCGGCACGGACGACATGACGTTCATCCGCAAGCTCGGCAACTGGGCGCTGTGCACGATCGTCAACCGCAAGTTCGGCGCCCGCTACACCGATCTCTGCTACGGATACAACGCGTTCTGGCGGCACTGCCTCGACAAGATCGACCTCGACTGCACCGGCTTCGAGATCGAGACCCTGATCAACATCCGGGTGGTCAAGGCCGGCCTCAAGGTGCAGGAGATCCCCAGCCACGAGTACCTCCGCATCCACGGCACGAGCAATCTGCGCGCCGTGCGGGACGGGCTCCGGGTCCTCCGGGTGATCCTCAAGGAGCGCTCCAACCGCCGTGCGCTGCGCCGCCGTTCACACGCCACGATGATCGACTCGGCCCGGGGAGAGGTGTCTTGAGCGGTCCCGGCATCTCTGTCGTGGTCTGCGTCTACACCGAGGACCGCTGGGAGGACATCCTCGCGGCGGTCTCCTCGGTGCGGGCGCAGTCGCGGCCCGCCCTGGAGACGTTGCTGGTCGTCGACCACAACCCCGCTCTCCTGGACCGACTCACCAGGGAGTACAAGGACTTGGGGGAGAGCGGCGAGGTCCGCGTGCTGGCGAACGCGGGCCCGCGCGGTCTGTCCGCGGGCCGCAACACCGGTATCGCCGTCGCGCGCGGCGAGGTCGTCGCCTTCCTCGACGACGACGCCGTGGCCGAGCGGGAGTGGCTGCGCTACTTCGCCGAGGCGTACACCGATCCGGCGGTGATGGCCGTCGGCGGCCGGACCGTGCCGGTCTGGGCGTCGGGCCGCCGGCCGGTCTGGTTCCCCGAGGAGTTCGACTGGGTGGTGGGCGCCACCTACAAGGGCCTGCCGCCCGGCCGGGTCCGGGTGCGCAACGTCCTCGGCGGCAACGCCTCGTTCCGGCGTACGGCGTTCGACGCGGCGGGGGGTTTCGCCACCGGCATCGGACGCGACGGCGACAAGCGTCCGCTGGGCTGCGAGGAGACGGAACTGTGCATCCGGCTCACCCGGGCCAGACCGGACGCGGTGCTGCTGATCGACGACCGGGCGGTGATCCACCACCGGGTGCCCGAGGCCCGCGAGCACTTCGGGTACTTCCGCACCCGCACCTACGCCGAGGGCCTGTCCAAGGCGCTGGTCGCCCGAAGTGTCGGCGCGGGCAAGGGACTTGAGTCGGAGCGCCGCTACACCACCCGGGTGCTGCCGGCCGGGGTGGCGCGCGGGCTGCGGGACTTCGCGCAGGCGCGGCCGGGTGGCGCGGGCCGGGCGGGCGCGATCGTCGCCGGGGTGTTCACGGCGGCGGGCGGATACCTCGTCGGGAGCCTGCGGGCCCGGCGGGGCGGCACCACCTTCGCGGTGACGGAGATCGATCGGGGGGACACGCATGAGTGAGACACCGGTGCCGATCCTCATGTACCACTCGATCGCCGCCGCCCCGAACGACGCCACCCGCGCCCTGTCCGTGGCGCCGGAGGCCTTCGCCGAACAGCTGGCGCTCCTCGGCGACCTGCGCTTCACCCCGATCAACACCGCCGAACTGGCGGCGAGTTGGCGCTCGGGCAAACCGCTGCCGGAGCGCCCGGTCCTGATCACCTTCGACGACGGCTACGAGGGCGTGCACCGGCACGCGCTGCCCGCGCTGGCCCGCCACGGCTTCGCGTCGACCCTGTTCGTCTCCACCGGCTGGATCAGGGGCGCCCACGACACCGGGGGCGGCCTGGACACCATGCTCGACTGGGACCAGATCCGCCGACTCGCGGACACCGGCGTCGAGATCGGCGGCCACAGCCACACCCACCCGCAGCTCGACCAGCTGGACGACGACTCGCTGCACGCGGAGCTGTTCCGCTGCAAGGAGATCGTCGCCGACGAACTCGGCGCGGTACCCGTCTCGTTCGCCTATCCGTACGGCTACTCCAGCCGCCGGGTGCGGGTCGCGGTACGGGAGACCGGGTTCACCCAGGCGCTCGCCGTGGGCAACGACCTCGCCCGCCGCCGGCAGGGGCCGTACGCCCTGCGGCGGGTGACCATACGCCGGAGCACGGGGGTCGAGGAGTTCGAACGGCTCGTGGAGGGCCGTGCGATCGCCCGCAACTTCGCCAGGGACCGGGCCCTCACCCAGGGGTACGCCATGGTCCGCAGAGCTCGACAGGTCCGCCGGAAGGTCAGCCGTTCCCGTGTCTGACACGACCACCACCACCCAGGCCGCAACGCCCGAGACCGAGCCGCCCCGGCAGCCGGGGCGCCGTCTGCGCCTGCCGGGGAGGCGCACCTCCCCCGGCGGCAGCCCGCTGTTCCGCAACGCCTACGCCCTGATGCTGAACACCGGGATCTCCGCGGTGCTCGGCCTCGGCTACTGGCTGATCGCGGCCCACTACTACTCGGCCTCCGCCGTGGGGCAGGGTTCGGCGGCCATCGCCGCGATGAAGCTGCTCGCCGGACTCACCGCGGTGACCCTGACCGGCGCCCTGGCCCGGTTCATCCCGGTCGCCGGACGCGCCACCGGACGCTTCATCTTCCGTACCTACGCGGGCAGTTCGCTCGTCGTCGCGGTCGGCGCCGGGATCTTCCTGCTGACCCTGAGCGACTGGGGACCCTCGTACCGCTTCCTGCACGGGCCGCTTCCCGCGCTCGGCTTCGTCGTCGCCGTGGTCGCCTGGAACCTGCTCACACTCCAGGACGGGGTGCTGACCGGGCTGCGCAGCGCGCCCTGGGTGCCGGTGGGCAACACCGTGTTCTCGGCGGTGAAGCTGGCGCTGCTGGTCGGACTCGCCTCCGTCCTCACCATGAGCGGTGTCTTCGTGTCGTGGGTCGCCGCCATCGCGTTCTCGGTGGTGCCGCTCGGCTGGCTGGTGTTCCGGCGGCTGGTGCCCCGGCACATCAAGGCGACCGAGGAGCACGCGAAGCCGCCGACGCTGAGGGAGATCGGGCGCTTCCTCGCCGGGGACTACACCGGCTCGCTGTTCTCGCTCGCCGTGGTCTACCTGGTGCCGGTGATCATCGCCTCGCAGGTCAGCTCCGAGGACAACGCGTACTTCTACATCACCACGACGATAGGCGGCACGGTCAACCTGCTCGCCATCAACATGGGCGCCTCACTGACCGTCGAGGGCTCCCACGATCCGGCGCGCATCGCCGCCAACACCCGGGCCGCGCTCAAGCGGATGGCCCGCATCATGCTGCCGATCTGCGGACTGCTGTTCCTCGGGGCGCCGTACATCCTGGGCGTGTTCGGCGCGGGCTACGCGGACGCGGCGACCCCGCTGCTGCGCTGGTTCGCGGTGGGCGCGCTGCTGCGGGTCGTCATGGAGACGTACTTCGCGGTGCTGCGCGCGCAGAGCCGCACCAGTGGACTCGCCTGGCTCCAGGGCCTGTTGTGCGTCCTGGTGCTCGGGCTGACACTGCTGCTGCTCCCCCGCATGGGCCTCACGGGCGCGGGGGTCGCCGAGATCTCCAGCCTCGCGGTGATCGTGACGATCGCCGCGCCCAGACTCTTCCGGACGCTCAGGGCGGCACCGGCCGCCGAACCGCCCGAGGACGCGGCACCGGACGGCGACCTCGCCGACCTCGGGGCCCGCGAGATCCCGCCCGCGCAGCGCCGGCGCGGCCCGGCCTGGGCGCTCGACTCCGACACCCTCGCCCTCGGCATCCACGTGGACTTCGACCATCTGGAGCGCCGGCCGGACGTACGCCCGGGGCCCGGCACCCCGCCCACCGGCACGCCCGTCGTGTCCGGCGAGCAGCGGGCGACCCGGGCGCCGGGCGGCAGGCGCGCCGAGCCCGAGGTGGACGCGCCGTTCGAGCCCGCCGAGGGCTCGGACCGGGTGGTCATACCGGAGGCGTCGTTGGTGCGGGAACAGGCCCGCGAGGACGCGGCGGCGCAGGCGCGGGAGGCCGAAGTGCCGCCGCCTCCGCGGCCGTTGTCGCCGCGCGAGCGGCTGGTGCCCACCCGGCCCGGGGTCGTGCTGGGCTGTCTGCTGGTCGCCGCGCTGCTCCTGTACTGGGTGCCCGCGCTGCGGCTCGGCGAGGCCGACCTCGACCGGATGGGCGGGCTCGGGCTGGTCTCGGTGCTGCCGCTGCCCACGCTGGTGGGGGCCGCGCTGCTGGTCACGGTGTTCGCGTCGCTGCTGTGGCTGGGCCGTGAGCACAAGGCGCTGCTGCTGATCACGCTGCTGGCGACCGTGGTCTCGCTGCACGCGCTGCCCGCGGTGATCGAGCCCGAGCCGCGCTTCCCGACGGCCTGGCAGCACCTCGGGTTCATCGACTACATCGACCGCACCGGGTCGGCCGTACCCGACCTGGACGCCCGCTGGAGCTGGCCGGGCTTCTTCGCGGCGGCGGCCTTCATCGGCAGGGCCTGCGGGATCACCGACTGGACCGAGGTGATCCGCTGGTGGCCCACCGCCATCCAACTCGCCTATCTGGCACCGATGTTCCTGCTCGTGCGCTCGCTGCGGGCGAGCTGGCGGGCGAAGTGGACCGGCGTCTGGATCTTCGTGCTCAGCGGCTGGGTCGGCCAGGACTACTTCTCCCCGCAGGGCTTCACCTTCCTGCTCTATCTCGCCTTCGTGGCGATCCTCCTGGTCTGGTTCCGGGCGCCGGGCGTCCTGTGGACGGGACGGCGGCCCGGCGAGGCGGAGGTCGAACCCACCGACCGGCGCCAACAGGCCGTGCTGCTCCTGGTGTTGATCGGCCTGTTCGCGGCGAGCGTCCCGGCCCACCAGCTCACGCCGTTCGTGATGCTCGGCGTGCTCACGGTCCTCGTCCTGATCGGCCGCTGCGAACTGCGCGGTCTGCCCATCCTGTTCGGGGTGCTGGTCGCGGTCTGGCTCGGCTTCATGGCCGAGCCGTACTGGTCCGGGCACTTCAACGACCTCTTCGGCGGGGTCGGCGGCGTCGGCAGCAATGTCTCGACCTCGGTCTCCGGCCGTATCCAGGGCGGCAGTTCGACCCACAAGCTGGTCCTCTACACCCGCGTCCTGCTGGCCGGCGGGGTGCTGGCCCTCGCCTGCTGGGGCTGGTGGCGCCGCCGCGACCACAAGTACCGCGAACGCTCCCTCCTCGTCCTCACCTTCGTCCCGTTCCTGGGCTTCGGCATGCAGTCCTACGGCGGCGAGATGGCGCTACGGGTCTTCATGTTCGCGGTGCCGGGCGCGGCCCTGCTCGCGGGCCTCGCCCTCTTCCCGCGCGCCGGGGTCACCGCCAAGGAGCGCGAGAAGGACCGGGCGAGCCTGGCCCCGCTGGCCGCGCTGGTCGCCGGTCTGCTGCTCATGGGCGGCTTCCTGGTGGCCCGTTGGGGCAACGAGGGCTTCGAGCGGGTGCGGCCCGGCGAGGTCGCCGCCATGAACTACGTGTACGCCCACGACCGGCCGACCGTACGGCTGCTGTGGCTCACCGACGACACCGTCAACGATGTGACGCCGGCGATGCCGTGGGGCGCGAAGGACATGGAGCGGGTGAACTACGTTCCCACGCTGGCCCCTTCGGACCCGGTCCTGGTGTCCGGTCTGGTCAAGGCGCTCAAGGACGCGGGCCCGAACTCGTATCTGATGGTCAATGAGAGCCAGGTCGTGGCGCTCCAGCTGGACTCGGGCTACTCGGCGACCTGGGAGTCCCGGCTGATCCGGAACCTGGACAACCGGCAGGAGTTGCGGAAGGTCCTCGTCAACGACGACGTGACCATGTACGCGCTGCGCGAGCGGCCGGCCGGTGCGGTCCCCCAGCCCGATCCCGGGCCGATCGGACCGCAGATCACCTGGACGCCGTGGTCGGTGGTGGGCGCGCTCGCCGCGCTCGCGCTGATCCTGATGCTGACGGCCCGCGAGATCGTCCGGGTCGCGGTGCGGCCGAGTGTGCGTCAACTGCGGTGGATGCAGAGCAGTTTCTGGTTCTCGCTGCCGCTGCTGGCGGTGCTGCTGGCCTCGCTGGTGCAGCGGTTCCTGACGATGAAGTAGACGTCGAAGACAATGCCCCACGGGGTCAAGTGGCTCAGCGCGTGAGCCACTTGACCTCGTAGGCCGCCATGTCGAACCGCTTGCCGTCGACCTGTGCGCTGATCGGCCGGTCCTGGGTGTTCACGACCAGTACGGTCCTGTCGCTGGCGAGGACGCGCACGTTGGGCACGTCGTCCGCCGCGACCCGTACCGTCTCCAGCTTCGTACCGGGCCCGAAGGCCGCGTCGAAGCGGGAGACCAGGTCGTACATGGGCAGTTGTCTCCCGCCGTCCGAGCTGTCGGTCGGGGTCCAGAGGCAGCCCGCGCAGCCGGTGCCCTGCTCGGTCTCGGGGTTCCAGTAGAAGCCGGAGGTGGCGCCGCCCTTGGCCATGGCGATCAGACCGGCGGCCTGGACGGCGACGCGGTGGGTCTCCGACCAGCCCTTGCGGTCGTCGTTGCCGTCCGCGGGCTCGACGTAGTACTCGGCCCACCACAGCGGCAGGTCGTGCGTCTGGCTCCGTACCCACTCGCTCACGGCGGTGAGTTTGTCGGTGGCGCCGAACTCGTCCGGCAGCAGCTCGTCGTCGTTGGTGTAGCTGGAGCCGTCCACGACCACGAAGTCGGCGCCGGCCTTGTGCTTGTTCCAGTAGTCGAAGGCGTCGACGATCCGCTGGTCCATCGCGCCCCAACTCCCTTTGAACGTGCGGGAGGCGTCCGGGTCGCGCGGGTCGACGCTGTCCATCACGAGGTACGGCCCGCCGACCATGATCTTCGGGTTGACCTTCTTCAGCGCCCGGTAGACCAGGTTGTAGAGCTTGGTGTAACCCTCGTAGTCCCAGCGCTGTTCGGCGTCGTTCCAGAAGCCCTTGAACTCGTTCCACACGAGGAAGTGGGTGACGTCCGGGTACCGCTTGGCGACGGTCGCGGCGAGCGCGGCGAAGTCCGCGTAGTGGTCGGGCAGCGGAGCCGTCTCCAGGGACGCCTGGCTCCAATCGGTGTTGTCGACGCCCGACTTGCCGCCCTTCATCCAGTCCGGGGAGCAGCACAGGGTGATCACCGGGGTGCCGCCCGACGTGCGGACGAAGTCGATCCGGCGGTCCAGGGAGCCGAAGTCGTAACGCCCCTTCACCGGCTCGGGGTTGTCGGCGCCCCAGCCCATGATGGCCTGGTCCTGCGGCAGTCGGGACTTGGCCAGCAGCCCTTCGACGCGTTCGGTCGCGGTGTCGTTGCCCTCGTCGGCGCTGTACTGGGTGTGGGTGAAGCCCCAGCCGACCTCCGGCCGGTCCTCGTCGGGCGGGGTCGCGGGGGTGCCGTGCACCTTGTCGCCGTCGCGCGAGGTGCCCGCGGTGCTTCCGCCGCCGGGAAGCGTGTTGATCAGGGTCACGATCAGAGCCAGTGCGACCACACCGACGCCGAGCAGCGCGGTGAGGCGCCACCGTCGTGCCCCCGAATTCCACCCATGACGTCCCATCAAGGGCAACAGTAACGTCGGTGGGAGGAGGTGGGGCAGGTCTCCGGACACACAGCCTTGTAACAGCGCACCGCGGAAAGCGGGTGCGCACGGCGTCCGTGTGCCGGATCATGGCCCCCATGTCCGCCAACCCGCACGACGCACTGCCGATCCGGCTCAACGTCGACGACTCCGACTCCCCGTCCGATGTCGTCGACGCGCTGTTCCTCGGCCGCTTCGCGACGGGCGAGCAGCCGTACTCGCACGCGGCGAACATCGACCGCGTACGGTCCGGGGCGACCCTGCTCCCGCCGGGCGCCCGCGTGCTGCGCGCCGCGCGCGACGACGACCGCAGCGCGACACTCGCGGAGGGCGACGGCTGGACCCTGCTGATCTCCCGCTGGAACCGGGGCGCCGACGTCACCGTCACCGCGACGACCGAGGAACTCGCCCAGAAGGTCCTCGACCAGGCCACGGAGGGCGCGGCGGACGAGCCCGAACCGCAGCCGGAGAACGTGACGATGGGCTTCTGGTACGTCTCCCCCAGGCGCGGCCCGCACCGGACGACCCGGCAGATCTCGGCGGGCACCTGGGACGAGGTGCGCCCCAACTACACGCGTCCGGTGGCCGACGCGATGGACCGTCTGATGCAGACGACCCCGGAGGACATCGCGGGCCGGCTGCTGTTGCTGCACGGTCCGCCGGGCACCGGCAAGACCTCGGCGCTGCGCACGCTGGCGCGTTCCTGGCGGGACTGGTGCCAGGTGGACTGCGTGCTGGATCCGGAGCGGCTGTTCAGCGACGTCGGCTATCTGATGGACATCGCGATCGGCGAGGACGACTCGACCGGCAAGGGCCGTTGGCGGCTGCTTCTCCTGGAGGACTGCGACGAGTTGATCCGCGGCGAGGCCAAGCACACGGCGGGCCAGGCCCTGTCCCGTCTCCTGAACCTGACGGACGGCCTGCTCGGCCAGGGCCGCAATGTGCTGGTGGGCGTCACCACGAACGAGGACCTGGAGCGGCTGCACCCCGCCGTGGTCCGCCCGGGCCGCTGCCTCGCCCGCATCGAGGTCGGCGCGCTCACCCGTCGCGAGGCCGTCGCCTGGCTCGGCACGGAGGAGGGCGTCGGCCGCGAGGGCGCGACCCTGGCGGAACTGTACGCACTGCGCCGGGGCACCCAGCCGACCTCGGTACCGGACCAACGGGAGGGCGCGGACGCGGGGTTGTACCTGTAGCGGCCACGAGCACCGGGACACCTCCCGACGCCCTACGCCCCGTAGGCCGCCCGCAGCGCGTCCCGTGCGGCGGCCAGGGCGTCGGACTCCGACAGGCCGAGCCGCCGTACCCGCTCCGCGTAGGCCTGTGCGGCGAGTGCCGCCTCGCGTTCGGCCGCCGAGCCCGCGGCGGCGATCAGTGTTCCGTTGCGCCCCCGTGTCTCGATCACCCCGTCCGTCTCCAGCGCCCGGTACGCCTTGGCGACGGTGTTCGCGGCGAGGCCGAGCGACTCGGCCAGTCCCCGTACCGTGGGCAGCCGGTGGCCGACCGGCAGCGCGCCGGAGCGGGCCTGCTCCGAGATCTGGGCGCGGATCTGCTCGTAGGGCGCGGCACTGTCGTCGATGCGGATCTTCAAGGTCACGGCCCGATTGTCCCGCACCCGCCGGAAAATGAGAGGCACTACGGCGTGGCCGCGCCGTAGCGTGCGGCCCCATGACCGTGATCGCGCGCGACCTGAACCCCGGCGTCCGGGCCGACCTGGACGGCTTCGTCCGAGTCCGCCGCCTCGCGCTGCCCTACGTGCTGTTCACCCCGGAGTCCGTCGCCTTCGACGTCACCCACGCGCGGCCGGAGGCCCGGCTGCGCAGGCTGGTCGCGGAGGAGGACGGCGAGATCATCGGCACGGCACAGGTGGGCATCGCCCACGAGAGCCCGGAGCCCGGCCAGGGCTTCGCCAACGTGTACGTGCACCCGGAGCGGACGCGCCGGGGCGCGGGCGCGCTCCTGGTCCGGGCCGCCGAGGAGCACCTGGCCGCCGAGGGCGCGACCAGGATCTACGCCTGGGTGCTGGACGAGCCGGCCAACCGCGCCTTCGCCGAACGGTTCGGCTATACGGCGAGCCGCTCCGCGCACTTCCTCCGGCTGGACCTGGCGCACGGCACCCTGCCCCCGCTCCAGGACCCGCCGCCGGGCGTGGAGATCCGCCCGGGCTCGGACTTCGCCGACGACCCGCGCCCCCTGTTCGAACTGGACGCGGAGGCGTCGCTGGACGAACCCGGCGACATCGACACCGAGTTCACCGACTACGAGGCCTGGCTGGAGGAGACCTGGCGCCACCCGCTGTTCAGCCCCGGGCTGACGTCCGTCGCGCTCGTCGACGGACACCCGGCGGCCTTCAGCGCCGCCCGCACCGACGGCGGCACCCGCTACGGCACCGTCATGACCGGCGCCGCCCGCGCGCAGCGCGGCCGGGGCCTGGCCAAACTCGCCAAGAACGACTCGCTGCACCGCGCCCGCGCCGCCGGATTCACGGAGGCGTTCACGGGCAACGACGCCGGCAACGGCCCCATGCTCGCGATCAACAAGTGGTTCGGCTACGAGACCTGTGCCACGGAGGTGCGCTATGTCCGCGAACTCGCCTGATTCCGCCCGCCAGTTGGATGTCGTCCTCGTCAAGGCGGGCCGTACGAAGATCCGTTATCCGGCCGAGCTGCTCCGCGACGACGGTGTCCGCCTCGCCGTCCGTGCCCCCTGGGCGGGTGACGGTGTCCGCGACTTCGGCTTCGTGCGCTTCGAGCGCGGTGACGTGTTCACCGAGTACTACTGGCGGGACCGCTGGTACGCGGTGAAGGAAGTCCGGGACGGCGGCGGCCGGTTGAAGGGCTGGTACTGCGACATCACCCGCCCCGCGACACGCTCCGGTGCCGAACTCGTCGTGACGGACCTGGATCTGGACCTGTGGGTGTCCGCGGACGGTACGGACGTACGGCGGCTGGACGAGGACGAGTTCGAGGCGAGCGGGCTGGCCGGGTCGGACCCGGTGGCCGCGGCGGCGGCCGTGGCCGCGCTCGACGAGCTGGAGGGCCTGGCCCGTGCGGGCGGGCTGGGCACGCTGCTGCGGTGAGGCCCGCTCACTCCGTGGCGACCACCGCGTACCGCTCGTCGGCCACGGCCCTCCCCCACAGCAGCGGGTCGTCCGACAGCCGCTCCACGCGCACGTGCCCGGCGACGGGGGCCAGGAGCCCGGTGAGCCGGTCGGCGGATATGCCGACCGGGCTCACCGTCCCCCAACGGCCCTCGATCAGTACCAGCCGGCCGCCGGGGCGCAGCAGGCCGCGCCAGTGCCGCAGGACCCGGGCGGGGTCGGGCAGCGACCACAGCACATGCCGGACGAGGACGACGTCGTAGCGCTGCTCCCCCACCGGAGGTGCCGTCGCGTCACCGACCAGGAACACCGCGTCACGGCCGGCCAGCTTGGCGCGGGCGAGGTCCACCATCGCCGGGGAGAGGTCGACGCCGGTGACACGGTGTCCCTGCTCGGCCGCCAGGAGCGAGAGACTGCCGGTGCCGCAGCCGAGGTCGAGGACGTCGGCCGCGGCGACGGGCAGCCAGCCGCGCAGCCGGTCCGCCCAGGCCCGGCGGACCTCCGGGTCGCGCAGGCCGTGATCGGGCTCGTCGTCGAAGGCCGGGGCCGCCGCGTCCCAGTCGACGGATGCTTCGGATTCACTCATGGCCCCAGCGTGACACCCGCCACTGACAGTCCGATCGTGACAGCCACCACAGACAGACCCGCGCCGATGAGTCACCCTCCCGGGAACGGTCCACCCCGTGAGAACACGAACCCGGGTGGACACAAGGAGGCAGCCATGCGCCGCGTGACCGTGCAGAAGCCCCTGAAGAAGTCGGACGCCCGCCGGGTGCGGGACGAGGCCGACGAGCGCCCTGTGGAGCGCCCCGAGGTCCGCAAGGACATCGCCCGCACCTGGTGGCCGGACGGCTGACCCGGACCGGCGCCCGGCCGCCCGCGCTCAGCCCAGCCGCTTGCGGTAGTGGACGCGGTCGTATGGCCCGTCCACGCGCCGCTCGATGAGCTCGTAGCCGTACCTCGGGTAGATCTCCTGGTTCTCCCGCATCAGCGCGTGCGTGTAGAGCCTGACCTCGGGCAGTCCCAGGGCACGCGCGCGTGCGTCCACGAAGCGCAGCAGCCGCCGTCCCACGCCCGTGCCGTGCGCGTCGGGGTGGACGGCGACGCTGTCGAGGAACAGGTGGTCCGCGCGCTCCTCCAGCACGACCAGGCCGATCACGGGGTCGCCCGTGACGAACACCCGTCCGGCGGCCACATCGGCCGTGTGGTCCGCCTCCATGGGCTGCGGCACCACACCGATGCGCGCGATGTAGGGGCCGTAGGCCAGGTCGGTCACGGTCTTCACGGCCGGTACGTCGGCGGGCACGGCCGCGCGGACCTCGTCGGTCATGGGCGGTGCCCGGCGGTGTGCGTGCTGATCACGAGCATCCGGACGCCCTCCGCGCTCGTCCACGGGCCGTGTTCCATGTCCGGGTGGCGGTAGGCGTACATGCCCGCGGTGAAGGTCTCGCCGAGGCGCAGGTCGGTGAGGTCGCCTTCCAGGATGTAGACCTCCTCGAAGTGGTCGTGCCGGACGGCGCCCTGGGCGCTGGTGTCGGTTCCCGGCTCGTACCGCTGGAGCACGGTGGAGTCCCCGGAGTCCGGATCCACGGCGAGTTCCTGCTCCCACACTCCGGCGGGCGCCCCGGCCGGCCGCCGCCAGGCCGCCTCGGGGCGGTGGAACTCCGACTGCGGTCTGCTCATCCGCCGCACCTCTCGATCCTCATGACACCCACCGTCCCTGAGCCCTCGGTTAGCCCTGCCTTAACGCGACCATAAGGATCTCTCCCTCCCGTCTCCAGCAGGCGATTCCGCGGTTTCCAGGGGCTAGCTTCTGATCACCCCACAGGGATCCGGGCCCCGCGCCGCGAACCGTTCGAGGAGTTGGAGTTCCGCCATGCTCGCACGCCGCAAGGCCGCCGCCGTCGCCGTCCTCGGCACGGCTCCCCTCGCGCTGACCGCGCTCGGCGCGGCGCCCGCGGCGGCGCACGGTTCGATGGGGGATCCGGTCAGCCGGGTCGCGCAGTGCTACGCGGAGGGCCCGGAGAACCCGAAGTCGGCCGCGTGCCGGGCAGCGGTCGCGGCCGGTGGCACCCAGGCGCTCTACGACTGGAACGGCATCCGCATCGGCGACGCGAACGGGCGGCACCAGGCGCTGATCCCGGACGGCAGGCTGTGCAGCGCGAACAACGCGGAGTTCAAGGGCCTCGACCTGGCCCGCGCGGACTGGCCGGCGACGAGCGTGCGCAGCGGCTCGTACACCTTCAAGTACCGGGTGACCGCGCCGCACAAGGGCACCTTCAAGGTGTACCTCACCAAGTCCGGCTACGACCCCGCGCAGCCGCTCGCCTGGGCCGACCTGGACCTGGAGCACCCGGTCGCGACGGCCACCGACCCGGTCGCCTCGGGCGGCTTCTACACCTTCTCCGGCACGCTGCCGCAGCGCTCCGGCAAGCAGCTCCTGTACGCGGTCTGGCAGCGCTCGGACAGTCCGGAGGCCTTCTACTCCTGCTCGGACGTGACCTTCGGCGGTAGCGGCGGTGCGGGGGTCGACGGCGGTGGCGCGGCGGGCGGTTCGACGCCGACGCCCACTCCGGCCGGGGCGGCCCCGACCACTGCCGCGCCGACCACTGCCGCGCCGTCGGCCTCCGCGCCGTCCGACGAGCAGATCGCGGCCGGGGCCGACAGGTCGACCGTGGAGCACCACGGTCACGGGGACGCGGACGCGAGCACTTCCGCGGAGCCGGTCGCCGCCGCCGCGGAACAGGCCGACGAGCCCGGAACCGCGGGCGGTTCGCAGAAGCTGGCGGCGACCGGCGGCAACGACGGTTCGCCGTATCTCGTCATCGGCGGCGCGGCCTCCCTCGCGCTCGGCTCCGCGGCCCTGTTCGCCTCGGTCCGCCGCCGTGCGACCAACGGCGTTGGACGGCACGGCCGTTACTAGGCCCTGTCGGGCCGTCCAGGGGGCGGGGTCTGTCCGGCGGCTCAGGTCGGACAGACCCCGCGAGGTGCGATCAGCTCAGTGCCGACAGGCAGTTGGTGGTGGTGGCGTGCGCCGGGTCGAGGGCGTTGGCGACCTCGTGGAAGGCGATCCGGTCCGACAGCCCGAGCAGCGCGTGCTCGGAGAGGTCGAGTGAACACAGGTTCTGGATCAGCACGTTGTGCACGTCGGATCCGCTGAGGAACTGGCTCCGGTACGGCGTGACGACCTCGTCGTACTTGGTGGCGATGACGGTGTAGTGGACGCCGGGGACGGTGTCGCCGCCCGCGTTCAGCTTGGTGAGGAAGGCCGAGCCGGCGATCTGGTCGGCGAGGCCGGGGGCGGTCGCGGAGATCACGTCCTCGGCTCCCGGGAAGTACGGCAGGAGTTTGGTGAGGCCGTCCAGGGTGGTGCCGTGGTTGTCGGGCGCGATGCCGACGAAGGTGTCCACCTTGGCGGCTCCGCCGAGGAACTTGAGGTAGTAGCGGGGCATCATGCCGCCCTGCGAGTGACCGACGAGGTCGACCTTGGCGGCGCCGGTCGCGGCGAGCACGGTGTCGACGTAGGTCTGGAGCTGCTGTGCCGACTTGTCGATGGGGCCGAGGCCGTAGATGAGCGGGACGCCGGGGAGCTGGCCGTAGTCGAGGGAGAAGACGCAGTAACCGCGGGCCTCCAGATACGGCGCGAGAACAAGCCAGTTGTCGGTGCTGTTGGCGAACGTTCCGTGGACGAGGACGACCGGATCGGGGTGGGCGGCGGAGGGCTTGCAGCTGTAGTCGTTCCAGCCGGTGCTCGGGGCGCTCGCCGCGTGGGCGGCGGTGGGGAGAGCGGCGACCGCGGCGGTCAGGAGCAGCGCGGTCAGGGGTCTGAGCACTCGTTTCCAGGGCAGCATCGTGTGATCTCCTTGCGGCTCAAGGGAGTTGCGACGGCCTTACGCCCTGTGATCCGGATCACAAGAATGCTGTTCTCTCATCAAGTTACGAGCGAGTAGGTGAAGCGTGAAGTTACGCGTCAGTAAAAACTTCCAGTGATAACCAGTCACCAGGTCGGCCTGATGGGACCGTAGGGCGCAATACGCACCAAACGGTCACACAACACGCGTACTTCACCCTCGCCCAGCAGTTCGGCCCACGGACAAGGCCCGTCACGCCGCCAGCGACCCCGGGATCACCGCCCTCGGGCCGAACTTCGCCCGTGCCCGGTCCGCGGTCTGTTCGATGCGGCGGACCTTTTCGTCCGCCGGGTCGAAGGTGAGCTGGTAGGAGGCCTGTTCGGCGGGGCCGAGGGCTTCGGCGCGCAGGGTGAGGGAGCGGACCCGGGCGCGTTGCAGGCCGAGGGCCTCGTACATGTCGTAGGCCACCCTGGTGAGCGCCGCCGAGTGCGCGGTCGGTTCCTTCAGGGTGCGGCTGCGGGTGGTGGCGGAGCGGTCGGCGTAGCGGACCGTGAGGGTCAGGCCGGCGCAGACCTTGTCGAGGGCGCGCAGCCGGGCGCCCAGTTCCCCGGCGGCCGAGAGCAGCGCGCGGCGGTGCCGGTCGGGGTCCAACTCGTCGCGGCCAAAGGGGCGTTCGGTCGCGAGGGAGCTGGAGACGGCGTTCGGGACGACCCGGCCCCGGTCGACGCCGTTCGCCTTCTCGTGCAGTTCGCGGCCCGCCCTGGCGCCGACCAGCCGCTGGAGCGTGGACAGGGGTGCGGCGGCGACCCGGCCGAGGGTGTCGAGGCCGTACTCGCCCAGGGTGCGGGCGGTCGCGGCGCCGACGCCGGGGAGCGCGGAGACGGGCCGTCCGGCGAGGAACTCCGCGACGGCGTCCCGGGGTACGACACCGGTCACGCCGGGCCGGGCGTCCGCCAGCGCCATGCGGGCCAGCATCGGGCCGGGACCGGCGCCGATCACGCAGTCGGCGCCGTAGAAGGCGAGTGCCCGGACCCGGATCACCGCCGCCAGTTCGACCGCGTCGCGCCCGAAGTACCGTTCGGCGCCCCGCAGATCGACCAGCGCGCCGTCCGGCGGCAGGGCCTCGACGACGGGCGTGAACTCCTCCAGCAGGCCGAGCAGCCCGGGCAGGGCGGCCCCTTGTGCCGGCGGCAGTTGGAAACGTACGCAGAGGATGGTCATCCCGCACTCCCCGGACTCTGGTGCCACAACTTCCGTACCTTCGCGGGCTCTTCGCCCGCCGGACGCAGATCGGCCCATGGATGCAGCTCGAATCCGGTGGACAGCCGGATCCGCCGGTCCCGTGCCGCGCCGTCGCCGGACTCCTCGCCCACCGGCCCCTCCCCCGCCGGTCCCTGACCCTCAGGTCCCTGACCCGCCGGCCTCTCCGGCGCGGGCTCCGCCAGCCGGGCCGCGACCACGTCGAGCCCGCCCTCGGCGCGCAGTTCGACGAGTTCGGCGAGGTTCCACGCGGCGGCGCCCACCACGCTGAGGCTGCGCGGGCCGCGCCGCTGCACCACCCCGCGCACCAGCAGCAGCCAGGAGTGGAAGACGGTGTGCGCGCAGGCGTCGTGGGAGTCGTCGAAGAAGGCGAGGTCGACCAGGCCGGTGCCGTCGTCGAGGGTGGTGAAGATGACCCGCTTGCCGGACCGGATCGGCGGGGTCTGGGTGGCCGCCTTGGCGCCCGCGACCAGCACCGTCTCTCCATGCCGGGCATCCCGCAGCCGGCGCGCCGACACCACGCCCAACTCGTCGAGGAACGCCCGGTGGTCGTCCATCAGATTGCGCGAGGTGTCCATGGACAGCACACCCAGCTCGGCGCTGAGCCGCTCCGTCGAGGAGAGGTCGGGCAGCCCGGCCGGCGCCGTCTCCCTCCCACCGGACAACGGGAGTTGACCACCGCCCGCACCCCGGGCGCCCCGGTGCAGCTCGGTCAAGTGCAGTTGCAGATCACGCCGGTTGGCGCCGAAGGCGTCCAACGCGCCGACCTGGGCGAGGCGTCCGGCCAGCGGACGGCTCGGCCGCCCCCGTTCCCAGAAGTCCAGCAGCGAGGCGTACGGCTGCCCGTCCGCGATCCGCGCCGCCTCGGCCTCGCTGATGCCGTGCACGTCGGAGAGCGCGAGCCGGAGACCCCAGCGTTCGGAAGAACCAGGGGATTCGGACACCGCCCCAGACACTGGCCCAGACATCGACTCAGACACCGGCCCAGACACTGACTCAGACACCAGTTCGATACGGTGGGCGACCGCCGACCGGTTCACGTCCAGCGGCAGGATCGGCACCCCGCGCCGCCGCGCGTCCGCCAGCAGCAGTCGCTTCGGATACATCCCGGGGTCGTGGGTGAGCAGCCCGGCGTAGAAGGCCGCCGGGTGGTGCGCCTTCAGCCACGCCGACTGGTACGTCGGGACGGCGAACGCGACCGCGTGCGCCTTGCAGAAGCCGTAGGAACCGAAGGCCTCGACGATCTCCCAGGTCCGCTGAATCGTTTCTGCGCTGTATCCCCTCGCCGCCGCGTGCTGCGCGAACCAGAACCTGATCCGCCCCTGCGACTCCGGGTCGGACAGTCCACGCCGCACCCGGTCCGCCTCGCCGCGTCCGCAGCCGGTCATGATGTCCACGATGTCGATGATCTGCTCGTGGAAGACGACGACTCCGTAGGTGCTGCGCAGCGGCTCCGTCAGGTCCGGGTGCGGATATCTGACGGGCGCCCGCCCGTGCCGCGCCTCGATGAACGGCCGCACCATGTCGGCGGCGACCGGTCCCGGCCGGAAGAGCGAGATGTCGACCACGAGGTCGTCGAAGGTGGCCGGCTGAAGCCGTCCGACCAGGTCCCGCTGGCCCGGCGACTCGATCTGGAAGCAGCCCAGCGTCTCGGTGGAGCGGATCAGTCGATACGTCGCCGGGTCGCCCGGCGGTACCGCGTCCAGGTCGATCCGCTCCCCCGTCGCCCGCTCCACCTCGGCGACCGCGTGCGCCATCGCGGACTGCATCCGCACGCCCAGCACATCGAGTTTGAGCAGTCCGAGGTCCTCGACGTCCTCCTTGTCGAACTGCGACATGGGCAGGCCCTCGCCGCTGGTCGGCACGACCGGTGTACGGGCGAGCAGGCCGGCGTCGGAGAGCAGGACCCCGCAGGGGTGCATGGCGACTCCGCGCGGCAGCGCGTCCAGGGCCTCGACCAGTTCCCAGAGGCGTCCGTATCTCTCCTTCTCCCCTGCCAGCGCCCGGAGTTCGGGCAGTTCGTCGAGTGCGGCGCGGGCGTCCCGGGCGCGGATGTGCGGGAAGGACTTGGCGATGCGGTCGATGTCGGCGGGGTCCATGGACAGGGCCGCGCCGACATCGCGGATCGCGTGCCGCACCCGGTACGTCTCCGGCATCGAGACCGTGGCGACCCGCTCGGTGCCGAAGCGGGCGATGATCGCGCGGTAGACCTCCAGGCGGCGCGCGGACTCCACGTCGATGTCGATGTCGGGCAGCACGGAACGGCGCTCGGACAGGAACCGCTCCATCAGCAGCCCGTGTTCGACGGGGTCGGCGTGCGCGATGCCGAGGAGGTGGTTGACGAGCGAGCCCGCGCCGGAGCCGCGCGCGGCGACCCGGATGCCCATCTCCCGCACGTCGTCCACGACTTGAGCGACCGTCAGGAAGTAGGAGGCGACGTCGTGGTGGGCGATGATGTCCAGCTCGCGGTGCATCCGCTCCCAGTACGCGCGCTTGCCCGAGTGACCGCGCAGCACCATCCCCGCCGCCGCCCGTGAGGCGAGCGCGCGCTGTGCGGTGCGCCGGCCGGCGCCGACGAGGTGGGGTTCGGGGAAGTGGACGGTGCCGATGCCGAGGTCGTCCTCGGGGTCGACGAGGCATTCGGCGGCCGTGGCCCGGGTCTGCTCCAGCAGGCGGTGGGCGGTGTCGCGGCGGTAGCCGGCGGCCTCGACGATCCGTTCGGCGGCGACGAGCATGGTGTCCGCGTCCTTGAGCCAGGCCTCCCCCGGGTCGAGCCCTTTGGCGGGGTCGACGGGGACGAGCCGGCGCGCGGAGTCCAGGATGTCGGCGACCGGGCCCATGCCGGGGTCGGCGTACCGCACGGCGTTGCTGAGCACGGGCCGCACGCGCTGGTCGGCGGCGAAGCCGACGGTGCGGGCGGCCAGCCGCAGGGAGCCGGGGCCGGTGCCCGCGCGGTGGTGCCAGACGGCTTCGAGGCGCAGGGCGTCGCCGTAGACCTCACGCCAGGGGGCGAGGAGTTTCGCGGCGCGGTCGGGGCGGCCCGCGGTGAGGGCGCGGCCGACGTCGGAGGCGGGGCCGAGCAGGACGGTCAGGCCGTCGCCGTGGTTGGCGGGCCAGGGCAGGAGGGGGGTGCCTTCAGCGGTGTGGGCGGTGGTGACGAGGCGGCAGAGGTCGGCCCAGCCGGCCGCGCCGTCGCGGGCGAGGAAGGTGACCCGGGGAGTCGACTCGTCGATGAAGGCACCGCCGCGCACCGGGGTCCGGCGCCGCTGCCCGCGTACCGGCTCGCCGACCGCGAGTTCGGTGCCGAACAGGGGGCGTATGCCCGCCCTGGCGCAGGCCTTGGCGAAGCGGACGGTGCCCGCGAGGGTGTCGCGGTCGGTGAGGGCGAGGGCGTCCATGCCCCGCTCCGAGGCGCGTTCGGCGAGCCGCTCGGGGTGCGAGGCGCCGTAGCGCAGGGAGTACCCGGAGACGGTGTGCAGATGCGTGAAACCCGGCACACGCACCTCCCGCACTCGTGGACCCCGAAGGATTATCGAACATCTGTTCCCAGCTGCCTCAGCCCCACCATACCCCCAATCTCGAACGCGTGTGCGACATCCGTTCGGACCCTTCCCACCTGCGGGAACACCGGGCCGCCGGGACCGTGGGGACATGACAGAGACCCCCGGCGCCGGTACGTCCCGTACGTCCTTCCTGGGTGAGGTGCGGGACGCGGTCAGCCTGCGGGCCACTCTGCTCGTCATCGGCGTGGTCGCCCTCCAGCTGCTCTTCATCGCCTCCTACGTGGGCGCGCTCCACAATCCCAAGCCCAGGGACGTGGCCTTCGGAGTCGTCGCTCCCCAGGTCACGGCCGAGCAGACGGTGGCCCGGCTGAAGCGGCTGCCCGGCTCGCCGCTGGACCCGCGCGCGGTGCCGGACGCGGCGGGCGCGCGGAAGCAGATCCTGAACCGGGACATCGACGGCGCTCTCGTCGTCGACACACGCGGCACCAAGGACACGCTCCTGGTCGCGACCGGCGGCGGCACGGTCCTCGCCACCACCCTGGAGACGATCACCACCACCCTGGAGCGGGCCGAGCAGCGCACGGTGCGCGTGGTGGACGTGGCTCCGGCCTCGTCCCAGGACTTCGACGGGCTGTCGTCCTTCTACCTGGTCGTCGGCTGGTGCGTCGGCGGCTACCTCTGCGCCTCGATCCTGGCGATCAGCGCCGGTGCCCGGCCCGCCGACCCGCGCCGCGCGGTGATCCGGCTGATCGTGATGGCGCTGGTCGCGGTCGTCGGCGGGCTCGGCGGCGCGGTGATCGTCGGGCCGGTCCTGGGCGCGCTGCCCGGGAGCGTGCCCGCGTTCTGGGGGCTCGGCGCGCTGATCACCTTCGCCGTCGGGGCCGCGACCCTCGCACTCCAGGGGGTCTTCGGGGTCGTGGGCATCGGGCTGGCGATCCTGCTGGTGGTGATCGCGGGCAACCCCAGCGCGGGCGGCGCCTTCCCGCTGCCGCTGCTGCCGCCGTTCTGGAACGCGATCGGGCCCGCGCTGCCGCCGGGGGCCGGGACCTGGGTGGCGCGCTCGATCGCCTACTTCAAGGGCAACGCCGTGACCGGGCCGCTGCTGGTGCTGTCCGCGTGGGCGCTCGCCGGGATCCTGGTCACCCTGCTGGGGGCGTTGCTGCGGCGGAAGCACGAAGACCTCCTGGACCGACCGGAGTCGGCCGGCCCGTCCGGCTCTCCGGGCGGATGACCACCGCGCCCGTCGTACGGCACCTCACCCGATCCGCGCCCGTCGTACGGCAGTTCACCCGATCCGTACCCCGAGCGCCGACAGCGCCTCGGTGACCGGCTGGAAGAAGGTCGTGCCGCCGGAGGCGCAGTCGCCGCTGCCGCCCGAGGTGAGGCCGATCGCCGCGTCGCCGTCGAAGAGCGGGCCGCCGCTGTCGCCCGGCTCGGCGCACACGTCGGTCCGGATCAGGCCGTTGACGATGTCTCCGTTGCCGTAGTTCACGGTGGCGTCCAGGCCGGTGACCGTGCCGGTGCGCACCTGGGTCGTCGAGCCGCTGCGGGTCACCTTCTCTCCTACGGTGGCGTCGGCGGCGTGGGTGATGGGCTGCGAAGAGCCGTCGTAGAGGTCGACCGTGCTCGGGTGGGCGACGTCCGAGGTGTACTTGACCAGGCCGAAGTCGTTGCCCGGGAAGCTCGATCGCTCGTTCGTGCCGATCTCGGCGCCGCCGGAGTCGGTCCAGGTGGAGATGGCCTCGGTGCAGTGTCCTGCGGTGACGAAGTAGGGCGCGCCGTCCTTGACCACGTTGAAGCCGAGCGAACAGCGCCCGCCCGAGCCGGAGATGGCGTCGCCGCCCGCGATGAAGGACTTGAACTCCCCGTTGGTGCGCCGGAGTTCGGCCTTGGTGCCGAGTCCGTCGACGACCTCGGCGAGCCTGGTCCACTCCGCGCCGGAGACCGTGCGGTCGGCGGTGACGACGACCTTGTCGGTGGTCGGGTCGGTCGCCCATGAGGTGCCGGGGATGGTGGCGTCCCGCTTCAAGGTCGTACGGGCGGCGGCCAGTTCGGCGAGGGAGTGCTCGACGATTCTCGCCCTGGCGCCGGCCGCCTCGACGGTGTCGGCGGCGGCCCGGTCGAGCACGTTGACCACGAGACTCCTGGTCTTCGCGTCGTAGAACGTGCCGGCCGCGCCGGTGCCGAGGTCCCTGCCGAGCGTCGAGGCGAGTTTTCCGGCCGCCGGGGCCGAGAGGGCGCGGAGTACGGCCGGCTTCGACGCCTCGCCGGCGTTCGCACTCGGCAAGGCGCCTCCCGCGACGACCAGTGCGGCGATGCCCGCGCCCGCCACGGCCGCCCGTCGCCCGGATATGCGTCGGTGCTTCAACTCGCGTCCTCCTGTGGGGGTCTGCCCGGCAGGTCAGCGGCCCGGCGGGCCGAGCGGTAGGTTGACGGGCACCCACTCTCCCCAACCGCACAGGGGGCGCACAAGGTCGACTTGGGTCGCGCGCGGGGCACGGCCGTACGCCCTCATCGCTGTGCCTGTTCGGTGGCACGCCAGGCCGTTCGGACCGCAAACACCGCGGGCGGGCGACGGCCGTCGACCGGTGAGGACTAGCCCTGTCCGGAAATCGGCCCCTCGGGCTCAGGGTCCGTGTGGGGCTCGGCGGGCGGGAGTTGCTCCTGCACCGGTTGTGGTGCCTCAGGGGCAACCGGGGCCACGGGCGCCGCGGGGGCGGCCGGGGCGGCCCGTTCCAGGAAGCGCAGCAGTTCGACCGGGAAGGGCAGGACGAGGGTCGAGTTCTTCTCGGCGGCTACCGCCACCACCGTTTGCAGCAGCCGGAGTTGGAGGGCGGCGGGCTGCTCCGACATCTCCTTGGCGGCTTCGGCGAGTTTCTTGGAGGCCTGCAACTCGGCGTCGGCGTTGATGATCCGGGCCCGGCGTTCGCGGTCGGCCTCGGCCTGGCGGGCCATCGAGCGCTTCATCGTCTCGGGCAGCGATACGTCTTTGATCTCCACGCGGTCGATCTGCACGCCCCAGCCGATCGACGGGCTGTCGATCATCAACTCCAGGCCCTGGTTGAGCTTTTCGCGGTTGGAGAGGAGGTCGTCGAGGTCGCTCTTGCCGATGATGGAGCGCAGCGAGGTCTGCGCCATCTGCGAGACGGCGAAGCGGTAGTCCTCGACCTGCACCAACGCGTCGGCCGCGTCGACGACCTTGAAGTAGACGACCGCGTCCACCCGCACGGTGACGTTGTCCCGGGTGATGCCCTCCTGCGCGGGCACCGGCATCGTCACGATCTGCATGTTGACCTTGCGGAGCTTGTCCACGAACGGGACGACCATCGTGAAGCCCGCCCCGCGCACGTCGGGCCTGAGCCTGCCGAGGCGGAAGACGACCCCGCGCTCGTACTGCTTGACGACCCGGGCCGCCGCCATCGCGTACACCGCTCCGACGGACGCGAGGGTCACTCCCGCCGTCACCAGCTCCTCGACCATCACGGCCCCCAGGGTCCGACGTGGCGCATCAGGTGCTTGCTCCGATACCACGACGGTAACTCCGCGCTCCGCACAAGAGCGAGCCCCCGCACGCCAGTTGCGTACGGGGGCTCATCCGCTGCCGGCCGCGGTCCGGAGCGGGGGAGATCAGGTGGGCGTCAGCCGACGCTCACGCCGTAGTAGCTCAGCGCCTCGGTGACCGGCTGGAAGAAGGTCGTGCCGCCGGAGGTGCAGTCGCCGCTGCCGCCCGAGGTCAGACCGTAGGCCACGGAGCCGCCGTAGAGCGGGCCGCCGCTGTCGCCGCCCTCGGCGCAGACCGTGGTCTGGATCATGCCGTAGACGATGTCGCCGCTGCCGTAGTTGACGGTGGCGTTCAGGGCGGTGACCCGGCCGCTGTGCGTGCCGGTGGTGGAGCCGCGGCGGTAGACGGTCGTGCCGACGCTCGGCGTGGCCGCGCTGGAGATGGTCTGGCTGCCGACCGCGCTCGGGTGGGCGATCGAGCTGTTGGTGTACCGGACCAGCGCGAAGTCGTTGGTCGGGAAGCTGTAGCTGACGTTCGTGCCCAGCGTCGTGGTGTGGCCCGAGTTGGAGTACCAGGTGGAGGCGACCTCACCGCAGTGACCGGCGGTCAGGAAGTAGTAGGTGCTCCCGCTGTGCACGTTGAAGCCGAGCGAGCAGCGGTAGGCGCCGCCGTAGATGGCGTCGCCACCGGTGATCAGCTTCTTGAACTGGCCGGCCGTATGCTTGATGGTGAGTGCGCCCGCGGTGCTGCCCGCCTGCGACTTGATCTTCGCGATCTCGGCCTGGGAGACCGTGCTGTCGACGGTGACGACGACACGGTTCGTCTTGCTGTCGACCGCCCAGGCGGTGCCCGGGACATCGGCCTTGAGCACGGACGAGTTGGCCGCGGAGAGCTGGGTCGCGCTGAACGTCCGGGCCTCGCTCGCGTTCGCGGTGGGGACGGCGAACGCGGCAGCGGCGACGAATCCGGTGGCCACGGCGATCAGCCCGGCACGTCTCGCGATTCCGCTGCGTGGGGTGGTGCGCTTGATCCTCACGTTTCGTTCCCTCCTAGGGGAATTCGGGGGCCCGCGTGGGGTCGGGGCCCGTGAGGCGCAGTCGGGGGGCGGGCGTCCGGTTTTCGAACAAGCCGTGTCCCTGACAAGCGCTGTGGGGGAGTATTCGACCGTGCGACCGGCGGGCGCAAGGGCGCCTTTCGGCCGTGCGGTCTTCAACCAGCCCACGATCTACGCGAGTTGATCACCCCGCCGCAGCCAGCCGCATCCCCGCCCACCAGGGCCGATGCCCGCTCCGCCGGAGGGCCCGCGCCCCCGCCTCGATCGCGACGCCCAGCGTATTGCGCGGCGGCGGGAAAGAGCAGCCGAAACCGTCGGCGGACGCGCACGACGGAAGCACTGCCCGGTCGGGGTGCACCGTCGTGCGCCCCTCGGCGCCGGACCCGGTCACCCCTTGTCCCCCGGCTCGGCGAGCCCGAGATGGGAGCGCAGGGTGGTGCCCCGGTACTCCGCGCGGAACGCGCCGCGCTCCTGGAGCAGCGGCACCACCCGGTCCACGAACTCGTCGAGCCCGCCCGGCGCGGGCTCCGGTACGAGGACGAAGCCGTCGGCGGCGCCCTGCTCCACGAAGGTCTCCAGTTCCGCGGCAACCGCCTCGGGGGTGCCGATGAAGGACTGCCGGCCGCTCGCCTCGATCAGGGTCTGCCGGATGGACAGGCCCTTCTGCCGTGACAGCGCCCGCCATCTCTCGGCCGTCGCGACGGGGTCGCCGGACCGGGCCGGCCCCGGAACGGGCTCGGGCTCGGGCACCGGGTCGAAGTCGGGGAACGGGCCGTCGGGGTCGTAGGAGGAGAGGTCCGTGCCCCAGATCCGCTCGACGGCGAGGATCGCGTGCCGCGGGGAGACCCGCAGGCGCCGGATCTCGGCGGCCCGCTCCTGCGCCTCGGCCGCCGTGTCGCCGAGGACGACGGTGACCCGGGGCATGATCTTGAGGTCGTCGGCGCCGCGGCCGTACCTGGCCAGGCGTGCCTTCACGTCGGCGTAGAAGACACGGCCCTCCTCCAGCGTGCCGGGCCGGCCGAGGACGACGTCGGCGTCCCGGGCCGCTGCCTCCCGGTCCTCGTCCGAGTCCCCGGCCCGGATGACGACCGGGTGGCCCTGGGGTGGGCGCGGGACGGTGAACTCGCCCGCGACGTCGAAGTGCGGGCCCCGGTGGGCGAAGGGCCGGGAGAGGCCGTCCGGGGTCCAGGAGTCCCACAACTCCCTTGCCACGGCGATGAATTCGGCAGCCCTCGGGGAGCGGTCGACAAGGTCGTGGTGGCCGCCGCGCCGGAAGTTCTCGCCGGTGCGGGCGTCGGCGGCGGCCACCACGTGCCAGGCGGCCCGGCCGCCGCTGAGATGGTCCAACGTGGCGAGTCTGCGGGCGAGTTCGTAGGGCTCGTTGAAGGTGGCGTCGACCGTGGCGGCCAGACCGATCCGCTCGGTGACGGCGGCGAGCGCGTTCAGGACGGTGAGCGGCTCGGGCCGTCCCACCGCGTCCAAGTCGTGAATACGGCCCCGGTGTTCGCGCAGCCGCGGTCCCCCGGCGAGGAGGAGGAAGTCGAGGAGTCCGCGCTCGGCGGTACGGGCCGGCCGCTCGAAGGAGGCGAAGGCGATCCGCGACCCGGCCGCCGGATCGGCCCGCGCGGTGCTGTCGGCGCCGGGCAGGCGCGCCGCCAGATGGATGGTCCTGCGCGCCCGTACGGTCATGACGCTCCCCCGGGCACGGCGTACCGGTTGGCGGGCCGGGCGAGGCCCAGGTGCTCGCGGAGCGTGCTGCCCGGGTAGAACGTGCGGAACAGGCCCCGGTGTTGGAGCAGCGCGACCGTGCCGTTGACCAGCCGTTCCAGGTCGCGGCGGGGTTCGACGGGCGTGAGGTGGAAGCCGTCGACGGTACGGTCGCCGTGCCAGGCCGCGATCAGTTCGGCGAGGTCGACCGGGCCGCCCCGGTACAGCGGGCCCTGCGCGGTCTGCCGGGGGCCGCCACCGCCGTGGCCCGGTTCGGCCGCGTGCTCGCCGTCGCCGAGGTCGACCACCAGGCTCACCAGGACCCGCAGGGTGTCGGGATCGCGCCCGGACTTCTCGGCGGACGCCCGCAGTTCGGACCGTACGGCGCCGGCCTGCGCGGAACTCGCGGCGCGGACGAGGGCCACGTCGGCGTACCGGGCGGCCGTCCGCCGGGCCTGGCCCTCGGTGGCGTCGACCACGCGGACCGGGTGGCCCTGCGGGGGTCTGGGCACGGTCGAGGGGCCCTTGACGGAGAACGCGGAGCCCTGGAAGTCGACGTGGTGCGGCCTGTCCCGGTCGCCGGAGTCGCCGGTCGCGGTGGCCCGGATCCCGGCCGCGTCCGGCCAGCTGTCCCACAACTCGGCGGCCACCTGGGCGACTTCGCCCGCCTCCTGCCAGAGCGCGTCGGCGGGCGCGGCGTGGCGGCGGCCGAAGAGCCGGGCCTCGCCCTCGGTGGTCGACACGTCGATCCGCCAGCCGGCCCGGCCCCGGCTGACCCAGTCGAGGGTCGCGACCGCGGCCTGCACGTGGAAGGGCTCGGTGTGGGTGACGGTCACGGTGGGCACCAGGCCGATCCGGCCGGTTCTCGGGGCGACCCGGGACAGGACGGAGAGGGCGTCGGGGCCGGGGCGCGCGAAGGTGTCGTCGAGCGTCACGAAGTCGAGTCCGCCGCTCTCGGCGAGCCGTACCAACTCGACGTAGGAGTCCGCGTCGTAGGCCGACGGCTGGTCGACGGCGGCGGCCAGATGCAGGCCCCGGCCGTGCGAGGAGGTCATGGGAGGAAAGCCTTCCTGTCGTTCCGGAGCGCCCCGGGGAGGACCAGGTCCTGGGCGGAGCGCGGGACTTCACCGACCGGATCGGGGCTACGCGGCGGCCCGGTACGCGAGGTCCCGCAGGAACGCCAGCACGGCCCGTGCGGTGGCGTCGTTCTGCCGGAAGGCGGGGCCGCCGGTGCGCGGCCGGGTGAAGGCGCCGGGGGTCCGGACCTCGGTGTAGGGGCCGAGCGCGAAGCGCCGGGGGTGCGGGCGGCCGGCCGCGTCGAGGATCCGGCCGTCGACGCGGTCCACCCGCAGCAGCCCCTCCGGGGTCTCCACGGCGCCGTCGGCGCGCAGTTCACGCAGCAGCGGGTCGAGGGCGCGCCCGACGGTGGGTTCGGGCAGCCGGGCCTCGACGAGTGCCCGTGCCTCGACGGTGACACCCGGCACGGTCGGACTGGACGCCCGGAACACCCCGTCCCCAGCGGTGACGGCCAGGTCGGCGCCGACGAACCGCACGATGCCGGCCCGGGACAGCGCGAGCAGTTGACGCAGCCGGGGTCCGGGCGGCCCGGAGGCGAGATAGCTGAAGAAGCCGTGCCACCAGGGCCCGACGTCACCGAGCCGGATCAACTGCCCGTAGACGGAGAGCAGTCCGAGGAAGACGGACAGGTCGGGGCTCTCGGCCGGGTCGTGACGACGCGTCAGATCGGCCTCGACATAGGCCCGCAGGCCCTCCTGGAACGCCTCCTGCGAGGGATAGCGCACCCCGTCCAGCGGGCGGTCCAGCGCCGTGAGGTCGAGCCGGTCGGCGGGGTCGGGCACCGCGGACGCCACGAGTGCCTCGCGCTCCGCCGCCTCCCCGGCCGCGTACTTCTCCTCGAAGTCGGCCCAGGCGATCACCGTCCGCTCGGGGTGCGTACCGAACAGCCGGTGGTAGTGCGCGAACCCCAGCTCCTTCTCGATCAGCGGCCATACGTCCCGCCGGAAGTCGAAGCCCTCCGGCCGGGCGAGCAGCGCGTCGACCTCGGCGGGCCCGAAGAACCGTGGCAGCGGCGGCCGTTCACCGGTCCACTCGTAACCGATCTTCGAGTGGTACGGCACTCCGCGCCGCGAGCCGACGTACAGCACCGGCTCCTGCCCCGAGGGGACGTAGGTGTCGCCGTCGTGGCGTCCGCCGCGTCCCTCGGTGAGCAGCACCATCAGGTCGACGAAGGCGAGTCCGAAGCCGCGGACGATGACGGGTTCGCCGGGCGCGAGGGAGCTGAGGTCGCTGTCGGCGGTGAAGTCGGGCGGCAGGTGGACCAGTTCGTGGGCGCGGGCGTAGGCCGCCAACTCGCGCTGTTCGTCGTCGAGTTCGGCGTCGAGGTGGCCGATGGCGATGACCACGAGGTCGGCGGGAAGGGGGTGTGGGCGGCCCTGGAGCCACACCTGCTGGCGGCCCTCGCGCGGGCCGCTGACCCGCAGGGCGCGCCGCGCGTGGTGGTGGACGGTGACGCCCGGCGGCAGCGCGGCCACGGCCTGTTCGTGCACCCAGCGCAGATAGGCGCCCTGGAGCTGCCGGTCGGCGAAGGTGGAGCCCTCGATGTCCGCCCATTCGTGCAGCGTGGGTCCGGGGCGTACCGGGCCGTCCATGACCACCGTCTCGTCGGTGAACATGGTGACGTCCTCGGCGTGCGAGTTCATCCACAGCAGGGGCGACTGGGCCGCGCGCCAGATGCGTCCGGCGCCCGGCGGATGCGGGTCGACGAGGTGGATGTCGAAGCCCCCGGCGCCGGGCCCGGAGTACAGCTCGGGCGCGCTGGCGGCGATGCGCTCGATCAGGCCGGTCCCCCGCGGCCCGGCTCCGACGATCACGAGGGAGGGCCGGGTGCCCGGGGCGGCGGATATGGGGGTGGGAAGGTCGGAAGACATGCGAAGACTCCGTGACGTGAGCAACACGGGCGAATGCCTTCACACAGGACGCCTCGCGGCGCCGTACGGCCGAGCCCCTCAGCAGGGCCGTCCACCGACTGTACGGCGCCGTTTCCCCTCGCTGTCAAGGGAGTCCACACTGTGAGCAGTACGTCTCATCTCGGTTGACGCCCCACCGGATGCCTGTTCCACTTGGTCCATGCATCCACAGCAGTGGCTGGTCAAGCGCTCCCACATCGACCTCGGTCGCGTGTGGTCCTCTTCCTGTTGAGCTGACCCACTGCGCGTCCCGGTCGCCGGATTCCCCGTCCGACCGTGCGCTTCACGAGTTCTTCCGCTCCCCCCGTTCCGCCTTCACACGCACCCCTCCCCTCGGGTTCTGTCGGTACTTCTGTGTTTCCCCGTTTCCCCGTTTCCCCGTTTCCTCGTTTCCCCGTTTCCCCGTTTCCCCGTTTCCTCGTTTCCCCGTTTCCTCGTTTCCCCGTTTCCTGCACCGCGTCCACCGGGCCTACCGGGTCAGCGCCGCCGTACGCCGTCGTGGTGTCGCCCGGACCCCGATCACCCGGTCCATCAGCGCACCGAGCACATCGCGTACGGAGTCCCGGTCGCGCGCGTCGCACTCCAGCACGGGCACGTCCGCGCCGAGTCCCAGCGCCTCCCGGACCTCCTCCACGTCGAACCGGTCGGCGCCGTCGAAGCGGTTGACGGCGAGGACGAACGGCGCGCCCTGCGACTCGAAGTAGTCGACCGCCGGGAAGCAGTCCTCGATCCGCCGGGTGTCCACGAGGACCACCGTGCCGAGCGCGCCCTCCACCAGGTCGTCCCAGAGGAACGAGAACCGGTCCTGTCCGGGGGTCCCGAACAGATAGAGCGTCATCGTCGGATCGAGCGTGATCCGCCCGAAGTCGAGGGCGACGGTCGTGGTGGTCTTCGCCTCGACCCCCACCAACGAGTCGACGCCCACGGAGACTTGGGTGATCGCGGCCTCGGTGTCGAGGGGTTCGATCTCCGAAATGGCCCCGATGAAGGTGGTCTTGCCGACCCCGAGGCCGCCGCTGACCACGATCTTCACGGCCAGCGGCACGATCTTGTCAGAGCGCCCGGACATGGTCCCTGATCCTTTCGAGCATCGGGAGCGGGAGCTCCGCGGGTTGCCGGCAGGCGAGTTGCCCGGCGACGACGAGGTCGGAGATCAGCACCTTCGCCACTCCGAGCGGCACCCCGACCCGGTGCGCCACCTCTGCGACGGTCGTCGGCCGCTCGCACACCGCGACGATGTGGCGCCGCTCGAACGCGAGCGACTGATCCGGCACGCCGACGGCGACGACCAGCGTCTCCAGCCGCAGATCGGCCTGGAGGGGCTCGGACCGGCCGCCGGTGATGATGAACGGCCGGACGAACGTCGCGTCCTCGTCAGGTTCTACGTCTGTGGACTGTTCACCGTTCACCGTGGCAACGCCTGTCGCAGATCGGCGATGAGCGTCGGGGTGAGCAGATCACCCGCCCGCTCCGCGAGCACCGCCATCTCGTAGCCGACAAGGCCCAGTTCACCGCTGCTGTCGGCGAGGACACCGAGACAGCTGCCGTCCCGGATCGCCGAGACGAGCAGGAAGCCCCGGCCCATCTCGATCATGATGAGTTTGACCCCGTCGAAGCTGTACCGCTTGGACGCGCTGCGGGCCAGGCTGCTCAACCCCGAGACGATCGCGGCGAGATGGTCGGCCTCGGTCCGTCCGAGCCCGTCCGACACGGCGATCAGCAGCCCGTCGGAGGAGACGGCGACCGCGTCCCGTACCCCGTCGGTGCTCTTGACGAAGTTGGCGAGCAGCCAGTTGAAGGTCTGCGAGTCGTGCTGGGTGTCGACGGCGGTCACTTGGCGGCACCCTCGTTCGTGTCGGCGTTCTGCTGCTTCTCCTTCTCGACGCTGATCCCGCCCCGCATATGGGCGCTGCGCAGCGTGGAGAGCATCCCGGAGACCTGTTCGGGGGTCCGCTCCGGGTTGGGCGGTGCGGCGGGCGCGGTGCGGTCGGTGCGGTCGGTCTCGCTCACCGCCGCCGCGATGGCGCTGCGCTGGGGCCGCTTGACCAGGCCGTTGCGGGTGCGCGCGGCGGACGAACCGCCCTTGGCGGCCACCGGGGCGACCGCCGGTTCGGGCTGGGGCTCCATGTCCGTCTCCGCCTTCCGCGGCGCCGGGACCGAGGGCTTCTCCTCGGCCGCCTTCTCCGTCAGCAGCGCCGCGGGGATCAGCACCCGCGCGACCACACCGGCCGCCGGCGCCTCGCCGAGCCGCACCTCGATACCGCACTTGCGGGCGAGCGCGCCGACCACGAAGTGGCCCAGGAACCGGGTGGGTTCGGCCATGAAGCTGGCGGTGCCCGACAGGCGTACGTTGGCCTCGGCGAGGGCCTGGGTGTCCATGCCGAAGCCGTGGTCGACGATCGCGACCAGATAGCCGGCGCTGGTGCGCCGTCCCTCGATCTCCACGTCGGAGTCCGGCGGCGAGAAGCTCAGCGCGTTCTCCACCAGCTCGGCCAGCAGGTGGGCGATCTCGACGACGACGGAGCCGGTGACGAACGCGGGCTCGATCCGGCGCAGGGTGACCCGGCGGTACTCCTCGACCTCGGAAAGGGCGGCCCGCAGCACGTCGTTGACCGCCAGGGGCGTGGACCAGGGGCGGGGGCTGGACTCGCCGGCGAGCACGAGCAGGCTCTCGGCGTTGCGGCGCATGCGGGTGGCCAGGTGGTCGAGTTCGAAGAGGTTGGCGAGGGTCGCGGGGTCGGCGTCCTCGTGCTCCAGCTTGTTGATGAAGCTGATCTGCCGGCGCACCAGGTTCTGGTTGCGACGGCCCAGGCTCACCAGGGAGTCGGTGGCGTTGCGCCGCAACACGGCCTGTTCGGTGGCGAGATCGAACGCGGAGCGCTGCACCCGGTCGAACGCCTCGGCCACCTCGCGGACTTCGGCCCCGGCCCGGTCGGTGACGACCAGCCGGGCGGGCGGCTGCGGCACGGCCCCGGAGGAGCCGTCCTGTACGGCGGCCACGGCCTGCGGCAGCCGGCTCCCGGCCACCTCCCGTGCCTGCTGGGCGAGTTCGACCAGCGGCGCGGAGACGGACCGTACGCAGTCGAGGGCCAGCGCGCCGAGCGCGGCGATGGTGCCGAGGGCGAGCAGCAGGAACAGCAGCAGGTCGCGCTGGGCCGAACTCTCCAGCTGCGCGGCCCGGTTCTCGACATCGGTGCCGAGGGAGATCTGCACGTTCCGCAGGCCGTTGATGGTGGAGGTCATGGAGTCCCACCAGGCCATGGGCGGCACGGAGCCCGCCTTCAGCTTCCCGGTGCCGTGCACCGCCTTGCTCTCGTACGCCAGCGCGCGCTCGGCGTCGGGCGTGGTCAGCGCGGTGTTCAGCCGCCGTTCCTGTACGGCGGTGGCCGACCGGGGGAAGGCGTCGAGGGCGGCGAGGCGTCCGGCGCGGATCTCCATGAAGCGGCTGTAGTCGTCGCCGCGGAACTTCCCGGCGCGTACCGAGCCGAGCACGATGGCCCGCTCCTCGCCGGTGAACTCCTTGGCGTTGCCGAGGACTTGGAGTGTCTGGTAGGCGGCGCGCAGGGTGCCGTCGTGGACGTCCGCAAGGCCGAGGTCGAGCCGGTCGAGGACGGTGATGGTGGTGGTGAAGTAGTCGAAGGTGTCCTTCACCACGCCGGTGCCGTCGTCGGCGTCCTTGCGGATCCCGGCCAGGCCGTCGAGCCGGCCGAGGGACTCGCGCACGGAACCGGCGGCCGAGTCCTCGCGCCCCTTCAGGGCCACGTCCAGCTGCTCGCGCGCGGCATCGGTCGCCTTGCGCTGCGCGGGCAGTTTGGCGCTGAACTGCCGGACTCCGCCGACGTATCCGGTGGTGAGCCCGCGCTCCTTCTGGAGCTCGTGCACGAGTCCCTGGAGGGTGATCTCCAGGCGGGCGTTGTCGGCGGTCGCGGAGGCGTTGCGGTAGGCGGAGACCTGCTCGGTGGCCGCGATGCCGAGCAGGGCGAGCAGGACCGCGAGGGCGAGGACCAGAATCCTCAGCAGCCGGGTGCGGATGCTCGTGGTCGCTTTTGTTGTGACGTCCACTGAAGTGCCTTAAGTGGGTGGCGAGTTGATCGGGAGTCGAACCTGAGTCAGAACCTGAGGAAGAAATGGTTCTGCTCCCGCCCAACGACACCCACGGCACACCGGTCACCGGATCATGTTTTTGTTTTACCGCGCCGAAACACGGGCGGCCCGGCCTCGCAGGTCAGTGATGCTCCGCGAAGCGGTCGTATACAACGGTGGTGACTGCCCGTCACGGTCAGCAGTCGCAGCACGAGAGGCATTCACAGCACTCGCAGCATTCGCAGGCCTCGCAGCAGCCGCAGTCGCATTTCGAGCAGCAGCCCTCGCGCCGCCGCCGCGACCACGGCCCCTCGTACTCGTCGGCACAGCACACCTTGCAGGTGCAGCAGAGCCCGAGCGCGACGGCGCACCCGGCCCAGAAGCCGCGCCGGCCGGGCCGCGGGGGCTCACCGCCGAAGGGGTTGCCGCCGTGCGGGCTCCCACCGTAGGGGTTGCCGTCGTGGCGCGGATCGCCCGGCGGGTAGGGGGTCTGCGGCGGTCCGAAGGCGGCCTCGGGGGCGTGCCCGCACGACTGGGTCCCGAAGGCCCGGTCCACCGAGCGCCCGAGTTCGTGCGCGAGCAGCAGATGCGCGAGCCGGCCGTCCGTGAACTCGGTCTCCCGCAGCGCGAGGCGGATCCCGTGCAGCGCGTCGTCGGCGAGCCGCCGGGCCTCGGTGAGCGGGGTGCCGGTCGCGGTGAGGGGGTTCCAGGCGCCGTTCACGGCGTCGGACTCCCGGTCCTCCACGGCGTCCAGGAGGTGCGCGAGCCGGCCGAAGAGGCGGCCGATCTCGGCGAGCGGTACGACGTTGCCGGGCCGTCCGGCCAGGATCGCGGTGTGGGCGAAGGCCGCCGCGGTGGCGGTCTCGGTGGGTTCGGTGACGGTGAGGACCGGTGTACCGGGCCCGGCGAGCGCCTCGACGCCGAACTGTCGCTCCACGGCCTCCACCAGGACACCGGCGTCGAAGCCGACCGCGGAGCCGGTCCGCGCCCCGGCCCGCCCCCAGCTCCCGGCGACCCGCCGCGCGGCGAGCGCCACCGGCCCGCGGGCCAGCAGCCCGTCCCCGTCGGCGACATGGTCGCGCACCTTGGCCGAGGCGAGCACCAGCGAGACGGCCGCCGCGAGCCGCGCCCCCTCGCCCTGCGCGACGGACGCGGTCCGCATCCCGCGCAACGGGCAGGGCCCGGCCGTACGGCGTCCGGCGTGTCCGGCGTGTCCATCGCCGTCCGCACGCCCGGTCTGAGCCTCCGTCAGGACGGACAGCAGCAGACCGTCGTAATTGGTGACGATCCTCGCGAACTGCCCATGATCGCCGCGCAGTGCGAGGCACAGCCCGCACAAGTGCGCCATCCACTGGCTCTTGAGACTCTCACCGAGCCGATGACCGCAAGGGCGGACCATTCCGAACACGACAACCCCCCGCGGCGTGAACGACTTCTGACGGGGCATCCGAAGGTCGACATGGCAACTGACCGGGCGTTGAGCAGCCGCATCCCGTCGACCACCTCGTTCACCCGTACGCACCAGCCGTCACCCGGACGCCGGGAAGAATCATATTTCACTCTCAGTCAGCAGCCCTGTCCGGCAACACCCTTGATACACGGGGGCCCTCGACGTATTGGCTGTGCACCAGTAGCGTCACAAACCCCCCGCGCGGCGTCTATCCACTTGGCGCGCGATCCGCATCATGGATGACCATAGGGATGCGGATAGCAATAAAGACCGCTGTGAGAGGAGGCGTCCATGGGATCGGTACGCAAGGCGAGTGCCTGGCTTGGGCTCGTTGACGACAACGATGACGAGCGCTACTACGACGACGACTACTCCGAAGGGACCGAGCAGCCCGGGGATGCCTGGGTGACGGACCCGCGAGTGAAGGTGGCCTCGGACGTGGCCGAGGTGAAGGGCCGGCGCATCGGCACGGTCACCCCGGACAGCTTCCGGGACGCCCGCGCCATCGGTGAGCTGTTCCGGGAAGGGGTCCCGGTGATCGTGAACCTCACGGCGATGGAGGCGACCGACGCCAAGCGCGTGGTCGACTTCGCGGCCGGCCTGACCTTCGGTCTGCGCGGCACGATCGAGCGCGTCGCGACCCGTGTCTTCCTGCTGACCCCCGCCAACACCGAGATCGTCAGCGGCGACCCGGTCGCGCGCCGCGAGGACGGCTTCTTCAACCAGAGCTGAGGCAGGGCCGCTCATCGGCCCTGCCTCCCGCAGGGTCGCCAAGGACGTCGGGCCTTCCTACCGGAAGGCGTCGAGTCCGGTGAGCGCCTTGCCCAGCACGAGCTGGTGCATCTCCACGGTGCCTTCGTAGGTGAGCACCGACTCCAGGTTCGTCGCGTGCCGCATCACCGGGTACTCCAGCGAGATCCCGTTGGCACCGAGGATCGTCCGCGCCGTACGGCAGATCTCGATGGCCTCCCGTACGTTGTTGAGCTTGCCGAAGCTGACCTGCTCGGGACGCAGGCGGCCGGCGTCCATGCGCCGCCCCAGATGGTGGGCGAGCAGAATCCCCTTGTGCAGTTCGACCGCCATGTCGGCGAGCTTGGCCTGGGTGAGCTGGAAGCCGCCGATGGGCCGCCCGAACTGCTCCCGGGTCTTCGCGTATTCGACGGCGGCCTCGAAGGAAGCGCGCGCCGCGCCCATCGCACCCCACACGATTCCGTAACGGGCGTGCGACAGACAGCTCAGCGGCCCCTTCAGCCCGACGACCTCCGGCAGCACGGCGTCGACCGGCAACCGCACGTCGTCGAGGACGAGTTCACTGGTGACGGACGCGCGCAGCGACCACTTGTGCTTGATCTCGGGTGCGGAGAACCCGGCGCTGTCGGTGGGCACGACGAAGCCGCGGATGCCGTCGTCGGTCCGCGCCCAGACGACGGCGACACCGGCCACGGACCCGTTGGTGATCCACATCTTCCGTCCGTTGAGCACCCAGTCGCCGCCCGCGTCGCGCTTGGCGTACGTCCGCATGGCGCCCGGGTCGGAACCGTGGTCGGGCTCGGTCAGCCCGAAGCAGCCGATGACCTCGCCGGAGGCCATGCGCGGCAGCCAGGTCTGCTTGTGGTCCTCGCTCCCGAAGCGGTGGATCGCGTACATGGCCAGGGACCCCTGCACCGACACGAGCGACCTGATCCCGGAGTCGGCGGCCTCCAACTCCAGGCAGGCGAGCCCGTACTGGACGGCGGAGGCACCGGCGCAGCCGTACCCGTCGAGCGACATCCCGAGCGCCCCGACACCGCCCAACTCCCGCGCCAGCTCCCGGATCCCGGGCAACTCGCCCTTCTCGTACCACTCGGCGACGTACGGCAGCACACGATCGGCCGCCCAGTCGCGCACGGTGTCACGGATCGCGAGGTCCTCGGGGTCGAGCAGGTCGTCGATGCCGAGGGGGTCGGCGGGGTCGAAGGGGGGCAACTTCGAGGACGAGGACGCAGCCATGCAGGGCCTCCGCAATCTAAGAAAACTACCACTGCTAGTTACGATAGCGCGGAGGTCCGCCCCACGGCACGGACCGGGGGCCGAGGTTCAGGCGGGGATGCGGGACTCCGCCACTTCCCGAGGGGCCGGCACCGTGGCCGGCGGCAGCTCGCAGTGCATGATCCGGGGCAGGCGCAACGCCATCACCGCGCCCAGCAGGAGCAGGCCCGCGCTGACGAGGAGCGTGATGTGCAGGCCGTGCACGAAGGCGTGCCGTGCCGCGTCGCGCAGGGCGGCACCACGGGCCCCGCCGAGACGCGACGCGACGTCGTACGCCTCGCCCAGCGAATGGCCCGCCGAGACCGACGCCGAGGTCGGCACCCCGGGCACGGACCGCAGCCCGGGCGCGTACGCCGCGTTCATGACGCTGCCGAGGAGCGCGATGCCGATACCGGCGCCGAGCTGGTAGGAGGTCTCGCCGATCGCCGCCGCGCCGCCCGCCTGGGCCGGCGGTGCCTCGCTCAGCATCGACTCGTAGGCCCCGAAAAGCGTCATCTCCAGGCCGAACCCGAGCAGCAGGAACCCGAAGAGCAGCAGGCCGGTGTTGTCCCGGCCGCCCATCGCGGTGAGGGTCAGCACCGAGACCGCGGTCAGGCAGAAGCCGGAGCACACCATCCGGCGCGGGCCGAAGCGCCGTAGCATCCGCGCCCCGAACAGCCCCGCCGCCATCGCCGCGAAGGTCAGCGGCAGCAGTCGTAGACCCGTCTGGAGGGGCGACAGGCCCAGGACCAGTTGCAGGTACTGGGCGGCGATCAACTCCAGGCCCACCAGGGCCAGCATCGCCAGGACGATGCAGCCGACCGACGTGCTGAACGCCGGCCTGCGGAACATGCTCAGGTCCACCAGCGGATGCGTACGGCGCCGCTGCCGTCGCACGAAGAGCACCAGCAGGACCGCGCCCACGAGCAGCGGGGCCACGGTCCACGCGCTGTCCACCGGCTCGCCGCCGCCGAGCCGCTTGACGCCCAGCACGACGCCGAAGAGGCCGCCGGCGGCCATCAGCGCGCCGACGACGTCCCACGGGCCGTCGCGGTCGCCGCGGGACTCGGGGAGCAGCAGGCGGCCGATCGGCAGGCTGATCAGCATCAGGGGGATGTTGACCAGGAAGACCGAGCCCCACCAGAAGTGTTCGAGGAGGAAGCCGCCGAGCAGCGGTCCCACCGCCGCGCCGACCGCCGCCACCGCGCTCCACACGCCGATCGCGACCGCGCGCTCGCGCCGGTCGGGGAAGACCTGGCGGAGGATCGACAGCGTGGCGGGCATGATCATCGCGCCGCCGACGCCGAGCAGCGCCCGCGCGAGGATCAGGACCTGGGCGTCCTGGGCGCAGGCGGCCAGGCCGGAGGCGATGCCGAAGAGGCCGTAGCCGAGGAGGAGGACGCGTCTGCGGCCGACGCGGTCGCCGAGCGTGCCGAAGAGGATGAGGAGCGAGGCGCAGACCAGCGGATAGACGTCGACGATCCAGAGCAGCTCTATCGCGCCGGGCTTGAGGTCCTCGGTGACGGCGGGCACCGCCACGTGCAGCACGGTGGCGTCCAGCGCGACCAGGAGCAGGCTGACGCAGAGGACGACGAGGACGACCCAGCGGTTGGCACCGGCCCCGGCCGCCCGGCGGCGCAGCGCTGCGGCGGCCGTGGTCGTCCCGGACATGCACTACCTCCCAGATGTTCCCTCGCGTTCGGCGGGCTCACGGGGTGGGGACTCCCCGTGACTGCGGCCGGAGAGGAGCGGTGTCCCCGGCCCGCGCAACGAAGGCGAGTGAGCCGTCAGAGTACGCGAGTTCACGCCAATGCCACGTGGCGGACCTCTCACACTCCCCGGACAACACGTGTGGCGTACACCACTCCCCCTCCTGTGGAGCACGCCCCGCCGGGCCGGCCGGTTCCGGGCGCCCTCGATAATCGGGTCCGTGACCGATCTTGAAGCACCGCCGCGCCGGGCGGCCCCGGCCCTCCTCGGGTACGCCGCCGTCCGCGCCCTGGGCCTGGTGGTGCTCGCGGTCTGGAGCGCGGCGCGCGGCAAGAGCGCCCACACCTTGCTGACGGCCCGGTGGGACGCCCTCTGGTACACCCGGGTCGCCGACCTCGGTTACGGCTACGAGGTGCGGCTCCCGAACGGCGACGTCCACTCGAACCTCGCCTTCTTCCCGCTGTTGCCCTGGCTGGAAAGGTTCATGCACGCGATCTCCCCGCTGTCGTACGCCGACGGCGGTCTCGTGGTGAGCCTGCTCGCCTCGCTCGCGGCGGCCTGGGGGATCTTCGCGGTCGCGGAGCACGTGTACGGCGGGCGGGCGGGCGTGTGTGCCGTGCTGCTGTGGGCCGTGCTGCCGGTGGGAGTCGTGCAGTCGATGGCGTACAGCGAGTCGCTGTTCACGGCGCTCGCCGCCTGGTCGCTGTACGCCGTGCTGACCGGGCGGTGGGTGACGGCGGGCGTCCTCGCGCTGTCGGCCGGGCTGACCCGGCCCGTGGGGCTGGCGGTGGTCGCGGCGGTGTGGGCGGCGGGCATCGCCTCTTTCGCGGCCTCTGCCGACTCCGGGGCCACTGCCGACTCCGGAGCCGCTGCCGGAACTTCTTCCGTGACTTCTTTCGGGCGGGATCGGGGTGCGGCGCGCGCACCCGGCGCGCAGAAGTGGCGGTGCGCCCTCGGTATGGCGCTCGCGCCCCTGGGCGCCGCCGGGTACATCCTGTGGGTCGGCCACCGCACCGGCAAGGGGCCGCTGGGCTATCTGGACGTGCAGGCGGGCTGGCGCAACGGTTTCGACGGGGGCGCCGCCTTCGCCCGCTTCGTCGGCGAGAAGTTCACCTCCTTCCCGTCCGCCCTGGCCGGGGTCGGGCTGATCGCCGGGGTCGCGCTGGTGCTCTGGCTGTACGTCGTGGGCGTCCGCCAGCGCCAGCCGCTGCCGCTCCTGGTGTACACCGGGGTCGTCACCGCGCTCGCGCTGTGCGCGTCGAGCTACTTCGGCTCGAAACCGCGCCTGCTGATGCCCGCGTTCCCCCTGCTGTTCCCCCTCGCGCTCGCCCTGGCCCGGCTGCGTACGTCCAGGTCAGCGTGGGTGGTGGGCGGTGTCGCGGTGGCGTCGGCCGTGTACGGGGCGTTCTGGCTGAACGGCACCGGTCCGCCATGATCCACTCCGGGGACCGGTGAGCGTCCGGCTAATTTCACCCCAGCATTTGGTGAACTAATTCATAAGTGCCATAAAACTGGGGCCCGGCATGATCAAAGGAATTGCAGGACGGAGCCATCCGGGATTGCGGAATCCACGGAAATAAACCCGTCGCTGAGAGCTTTCCCACATCACATCGTCATCACAAAGCCGCTGATTCGACGGGCATCCACACTCACTCGCTGTAACGTCGATTGGGTGCGTACCGAACGAAACCTCACCCGTCTGGACCGGGTGTTCGCGAGGCTGGACCGGGAACCGGAACGGCCCACCCACATCGATGTGCCGCGGATGAGCCGGCACAGGGTCGTGCTGTTCGCGGCGACCCTGGCCTTCTATCTGGCGATCGTGTGGCTCGTCGTGACCACCTCCTGGCTGGTCCGGTTCGACTGGCAGGTCATGTTCTTCCGGCCCTACCAGCAGTGGGCCGGCATCCACTGGTTCGTCGACTACTACGTGGTCCTGGGCCAGCGCGGCCCGACCGCCGTGATGGTCGCGGCCTGGCTGGGCTGGCGTTCGTGGCGCCAGCACACGCTGCGCCCGCTGCTGACGCTGGGCACCCTGTTGCTGCTGCTGAACGTCACGGTCGGCGCCGCCAAGCTCGGCATGGGCCGCCTCGGCCCGCACTACGCCACCGTCATCGGCTCGAACGAGATGGGCCTGGGCGGCGATATATTTCCCAGCGGCCACACCGCCAACGCGGTCGTGACCTGGGGGATTCTGGCGTATCTGGCCTCCACTCCGAGAGCCCGCCGCTGGCTGTCCGCCGCGTCCGCCGTGACCTCGCTCGGCGTCGGTCTCGCCACGGTCTACCTCGGTACGCACTGGCTGAGCGACGTCCTGCTCGGCTGGGCCGCCGGTCTGCTGGTGCTGCTCGCCCTCCCCTGGTGCGAGCCGCTGATCGCGCTGGCCGAGACCCGCATCTTCGACTACCGCGACCGCTGGCGCGCCCGCCGCGGCCGTCCGGCCCCCGCACCCGTGCCGACCTCCCCGGTCACCGCGCCCGTGCTGCTCACACCGCGCACGTCCGCCTCGGGCGACGAGGTCCCGGCGGCCCGCGAGACGGTCACCGCGAGCCGTTCGGCGCGGCCTCCCGCCCATCTCGCGCCGAGCCCGCACACGACCCGCTCGGAGCGCACCCCGGTCACCCCGATCGGCAGCCGCCGCCCGCCCCATCCGGACCGGGTGGCACGTGGCACCGCCTCGGCGACCGCCCGCCCGGCGGCGGGCGGCTGACCCACCAGGCCGCGGGGCCGGTACGCACAAGCCATCCCCGCACGACGAAGGCCCCGGTTCCTCCTGCGGAACCGGGGCCTTCGTGACGTGCGCGTTCAGCCCTTCCAGGCGCGCGCCACGGTGCCGTCCCGCACCTCGAAGTTGAGCCGCCCCGCGCGGTACTCCATCGTGATGATCGCCCCCGGGGGCAGTGAGCGCACGGTCGACCACCCGCGTTCCCGCGCGAGCCGCTCGGCCTCGGGCGCGTCGAGGCCGACGTAGGTGTTGGGGTTGTCCTGGGGCTCCGCCGGTGGAGTCGGAATGGGTGCCATGCCCGCCACGCTAGCCGCTCTCCCGCTCTCGACGGCCCTCTCCGGTCACACTTCTGTCACAGGATCAGGACGTGTGTTTTGTTCCGTCCGGCTCACACGTATGAGCGGTTCCGTACGCCTTACGCGGGCATTCGAACGTAATTCCCGCCCATCGGCCCGGCCCGTCGAATAGCCCGGCGGAAAGTTCCGCGAGAACCGGCCCGGGCCCCCCATTCCATTCCGATTCCACGGCGTACGGCGGGAGCTGACGCAGCATAAGAGTTTCACCGTTCCGGCACAGAATCGCCGTGCGGGCCCCGGCCGTGGCGGTCCAGCGCGCGGGACAGCCGGTCCCGTACCGCCCCGATCGCTCCGATCAGCTCGACCGGCTCCAGGACCTCGAACTCGAAGCCCGTCATCACCACATGGATCACCATCACATCGAGGTTCGGCGCCCCGGTCCGCAGCAGACAGGTGTCCGGCCCGTCCGCCTCCAGCGTCCCGGCGGAGGGCGAGATCCGCTCGGCGGCCCGCTCCAGCGGCACGAGGAGCCGGACGACGGCCCGCGTGGCGTACGCGCGCGTGGAGACCCCTTTGGAGACGTACGCGGCGAGGTCCTCGGCCGGTGGCTCGCGCGGGGTGAAGCGCGGCCCGTGCGGCGGCCTGGGCGTGACGCGGTCGACGCGGAAGGTGCGCCAGTCCTCGCGGTCCAGGTCCCAGGCGACCAGGTACCAGCGGCGCTCGGTGCACACCAGGCGGTGCGGTTCGACGGTACGGCGGGTGGACGCGCCGTCGTGACTCTCGTAGGCGAAGCGCAGCCGCTCGGCGTCCCGGCACAGGGCGGCCAGTTCGGTCAGCACGGCGGGGTCGACGGCGGACGGCGCCGTGTTGTGCAGCATCGGCACGGTGAAGGCGTTCAGCGCGCCCACCCGGCGGCGCAGCCGGTTGGGCAGCACCTGCTCCAGCTTGGTGAGGGCGCGCACGGAACTCTCGCCGATGCCCTCGATGCCCTGCCCGGCGGCGGTGCGCAGACCGACCGCCACCGCGACCGCCTCGTCGTCGTCCAGCAGCAGCGGCGGCAACTCGGCGCCCGCGCCCAACTGGTAGCCGCCGCCCGTGCCGGGGCTGGCGTTGACGGGGTAGCCCAGCTCGCGCAGCCGGTCGACGTCCCGGCGCACGGTGCGCGGGGTGACCCCGAGCCGGTCGGCGAGATCGGCGCCGGACCAGTCCCGATGGGCCTGGAGCAGCGAGAGCAGCCGCAGAAGTCGTGCCGAGGTCTCCAACATGGTCGAAGTCTGTAGCAAGGGCGGCACGACCGTGCCCCCGCCCGGTCGACGGACCTGGCGGGGGCGCAGTGGGAGCGGTCGGAGCGGTACGGGCGCTGCGGCTCAGAGGTCGAGCTGCTGGCCGGGGATGATCAGATCGGGGTCGCCGCCGATGACCGACTTGTTGGCGGCGTAGATCTTCCGCCAGGTCGTGCCGTGCTCGGCCGCGATGCCGCTGAGGGTGTCGCCCTCGCGGACGGTGTAGTCGCCGCGGGAGGTGCCGCGCGAGACGCTGTTCGTGCCGCGGTCCGGCGTCTTCGCCGCCGGCTTCGACGGGGCCGCCTTCTTGGCCGAGTTCGCCGTCGACTCGCTGGACGACTTCTTCGTCGTCCTCGTGGACTTCGTCTTGTCGGACTTCTCGGTCACCGTGCCCGAAGAGGCCGCGGGTGCGCTGCCGTTCGCTCCGGCCCTGACCGAGCAGACCGGCCAGGCGCCCCAGCCCTGGGCGTGCTGGACCTTGGTGGCCACGGCGATCTGCGCGGACCGGGAGGCCTGGTCGGCGGTGGCCGCGTAGGCCGAGCCGCCGTAGGCGCGCCAGGTGCCGGCGGAGAACTGGAGTCCTCCGTAGTAGCCGTTGCCGGTGTTGATGTGCCAGTTGCCGCCGCTCTCGCACTGGGCGATGCGGTCCCACACCCCGCTGTCGGCCGCCGCGGCGTTGCCGGTGGCCGCGAGCACGCCCAGAGGGGCGAGCAGGGCGGCTCCGGCGAGGACCGCGGTCGTCCGTGCCTGACCCTTGCGGTGGGTCTCAGGCGTGTTGTCGCGAGTGGTATCGGCACATTCGGACATGTAGTTCCCTCTCCAACAACTCGGGGTCCCCCAAGGCGGTTCGCGGCTCCCACGCATCGACGTGGTCCTCGCGCCCCGCCCCGTCCGCCGGCGGCTGTGCTGTTGAACGGGCTTGATCGGCCGGCGGACGTTCCCGAGCGGTGCTCGTTGCACACGGCGGAGGAATGTACGGATGTGGACGAGCCGATGTCGACCAACGGCCTGTTGTGCCAGGCCAGTTGACTGTTACCGCAGGTAGCGGCACTTTCCGGACACCCACTACATTCCCTCATTTACTGATTTTTCGACCAACGACCTCATCCATCTGTGACTCGGTTCACGCAACCAACTCCCTTGCCTTTTCATGGAGTTGACAGGGAGTGCCGGATTCCGTACCCGGTGTCACGCTGTGCTGCGGTTGGTTGGATTCGGTTCGCTCCGGAGCGTGACTCCCGCCACAGCTCGCCCGTTGTCTTCTTCATGAGCCCGGGACCCACCGGGCACCGCATTCCGAGGGAGCCACCCGTGCCGCGCATGCTCGACGTCAGCGACGACGTACGCGCCGAGATCGGCGACGAAGAAGCCGACCGGCTGCTCGCCGGAGACAACGCCCCGGGCAGTTACGACTGCACGTCGTGCCGCACCCAGGGCGACTCCGACCAGGAGCGCACCAGCACCGTCCTGTTCATCGGCGACGAGACCGCCGTCCTCGCCTTCGCCCACGCCACCTGCCTGCCCTCCCAGATCGTCCAGGTCACCGAGGAGCAGTTGCAGGGCGCCGTCCGCTCGATCAGCGGCATCGCGCACACCCCGGCCGGCGAACCGGAGAAGGCCGTACCCGAGCAGGCCGTGCTCGGTGTGACCAGCGGACTCGTCCTGATCGCAGGGGAGTTGCACCCCGCCCTGGTGGTCGAACCGACCGCGCCCATCGTGCGGCCCGGCTCGACCGGCGCGGGCGACGACTTCCTGCCGCTGCTGATCGAGCAGGGCTTCATGCCGCTCAGCGCGATCACCACCGTGCCGCCCGTGCTGCACGGCTGGTCGGTGCTGCTCGCCGCGGGCCAGCTGCACGCGGTGCTCCAGCCGGGTAGCAACGGCGGTTCCCCGGTGGCCTGGTGGCAGGCGCACCAGCCGCTCCAGGTCACCGACAGCTGGCGGGCCGCCGCCAACAAGCACCAGCAGGTGCTGATGTTCGCGGCGCCGGTCGGCTCGATCGGCCGCCAGCCCCGCGAGGACCTGCTGCGCGGCGCGCTCGACAAGGCGGCGGCGAACGGCCAGTTGGTCGGCTCCGCGCTCCCGCTCGCGGGCACCTGAGCCGCATCCCTTCAGGTCACGCGTCGTTTGGACATACGTGCACGCATACGATGTTCCCCGCAGCCGGCCCTACCAGCCGATCCCGTCCTCGCGATCGGACCGGGACAGCCCAGGCGGCCCGTCGGCCACGCCGATCTACGACCGGCTCTACTCGGAGTGGGTCAAGACCTTCCGCTCGCTGCCGGGTGACCGCAGCGGCGAGGAGGAGCTGGGCTTCACCGCCTTCGGGCACAGCCCGCACAGCACGGGTTCGTTCGGCGGCTCGTTCAGCGGCTCTTTCGGGGGCGGTTCGCTCGGCTCGGGCTCGTACAGCGCGTACAGCGCGGGGGCCTACAGCGCCCGGCAGCAGTCGCAGTGGCAGCGCGTGGGGCAGCTGGGCCACGTCGGGCAGCAGCAGGCCCACACCGGGATGCACCACATCCCGGCCCTGCCGCCCGGCCCGCGCCGGGGCATCTGACGCGGCACACGGACGAGGAGGGCGGCCCCTGTCGGAACAGGGGCCGCCCTCCTCGTCGTGGAACCGGCGCTTCTTCGGACGCGGACCGCTACTTCTTCTTGGTGCCGCGCTTCTCGCGGACCCGGACCGAGATATGGATCGGGGTGCCCTCGAAGCTGAACTCCTCGCGCAGGCGGCGCTCGATGAAGCGGCGGTAGCCCGCCTCGATGAAGCCGGAGGCGAAGAGCACGAAGCGCGGGGGCTTGGTGCCGGCCTGGGTGCCGAAGAGGATGCGGGGCTGCTTGCCGCCGCGGACCGGGTGCGGATGGGCGGCCACCAGCTCGCCGAGGAAGGCGTTCAGGCGGCCCGTGGGGACGCGGGTCTCCCAGCCGGCGAGGGCGGTCTCGATGCCCGGGACCAGCTTCTCCATGTGGCGGCCGGTGCGCGCCGAGATGTTGACCCGGGGCGCCCACGCGACCTGGGCCAGCTCGGTCTCGATCTCGCGCTCCAGGTAGTAGCGGCGCTCCTCGTCGAGGGTGTCCCACTTGTTGAAGGCGAGGACGATCGCGCGGCCCGCCTCGACGGCCATGGTGACGATCCGCTGGTCCTGCACCGAGATGTTCTCGGAGGCGTCGATCAGGATGACCGCGACCTCCGCCTTCTCCACGGCGGCGGCGGTGCGCAGCGAGGCGTAGTAGTCGGCGCCCTGCTGGAGGTGGACGCGCTTGCGGATGCCCGCCGTGTCGACGAACTTCCAGGTGACACCGCCGAGCTCGATGAGTTCGTCCACCGGGTCGCGGGTGGTGCCGGCGATCTCGTTGACGACCACGCGCTCCTCCCCCGCGACCTTGTTGAGAAGGGAGGACTTGCCGACGTTCGGACGGCCGATCAGGGCGATCCGGCGGGGGCCGCCGACGCCGGGGCCGCCGAAGGTCTGCTCGGGCGCCTCCGGCAGCGCCTCCAGGACGGCGTCCAGCATGTCGCCGGTGCCGCGGCCGTGCAGCGCGGAGACGGGGTGCGGCTCGCCCAGGCCCAGGGACCACAGGTAGGCCGCGTCGGACTCGCCGCTGAGGCCGTCCACCTTGTTGGCGGCCAGCACGACGGGCTTGCCGGCCTTGCGCAGCAGTCGTACGACCGCCTCGTCGGTGTCGGTGGCGCCGACCTTGGCGTCGACCACGAAGACGACCGCGTCGGAGGCCTCGATCGCGTACTCGGCCTGGGCGGCCACGGAGGCGTCGATGCCGAGGACGTCCTGCTCCCAGCCGCCGGTGTCGACCACCTTGAAGCGGCGGCCCGCCCACTCGGCCTCGTAGGTCACGCGGTCACGGGTGACGCCGGGCTTGTCCTCCACGACGGCCTCGCGGCGGCCGATGATGCGGTTGACGAGAGTCGACTTGCCGACGTTCGGCCGGCCCACGACGGCGAGGACGGGCAGCGGCCCGTGACCCGCCTCCTCGATGGCGCCCTCGACGTCCTCGATGTCGAAGCCCTCTACGGCGGCGAGCTCCATGAACTCCGCGTACTCGGCGTCGCCCAGCGCCCCGTGCTCGTGCTCCGCGCCGGAGCCGTCGGGCTGGATCTGGTCGTTCATGAAGATCGGTACCTCGTTCATCGTGGTGATCGGTGGAACCCCCGGTTTTCGGGTGATCCACTACTCAAGTGTCTCTCAGCGCCCGGTGAGGCGCCTGGCCTCGTCCAGGTGGGCGGCCAGCTGCTTCTGGATCCGCTCGGTCGCCTCGTCCAGTGCCCCGCGCGTACGGCGGCCGGAGCCGTCGCCCGCCTCGAAGGGGTCGCCGAAGACGACGTCGACGCGGGAGCGCAGTGGGGGCAGCGCCTTTATCAGCCGTCCGCTCTTCTCGGCGGTGCCCAGCACGGCCACCGGCACGATCGGGGCGCCGCTGCGGACGGCGAAGTAGGCGAGCCCGGCGCGCAGCGAGGCGAAGTCGCCCTCGCCCCGGGTGCCCTCGGGGAAGATCCCGAGGACGCCGCCGGCCGACAGGACGTCCAGCGCCCCGGTGATCGCCGTACGGTCGGCGACCGAACGGTCCACCTTCAGCTGGCCGATGCGCAGCAGGAAGGGGTCCAGCGGGCCGACGAAGGCTTCCTTCTTGATCAGGAAGTGCGTCGGCCGGGGTGCCACACCCATGACCATGGGTCCGTCGACGCCGTGGGAGTGGTTGACGGCGAAGATCACCGGACCGGTCGCGGGGACCTTCCAGGCGCCCAGCACGCGCGGCTTCCAGAGTCCGTACATCAGGCCGACGCCGATGCGCCGCCCGACCTCGGCCCCCCGCTCGGACGCCGCGGTCACTTGACGGCCCGCTTCTCCCCGACGAGGGTGACGACGCACTCGATGACCTGCTGGAGCGTGAGGTCGGAGGTGTCCACCTCGACGGCGTCGTCCGCCTTCGCGAGCGGCGAGGTCTTGCGCGAGGAGTCGGCCGCGTCCCGCTTCAGCAGCGCCTCGCGGGTGGCCTGCACGTCGGCGCCCTTCAGCTCACCGCTGCGGCGGGCGGCCCGCGCCTCCGGGGAGGCGGTGAGGAAGATCTTCAGGTCGGCGTCGGGCAGCACGGTCGTGCCGATGTCCCGGCCCTCGACGACGATGCCCCGCTCCGCGTCGGCGGCCAGCGACCGCTGGAGCTCGGTGATCCGGGCCCGCACCTCGGGCACCGCGCTGACCGCGCTGACCTTGGAGGTGACCTCCTGGGTGCGGATGGGACCGGCCACGTCCACGCCGTCGACGCTGATCGTGGGGTTCGCCGGGTCGGTGCCCGAGACGATCTCCGCCTTGCCGGCCGCGTCGGCGATGGCGACGGGGTCGGTGACGTCGATGCCGTTGTGCACCATCCACCAGGTGATCGCCCGGTACTGCGCGCCGGTGTCCAGGTAGCTCAGCCCGAGCTGCGCGGCGACGGCCTTCGACGTGCTCGACTTGCCCGTGCCGGAGGGGCCGTCGATGGCGACAATCACTGCCGGGGCGGTCCGGGCGGCGCCGTTTTCCACGGGAGGACACCTTCCTGGTGCGGGGTGGTGAGCGGGGTGGGGGCGCGAGTGCGCCCCGGACAAGGTTACTGGCTCCCCGCACGGCGTATTACTGCCGGACGGCCCAGCGGCGCTACTGCCGGATCGCCCAGCCCCGCTCGCGCAGCGCGGCGGTCAGTACGGGCGCCGCCTTCGGCTCCACCATCAGCTGCACATGACCGGCCTGCTGCCCGGTCGCGTGCTCGATGCGCACGTCCTCGATGTTGACCCCGGCCATCCCCGCGTCGGCGAAGATGCGGGCCAGCTGGCCGGGCTGGTCGTCGATGAGCACGGCCACGACCTCGTACGCCCGCGGCGCGGACCCGTGCTTGCCGGGCACGCGGACCTGGCCCGCGTTGCCGCGCCGCAGCACGTCCTCGATGCCGCCCGCGCCCTCGCGGCGCTTGTCCTCGTCGGCGGACTGCAACGAGCGCAGCGCCCGTACCGTCTCCTCCAGGTCCCCGGCGACGTCGGTGAGCAGATCGGCGACCGGCCCCGGGTTCGCGGAGAGGATGTCGATCCACATGCGGGGGTCGGACGCGGCGATCCGGGTCACGTCCCTGATGCCCTGCCCGCACAGCCGTACGGCGGCCTCCTCGGCGTTCTCCAGCCGGGCGGCGACCAGGCTGGACACCAGGTGGGGCATGTGGGAGACGAGGGCGACCGCGCGGTCGTGGGCGTCGGCGTCCATGACGACCGGTACGGCACGGCAGTGCGAGACCAGTTCCAGGGCGAGGTTCAGCACCTCGGTGTCGGTGTCCCGGGTGGGCGTGAGCACCCAGGGGCGGCCTTCGAAGAGGTCGGCGGTCGCGGCCAGCGGGCCGGACTTCTCCCGGCCGGACATGGGGTGCGAGCCGATGTACCCGGAGAGGTCGAGGCCGAGCGCTTCCAGTTCGCGGCGCGGTCCGCCCTTGACGCTGGCCACGTCGAGGTAGCCGCGGGCCACGCCCCGGCGCATCGCGTCGGCGAGCACCCCGGCCACCAGGGCGGGCGGGGCGGCGACGATCGCGAGGTCGACGGGTCCCTCCGGCGCCTCCTCCGTGCCGGCGCCGAGCGCCGCGGCCGTACGGGCCTGCTCGGGGTCGTGGTCGGCGAGGTGGACGACGACGCCCCGGGCGACGAGGGCGAGCGCGGCGGAGGTGCCGATGAGGCCGGTGCCGATGACGAGCGCGGTTCTCACTGGGCGATGTCCTTGCGGAGGGCGGCGGCGGCACCGAGGTAGACGTGCGCGATGTCGGCGCGGGGTTTGTCGGACTCGATGTGCGCGAGGACGCGGACCACCCGGGGCATGGCGCCAGCGATGTCGAGTTCCTGCGCGCAGATCAGCGGTACGTCGGCGAAGGCGGCGCCGAGCTTGCGGGCGGCGGCGGCCGGGAAGTCGCTGTGCAGGTCCGGCGTGGCCGTGAACCAGACGCTGATCAGGTCGTCGGCGGTGAGGCCGTTGCGTTCCAGGACGGCGGTCAGCAGCTCGCCGACCCGCTCGCCCATGTGGCCGGCCTCGTCCCTGTCCAGCTGGACGGCGCCCCGGACCGCTCGTACCGCCACTGCTCTGCTCCTCGCTGACGTACAACCCGGCTCTCTGTACGACCAGCCTAGTCAGCCCGTCCGGTACGGGTGCCCGGCGCCCGCCTCCTGAGACGGGCCGGGGCGGGTCCGGCGAACCCTGCCAATGTCACCTGAATCATCCTGTTCCGCTACTTGGGGTGAGATCATCCCGGTATGCCTCTTTACCCACGGCCCCGAGTCCGCTCTCATGGGCTGGTAGCTCGCCTCGGGGGAGGACAGTAATGAAGCGTCCTGGACCACTGCTCACTCTTCTGGCGGGCCTGCTGCTGGGCCTGTTCATGCTGACGCTCAACGCGACGTCGGGGACGAAGACCGCGTCGTCCTCGTACAGCGAGGCATCGCGGTCGGCGTCTCCGTCCGCGTCCGCGTCGGCCAAGAGGTCGGCGCCCGCGTCGCCGACCCCCACGCCCAGCCCGACAGCCTCCGAGTCGGCCGTCCAGAACGCCAGTTACGCCGGCCGCACCGACGACGACACCGCCTCGGTGGCCGTGACGATCCGCGACGGCAGGGCGGTCGCGTACTTCTGCGACGGCCGCTACAAGGAGGCCTGGCTGCGCGGCCCGGTCGCGGACGACGGCACGCTGAAGCTCACCGCCCCGAACGGCGCCGTGCTCGACGGCAGGCTCCAGCAGGGCACGAAGATCCGCGGCACCGTCCACGACGAGGGCCGGAAGTACGCGTTCACCGCCGACAAGGCCGTCAAGCCGTCCGGGCTGTGGCGGGCCACGGCCAAGGTGCGCGGCGCGAAGATCGACGGCGGCTGGATCGTGCTGCCCAACGGCCGCCAGACCGGCATCGTCACCCGCGACGGCGAGGCCGCCGCCGCACCCCGTATCGACCCGGAGACCGGCGCGGTCACGGTCGACGGACAGCAGCTCACGGCCCAGCCCGTCACCCCCTGACCCACCGTCCGCCTCAGGGAGCCGATCATGACCGCCGACCCGAACGCCGCCACCCAGGCCTACCCGCCCCCGCCCGGCCACCGCCGCGACAGCCCCGCCCGCTACCTCGTCCCGGCCCTGGTGGCCGCGGCCGTGGCCGTCGGACTCGGCGTCTACGGCAAGGTCCACGACCCGGCCGGCACCGCCTTCAACCTCGCCGGCTTCAGCAGCACGGGCGCGGTGAAGTCCTGGCTCGCGACCACCGCGTTCTTCTTCGCCCTCGTCCAGCTCGTCTCGGCCTTCATGGTCTACGGCAAGCTGCCCGGCCCGAGCTGGTCGGGGACGCTGCACCGCTGGTCGGGGCGGATCGCGTTCCTGGTGGCGGTGCCGGTCGCGGTGCACTGCCTCTACGCGTTCGGGTACCAGACGTACTCGACACGCGTGATGTGGCATTCCGTCCTGGGGTGCCTGTTCTTCGGCGCCTTCAGTGCCAAGATGCTGCTGCTCCGCTCGGAGCGCCTCCCCGGCTGGCTGCTGCCGCTCGTCGGCGGGCTGGTCTTCACCGGCCTCACGCTGCTCTGGCTGACGTCCGCCCTCTGGTTCTTCCGCACCTTCGGAGTGAGTACATGACCGACAGCTCGACGCGCCGCACGGTCCTCGTGACGGGGGCGACCGCCGCGCTCGCCGCCGGGTGCAGCAAGTACGGCAACGACTCCTCGGGCTCGTCGTCGGTGAAGGCCTCCGGCGGGCAGGAGCTGGCGAAGACCTCCGACATCCCGGTCGGCGGCGGCAAGATCCTCAAGGACCAGAAGGTCGTGGTGACCCAGCCGAAGAAGGGCGAGTTCAAGGCCTTCTCGGCGATCTGCACCCACCAGGGCTGCACGGTGAACGCCGTCGCGAACGGCACCATCGACTGCCCCTGCCACGGCAGCAAGTTCGACATCGCGGACGGTTCGGTCGCGGGCGGCCCGGCACCGAAGCCGCTGCCGGCCGAGCCGATCACGGTGGAGGGAAATTCGATCCGCCTGGCGTGATCCGCCGCGTACGCTCCCGGAATGCACCACGAGTCCCTGGTCCGCGACCACACGGTCTACGCCTGCGTGATGGGGTCGCGCGCCTTCGGTCTGGCGACGGAGGGCAGCGACACCGACCGCCGGGGCGTGTTCCTCGCCCCCACTCCCCTGTTCTGGCGCTTCCAGAAGCCGCCGACGCATGTGGAGGGCCCGGCGCCGGAGCAGTTCAGCTGGGAGCTGGAGCGCTTCTGCGAACTGGCCCTGCGCGCGAACCCCAACATCCTGGAGTGCCTCCACTCCCCGCACGTCGAGCACATCGACGACACCGGCCGTGAACTCCTCGCCCTGCGGGGCGCGTTCCTCTCCCGCCAGGTCCACGAGACCTTCACCCGCTACGCGTTGAGCCAGCGCAAGAAGCTGGAGGCCAATGTCCGGATGCACGGAGCGCCCCGCTGGAAGCACGCGATGCATCTGCTCCGGCTGCTGGCGAGCGCCCGCGACATGCTCCGCACGGGCACCCTGACGATCGACGTGGGCGACGGGCGCGAACCCCTGCTGGCCGTCAGGCGCGGCGAAGTCCCCTGGCCGGAGGTCGAGTCGTGGATGACCCGGCTGGCGACGGAGACCGACGCGGCGGCGACCCGGACCCCGCTCCCGCCGGAGCCGGACCGCGCCCGCGTGGAGGACTTCCTGATCCGGGTACGGCGCGCCTCGGCCGACCGGCACCCGGTGGTGACGGACCCGTGACGGCCGCCTCGCCACCACGGGCCCGAGCCTGACGCGGAGGTCCAGGACGTCGATCGCCGGTCAGGCGTCCCAGAGCGCCCCGAGCGCCAGCAGCTCCCCCCGGTACTCGATCCGTTCCGCCCACTCCTCGGGCCAGGCGTCCGCGCCGAGGTGGGCGCCCGCGAAGGCCCCGGTGAGGCAGGCGATCGAGTCGGAGTCGCCGGACGTGCAGGCCGCGCGCCGCAGCGCGGTCACCGGTTCCTCCACGAACAGCAGGAAGCACAACAGGCCGGTCGCCAGGGCCTCTTCGGCGATCCAGCCCGCACCGGTGGCCGAACAGGGGTCGGTCTCCGGGGAGTTGGCGCGTACCGCGGCCTGGAGCCGGTCCAGGATCTCCAGGCAGTCGTCCCAGCCGCGGGCGATGAAGTGCTCGGGCGTGGGGTCCTGGCTGCGCGTCCACAGGTCGCCGAGCCAGCGGTGGTGGTAGCGGGTGCGGTTCTCCACGGCGTACGACCGCAGCAGCCCGACCAGTCCGGTCGGTTCGGCGCCCTGTGCGAGCAGCCGTACGGCGTGCGCGGTGAGGTCGGACGCGGCGAGGGCGGTCGGGTGGCCATGGGTGAGCGCGGACTGCAACTGGGCGGCGCCGGACCGCTGTTCGTCGCTCAGCCCGGGGACGAGCCCGATCGGCGCGACCCGCATGTTGGCCCCGCAGCCCTTCGAGCCGATCTGGCTGGCGTCCTGCCAGAGCCGGTCCTCGGCCTTCAGCAGGTTGCAGGCGACGAGACAGGTCCGGCCGGGGGCACGGTTGTTGTCCGGCGACTGGTACCAGTCCACGAACTCCTCGCGCACGGGCCGTTCCATCCGCTTCGGGCCAAGCAGCCCCCGGTCCATGGCGGTTCGGAGCCCGCGCCCCAGCGCCAGGGTCATCTGGGTGTCGTCGGTGACGATCGCGGGCCTCGGCAGCTCCATCTCCCGCCAGGGGCCGCACTTGGCGAGGATGGACGGCACGTCGTTGAACTCGGTCGGGAAGCCCAGCGCGTCCCCGAGGGCGAGGCCGATCAGGGCTCCGGTGGCAGCGCGCTTGCGGACGCCGGTCGTGGTCATGCGGGGCTTCCTTCCCGGGTCGGGCGGAGCAGCGGCGGGTGGAGGGTGGTGGCGGTGCCGGCGCGGTACAGCGCGGCCGGTTTGCCGCGACCGCCGGTCAACTTGGCGCCGCCCGGCACCGGTTCGACGAAACCGGGCGTGGCGAGCACCTTGCGGCGGAAGTTGGGGCGGTCCAACTCGGCGCCCCACACGGTCTCGTAGACCTGTTGCAGTTCCCCGAGGGTGAACTGCGGCGGGCAGAAGGCGGTGGCGAGGGAGCTGTACTCCAGCTTGGCGCCGACCCGTTCGTGCGCGTCGGCCAGGATCCGGTCGTGGTCGAAGGCGAGCGGCCCGAGCGAGGCGTGGGGCAGCCAGCGGGCCTGTGCCGCGTCGCTGCCCGCGCGCGGTTCGGGCGGGTCGGGGAGCAGTGCGGCGAAGGCGACGGTGACGACCCGCATGCGGGGGTCGCGGTCGGGTTCGCTGTAGGTGCGCAGTTGCTCCAGGTGCAGCCCGGAGACGTCCGACAGGCCGGTCTCCTCGGCGAGTTCACGCCGGGCGGCCGTCTCCGCGGACTCGTCGGGCGCCACGAAGCCGCCGGGCAGCGCCCAGTGTCCGGCGTAGGGCTCCTGGCCGCGCTCGACGAGCAGGACGTGCAGGGCGCCGGCCCGGATGGTGAGGACGGCGAGGTCGGCGGTGACGGCGAAGGGTTCGAAGGCGTACTTGTCGTAGGCCGGTGGTGCGGTCATGATGATTCACCCCGTTAATAGTCACCTCGACTATAAAGAGGGATCGTGGTCCCGCACAACCCCCACGACGGACTCGGCGGACGGAGGGGCGACAGGCGGAAACGAAACGGCCGGCCCCGGAGAACCCGGAACCGGCCGCACCCGACTCGTGCTGCTAGAGATCGACTTCCTGCATCAGCATGCCGACCTCGGTGTTCGACAGGCGGCGCAGCCAGCCCGACTTCTGGTCGCCCAGGGTGATCGGCCCGAAGGAGACCCGCACCAGCTTGTCGACCGGGAACCCGGCCTCCGCGAGCATGCGCCGCACGATGTGCTTGCGGCCCTCGTGCAGGGTCACCTCGACCAGATAGTTCTTCCCGGTCTGCTCGACGACGCGGAAGTGGTCGGCGCGCGCGTACCCGTCCTCCAGCTGGATGCCGTCCTTGAGCTGCTTGCCCAGGTCGCGCGGGATCGGGCCGACGATGTGCGCGAGGTAGGTCTTCTTCACGCCGTACTTGGGGTGGGTCAGCCGGTGCGCCAGCTCGCCGTGGTTGGTGAGCAGGATCACGCCCTCGGTCTCGGTGTCGAGCCGCCCGACGTGGAAGAGACGCGTCTCCCGGTTGGTGACGTAGTCGCCGAGGCACTGCCGGCCCTCGGGGTCCTCCATCGTCGCGACGACACCGGCGGGCTTGTTCAGCGAGAAGAACTGGTACGACTGCGTCGCCACCGTCAGCCCGTCGACCTTGATCTCGTCGCGCTCGGGGTCGACCCGCAGCCCCTGCTCGACGACGATCTCGCCGTTGACCTCGACCCGGGACTGCTCGATCAGCTCCTCGCAGGAACGCCGGGAGCCGTAGCCCGCGCGCGCCAGGACCTTCTGGAGCCGCTCGCCCTCCTGCTCGGCGCCCGGGAACGTCTTGGGCGGCTTCACGTCCTTCTTGCCCGCGTACCGCTCCCGGTTGCGCTCCTCGGCCCGCGCGTCGTACTCGCGCGAGGTGGCCGGCGCCCAGCGCCCGCGTCCGGTGCCCTGGCCCTGCTTGGGGCCGCCCTTGGCACCGCCGCGCGCGGAGGCGCCGCGCCCGGACTTCGGGCCCTCGTGGGACCCGGTGGGGCCTACGTCGTAGCGCCGCTCCTCGGGACGCGGCTTCCCGGCGCGCTTCGGCCGGTCGTCACGGCCTCCCGCGCCCCTCGGCTGGGAGCCGCCCCCGCCGGCACCCCGGGAGTTGCCCGCGCCGGAACCACGACCGCCGCCGCCCCCACCGGAACCCCGGGGGTTGCCCCCGCCGGTCCCGCGGGGGTTGCCGCGCCCGCCGCTCCTACCGCCGCCGCCACTGCTGCCACTGCCACTGCTTCGCATCAAAGTTCCGTCGTCGTCGTGTCGTCTGCATCTGCGTCCGGTGCATCCGGATCGAACGACGGCACCCCTTCCAGCGTCTCCGCCTCGATCGCCTCGGCCTCAGGGAGGAAGGGCGCGAGCTCCGGGAGCTCGTCCAGGCCCCGCAGGCCCATCCGCTCCAGAAAGTAGTTCGTCGTCACATACAGGATCGCACCTGTTTCGGGTTCCGTGCCCGCCTCCTCGACCAGACCGCGCTGCAACAGGGTGCGCATCACACCGTCGCAGTTCACTCCGCGGACCATCGAGACCCTGCTGCGGCTGACCGGCTGGCGGTAGGCGACGACCGCCAGGGTCTCCAGCGCGGCCTGGGTGAGCCGGGCCTGCTGGCCGTCCAGGACGAAGCCCTCGACGGCCGGCGCGAACTCCGGGCGGGAGTAGAAACGCCAGCCGCCGGCGATCAGCCGCAGCTCGAAACCGCGCCCCTGGACCGTGTACTCGTCGGCCAGCTCGCGCAACGCGTCGGCGATCCGCCGCTTGGGCCGCTGGAGTATTTTCGCGAGGTGCTCCTCGGTCGCGGGCTCGTCCACGACCATCAGGACGGCCTCCAGCGCGGGCTTGAGGTCGAGCTCCGCGACGGCGGACGGGCTCGCCGGTACGCCCGTGGACTCCTCGCTCACGCCGACTCCTCCTTGATCTCCTTGGTCTCCTGAGGCACCTCGGGCGGCCGGTCGAACTCGTCCGTGACCATGGGCCCGGCCTCCCCCTCCCCACCCGTCCAGCGCACGATCAGCTCCCCGAGCGCGGTCTCCTGGTCGAGGGCGACGGCCTTCTCCCGGTACAGCTCCAGCAGCGCCAGGAACCGCGCCACGACGGTCAGGGTGTCGTCGGTGTCGTCGACGAGGACACTGAAGCTGGCCTCACCGAGTTCCCGCAGCCGCGCCACCACGATCCCGGCCTGCTCCTGCACGCTGACCAGCGGCGCGTGGATGTGGTCGACGTAGACCTGTGGCTTGGGCCTGGGCTGCATCGCCTTCACGGCGAGTCTCGCGAAGCCCTCCGGGCCGATCCTGATGACCACCTCGGGCAGCAGTTCGGCGTGGTGCGGTTCGAGCCCGACGGTACGGGGGTAGCGCCGGGCCTCCTCGTCGAGGCGCCGGTTGAAGATGTCGGCGATCTGCTTGTACGCCCGGTACTGGAGCAGCCGCGCGAACAGCAGGTCCCGGGCCTCCAGCAGCGCGAGGTCGGCCTCGTCCTCGACCTCGGCGGCGGGCAGCAGCCGGGCCGCCTTCAGATCCAGCAGGGTCGCCGCGACGACGAGGAACTCGGTCGTCTGGTCCAGGTCCCAGTCGGGCCCCATCGCCCTGATGTGCGCCATGAACTCGTCGGTGACCTTGGACAGCGCCACCTCGGTGACATCGAGTTTGTGCTTCGAGATCAGCTGGAGGAGAAGATCGAACGGCCCCTCGAAGTTCGCGAGCCGTACCTTGAAGACCCCGTCGTCGGGTTCCTCGACGGCTTCCCGCGCGACTTCGTCTACGACCGCTTCCGCTACGACGGCCTCGGGCTCCGGCTCCACCGCCGCGCCCGGCCCCTTCCCGAGCGCACGCCGACGTCCGGCGGGTGCGCCGGCGGTGGGTGCGTCGTTCGAGGTCATGGCCCCCGCAGGCTACCGCTACCGCCCGCGAAGCCGGCGGACGAGAATGCTCGCGTCCCCCCGGGACTCCAGATCGGCCAGCACGACGGCGACCGCCTCGCGCACGATCCGGCCCCGGTCGATCGCGAGGCCGTGCTCGCCCCGGAGCACCAGCCGGGCGTGCTCCAGGTCCATCAGTTCCTCGGCGGAGACGTACACGGTGATCTTCTCGTCGTGCCGCTCCCGCCCGCTGGGGCGCCGCTGCGCGGGCTGTCGGCCGCGCTTGCGGGGCTGCTGGGCGGCAGAACCTTCCTGCGCCTCCTGACGTCGTACGGAGCCCTCCACGGCCCGGCTGCGGGACTCGCCCGCGTCCGCGTCGGCCGCGACATGCTCCGCGCCCTCGCCGTCACCGCCCTGGGCGGGTACGGAGTGCGGGGCGTCCTCCCCGGCGGCGGCACCGTCGCTCTCCCCCGCCGGAGCCGGCACCCGCGCCTCTCCGTTGGACTGGCGCCTGGGGGTGGACGCCTGGAGCGCCATCCCCCCTGTCGTACGGAACAGTTCGTCGGCCCCCGGCAGACTCACTCGGCGTGACACCGGGCGAGCACCTCCCTGGCGAGCTGGCGATAGGCGGCGGCACCGACGGAGTTGGAGGCGTACGTGGTGATCGGCTCGCCGGCGACCGTGGTCTCCGGGAAGCGCACCGTGCGTCCGATGACCGTGTGGTAGACGTGGTCGTCGAACGCCTCGACGACACGGGCGAGCACCTCACGGCTGTGCACGGTCCGGGAGTCGTACATCGTGGCGAGGATGCCGTCGAGCTCCAGCTCGGGGTTGAGCCGCTCCTGGACCTTCTCGATGGTCTCGGTCAGCAGCGCGACCCCGCGCAGCGCGAAAAACTCGCACTCCAGCGGCACGATCACCTTGTGAGCCGCCGTCAGGGCGTTCACGGTGAGCAGGCCGAGGGAGGGCTGACAGTCGATCACGATGTAGTCGTAGTCGGCCATCAGCGGCTTCAACGCCCTTTGCAGGGTGGACTCGCGCGCGACCTCGCTCACCAACTGCACTTCGGCGGCGGACAGGTCGATGTTGCTCGGCAGCAAGTCCATGTTCGGGACGGCTGTCTTGAGGAGCACCTCGTCGGCCGACATGCCCCGCTCCATGAGCAGGTTGTAGACGGTGAGGTCCAACTCCATGGGATTGACGCCCAGTCCGACCGAGAGCGCGCCCTGCGGGTCGAAGTCGACGAGCAGCACCCGCCGGCCGTACTCGGCGAGCGCGGCACCCAGGTTGATGGTCGACGTGGTCTTGCCGACGCCGCCCTTCTGGTTGCACATCGCGATGATCGTGGCGGGGCCGTGACTGGTCAGCGGGCCCGGGATCGGGAAGTACGGGAGCGGGCGTCCGGTCGGGCCCACGCGCTCACGGCGCTGGCGGGCCGCGTCGGGCGCGAGGGTCGCCGCGTACTCGGGATCGGGCTCGTACTCGGCGTCGGGGTCGTAGAAGTGCCCGTCGGGCAGTTCGTCGTAGTCGGCGAAGTGGTTGTGGGGCGCGCCCCTTCCGTCGCCGGCCATGGCGTTCACGTGATGGCCATCCATGCTCTGGTGTGCTGGCTGGGTCACCCCTGGCTGCTGGTGACCCTGGTGGGCTGCGAAGGTGCGCACAGCGACGGAGCCGACAGCCTCGAACCCCGCGGGCTCCTGGCCCCTTGCCGGCATTCCTGGTTGACCACCCCCGGGAGAAAATGTCGACTCATTCACAAGTCGTCTTACCTCCTTGGTGACCAGGGAACTTCTCGATAGGTCAGCGTGGCACCATGCCGACGGTTGGCGACTCTATGGCGTGTCGGGTGTTCGCAGCAACACAATCCGCCGGACCCGGCCCGATGTGTCGGCAATGAAACATCCCTCTGTCAAGGGCGTACGACAGTCGCACGGCAGGTTTCACCGGTGCACGAATCGGTTCAAGGGTTATGTTCGGCGCGAGTTGGCCGAGTGCCGCAAAGTGACCATACACACACTTCCGGCCGGACCTGTCGAGCAAGGTCCGGCCGGGTGCGCGGTGTTGACGACCTGTGTTGACGTATCGCCTTTTGCTGAACGGTGACTTAGTCGACACGGGTGGCCGGAAGGTCAGTTGAGCAGCGACTCCAGCTCGACGTGCTCCAGTCCGTGCGCCTCCGCGACCTCGCGGTAAATCACCTTGCCGTCATGGGTGTTGAGGCCCTTGGCGAGAGCAGGATCACGTCGCAGCGCCTCGACCCAGCCGCGGTCCGCGAGCTCCACGATGTACGGGAGCGTGGCGTTGGTGAGCGCGTAGGTGGACGTGTTGGGCACCGCGCCGGGCATGTTGGCGACGCAGTAGAAGACCGAGCCGTGGACCGGGAAGGTCGGTTCGGCGTGGGTGGTCGGACGCGAGTCCTCGAAGCAGCCGCCCTGGTCGATCGCGATGTCGACAAGCACACTTCCGGGCTTCATCCGGGACACGAGTTCGTTGGTGACCAGCTTCGGGGCCTTGGCGCCCGGGATGAGCACCGCGCCGATCACGAGGTCGGCGTCCAGGACGGCCTTCTCCAGCTCGAAGGAGTTGGACATGATCGCCCGGACCCTGGTGCCGAAGACCTTGTCGGCCTCGCGGAGCTTGTTGATGTCGCGGTCGAGCAGCGTGACGTGGAAGCCCATGCCGACGGCGATCTGCGTGGCGTTCCAGCCGGAGACGCCGCCGCCGATGACGACGGCCCGCGCGGGCTGGGTGCCGGGGACACCGCCGGGGAGCACACCGCGCCCGCCGATCGAGCGCATCAGGTGGTAGGCGCCGACCTGCGGGGCGAGGCGGCCCGCGACCTCGGACATCGGGGCCAGCAGCGGCAGGGCGCGGCCGGGCAGCTCGACGGTCTCGTAGGCGATGGCGGTGGTGCCGGACTCGATGAGCGCGTCGGTGCACTCCTTGGAGGCCGCCAGGTGCAGGTACGTGAAGAGCGTCTGGTCCTTGCGGAGGCGGTGGTACTCCTCGGCGATGGGCTCCTTGACCTTGAGCAGCAGGTCGGCGGTGGCCCAGACCTCGTCGGCGGTGGCGAGGATCTCGGCGCCCGCCGCCACGTACTCCTCGTCCGGGATCGAGGAGCCGACGCCGGCGTTGTGCTCGATGACGACCTGGTGGCCGTGGCGCACCAGCTCGTGCACGCCGGCGGGTGTGATGGCCACCCGGAACTCGTTGTTCTTGACCTCGCGGGGGATGCCGACCTTCACGTGGATCACGGTCCTTGGCTCAGAGGGTGTGGGGCAATACATCTCATACCCGGACATGCATGAGCGCACCGGGAGACCGCAGGAGAAGGTGCGGCAGAGCCAGTCTAATGAAGGTGTTCCCGCTGTCTAGCCTTTCAATGCATCAATCTTCCGTTGATGTACTACGGATTTCGCAGGCGTTAGCGGTTTGTTCCGGGGATTCGGGGGCGGGATCACCCTCCTGGGGCTCCTCGCCGAGCATCCGTTCGGCCGTGCCGCGGTGCAGCGCGGCCGACGCCGGATCGCCCAGCCGGTCGAGGGTGTCGGCCAGCCGCAGCTGGAGCGCCGCCTGGAGCCGGACGTCCTCCGCGCGGCGGGCCCACTCGACCGCCTCGTGACAGGTGAGCAGCGACTCCTCGGGGCGGCCCGCGTACTCCTGGACCCGGGCCAGCTCGCTCAACGCCCGCGCCTGGGCGGGCACATCGCCGTTCTTGCGGTACCCGGCGACGGCCGCCCGCCAGTTCCGCAGGGCCTCGCCGTAGCGGCCCGCGTAGGTGTGCGCGGCGGCGATCCGGCCGTAGAGCCGGGCGGCCTCCGCGCGCTCGTCGCGGGCGAGCCGCTGGGCCAGCGCGCGGCCGAACCAGTCGGCGGCCCGGTCGTGGTCCCCCAGCTCCTGGTGCGCGCCGCCTACGGATTCCATCGCGCGGCCGGTCGCGTACGGGTCATTCGCCTCGCGTCCGGCGTCCAGCGCGGCCCGGTAGCGGGCCAGTGCCTCGGTCGTCCGGCCGGTCTGGGCGTCCAGGTCGGCGAGGTTCAGCAGCGCGGCGGCCTTCTCGCGGGGCAGCTCGCGGCGCTCGGCCACGTCGAGGACGAGGCGGTGGATGCCGTAGAGCTCGGGGGCGGCGGCCTGGGTGCCGAAGTGGGCGACCATCGCGCGCACCAGCTGGGACATCAACCGGCGCGCCAGCGTGTCCAGTTCGCCGTCGGCGACCGCGAGGCGGGCGGAGGCGAGCAGGGCGGGCCCGCTCAGGCGCAGCCAGTCGGCGGCGGCCCGGGGGTTCGGGAAGCGCAGCGCGCTGGGCATGCCTAGGAGCTTCTCGCGGGCCTGGGGGCTGTCGGTCTCGGTGATGGCACGGCAGGACTGGAGCAGCCGTACGGTCCGCTCCAGCATGCGGGCGCGGGCGAGCTGGAGTTCGGCCGGGCGGTCCTGGGTCTCGGCGAGGGCGTGCAGCAGGGGCTGGAGGCAGCCGGGGACCTCGTACTGCGGCAGCGGCGAGTCCAGGGCGCGCAGCAGGCCCGCGGTGACGAAGTCGTCGAGGGTGGCGCGGGCGCCGTTGACGGAGCAGCCGGCCAGCGCGGAGGCGGTCTGCGGGTCGACCAGGCCGGCCGGGGCGAGGGAGAGCAGTCGCAGTATCCGGGCGGCGGGGCTGGGCAGCGAGCCGTAGACGAGCCGGAAGACGCGGCTCAGCGGGGTGCCCTCCTCGCTCTCGGCGCGCAGGTGCTTGGCGAGGTCGGCGACGGCGGCCTGCGGGCGGGCCGCGAGCCAGCCGCCGGCCAGGGTGAGCGCGGCGGGCTCGGCCCGGCAGACCTGGACCAGGCCCTCGGCGGCGAGCGGGTCGACGGTGATGCGGACGGCGCCGGTGTAGCGGGTGAGGAGTTCCAGGGCGGACTTGGTGTCCAGGCCGCCCAGGGTGCAGGGGCGGACGTCGGCGATGCCGGTGAGCGGGCCGCCGGAGACGGCGACGACCAGGCAGTCCGGGGTGTCCGGGAGCAGCGCGTCGACCTGTTCGGCGTCGGCCGCGTCGTCGAGCAGGAGCAGGGCCCGCCGGTCGGCGAGGGCGGCGCGCAGGATGTCCGAGAGGTCGTCCTCGGAGGCGCCGGCCGGGGTGGGCAGTTCCAGGGCGGTGAGCAGTTCGCGGGCGGTGCGCTCGGTGGGGACGGGGGTGCCGTCGGGTTCGCTGAGCCGGGCCCGGAGCACACCGTGGTCGTAACGGTCAGCGACCTGTCGGACGAGTTCGCCGGCCAGGGCGGTGCGGCCGGAGCCGGGCTTGCCCGCGATGAGGAGGACGCGCGCGCGAGGGGCCTTGCGGCCGGCGATGGTGTCCAGGCCCGCGCGCTCGATGTCGGCCCGCAGCTCCTTCAACTCTCTTGCCCGGCCCAGGAATTGGCCCTCGACGGACGTGTTCCCGGACAGCTTCACGCTCTCTGTGTCCACCGCCTGATCCGTCACGGGCCACACTCCCGTCCCACTGCACGCGCATAGCCCGCCGGGACTCCGGACCGGGCAGTTCCAGAGCCTAGTTCACGCTCTGCGACGAACCGTGCGGAGCGCGGCGGGCACATCCCCCGATCGGATCAGCCGATCGTCACACCGGACATCGCGCTATCGGGCTATCGGGGCATCGGGACGTCGGGACGTCGGGACGTCGGGTTCAGGACTCGAAGGGACGCGCGGGCCACGGCGCCTCGGCGGGGCGCAGCGCGTCGACGCCGTCGCCGTGCCGGGCGGCGACCAGGGAGAGGACGCCGACGACGAGGCAGTTGTTGTGCAGTTCGCCGGCGAGGACCCCGCGGACCAGGTCGTCGAGGGGCACGCGCGCGTGCTCCATGTCGGCCTCCTCGTCCTCGACCTCGAAGCGCTGCCCCTCGGCCTCGGAGAGGTCGCGGGCGAGGAAGATCCGGATGGCCTCGTCGCAGCCGCCGGGCGTGGTGTAGACGTCGGTCAGCACCCGCCAGTCCTCGGCCTTGACGTGCGCCTCCTCGTACAGCTCGCGCTGGGCGGCGTGCAGCGGGTTCTCGCCGGGGATGTCGAGCAGCCCGGCCGGGATCTCCCACAGCTTCTGGCGTACGGGGTGGCGGTACTGCCGGATGACCAGCACCCGGTCCTGCTCGTCCAGCGCGAGGACGGCCACGGAACCGGGGTGGACCTGGTAGTCGCGGTGCACGACGGCGCCCCCGGGCATCACCACGTCGTCGGTGCGCACGGAGGTCTTGTTGCCGACGAAGGGGGTCGCGGTCGCCCGGATCTCCCACTCCTCCGGGGTGTCCTTGATGGTCATGCGCTGTCCCTCCACACCTACACGAACCTGACGTACACAGACGGCCGGGGTGCGCACCTCTTGAAGGCGCGCACCCCGGTCACCGTACAACCCTCGTACTACTTGCCCGTCTTGCGTGCCACGGCCGCCTTGACCAGGCCCGCGAAGAGCGGGTGCGGCCGGGTCGGGCGGGAGCGCAGCTCGGGGTGGGCCTGGGTGGCGACGAGGTAGGGGTGCGTCTCGCGCGGGTACTCGACGTACTCGACGAGCTTGCCGTCCGGTGAGGTGCCGGAGAACTGGAGTCCGGCTTTCTTCTCCAGCTCGGCGCGGTAGGCGTTGTTGACCTCGTAGCGGTGGCGGTGGCGCTCCTCGACGTACTCCTTGCCGTCGTAGACCTCGCGCACGATGGAGCCCTCGGCGAGCTTGGCCGGGTACATGCCCAGGCGCATGGTGCCGCCCATGTCGCCCTCGCCGGCGACGATGTCGAGCTGCTCGGCCATGGTGGAGATGACCGGGTGGCCGGTGGCCGCGTCGAACTCGGTGGAGTTGGCGTCCGCGATGCCGGCGAGGTTGCGCGCGGCCTCGATCACAATGCACTGGAGGCCCAGGCAGAGGCCGAGCAGCGGGACCTTGTGCTCGCGGGCGTACTGGATGGCGCCGACCTTGCCGGAGACACCGCGGTCGCCGAAGCCGCCGGGGATGCAGATGGCGTCGACGTCACCGAGCTGCTTGGCGGCGCCCGCCGGGGTCTTGCAGTCGTCCGAAGTGACCCACTTGATCTTCACGCGGGCCTTGTTGGCGAAGCCGCCGGCGCGCAGTGCCTCGGTGACCGAGAGGTAGGCGTCGGGCAGGTCGATGTACTTGCCGACCAGCGCGAGGGTGATCTCGTGCAGCGGGTTGTGGACGCGGTCGAGCAGGTCGTCCCAGGTCCGCCAGTCCACGTCGCGGAACGGCAGGTCCAGCTTGCGGACGACATAGGCGTCCAGGCCCTCGCTGTGCACGGTCTTGGGGATGTCGTAGATCGAGCGGGCGTCGGGGCAGGCGACCACGGCGGCCTCGTCGACGTCGCACATCAGGGAGATCTTGCGCTTGATCGCGGTCGGCACCTCGCGGTCCGAGCGGAGCACGATCGCGTCCGGCTGGATACCGATGTTGCGCAGGGCGGCGACCGAGTGCTGGGTGGGCTTGGTCTTCAGCTCGCCCGAGGGGCCGATGTACGGCAGGAGGGAGATGTGCACCACGAACACGTTGTCCCGGCCGACCTCGTGGCGGACCTGGCGGACCGTCTCCAGGAAGGGCAGCGACTCGATGTCGCCGACCGTGCCGCCGACCTCGGTGATGACGACGTCGACCTCGTCGGTCGCCATGCGCCGGATGCGGTGCTTGATCTCGTTGGTGATGTGCGGGATGACCTGCACGGTGTCGCCGAGGTACTCGCCGCGCCGCTCCTTGGCGATGACGGTCGAGTAGACCTGGCCGGTGGTGACGTTGGCGCTGCCGTCCAGGTCGCGGTCGAGGAAGCGCTCGTAGTGGCCGATGTCGAGGTCGGTCTCGGCGCCGTCGTTGGTGACGAACACCTCACCGTGCTGGAAGGGGTTCATCGTGCCGGGGTCGACGTTCAGATACGGGTCGAGCTTCTGCATGACGACCCGCAGACCCCGGGCCTTGAGGAGCATCCCCAGGCTGGAGGCGGTGAGGCCCTTGCCGAGTGAGGAGGCGACACCCCCGGTGACGAAGATGTGCTTGGTCGTCGTGGATTTCGGCGGCATGGCCAAGAGGGGGCTCCCGTGGTCGCGGTTCGAGTTGCGGTCGGGGGTTTTGTGCCCACCGGTCCACGGGCTACCAGGGTATCAGCGCCCGGAGGAGATGGCTTCCGGCCACGCTCCGCAGCCGCCTCGACACACTGGTGACACGCGTCGACCCGGACGCGCCCTGGTTACCTGCTTCTCACGTGCTGCTCACCCGTTCGGCCCAGGTCCGTTGGCGAGAGCGGCACACAGATCATCTACGTGCGTCGTATCCTGCTCGGACACTCGCCGCCGAGCCGGTCCGGAACACGGCACCACCCCCGTCCGTATCACCCGGAACAACGAGAGCTCGTCGGCCCGTTGGGCAACGACCCCCATTTGCTTCATGGCTCAACGACGCACTACAAACGATCCCTTGACCGCACACAGCGACCGCCCCTTCTTCCTGGGGCGACGTGGCCGTTCGACTGGAGTTGCACGTGGCCGGGCGCATCGAAGATTACGCACTCATCGGAGACATGCAGACCGCCGCCCTGGTCTGCCGGGACGGCACGGTGGACTGGCTGTGCCTGCCCCGATTCGACTCCCATGCCATCTTCGCCGGTCTGCTGGGCACCGAGGAACACGGCTTCTGGCGGCTCGGCCCGGCCCACGCCTCCGACGCGCCGCCGCCCGCCGCGGCCCGGCGCGGCTACCGCGGCGACTCGCTGATCCTGGAGTCCGAGTGGGACACCCCGCGCGGCACGGTCCGCGTGACCGATTTCATGCCCCCTCGCGACGGCGCCCCCCAGCTGATCCGCATCGTCGAGGGCATCTCCGGCCGCGTCCCGATGCGCTCGGCCCTCCGCATGCGTTTCTCCTACGGCCGGGTCGTCCCCTGGGTGCACAAGCACGAGGGCCGTACGGTCGCCGTCGCGGGCCCCGACTCGGTGTGGTTCGACACCACGGCGGAGACCTACGGCAAGCAGCTCACGACCTACGCCGACTTCACCGTCGCGCCGGGTGACCGCATCGCGTTCACCCTCTCCTGGGAGCCCTCGCACAAGCAGCCGCCCGCGCTCCCCGAGCCGGAGCAGTCGCTGGAGGCGACCGAGGAGTTCTGGCGCGAGTGGGTCGAGCAGTGCACGTACCACGGCCCCTACCGCGAGGCCGTCGTCCGCTCCCTGATCACCCTCAAGGCCCTCACGTACGCCCCGACCGGCGGCATCGTCGCCGCGCCGACCACCTCCCTCCCGGAGGAGATCGGCGGCGTCCGCAACTGGGACTACCGCTACACCTGGCTCCGCGACGCGGCCATCACCCTCTCCTCGCTGCTGCGCACCGGCTACCGCGAGGAGGCCCGCGCCTGGCGCGAATGGCTCCTGCGCGCGGTCGCCGGCGACCCGGAGAACCTCCAGATCATGTACGGCATCGCCGGCGAGCGCGAACTCGGCGAGGCGGAGCTGGACTGGCTGCCGGGCTACGAGAACTCCGGCCCGGTCCGGGTCGGCAACGGCGCGGCGCACCAGCTCCAGCTGGACGTCTACGGCGAGGTCACCGAGGCCCTGCACCTGGCCCACATGACGGGCCTGGCCCGTAACGACTACGCCTCCCTGCTCCAGCTCAAGCTGATCCGCTACCTGGAGAAGCACTGGGACGAGCCGGACGAGGGCATCTGGGAGGTGCGCGGCCCGCGCCGCCACTTCGTGCACTCGAAGGTGATGGCCTGGGTCGCGGTCGACCGCACGATCAAGCTGATCGAGTCGGGCGACGCGGACGGCCCGCTGGAGCAGTGGCGCGAACTGCGCGACGACATCCACCGGGACGTGTGCGAGCGCGGCTACGACAAGGAGCGCAACACCTTCACCCAGTCGTACGGCTCGAAGGAGCTGGACGCCTCGCTGCTGCTCATCCCGCAGATGGGCTTCCTGCCCCCGGACGACAAGCGGGTCATCGGCACGATCGAGGCGATCCAGCGCGAGCTGTCCACCCCGGACGGCTTCATCCTGCGCTACCCGACCTCCGGCGAGGACGAGGGCGTCGACGGCCTGCCCGGCGACGAGGGCGCGTTCCTGGCCTGCTCGTTCTGGATGGCGGACGACCTCGCGATGATCGGCCGCGTGGACGAGGCCCGCAAGCTGTTCGAGAAGCTGCTCTCGCTCCGCAACGACCTGGGCCTGCTGGCCGAGGAGTGGGACCCGCGCCTGCAACGCCAGGTCGGCAACTTCCCGCAGGCCTTCAGCCACGTCCCGCTGATCGACACGGCACTGCGCCTGACGGCGTCCGGGGCGTACGGCGGCTGACCCTCACGGCCCTTACGCCCCTTACGCCCCTTACGCCCCTTACGGCTCGGTGACGTGCGGCGGCCCGGCGCGACCGCCGCACGTCTCCCGCCTAGGCTGGAAGCGGACAAAAGCCCCTTTCTGAAAGGGGGGCGGCCATGGCTTCCCCTTCGAAGGCGGGCGCGGCCCTTGCCGCGCTGCGCGAGGATCTGGTCGGCGACGTGTTCGCCCCGGGGGATCAGGGCTACGACGACGCCCGGCTCGTCTTCAACGCGATGATCGACCGGCGGCCCGCCGTGATCGCCCAGTGCGTGGACGAGGCCGACGTCGTACGGGCCGTGCGTTTCGGGCGCGAACTGGACCTGCCGATCGCGGTGCGCGGCGGCGGGCACAGCGTCGCCGGCATGGCCCTGGGCGACGGGGCGCTCGTCGTGGACCTGCGCCACATGCGCGAGGTGACCGTGCGTCCGGCGGCCCGCGCGGTACGGATCGCGGGCGGGGCCACCATGAGCGAACTGGACGCCGCGACCCAGGAGCACGGCCTCGCCACCACCGGCGGCCGGGTCTCCACGACCGGGGTCGGCGGCTTCGTCCTGGGCGGCGGCTCCGGCTGGCTCGACCGCGCCTTCGGGCTCGCCGTCGACAACCTGCTCGGCGTCGACCTGGTGACCGCCGACGCGCGCGTGGTGCACGCGAGCGCCGAGGAGAACCCGGACCTGTTCTGGGCCCTGCACGGCGGCGGCGGGAACTTCGGCATCGCCACCGCGCTCACCCTGAGACTGCACGAACTGCCCGAGTTCTCTATCGCGTTGATGATGTACGACCCCGAGCACGGCCCGGACGTGGTCCGCACCTACCGCGAGATCATCGAGAGCGGCCCGCAGGAGGCGAGCGGCGGGGTCATCTATCTCACCGGCCCGCCCGAGGAGTTCGTGCCCGAGCACCTGGTCGGCACCCGGCTGTGCGGCGCCCTCCTCACCTACGCCGGTGCCGAGGAGGACCTGCGCAAGCTGGCCCAGCCGCTGCTGGCGCTGCCGCACGAGATCGAGATCGTCACGGCGCTGCCGTACCCGCAGTTCCAGACGATGCTCGACGACCCGCCGAACCTGCGGAACTACTGGTCGGCCGAGTATCTGACCGGCGCGCCCGACGCGTTCACGGATGTCTACTGCGCGCTCGGCGAGAGCATGCCGGTCCCCACCGGCACCCAGCACGTGCTGTTCCCGCTGGGCGGCGCCATCGCCTCGGGCCCCGCCGAGTACCCGGTGCCCTACCGGGACGCGCCCTGGGCCGTGCACCCCTTCGGCATCTGGGAGGACCCGGCCGACGACGAACGCTGCATCGGCTGGGTCAAGGACGTCCGCGCCCGGGTCCGGCCCTGGAGCACCGGAGCGGTCTACCTCAACTTCGTCGGCGACGAGGGCACCGACCGGGTGACCGCGGGCCTGGGCGCCGAGAACACCCGGCGGCTGGCGGCGGTGAAGCGGGAGTACGACCCCGACAACGTTTTCCGCTTCAACCACAACATCGCGCCCGCCTGACCCGAGATGTGCGCGGGGCATCCGCGCAGGTAGCGTCCGCTGCATGGACAGCCGTACGGACAGCACATTCGACAGCCAGGGCGCCGGGATCACCGTTCAGCGGGCGCTGGAGCTGCCCGGGCTGCGCAGTGGGCTGCCGGAGATCCTGGCGGGCGCCGACCGGCTCCAGCGGACCGTGCGGTGGGTGCACGCGGGCGAGGTCCCGAACATCGCCTCCCTCCTCAAGGGCGGCGAACTCCTCCTGACCACGGGCTACGGCCTCGGTACCCGCCCGGCGGAGCAGCGCGCGTTCGTCCGGACGCTGGCCGAGCGGGGGATCGCGGCCCTGGTCGTCGAACTCGGCCCGCGCTTCACCCGCCTGCCCGCGACCCTCGTCGAGACGGCGCGGGCGACCGGTCTCCCGCTGGTCCAGCTGCACCGCGAGGTGCCGTTCGTCGCGGTCACCGAGGAGATCCACACCGAGATCGTCAACGGCCACTACGCGCTGCTCCAGCAGGCCGAGGAGGTCCACCGCCGCTGCACGGAGGCCCTGCTCGGCGGGGGTGGCATCCCTCAAGTCCTGGGCATCCTGGCCGACTTCAGCGGCAACCCGGTCTTCCTGGAGACCCCGGACGGCCAACTCCTCTACGCGGCGGGCTCCGGACCCGAGGGCGCCGACCCGCTCCAGGTGTGGGAGGGACTGCGCGGCCAGCACAAGGACGGTCCGCCGCCCGCCGGTTCGGTACTCGTGGACGTGCCAGGGGGCGGCCCCGGCACGGGCTCCGTCCGCGCGCGGATCGTGCTCCTCCCGGTCCGCGCTCCGCTGGCCCCCGTGCACCGCATCGCCGCCGAACGGGCCGCCGGCAGTCTGGCCGTCGTCCTGATGCAGGCCCGCCAGGAGGAGGAGCTGGCGGCCCGCGGGCGCGGCGACTTCCTCACCGACCTCGCCGAGGGCCGCATCGCCGCCGAGGACGCCCCGGCGCAGGCCCGGGTGCTGGGCTTCAAGCCCGGTACCAGCCCGCTGCTGCCGGTGGTGATGCGCCTCGGCGACGCGCTGGCCTCCCCCGGCGGCGGCTGGGCGGTCCTGGCCCGCGCGGTCGCCGAGGAACTGGCCTCGGTGGGCGTCCCGGTCCTGCTGGGCGTACGGCCGGTCGAGGGCCGGGTCCCGCTGCTGCTCGGGCTGCGTTCGGAGTCGGAGCGCTCGGCCGTCGCCGACCGGGTCGCGGCGGCCCTGCGGGCGGGTGTGGAGCGGGCCGGGATGCAACGCCCGGGCGCGCAGCCGCCGATCGTGGTCGTCGGGGTGGCCGGCGGCTGGACGGCGGCCTCGGCGGGACTGCGGCACGCGGCCGAGACGGCGACGGCGGCCCAGGGCCTGTCCGACCGCCCCTGGTACGACGCCCGGCGCCTGGACATCGAGCTGCTGCTGTGGCGGCTGCGCGACCATCCCGACCTGGCGGCCTTCGTGGACCGGGCGATCGGCCCGCTCCGCGACCACGACAACCGCTCGAAACCGCCCCTGCTGCCCACGCTGGAGACGTACTTGGCGCACGCGGGCCGCAAGGCGGAGACCGCCCGGGAACTCCACCTCAACCGGCAGACGCTCTACAACAGGCTCGCCCGCATCGGGGAGTTGCTGGGCACCGACCTCGAAGACCCGCAGACGGTACTGGCGTTGAGCCTGGCGCTGCGCGCCCGCAGGCTCGTGCCGTGACGGGGACCGCTCAGGTCAGCGGCAGGGGCTGGGTCAACTCGTCGTAGACACTCAGCACTTGGGCGACCGTCTCGTCCTCCGTGGGCCAGGTGGAGGCCTGTCGGACGCCGTTCTCCCGGAGCAGTTCCCGGCGTTCGGGGTCCCCGAGCAGTCGGGTGACCGCGTCGCAGAGGGCCTTGGCGTCGCCGTAGGGGACCAGTTCGGCGGCGTCGCCGACGAGTTCGGGGATGCCGCCGACGGCGGTGGCGACCAGGGGGACGCGGGCGTGCAGGGCCTCCTGCGCGATCACCGAGCGGGACTCCCAACTGCTGGGCAGGAGCGCGAGATCGGCGGCGGCGAGCAGTTCGCGCACGTCGTCGCGGCTGCCGACGAGCCGGACGGGCAGTTCCTCGTCCTCGATCCGGCGCTGCAACTCGGGCCGCAGCGGCCCCTCCCCGGCGATCACCAGCAGCGGGGTCGGATCGAGGCGGCACCAGCCGCGCGAGGCGTCCAGGAGTGTGCGGTAGCCGCGCTGCCGGTCGAGCGAGCCGACGGCGACGAGCAACGGGCGGTCGGTGGTGCCGAGTTCGGCGCGGAGCTTGGAGCCCGGCCGGTCGGGATCCTCGTACTCGACGGCCCGGCGCGGCCCCGGCAGCGCTACGGCGGCGAGCCGCGCGTCCCGGGCGCCGGTCCGGCGCGCCCGGTCGACGAGGTCGGAGGTGGCGCCGAGCACCACGACGGCGGCCTTCACGACCCGCCGCTCCAGCAGCCGCAGCAGATGGGCGCGGGCGCCTTCGGCGTGGGCGCGGTCGTGCCAGGTGACGACGAGGGGCGTGTGCCGGCCGCTGAGCGCGAGGACGGCGCGGAAGGAGGCGTGCAGCCCGTGCGCGTGCACCAGGTCGGCATCGGCGCAGGCGGCGCGCAACGCGGCCACGGAGGACGGGTCGCTGCTGCGCGGTACGTGCACGTGTTCGGCGCCGGCGCCCGTGAAGTCGTAGGTGTGATCGGCCTCGACGGGGGCGCACACCGTGACCCGCACGCCCCGCGCGACGAGCCCGGAGGCCAGGGAGCGCACATGCGCGCTGCTGGCGGCGTTGCCTCCGCCGAGCACCTGCACGGTGCGCAGCGGCGACTGGCCGTGCGGTGAGTGGCTGCTCACGGGGGTCACGTGGCCGGGGCTCCTGGTTCGGCGACGGGCGGTCACGAAGAAAGTACAGAAGGATCGCGCGGTGGGGGTGTACCGCACGCTTCCTACGCGTTCCAACTCAAGGATGCCAGTACGTACGGGTGTTCCGACAACGCGAAAGACCCAGGAGCCCGTACGGAAGGGCAACACGGGTGGGGGATGTCACCCGTACGAGTGAGAAGCGCGCGCCGCCTGAACGACGGGCGCGCCCTAGCCGTCCGCGCGTGCCGTCGCCAGCAGTTCCTCCGCGTGTGCGCGGGCCGTCTCCGAGTCCTCCTGGCCGGCCAGCATCCGGGACAACTCCCGTACCCGTTCCTCCCCTTCGAGGACCTTCACGCCCGAGCGGGTCACGGACCCGTCGTTGGTCTTCTCGACCAGGAGCTGCCGGTCGGCGAAGGCCGCCACCTGGGGCAGGTGCGTGACGACCACGACCTGCGCGGTCTTCGCGAGCTTGGCGAGCCGCCGGCCGATCTCGACCGCCGCCTTGCCGCCGACACCGGCGTCGACCTCGTCGAAGAGATACGTCGGCACGGGATCGGTCCCCGCGAAGACGACCTCCACGGCCAGCATCACGCGCGACAGCTCACCGCCGGAGGCGCCCTTGGCGATGGGCCGGGGCGGGGCGCCGGGGTGCGGGGCGAGCAGCAGCTCGACCTCGTCGGCGCCCGAGGGGCCGTAGGCGACCGCCCGCCCGCCGACCTCGACGCCCTCCGGGTCCTCGGTCTGCCGGATCTCGAACGACACGCGCGCGTGCGGCATCGCGAGGGACGCCAGCTCGGCGGTGACGGCCGCGGCGAACCGCTCGGCCGCCTCCGTCCGGGCGTCGGTCAACGCCTGCGCCAGCCCGCCCAGTTCGCCCCGCAGCGCGTCCCGTTCGGCGGTCAGCTCGTCGATCCGCTCGTCGTCGCCGTCGAGTTCGGTGAGCCGCGCGGCCCCCTGCTCGGCGTAGGCGAGCACGGCCGCGATGTCCTGGCCGTACTTCCGGGTGAGCGCGTTGAGCGCGGCCCGCCGCTCCTCCACGGCCGCCAGCCGCAGCGGATCGGCGTCGAGGTCGTCGGCGTAGCCCGCCAGCTCCCCCGCCACATCGCCCAGCAGGATGCCGATCTCGCCGATCCGGTCGGTGAGCGAGGCCAGCGCCGAGTCGTGCGAGCGGACGGCCTCCAGGGCCCGCTGGGCGCCCGCGACGAGCGTCGCCGCGTCGATGCCCTCCGGGTCCTCGGGGTTGCCGGCCAGCGCGGCGTGCGCGACCGTCGCGGCCGACGCCAGCGCCTCCGCGTGTCCGAGCCGCTCGGCCTCGGCGGCGAGCTCCACGTCCTCCCCGGCCCGCGGCTCCACGCCCGCGATCTCGTCGAGGCCGTAGCGCAGCATGTCGGCCTCCTGGGCCCGTTCCCGCGCGCGCGTGGTGATCTCGTCCAGTTCGACGGCGACGGCCCGCAGCCGCCGGTACGCCTCCGCGTACTTGGCGAGCGGTCCCGTGACGGCGTCCCCGGCGTACCGGTCGAGCGCCTGCCGCTGCCGGGACTGCTTGAGCAGCCCCTGCTGATCGGTCTGTCCGTGCACGGCGACCAGCTCGTCGGCCAGTTCCGCGAGCACGCCCACCGGCACGGACCGGCCGCCCAGGTGCGCCCGGGAGCGCCCTTCGGCGGAAACGGTACGGCTGACGAGCAGCGTCCCGTCCTCCAGCTCGGCCCCGGCCTCCTCGGCGCGCAGCACGGCGGAGCCGCCCGGAGGGACGGAGATCCGCCCCTCCACGACCGCGTTCTTCGCCCCGATCCGCACCAGCGCCGGGTCCGCCCGGCCACCGAGCAGCAGCCCGAGACTGGTGACGACCATGGTCTTGCCCGCGCCCGTCTCACCCGTGACGGCGGTGAACCCCGGCGACAGCTCGACGACAGCGTCGTCGATGACTCCGAGGGACCGTATCCGCATCTCTTCCAGCACGGTGAAGACCTTACGAGGTAGGGCGGGAGAAGCGCGAGGCGCCCTGTCACCCTGGGGAGTGGCCCCGCGCGATCGTGCTAGTGGGGAGCCCCCCGCCATCCCGAGACCGGCAGGGCGAACTTGGCGACGAGCCGGTCGGTGAACGAGGCGTGGTGCAGCCGGGCGAGCCGCACCGGCACGGCCCCCCGCCGCACCTCGACCCGGGCCCCGGCGGGCAGTTCGACGGTCCGCCGCCCGTCGCACCACAGCACGCCGGGCGGAATGTGCGGCAGCACCTCCACGGCCAGCACGGAGTCCGGCGAGGTGACCAGCGGCTTCGCGAACAGCGCGTGCGCGCTGATCGGCACCATCAGCAGCGCCTCCACCTCGGGCCACACCACGGGCCCGCCGGCGGAGAAGGCGTACGCGGTGGACCCGGTGGGAGTCGCGCAGACGATCCCGTCGCACCCGAACCCGGTCACCGGGCGCCCGTCGATCTCCAGCACGACTTCCAGCAGCTTCTCGGCGCCGGCCTTCTGCACCGCCGCCTCGTTCAGCGCCCAGTCCGTGTGGACGATGTTGCCGTTCTTGTGCACGACGACGTCGACGGTCATCCGCTCCTCGACCTCGTAGGCCCGGGTGACCACCCGGTCCACGACCTTGTCGAGGTCGTCCCGCTCGGCCTCGGCGAGGAAGCCCACGCTGCCGAGGTTGACGCCGAGCATCGGCACCCCGGACGCCCGCGCGAACTCCGCGCCGCGCAGCAGTGTGCCGTCGCCGCCGAGGACGATGAGCAGTTCGCAGCCCTCAAGGCACTGCGGGGTGGCCTCGGTGACCGTCTCCACCTCGTCGGGCAGCGGCAGGTCGCGTGCCTCGTACTCCAGGACACGCACCCCGATGCCGGACTGGAGCAGCCCCTTGACCACCAGTTCGGCACTCCGGATCGCCGCGGGGCGACCCGTGTGCGCGAGGAGGAAAACAGTACGAGCTCGGTTCTGTGTCAACGCGGCCCCTCCGCCACTGCACGGTCAACATCGGCCGGGTCCAGTTCGGGTGCCCCGGCCCGCAGCCACAGAAAGTACTCGACGTTCCCGGACGGCCCGGGCAGCGGGCTGGCGGTCACGCCCGCCACCCCGAGCCCGAGTTCGCCGGCCCGCCGGGCGACTCCGCGCACGGCCTCGGCCCGTAGTTCCGGGCTGCGTACGACACCACCGCTCCCCAGCCGTTCCTTCCCCACCTCGAACTGCGGCTTGACCATCATCACCAGGTCCGCGTCCGGCTTCGTGCACCGCGCCAGGGCGGGCAGCACCAGCCCGAGCGGGATGAAGGACAGATCCCCCACGACAAGATCCACAGGCTCCCCATCGATCGCTTCAAGCGTCAACTCGCGTACGTTCGTACGGTCCTTGACGGTGACGCGTTCATCGCTCTGCAGAGACCACGCGAGTTGTCCGTACCCGACGTCGACCGCCACGACCTGCGCGGCACCGGCCCGCAGCAGCACATCGGTGAAGCCTCCGGTGGACGCGCCGGCGTCCAGCGCCCGCCGCCCCTCGACCACGAGCCCCCGCGGCCCGAAGGCCGCCAGGGCGCCCGCGAGCTTGTGGCCGCCGCGCGACACGTAGTCGGGGTCGTCGTCGTCCGCCACGACGACGATGGCCGCCGCCGTCTCCACCTGGGTGGCGGGCTTGGTCGCGACGGTCTTGCCGACGGTGACCCGCCCCGCGGCGATCAACTGGCTCGCGTGCTCCCGCGAGCGCGCGAGCTTCCGCCGCACCAGCTCGGCGTCGAGACGGCGGCGTGCCACTCCAGCCACGTTCGGTTCAGCTCCTATTGCCGTACGTCGATGGGGGCGCCGGAGGTCCCGGGCGGGCGTCGAGCGCGGTGAGCGCGTCGCGCAGCCCCCGGTGTACATCCTCGTACACCTCGACATGCCCGTCCGTGGCGAGGTGGTCGGTGTCGGCGAGGCGCCCGAGCTGGGCGTCGACGTCGGGGTTGCCGCTGGGCGCGCGGTCCACGTTCAGGGGCGCGGGGGCGGCCGGGTCGTACGCGGGCTCCGCCTCCGGTACGGCCTCGGGAACTGAGTCGCTCATGCCCAGACGCTACCCCGAAGGCCTGGGGTACCGTCGATCACGATGGCAACGATCGAGGAGTGCCGCGCCGCACTCGAAAAGCTCTCGGACAACATGCAGAAGGCCGACGGGAACGTCCGCGCCGCCGCGGCCATGGACCGCTCGGTCAGCTGCCGGATCACCGACCTCGACGTCACGTTCGTCGGCCGGCTGTCCGGCGGCCGGATCGTGGTGGACGAGACCGTGGAGGGCCTGCCGCCGGAGAAGGCCCAGATCAGGCTGACCATGGCCGGCGACGACCTGGTGGCCATGGTCGACGGCGGCCTCAACTTCGCGAAGGCCTGGGGCTCGGGCCGGGTGAAGCTGGAGGCCAACCTGTTCGACCTGTTCCGCCTCAGGAAGCTTCTGTAGCGCCTGTGACAGCTGCGGCAGCCGCTGTCGCCGCCGTCTTGTCGAGCTCGGTCCGCGCCCGCGTACGTGCCTTGCGCGCGGCCGGCACCACCAGCGGCGTCCCCGTCTCCGGGTCGTCGACGACCTGGCAGCGCAGCCCGAACACCTCCTCGACCAGTTCCGCCGTGACGATGTCGTTCGGCGCGCCCTCCGCGATGACCGCGCCCTCCCGCAGGGCGATGAGGTGGGTGGCGTAGCGCGCCGCGTGGTTGAGGTCGTGCAGCACCGCGACCAGCGTGCGGCCCTGCTCCTCGTGCAGTTCGGCACAGAGGTCGAGGACGTCGATCTGGTGCTGGATGTCCAGGTAGGTGGTCGGCTCGTCGAGCAGCAGCAGGGGTGTCTGCTGGGCGAGCGCCATCGCGATCCACACGCGCTGCCGCTGCCCGCCGGAGAGTTCGTCGACGTAGCGGTCGGCGAGTTCGGCGACCCCGGTCTGCGCCATCGACTCCTGTACGACCCGCTCGTCCTCCTGGGACCACTGGCGCAGGATGCCCTGGTGCGGGTACCGGCCGCGGCCCACGAGGTCGCCGACAGTGATCCCGTCCGGCGCGATGGACGACTGCGGGAGCAGACCGAGCGTCCGCGCGACCTTCTTCGCCGGCATCGACTGGATGACCTGCCCGTCGAGCAGCACCCGGCCCTCGCTCGGCCGCAGCATCCGCGAAAGGGCCCGCAGCAGTGTGGACTTGCCGCACGCGTTCGGGCCGACGATCACCGTGAAGGAGTTGTCGGGGATCTCCACCGACAGCTCGCGCGCGATGACGCGCTGGTCGTAGGCGAGGGTGACGTTCTCGGCGGACAGGCGGTTCACGGTGCTCCTTTGGTCGTCCTCGTTCGCCGAGGTGTTCACACGGTTGCTCATATCCGGCCCGCCCTGCGCTCGGTGACCAGGAGCCACAGCAGGTAGATCCCGCCGAGCACTCCGGTGACCACGCCCACGGGCAACTGGTCGGCGCCGAAGGCCCGTTGGGAGGCCCAGTCGGCGGTGACCAGCAGGGTGGCGCCCATGCACAGCGAGGGCACCAGGTTGGGACCCGGCGAGCGGGTCAGCCGCCGGGCCAGCTGCGGCGCCGTGAGCGCGACGAAGCCGACGGGTCCGGCGGCGGCGGTCGCGGCGGCGGTGAGCAGCACGGCGGCGACCATCAGCAGCAGCCGCACCCGCTCGACCCGCACGCCGAGGGCGTACGACACGTCGTCGCCCATCTCCATCATCCGCAGCCCGCGCGCGTTGGCGAGGACGAGCGGCAGCAGTACGGCACACAGGCCGAGCAGCGGCCAGACCTGGGTCCAGTCACGGCCGTTGAGGGAACCGGTCATCCACACGACCGCGCGGGCCGCGTCGACCAGGTCGGCCTTGGTGAGCAGATAGCCGTTGACGGCGGTGACGACGGCGGAGACGCCGATGCCGACCAGGACGAGCCGGTAGCCGTGCACGCCCTGCTTCCAGGCGAGCAGATAGATCAGCAGCCCGGTCACCAGACCGCCGGCGAGCGCCCCGAGGGTGACGGCGGTCGCGCTGCCGGAGAACAGCACGATCACGACGAGGGCCCCGGCCGTCGCCCCCTGCGAGAGGCCGAGCACGTCCGGACTCCCCAGCGGATTGCGGGAGATGGCCTGGAACAGCGCACCACCGAGCCCGAGCGAGGCCCCGACCAGCAGCCCGACGAGGACACGCGGCAGCCGCAGTTCGTTGACGATGAACTCCTGTCCGGCGTCCCCGCCCCCGAACAGTGTCCGCAGGACGTCACCGGCCGCGATCGGGAAGTCGCCGGTGCCGATCAGCACGACACTCGCGGCGAGCGCGCAGACCAGGAGCAGGACGACGACCGTGAGGGCACGCGGATCGAGACGCAGGGAGAGGCCGCCGGTCCGTACGGCCCGTGCGCGAAGGGCCCGGGCCGGCCCGGTCTGTCCGGCGGAGCCGCCCTCCGCCGTCGTACGAGTGGGATTCACAGCTGAGCCGTCCTTCGGCGCCGCACGAGGAGGATGAAGACCGGACCGCCGAGGATCGCGGTCACGATGCCGACCTGGAGTTCCGCGGGCCGCGCGATCAGCCGGCCGAGCACGTCCGCGCCGAGCAGCAGCACGGGCGACAGAACCGTGGCGTACGGCAGGATCCAGCGCAGGTCGGGGCCGGTGAAGGAGCGCACCACGTGCGGGACCATCAGGCCGACGAAGACGATCGGCCCGCAGGCGGCGGTCGCGGCCCCGCACAGCACGGTCGCGGAGAGCATGGCGAGCGCCCGGGTGCGGTTGAGGTCGGCGCCGAGGGCTCGGGCGGTGTCGTCGCCCATCGCCACCGCGTTCAGCGGCCGGGCCAGCAGCAGCGAGACGACCGTGCCGACCGCGAGGAACGGCGCGACCTGCGTGATCGTCGAGCCGGTGGCCGAGGAGAGCGAACCGACCGTCCAGAAGCGCATCTTGGAGAGCGCCGCGTCGTCCATGATCATGACGGCCTGGAGATAGCCGTAGAGTGCGGCACTGATCGCCGTGCCGGCGAGCGCCAGGCGCACGGGCGTGGCGCCCCGGCTGCCGCCCAGGAACCAGACCAGCGCGCCGACCACCGCCGCGCCCGCGAAGGCGAACCAGACATAGCCGCTCAGCGAGGTGACGCCGAAGTAGGTGATGGCGGTGACCACGGCGGCCGAGGCGCCGGCGTTGATGCCGAGCAGCCCCGGGTCCGCGAGCGGGTTGCGGGTGAGCGCCTGGAGGACCGCGCCGGAGAGACCGAGCGCGGCACCGGCCAGCAGCCCGAGGACCGTACGGGAGATCCGGTCGCCGACCACGACGTCCGCGTACGTCCCCGTGTCGTGGAACAGGCCGTGCCACACATCCCCGGGCGGCAGCGATTTCGCGCCGATCGCGATGCTCGCCAGGGCGGTGAGCAGCAGGAGCGCCACCGAGACGAAGAGCCCAAGGACTCGTGCCGCGCGGCGGGTTGGGGGCGCGGGGGCGGTCTCCGCGCGCTGTTCGGGGGGACTGTCGACCAACACGAGCTTAGGTTAGCCTACCCTCATGCACGGCCTGGCCGGTGCGTCCCCCCGAGTGCCCGGCTCACAGCCCCAAACGCGCCAGCGCCTTCTCCGCGTCCAACGCGCAGGAGCCGTCCCCCGCCGCCGTCCAGGCCGCCGCGCAGAGCGCCCGCAGCCCGTCCAAGGGCTCGCCCGCACCGTCGAGTTCCAGCCGCTCCCGGCCCGCCCGCGCGGTCCAACCCCCGCACCGGAAGCCGTCTCCCGCCTCGGTGACCTCGGGCTGCCCGGTGAGCATGCCCCGCAGATCGGCGTCGACATACGTCGGCCGGTGCCGCGGCGGCGCGGCGAGCAACTGCGCGCCGTCGGTGACACCGGTCAGCACGAGCAGCGAGTCCACCTCCCCGTTGAACGCCCCCTCGATGTCCGTGTCCAGCCGGTCCCCCACCACCAACGGCCGCTCGGCACCGGTCCGCAGGATCGTCTCCTTGTGCATCGGCGGCAACGGCTTCCCCGCCACCTGCGGCTCGGCCCCGGTCGCTATCCGTACGACCTCCACCGCCGCGCCGTTGCCCGGCGCGATCCCCCGCGCGCTCGGGATCGTCAGGTCGGTGTTGGACGCGAACCACGGCACCCCGCCCGCGATGGCGTAACAGGCCTCCGCGAACCGGGACCACACCAGGTCCGGGCCGCCGTAGCCCTGCACGACCGCCACCGGACCGTCCTCGGCGGAGTCGACGGGCTCCAGCCCGCGCTCACGCAGCGCGACCCGCAGCCCCTCCCCGCCGATCACCAGCACCCGGGAGCCGGCCGGCACCTGCTCGCTGATCAGCCGGGCGACGGCCTGCGCGGAGGTGATGACGTCGTCGGCCCCGGTCGGAATCCCCAACTCGGTGAGATGCACGGCCACCGCGTCCGGCGTCCGCAGCGCGTTGTTGGTGACGTAGGCGAGCCGCATGCCCCCCGCGCGCGCGGTGGCGAGCGACTCGACCGCGTGGGCGATGGCCTCACCCCCCGCGTACACCACCCCGTCGAGGTCGAGCAGCGCCGTGTCGTACGCCTCGCTCAGGGCCCGGCCACTGCCTTCGGGACTCGTCCTGACGCTCTGGCTCATTCCACATCGCTCCTCGTTCGATCGCTTTCACCCGATCATCCCGCACGCCACTGACACACGTACGATGCCGGGATGAACACCGCAGGTCACTCGGAAGCAACGGAGCGCCGAGGCCTGGAACTCACCCCGTTCCGAGGCCTCCGCTACGACCCCGACCTGGTCGGCAGCCTGGCCGCCGTGACGTCCCCACCGTACGACGTCGTCGTACGCCCCGACGGTCTGCACCATCTCCAGGACTCCGACCCGCACAACATCGTCCGGCTGATCCTCCCGCAGGCCACCACCCCCAGTGCCCGCAACGAACAGGCGGCCGACACCCTGCACCGCTGGCTCGCCGAGGGAGTCCTCGCCACCGACCCCGAGCCCGGTCTGTACGTATACGAACAGCACGACGGCAACGGCCTGTTGCAGCGCGGCATCATCGGCGCCCTGCGCCTGACGGACCCGTCGGAAGGCGTGGTCCTGCCGCACGAGGACGTCATGCCGCACGTCATCGCGGACCGCGCGGCCCTCATGCGGGCCACCTCCGCCAACCTCGAACCCCTGCTCCTCACCTACCGGGGCAACGGTTCACCATCCGACACGACCACCGTCGTCGAGCGCGTCGCCCAGGACCCGCCACTCCTGTCGACGACCACGGAGGACGGCTACAGCCACCGCCTCTGGTCGGTCACCGACCCCACCGTGCTGGCCCGCATCCAGACCGACCTGGCCCGCCACCAGGCCCTCATCGCCGACGGCCACCACCGCTGGGCGACCTACCGACGTCTACGCGCGGAGCACCCCTCCCCCAGCCCCTGGGACTACGGCCTCGTCCTCCTCGTCGACACCGCCCGCTACCCGCTCCGGGTACGCGCGATCCACCGTCTCCTGCACGGCGTCCCCGTCGCCGACGCCCTGGCCGCCCTGGACGGCCACTTCCGCGTCCAGCACCTGGAAGTGCCCCTCCCGGAAGCCCTGGAGGCCCTCGCCGACGCGGCCTGCGCGGGCAACGCCTTCCTCCTCGCCGGAGACGGCTCCTTCCACCTGGTCGACCACCCGGACCCCGACCTCCTGGCCCGCACGATCCCCGCCGACCGCCCCGCCGCATGGCGCACCCTGGACGCCACGGTCCTGCACGCCACTCTCCTGGACCACGTCTGGCTCATCCCCGAGGATGACCCGACCCGCATCGCCTACATCCACGACACCGCCGCCACCGTCCGCAAGGCCGAACGCGACGGAGGTACGGCCGTGTTGATGCACCCCGTCCGCGAGGAGGTCGTACGCGACCTGGCCCTCCAGGGCGTCACGATGCCCCGCAAGTCGACGTCCTTCGGCCCGAAGCCGGCGTCGGGGCTGGTGCTGCGCGCGCTGGAACCCTGAGCCTCCGGAGACACGGGAAGGGCGGAAACACGGGAAGGGCGGGACCCCGATTCCGGAGTCCCGCCCTTCGTCCCGCTCTCTTCGTCACCGGTGACGTGCGCCGCCGTCAGTCCTTGTCGTTGTCGGTGCCCTTGACCTCGGCAGCGGACTCGACTTCGTCGTCCTCGTCATCCTCGATGTCGTCGTCGTCCGCGATGTCGTCGTCCTCGTCGACATCCACCTCGTCGGCCACGGAGGCCTCGTCGACGACCTCGGTGACGGCATCGACGTCGCCACCGATGTCCTCACCGTCCTCGTCGTCCTCGACGAACGCGTCGACGAACTCGACACCGTCCATCTCCGCGAGCCGGTCCGACGCGTCCGTGCTGCCGTCCTTGTCGGACTCCACGGCCTTGGCGAACCACTCCCGCGCATCGTCCTCGCGCCCGGCGGCGAGCAGGGCGTCGGCGTACGCGTAGCGCAGTCGCGCGGTCCACGGCTGCACGGTGTTCGAGGCCAGCTCCGGGCTCTGGAGAGTGACGATGGCCGCGTCGAGCTGGTCCATGTCACGCCGGGCACCGGCCGCGACGAGCCGCATCTCGACCTGCCCAGCCTTGTCGAGCTTGTGCACCTCGGAGGCCCCGGCCATCTCCAGCGCCTTCTCCGGCCGCCCGAGCCCACGCTCGCAGTCGGCCATCACGGGCCACAGCTCCACGCCGCCGGTCATCCGCCGCGCGGCCCGGAACTCGGCCAGCGCCTCGCTGTACTTCTGGTTCGCGTACGCCGCGAACCCGGCCGCCTCACGCACGGCGGCGACGCGCGACGCCAGCCGCAGGGCGATCTTCGAGTAGGCGTAGGCGCCCTCGGGGTCCTCGTCGATGAGCCGCGCGACCATCACGAGGTTCTTCGACACGTCCTCCGCGAGCCCCTTCGGCAGGCTCAGCAGCTCCTGACGCACGTCCGCGTCGATCTCGTCGCCCGTGACGTCCTCGGGGATCGGCAGCCGCTTGATCGGCTCACGGTCGCGGTCACGCTCCCGGTCGTCCCGGAACCGACCGCCACCGCGCCGGTCGTCACGCCGGTCGTCGCGCCGGGGGTACCCACCGCGGTCGTCGTCCCGCCGGAAGGCGGGCCGCTCACCGCGGCTGTCGTCGCGGCGGAAACCACCGGGACGCCCCCCGCGATCATCACGACGGGGTCCGGTGGGACGGTCGTCACGCCCACGGAAGCCGCCACGGTCGCCGCGGTTGTCACCCCGGGTGTCGCCGCGGTCGTCGCGACGGAAGGCCGGCCGTTCGGCGCGGTTGTCTCCGCGGTCGTCGCGCCGGAACGCGGGCCGCTCGCCACGGTTGTCGTCCCGCCGGAAAGGCGGCCTCTCACCACGGTTGTCGTCACGACGCGGCCCCGAGGGACGGTCGTCACGGCGGGGGTAGCCGCCACGGTCACCACGGTCGCGGTCACCACGGTTGTCGTCGCGCCGGAAGGCCGGACGGTCACCGTCACGACGGTCGTCCCTGCGGTCGTCCCGACGGAAAGCCGGACGCTCGCCACGGTGGTCGCTGCGGTGGTCACCGCGGTCGTCGCGCCGGAACGCGGGCCGCTCGCCACGGTTGTCACCGCGATCGTCCCGGCGGAAGCCACCACGATCGCCGCCACGGTCGTCACGACGAGGGCCGGCGGGACGGTCGTCACGCCCACGGAAACCACCGCGGTCGCCATTGCCACGGTCGTCGCTACGGCGGTCATCTCGTCGATCGTCACGACGGTCGTCACGGCGGGGGTAGCCGCCCCGGTCACCACGCTCGCGGTCACCGCGGTTGTCGTCGCGCCGGAAGGCCGGACGGTCACCGTCACGCCGGTCGTCCCTGCGGTCGTCACGCCGGAACGCGGGCCGCTCGCCACGGTTGTCACCGCGATCGTCGCGGCGGAATCCACCACGGTCACCACGGTTGTCGCCGCGGTCGTCACGCCGGAACGCGGGCCGCTCGCCACGGTTGTCACCGCGATCGTCCCGGCGGAAGCCACCACGATCGCCGCCACGGTCGTCACGACGGGGGCCGCCGGCGGGACGGTCATCACGACGCGGACCGGCCGAGCGGTCGTCGCGGCCACGGAACCCGCCGCGCTCACCACCGCCACCACCGCTGCGGTCGTCACGGCGGACATAGCCACCGCGACCGCCACCGCTGCCGCTGCTGCCGCGGTCGTTCCCGCGATCGTTGCTACGGCTCGGTCCTCCGCGGTACCCGCCACGGTCACCGCGATCACCACTGTCCCGTCGCCGCTGGTCGCGCTCCGGTCGATCCTCGGGAGAGTTGGTGGACATCGGTGACTCCTGTCTTCGGTACCGCAAGTCATTCTCGCGCAGCCAGCTACTCGGCGCGCTCCGGGCTGAAAAACAAAAAAGGACCCCTGGTCCCAGCGTGAACGCTGGGACCAGGGGTCCTCCAAAGATTGTTCGGCGGCGTCCTACTCTCCCACAGGGTCCCCCCTGCAGTACCATCGGCGCTGTAAGGCTTAGCTTCCGGGTTCGGAATGTAACCGGGCGT
>NZ_JBIVUZ010000010.1:0-470824 GCF_044768565.1 Streptomyces sp. NPDC091280
GGGGCCCCCCGCCCCTGCGTCGCGGGGGGCGGGCCCCCCCCCCCCCGGCCCCCCCCCCCCGGGGGGGGCCGGGGGGGGGGGGTTTGTTGGGGGGGGGGGGGGGGGGGCCCCCCCCCCCCCGCCACCCCATCGCGTCTCACTGACGATTACAGTGGACCCGTGCCTCCACTGAACTTCTGGTCGATCTATCAGCACGGTTTCGCCCGTGTCGCCGCCTGCACGGGCCACACCGTGATCGCGGACCCGCACGCCAACGCCGAAGCGGTCCTGCGCCACGCCCGCCGCTGCGCCGAGGAGGGCGTCGCCGTCGCCGTCTTCGCGGAGATGGGGCTGTGCGGCTACTCCATCGAGGACCTGCTGCTCCAGGACGTCCTCCTGGACCAGGTCGAGGGGGCGCTCCAGGAGGTGGTCACCGGCTCGGCCGACCTCCTCCCGGTCCTGGTCGTCGGCGCCCCGCTGCGCCACCGCAACCGGATCTACAACTGCGCGGTGCTGGTGCACCGGGGCCGGATCCTGGGGGTCGTACCGAAGTCGTACCCGCCGAACTACCGCGAGTTCTACGAGCGCCGCCAGATCGCCGACGGCGCCGACGAGCGCGGCGGGTCGATCCGGGTCGGCGGGGCGGAAGTCCCGTTCGGCGTCGACCTGTTGTTCGCGGCCCACGACGTCCCCTCCCTCGTCCTGCACGCGGAGATCTGCGAGGACATGTGGGTGCCGGTGCCGCCGAGCGCCGAGGCCGCGCTCGCGGGCGCCACCGTCCTCGTCAACCTCTCCGGCAGCCCCATCACGGTCGGCCGCGCCGAGGACCGCAAGCTGCTGTGCCGCTCGGCGTCCGCGCGCTGCCTCGCCGCGTACGTCTACGCGGCGGCCGGCCTCGGCGAGTCGACGACGGACCTGTCCTGGGACGGGCAGGCGATGGTCTACGAGAACGGCGTGCTGCTCGCGGAGACCGACCGCTTCCCGCTCGGCGACGAGTACGCGGTGGCCGACATCGACCTGGACCTGCTGCGGCAGGAGCGGCAGCGGATGGGCACGTTCGACGACAACCGCCGTACGCACCGGGCCCGGACGGCGGACTTCCGTACGGTCGGCTTCGAACTCGCCCCGCCCTCCGGCGACTTGGGCCTGCGGCGCCGGCTGGAGCGCTTCCCCTTCGTGCCGGCCGACGCTGACCGGCTCGCGCAGGACTGCTACGAGGCGTACAACATCCAGGTCGAGGGCCTTCAGCAGCGGCTCGCGGCGATCGGCGGCCCGAAGGTGGTCATCGGGGTGTCGGGCGGCCTGGACTCGACGCACGCGCTGATCGTCGCCGCGCGGGCCATGGACCGGGCCGGGCGTCCGCGCAGCGACATCCTGGCCTGGACGCTGCCCGGCTTCGCGACCAGCGACCACACCAAGGACAACGCCCACGCGCTGATGCGGGCGATCGGCGTGACGGCGGCCGAGCTGGACATCACGCCGACCGCGCGCCTGATGCTGAGGGAGATGGGCCACCCCTTCGCCTCCGGCGAGCCGGTGTACGACGTCACCTTCGAGAACGTCCAGGCGGGCCTGCGCACGGACTACCTGTTCCGCCTCGCCAACCAGCGTGGCGGCATCGTGCTCGGCACGGGCGACCTCTCGGAACTGGCCCTGGGCTGGTCCACGTACGGCGTCGGCGACCAGATGAGCCACTACAACGTCAACTCCGGCGTCCCGAAGACCCTGATCCAGCACCTGATCCGCTGGGTGGTGAGCAGCGACCAGTTCGACGAGGAGACCGGCAAGATCCTCACCGCGATCCTCGACACGGAGATCAGCCCCGAGCTGGTGCCCGGCGAGGAGATGCAGTCGACGGAGTCGAAGATCGGCCCGTACGCCCTGCACGACTTCACGCTCTTCCACGTCCTGCGCCACGGCTTCCGCCCCTCGAAGATCGCGTTCCTGGCCTGGCACGCGTGGCACGACACGGAGGCGGGCGCCTGGCCGCCCGGCTTCCCGGAGGCGAAGCGGGTGGCGTACGAACTGCCGGAGATCCGGAGCTGGTTGGAGGTGTTCTGCCGACGCTTCTTCGGCTTCGCCCAGTTCAAGCGATCCGCCATGCCGAACGGCCCGAAGGTCTCGGCGGGAGGTTCGCTGTCACCCCGTGGAGACTGGCGAGCACCTTCGGACAGCTCGGCGACGGCTTGGCTGCGGGATCTGGCGCGGTTCGACTAGGGGCGTCCGCGAAGTCCGTCGGCGCGGAGAGCGGGCCTCGCGGCGTCCGGTGCGTGCGCTGGGTCCCCTCCGGCCGAAGGCTGGGGCAGCGCCGCCCGGAAGCCCTCGTACGGGCCGTACTTGGGCTTTCGAGGGTGCGGCGAGCGCGCGTGCCGGGCGTCGTGAGGCAGGCGGGACTGCGCGGACACGGCTCGGGCCGCGCCCGGGGGCCGGGCGGCAGGTTTTGTTCTCGGCTTACCGGTGTGGGGTTGGTTCATGGTGAGGAGGCGGGTGAAGGTGGTCGGCGATGTCCGTCCGCGCTCGGAACGAGGTCCGATGAGCCACACCCGCCTGCTCCGCCGTGCCACGGTGACCCTGACCGCGGTCGTCACCGTGGGGCTCGGTACGACGACGGCCCACGCGGACCCCGGTATCCCGGACATCGGCTACGGGCACGCCAACAACCCCGCGTCGGTCCGCTGTGTGCAGTTCTTCGTGAACAACTACCTCAACCTGCACCTGCTGGTGGACGGCAAGTTCGGCCCGCAGACCGAGTTGGGGGTGAAGAAGCTCCAGAAGTACTCCAACTACCACTGGGCCACCACCCAGTTGGCGGTCGACGGGATCTTCGGCAAGAACACGGGCGAGGTCGTGCTCAAGCACATCAAGCGGTACCCGTCGTCGATCGACTTCCGCAAGGCCAGCCAGTGCGGTCACCGGGTGCCTTCGTACGGCGTCATCCTCAACTGACGCCGTACGCAAGGGGGTTCGTCAGGCGGTCACGGCTGGAGAACGGCCGCCTGGTCGGGGACGTGGGCCGCGACCACGCGTTCGCGGCCGGGTACCGCCCGCCCCCGGTCCACCCTCCACGCCGTACCCGCGACTCCCAGCCCCAGCAGGGCCAGCAGCGCACCGGCCACCGCCGGTGACGTCGCGCCGAAGCCCGCTGCCAGGGCCAGGCCGCCGATCCAGGCGCCGCCCGCGTTGGCCAGGTTGAAGGCCGCCTGGTTCGCGGAGGAGGCGAGCGACGGGCCCGCGGAGGCCTTCTCCATCACCATGAGCTGGAGCGGGGAGCCCGTCACGAAGGCCGCGACGCCCAGCAGGACGACCGCGAGTGCCGCGCTCCACTCCGTGGTCATCAGGAGCGGGAACAGGGCCAGGACCGCGCCCAGGGAGACCAGCCCGCCGAACAGCGTGCCGCGCAGGGAGTGGTCCGCGAGCCGGCCGCCCACCAGGTTGCCGGCCGTGGCGCCGACGCCGAACAGGGCCAGCAGGAGCGTCACGCTGGCGTCGGCGAAGCCCGCCGCGTCGGTGAGCATCGGGGTGATGTAGCTGTAGGCGGCGAACAGCGCGCCGAAGCCGGCCACCGTCGTGCCGAGGGCCAGCCACACCGGGAGGGACTTCAGCGCCGCCAGCTCGCGGCGCAGGCCCACAGCCGGGGCGTGCGCGTGGTCGTGCGGGATCAGCAGGGCCAGCGACGCTATCGCCGCCAGGCCGATCGCGCTCACCGCGAGGAACGTGGCCCGCCAGCCCAGGTGCTGGCCCATGAGCGTGGCGGCGGGCACACCCACGACGTTGGCGACCGTGAGGCCCAGGAACATCAACGAGACGGAACGCGCCTTGCGTTCGGGCGCGACCAGCGTCGTGGCGACCACGGCCCCCACGCCGAAGAAGGCACCGTGCGGCAGGCCGCTCAGGAAGCGGGCGGCCAGCAGGTAGTCGTAGTCCGCGGCGAGGGCCGACAGGGCGTTGCCCGCCACGAACAGGGCCATCAGGCCGATCAGGACCGTACGGCGGGACAGCCGGGCGGTGACCGCCGCGAGCAGCGGGGCGCCGACGACGACCCCCAGCGCGTACGCCGAGACGAGGTGTCCCGCCGTGGGGATGGAGACGTGGAGGTCGTCCGCGACCTCGGGCAGCAGGCCCATGATCACGAATTCGGTGGTGCCGATACCAAAAGCGCCGACGGCCAGAGCGAGCAGGGCCAGGGGCATGGAGGTGCCTGTGCCTTTCGGGGAGAGAGCGGTGTTCCGTACGGGACGAACTTAAGTTCAGTCACGGAACAAAGACTCCCCGACGCTCTATTCCACGAGGTTAAGAGCTCGTGTCGAGGTTCACACGGGCGGCGATCGGGAGATGGTCGCTGCCGGTCCTCGGGAGGGTCCACGACGTGACCGGTTCCACACCCTGGACCATGATCTGGTCGATCCGCGCCATCGGGAACGAGGCCGGCCAGCTGAACCCGAAGCCGTCGCCCGCCGCGCCCTGCGTGGAGCGCATCTGGGAGGTGACGGCGTTCAGCGAGCGGTCGTTCATGGTGCCGTTGAGGTCGCCGAGGAGGATCTTCCGCTTCAGCGGCTCGGCGGCGATGGCCTCACCGAGCGCGTCCGCGCTCTTGTCGCGCTGCCGGGCGGTGAAACCGGCCTCGATCTTCACCCGCACCGAGGGGAGATGAGCGACGTAGACCGCGATCCGGCCCTCGGGGGTGGTGACGGTGGCGCGCATCGCGCGGGTCCAGCCGAGTTTGATGTCGACGGCCTGGACGCCGGTCATCGGGTCCTTGCTCCACAGGCCGACCGTGCCCTCGACCGCGTGGTACTTGTACGTCGACGCGAGCGCCTTCGCGTACGTCGGGACCGCCGAGGCCGTCAGCTCCTCCAGGGCCACCACGTCCGCGCCGGAGGCCGCCACGTCACGGGCCGTACCGGCGGGGTCGGGGTTGTCGGCGTTGACGTTGTGCGTGGCCACCGTGAAATCGCCGCCGGTGCCGGTCTTGTCGGTGAGCAGCAGCCCGCCGAAGAGGTTCAGCCAGACGACCGCCGGGAGCACGACCGCGATCAGCGCGGTCGCCGACTTGCGGACCAGGGCGAGGACGAGCAGCAGCGGGATCGCGATCCCGAACCACGGCAGGAAGGTCTCCGTGAGGCTGCCGAGGTTGCCGATCCGGTTCGGGATGTGCGAGTGCAGCAGCATCACGAGGGCCAGGACGACCGCCAGCGCGGCCAGGATCAGCCCGCGGCGCCAGGTCCTCCCGTCGCCCCGCCAGCCGTCGAACAGTCTGTTCCGCAGGCGCCGAAGTCGGTTTCCGTGCGGCTGGTCCCCCGAGCCGCCGTCGTCCGTCTCCGCCACATACGCCTGCTGTGCCATACCGTCGCCTCACTACCTGCCGTGCACACCATCGTCCCCGCGCCTACGACCCTAGGGGATGATCGGTTCCGATCCGCCGTCCCATGACGGCCGTACTGGCACGAGGACGAACAAGTCACCGCCGAGGGTTCCGAATCCCGGTCCGCGGGCCCCCTTTGTGACGAGACGCGCACATTCGGGCGCGGCCCCGAACGGCCTAGGAAACAGCCGGGGAAGCGGTCGGGGAAGCAGGCGGGCGCAGGGCCGCCAGCAGGGTGTCCACGAGGAGTTCGGACAGTCCCTCGGGGAGGTCGGCGTCGGCGCGCATGACGGTGCGCAGGAGCATCGGGCCGACCAGCATGTCGTTCATCAGGTCGACGTCGAGGTCGGTGCGGAGTTCACCGCTCTCCTGGCCGCGCCGCAGCAGTTCGACCTGTCTGCGGCGGCGGGGCTCAACGACGGTCGTGTGGTACGCGTCCCAGACCTTCGGGGCGCTCTTCATCTGCGCGTACACGTTGTGCAGGAGGGCCGAGGAACGGGTCATCAGGCCGCGCTGGCGCAGCTGTTCCATCATCGCGACGAGGTCGTCGCGCAGGGAGGTGCCGGGCAGTTCGGGGTCGTCGGGCTCGGCCTCGCGGACGACGTCGACGAAGAGTTCCTCCTTGCCCGGCCAGCGGCGGTAGATGGTGGCCTTGCCGACACCGGCGGTGCGGGCGATGCGCTCGATGGAGAGTTCGGCCAGCGGCACGCCGTCCTCCAGGAGCTTCATCACGCCCTCCGTGATGGCACGTTCGACGGCCTCGCTGCGCGGGCGCCCCCTGGTGGGGACACCCGGCTGGGTCCCGCTGTCGGTACCGGTCCCGGTGCCGCTGTCCGTGCCGTGGTCGGTGCCGTGGTCGGCAAGGCTCACTTCACTCCGTCCCATCGCCGTCGCCCCGTTCGCGTCTGTGCCGATTGTCGCGGCTATTCGCCCACTACGGCCAACTCCTGCTCCTCCTTGCCCTCCTGACGGGCCGTCGGCTTCCCGGGCAGGAAGAGGAACGCGACCACCGCGCCGACGACCGCGACGCCCGTGCCGCACAGGGCGGTGACGTGCATGGCGTGCAGGAAGGCGTCGTTGGCCGGGGTGACCAGGGCCCTGCCCTGCGGGCCGAGCTTGGCGGCGACGCCGAGGGTGGCCTCGATGGACTCGCCGGCCGTGTCGCGCAGGGCGGCCGGCACCGAGCCGAGCTTGCCCTCGATGCCGTTGCGGTACGCGGTGGACAGCACCGAGCCGAGCACGGCGATGCCGAGCGCGCCGCCGACCTGGCGGAAGGTGTTGCTCAGCGCGGACGCGGAGCCCGCCTTCTCGCGCGGCAGGGCCTGCATGATGACGACGCTGGTCGGGGTCATCACGTGGGCCATGCCGGTGCCCATGAGGAAGAAGATGACCTCCAGGACCCAGATCGGCGTGTCCGCGTCGAGGGTGGCGAAGGCGGCGAGCATCCCGGCGAGCAGCAGCAGGCCGACACCGGTCGTGATCCTGTTCCCGAAGCGGTCCACGACCAGCCGGGCGCGCGGCGCGAAGATCATCTGCGCGGCGGCCAGCGGCAGCATCAGCAGACCGGTCTGGAGCGGCGAGTAGCCGCGCACGCTCTGGGTGTAGAAGACCGAGAAGAAGGTCACGCCCATCAGCGCGAAGAAGACCAGCGCGATGGCGGCGATGGCGGCCGAGAACACCTTGTTCTTGAAGTACGTGACGTCGATGGACGGGTGGTCGCTGCGCTTCTCGAACCACACGAACCCGGCGAGCACCACGACCCCGGCGATGATCGTCGCCAGCACCTTGGGCGCGGTGAAGTCGGCCAGTTCGCCGCCCTCGATGATGCCGTAGACCAGCAGGACGAGGCCGACGACGGACAGGATCACGCCGACCGGGTCGAGGCGGCCGGGCCGGGGGTCGCGGGAGTCGGGGACCAGCCAGATCATCAGGGCGAGCGCGACGATCACGATCGGCACGTTGATCAGGAAGACCGAGCCCCACCAGAAGTGGTCGAGGAGCACACCGCCGGTGATCGGGCCGATGGCGATGGCGAGGCCGACGCCGCCGGCCCAGATGCCGATGGCCTTGGGCTGCTCGTCGCGCTCGAAGACGTTCATGAGGACGGCGAGGGTGGCGGGCATCACGAAGGCGGCGCCGAGGGCCATCAGGGCCCGGTAGCCGATGAGCTGGCCCGGGGAGCCGGACTCGGCGGCCAGCGCGGAGCCGATGCCGAACACGAGGAGCCCGCCGAGCAGGGTCTTCTTGCGGCCGAGCCGGTCACCGAGGAGGCCCGCGGTGAAGAGCAGGCCGGCGAAGACGAGGGTGTAGGCGTTGATCGCCCACTCCAGCTCGCTCTGTGTCGCGCCCAGGCCGGTGGGGGCCGGGGTGGAGATGGTCTTGATGGCGACGTTGAGGATCGAGTTGTCGAGCACCACGATCAGCAGGCTCAGCATCAGCACGCCGAGGATGGCCCAGCGGCGACGGTGCACCGCTTCGGGTATCCGGGTGGCCGGAACGGGTGGAGTGGTCATGGCTCAAAGCGTAGGGACCGCTCGGCGAATTTCGATACGAGACCGTGCCGTATCGTAAATATTTTACTCAGACCTTACGTCGGTCGACGTGACGGGGGTCCCTCTGGTCCTCAGTGGCACGAGGTGCCACCATGGAGGGGATCCGGGGACACCGTGAGGGTGCTTCGAGATGACTGAAGGAGCCGTTGCCATGACGCAGCTTTCGGCTGCCCAGACCGGCCAGGCCGGGAAGACCAGTTCCTCCGACGGCAGCAAGGCGCTGTACGGAGGCAAGGGCACACGCCGTATCACCGTTCGCGACATCGCTCTCGCCAAGGAACGCGGCGAGAAGTGGCCCATGCTCACCGCCTACGACGCGATGACCGCGTCCGTCTTCGACGAGGCCGGGATCCCGGTCATGCTCGTCGGCGACTCGGCGGGCAACTGCCACCTCGGGTACGAGTCGACCGTACCCGTCACTCTGGACGAGATGACCATGCTGTCCGCCGCGGTCGTACGCGGGACGCGGCGCGCGCTCATCGTCGGCGACCTGCCCTTCGGGTCCTACCAGGAGGGTCCGGTGCAGGCGCTGCGCTCGGCGACCCGGCTGGTGAAGGAGGCCGGGGTCGGGGCGGTGAAGCTGGAGGGCGGCGAGCGCTCGCACGAACAGATCCGGCTCCTCGTCGAGTCCGGAATTCCGGTGATGGCGCACATCGGACTCACCCCGCAGTCCGTGAACGCGATGGGGTACCGCGTGCAGGGCCGCGGCGAGGAGGCCGCCCAGCAGTTGCTGCGGGACGCGAAGTCCGTGCAGGACGCGGGGGCGTTCGCCGTGGTCCTCGAACTGGTGCCGGCGGAGCTGGCCGCCGAGGTGACCCGGGTGCTGCACATCCCCACCGTCGGGATCGGCGCCGGGGCCGAGACCGACGCCCAAGTCCTGGTGTGGACCGACATGTTGGGGCTGACCGGCGGCCGGGTGCCCAAGTTCGTGAAGCAGTACGCCGATCTGCGCGAGGTCATGGGCAACGCGGCGAAGGCGTTCGCGCAGGACGTGGTCGGCGGGACGTTCCCGCTGGAGGAACACTCCGTCCACTGACCCCTTCAGAGCCACTGCGGCACCATGGCAGCCCGCCGAACTTCCCCCGTCGGCGGGCTGCCTCTTTGCCGCCCCCGGCCAGGGCCCGTACACCGGGTGTCGGCCGGCTGTCGGTGGCTGTAGGCGGCTGTCGGTGGGATGTCGGTGTTCTGTCGGCGGGCCCTGGCACTGTCATCGGCATGACGCGAATCGACAACATTCCCAGCGGCACGGCGGTCACCGTGCGGGGGCTGGTCAAGCACTACGGCGAGACCAAGGCGCTGGACGGCGTCGACCTGGACGTCCGGGAGGGCACCGTGATGGGTGTGCTCGGACCGAACGGTGCCGGCAAGACCACCCTCGTACGCATCCTGTCCACGCTGCTCGCTCCGACCTCCGGCGAGGCCACCGTCGCCGGCTACGACGTCCTGCGCCAGCCCCGCCAACTGCGCCGGGTGATAGGCCTCACCGGCCAGTACGCCTCCGTGGACGAGAAGCTCCCCGGCTGGGAGAACCTCTACATGATCGGGCGGCTGCTCGACCTCTCCCGCAAGGACTCCCGGGCCCGCGCCGACGAACTGCTGGAGCGGTTCTCGCTGACGGACGCCGCCAGGCGGCCCGCGAGCACCTACTCCGGCGGGATGCGGCGCCGCCTCGACCTGGCCGCCTCGATGATCGGGCACCCGCAGGTGCTGTTCCTCGACGAGCCGACCACCGGCCTCGACCCGCGCACCCGCATGGAGGTGTGGGACGAGGTGCGGTCCATGGTCGGCGGCGGGGTGACCGTGCTGCTCACCACGCAGTACATGGAGGAGGCCGAGGCGCTCGCCTCCGAGCTGACCGTGGTGGACCACGGCAAGGTCATCGCGAACGGCGGGATCGACGAGCTGAAGGCGAAGGTCGGCGGCCGGGCGCTGCGCATCCGGCCGACCGACCCGCTGCAACTGCGGCCCCTGGCCCACGCGTTGGACGAGCTGGGCATCACCGGACTCGCCACCGTCACGGTCGACGTGGAGAACGGCACGGTCCTGGTGCCGATCCTCAGCGACGAGCAACTGACCGCCGTGGTCGGCGCGGTGAGCGCCCGCGGCCTCACCATCGCCTCCATCACCACCGAACTGCCCAGCCTGGACGAGGTGTTCCTGTCGCTGACCGGTCACCGCGCCAGTGCCCCGCAGGACTCCGTGCCCACCACCGACCGCGAGGAGGTCGCCGTATGAGCGCCGTCGCCGTGAACCCCGGCGCGGTCGCGTCGGACCCCCGTATCCCGCTGCGCAACCATCTGCGCCACACCGGCGCGCTGATCCGCCGCAACCTGCTGTGGATCCGGCAGGACCCGGAGTCGATGTTCGACGCCATCCTGTTCCCGGTCATCTTCACGCTGCTGTTCGTGTACGTCTTCGGCGGCTCGATCGGGCAGTCGCTGGGCGGCGGGCAGGAGGCGTACGTGCAGTACGTCGTGCCCGGTCTGCTCGCCATGATGGGCATGAACATGGCCCAGGGCGTGGGCACCGGCTTCAACACCGACTTCCACACCGGGGTCATGGACCGGTTCCGGTCGCTGCCCATCGGACGCGGCTCGGTGCTGATCGCCAAGATCGTGGTCGAGATCATGCGCATGCTGGTCGCGTGCGCCGTACTGATGGTCGTCGGCGTCCTCGTCGGCTTCCACATCCACCACTGGGTCGGCATGTTCGCCGCGATCGGACTGTCCGCGGTGTTCGGCTCGGCCCTGATGTGGGTGTTCATCACCCTCGGCGTGACCATGAAGAGCGCGCAGTCCGTGCAGGCCATGGGCTTCCTGTTCCTGATGCCGCTCCAGTTCGGCTCGTCGATCTTCGCCCCGACCGGCTCGATGCCGGGCTGGCTGCGGAACTTCACCGACTACAACCCGCTGTCCTCGCTGGCCGACGCGGCCCGCGGGCTGATGGTGGGCGGTCCGGTCGCCCACGGCGTGTGGCTGACGCTGGCCTGGTCGGTGGGGCTCACCGCGGTGATGGCGCCGATCGCGATCCACAAGTTCCGCACCAAGACCTGACCGGGCCGGGCGTCCGGTGCCACCGGTCCGCGTCGGCTCACACCAGGGCGGCGGCCTCCTTCGCGGAGAGGCCGCCGCCTTCGGCGTACCCGGCCGCGCACGTCTCGTAGGCCGCGTCGCCGAGCATGGCGCGCGCGTGCTCCTCGGCCTGGCGGTAGACCTCGCGTTCCATGTAGGTCGGGACGTGTCCGGACGGCAGCAGCGCCCGCGCCGCGACCAGACAGCGCACGCCGTCCCTGGCCCGGCCGCCGCCGTCGAACTCGGTGAGGGCGAGCGCGGCGATCCCCAGGTACAGCGAGGTCATGTGCGGGGCGATGGCCTCGGACAGCGGGTCGCCGGCCCGCTCCAGCGCCTTGCGGATCTTCTCCAGGGACCGGGCGTAGTCCCCGTCGAGCGCCTCCACCCAGGCCTCCGAGCCGAGGATGAACGCGTCGAAGACGATGAAGTGCGCGATGTGGAACTCCTCGCGCAGCAGGCGCAGTTCCTCGCGTGCCTCGACGATCCGGCCGGATGTGGCGAGGCGGCTCGCGAGGAACATCCGGGCGGCGGGCATCGCCTCGCTGCCCACGCCGTGCGGCCGGTCGATGACCTCGCGCAGGATGCGCTCGCCGCGCTCGTACTCCCCGTCCTCGACGAGCACGCTGCCGAGCCGGGCACCGAGTACGGCCGTCTGGCCGTGGGCGCCGAGCCGTTCGGCGTGTTCGATCGCGGCCTGGTAGTCGGCGGCGGCCAGCTGGTACTCGCCGATGCGCTCACGGGCCTCGGCGCGGGCGGAGAGCGCCTCGGCGACGCCCCAGGTGTCGCCGATACGGCGGAAGATCTCCAGCGACTCGTCGGCGTCCCGGGCCGCGTCGCCCGCCCAGTCGGTGCGGTTGGCGAGCATGTTGGCGCGCATCTGGAGGGTGGTGGCGAGCTCCCACTCCATACCGGGGGTGGTCCGGCAGGTGCGGACGTCGGCGTCGAGGATCTCGGGCAGCCGCTCCACGCTGCCGCTGAGCATCACGGCGAAGAACCAGAACATGCCGGGCGTACGGCAGGTCTGCGGCAGCCCCGGTTCGTAGACCTGCGCGATGAGGCGCAGTTTCTCCTTCGCGGCCGGTGCCTCCCAGGCGTCCAACTCGGTGTCCATGCAGGCCAGATGGGCGAGGTGGAGGCCGCGCCGGGCCTCGGCGAGGAGTTCTCCGGTGAGCGGGGGCGGGACGTCGGTGCAGCGCTGCCAGACCGGGGCGGCGCGCCGGACCGGGGCGGCGAAGGGGTCGGGGCCCAGGGCCATGACCTCGACGCACCAGTTGCGGGCCTCGATACGGACGTCGCGCATCTGCCAATACCAGATCAGCGACAGGACCAGGCAGAGGGCCTCCTGCTCGTCGCGCTCGGCGACGGCGTGCCGCAGGGCGGTGCGGAGGTTCTCGTACTCGCGCTCCAGCCGTTCCACGGCGGCGAGTTGGTCGGGGCCGCGCAGCAACGGGTCGGTGGTGCGGGCGAGTTCGCGGTAGTAGGTGAGATGGGCGCGCTCGGCGGCGGGGCGGCGGCCGGACTCGGCGAGCCGTTCGCCCGCGTACTCGGCGACGGTCTCCAGCAGCCGGTAGCGCATCTCGCCCTCGCCCGAAGGGGCCGCCACGACAAGGGACTTGTCGACGAGGGAGCCGAGCGTCTCGAAGGCGACCGGTCCGCACACGGCCTCGGCGGCGGCGAGGTCGCAGCCGCCGGCGAACACGGACAAGGTGCTCAGCACATCCCGTTCTGCCGCGTCCAGCAGGTCCCAGGACCAGTCGACGACGGCGCGCAGGGTCTGCTGGCGGGGCAGCAGCGTACGGCTGCCCGAAGTGAGCAGCCGGAAGCGGTCGTCGAGCCGGTCCGCGATCTGACGCGGCGTCAGCATCCTGAGCCGGGCCGCCGCCAGCTCGATCGCGAGGGGCATGCCGTCGAGCCGCCGGCAGATCTCGGCGCAGGCCTCGATGTCGGCCTCGACCGCGAACCCCGGCCGGGCCGCCGCGCCCCGCTCGGCGAGCAGCCGTAGCGCGACGGGGTCGGGGAGGGGCTCCACCGGGCGCAGCAACTCCCCCGGTACGCCCAGGGGTTCACGGCTGGTGGCGAGCACGGTGAGGTCGGGGCAGCGCTCCAGCAGGGCTTCCACGAGGCGGGCGGCGGCGTCCACGACGTGCTCGCAGTTGTCGAGGACGATCAGCATCCGGCGCCGCCCGCAGTGCTCGGCGAGCCGCTCCACCGGGTCGTCGTGCCGGTCTCCCCCGGCCGCCCGGATCGCCTCGGCACCGGCGCCGTACATCACGGTCTCGCGCGCCCCGAGGGCGGTGAGCACGGCCTCCGGTACGGCCTCGGGATCGTCGACGGGCGCGAGTTCGGCCAGCCACACCCCGTCCCGTGCCGCGTCCCCGGCCCCTTCGGCGGCCTCCTGGGACAGCCGGGTCTTCCCGGCCCCGCCCGGTCCGAGCAGGGTCACCAGCCGGGCGGCGAGGAGATCGGCCCGGATGACGTCGATGTCGGCCTCCCTGCCGACGAAGGAGGTGAGCCGGGCGCGGAGGTTGCCGGGCGGCGGCGCGGAGTCATCGCTCGCGGTGGGCGCCGAAACGGTCCGCGCACCGCGCTCCCCGTCCGCCGACCGCAGCAACTCCCCGTGCAGCGACCGCAGTTCGGGCCCCGGATCGGAGCCGAGCCGGTCCGCGAGGAGTCGTCGTACGACCTCGTAGGCGGCCAGGGCCTCCGCTGTGCGGCCGGAGGCGCGCAGGGCCTGGAGGCGGAGGGACTGGAGGGGTTCGTCGAGGGGGTGGGTGTCGCACAGGGCGGTCAGTTCGGGCAGGGCGGTGTCCGCCTCACCGAGGGCCAGGGCCGCTGTCAGGCGGGCGCGGCGGGCGTCCAGGTGGCGGGTCTCCCAGCGGGCCGCCTCCGCCGTGCGGTCGGGAAGGTCCGCGAGGGCCGGGCCGGTCCACAGGGCCAGCGCGTCGTCCAGGGCCTCGGCCGCCTTGGCCGGGTTGCCGTCGGCCAGCGCCCGCAGGCCCTCGCCGGTCAGCCGCTCGAACCGGTGCAGGTCGATGTCGTCGGCGGCGACGGCCAGCCGGTAGCCGCTCTCCGTGGAACCGACCGCGTCCGCGCCGAGCGCCCGGCGCAACCTGCCCACCAGGGCCTGGAGCGCGCCCGGCGCGTCGGCGGGCGGGTCGCCGGCCCACACCTCGTCCACCAGGAAGCTCGCGGGCACGGCCTTGCCGGGCCGCAGGGCGAGCACGGTGAGCAGGGCGCGCAGCCGCGCCCCGCCGACCGGGACGGGCGTGCCGTCGGGGCGGAGTGCCTGGGTGGTGCCGAGGATGCGATAGCGCACGGGGTCCATTGTCTCCGGTGGCGACGGAAGCGGTCACGGGATTGGGGCGGCGCGGCGGCGGGCACGCCGTACGGGAGCCGCCGCCCTGAGGAAGGGGGCAGGGGGCAGGGGGTTACGGGGGCGCGGATCGCGTGCCAGAGTCCCATGCGCCCACCTTCCCCGGAACCGGTGGCCGCCCGCGAGACGTTTTCCCCTTGTGCCCGGTACCGTCGGGCTTCGCGTTCCACCGACCCCAGCAGGGAGCCCGCCCCCATGACCGCCACCACCACCCGCCCGAGCGACCGGCGGATCAGCCCCGTCTTCGTCGGGATCCTGGCCGTGACGGCGGTGACCGGCTGGGCCACCTGGTCCGGGTTCGCCGAGAAGCCGGGCATCGCCGTGTTCCTGTTCGTGACGGCGGCCTGGATCGTCTCCCTGTGCCTGCACGAGTACGCGCACGCGCGCACCGCGCTGCACAGCGGTGACATCTCGATCGGCGGGAAGGGCTATCTGACGCTGAACCCGCTGAAGTACACGCACGCCCTGCTCAGCATCGTGCTCCCGGTGATCTTCGTCATCATGGGCGGCATCGGGCTGCCGGGCGGCGCGGTCTTCATCGAGCGGGGCCGCATCCACGGCCGCTGGAAGCACAGCCTGATCTCGGCCGCGGGCCCGCTGACGAACGTGCTGTTCGCGGCGGTCTGCACGGCCCCGTTCTGGCTGCACTCCCTCGACGGCGTGCCGGCCGACTTCCAGTACGCGCTGGCCTTCCTGGCGCTGCTCCAGGTGACCGCGGCGATCCTGAACTTCCTGCCGGTGCCCGGACTGGACGGCTACGGCGTGATCGAGCCCTGGCTGTCGAGGGACATCAAGCGGCAGGTGGAGCCGTTCGCGCCGTTCGGCCTGCTGTTCGTGTTCGCGCTGCTGTGGGTGCCGTCGATCAACCGCGAGTTCTTCGACCTGATCGACGCGATCCTGCGGGGGCTGGGCGTGAGCGACTGGGAGACGTCGAACGGCTACAGCCTCTACCAGTTCTGGCGCTAGCGGCAGGACAGGTTCTCAGGCCGCGCGTCCGCGCTTGAAGTAGTACCAGCACATGTTGGACGAGAGGCCGGCCAGCAGGACCCACACGACGCCGATCCAGCTGCCCTCCACGAAGGAGACGACCGCCGCCGCCACGGCGAGCAGGCAGACGACGAGGGCGTAGAGGGCGAGGCGGGGCATGGGATCGGCTCCTGTCGGCGGAACGAGGGGGACGCTGCTGCGGTCGGTCGCCTCCAGTGTCCCCCACCCGCTCAGACGTCGGTGACGCGCAGTCCCGCGTGCGCCTTGTAGCGCCGGTTCACGGAGATCAGGTTCGCGACCAGGGACTCCACCTGGTGCGCGTTGCGCAGCCGACCGGCGAAGACTCCGCGCATGCCGGGGATCCGGCCGGCCAGCGCCTGCACGATCTCGACGTCGGCGCGCTCCTCGCCCAGCACCATCACGTCCGTGTCGATCTCGGCGATCTCGGTGTCCATGAGCAGCACGGCCGAGAGGTGGTGGAAGGCGGCGGCGACCCGGGATTCCGGCAGCAGGGCGGCGGCCTGTTCGGCGGCGCTGCCCTCCTCCGGCTTCAGCGCGTAGGCGCCCTTCTTGTCGAAGCCGAGCGGGTTGACGCAGTCGACGACGAGCTTGCCCGCCAGTTCCTCGCGCAGCGACTCCAGGGTCTTGCCGTGGCCGTCCCAGGGCACGGCGACGATCACGATGTCGCTGCGGCGCGCGGTCTCGGCGTTGTCGGCGCCCTCGACCCCGTGGCCGAGTTCCTCGGCGGCGGCCTGCGCGCGGTCGGCGGCACGGGAGCCGATGATCACCTTCTGGCCGGCCTTGGCGAGCCGGTAGGCGAGGCCCTTGCCCTGCGGCCCGGTCCCGCCGAGCACGCCGACGACCAGCCCGGAGACGTCGGGGAGGTCCCAGGGGTCCTTGGCGGGGGCCTTCGCCGGGGGCGTCGCGGGGCTCTGTGCAGCACTGTCGGTAGAGGTCATGGGCCGACTTTACGTCCGCCCCGGCGCCCGGACCGGCTCAGGTGAGGTCCGTCACGGGCACCCGCCGGAACGTGATCGTCTCGTACGCCCCGAAGTCCCCGGTCTCGTAGAGGAGTCCGAGGGTGTCGTCGTCGACGCGGACGAGGTCGGAGTAGGCGGCGGGCAGGCCGTCGACGGTGAACACCGGGCGCCAGGTGGTGCCGCCGTCGGCCGAGGCGCGCAGGGTCAGCAGGGCGCGGGCGGCCGGGTCGCCGGGGCCGGAGTACAACAGCACGTCGGGGTCGCGGAGTTGGAGGACGCTGGCCTCGCAGACGGGCGCGGCGAGCCCGGCCTGCGGGCGGAACGGCTTGACGAGGGTGCGCCCGCCGTCCGCGGAGTGGGCGTCGGCGCGGTTGCCGGGGGACGGTGAGTCGTTGCGGGTGTTGAAGTAGACGCGCCCGTCCGGGAGTTCGGCGGCGGTGGTCTCGTTGCAGTTGATGTAGCCGTCGGTGTTCTCGTCGACGTAGCCGAGGTACCAGCTCTCGCCGCGGTCGTCGCTGAGCAGGCAGTGGCCGCTGTTGTACTTGGCCTCGTTGCCGACGTCGGTGCCGGTGGGCGGGAGCGTGTGGTTGCCGGGGACGACCACGCGGCCGGTGCTCAGCTGGATCGCGTGCCCGGGGGTGGTGGCGTACCAGCGCCACTCGGGCTTCTTGACCTGCTCGGTGATCTCCTCGGGGGTGGACCAGGTGACGCCGTCGTCGTCGCTGTGGCTGACCCAGACCCGGCGTCCGTCGGCGGCCTTCACCTTGCCGCGCAGGATGGCGTCCTCACTGGCGGAGGCGGCGGAGCGGACGTGGACGAGGAGGACGCGGCCGGTGTCGAGGACGACGGGGGCCGGGTTGCCCGCGAGGTCGGTGCCGTTGTCGGCGGCGACGGTGAGCGGGTCCCAGGTGCGCCCGCCGTCCGTGGAGCGGCGCAGCACGATGTCGATGTGGCCGTAGTCGCTCGCGGAGGCGACCCGGCCCTCGCAGAAGGCGAGGAGGGTGCCGGCGCGGGAGACCACGACGGCCGGGATCCGGTAGCTCGCGTAGCCCCCCTGGCCCGCGGTGAACGGAACGCTGACGTCTGCGGTGTCCGTCATGGACGACTCCTCATGACTCCTGGTGCGGCTGATGAGCCCGCACCATCCCCAAGTCGGGCGAATTCGTGGTGAACTCCACGTCACGAGTGGCCGGTTGCGGCAGGATGCGCGGACATGGACGCCGTACGGGTCGCGCTGCTTCGTGAAGTGCTCGCCGGGACCGAGTGGTTGGGGGCCACCCGGCGGTTCGCCGGGGTGCTGCGCGGTTCCGTGGTGGCGCACGGGGGCGGGCTGCTGCTGGTGGGCACGCCCGCGTACGAGCCGTGGCATCTCGCGGCGCATCTGGTCGACGAGGCCGCCTGGTCGGGCACGCCCGAACTGGCCCCGACTCTCGTCCGGCACGCCGCGCGGCCCGGTGACCCGGCCCATCTGGCCGTCGGGCTCGGCCGGATCGAGGCGGCCCGGCGCGGCGAGACACTGCTCGTGGTGTCGCCGGAGGGGCCGGTCGATCCGCTCCTGGAACGGGTGCACGACGCCCGCCGGGCCGGTGCGACCGTCCTCTCGCTGGGCTCCGGGGACCGCGAACTGGCGTCCCTGGCCCACGAGTCGCTCGCCGTGCCGGAGGGCACGGACCTCGATCTGGACACCGTGCAGCATCTGGTGAGCGCGGCGGCCGGGGAGAACGTGCTGCCCGCGGCGCGGGGGCGGCGGCGGTTGCGGGACCGGCTCTCCCGTCTCACCGACCAGTTGACGGCGCCCCCGCCCGCCCGCTGGTAGCGCGCAAAAGCAGTTGCCCGCGGCGACTCCCCGTCCAACGATGCTCTGTTGTGACCGCCTCCGGCCTGCGCGCCCTCCTCCCCGACCTCGCCCCCTGGCACTCCTCCGTCGACTTCCGCAGGCTCTGGGTCGCGGGGCTGATCTCGAACTTCGGGAGCTTCCTGACCTTCGTGGCGCTCCCGGTGCAGATCAAGGAACTCACCGGCTCCGCCGCGGCGGTGGGCGCGATCGGGGCCGTGGAACTCGTACCGCTGATCGTGTTCGGGCTCTACGGCGGTGCGCTCGCCGACGCGTGGGACAAGCGGAAGCTGATCCTGTGGACCGAGGCCGGGCTCGGTGTGCTGTGCGGGGCGCTGCTGCTGAACTCGCTGCTGCCGGCGCCCGCCGTGTGGCCGCTGTACGTGATCGCGGCGCTGACCTCGGTCCTCGGGTCGGTCCAGCGGCCCGCGCTGGACTCGCTGTGGCCGCGGATCGTGGCGCACGAGCACATGACGGCCGCGTCCGCGCTCAACTCGCTGCGCTGGACGGTCGGCGGGGTCCTCGGTCCGGCGCTGGCGGGCGTGGTGGTGGCGTTCGCGGGCCTGCCCTACGCGTACGCGGCGGACACCCTGACGTTCGTCGTGTCCGTGGTCCTGATCGTCCGGATCGCCGCCTCCCCCGGCGCCCATGAGGCGCGCAAGCCCTCGCTGCGGTCGATCGCGGAGGGCGCGCGGTACGCGTGGAGCCGCAAGGAGCTGCTGGGCACGTACGCGATCGACCTGGCGGCGATGTTCTTCGCGATGCCGCTGGCGGTGCTGCCGTTCCTCGCGGACGAGCTGCACGCCGCGTGGTCGCTCGGTCTGATGTACGCGGCGGTCCCGGCGGGTGCCCTGCTGGTGAGCGTGACCAGCGGCTGGACCTCGCGGGTCCACCGGCACGGGCGGATGGTGGTGCTGGCGGCGGCGCTGTGGGGCGCGGCCGTCGCCGGTGCCGGCGCGGTCGGGAACGTATGGCTGGTGCTGCTGTTCCTGGCGCTCGCCGGCGCCTGCGACATGGTCAGCGGTGTCTTCCGCGCAGCGATGTGGAACCAGACGATCCCGGACGAGCTGCGCGGCCGGCTCGCCGGGATCGAGCTGCTGTCCTACTCGGTGGGCCCGCAGCTGGGGCAGGTCAGGTCCGGTGGCACGGCCGCGCTGGCCGGGGTGCGGACCTCGGTGTGGGCGGGCGGACTGATGTGCGTGGCCGCGGTGGGGGTGCTGGCCGCGGGACTGCCGAAGCTGATGTCGTACGACGCGCGGACGGACGAGCACGCGCTGCGGCTGAAGGAACAGCGGGCCGCGAGTGCCACGGCCACCGCCACCGCCGACGCCTGATCAGTCGTCGTCCGCGGCGCCCTTCGTGGCGTCGTGCCACTTGGGGTCGTTCTCCCACTCCAGGTTGCGCTCGCGGGCCGTCTCCATCGCGTGCTCGGCCTCCGCGCGGGTGGCGTACGGCCCGAACCGGTCCTTGGCGGGGCACTCCGGCCCCTCCTCGACCTTCTTGTGTTCGAGGCAGTAGTACCACTCGCCGGGCTTCCCGGCCGTGCGCTTCTTGAACAGGGCCATCGACGGGCTCCTCTCACCACGACTCACCACGCACCATGTTCCCCCATGAGCGCTGGTTAGACTCGCTGGCATGTCTGGCCAGTCGCTGCTCGTACCAGGGGAGCTCTCTCCCACCCGTTCCGTGCCCGGAAACATCCGTCGCCCCGAGTACGTCGGCAGGCCCGCGCCGACCCCGTACACCGGGCCGGAGGTGCAGACCCCCGAGACGATCGAGGCGATGCGCGTCGCCGGGCGGATCGCCGCGCGGGCGATGGCGGAGGCCGCGAAGATCATCTCGCCCGGGGTGACCACGGACGAGATCGACAAGGTGGCGCACGAGTACATGTGCGACCACGGCGCCTACCCGTCCACGCTCGGCTACCGCGGTTTCCCCAAGTCCCTGTGCACCTCGCTCAACGAGGTGATCTGCCACGGCATCCCGGACTCCACGGTGCTGCGCGACGGCGACATCATCAACCTCGACGTGACGGCGTACATCGGCGGGGTGCACGGCGACAACAACGCGACGTACCTGGTCGGCGACGTCGACGAGGAGAGCCGGCTGCTGGTCGAGCGGACCCGCGAGTCCCTGGACCGGGCGATCAAGGCGGTCCGCCCCGGCCGCCAGATCAACATCATCGGCCGGGTCATCGAGTCGTACGCCAAGCGCTTCGGGTACGGCGTGGTCCGGGACTTCACCGGCCACGGCATCAACTCGTCCTTCCACTCCGGCCTGATCGTCCCGCACTACGACAGCCCGCACGCGACGACGGTGATCCAGCCCGGGATGACGTTCACGATCGAGCCGATGCTGACGCTGGGGACGTACGAGTACGACATGTGGGACGACGGGTGGACGGTCGTCACCAAGGACCGGAAGCGGACGGCGCAGTTCGAGCACACGCTGGTGGTGACGGAGACGGGGGCGGAGATCCTCACGTTGCCGTAACGCCCCAGGACCCGTCCTCCCTGCTGGGGGCGGGTCTCTTCTTGTACGCTTTTACCGACAGGACGTCGGTAAACCTGTTGACTTAGGTAAGGCTTACCTTAGAGGATAGGCGCATGGACTCCTTCTCGACAGTCATCCGCACCGCGTCCCACGAACAGCATGTGGAGGCCGAGACCTCCACCTTCATGAGCGATCTGCTCGGCGGCCGGCTGGGCGTGGACGCGTACGCCCGGTACACCGAGCAACTGTGGTTCGTCTACGAGGCGTTGGAGACCGGTGCCGAGCGACTGGCGGCGGATCCGGTGACCGGACCGTTCATCCGGGCCGAGTTGTTCCGGCTCCCCGCGCTGGAGCGGGACCTTGAGCACCTGCGCGGCGCGGACTGGCGGTCCGGCCTGACCGCGCTGCCCGCGACCGAGGCCTACGCGGACCGGGTACGGGAGTGCGCGGAGTCCTGGCCGGCCGGCTATCTCGCCCACCACTACACGCGCTACCTCGGCGACCTCTCCGGCGGCCAGATCATCCGCGACAAGGCGGAACGGACCTGGGGCTTCGCACGACGCGGCGACGGCGTCCGCTTCTACGTCTTCGACGAGATCGGCAACCCGGCGGCCTTCAAGCGGAGTTACCGCGAACTGCTGGACGGAGTCCCGCTCGACGACCTGGAGAAGCAGCGGGTGGTGACGGAGTGCAAGCGGGCGTTCGCGCTGAACACCGGGGTGTTCGGGGCGTTGGGGGAGGAGTTTCCGTTGAGCGCGTGAGGCGGGCTAGCGCTCCAGGAACACCCGCCCCCCGACCTCCACCCAGCCCCCCGGCTGCGGTGCCGTGAGTATCTGAGAACCCGCGCCCTGTGTGATGTTGAGGGCGCGGCCCAGTCGGTCGGTCAAGAGCATCGCCGCCGCGCCCGTCGCCTCGTCCTCGGGGATGCCGTCGTCGCGGCCGGGGAAGGCTCGGGCGCGGACGCGGCCCGCCGCCTCGTCCTCCCAGGCCCAGGCGTAGATCCACTCGCCGGGGGGCGGGACGGGCAGGGCGTCCACCTCCGCGGCCGAGCCGTACTGTCGCAGTGTCCGCGGCGGGGCCCACTCCGGGAGGGCCTCGATCCAGCTGAACTCGCCGTCCAGGCGGGCACCGACTATCCCCGCGGGAGTGACCAGTTCGGGTATGTCCAGCAGCCAGGCCGAGCCGACGCAGGGGTGGCCCGCGAAGGGCAGGCGCGTGGTCGGGGTGTAGATGTCGATGACTCCGCGCTCGGGGTCGTCGACGAACACCGTCTCGCTGAAGCCGAGTTTCCCGGCGAAGAGCTGTCGCTCGCCCGGGTCCGGCATGACGGAACCCTCGCGGACGACGCCCAGTTCGTTGCCGTATCCGCCGCTGGGGCCGCAGAAGACACGCAGTACGTCGTAGTCAGTCACGGGGGCATTCAAACATCGCGCGGGCGGCGAGGTCATCCCAGGCCGGGGCTCCGCCGGGGAGGGGCCAGGTGGGGGTGGGGGCGCCGTCGTAGGGCAGTGTCGACAGTGTGTCCGCGTATGCCCGTTCCAGGGCGGCCCGTCTGCGGTCGGTCTCGGTCTCGGCCTCGGTCTGTGTGTCGGTGGCGGTGTCGGTGCCAGTGCCGGTGTCGGCGCGGTCCCTCGTCAGGTGTTCCATGCGGTGCTCGTGGGCCTCGGTCACCTCGTCCGCGGTCCGTCGCCAGGTCTCGTCGTCCGGTACGCGGCGCAGCACCAGGCACGGTGGGGTCCGCCCCTCCGCGAGTGCCGCCACGGCCCGGTCGTGGCCGTCGAGGATCACCCAGCCGTCGAGCGGTGTGACCCGCCACAGGAGAACGGGGGCGAGCGTGTCCTCGCGGGCGGGTCCGCGGTAGGCCTTCACCCGTGGCGCGTCGGTCGCGGAGAGCGGGCGCAGCGGTACGACGCCCTCCCAGCCGCCCGCGCACCAGTCGAGACGGCAGGCGGGCCACTCGCGCATGAAGTCGCCCCACCACACGTACGCCGGGAAGTCGTGCCACTCGCGGAGGTTCCAGCGGGCGTCGTGCAGCGGGCCCTCCCCTGCCTCTTCCAGCCAACGCGCGTACTGGTGAACCCAGTTGCCGGGGTTCCTCATCAGCTCCCAGCGGATCCGGGGAAGGGGTGAGCGGAAGCCGTCGAGCCTGTGCACGAAGAGGCTCTCGCGCGCGCAGCCGCCCTGTTCCTCCCGGCCGAGCAGCAGGGGGCGGCCCCCTTGGCGGAGCAGCAACCGGCCGCCGGCCGCCGTCTCGAAGCGCAACGGAGGCGGGCCATGACGGTCCCGTACCTGGAGTACGAGACCGCCCGGCCCGAGCAGTTCTCTGCGCGCCCTCTTCATGAGGAGCAGTCTGGGGGACCCTGGTCGCCTCGGGAACCGGATTAGGCCTCCGTGCGCCGCCTGCGCATCGCCAGCACCACACCCGCGCCCGCCGCCACCGTCACCGCGGCTGCCGCGCCCAGTGCCGTCGCCGGTACCTCGGAACCCGTCGAGGCGAGGGAACCGGTCGCGCCGCCCGTCGTGGAACCGGTGACGCCGCCCGAAGTCGAGCCCGTCGTACCGGAGTTGTCGGAGCTGTCGGAGGACGTGTCGGTGCCCGTGCCGCCCGACGACGAGTCGTCCGAGGGGAGGGTGGCGTCGTCCGTCAGGGCCACCGACAGGTCGAGCGGGTCGAGGGCCGCGCCGGTCTGGTAGAAGCCGCCGAAGGCCTTCGCGCCGGCGGCGGTCAGGGTGGTGGTGACGTCGTCGAGGGTGATGACGTCGTCCTTCGCGGTGAGGTCGGCCGAGTCGGCCTTCAGGTCGGCCAGGACCACGTCCTCGGACTTCTCCCCCAGGCTCGTCACGTCCGCCGTGAGCTTGCCGGAGCCGCCGTCGAGGGTCGCCTTGAGGTCGGTGAGGGTGAGGTCGAGGCCGTAAGTGCCGTTGTCCTCATGGCCCTTGAAGTTCACCGCGCCCTCGAAGGCGGCGGAGAGGGTGTCGGCGTCGGTGTCGTAGCTGCCGGTCGCGCCGGTGAAGGTGAAGACGCCGTTGCCGGTGGCCTGCGAGGCGCCGTCCGAGGTGGTGATCCTGCCGTTCGCGACGCTGCCCACGACGTAGGAGCGGAAGGACTCCTTCACGCCCCAGGTGAGGGTGCCGTCCGCGATCTCGCCCTCGGTGGCAGCCGGTTCGGTCGCCGTGTCCGAGGGGCTCGCGCTCGCGGAGGTCGTGGCCGAGGCCGTGGTGCTCGGGGTCGCGCTCGGCGTGGCCGACTGCGTGGGGGTGGCGGACGGGGTCGTCGACTCCGTGGGCGAGGCGCTCGGCGTCGGGGACGTCGTCGACGCGGGCTTGACCGCCGACAGCGGGTCGCCGGCCGCGTTCGCGTATGTGTCGCTGCCGAGGAAGGTGCCCGCGGCGGCGGTCAGCGTGGTGGCCAGGTTCGTCAGGTCCGAGCTGGTCGGCGCGGCGACGGTGGCGAGCGTCACGTCCTGCTGCTTGGTGCCGCCGTCCGCGACGAGGTCGGCGGTGAGGGTGCCCGCGGCACTGTCGTACTGGAAGTCGGACATCTCCCGCACGAAGCCGTGCAGCGTCGACTTGGCGGTGATCGTGCCCTTGAAGGTGAGGTGCAGCGCGTGGCTGGTGGTGTCGTACGTGCCCGTGCCGGCGGTGAAGGTGAACGCGCCGTTGTTCGCGGCCTGCGAGGCGCCGTCGGTGACGGTGAAGGAACCCTGCGCGTAGGTGCTCACATACGTGCGGTACGACTGCTTGATGCCCCAGGTCAACTCGTAGCCGCTGAGCGGGACTTCGGCCGCCGACGCGGTGGTCGTGGCGAGCGCGGTGGCGCCGAGCGCGGCGGCGGTCGCGACGGCCGCGGCGAGAGCGAGGGGGGTGCGAGGTCTGGCGGGCATGGCCGTGGTTCTCCTTGAGGTGAGTGGATGGTCCGCCGACCGGCGGACCCGGGTGAGGGGGTTACTCCGCCTCCGGCGACGCGCTGTCGGTCGCCGGGCGGGTGCGGCGCCTGCGGACGAGGACGAGCGCGGAGAGCGCGGCCACCAGCAGCAGCGCGCCGGCCGCGAGGCCGATCGGCAGGGCGGCCGAACCGCCCTTGTCGGCGGCGGAGTTGTCGGCGACCGGTTCGGCGGAGACCGAGGGCCGGGCCGACTGCTCCTCCGGGGTCGTGCTCGCCGTGGGCGTGCTGCCCAGATCGGGCAGGGCGGGCAGTTTCGCGTCGTCGGTGAGGGCGACGGCCAGGGACACCGGGTCCATGGCGGTGCCCGCCTGGTACATCCCGCCGAAGGCCTTGGCGCCCTGTGCGGTGAGTTTCGCGGGGGCCTCGGTGAGCTTCGCGAGGCCCTTGACCGCCTTGAGGCCGCCGGCGGTGAAGGTGACCAGCGGGACCTTCTCGCCGGTGAGGTCGGCGCCGGTGACGTCGGCGTAGAGGGTGCCCTTGCCGTCCCGTACGGTCGTCCGGACCCCACTGAGCCTCAGGTCGAGGCCCTGCGCTCCGGTGAAGCGGACCGCGCCCTTGAACGACGCCGTCAACTCCCCGTTCCTGTACGTCCCTTCACCGCTCGGGAAGCGGAAGAGCGCGCCGCCGTCCTGCGCTCCGGCCGAGAGCGTCCACCTGCCCTTGGCGATGTCCCCGGTGACGTACTCCCGGAAGGTGCGGCGCACCCCCCAGTCGACGGCGCCGTCCGTGATCGCGCCGGTCGAAGTCTCCTTCTTCGCGGTGGACTTGGTCGGTGCCGGGGTGGGTGTGGATTTCTTGGTCGCCGCCTTCACGTCGGCCGAGAGGCTCACGGGGTCGAGGGCCGTGCCGGCCGTGTAGTAGCCGGCGAAGGACCTGGCGCCCTGTGAAGTGAGCGTGGCGGGAAGGTTGTTGAGGACGACGGCGGTGCCGCCGCCCTTCATGTCGATGCCGCCGAGGGAGAGGTTGGCGAAGGGGACCTGGGAGGAGGTGGTGACCGTCCCCGTGCCCTTCGCCTTGCTGGTGACGTCCAGGTAGAGGGTGCCCGCCGAGCCCGAGATACGGACCGTGGGGCGGCTCAGGGTGAGGTCCAGCTCGTAGCCGCCGTCGCTCTTCTTGTGGCCGACGAAGTGCACCCCGCCCGCGAAGGACGAGCGGAACGTGCCGGTCGAGCCGTCGTAGGAACCCGTCGCCGAGGGGAAGCGGAACTGGCTGCTGCCCACGGTCGCCGCGCCGCCCGTGAGGGAGTAACTCCCGTTCGCGATGGGCCCGGTGACATAGCTCTGGAACGAGGACTTGATGCCCCAGTCGAGCCGGCCGCCCTGCACGGTACGGCTCTCGGCGTGTGCGAGGCCCGCCGGGAGGAGGGCGCCGAGGACAGCCGCGAGCAACACGGTGACCGTGAGCCGGCTGGAGCGCCCCGGAGGCGAACCAGGAATAAGCACGGCTTTCGAGCGCGCGAGCATGGGTGGGTCCTCCGGTGACGACAGCCGGTAGCGAACAAAGGTAAGGCTAACCTAAGCTTTCTTCACCAGAAACGACAGAGCCCGCGAGAGACCTAGAGAGACGGACGGGACCGTGCCACGCTTGCGCACACGACTGGCGGGAGCACTGTTGACCGTGCTCGCGCTCACGCTCACCGGATGCGGGGGCACCGGCACCACCGCGACCACGGCGTCCGCGAAGACCGGCGCCACGGCGGCGAATCGGGTGGAGCCGCTGACCGACACCCCCGAGCCCCGACTCCCGGTCACCGTGACCTCCGCCGACGGAAGGAAGGTCACCGTCGACCGGGCGCGGCGCGTCGTGCCGCTCTCCGGCAGCCTCAGCGAGATCGTGTTCACGCTCGGGCTCGGCGACCGGGTGGTGGCCCGGGACATCACCGCCACCTTCCAACAGGCCGCGAAACTCCCGCTGGTGACCCGCAACCACGACGTCTCCGCCGAGAGCGTGCTCTCCCTCAAGCCCGATCTCGTGCTCGCCGAGAAGACCACCGGGCCGTCCGAGGCGATGGGCCAGATCCGCGCGGCCGGCGTTCCCGTCCTGGTCGTCGATCCCGCGCAGGGACTCGCGGACGTCGGCCCGCGCATCCGGGCGGTGGCCGACGCGCTCGGGGTGCCGGCCGCCGGTGCCGAGCTGACCAAGCGTTCGCAGGACCGGATCGCCGCCGTGCGCAAGGCGATTCCGGCGCACAAGGACAGGCCGCGGGTCGCGTTCCTCTATCTGCGCGGGTCCGCGTCCGTGTATCTGATCGGCGGCAAGGGCTCGGGGGCGACCTCGCTCCTGGAGGCGGCCGGGGCGGTCGACGCGGGCGCGGAATCGGGGCTGGAGAAGGACTTCACGGCGATCACCACCGAGGCGCTGGCGAAGGCCGCGCCGGACGCGATTCTCGTCATGACCAAGGGACTTGAGTCGGTCGGCGGCATCGACGGACTGGTGAAGATCCCCGGGGTCGCGCAGACCCCGGCCGGGATGGACCGGCGGGTGGTGTCGGTCGAGGACGGGGTGCTGCTCAACTACGGGCCGCGCACCGACCAGGTGCTCCGGTCGATCGTGGCGCAGTTGTACGGGGACGGCACCGCGTGAGACGCCGACACGGCAACGCCTGGCTGCTCACCGCCGGGCTGGTCCTGGCCCTGCTCGTGCTCGTGCCGGTGGCCGCGGGGCTGGGCGCGTACCCCATCCCGGTCGGTGACGTCCTCTCCTCCGTACAGCACCGGCTGGGGCTCGGCGGGGACGCGTTGCAGCGGGTGCCGGAGTCGGTGCTGTGGAACGTGCGCTTCCCCCGGATCGTGCTGGCGCTGCTCGTCGGGGCCTCGCTGGGCTGCGCGGGGGCGTTGATGCAGGGCGTGTTCGGGAATCCGCTCGCCGAGCCGGGCGTCATCGGGGTGTCCTCGGGGGCGGCGGTGGGCGCGGTCGCGGTGATCGCGCTCGGGCTGGACTTCCTCGGCACGTGGACGGTGTCGGCGGTGGCGTTCGTGACGGGGCTGGCGACGGTCCTGCTCGTCTACGCGATGTCGCGCTCGGGCGGCCGTACGGAGGTCGTGACGCTGATCCTCACCGGGATCGCGCTGAACGCGTTCGCGGGGGCGCTGATCGGGCTGTTCCTGTTCTTCGCGGACACGGCCGCGGTCAACCAGATCACGTTCTGGCAGCTCGGCTCGCTCTCCCAGGCGACCTGGCCGAAGGTGCTCGCGGTGCTGCCGTGCGCGGCGGTCGGACTGACCCTGGCGCCGCTGTACGCCGGCCGGCTGGATCTGCTGGCCCTGGGTGAACGCCCCGCGCGCCACCTGGGAGTTGACGTGGAACGGCTGCGGGTCGTCCTGGTCCTGGTCATCGCGCTGCTCACGGCGGCGGCGGTCAGTGTGTCCGGGATCATCAGCTTCGTGGGCCTGGTCGTGCCGCATCTGCTGCGGATGGCGGTGGGGCCGGGACACCGCTTCCTGATCCCGGCGAGCGCGCTGCTGGGGGCACTGGTGCTGCTGGCGGCGGATCTGACGGCCCGCACGGTCGCGGCTCCGGCGGAGCTGCCGCTCGGTGTGCTGACGGCGCTGCTCGGCAGTCCGTTCTTCTTCTGGCTGCTGCGCAGGACGCGGCGCAGGCAAGGGGGTTGGGCATGAGGCAGGTCCGATCGATACGGCTCCTGCGCGGTCGTCCCGCGCCGCCCTCCCCCGCCGTACCGGGTGACGTCCTCGCCGAGGCCGAGGACCTGCGCGTCCGGCTCGGGTCGCGCGAGGTCCTCCACGGGGTGTCCGTGCCCGTCCGGGCCGGTGAGGTGCTCGCCCTGGTGGGGCCCAACGGGGCGGGGAAATCGACCCTGTTGGGCGCACTGGCCGCCGATCTTCCGCCTGTCGCGGGGGTCGTGCGCATCCACGGACGGCCCGCGACGGACTGGTCCGCTCCCGAACTCGCCCTGCGGCGCGCGGTGTTGCCCCAATCGGCCACGCTCTCCTTCCCGTTCACGGTCGAGGAGGTGGTCCGGATGGGACGGGCGCCGCACGCGACCGGCCCGGCCGAGGACGATCTCGCCGTGGCGGAGGCCATGGCCGCTGCGGAGGTGACGGACTTCGCGCCGCGGCCGTTCTCGGCGCTCAGCGGCGGCGAGCGGGCCCGGGTCGCGCTCGCGCGGGTGCTGGCGCAGCGGGCGCCGCTGGTGCTGCTGGACGAACCGACGGCCGCGCTCGACCTCCGGCACCAGGAACTGGTGCTGCGGCTGTGCCGGGAGAGGGCGCGCGCGGGGGACGCGGTGGTCGTGGTGCTGCACGACCTCGCGCTGGCCGCCGCCTACGCGCACCGGGTCGCGATCCTGCGCGCCGGCCGTGTCGCGGCGGACGGTCCGCCGGGGGTGGTTTTCACCGAGGAGCTGCTGAGCGACGTCTACGAGCAGGCGGTCGAGGTGTTCCCGCATCCGCGCACGGGGGCGGCCGTCGTGGCCCCAAGACGCCCGTCTTGACCACTCCTTGACCTCCCCTTGGCATTCGTTTTTCGCCGTCGAGATCAAGCCGTGCCTGTGATTTATCTGTGGCCAGTGAATACCACCCCGGGCGGGTATGACTGAGGTAAGCCTCAGGTAAGTTAGGGCAGCCTCACCACACCACCTCGCCAGACCCTCCCGCTTGGAGCCCGCATGCGTGCCGTCCGACTTCCCGTCGTCACCGCTGTCGCCGCCGCGACCGCACTGACCGCCGTCACGGCGTGCACCGCGAAGAGCGACGCCAAGGACGGCGACGCGATCCAGGTGACCGCGGCCGACTCCAAGTGCACGACCTCCACCAAGTCGGTCCCGGCCGGGCAGGTCACGCTGAAGATAGCCAACACCGGCTCCAAGGCCACCGAGGTCGAGATCCTCTTCCCGGACGACCGGATCGTCACCGAGAAGGAGAACATCGGGCCGGGCACCAAGTACACGCTCACCGCCGAGGTGAAGGCGGGCTCGTACGAGATCGCCTGCCGGCCCGGGATGAAGGGGCACGGTGTACGGCAGAAGCTGACCGTCACCGGGGGCAGCGTCGCCAAGCGCGACCCGAAGCTGGACGCGGCCGTCGCCGCCTACCGCGAGTACGCGCAGAACGAGGCCGACGCGACGATCCCCAAGGTGGAGACCTTCGTCGACGCGATCAAGGCGGGCGACCTCACCGCCGCCAAGAACGCCTATGCCCCCTCCCGCGTCGGCTGGGAGACCACCGAGCCGATCGCCGAGTCGTTCGGGGACATCGACCCCAAGACCGACACCCGCGTCAACGACCTGGAGAAGGGCCAGAAGTGGACCGGCTGGCACGCCCTGGAGAAGGCCCTGTGGGTGGACAAGAAGATCGGCACCGAGCAGAAGGCCCTCGCCGATGAGCTGCTCACCGATCTGAAGGACTGGCAGAAGCGGGTCGGCAAGGCGGAGATCACCCCGACCTCGATGGCCAACGGCGCCAAGGAACTCCTCGACGAGGTCGCCACCGGCAAGGTCACCGGCGAGGAGGACCGCTACTCGCACACCGACCTGAGCGACTTCAAGGCCAACGTCGACGGCGCCGAGAAGGCGTACGAGCTGCTGAAGCCGGTCGCCCAGAAGAACGACGCGGCGCTGACCACCGAGCTGGACAAGCAGTTCGCCGCGATCGACACGCTGCTCGACAAGTACCGCTCCACGTCGACCTCGGACGGCTTCGTGTCGTACGACAAGGTCACCAAGGACCAGCGCAAGGAGCTGTCGGACGCGGTCAACGCGCTCGCGGAGCCGCTGTCGAAGCTCGCCGCCGCCGTCGTGAAGTAGGCCTGAGATGACCGAAGTCCAGGAAAGCGGTGCGCCCTCCCGCCGTTCGCTGATCGGCTGGGGCGGTGCCGGGCTCGCGCTCGGCGCCGTCGCGGCCGGTGGCGCGGTGGCGATGAGCCGGGTCGGCGAGGACGTCGACCCGGCCGGTGCCGATACCGGAGCCGCGGTCGCCTTCCACGGCGCCCACCAGGCGGGCATCGCCACGCCCGTGCAGGACCGGCTGCACTTCGCCGCGTTCGACGTGAAGACCGAGGACCGCGCCGAGTTCGTCGGGATGCTGAAGGACTGGACGGCCGCGGCCCGCCGGATGACCGGCGGACACGCGGTCGGTGACGGGGCCTACGGCGGGCTCGCCGAGGCGCCGCCGGACGACACCGGAGAGGCGCTGGGGCTGAAACCCTCGCGGCTGACCCTCACCATCGGCTTCGGGCCGTCCTTCTTCGAGAAGTTCGGGCTCAAGGACGCCCGCCCCGAGGCCCTGGTCGACCTGCCGCAGTTCCCCGGCGACAACTTCGACAAGTCCCGTACCGGCGGGGACCTTTGTGTGCAGGCGTGCGCCGACGACCCGCAGGTCGCCGTGCACGCGATCCGCAACCTGGCCCGGATCGGCTTCGGCAAGGTCGCCATCCGCTGGTCCCAACTCGGCTTCGGGAAGACCTCGTCGACCACCCCGGGGGCTCAGACCCCGCGCAACCTCATGGGGTTCAAGGACGGCACCCGCAACATCGCGGGCACCGAGACCGACCGGCTGAAGAAGTTCGTGTGGGTCGGCGAGGCGGACGCCGGCGAGAACTCGGCCTGGATGACCGGGGGTTCGTATCTCGTCGCCCGGCGCATCCGGATGAACATCGAGACCTGGGACCGGACCTCGCTCCAGGAGCAGGAGGACGTCTTCGGCCGCGACAAGGGCGAGGGCGCGCCGGTCGGCAAGGCCAAGGAGCACGACGCGCCGTTCCTGAAGGCGATGAAGCCCGACGCGCACGTCCGGCTCGCGCACCCCGACTCCAACGGCGGGGTCACCATCCTGCGCCGGGGCTACTCCTTCACCGACGGCACCGACGGCCTCGGCCGGCTCGACGCGGGCCTGTTCTTCCTGGCCTACCAGCGCGACGTGCGCAAGGGATTCATCCCGCTGCAACGCAGGCTGTCGGCGACCGACGCGCTCAACGAGTACATCCAGCACGTGGGTTCGGCGGTCTTCGCCGTCCCGCCGGGCGTCCGCGACAAGGACGACTGGTGGGGCAGCACGCTGTTCCCGCAGGACGCGAAGGGGTCGTAGACCGTGTTCTCCAACTATCTGATCGGTCTGCGCGAGGGCCTGGAGGCCAGCCTCGTCGTCTGCATCCTGATCGCCTATCTGGTCAAGACCGGGCGGCGGGACGCGCTGAAGCCGATCTGGATCGGCATCAGTGTCGCCGTCCTCATCGCGATGGGCTTCGGCTGCGCGCTCGAATTCGGCTCCCAGGAGCTGACGTTCGAGGCGCAGGAGGCGCTCGGCGGTTCGCTGTCGATCCTCGCGGTCGGGCTGGTGACGTGGATGGTGTTCTGGATGCGGCGCACCGCCCGGCACCTCCGGTCCGAACTGCACGGCAAGCTGGACGCGGCCCTCGCGATAGGCACCGGCGCGCTGGTGGCCACCGCGTTCCTCGCCGTCGGCCGCGAGGGGCTGGAGACCGCGCTGTTCGTGTGGGCCTCGGTGCACGCGGCCAGCGACGGCACCCCGCGCCCGCTGGTCGGCGTGGGACTCGGCCTGGCCACCGCCGTGTTCCTGGGCTGGCTGTTCTACCGGGGCGCCCTGAAGATCAACCTCGCGAAGTTCTTCACCTGGACCGGCGCGATGCTCGTCGTGGTCGCGGCGGGCGTGCTGGCCTACGGCTTCCACGACCTCCAGGAGGCCGACTGGATCCCGGGGCTGACGAATCTGGCCTTCGACATCAGCGGCACGATCCCGCCGGACAGCTGGTACGGCACCCTCCTCAAGGGCGTCTTCAACTTCCAGCCGGACCCGACCGTCCTCCAGATCACGGTGTGGCTGCTGTACCTGGTCCCCACGCTCACCCTGTTCTTCGCCCCGGTAGGGTTCGCCTCCGGGAAGGGGAAGGTGAAGACACCTGATGAGCAGGGATCGCAGCCCTCGAAGGCTCCGCAGGCTTGACCGACGCGTACTGACGGCGGCCTTGATGACCGCTTTGTCGCTGACGGCCAGTGGCTGCGTGGTGGTCCACGGGGAACGCGAGGTCCTCCCGGCCACCACGCGCGCCGAGGCCGCCACGGCGCTCCAGCAGTTCACGACCGCGTACAACGCGGCGGACAAGGCCTACGACAGTTCCCTGGACGCCGCCCATGTCACCGGCGCGCTCGGTGACATCGACGCGGCCCGGCTGAAGGCGGGGCACACCAACTCGCCCTCGGGGAACGCGAATTACTCCCCGCTGGAGCTGACGGACGCGAAGTTCACCATCCCGAAGAAGGCCGGCTGGCCGCGCTGGTTCCTGGCCGACGCCGCCGGCAACAAGGGCGGCAGCTCCCGCTGGCTGCTGGTGTTCACCCGGAACGACCTCTCCGAGCCGTGGCAGGTGGCGTATCTGACGCTGCTCGCGCCCAGTGCCGTACCGAAGTTCAAGACCGACAAGGACGGCTGGGCCGAGGCCGTGCCCGCCGACTCGGCCGAACTCGCGGTCGCGCCCGGGGACTTGAGCAAGCGCTACGCGTCGTATCTGAAGAGCGGCGGGACGGACTTCGCGGACGGTCCGCACACCAGCGCGTGGCGCGCGGACCGCGAGAAGGCCACCAAGCCCGGGCTGGCCGTCCAGTTCCTCGACGAACCGCTGACCGCCGGCGACTACGCCCCGGTGGCGCTGCGCACGGCGGACGGCGGGGCGCTGGTGTTCTACACCACGCGCTACTTCCAGAAGGAGACCGCGGCGGCGGGCACCTCGGTGCCGACCCAGAACAAGAACGTGCAGGCGCTGACGACGGGTTCCGCGCAGCAGTCCCTCACCCTCCAACTCATGTCCAACCAGGTGGCGTTGGACCCCGAGCGGGGCGGCAAGGTGTCGGTGCTGGGCCGGATCGAGGGGCTGACCTCCGCACAGGGCGGCTGACGGCGGATCAGGTCAGGAACAGCGCCTGACCGGTCAACGGCCCAGCGGCCAGGCCGCGTTCGCGTGGTCGGGTTCCTGGCCGGCGTGGCGGGCGCAGGCGTCGGTGAGGGTTTCGAGGAGGGTCAGCGGGTCGGGCAGGGGATGTTCGGGGCCGCGTACCCAGTGCACGGACTGGTTGTCGCCGGGCAGTCGGGCCGGCGGGACCAGGACGTAGGAGCCTCGGCAGTGCCAGCGCAGTCCCGGGTGTTCGTCCATCGTCTCGGGGTGGCAGTCCAGTTCGCAGGGCCACCACTCGTCCTCGTCCTCGGGGGTGCCGCGGGTGAGGGTGAAGAAGAGCAGCCGTCCGTCGTCGCTCGCGGCGACCGGGCCGACCTCGACACCGGCGGCGAGCAGCCGCTCCAGCGCCTCGCGGCCCACCTCCAGGGGGACGTCCAGGACGTCGTTGACCATGCCGGTCGCGGTGATGAAGTTGGCCTGCGGCTGGTGGCGGGCCCAGCGCTCGATCTGCGCGCGGTCGGTCGTGGACTGCGTCTGCCAGGCGAACGACACCGGGTGCCGGGCCGGTGTGGGACAGCCCACCCGGTCGCACGAACAGCGATAGCCCGGGGCGGGGTGCGCGGCGGGCGCGAGCGGCAGTCCCGCTGCGGCGGCGGCGAGCAGCAGCGCCTCGCGTCCCCCGCCGTCGGCGGCCTCCTCCTGCGGGCGGCGTCCGCGCAGCCACGAGGAGAGTCTGCCCTGCCGACCGGTCCGGCCACCGAACGTCGCGCTCATCTATCTCCTCGCCTCGCTGTTGTCGCCCTGTTGTTCTTGTCCTGTTGTTGTACGGAGAACCTCCCCCATCGTCGCACCATCCTGCGCCCGGGGAGGCGGTACCCCACATGCGGGGCAGGTGGGACGAGACACACCGAGCCCCGGATCACCGCCTATCACACGCTTTGCCAGGATTTACGTCCTTCGGGTCTACGTCATCGCGCGCTGCGGCACTACAGCCCTAGGACGGCCAGGGGTCGCCCCAGTCGGCGTTCCGGGCCGCCTTGTACAGGTCGCCGTGGCGTTTGGTGACCGTCGTCCGGCCCAGCCGCTCGTCGTCCCCGCAGAGGTCGAGCAGCACCTGGCCCTTGCGGATCTGCGGGCGCCGTACGATCCGGGCGGGGGCGGGTTCGACGGGCAGGCGGGTGGCGGCCACGTAGCTGAACTTCTCGTCCTCGTAGGGCAGGGAGCCGCCCTTGACCTGGCGGTGCAGGGAGGAGCGGCTGACCCGGGCCGAGAAGTGGCACCAGTCCTCGCCGGGGACGATCGGGCAGGCGGCGGAGTGCGGGCAGGGGGCGGCGATCCGGAATCCGGCGCCGATCAGCCGGTCGCGGGCCTCGACGACCCGGGCGTAGCCGTCGGGGGTGCCGGCCTCGACGATCACCACGGACCGCGCGGCCGACGCGGCGGCGTCGACGAGGGCGGCGCGGTCGGCGACGGTGAGTTCGTTGAGGACGTAGGAGACGGTGACGAGGTCGGTGGCGTCGAGGGCGAGCGCCGGGCCGATCCGGGCGCGCCGCCAACTGGCCCCGCCCAGCGCGGGGTTGGCGGCGGCGAGCTCCTTGCCGAGGGCGAGCGCGGGTTCGGCCCAGTCGAGCACGGTCACCGGGCGGTCGCCGGGCCAGGTGGCGGTGACCGCCCAGGTCGCGGCGCCGGTGCCGCCGCCGACGTCGGTGTGACCCTGGGGAGCCCAGTCGGGTACGGCGTCGGCGAACGCGTCCAGCGCGGAGCGTACGGCTTCGAAGGTGGCCGGCATCCGGTAGGCGGCGTAGGCGACGACGTCCGCGCGGTCCCTGAGGATCGGGGCGTCGGTCGGGGTGGCCCCGCGGTAGGTGCCGATCAGGCGCTCCACTGCGCCGGCGGCCTGCCGGGGCGGAAGCCCGCCGAGCAGTGCGGCGAGAGCGGTACGGAGGGTTTCGGCCGGGGCCACGGGGTCGTTCACCCGCCGCATTCTAAGTGGCCCCCAGGGACGCAGGCCCACCCACCACCCGCCTCGGGTGTCGAGAAGGCTCGCGTCAAAAGCCCCGTACCGCGCGCGCCATCCGCGTCCCCGCCGCCGCCCTCGGCCCGCTGTCCGGGCCCCTCCTGCGCGGGTGCACGGTGTTGGCCAGGAGCACCAGGAAGGTGTCCGTCGCCGGATCGAGTACCAGTGACGTCCCGGTGAACCCCGTGTGGCCCGCCGCGCCCCGGCCCGCCAGCTCCCCCATGAACCAGGCCTGGTCGACGGCGAAGCCGAGCCCGGGTGGGGTCAGGAGCAGTTCGACGAAGTCGGCGCCCAGGATGCGGGCCGGGCCGTAGGAGCCCCCGGCGAGGAGGGTACGGCAGAAGACCGCCAGGTCGTGGCCGGTGGAGAAGAGGCCCGCGTGGCCCGCCACGCCGCCCAGGGCCCAGGCGTTCTCGTCGTGGACCACGCCCCGCAGCATGCCCCGGTCCGTCTTGGCCCAGGGGCGGCGCTGGTCCTCGGTGGCCGCCGCGCCGGGGCACGGGCCGAAGTCGGTGGAGGTCATGCCCAGGGGGCGGGTGATGCCGTCGTGGACCAGGGCGTCGAGGGTGCGTCCGGCGACGCGTTCCAGGACGAACTGGAGCAGGAGGAGGTTCAGGTCCGAGTAGAGATACGTGCCGGGCTCCCCCACCGGCGCCTCCGCCCGCAGCATCGCCAGGCGTTCCGTGTCGTCCGCGCAGTCGTACAGCGGGAGTTCGGGGCGCAGGCCCGAGGTGTGGGTGAGGAGCTGGCGGACGGTGATGTCGTGCCGGGCGGCGGCGCGGAAGTCGGGCAGGTAGGCGCCGACGCGGGCGTCGATGCCCAGGGTGCCCCGTTCGATCTGCTGCATGGCGGCGACGGACGTGAAGAGCTTGGTGAGGGACGCGAGGTCGAACGGGGTGTCGACCGTCATCGGCACGCGGGAGGACGGCGGCAGTTCCACCCCCGCGTCCGTCCCGGGGTCGTAGGCCGCGTACCGCACGGCCCAGCCCGCCGCCTCCTGTACGGCGATCACCGGGCCGCGGCCGGCGACCACGACGGTGCCCGCCGCCCAGGGGCGGTCGCCGGTGGTGAGGGCGTGGACCTCCCGGACGAGGTGGCGGAGTTCCCCGGGGTCGAGGCCCGCCCGTTCCGGTGTGTCGCTGCGCAGTCTCGGGGCGCTCAGCTGCCCACTCCCTCCGCGGTCGTACGGGCGTTCCAGGGACGGCACATTCCCACGAAGGTGGCCGTCGCCACTAGTGCGGCCACCAGTTGGACGACGGCCATGGGGACGGCGGTGTGCTCGCCCGCGATGCCGACGAGGGGGGAGGCGACGGCGCCGATGAGGAAGGAGGAGGTGCCGAGCAGCGCGGAGGCGGAGCCGGCGGAGTGCTTGGTGCGCAGCAGGGCGAGGGTCTGGGCGTTGGGGAGGGTCACGCCCATCGCCGACATGAGGACGAAGAGGGCGGTGGCCACCGGGGCCAGGCCCACCGCTCCGAAGGCGCCCGTCGCCATCAGCAGCAGCGCCGTCGCGGCCAGCACCACCACCGCCAGGCCGGCGCCCAGCACCTTGTCCATGGAGACCCGGCCGACCAGCAGTTTGCCGTTGATCTGGCCGACCGCGACCAGGCCGACCGAGTTGACGCCGAAGAGCAGGCTGAAGGTCTGCGGGGAGGCGCCGTAGATCTCCTGGACGACGAAGGGGGACGCGGAGATGTAGGCGAACAGGGAGGCGAAGGCGAAGCCGCCGGTGAGCAGGTATCCGGTGAAGGGGAGGTCGGTGAGGAGGTGGCGCATGGAGCGCAGGGCCTCGCGGGTGCCGCCGACGTGGCGGTCGGCGGGGGCGAGGGTCTCGGGGAGGCGGGTCCAGACGAGGACCGCGAGGGCCGCGCCGACGAAGGTCAGCAGCACGAACACGCCCCGCCAGTCCGTGACCCGCAGGATCTGGCCGCCGACGAGCGGGGCGACGACCGGGGCGACCCCGGAGACCAGCATGAGGGTGGAGAAGAAACGGGCCATGGCGACGCCGTCGTAGAGGTCGCGGACGACGGCCCGGGCGATCACTATGCCGGCCGCGCCCGCGAGGCCCTGGAGGAGGCGGAAGGCGACCAGGAGCTCCACGTCGGGTGCGAACGCGCACAGGGCGGTGGCGACGACGTAGATGACGAGGCCGGTCAGGAGCGGGCGCCTGCGGCCCCACCGGTCGCTCATCGGGCCGACGATCAGCTGCCCCAGCGCCATGCCGGCCAGGCACGCGGTGAGGGTGAGCTGGACGGTCGCGGCGGGCGCGTGCAGGGAGCGGGTGACCTCCGGGAGGGCGGGGAGGTACATGTCCATCGACAGCGGCGGGGTCGCGGTGAGGCCGCCGAGGACGAGCACGACGAGGAGGCCGGTGCGGCGGGTCGCGCGCGGCGGCGACGGTACGACGGACTGCGGCGCGGCCGGTGCCTGCGCCTCCTGCTCGGGCATGTGCCCCTCCCTCCCTGACCGGTCCGCCACCTATGCTCTCAGCTCGTACAGGGTGCCGAGGTACAGGTGAGCGAGGGTGGGACCACGATGACGGAAGAGAACGTGCGCTGGGGAATCCTGGCGACCGGCGGGATCGCCGCCGCGTTCACGGCGGCGCTGGTGGATCTGCCCGACGCCGAGGTGGTCGCGGTGGCCTCGCGGACGGAGGAGTCGGCGAAGGCGTTCGCGGACCGGTTCGGGATCGGGCGGGCCTACGGCGACTGGGCCGCGCTGGCGGCGGACGGGGACATCGATGTCGTCTACGTCGCCACCCCGCACTCGGCGCACCGCGCGGCGGCCGGTCTCTGTCTGGAGGCCGGGCGCAATGTGCTGGTCGAGAAGGCCTTCACCCTCAACTCCCGTGAGGCCACTGAGCTGGTGGACCTGGCGGCGGCGCGCGGCGGCTTCCTGATGGAGGCCATGTGGATGTACTGCAATCCGCTGATCCGGCGCCTGAAGGCGCTCGTGGACGACGGCGCGATCGGTGAAGTGCGCACCGTCCAGGCCGACTTCGGGCTCGCGGGGCCCTTCCCGCCCGCGCACCGGCTGCGGGACCCGGCGCAGGGCGGGGGCGCGCTGCTGGACCTCGGGGTGTACCCGGTGTCGTTCGCGCATCTGCTGCTCGGCGAGCCCGCCGGCATCGAGGCGTCGGCGGTGCTCTCCCCCGAGGGCGCCGACCTCCAGACGGCGGCCCTGTTCTCCTGGGACAGCGGCGCGCTGGCGGCGCTGCACTGCTCGATCGTCGGCGGTACGGGGACGTCGGCGTCGGTGACGGGCGCGCTGGGCCGGATCGACATCCCGGACGGGTTCTTCCACCCGGAGCGGTTCGTGCTGCACCGGGACGGCCGCGACCCCGAGGAGTTCGTCCTCGGCCCGGCGGACGGTCCGCGCAACACGCTGCGGCACGAGGCGGCCGAGGTGATGCGGGCGCTGCGGGCGGGTGAGACCGAGTCGCCGCTGGTGCCCTTGGCGGGCACCCTCGCGGTGATGCGGACGCTGGACGCGGTGCGGGAGCGGATCGGGGTGCGCTACCCGCAGGAGGGCTGACCCGTCCTCGTAGGCTGCGGTCCATGAACGCTGAGCATGCGAGGACAGCCGTGGTGACCGGCGCGGGCTCCGGGATCGGCCGCGCGGTCGCCGTGGAACTGCTGCGCGCGGGCTGGTCGGTGGCGCTGGCCGGCCGTCGCGCCGGGACACTGGAGGAGACGGCCGCGCTGGTGCCCGACGGCGCCTCGCTCGTCGTGGCGACGGACGTGGCCCGGCCCGACGAGGTGACCGCGCTGTTCGCGGCGACCGTGGGGCGCTTCGGGCGGGTGGACCTGCTGTTCAACAACGCGGGGACGTTCGGGCCGGGCGGGGTGCCGGTGGAGGAGCTGCCGTACGACGCGTGGCGGCATGTGGTGGACACCAACCTCAACGGGGCGTTCCTGTGCGCGCAGGCGGCGTTCCGGCGGATGAAGGAGCAGGCGCCGCAGGGCGGGCGGATCATCAACAACGGGTCGGTCTCGGCGCACGCGCCCCGGCCGCACTCGGTGGCCTACACGGCGACCAAGCACGCGCTCACGGGTCTGACGAAGTCGCTGTCGCTGGACGGGCGGCCGTACTCGATCGCGGTCGGGCAGATCGACATCGGGAACGCGGCGACGGACATGACGCGGCGGATGGAGACCGGGGCGTTGCAGGCCAACGGGGTGGTAGCCCCGGAACCGGTGATGGATGTCGCGGATGTGGCGCGCACGGTGCGGCACATGGCGGAGCTGCCGTTGGCGGCGAATGTGCAGTTCGCGACGGTGTTGGCGACGGCGATGCCGTATGTGGGCCGCGGTTGAGGCAAGTTGCACAAACGGAATTTGTCCGTCCGCACCATTGCGTCCGGTTACTGACTTATGCTCAACTCTTCTCCACCAAAGCTTCACAGTTGGAGTACCGAGCTTCCGCAGGCCAAACCGAGGGGGGAGGCGACAGTCGTTCCACTGCCCGGGTGGGGGTGGACCTCGCGAGGGACCGCGAGGTTTCGCACCGGGCGGTGGAACGGCTGTCGCACCATGTCAACTCCCCTCCTCCTCCCGGGACTTCGCCGCCGCCACGGCCGCCCGCCGGCGACGCAGCGCGAACGCGCCGCCCGCGAGCAGGACCACCGTCCCGGCCGCGCCCTCCAGCAGCCGCCACGGCGAGGTGCCGTCCGCCGCCGCGGCCGACGCTCCCGTGGCCCCCGCGGCGCCCTTGGCGCTCTTCCCCGACGCGCTCGGGCTCGCGCTCGCCCCGCCCTCGCTCAGCGGCTCGACCAGCCTGCCCACCGCACGGGCCGAACTCCCTTTGCCGAAGCCCCAGTCGAGCAGCGCCTCGGTCTCCTTGTAGACCTCGTTGCCGCCGTTGGCCGGGTGCATCACGGTGACCAGCAGGGTGCGGCCGTCGCGGGTCGCGGCGCCGGTGAAGGTGTTCCCGGCGTGGCTGGTGTAGCCGTTCTTGACGCCGATCATGCCCTCGTACGGGCGCAGCCCGTAGGCGCCGGTGAGCAGGCGGTCGGTGTTCTGGATCTGGAAGGTCTTCTTGCCGCCGGCCGGGAAGTCCGCGGTCCTGGTGGAGCAGTAGGAGCCGAAGTCGTCGTCGTGCAGACCGTGCCGGGCGAAGAGAGTGAGGTCGTACGCCGACGAGACCTGCCCCGGGTGGTCGAAGCCGTCCGGGCTCACCACATGGGTGTCCAGGGCCTGGAGGTCCCGCGCCTTGGCCTGCATCTCGGCGACCGTCCTGGCGATCCCGCCGTTCATGTGGGACAGCACATGCACGGCGTCGTTGCCGGAGCGGAGGAAGACGCCCTGCCACAACTGGTGCACCGTGTAGGTGATTCCGGGCTTGACGCCGACCAGGCTGGAGCCGGAGGGGACGTCGGCGAGGTCGGCGTCGGTGACCCGGTAGGTGCGGGTCCGCTCGAACTTCCCCAGCACGGTGTCGGCGAAGAGCATCTTCAGCGTGGACGCGGGCGCGAGCCGCTGGTGCGCCCGGTACGAGGCGAGCACCTCACCGGTCTCGTGGTCGGCGACCAGCCAGGCACGGGCGGTGAGCTTCTTGGGCAGACCGGTGGCACCGCTCAGCTGGATCCCGTCCCGGGCCAGACGTTCACCGCCTATCACTGTCGCCGCGGAGGCTGGAGTGGCCGCTGCCACGGGAAGGGCGGCGGCGGACAGACCGAGAGCGGCACGCCGCGTGAGCCGAGAGGAATCGCGCATTCGGGGACCGTACAAAATCAGGGCCGGGCAGCGCACGGCGGGGGTGGCGAAAAGACGTCGGCGCGACGGCCCCACACCCCCAGCCAACAGGCCATTGAACTGCGGTTTCCTGGCAGGACGCCGTCCGCAGCTTAGGAATGAGCTGTCTGACACAATTCTGATTTCGGGCGTCTTTTTCTCAGCCCAGACACATCCTTTACTCAGGTCGACTCAAAGGTTCCTCCATAGCTTGTGGCCGCGCCCACAGCGGGCGCCAAGAACCTTTGGGGAATGGGATGTTTGGCATCTATCTCAAGCGCGAGCTGAGCCGGCGCAAGAAGGCGGCCCTGGTCATCGCGATGGGTCTGGCGCTCGGTATCGCGCTGGTCATCACCGTCAACTCGGTGTCGGCCGGCATGAATCAGGCTCAGGACAAGGTCCTCAAGTCGCTGTACGGTCTCGGCACCGACATGACCGTCACCAAGGCGCAGTCGGCCCCCAAGGCCGGCAGCTCGCAGGGTCCCAGCTTCAAGTTCGGCGCCACCTCCTCCTCCAGCAGCTCGCAGAGCTCGGACCGGGTGAACACGCAGGGCGGTCAGGCCCTGGCGTCCTCCCTGGTCACCAAGGTCGGCGCGCAGAAGGGCGTGTCCGCCGCGGTCGGCGCGCTCACCCTGAACGTCACCAAGGTCGACGGGTCCTTCACCCAGGGCAAGGCGAAGTCCTCCACCACCTCCGGCAGTTCCGGTTCCTCGCAGCAGGGCGGCCCCGGCAGCGGCTCGGGCGGCGGCACCAGCACCGGCCAGCCGCAGGTCCAGGGCGGCGGCGCCAACTTCAACGTGAACTCGTACTCGGTCGCCGGCATCGACGTCACGAACCAGACGCTCGGCCCGCTGTCCACGTCGAAGATCACCACCGGCAAGACCTTCACGACTACGCAGACCAACGCGAAGGTCGCCGTCGTCAGCAAGTCGTACGCCAAGTCGAAGAAGTACAAGGTCGGTTCGACCTTCAAGATCTCCGGCACCAAGTTCACCGTCATCGGCATCGCCACGCCCAACAGCAGCGAGTCCACGATCGACGTGTACCTGCCGCTGAAGCAGGCGCAGACGCTGGGCGACTCCAAGAACAAGGTCACCACGATCTACGTCAAGGCGACCGACTCCAAGCAGATCGCGACCGTCAAGTCGACGATCCAGAAGAACATCTCGGGTACGACGGTCACCACCTCCGCCGACCTCGCGTCCACCGTCTCCGGCTCGCTGTCCACCGCCTCCAACCTGGCGACCAGCGTCGGCAAGTGGCTGTCCATCGCGGTGCTGATCGCCGCGTTCCTGGTGGCCGCGCTGCTCACCTCCTCCGCGGTGTCCCGCCGGGTGCGTGAGTTCGGCACCCTGAAGGCGCTCGGCTGGCCGAGCCGCAAGGTCACCCGGCAGGTCGTCGGCGAGTCCATGGTCAACGGCCTGATCGGCGGCGGTCTCGGTATCGCGCTGGGCCTCGCGGCGGCCTACACGGTCACCGCGATCAGCCCCAAGCTGACCGCGCAGCTCGGCAGCACCTCCGGCGGCGGTGGCGGCATGGGCGGCGGCCCCGGCGGCGGCCAGGGCGGCCCCGGCCAGCAGGCCACCTCCAACACCCTGGAGATCGCCCTCAACGCCCCGGTCTCGCTGACCACGATCGCCCTCGCGGTGGGCCTCGCGGTCACCGGCGGGCTGATCGCCGGCGCGATGGGCGGCTGGCGCGCCTCCCGGATGCGCCCGGCGGACGCCCTGCGCAGCGTGTCGTAGGCCCCCGGCCGCGACCCCTGATCCGGGGCGCCGCCTCCACTCCCCCCGGGAGGCGGCGCCCCAACTCCCTTCTTCTTCACGGACGTATCGACGGAGATCCCATGTACAAGCTCACCGGCGTCACCAAGCGCTACACGCGGGGCAAGGAGACGGTCGAGGCGCTGCGCGGCGTCGACCTGACCATCGAGGACGGCGACCAGCTCGTCATCCAGGGCCCGACCGGCGGCGGCAAGTCGACGCTGCTCCAGATGATCGGCGGCCTGGACCGCCCCACCGAGGGCAGTGTCGAGCTGGACGACGTCAACCTCGCCACCATCAGCGAGGCCAAGCTGACCCGGCTGCGGGCCGAGAAGATCGGCATCATCTTCCAGTCCTTCAACCTCATCCCGACGCTCACCGCGCAGGAGAACGTCGAGACGGCCCTGGTCCCGCTCGGCGTCAAGCCCGCCGAGCGCCGCGAGCGGGCGGCGGACGCGCTCACCTCGGTCGGCCTCGGCGACCGCCTCCGGCACGCCCCCTCCGAGCTCTCCGGCGGCCAGCAGCAGCGTGTGGCCATCGCCCGCGCGCTGGTCAAGAAGCCGAAGGTGCTGCTCGCCGACGAGCCCACCGGCAACCTCGACGAGGGCACCCGCGACGACATCATGGGCCTGCTGGAAGGCCTATGGCACGAGTACGGGCTGACCTTCGTCATGGTCACCCACGACTCGTCGATCGCCCGCCGCGCCCCGCGCCTGGCCACCATCAAGGCCGGCCAGATCACACTGACCGAACAGGGCCGGGGCAACGGCCTGCTGGCCCCCCAGCAGACCGACGCGGGCCAGCAGTACGCGCAGTACGGCAACCAGGGCTACTGACCCGCCCGCCACCCCCGTCAGGGCCGTTCACCTCCGAGCACCCGGTCGCCCCCGACCAACTGCCCACAGGTGAACGGCCCTTCGACGATCAACCCGGGATTCTCCTAGGGCCGGGGCCGGGGCCCGAGGCCGGCCGTCCGGCGGTGAGCCGCCCTTCCGTGAGGGCCGTTCACCGCCCCAGCACCCGGTCCACCTCGACCAACTGCCCTGCGGTGAGCGGTCCCTTGGTGATCGCGCCCGCGTTCTGTTCGGCCTGCTCCACGGAGCGGAAGCCCGGGATCGGGACGGCGCGCGGGCTGCGTGCCCACAGCCAGGCGAGGGCGCCCTGTGCGGACGTGCGGCCCTCGGAGGTGAGGATCTCGCGCAGCGCGTCCACCCGGGCGACCCAGTCCCCGTCGGCCCCGGCGCCCTGCTTGAAGCCCTGCATCCAGGCGGGCGGGGTGTTGCGGATGTCCCCGGCCTCCAAGGCGCGTCCGGCGGCCTGCTTGCCGGTGAGCAGGCCCATGGCCAGCGGGCTGCGGTTGACGCTCGCGAGCCCCGCCTCCTCGCACAGGGCGAACATCTCGGGCGCGTCCTGGAACACGTTCGCCGCGTGCTGTACGGCCGCGCAGTGCTCCCCCTCGGCGAACACGGCGGCGCGCGCCGGGTCGTCGGTGCTCCAGGCGTAGGCCCGGATCAGCCCCTCGCGCACGAACTCCTCGCACTGGTCGCGCAGTTCGGCGGCGCGCCCCAAGTCGGCGTCGGAGAGGTGGAGTTGGTAGAGGTCGATGTGGTCGGTGCCGAGGCGCTCCAGCGAGGCGGTGAGCGCGCGGCGGGCGTACTCCGGCGAGTCGTCGCGGCCGGTGAGGGTGCGGGTCTCCTCGTCGAAGACGTTGCCCCACTTGGTGGCGAGGACCACGTCGTCCCGGCGCCTGCCGAGCGCCCGGCCGAGGACACGCTCGCTGTGCCCGGCGCCGTAGGTGTCGGCGGTGTCGAAGAAGGTGATGCCGAGGTCGAGGGCGCGCCGGACCGCCCGTACGGACTCCTCGTCGTCGACCTTGCCCCAGCCCAGCGGCTGTCCGCTCGTGTCCTGCCACTCCCCGCCGATGGCCCAGCAGCCGAAGCCGAGAGCGCTCACGTCGATGCCACCGCGTCCCAGGGTCCTGATGTTCGTCTCCATGCCTGCGGACCCTAGGAGGTGGAGTGCACACCAGGGCAAGGGTTTTCACACCGCGACGACGCCTTTCGCGATCGGTGCGGAGTCCTTACGGCGGCGGTCACGCCTGCCCGGTCTCGAAGCGGGCGATCCGGCCGTCCGCGCCGACCGTGAAGCGCCACGCGGTGCGCATCTCGCCCCAGGTGTCGTTGGCGTAGTTCGCGACGAGGGCACGGCCGCCGTCCGACTCGCGTTCGACCTCCAGGTGGCCGTGGGAGGAGAAGATCTCCCGGTCGATCCAGTCGGTGAGGTCGCGTTCGGAACCGTCGTCCGACATCGTCGCGTCCGGCGCGAGCAGCGCCAGGAAGGCATCGCGGTCATGGGCGTTGACGGCGCCGACGAAGGCCCGGACGGCCGGATCGCTGAGTTTGGCCGGTTGAATCGTCATGCCGGCCAGACTCACACCGTTCGCCGGGGCCCGCCACCCGAACGGCCGCGCCCGCCCGTCCCCCGGGCAGCGGGGATGCGACGGTGGAGGAACCGTCCACGCCCTTTGTCCAGGGAGTCACCATGACCTGTTACGACCGGCAGGATCTGGGCCTGCTGCTGCTCCGGCTGGGGACCGGCGGTGTGCTGGCCGCGCACGGCTCGCAGAAGCTGTTCGGCTGGTTCGGCGGGGGCGGGATCGAGGGCACGGGCGCGGCCATGGAGGCGATGGGCTACTCCCCCGGCAGGTGGAGCGCCACGACGGCCGGTCTCGCGGAGGCGGGCGGCGGCGCGCTGCTCGCGGTGGGCCTCGCCACCCCGGCGGCGGGCGCGGCGGCGGCCGGTGCGATGGCGGGCGCCGCCGCGGTGAGCGCGCCCAACGGCTTCTTCGCGACGGCCGGCGGCTACGAGTACGCGGTCTCCCTCGCGCTGACCGCGACGGGCCTCGCGATCACCGGTCCGGGCCGCCTCTCCCTGGACCACGCGCTCGGCCACGCGGTGAACCGGGGCTGGATGGTCCCGGTGGCGCTCGCGGTGACCGGGGCGGCGACGGCCGTGGTGGTCGGCCTGCGCAACCGGCGGGTCCGGGAGGCGGCGGGGTTCGGGCAGGAGACGCTGTTCGACGCGTAGGGCTCTGATGGCAGGCTGGACCCATGAGTGATCGGACGAACCCGCCGGCCGACCTGTGGGCCGGCATCGACAGCCTCTGGAACTGGGTGGACGCGACCCAGCCGCTCGACGGCCGCGAGAGCCTGCTGCTGCGCATGCTGAAACTGTCCGAGGAGGTCGGCGAGGTCTCCGAGGCGGTGATCGGGGTGACCGGCCAGAACCCGCGCAAGGGCGTCACCCACACCTGGGACGACGTACAGGCCGAACTGTGCGACGTGGTGATCACCGCACTGGTGGCGCTGCGCACCCTGACCCCCGACACACAGGAGGTCTTCAGCAGCCACCTGGCGAGGGTCATGGAACGCTCCCTCGGCCCGTCCGCCGTTGTTCACCCCGAGGACCTGCCCGCGCCGCGCGGAGTTGGTGACATCCGCTGAGCCTTCTCGTCGACACCGAGCCGACGAAGGGGTCCCCGTGCAGGACTACGTTCTCTCCAGCGGAACTTCCGACGGAGTTTTCTCCGACGGTCGCAGGACGGTCGCCGCGGCGGGCGCCTGCCTGGCCCTCGCCGCTCTCGGCCTGGGCTTCAACACCCAGGCGCACGCGGCGAGTTACGGCACACCGACGATCTCCCTCTCGGCCGCCTACCTGTCGGGCGCGGTGGGCGCGACCGGTGACCCCACGGTCCAGGTGACGGTCGCTCAGAGCGGCGCGGACGCGAGCGCGTTGACGGTCGCGACGAGCAAGAGCAGCAAGGCGTCCGTGGCGCCGACGAGCGCGGTGACCGTCACCGGCACCGGCACGACCCGCCGACTCGCCGTCACGGCAGCCGCGCAGGGCTACACCGACCTGACGGTCAAGGTCACGGGCCTCGGCGGCAAGACGGCGACGAAGACCCTGCACTACGCGGCCTCCGCGGCGGTCCAACAGCCCGCCGACACGCGCTACTTCACCGGCTCAAGCGACGCCTCCGCCGCCGTCGACGTGGGCGGCGGCTATGTCGTCGTAGCGGATGACGAGTCCAACGTCCTTCGCCTGTACGACCGTTCGATGTCCGGTGCGCCGGTGAAGACCTGGGACTTCAGCGACGACATCGACGTCTCCAAGGAGATCGACATCGAGGGCGCGGCCCGGGTCGGCGACACGATCTACTGGACCGGTTCGCTCGGCAACAACAAGGACGGCGAGTACAAGGCGGCCCGCAACACGGTCTTCACCACCAAGGTGACCGGCAGCGGCGCGAACACGACGCTCTCCTACGGCGGTTCGTACGGCAAGCTGCGCGACAACCTGGTGGCCTGGGACAAGGCGAACGGCAACCGGTACGGCTTCGCGGCGGGCACGGCGGACGGTCAAGTGCCCAAGGAGATCAACGGGTTCAATGTGGAGGGGCTGGAGTTCGCGCCCGGTTCGACGACCACGGCCTACCTCGGTTTCCGTGCCCCGCTGGCCCCGGCGGTGGCGGGCGGCAAGGCGCTGCTGGTGCCCGTCACCAACATCGACAAGGTGGTCGCGAACGGCACCGCCGCCACCTTCGGCACGCCGATCGAGCTGGACCTCGGCGGCCTCTCGGTGCGCGACATCCGCAAGAACGCGGCGAACCAGTATCTGATCGTGGCCGGTTCCTGGGCCGCCGACGACAACTCCGACCCGTACGCCCTCTACTCCTGGACCGGCGTCGCGGCCGACCAGCCGGTCAAGCTGCGGGACCTGCCGACCACGGACCCGGGCGCCTGGGAGGCGGTCGTCGACGTACCGGACCTGACCGTGGCGGGCGCCCGCGCCCAGCTGATCACCGACGACGGCTCGGCCGACCTGTACGGCGACGGCACCGAGGCGAAGGACCTCACCCACCCGGAGTGGCAGAAGTCCCGCGCGACCTGGTTCACGGTCACCGGCTGACCGGGGCGGGACGCGCGCCCCGCCGGGAGGCCGGGCGCGCGTCCCCCTGGCACCCTGGTCCTCGACAACGACATCGAGGACGAAAGCCGAGTCATGACCACCGAGAAGCTCACCGTAGGCGTCCTGGGCACCGGCATCATGGGCGCCGCGATGGCCCGCAACCTCGCCCGCGCCGGACACACCGTCCACGCCTGGAACCGCACCCGCGCCAAGGCCGAACCGCTGTCCGCCGACGGCGCGCGCGTCACCGACACCGTCGCGGAGGCCGTGCGCGGCGCGGACGTGATCCTCACCATGCTCTACGACGGCGACACCGTCCTGGACGTGATGCGCGAGGCCGCGCCGGTCCTGCGCCCCGGCGCCGCCTGGATCCAGTCGACGACGTCGGGCCTCGAATCGGTCGGCGAACTGGCCGCGTTCGCCGACCGCCACGAACTCGTCTTCTACGACGCCCCCGTGCTCGGCACCCGCCAGCCCGCCGAGGCCGGTCAGCTGACCGTCCTGGCCGCCGGCCCGGAATCCGGCCGCGCGACGGTGACCCCGGTGTTCGACGCGGTCGGCGCCCGCACGCTGTGGGTCGGTGAGAGCGGCGCGGCGGCGACCGCGACCCGGCTGAAGCTGGTCGCCAACAGCTGGGTCCTCGCGGCGACCAACGCGGCGGGCGAGGCCCTGGCCCTCTCCAAGGCGCTGGACGTGGACCCGCAGAGCTTCCTCGACCTCATCGCCGGCGGCCCGCTCGACATGGGCTATCTGCACGCCAAGTCGGCCGCGATCCTCGACGGCCGGCTGAGCCCGGCGAGTTTCGCGGTCACGACGGCGGAGAAGGACGCCCGACTGATCGTCCAGGCCGGCGCGGCCAACGGCGTCCGGCTGGACGTGGCGGCGGCGGGCGCGGAGCGCTTCGCGCGCGCGGCGGCGCAAGGCCACGGCGACGAGGACATGGCGGCGGCCTACTTCGCGAGCTTCGACCCGTCGTAACCACTTCGTCACAGCCCGTACGCGGGCGAAACCCCGGGCGCCGCGGACCTGTCTCTCTCCGCGAGCACCGGTGAGAGCCGGTCCGTACGCGGCGAGTTCGGGGGACGTCATGCAGAAGAGCAGCATCCGCAGGGGCGCGACGGCGCTGGTCGCGTTGTCGGCGGCGCTGGTGGTGACGGGGTGCCGGCCGGGCGACGCGGAGACCGGGGCGGACGTGTCGTCGTCCACGGCGGCGCCGACCGCGCCCGTGCGCACTCCGCCCGCCAGCACTCCGGCCGCCACCACGACCGGGTGCACGGCGGACTCCCTTGAGGCGAGCGCCGCCCAGGCCGCCGACCGGCCGCAGGGCACCGGCACCGGGGCGGCGGTCGTGCGGTTCACCAACACCGGGGCGAAGGCGTGCGTCCTGCGGGGACATCCCACCGTCGCCGGTGCGGCGAACGGCTCCCCGGAGCTCAACGTGCCGCTCCAGGTCACCCCCACCGGCACCGCCTCGCCCGTGACACTGGCCCCCGGCGGCCGGGCCTGGGTCAAGCTGACCTTCGTACAGGTGCAGGGCGAGGGGGACGGGTACTGCGCGTCCGGTTCGGCGCCGGTCGTCTATCCGACGATGGTGATCGGACTGCCCGGCGCCGGGAAGCACCAAGTCGCGCTGGACGACGGGCAGTTCGCGGAGTGCGACGGTACGGTGACCGCGACCGCCGTTTCGGCGGCGCGGCCCTCCTGACCGTAGGACTACACCCGCTGCCTGTCCCCCGACGCCTCCACCGCCAGCCCTCGCATGACGTGTTCGAGGAGGGCGAGCAGGACCGACTTGACCGACTCCCGGTCGCGGGCGTCGCACAGGACGAGCGGGATGTCGGGGGCGAGGTCGAGGGCGGTGCGGATCTCCTCGGGGTCCTCCTCGCAGACGCCGTTGAAGCAGTTGACGCCCACGGCGAAGGGGATGCCGCGGTGCTCGAAGAAGTCGACGGACGGGAAGCAGCTCTCCAGCCGCCGGGTGTCGGCGAGGACGACCGCGCCGAGCGCGCCCCGGGACAGGTCGTCCCACATGAACCAGAACCGGTCCTGTCCCGGGGCGCCGAAGAGATAGACCACGAGGGCCGAACTCAGCGTGATCCGGCCGAAGTCCATGGCGACCGTGGTCGTGGTCTTCTGCTCCACCCCGGCGAGGTTGTCGATGCCGACGCTGGCCTCGGTGATGAGTTCCTCGGTGCGCAGCGGAGTGGTCTCGCTGATCGCGCCGACGAGGGTGGTCTTGCCGACGCCGAAGCCGCCCGCGACGAGGATCTTGGCCGTGGCGGCGTTGGGCGCGACGCGGGTGGCGCGGCGGTCAGATTCTGCGAATGCCATCGATCACTGCCTGGAGGAAACGGGCGTCGGGGGTACCGGCCGCGGCGGGCGGGGAGACGGAGACGAGTTCGTTGTCCAGCAGGTCATCGAGCAACACCCTTATGACCGCGACGGGTTGGTCGAGCAGGGCGGCGACCTCCACCAGCGCGGTGGGGGTGCGGCAGAGCGCGAGCAGCCGGTTCTGTTCGGGCTGGAGGCGCTGGTCGCGGGTAGGCGGCCGGACGGTGCTGATCAGGGTGATCAGCTCGATGCCGGAGTGCGCGGTCGGGGTCCGGCCGCCGGTCACGGTGTACGGACGGACGAGCAGCGCGGGGTCTTCGTCCTCCCAGGGATCTTCCTCCGACCAATGTCTCATTCATGCTCACCCGCGAAGGGCACACCGCTGTACTCGGGGAACCGGGGGGCCGCGCTGAGGAACTGGCCCACCTGCCGCACCACCATGGTCATTTCGTAGCCGACGTTGCCGACGTCCACCTCGGAGGTGGCGAGTACGGCGAGCCGGGCGCCGCCGCCCGCGGTGGTGACGAAGAGGAACAGGTCGTCCATCTCGATGACGGTCTGCTGCACCCGGCCGCCGCCGAAGTGACGGCTGGTGCCGAGCGCGAGCGAGTGAACTCCCGAGGAAATGGCCGCCAGTTGCTCGGCGTCGTCCTGCGCGAGCCGCTCGGAGGAACCGACGAGGAGTCCGTCCTCCGACAGGACGATCGCGTGCAGGGTCTCGGGAATCCGCTCGATCAGGTTGTCCAGCAGCCAGGCCAGTCCGCCGTGCGTGGTGTTGGGCGCAGTCATGGGTTGTTCCTTGTCGGACGGGGACGGGTGGGCAGCTGATGCCGCTCGGACGGGGTGGTCGGCCGGGTGGCCGGCGGGAACTGGTCCTGCGGGGCGGGCGGCCGGCCGGGCGCGGGGAGGTCCCCGCGCGCCGGCGAGGGCCAGGCGGGCATGGGCACGTCCTGCTGGGCGCGGGCCCGGCGGGTGCCGTCCCGGAGCGCGGCGAGCATGGACCGCGCCTGCTCCGGCCGCCGCTCCGCCTCCCGCCCCGGACCGTGCTCACCGTCGGGTTCCACCACCCGGTCCCGCAACTGCGGCGCGAGATTGGCCTGCCGCACCCGGCGCGGCAACCGCCCGGAACCACCACCCCCGCCCCGGACACCGGCCCCCGGCGGACCACCGGCACGGGAACCGAGGGCCCGCATCTCCCCGATACGGGAACGCGTGGACGACGGGTCCACCGGCCGGGAACCGGCCGAGGACTGGTCACCCGCGTGGGAAACGACGGACTGCGGGTCGCCGCCAGCCGGAGAACCGGCGGACCGCGGGTCACCCGCGCCGAAACCAGCGCTGAAACCGTCACTGAAACCAGCGGACGACATGTCACCCGCCCGGGAACCGGCCGAGGACAGGTCACCGGCCCGGGAACCGCCGGACGGCGGGTCGGCCTCACGCGGGGCGGCGGGCGGGCCGGTGCGGGTGCGCATCGGCATGCCGCCGGTCGTCACTCCGGTGCGGGGCGGGCCGCCGACCGGGCCGGTGGGCCGGCCCGGGAGCGGGTCGGCGGGGGAACCGGCCACCGACGCCAGGTGGCGTTCCGCGCGGGCGTCCAGCGGGGACGGGACGCCGTCCGCGACCGGCTCGGTGAGTGCCTGCGGCAGGACGACGACGGCGAGCGATCCGCCGTAGGACGAGGCCTGGAGGCTGGCGGTGATGCCGTGGCGCTGGGCGAGGTGGCCGACCGTGAAGAGGCCGAGGCGCGGGTCCTCGCCCAGGGTGGTGAAGCTGAAGTCCTTGGGGTGGTGCAGGAGTTCGTTCGCCGCCGCGTACTCGTCGACGGTGAGGCCGAGCCCGCGGTCCTCCACCTCCACGGCGTATCCCTGTGCCACCGGCAGTGCCCGGACGCGTACTTCGGTGTGCGGCGGGGAGAACGTCACGCCGTTCTCGATGAGTTCGGCCATGAGGTGGATCGTGTCGCCGACCGCCGGGCCCAACACCGCGACGGAGGGCAGGGGTTCGACCACGACCCGGGTGTAGCCCTCGATCTCGGAGACCGCGCTGCGCAGCAGGTCCGCGAGCGGCACCGCCTGCTTCCAGCGGCGCCTGGGGGCCGCGCCGGACAGCACGGTCAGGCTCTCCGCGTTGCGCCGCATCCGGGTGGCGAGGTGGTCCACGCGGTAGAGGTCAGCGAGGAGTTGGGGATCCTGCTCCTTGCGTTCCATGGAGTCGATGACCGTGAGCTGACGGTGCACCAGGAGCTGGATGCGGCGGGACATGTTGTGGAAGACGAGGCGCGCGCCCTCGCGCAGCGAGGCCTGTTCGAGGGCGACGCTCACCGCGGTCCGCTGGGCGCTGTTGAAGGCCTCCGCGACCTTGCCCAACTCGTCGGTGCCGTAGTCGAGTTCGGGGAGGTCGTCGAGTTCGGCGCGTTTGCCCTGGGTGCGCAGCCGGGTGATCAGTTCGGGCAGCCGTTCCTCGGCCAGTTCGAGGGTCTCGGCGCGCAGGCCGGACATCCGGCCGAGGAGGGAACGGGTGATGCGCCAGGACAGCAGGGCGACGGCGAGTACGGCGACCAGGGCGAGGGCGCTGCCGAGCATCGCCTTCATGAGCACCTGGTGGGTCCGGTCCTGGGAGTCGGAGGTGACCTTGTTCAGGAACTGGCCCTCGACGGCCTGCACTCCGCCGGTGACCCGCGCCGGGGCCGCCGCGCGGGCGGTGGTGGTGCGCGGTACCGCGATCGTGCCGTCGTGCCCGGCGGGGGCCGCCGCGACGGTCGCCTCGAAGGCCGCCATGGCGTCCTGGTCCCGGCCGCTCATGACCTTGTCCAGCGCCGCGCCCATCCCGGTGGGCAGGTAGGGCTCGACCTCGTTGGTCAGCACGGAGGCCCGGACGGCCTGGGCCGCGGCCAGCGAGGACCGCTCCTGGACGCTCAGCTTCCCGGAGGCGGCGACCCCGCCGAGGATCGCCTCCTCCTGCGAGAGGGCCTCGGTGCCGCGCAGGAACGCGAGGGCGTGTCCGGCGTCGGCGGCGGTGGCCGCGTCGCCGCTGTCGGTGCTGAGCATCCCGAAGAGGTTCAGCACCGAGGACACGGCGTCGGAGTAGGCGGCGTAGGCCTGTTGCCGGGTGCTCTTCCCGCCGTCGACGGCGGTCCGCTCGGTGTTCAGCGCGCTGAGCCGCTTGCGTACGGTGCCCAACTGGGCCTGGTACTGCGCCGATCCGACCCCCGCGGAGGCGGAGTCCGCCTTGCGGAATCCGGCGAGCACGGCGTCGGTACGGCGGCGCTGCGCCTCCAGCGCGGTACTGCTGCCGTGCGCGGCCAACAGGCCGACCGTCAGCTGGCGTTCCTTCTGGAACTCGCCGATCGCGGGCACCAGGGCGTAGGTGGTCTTGGCCGCCTGCCCGACGTTGTTGGCGTTGTGCCACTGGTCGAACAGCGCGAAGGAGCCACTGAGCCAGAGCAGGACCATCGCCGTCCCCGGCACCACGGCGAGCGTGATGAGGGAGGCGCGGATACTGCGCCCGCGGCCGGTACCGGGTCCGGTCTGGGTGGACGTACCCCGGTGTCTGCTCACTTCACCCACCGGTGTCCGAAGGCGCGACGATGGAGGCGGGCTGCGGTGAGGAACTGCGACACCGGTGATTTCCTTTCCGGGGTGGCGCGTGACGCTTCAGAACTCGCGGGCATACGTCGACACGCCTGCACAGACTGGGGAGTTGGCGGCGTAGCACGGCAGGTACGCCAAAGACGGGCTGCGGTTTCCCGACGGGCGCCCGAGCCCCCCGCGCAGTTGGTGAGTTATGAAACCGAGCCATCCGATCGGGGTCAAGGGACCCCACAAACACTCCAGGCGCAGCCGTTTAGGGCGTTCAGTACACTATGCGCGTAGACAATCCGGCGGCTCCCGCTCCCGACCGGCCGCCCACGAAGACGTTTTGGCTGACTACCCACGGTGAGGTGCGGGGCAGAGGGTCGTTCGGGCGGCGCCGAGGACGCGACGGAGGCGGCTCGGCAGGGCACTCAGGACCGACGCCAATGTGACCTACTTCACAGCATGAACACGGTCCACACACACCAAAGCCACCGACTTCCGGGGCGGTCGAGCGGGCGCCGCGCGCTCAGCCCCGCCCCGGCTCTTCCAGCAGCGTCAGGGTCTGCGCCCCCAGCGACGTCATGCCGTACGCCTCCGCGCCGCGTGCCGCCTCGCGCAGCAGCCGGACCGCCTGCGGCTCGCTGCCCGGACCGCCCTTGCGGCGCGTCGCGCGGGCCTGGGCCAGCCGGAGCCGGGCGAGTTCGGGCTGCGAGGAGCGGGCCGGGACGGCCGCCTGCCGGAAGTGGTCGAGGGCGGCCCCCGGCTCCCCCGCCGCCAGCGCCAGCAGTCCGCGGGCCCGCGCGGTCGGGCCGACGAGGACGGTGGGCCAGCCGCCCAGGGCGATCTGCGTGCCGTCGTGCGGCGCCAGCCGGGCCCGCAGCGCGGGCACCGTCTGCGCCAACTCGGCCCCGAATCCGCCTTCGAGGTCCAGCGCCGCGCCGACCTCCGCCAGCAGGACCAGCGCGGGAACCGCCCAGCCCGAGGGCGGGAACCGGTCGACGTCGGCCACACAGCCGAGGAACAGGTCGGCGCCTTCCGCGTGCTGCCCGGTCTCGCACAGGGCGAGGGCGAGTCCGGCCCGCCAGACGGGGAAATACGCGTGGCGCTCGACGTCGCCGGCCAGGTCGGAGGTGAACAGCTCGGCCAGCCGGCCCTGTTGGCGCAGCAGCCAGTAGGCCTGCCCGAGACGGGTCTGCGTCAGGTTGTCCGCCGGTACGGCGTAGTCGGCGCGGAGGAGTTCGATGAACTTCAGGGACTCCACGAAGATCCACTCGGCCGCCGCGGCGAACCGGCCGTGCCACAGGTCGAGCAGGGCGTCGAGGGTGTGCCGCTGCCAGAGGGAGAGCGCGCTCTGGGTGTCGGCGGCGTGCTTGCGGTACTGGTTGGCGGTGGCCAGGGCGCTGAAGACACGGCCGTTGCGCAACTGGTCGACGGCGACGGCCATGAGCGCCTCACCCCGGAAGTACGCCGAGTCCTGCCGGGCCGCGGCCTCGCGCAGCCGCTCGGAGAGGTCCAGCGACTCGGGCGCGCTCATGAAGTCGTAGCGTGCCCAACGGCATTCGGTGAGGACCTCGCAGCGCACCTCGTCGTCGCCGTCCTCGGGTAATCGGCGCAGGGTGTCCTCGGCGAGCCGGGCGCCCTCGGCGGGACCGGCGAGCCCCGTCGCGGTGTCCTGGCTGACCGCCAGGGACATCTTCTTCGCCAGATGGGCTTCGAGCCGCAGCCGCAGCCCCGCGGCCTCGGGGCCGCCGTCGCCCTCCAGCGCGGCCAGGCACCCCTTGATCGACTGGAGCAGCTCCTGGTCGACCTGCCCGGGGTCGGACCACCGGCGCGCCAGCCTGATCACGGCCTCGGCCTGCGCCCGCGGGTCCCCGGCGGCGGCGCGATAGGCGGCCGTGTAGTGCCGTTCGGCCTCCCGCATCTCACCGGCGGCATGGCTGAGATCACCGCGCCGCAACAGCCGCAGGAACTCGGCCCGTTCCTGTACCGCCCCCGAACGCCCGTCCCTTCCGGGCGACTTGACCAGCCGAACCGCCGACTCCCCCCGCACGGCCCTCGCCGGCGCGTCCGAGCCCGCCGGTACCGCCAGACCGGCCAACGCGCCCCTGGCACCCAGGACTTCGTCGCACAGCTGGGCCAGCTCCAGGGAGGCCCTACGGCGCCCGTTCTCGACCCGGCTCAGAAAGCTGCGACTGCAATACACCTTGCCGGCCAGCTCGCTCAGCGACATCCCGGCCGCGATGCGGCGCCGGCGCAACTCCGCGCCGAATCCGTCGTGCTCGATGACCATCCCCCCAACAACACGCCGGCCGACCGGTGTTGCCAAATACCCGCTGGCAACACCCGACCCCTGCGGACCGGCACGATTACCGACGAAGCTGTCTGTGCCGGGAGCCTACCGGGCACAGGGACGTGCCCATTGGCGGAACAGGAGCACTGGTCATGCCTTCGGGCGAACCTGTGGCATCGACTGGGGGGTCGATATGCCGGAGGCACCCGCCCAGGGCAAACCCACCGGTGCTCCGCCCGGCACCAGACGGAATGACGACGGGGATGGGGGGATGGGGGGATGGGGGGTCCACGGTCCGGGGCGCGCGGGGGGCGCTCCGGGCCCCGGATCCTGTCGCCCTCTCAGGAGTTGAGCCGACTGCTCAGAACCCGGCCACGCGTGCCGCCGTGTACACCTCGGCGGAGACGTCCTTCAGTTCCTGGCGTCCCGCGCAGCCCACGAGAGGCCTACCAGGAACACGTCGAAGCCGATCCTGTCGTACGCCATCAGGTCGCCGACGATCTGCTCGATGTCGCCCTGGAAGGGGTGGCGGTCCGATCCCTCGTGCTGTTTGGCGGTGTGGTCCGGGTTGACGCGAACCACCGTCAGCAGCGAGCGTCCGGCCCGCTAGGCAACAAGGTCCTGCAACTGGCACCGGCTCGCGGCCACTTGGGCGGGGTCGTCGGAGTACGGGAGCCAGCCGGCGGCGTGGTCGACGAGCCAGCGCATGGACCGTGGGGAGTTGGCCGGGACGAAGATAGGGATACATCGCCACCGTACGAACAATGATCCTGGCCTGGATCAATATTCCCAGGTCAGGACCTTGAACGACAGACGAGCCGGGCCGAACGCTGGGGAGAGTCATCTCAGCGCTATGACCTGCACAAACAGTCCAGGCGGTCGCTCTCGTGATTACTCTGACGGCTACGTAGACTCAGATACCCCGAGGCGCGGCGCAATTCCGGGTCGTCGCGGTCCGTCCGGATATGCCCGCACTCTCGTCAGCCACGCAGCAAGTAGCCGGATCCCACTTGCGCACACAGAGACGGCTCTGTGTCGCCCTCATACGCCAGATGGAGTTCATGTCGCGGACGGGTGGCCAGAACGTAATAAGCCATGCGCAGGGCGGCGGAGGTGGGGTCGACCCCCGAGTCCGTATGAGTATCCGGGATGACGACGGTATCGAATCCAAGCCCTTTGGCGCTCGCCCGATGGACGAGCACGATCCCGGGCCGCCCGAGATCCAGCGTGCGGTAGCGGCCCTGCCCTTTCCTGGCCCGGGAGGTGTACAACTGCGGCTTGAGTCTCGGTGCTCGGCGCTCCAGGCTTCCGAGCAGCGAGAACTGGGTGTGGGTCGAGTTCACGATCACCCCGATGCTCCGCTGAGGATGTCTCTCCGCCAGGAGGATCAACAAGTCGGCGGCGCCGCGGTCCGGCAGGTGATGCAGCCGTGGAGGCGGCCCCTCGCGTACGGGGAGCGCGGGCACTCCGGCCCCTGTGTGGAAATGAGCGGCGAATGCCGCGATCTGACGTGTGTTGCGATGGTTACCATCGAGTTCGAGACGCGTGCACCGGCCCAGTCGCCCAGCGATCTCGGTGAGGGTGGAGTTGGTGTCGGTCAGGCGCTGGCACTCGTCGGCGTACACCGTCACACGCGCCTTGAGCAGTCGGCAGAGAAGGTAGAACTCGGGTGGCAAGTCCTGACCTTCGTCCACCACGAAGGTCGGGCCAGGTACGTGGCCAGCTCCTGCGGCACGGTCGTAACACACCGCCCAGTCGTACCAGCCGTCGTCGGTACGGGGGACCTTCCCGTCACACCACTCGGTGAGCCAGGCGTGAGCGGTCGCCACGCGTACGCCGCGGTCGGCCGGGCCGAGTGCGTGGACGACCGCGGCCAGAGACTGTCGCAGGAGGTTGGACCGGGTCAGCAAGGTCACCGGAGTGCCGGTGAGAGCGAGCATGACGGCTCGTTGGGCGGCCAGGAGACTCTTACCGCTGCCAGGCGGCCCGCTGACGAGATGGCAGCCGTCGAAGGGGAGATCGTCGAGGCAGGCGCGCTGCTCCGGTGACAGACCGAGGTAGGTGACTGTCACGGCTGCTCCAGGGCGGTGGCCGCGGTGGCACGGGCGGCGGTGATGATCGTCTCCAGATAACCCGGCACGTCTTCACCGCCCACGACCAGGGCGCGGTCGAGCAGGGCGTTTCCGGCCTCGCAGCTGGTCTCCGGAAGGAGGGAGCAGGCGTGGCAGGCAGCGCGGTTGAGGTTGCCGAAGCCCTGGCCGGTGTGTTCCGCGCAGAGGGGGTCGGCCGAGCACCAGGCGGCGGCCTCCGCCATCCGCAGCAGGGTCTCCGCCAGACGCGGAGGTTCGCCTTGTCGGACGAGGCCCCCAAGGGTGCCTTCCGCGTCACCGGCAGCGGTGTACACGAGGATGCCGTACTGGTCCTGCTCAGGCCGTGCGTAGATCCGCTCTCGCAGGCTCGCCGTGGTGTATCCCGACTCGAAGGAGAGCTGGCGGATCAACAGATGCGCCAAGGTGTGCAGAAGCACGAATCTGGGGGCGAGTTCAGGGCCGGTCAGGGCTTCGAGGCGGTCCTTCTGAAAAGAGCGGTCGAGATCCACGCGCATTCCCGCGATGCGCTGACGAACCCTCAGATCATTTTCCCAGGCGTACAGTTCGGACCTGTCCAGCGTGAGGAAGATCCCTTCGCCGAAGACCTCCACCGCCGGCAGCCACCTCAGGCGCCTCGATGTGTCCGCGGGGACGGCCGCGGCGTCAGGTGACACGCGGGTGAAGCCCGACAGCGCACGTACCTCGCGCAGTCGGTCGGCGAGGACGATCCGGCCAAGAGTACGTCGCAGTCCCACCCACGGTTCCTCCGTCTCGCCCGCCAGACCGAGGGTGGTCTCACGCAGCGCGAAATCGCGGGTCGCCGGCGCAGTGGGCGCGGTGAACGCGACCCATTCCTCTCGGCTCAGATCAGGGCGGACCGGGGCGGCCGGGGTGCCGTCGGACGCCGGAGAAGCTTGTCCCGTCTCCTCGCGCAGGAGTGCATCCAGGAGGTCCTCGTCGGCGCCGGTGTCCTCCAGGATCGCTTCCCGGAACACGGCCGCGCGCGGCTTCCCCGCGTCGCGGCACAGGAGCACCCACAGATCATGTTGGCGTACCCGTTCGGCGAGCACGTCATCGTCGTGAGCGCGAACGTCCGTCTCGGGGATGTCGAGTGCCGAGTGCGTCACCGGGTAGTACAGGTTTCCAGCTGTCCGCTGCACCACCTGAACCGGCTTGACGCACTCCGTGGCCTCGTTCGCCCGTTGCCAAGGGTTACGCCCTGAGCAACGCATGCCGTGCGTGCCGAGGATGTCGAGCAGATCGCGCGCTGCGCCGCAGCCCTTCGCGGAACAGCTGACGGAGAGCGCTTCGAGTCCGGAGGCGCGCTCGGAGACGAGGAAACGGAGCTTCTCTCGTTCGCCGCACTGACGTCGCTCGCCTGCTTCGCGCCGCGAGTGGGCCCAGAACCACCAGTCGATGTCGCCGAGGTGTCCGGCCGCGCAGATCTGGACGAACCGCATGGGTGCGAGCGTCCGGCCCGGCGAGCAGGAGGCGCAGCGTGGTGGCTGTCCGGGCTTCTCGTCCGCGATGCGCCAGCGCTTCATGCGCCGACAGGCGCCGCAGAACAGCCAGGAGGGAAAGCGGATGTACGGTACGCCGGGCGCGTCCGGTGTGTCGTATCGGTCGTTGGCCGTCGCGGGAGCGGCGTAGAAGCCCGTCGCCCCGAGCCGGGACGCCAGTCGCGGGGACTCCACCTTCTGTCGGCCCTTTCCCGGCCAGTCTCCGATGCCGGTGGCGACGAACGACTCTCCTTGGATGTCGAAAACGGCTCCTACCCCGAAGGGCACCACCGTCTGCGACTGGCGCACCCGAAGCTTGCGGCTCACAGGTCGGCTCCCTTCACCATTACCTGGCATTCCCGGTCGACGTTGCGCATGGAGTTGGGTGTCTCCCACAATCCGTAACGTTGTTCGAAGCTCTTGATGAGATTGGACTGCCCCTTGCCCTGGCTGCGGTAGTACAGCTCCCTGCCGTCCTTGCGGGCCTCGCGTGCCGCGTCCTCCCAGCAGGCGATGAGGTCTGCCAGTTCCTTTCTTACGGCGTCACCGGCGGACGGCTCGCACATTTCGGCACGGGCCGCCAGCTCTTCGGCCATGGCCTCGACTTCAGCGAGGCGGTCGATGACTTGTCCCGCCTGGTTCTCCGCGGCGAGCCCGAGCCTGTGCCGTACGAGGATGACGAGCGCGGCGTGCAGGGCGCGGGCCCGGGAGGGCATGGACCAGGGGGTGACGCTTGTCGGTTCGACATGCCGGTAGAGGGAGCGGTGGTAGACGTCGAAGGTCTCGTAGTGCGAACGGTCCCGTGGACGGGTGGCGTTGAAGAAGGTGACGACAAGGCCCGGTACCGAGTGTCGGCCGACGCGGCTGGTGGCCTGGATGTATTCGGCGGTCGTCTTGGGCTGTCCCTGCATGAGCATCAGTGCCAGTCGCTTCACATCGATGCCGACGGACAGCATGTTGGTACAGGGCAGGAAGGAGACCGACTCCTTCTCGTCCCACCGCTTCTCCAGTCGGTCGAGCAGGACGGGTTGCTCCGCACGCGGCAGATTGCTGGTCAGTTCCTGCACCTGATGGTCCGCCAGGCCTCTGGTCCCTGCCCCCGATTCCAGCCCTGCGAGCTGGGCGGGAATGTCGTCGGCGGCGGCGGTGACGGTGCGGCCGAGTTCACGCAGACTGTGGTGATAGGCCACCAACGTCCAGTACGCGTCCCGGTGTTCCTCCGGGAGCTCCCAGGCGGCTTGGAGCATGGCGGCGGCGGTGGCCACGGCGGCGCGGCCTGCCGTGTGTCCCTGGGCCATGACGCCGAGGTAGCGGCGGCCGGGGTGCGAGGTGTCGGGTTCCGCGAAGTACGAGTGGCGGGCGTCGAGCCCGGCGGGAGGAAAGAGCTGGACCCCGGCACCGTAGAGGGCTCGGACCTGTTCGCCGGAACGGCGAATGGTCGCTGTGGACGCCACGACCTTGGGCCTGACGCCGTCGGGTGCGGTGCACAAGCCGAGAATCGCCGCCTCGTACAGGCCCACGGTGGTGCCCAGCGGGCCGGTGAGCAGATGCAGTTCGTCCTGGATGACGAGCGAGGGCGGCCGGTTTCCGCTCCCCGCGCCGAACAGGCGTCCCGCACGGGGCTCCCAGGCCAGGCGGGCGAACTTGTCCACTGTGCCGAGGACGAAGGTGGGGGGCCGGTCGTAGAGCTGCTCGTCCACGACGGCGACGGGCAGTTCGTCGTGGAAGGCGCACTCGTCACGTGGGCAGAAGAAGGCGAAGGCGTCCGCGTCCGCGCGTACGCCGTAGTCGCCGATGTCCGGCGACTTGTGGGCGGGCAGGATCCTGGTACCGCACCAGGGGCAGCGATCGAGGATGAAGACATCGTCCGGCCGGGCGGCGGCACGTACGTCGTCGAAGGCCGCACGGGCCTTTTCGTACGTGTTCGGAGTCGTGGTCTCGCCCACCCACAGCCCGATCGAGAAGGGCTCCTGTCCGTACGTAACCGGATCCGCTCGGCGCAGGGTCTCCAGGGCGCAGACCGTCGTGGCCGCTCGCTGGAACTGCTGGGTCGTCAGCAGACTGAGGGTGTAACGGCTGAGGACCGCGGTACCTCCACCGGTGGGTTCACGTCGGCGCAGCACCATCTCGAAGGCGGCGAGCAGTAGGTACGCCTCCGTCTTGCCGCCGCCAGTGGGGAACCAGATCAAGTCCGTGGTGGCACGGTCGGCGTGCCGGGAATCGGCCACCCCGTCCAGGGCGAGCAGGAAGAACGCCAGTTGGAAGGGGCGCCAGGCCGCAGCTGGATCCGGTTGCGGATCAGGGGGCACAGCGACGCCACGAGGTCGGCGGGCGCCCGCCAGGTCAGGGGCCGAGTGCCGCATCTGAAGAGCCATGGCACGGTTGGCGGCACGGAAGGCGTCGAGCAGTTCGGGGCGGCTCGGATCGCAGAGGGTGCGCACACCGGATTCGATCCGGGTGACGGTGTCACGGATTCGGTGGAGGATGCGGTCCGCCGCGTCACGGCCCCAGTCAGGGACTTCCCCGCTCAACTGACCCACGTACCATGCACGGTAGTCGGCGACGAACTCCGTCAGTTCCTCGCGGAGTTGGTCAACGGTGATCTCGGGGTCGGCGAGGTGCAGCACGTCGAGCACAGGGGTTCCGCTCAACCCGGCGGCCCGTACGCTGTGGGCCTCGGCCTCCGGCATGACGGCAGCGCGGAGAGCGATCACCCGGCGCGCTTCGTCGTCGTAGTGTTCCGCCACCGCGCATCCATGGCCGACTGCGTGGGTCCGCACGTGCTCGTACTGCAGGCGCAGTTCCTGTTCTTCCAGGTCACGGCTGGCCAGTCGGACGCTCGGGTACTGGCGGATGCCGCCGTCCGCGGGACGTGCTTCCAGACCCACCTGGAAGAGCATCCGATCCCATTGAGCGGCCTTGCCGAGCGCCTGCTCATGGCGAGCAGTGTTCACCAGGGCGACCGTGACCAGGTATCCGGTGCCGAACGCCCTGCGCCGGAGCCGGATTTCGGCACGGTCGTCCAGGACCTGAACACGGTCACGGTCCGGGCCGAGTGTGTGGGTCTCGGCAGGAAGTGGGAAGCGTTCCCAGCGTCGGCCGCGTTCACCCGTGGCGGCGTGGGTCTGGTAGCGGGCGCCGCTACAGGTGATCTCGACAGTCGTGGCGTCGGTGTAGAAGCTGAAGCCGAGCGAGGAGGGCAACCAGGCGTTGGATTCGGGGACGGGATCACTCGCGGGGGAGGTGTCCTCCGCCGCGCTTTCCGTGCCGACGCCCTCCAATTCTTCTGCGGCAAGGTTCAACTGCCTTTGCAGGTCGGCTTCTTGGGGATACAGCGTGCCCATGAGGTAGTGCCGGTCCGGCGGGGCGTCGAGCGTCTCGTGCTCTCCCAGGGCGGGACCGACGAACTGCCGGTGGAGATAGGCCATGAATTCGTGTCTGGGATCCATCGTGTTCCTCAGCAAGTACGCGGCGAGTTGAGCGGTCTGCGAATCAGGGCTGACGCCGCTGGTCCCGGAGCCAGGACGGGCCGTTGGCGACTCCGCGCTCCACGGCGAGCTGGTCCTGCAGTTCGGTGATACGGGCCCACGCATCGTGCTCGGTCTGGGCGATTCGCCGGGCGGCCCGCTGTTCAGCGTCCCGTGCCTCTTGACGGGCCGCGCGAACCTCCTGGTCCTGCTGGGTGAGTCTGGACTCGGACTCCCGCAGCCGGTTTTCGAGACCGACGATCCGCGCTTCCGCGTCCTCACGAAACCGCCCGTGTTCCTGATGCGCCTCATGGGCTCGCTGACGGTGAAGAGCGTTGTCGGCGGCGACGACCCGAGCGGCCTCTTCCGCCTGTACGGCCCGCCGTGTCACGGCCTGATACGCCTCGGTGTGAGCCGCCTCCAAGCGCGCGATCCGTTCCTCGGTCTCGGCTCGGGCACGCTGCTCACGGCGTAGGAGGGTCTGGTCCATCCGGAGCAGCAGCGTCTCTTCCAAGGCGGCGAGTTCGGTATCGGTGTCCGCACGGGCCGCCGCGATCTGTTCGGCGGCTGCCTGCCGCTCCGCGTCGAGCTGCTGCCGATGTTCCTCACGCAACTGCGCGACGTAGGCCTCGTGCCCGAGCCGAGCTTCGGCCGAGCGCGTTTGGGTAGCCATGTCTTCGCGGTCCGCTTCGGCGCGCTTCGTCTCCACAGCGGGCTCCGTGTCCTCGGTCCGGCCCGGCTCCCCGGGTGTGTCGGCGATGAAATCCCGCAGCGCGTCACGTATGGCGAGTCGGGACTCGGCGTGCACCAGGGGCTTGACGGCCAGGTAGGCATGAGGCGTGATGCCGACAAGCGCCTCGGCGGGCCGTTCGAAGAAGTCTTCCGGCCGGTGCCCGGACTCGACCAGTGCGTCAAAGACGCGTCGCAATACCTCCAGCGCCGCGCCGACCGCGCGGTCGGCGGTCTCCGTCCCCTGGACGACACGCGTCACGGTGTCGGCCGTGGATGGCCCGAGCAGCACAGTGAGCCACGGATGTCCCACGGCCGTCAGCGCGTACTCCGCGAGCCACGTCACGTCGTCAACGGGGGCCCGGGCCATGCGCCGGGCTTCTTCCCAGTCACCGGTGTACGGCTCCGCCTCTCCGATCTCCGACCCGTCGCCGGGCACCGAAACGCTGACCGGCGGCAAACTCTCCGCTTCTGTTGTGTGCGCCGCAGGTGTAGGTTCCGGCGCCGGTGGCGAGGTCAGTGCCGCGCTCTCCACGCCGATGGCAGGCACCGATTCCCGTACCTGGTCGGCAGCGGTCACAGCCTCCCGCTTCTCCGCCTGCTCAACCGCGCCGACAGATCTCCGCGCCCGGCCCTGGTTGCGGATCCTGGCAGCGCCACCGGCTCCACTCCGGTGGCGCTCCTCCGCTGCCTTGTCGCTCACGTGCGTCGAGTCGGCTGCGAGGAGTCCTGCCATCCCGAGCCTCTCCTTCAGCTCCCGGCGGAGTTTGTACTCGATCTGTCTGATGCGCTCCCGAGTCACCCCGAACTCACGGCCCAGTTCATCGAGGGTGGAGGGTTCATCACCGTCCAGCCCCAGACGTCGTACGAGAACGCGGTGATCGCGTCCGGAGAACGTGCCCACAACGGCCATGGCTTGCTCTGCTGCCAGCGCGTTCAGGACCACGCGCTCCACCGACGGCAACAGGTTTCTCCACCCCACGAAGTCACCGAGGGTCACCCCGTCACCGACGACGCGGTCGAGGGAGTCGGTGCGCCGACTCAGCCGTCGGGCCTCCTCGACCTTCGCGAGGCTGACGTCGCACAGCACGGCCACGTCGGCGGTGCTCGCCGGCTTCCCTTGCCCGTTCAGGGTCCGTTCCGCCTTCGCCACCCTGCGGATCTGCTCGTGCATGTGGACCGGGATCCGAATGACGGCGCCCTCGTCCGCGACCGCCCGCGTGATCGCCTGGCGTACCCACCACGTGGCGTACGTCGAGAACTTGTACCCCTTCGCCGGATCAAATTTCCGGGCCGCCGTCAACAGGCCCAGCACGCCGTGCTGGAACAGGTCCTCGTAGTCCAGCCCCTGGTCGAGGTAGCCGCGCAGGATCGAGTGCGCGAGCCGCTGGTTGTGGAGGACCAGACAGTTCCGCGCACGGATTCTGACGTCGTCGGGAGGCAGGCCGCTCAACTCGGCCTTCTCCGGCTCGCGCCCGATGCGGCTCGGGCCGCCCCGCACGAGGACCGCGAGGCCCACCTCCGCCTCCGCACTGAGGAGGCGGCCCTCGGGCCGCCGGCGAAAGCGGTCCACCTCCAGCACGGCACGCGCGGCGGCTACGGCGGCGGCAACGTCCCCCGCCTGCGGTACGGTCACCGACCCCGCTGGCTCCACAGGGTCCGGCGGCTCAGGATCCGCCACAGATTCCGGCCCTTCGGGCTGCTCGTCCGGCGCCGAAGAGGTGCCCCGCAGCCGAGCCCCGGTATGCAGGGCCTCCGTTTCGCTGGCATTGAGCCCGGCCAGTCGAGCCACCCCGTCCACGGCCCGCGCCGTCACGTACCCGTCGGCGTCGGCGTAACGCGCCAGGAGACCCTTCACCGCATGAACACGAGTAAGCACATTTTCTTCACGTATCCGTGCAACCTTTTGCCCGCCCGCACTGTCCGCGTCTATGTGCACGTGCACCCCTCTCACGGGCAGCCCCAACCGGGCCAGCTCGTCCCGCAGCCGCTCACGCTCGGCATCCCCGAGCTCCAGCATGCGCACGCTTTCCGCGAAGGCGTGCTCCGGTACGACCCCATTCACAGCCGCGTGCCGCAGACGTGCCAACAACCCGGCCAATACCGCCTTCGCGCCGGATACGCCCACCCCGCTGACGGACTCAGCTCCCATCCCGCCTCCCCCAGGCTCACTCCACTTGGAACCATAGAGATAGCACGTTGACGATGTCAACAGATTGACTTCATGTCAAAAATGTCGCCAGTCGTGTACGGTGACAGATGCCACACTCTCCGCTCTGACACGATGGACCGTGCGGCAGCAGGTCAGGGGGCGCGTTCCGGTACGGGACCGCGAGACGAGGAAGAAGAGGGAACGGCAGTGAGCCACGAGCTGGTCGACGGCAGATTCCGCATCGGGCACGTCATCGGCAGAGGCAACATGGGTGAGGTCCACCGGGCCGAGGATCTGCACGCGGCCGAGGGATCCGCTGAACGAGTGGTCGCCGTCAAGACCATCCTGCGCCGCCGTACCGGCGTCCAGATCGACACGGGCGGCGACCCCAAGGCCGTGCAGCGTTTCGATCGCGAGGTGCGCATCATGCGTCGGCTGCGCCACCGCAACCTCACACGGCTGATCGCGGGCGGCATCGCCGTGGACAACGGCGGTCTCCCCTATCTCGCCATGGAGCTCCTGGACGGGGAGACACTGCGCGACCTGATCGCGGAGGAACCGCAGCTCCCCCTCGCCTGGGCCGCCGCGGTCGGCGCCCAGATCGCCGACGGGTTGGCCGCCGCCCACACCGCGGGCATCGTGCACCGCGACCTGAAGCCCGCCAACGTCATGCTCACCCAGGGCGGCACGGTCAAGGTCCTCGACTTCGGCATGGGCCGTATCGTCGACGACCCGGACGAAGCGAGGCTCACCAGCAGCGGCGTCAGTGTCGGGACCGCCCGCTACATGGCTCCTGAGCAGTTCAGGGCCAAGCAGGTGACACAGGCCGCCGATCTCTACGCGCTGGGCTGTGTGCTGTACGAGATGCTCGTCGGGGTTCCGCCGTTCACCAGCGAGTCCCCGTACGAACTCGCGAGCAAGCACATCGGCGAGGACCCGACCCCCGTCGCCGCGATCCGCGGTGACATCCCCGTCGGACTCGCCCGCCTCGTCCACCGTCTGCTGGCCAAGGACCCGGCGGACCGGCCGACGGACGCCGTGGCGGTCCGTGACGCGCTGATGCCGCTTGCTCTCGCCGATGAGGAAGTCTCAGGGCTGCCGCACTGGGGCGCGATGGACCCGCTCCTCCCCCTGCGTATCGCCGCGTCGGCCCCGACGGCCGAGAACCCGGTACCCGCTCCGAAGCCCGCGACGGTCACCGCTCCCGGCGCCGGCATGGACGTCTTCGGCGTCCACGAGAAGCTCATCGACGACTACCACTCCTTCACCAAGGGCGGCACGGTCATCCGCGACGAGCGGATCGCCGGCTTCGTCGAGGAGGACCTGGAGAACAAGTCCCAGTGGCCGAACCCTTGGCTGTCGCTCAACCCCTTCTTCCAGGGCGGCGGCACGGTCGCGGAGCTGGCCGGGCAGAAGGTGCTCCACGAGGAGTGCGCACGCATCTTCCAGGCGAAGAAGACCGAGGGCGGCACCGTTCCCGATGGACGTCCACTGACGCTCCACCAGCACCAGCGTGACGCTCTCGACGCCGCCGCATCCGGTGCCTCGTATGTACTGACGACCGGCACGGGCTCCGGAAAGTCGCTCGCCTACATCGTCCCCATCGTCAACAAGGTGCTGCACGAACGGGACGCCGAAGGGCCGAACGCCCGCAAGCGGGTACGGGCGATCATCGTGTATCCGATGAACGCGCTCGCCAACAGCCAGCTCAAGGAGTTGGAGAAGTACCTGCGCGACGGCTACGGCGCCGGCCGGGAGCCGGTCACCTTCGCCCGCTACACGGGACAGGAGGACGAAGAGGCCCGCCGCGAGATCCGCAAGAACCCACCGGACATCCTGCTCACGAACTACGTGATGCTGGAGCTGATGCTGACGCGCCCGGACGACCGTGACAGCCTCATCGGTATGGCGCGGGGCCTGGAGTTCCTGGTCTTCGACGAGCTTCACACCTACCGGGGGCGTCAGGGCGCCGACGTGGCCCTGCTGATCCGCCGGGTCAGGGATGCCTGCCAGGCTCACGAGCTGCAGTGCATCGGCACGTCCGCCACGATGTCCACCGAAGGCACCCTGGCAGGGCAGAAGAAGGCTGTCGCCGAGCTGGCGAGCACTCTGTTCGGTACGCGGGTCCAGCCCGAGCACGTCATCGGCGAGACCCTCGTCCGAGCGACCGACGACGCCCCCGACACCATGCCCACCGAGCGCCTCAACTCTCCCGCCGCTCCGCGCGCGTACGCCGATCTGGTGCGCGATCCGCTGGCGCGCTGGATCGAGACGCGCTTCGGGCTGGCCACGGACGCGACGACAGGACAGCTCGTACGCCGCAAGCCCGCGCGGATCGAGGACGCGGCGGCGGAGCTGCACGAACGGTCCGGAGTCGACGAGGAGCAGTGCGCCCGGGCCATCCGAGCCACCCTGGAGGCCGGTTCACAGGCCCGCCATCCCGTGACCGACCGACCGCTCTTCGCGTTCCGGTTGCACCAGTTCCTCTCCAAGGGTGACACCGTGTACGTCACCCTTGAGGACAAGCTGTCCCGCTACCTCACCCGCTCCTACCAGCTCGAAAAGCCGGACAAGAGCGGCAAGTTGCTGATGCCTCTCGCGTTCTGCCGGGAGTGCGGCCAGGAATATCTGACGGTGTGGCGGACCGAGAAGGACGGGGAAGTCCGGTACGAGGCACGCCGGGACACCTCCGCGACCGGCGGTCGGCAGGGCGACGGGTATCTGTACGTCGACCATGAGCGGGAGTGGCCGACCGCCCTCCAGTACGCGGTGGACGACCGCCGACTGCCCGAGTCCTGGCTGGAGTTGGACGAAAAGGGCCAGGAGGTCGTGAAGAGGTCGTACCGCGACCGGGTGCCCCGGGCCGTCACCGTCGATCCGCTCGGGTACGAAGGGCGCGGCGAGCTGAAGGCCGCGTTCATCCCGTCCCCGTTCCTGTTCTGTCTGCACTGCGGGGTCGCCTACGAGCAGACGCGCGGCCGGGACTTCGCGAAGCTGGCGACGCTGGATCAGGAGGGCCGTTCCTCCGCCACCTCGCTGATCTCGGCGTCGGTCGTGCGGTCGCTGAAGTCGGTGCCCGAGGAAGCCCTGGACAAGGAGGCGCGCAAGCTCCTCACGTTCGTGGACAACCGCCAGGACGCCTCCCTCCAGGCAGGCCACTTCAACGACTTCGTTCAGATCACGCAGTTGCGGGGGGCTCTGTACCGGGCGGCTCTGGACTCGGGGGACGACGGCCTGCACCACGAGGAGCTGGCGTCGACGGTGACGAACGCGCTGGCCATCGATCCGGCGGACTACACCGGCGACGCGGACCTGCCGCCGTCCCTCGCCCGCAACGCCGCCCGGACGCTCCGCGATGTGATCGCCTTCCGGCTCTACCTGGACCTTGAGCGCGGCTGGCGCATCACGATGCCGAACCTGGAGCAGACCGGTCTGCTGGAGATCGACTACGAGGACCTGGAGTGGGTGGCGGGCAAGCAGGACCGCTGGGCCACCACTCATGCGGTGCTGCGTGACGCCGATCCCGCGCTGCGGTCCGAGATCATGAAGGCGCTGCTCAACGAGATGCGCCGGTCGCTGGCCATCGACGTGTCCTACTTCCGCGACGACGTCTTCGACTCGTTGCAGCGGGCGAGCGAGGAACGGCTCGTGGACCCATGGCTGTTGTCGGCTACCGACAAGCCACGGATCGGCACCGCCTATCCGCATCCGTCCCGCCCGGGTATGGACCGCTCGGGTCTGTTCCTGTCAGCACGCGGCAAGTTCGGCAAGTACCTGGCGCGTGCGGACCGTTCCTTCAAGGACCTGGACCAGGCCGAACTCCAGCTGGTGATCGAGGAGTTGCTGAAGGTTCTCGCCAAGGCGGGTCTCGTGAAGGAGGTGGAGGTCGCCCCGCAACGCGCGGGCCGCTACCGCAGAGCCTCGGCCCCCGCCGCGACCGGCTACCGAGTGGCCGCGCAGTCACTCGTGTGGCGCGCCGGCCGGGGCGAGACGGGGACCCACGACCCGCTGACCCGCACGTACCAGAGCGGCGACGGCCCACGCGTGAACACCTTCTTCCGGGACCTGTACAAGGACGCGGCGGGCGCGCTGTCCGGTCTGTTCGCGCGCGAGCACACCGCCCAGGTGTCCCCCGAGGACCGGCAGGAGCGTGAAGAGGCTTTCCGGAAAGCCGAGTTGAAGCTGCTGTACTGCTCCCCGACGATGGAACTGGGCGTCGACATCTCCTCGTTGAACGCGGTGATGATGCGCAATGTGCCGCCCACACCCGCGAACTACGCGCAGCGCTCGGGCCGGGCCGGCCGCAGCGGCCAGCCCGCCCTGGTCACCACCTACTGCGCGACCGGCAACAGCCACGACCAGTACTACTTCCGCCGCTCGGAGCACATGGTGGCGGGTGCGGTGGCCCCGCCGCGCCTGGACCTGGCCAACGAGGACCTGGTCCTCTCCCATCTGCAGGGCATCTGGATCGCCGAGGCGGGCCTCAGGCTAGGCCGGGCCATGTCCGATGTCCTGGACGTGCCGGCTCCGGACAGCGACGCGCGCCTGTCACCAGACCTGGAACTGCTCCCCGAAGTCCTGAACGCCTCACTCGACGACAGCGCCCGGCGCCGCACCATCGACGCCGCACTGCGGGTGTTCGGCCCCCTGCTGCCCAGGTTCGCCGACACGACCTGGTGGTACGACGACTGGATCGAGGACAGAGTCCGCTCGGTGCAGTCGCGCTTCGACCGTGCCTTCGACCGTTGGCGCAGGCTGTTCCGCGCCGCGCTCAGGGACTACTACACCCAGAGCGAGCGCCGTATCGACTACGGCCTCACGGACGGGGACCGCAAGCGCGCCAATGCCCGCCAACGCGAGGCCTGGACGCAACTGAACCTGCTGATGAACGAGAGCGTCGACAACAAGTCCGTGCTCTCCGACTTCAACCCGTACCGCTATCTCGCCTCCGAGGGTTTCCTCCCCGGCTACAGTTTCCCGCGCCTGCCGCTCGCCGCGTACATTCCGACGATCGGCCGCCGCCGGGGTGACGGCGACTACCTCCAGCGTCCGCGCTTCCTCGCTATCCGCGAGTTCGGCCCAGGTGCGCTGATCTACCACGAGGGTGCCCGCTACCAGGTGACGCGCATCCAGCTGCCGCCGGACTCCGCGGGCGAGCTGACGACGGGCGAGGCCCGGCGCTGCGCGCACTGCGGTTACCACCACGCGCCGGAGGACCGCGAGGACCGCTGCGGCTTCTGCAACGAGCCGCTGGGTTCGGCGACCTACGGCCTGCTGCATCTGCACACGGTGTACACCACCCGCCGCGAGCGGATCTCCTCCGACGAGGAGGAGCGCCGCCGCGCCGGTTTCAGGCTGGAGACGTCCTACCGCTTCCCCCAGCGCGACGCCGCCGACAAGGGCCGTCTGGAAGCGTCTGTCACCGACTCCTCGGGGGGCCCGGTCGCCCAGCTCGCGTACGGCGACTCGGCGACGGTCCGGATCACCAACACCGGCCGAGTGCGCGCAAAGAGCGACGAACCGCCCGGCTACTGGCTGGACTTGGCGGACGGCCGCTGGATGAACGACAAGGACGCCTCGGAGGCGTCCGGCGACTCCAGCGAACTGCCGGTGATCGACACGGACGGCAACGAGCGGCGGCGCAAGAAGCGGGTCATCCCATACGTGGAGGACCGTCGCAACATCATGGTGCTCACCCTCGACGAAGCGTTGCCGGAGCCGATCGCGTTGACCTTGATGTACGCGCTGGAGCGGGGCATCGAGGCCGCGTTCGAGCTGGAGGACGCCGAGCTGTCCAGCGAACTGCTGCCACCGGACGACGGACCCCGCCGCCGCATCCTGTTCACGGAGGCCGCCGAGGGCGGCGCGGGCGTACTGCGCCGCCTCCAGGCCGAGGACGACGCCTTGGCGAAGGCCGCCGGACGGGCGCTGGAGATCTGCCACTTCAGCGATCAGGGCGTGGACGAGGGCGGCGAGAAGCACCGTCCCGGCCGAGCTTGCGCGCTCGGCTGCTACGAGTGCCTGCTGACGTACGGCAACCAGATCGACCACGCGTTGATCAACCGGCACACGGTGGCCTCCCTGCTGGTCCGGTTCGCGTCGGCTACCGCGCGCCGGGAAGCCCGTGGCGAGTCGAAGTCGGAGCAGTACCGCCGACTGCTCGCGGAGTCCCCCGCCGCCCCCACCACCGTGGAGTCGTCCGCCTCCAAACTCGCCGCGCGGGGTGACTTCCTGGGCTGGGCGAAGGCACGCGGGCTGCGACCGCCGGACGCGACCGGCACCTTCCTTACCGAGGCCAACGCCACACCTGACTTCGTGTACCGGCTGCCCGGTGTGAACGTGGCCGTCTTCGTGGACTCACCCGCACAGGAGCAGGACGCCCTGCGCGACGAGGGCGCAGAGGAACGCCTGTTCAACGCCCGCTGGGACGTCGTCCGCTTCCCGCACGGCGGGGACTGGGACGCCATCGTCGCCGCCAACGCCCAGTACTTCGGCTCCCCTTCCGCCGGCTGACCCGCCCTCCACAGGATTGACACCCACATGTCCCAAGAATTCTCCACCGGTTCCCTGGTGAAGGCCCGAGGCCGCGAATGGGTGGTGCTCCCGCAGAGCAAGCCCGACCTGCTGGTGCTGCGCCCGCTGGGCGGCTCGGACGACGACATCGCCGCCGTGTTCCCGGCCTTCGAAACCGTGGACCAGGCAAGGTTCGACCCGCCGCTCCCCAGCGACCTCGGCAACCAGCTCGCGGCCGGTCTCCTGCGCACGGCCCTGCGCGTCGGCTTCCGCTCCGGGGCGGGCCCGTTCCGCTCGCTGGCGGGCATCGCGGTGGACCCGCGCGCCTACCAGCTCGTACCACTCCTGATGGCCCTGCGGCAGAAGACCGTCCGCCTGCTGATCTCGGACGACGTCGGCATCGGCAAGACGATCGAGGCGGGCCTCATCGCGAGCGAGTTGCTGGCGCAGGGCGAGGCGACCGGCCTGGCGGTCCTGTGCTCCCCCGCGCTCGCCGAGCAGTGGCAGCAGGAGCTGCGCGCCAAGTTCGGCATCGACGCGGAACTGGTGCTCTCCTCGACGGTCTCACGCCTCGAACGGGGCCTGGACCTGGGCCAGTCCCTCTTCGACAAGTACCCGCACGTGATCATCTCGACGGACTTCATCAAGTCCCCCCGTCACCGGGACGACTTCGTACGGCACTGCCCCGACCTGGTGATCGTGGACGAGGCGCACACATGTGTGGCCGCCGACGACACGTCGTCGCACTCCCAGAACCAGCTCCGGTACGAGCTGTTGCGCCGCGTCGCCGAGGACGCCACCCGGCATCTGGTGCTGGTGACGGCGACCCCGCACAGCGGCAAGGAGTCCGCGTTCCGCAATCTGCTGGGCCTGGTCAAGCCCGAACTCGCCTCGGTGAGCCTGGAGTCGGAGTCCGGCAGGCGACAGCTGGCCCAGCACTTCGTGGCGCGCAAGCGGGCGGACGTCCGCCAGTACCTCACCAAGGAGGACGGTCTCAGCGACGACTCCCTCGCGGAGCGAACGGCGTTCCCCTCGGACCGGTACTTCAAGGACGAGACGTACAAGCTGTCGCCCGAGTACCGTGCCCTGCTCGACGACGCCATCGCGTACGCGAGCGAGCGCGTCGAGGAGGCGGGCGGCCAGGGCAGGCGCGAGGCGCGGATCGCCTGGTGGTCGGCGATCGCCCTCCTCCGATCCCTGGTGTCGTCACCACGAGCCGCGGCCAAGACCCTGCGGACACGTTCGGCGGCGGCCGTCGCCGAGTCGGCGGAGGAGGCCGACAAGCTGGCCGCGCCGCTCACCAGCGACGCGGCCGACAACGACACCATGGAGGGCATGGACCTCGCGCCGGGCGCGGAGACCGACGAGCACGACCCCCGCTCCCGCCTCGGCGAACTAGCCGACCGTGCGGCGAAGTTGGAAGGCCCGGCCAAGGACCTCAAGCTCAAGGCGCTCATCAAACACCTCAAGGCGCTGCTGGCGGACGGCCACAACCCGATCGTCTTCTGCCGCTACATCCCGACCGCCGAATACCTCGCCGCCCAGTTGGAAAACGACAAGGAGAGCGGCAGGCGCGGCCCCCTCGGCACGAAGACGGTCGTCAAGGCGGTCACCGGCACGCTCTCCCCGCAGCAGCGCATCGAACGCATCGAGGCGCTCGCCGCGGAGGCGGGCGACGACGCCGCCGCGCGCCGCGTCCTCATCGCCACGGACTGCCTGTCCGAAGGCGTCAACCTCCAACACCACTTCGACGCCGTCGTCCACTACGACCTGGCGTGGAACCCGACCCGCCACGACCAGCGCGAAGGCCGCGTCGACCGGTACGGCCAGCGCCGGGACCAGGTCCGCGTCATCACGATCTACGGCGACGACAACGGCATCGACGGCAAGGTCCTCGAAGTCCTGATCAAGAAGCACCGCCAGATCAAGAAGGACCTCGGCATCTCCGTCTCCATCCCCGACGAACTGTCGACCGGCGTCACCGACGCGATCGTCGAGTGGCTGCTGCTGCGCGGCCGTGAGGGCCAGCAGGACACTCTGTTCGGCTCCGAGGCCCTGGACACGGCGACGAACAAGGTGGAGAGCGACTGGAACTCGGCGGCCGAGCGCGAGAAGAAGTCGCGTTCGCTGTTCGCGCAGCGCTCGATCCACCCGGAGGAGGTGGCCCGCGAAGTCACCTCGATCCGGGAGGCGTTGGGCGGTACGGGCGAGATCACGACGTTCGTAAGGGAGTCCCTGGAGGCGCTGGGCGCGGTACTGCGCGGCGACGGGGAGGAATTCACCGCGCAGGTGGGCGGCACACCCATCGGCCTCCAGGACGCGCTGGCGCCGGCCATAGGCGCGGAGGTGATCGACAACGACCGCCCGATCCCGTTCCGTACGGATCCGGCGGTGACCCGTGGTGAGGCGGCGCTCGTCCGCACCGACCCGGTCGTGGGTGCGCTCGCGGCCCACGTCCTGAACGCGGCTCTGGACAAGGACGCACCGGGTGCCCGGCCGGCCCGCCGCTGCGGTGTGGTCACGACGGACGCCGTCGCCACCATGACGACCCTGCTCCTGGTCCGCTACCGCTTCCACCTGACGCTGCCCTCCCGCAACGGCGACCGGCAGATCGTGGCGGAGGACGCCCGGCTGCTGGCCTACGAGGGCTCCGCGAAGAACGCGGTGTGGCTGACGCCCGAGCGGGCGGCCGAGCTCCTCGACGCGACAGCGTCCGTGAGCACGGACCCCCACTTCGGCGAACGCACCATGACCCGCGTACTCAGCCAACTCCCCAACGTGAACGACCACTTGGCGGTGTACGGCGAGGAGCTGGCCACCGCGCTGGACGCCTCGCACCGACGCGTGCGGGCCGCCTCCGGCGAGATCGTCCGAGGTCTGTCCGTCACGGCCCAGAAGCCCGCCGACGTCCTCGGCGTGTACGTCTACCTGCCCACCACCGCCACGCCTGCCGCCCCTGCCGCCGCGACCGCACCGGGAGTGTCCGCCTGATGTCCGCCACCACCCGCCACCAGGTCTTCACCGCCGTCCACACGGTCGGCGGCCTGCTGCCGGCCGACATGCTGGTGCGCATCTCCGAGGGCAGGGCCACCAAGGAACTCAAGGGCCTCACACCGGCGGACTACCGCATCCCGGGTACCCGTTCGGTACGCGACCAGGCGGAACGCCAGTGGGACGACCTGAAGTCCCTCTGGCGCGAACTGCGCGAGAAACTGCCCGCCGAGCCGGAGGCGTCGGTCCGCCCCGACAGCACGGGGTACGCCCAGGCCAACTGGGTGGAGCCGCTGTTCGAGGCGCTCGGCTTCGGGCATCTCTCGGCGGTGGGTGAGGAGGGCATCAAGGCGGACGACGGCACGAAGACGTTCGCGGTGAGCCACCGCCGCGACAACACCCTCGTGCACGTGGTGCCGTGGAACGCCTCCCTCGACAAGCGTCAGAGCGCGGGTGTGCCTGCTCCGCAGTCGCTGCTGCAGGAGGCCCTGAACCGCACGGACGCCCACCTATGGGCCCTGCTCACCAACGGCCGCCAGTTGCGCCTTCTCCGCGACTCCAACGCCCTCGCGACCACCTCGTACGTCGAGTTCGACCTAGAGGCGATCTTCGACGGCGAGCTGTTCAGCGAGTTCGTGGTCCTGTTCCGGCTACTGCACGCCTCCCGTTTCGAGAGCCCGCAGGGCGGCTCCCAGTGGACCTGCTGGCTCGAGGTCTGGCGGGACACGGCGGTCCGTCTGGGCGTGCGTTTCCTCGACGACATAAGCGATGGCGTGAGCCAGGCCATCCGGGAGTTCGGCACCGGCTTCCTGAAGCATCCGGCCAATGGGGTACTGCGGGACAACTTCGACCGCGACAAGTACCACGCGGCCCTGCTGCGCCTTGTGTACCGCCTGCTGTTCGTGTTCGTCGCGGAGGACCGTAACGCGCTCCACCCGCCGGAGGCGGACCCGGACGCGCGCAAGCGGTACGCCGACTACTTCGCGACGTCCCGGCTGCGCGAGCAGTCCCGTCGCCGCCGGGGTACGTCGCACTCGGACCGCTGGCAGGCGCTGCAGCTGGTGCTGCGGGCGCTGGGAGAGGAGACGGGCCGCCCGGAGCTGGGCCTGTCGGGGCTCGGCGGCCTCTTCGACCAGACGGCGGCGGACGCGCCGTTGGAGGGCTTGTCGCTGTCCAACGAGCATCTACTGGCGGGCGTGAAGCATCTCGCCATCGTCCGTGACACGGAGGCTAAACGCTGGCGGACCGTGGACTACCGCACGCTCGACGCGGAGGAACTGGGCGCGATCTACGAGTCCCTGTTGGACCTCGTCCCCCAGGCCGGCGCGGACCGCACCTTCAGTCTGGTGCCCCGCGCGGGCAACGAGCGCAAGAAGACCGGCTCGTACTACACGCCGAGCTCGCTGGTGGAGGTGCTGCTGGATTCCACCCTCGATCCGGTCATCCAGGCGGCGCAGGAGCGGGGCGAGAAGAAGGCTGCGGACCTCAAGCAGTCGGAGGTGGACGCGCGGGAGACCATCGTCGCCGAGTTGCTGTCCCTGACGGTCTGCGACCCGGCGTGCGGCTCCGGACACTTCCTCGTCGCCGCCGCGCGTCGTATCGCGAAGCGGGTGGCGGCGGTGCGGCACCGGACGCCGGAGCCGACGCCGGAGAGTGTGCGGCACGCGTTGCATGACGTCATCGAGCGGTGCGTGTACGGCGTCGACCTGAACCCGATGGCCGTCGAGCTGGCGAAGGTCTCACTGTGGATGGAGGCGCTGGAACCCGGGAAGGCGCTGGGCTTCCTCGACTCGCACGTAAAGCTCGGCAACGGGCTGATCGGGGCTACGCCCGCGCTGCTGCGGGGTGGGATTCCGGATGAGGCGTTCAAGGTGGTGGAGGGGGACGAGAAGGCGGTCGCGACCGCGTGGCTCAAGCGCAACAAGGAAGAACACCAGGGGATCGTCACGCTGGATGCCGAACTGGAGGAGTCAGTGAGCGTCACGAACACGACGTTCGGCTCCGAGTTGCGCAACCTGGTGGAGCAGTCTCCGACGGACGAACTCGGCCAGGTCCGGAAACTCGCTGAGCGGTACCACGCGTGGGAGAAGTCGCGGGCGTACACGGATGCCCTGAAGATCGCCGACGCGTGGTGCGCCGCGTTCATGTGGGAGAAGACGGAGGATGCGCCGCCGCCGGTGACTCAGCGGGTCTTTTTGTCACTTCAGTCGGCCGAGGGGGCGGGGGCTCTGGAGGAGACGCACCGAGAGATCGAGCGGCTGAGTGGGGAGTACCGGTTCTTCCACTGGCATCTGGAGTTTCCGGATGTCTTCAGCGTGCCGGAGGATCTGTCTACGGCGGAGGTTGATCCGGTTACTGGGTGGGCAGGGGGATTCGACTGCGTGTTGGGGAATCCGCCGTGGGACAAGGTCGATTTCAAGGACCAGGAGTATTTCAGCGTCGTTGATCCGTCGCTAGCCGAGCTGTCTGGCCAGAAACGCCGGGCAGCAATTGAGGAGTGGGTGCATGACAATGAGCAAGAGGGTGCACGCTACCACTCAGCACGACGGCGGGTGAAGTCTTCGTTCCACTTCCTTGGCGCATCCGGCGCATACCCGCAGATCCGAAAAGGGCTGGCCGTCAAAGGGGTCAACTCACTCCAGACCGATCAGCTCTTCACGGAGCGGTTCGTTTCCATCACTGGATCCGAGGGACGATCCGGCACTGTCGTGCCGACCCAGATCGCCACGGGTGCGGGCGCCCAGTTCCTGTTTCAGGACCTGTCGAGCCGAGGCGCGGTTAAGCACCTGTACGACTTCGAGAACGGCAAACGGGAGAAGTTGTTTCCGGCAGTTGACTCTCGATATTCGTTCTCGCTGGTCTCGCTCACAGGTCGGGACCTGACAGAAGCTGCCGCATGCTTCGCTTTCTTTCTTGGCCATCCCGATGAATTGGCCGACGGTAAAGCCGTATTCGCTTTGTCACCCGAGGAGATCGTCCTCATCAACCCGAACACCGGAACGCTGCCCGTGTTCCGCACTCGGAAGGATGCCGACCTCACCGCGACCATTCAGCGCCGTGTGCCAGTACTGGCGAACGACCAACGTACGGATGGCAACCCGTGGCGCATTTCCTTCAAACAGTTTATCAACTTGACTGACGACTCAGACCTCTTCCGTGAGCGTCCTCAACTGGAGTCAGAGGGCTGGCACCTGGAAGGCAATGTCTTCGTGAGGGAGAGCGAGCGAATGCTCCCGCTGTATGACGCGAAGATGGCTCACCTATTCGACCATCGATGGAACAGCTACTACGGTCTGGGCAACGACGACTACGAACGGGTGTCCGTTGAGGTCAAGAAAGATCCGCATATCCTAGTACAGCCACGGCAGTGGATCCAGGATGCCGGATTGATTTCCACAACCCGCAATGGCAAGTTGGTGGAGATCGCCGGTATCGATCAGCGCCTCAAAGACCTGGGATGGAACCGCAACTGGCTACTCGGCTGGCGCCGGGTAGCCCGCGCCACCGATGAACGGACAGCCATCCCCGCCTTCCTTTCCCGCGTGGGGGTCGGTAACACATTCCCTTTGATGTTCCCCAAAGTATCCGCCGAACTGTGCGCAGCCCTCGTGTCCGCCCAAAGCTGTCTGGTCTTCGACTACGTCGCACGCCAGAAGGTCTCAGGCATCGATGCCGGCTTGAGAACATGGAAGCAGCTCCCCGTCCCCCACCCCGACGACTTGTTCCCCCACACCACCTTCCTCACCCCTCGCACCCTCGAACTCATCTACTCCGCCTGGGACATGGAGCCCCTGGCCATCGACCTAGGCGACGAAGACGCCCCCTTCGTCTGGAACGAAGACCGCCGCGCCCAACTCCGCGCCGAACTGGACGCCTACTTCTTCCACCTCTACGGCGTCTCCCGCGAGGACACCGACTACATCCTGGAGTCCTTCCAGACAGAGAACGGCGGTCTCAAGAACAACGAGATCTCCAAGTACGGCGAGTACCGCACCAAGCGCCTGGTCCTCACGGAATACGACCGCATGGCCACCGCCGGGCTCACCCTGGAGACCCCGCTCATCGAAGGTGAGAACTACACCTCCCCCCTCACCCCACCCCCCGGCCACGGCCCGCGCCACCCCGCCTGACAGTTCGCCCGGAGACAGGAGCGCCACGAAGCATGAGCGACCCGGAGTACCCGCAGCAGCCCAGCCCACTTCCCTCGGAGTACGAACTCGCGGCATGGCAGGCCATCCAGCAGTTCAAGGGCCGCCCACTGTCACGAGCGATGAGGAACGCCGGGGAGCAAGTCGCCAACGGCGTCGTGGGAGTCGGCAAACGCGCCGCGAAGCAACTGGAGAACCACCCACGGGCGAAGTCGGCGCTGTCGCGTGGGCACGGATTCGTCGTCAAGGGTGCGAGCAAGGTCGGTGCCGGGGCGCGTACGGCCGCTGTCGCCCTCCCGGACTGGAGCGGCACCGCAGTTCAGTCCCTACGGCAGACACTGGGGCGGGCTTCGCGAGCGGGTCTCTCCCCCAAGCGCGTCGTAGCGCTCCACAAGAAGCGCGGGCACGACGTCGAATCGCTGCTCGACCTGCGCCGCCTCGACCTCGAACAGGTCGAGGCGGTCCGCGGACGGGCGGCAAGCTGGTACTTCCCGGCCGTCGCAGCGCTCTCCGGAGCGGGTGCGGGACTTGTGATCTCTGGCGGAGAGCTCGTCATCGCCGCCTCCGCCGGCGCCGCAGCGGCCCCTTCGGGAGGAGCGATCACCGGTGCCTTCGTCGCCGATACCGCAGTGGTCCTCGGACTCGCATCCCGTGCCGTCGGCCAGGTCTCGCTGTTCTACGGCTACGACCCCGAGGGGCCTGCCGAGAAGCTCTTCGTGATGTCCGTGGTCAACGTCGGGACGGCAAGTTCCGCCACCGCCAAGAACGCCGCGATGGCTGACATCTCGCGCCTCACTCAAGCGCTCTTCCGTGGCAAGGCGTGGGACGTCCTGAACGAGACGGTTGTCGCCAAGGTCTCCTCGCAGTTCGCGAAGGCGTTCAGCTTCCGCCTCACCAAGAAGGGGCTCGGCAAGGCCGTACCCGCTGTCGGAATCGTCGTCGGAGGCACCCTCAACTGGACCACACTGGAGGGGATCGTCGACGCCGCCGAGATGGCGTACCGGCGGCGGTTCCTGCTGGAGAAGTACCCGCACCTCGCTGCCGAGGAGGCAGTTGGATCGTTTTCCGACATCGATCCGGACGGACCGGATGACGACTCCGACGAACCGATCAGCTTGCTCGACGAGATAGCCGAGGCGGGCGGACCCGATCTCCGCTGACCCGGTGTCCCGGCGGTTAACGTCATCACGCGACCGCCGGGACGAACGCGGCTCAGGCTCCTGCCGCGAACCCCACGAACCTCGACCACTCCTCACGCCCGACGGCGAAGTGAGGACGCGTCACATCCTTGGAGTCCCGCACGCAGATGGCCTGTTCGGCGACAGCGACCTCAACGCAGCTGTCGCCCTGGGTGCCGCTGTAGCTGGACTTGAACCAGGCGAGTTCCGTCGTCCTCATAGCTCTCCTCGGAGTCGCTCCAACAGGCCCCGCGAGTCTTGGGGGTTCAGGGCCTGCGAGCGCAGTGTGTCATAGCCCTGATAGAGGAGGCTCACCTCTTTCGGGTCGCTGATCAGACGGCCGTTCTGTTGCCCTTCCGAGTACGCGAGCCGCCTACACTCCGGAGTCTCAAGGAGCTGCACAGGGCCGTCCAGACAGGCGTGGAACTCCGCCTCCGGCGGCATGATCTGAAGCGTCACGTTGCGCGGGGCGGTCACTTCCAGCACGTGATCGAGCAGGCCCCGCGTGACCTCGGTCCCGCCAAGCCGACGCCGGAAGATGTGCTCCTCCACAATGAAGCTGAACAACGTGTTCGGCTTGTCGCGGAACAGCTTCTGCCGTTCCAGCCGAGCGACGACCTGATCCTCCAACTGCCCGTCCGACAAAGGCGGGATGCTGTTGCCGAACACCGCCCGCGCATACCCCTCCGACTGCAGCAGCCCCGGCACCAGCCGGCACTCGTACGTGCACAGACTCACCGCGATCTTCTCCAGCCGAGCCCAGCGCCGGAACCAGACGGCCAGCCCCCCCCACCACGTCAGGAACTTCGCCGACTTCCGCAGCACTCCCGTGTTCCCCGTCGCATCCTCTCCCCGTTCCACGAAGGAGTCGTCTGGCATCCGCCGCCCCAACTCCACCGACTCCACGGCGTGTTTGGAGTACCGGGCCTCTCCCCGAACTCAACCCTGCTGGGCCCCGCGTGCTCGCGCAGGGCCTGGACGACGGCCCCGAACGTCCGCAGACCGTCGGAAGGGTCGGGCTCCCGCTCCTCCTCGTACCCCGTCAGCTCATCGCTGCTCATGTCCGTCATGCGCGGCCACCTCCAGGTGCGTACGTGCGCTGCTCCCCGCGATCAACTCACCCAGAGTGACGGCCAGGCAGCCATACCGTCTACACACCGTCCTAATGTGGTGACGTACCGTACGGGCCGAACTCCTGGAACGCGCCCCTGCACGCCCGCCACGAACGCCCCCTACGCCCCAAATCCCTGTTATCGTACGCACTTTCGCCCAGCGGCTGTCCTCGACCCGGCGCGGCGCCCACCTCGCCCGGCTGCTCGCCTCCGAGCGGCTCCAGGCCTGGTAGGTGTCACCCGCCGTAGTCGAACGCGCTGAACAGATCGTCGCCGAACTCGCCACCAACGCGGCGCTGCACGGCCGCGTACAGGGCCGCGACTTCCAGATCTCCCTCACGCTCGACCCGACGACCGGCACCATCCGCGTCTCGGTCACCGACGCACGAGGGGAGCAACTCCCCGTCGTTCGAGCGGACTTCGCAACCCCGGCGGACAGCGAGTCGGGCCGCGGCCTCCTCCTGGTCAACGCCCTCGCCGACCGCTGGGGCACAGAGCCGTATCCGCCGAGCGGCAAGACCGTGTGGGCGGAGGTGGGTCCGCGATCACGATGAATCCCCTTCTCTCACAAGGAAGTTGAGGCGTCCTCCCTGTTCTTTCCCTCCACGCACCGCCGCCGCGATACGGTCCCGGCCAGGAGACCCGACGAGGCACAGAGCCTCATGGGCGCAGGCGCGGCACACCGGGGATACCAGTGGCAGGGGAAACAACGGCCGACGCGAAATCCCGCGGCCTCTTCGACGACTTCGGAGCCTTCCGGACCCCTACGGTCGAGGACTTCACCTCCGTACTGACCCATGGTCTGGTCGTCCCCGACGCCAACGTACTGCTGAACCTCTACCGGTACACCGAGCAGGCGCGCGGTGACCTGCTGCGCGCGCTCGGCGGGCTGGAGAACCGGCTGTGGGTGCCTCACCAGGCTCTCGTGGAGTTCTGGCGGAACCGCGAGGGCACTCTCAGCGACGCGCGGTCGTCCGGAACGCAGGCCGCCGCGGAGATGGCGAGCCACGCGGAGCAAGCGGTGCGGACACTGCGAACCTGGGCCAATCGCGTCGCCCTGCCCGAGGACGAGACCGACGGTCTCCGCACCCGCCTGAACGAGGTCTTCCACGGCGTACAGGAAATGATCGTCAAGGTCGGTGAGGGTGAGTGGCAGAACATCACCCAGGACACGAGCACCGATCCGGTCATCGCGAAGCTGGAGCCGGCGCTCGCCGGTCGAGTCGGCGCTCCGCTGAGCCAGGAGGACTACGACAAGGCGATCGTGGAGGGAATGCGTCGCGTCGACAAGAGTCTGCCTCCCGGCTACATGGACAGGACGAAGGACGGGGTGGGGGCAGCCGCCGACTATCTCGTCTGGGAGCAGATCCTCCGGGAGGCTGCCCAACGTCAGTGCGATGTCCTGTTCGTGACGGCGGACGGCAAAGAGGACTGGTGGCGCAAGGAGCAGGGTTTCAACCGGGGTCCCCGGCCTGAGCTGACCGAGGAGCTGCGGACCCGTGGCGGTGGTCGGCTCTTCATGCTCACGCCCAATCGGTTTCTGGAAGTCGCCGCGTCGGCTCTCGAATTCAGCCTCCAGGAGGGGTCCGTCGAGGACATCGAACGGATCGAACGGATCGGCACCGACGAGGCGACACACGGTGGCTGGACGACCGGCGCGCTCCAGGAGCTTTTCGACCGGCTGACCTACGAGGGCTACGGGGACCGCGTCGCCGTGATCAAGTACGCCGCCGAGATGGACAGCGTCGCGGACTCCGCGAGCATCTACGACATCTGCAAGTACCCCGCGGACCGCTCCCTCAGGGGTTTCACCAAACCGGTCACCCGCCTCGCCGGGCAGCTCCGGGACCTCAAGAAGGTCCCGGAGTCGGCCGTCTATGTCATGAAGGCCAAGTACGACGCGGGCCCGGGTCCCGCGTCCGGCTTCTCCGTCCACCCGCTCCTGGTACCCCTGATCAACAGCCTCCCGGACGAGGACAAGCAATAGCACCCCGTGATCGGACCGCATCGGTTCTCCAGGAACAGGAACGGTCCCGCCAGACGTCATCCGACGGTGCCGGGCGATCGGGGGCCTTCTGGGTGGATGACGGCGTGGGTAGCAGCAGGAGAATTCGCTCGGTGGCGGCGGTGATCCGGGGGCGTAGGCGGAGCCGTTCGGTGTCGTCGCACTGGCTCAGCAGTTGGTACAGGACGGCAGACCACACCCGCACTGCTTCCGGGCGCGGGGTGGAGAGTTGCTCCAACAGACGAAGGAGGAGTTCTGCCCGTCGTCCCGGCGCGAGGTCGTACAGGACGATCGCCACGCCGGTGAGCGGGTGCGGGTGCAGACCCGCGTGGCGGCTGCCGGCGACGAACACGTCCTCCCTGCCGGGCGCCGCACGCAGCAGACCGAGGGCAAGGGTGTGCAGTCTCCCCGCAGCGTCGTGGTCGAGGGCATCGAGGGCCGCGCTGACGAAGGCCGGGCCTCGAATGTCGCAGAGAGCCGTCACCGTGTCGAGGCCGCGTCGGCCCTCCAGTGCTTCACGGACGAGCGTGTCGACGGCGTGGGCGATCCGCTCACCCGCTGCGCCGTCGGCCGGCGCGGACAACAACTCCGGATGCTGCCTGAGCATCTCCAGCACCAGACGGTGGCCGGGACCGCTGCCCGAGAGCCGGGTCAGAAAAGCGTCGACGCCTTCCGTGACCGGCAGAAGCACCGGTTCCTCCAGCAGACCGTCGGCCGTGGCACGCCGGTCGAGAAACGCCTGGGTCGTCGGCGAGTGGGCCGCCCTCACCTGCACCATGGTGCGCGCGACAACTCGTACCGAGGCGATCGGGTCGGCGAGAGCAGCCCGCAGCAGGCACTCGTCGGTCTCGTCGTCGGGCTCGAATCCGGCTCGCATCCCCAGCGCTCGCAAGGCGACGGACCGGACCGCGGGGTCGTGGTGGCCGGCGAACTCCGGGCCCACCAGGATGTCTTTCGCAAGGCGATGGCCGGTCCAGGCCAGGACCGTGGCGCGATCAGGGTCAGCCGGACCACGTCGGTAGTTCTCCGCCAGCAAGGAGACGTCCTGCTCGGTCAGTCCCTTCAGGACGCCCGCGTCCACGGACCGTACGGGAAGGTCCCGGACGAGGACACGCTCGCGGATCGCATCTGTCGCACGGGCCGGATCCACCTCGTGCAGTGCTCTGGCGGCGCCTTCCATATCCCGCTCCGTACGCACCACCTGGTCCAGCCGTGCCAGCCCTGGCTCCCCGCAGAGCGCCAGCGCGGCCCAGACGTCCCGCGCGGGCTGCCCCGCCGCGATCATGCGCTCCAGCATGCGTACGAGGCGCGGCAACCTGGACGGGGGGCCGGTTCGCAGCAGCCGGGCCACGTCCTGCGGCGGGCTGAGCCCAGCGGCGCCCAGCCTGATGGTCCGCGCGACCAGAACCTCGTACTCGGCGGCGGAGTAGGGCACCTGATTCGGCGCCTCGGCGAGGAGCCCGGTGTACCAGCCGAGACCGTCCGCCGAACTGGCCGCGAGCGCGCGCAGCCGGCGGGTCACACGTCCCGGCGGGTCAGCCATGGTCCTCACCCGGCTCGGGACCCGACTCCAGTTCCATGGCGAACACGATGGTCTCGGACCACTCGGGCCGCAGCAAGGCATCGGAGAGCCACTGATCCAGCTCGGCGCCAGGCAGTTGGAGCAACCGGAAGGCGACAAGGTACTGGTGTACGACCGGGTGTACCCACACCACCAGCGGACCGCTCACCCACGGACCGGTCGCCGGGGCCGCCCCGAAGGCGCCGAGGTAGAGCAGAACGCCGTGGACCCTGACGAGCGCGTCCGTGCGGCTCCTGCCCGAGGGAAGCGGCAGACCGCCGTCCGAGAGACAGCGGTCGCATTCCTCCACCGACACCGCGTCACGCCATCGGTTCCCCGTCGTGGCCATGACCCAGGCCAGTTGCTCAAGCGCCTTGCGGACGGAGATCTGGCGCGCCGGATCCTGACGGGTCGCGTCACCGTGCGGCGCGCGGTCGCCCTGCTTCCAGCCCAGTTCCACGAACCGCTGGACCACCTGCTCGAAGAGCGCCGCCCGGCTGTCGCCGACCTCCTCACGCTCCGCCACCCAGGCGCAGAACGCGGCGATGAGCGGCACCCGGACGTACTCCCGCAGGGGCGAGTCCGCGGTGAGCAGCCGAGTGAGCCGTTCCTCGGGAAAAGGAAGGTCCTTGAGGGCGAACCACCGGTGCCACAGATGAATCACCTGTGGCTGCCGCAGCGCGCCCAGCAACAGATAGCGCGGCGCGACGCGCTCCGCGTGGTCCGGGGCACCACCCGAGCCGCGTAAGAAGGGGCAGACGAAGCCGACGCTGCGCGAGGTCAGGACCACATTCAGCACCGTGTCCACCCGGACACTTCTGCCGATCCAGCCGAGGGCCTGGTCCAGACACTCGCGTCCGTTGTCGTCGAACACCTCGTCGTAGGCGTCAAGAAGCAGATGCACACCGGCGCCCGAGCCCTCGGACAAGCGGTCGGCCAGCAGCATCCGTACTCCGCGAGTCCGCCGCTCCGAGTGCCCTCGTACCACCAGCATGGCGGCGTCCAGCAGGGCCTCCGCCGGGGCGGAGCCGGCGCGCCACTCCTCGCCCAGATCGGCGCAGTGCAGCCAGAGCGGGATCTCGACATCGCACGGTGGCGCGCCCGCCTCAAGGGCGGCGAGTCCCCGTTCGCACAGCAGACGCGCGTGCCGCCGCAGCGACCAGGTCTTGCCGTACCCGGCGTCGCCGAGAACCACGGCCAGCCGAATCGAGCCCAGTGAGGAAGCCCAGTCCGTCTCGCCTTCCACCACACCGCGCCGGTACGAATGGACCTGTCCGTTCAGGGCGGTGTCGGCGTTGATCTCGTGGAACACACGGACCTTGCGGTCCTCGAACGCCGCATCGATGCCGCCGGGCGGATGCCAGGGCAGGGCACTGCCCAGCGCCTCGTGGAGTGCGCGCAGATAGTCGGCGATCTCGGCCGTCAGCGGGGAATTCAAGTGGTCCGCCCGGTCCCGGGCCCGTTCGAAGCTCCTTCTCACGCTACGTGCGCCGTCCAGGATGCTCACGGCGTCGTCCAGAGCCTCCCGGAGGGCGGTCAGTGCGGCGGGCCTGCCATCGCCGACCAGAAACGCGTCGAGGGCGACGCAGATCTCCAGGCCGGGTGCCTGCCACGGGTTCTTGTCCGAATCCGTGGTCAGCGCGCGGATGGCCGAGGAACTCACGCCGACCTTCGAGGCCACCTCCGCGGACGTGCCCAGATCGTTGAGATGAGCGCGCACGGCGAAACAGGCGTCCTTCAAATCCGCCGTACACGTTGTCAATTGGTGTTCCGCCTGTTCCACGGCTTCGTGCGGGCTCCGATCGATTGCGGTGTTCACGTCCTCGGGCCGATCTCGTGGCGTCACACGGTCCATGGTGCCAGGGCGAGGGACGATGTCCGTTCTGTCCGGCAGAACAGCTTGGAACGCGGGATGGACTTCTCCCGTGGCGCAAGCACAGACCCAGGGCCCCGTGCCCCATGACGACGATCTGCCGTACGAACGTACGCGGCAGACCGTCCTGGCGCGCGACGCCCGGCGGGAGATGCTGCCGTATCGGCGGAGCGTGCTGTTCGTCGTGCACACGGTGACCGGGGCGACCCGTCTGTGGACGGTCGCCGAACTGCTGGGCCGGGACAACGACGACATCCAACTGGTCTTCACCCAGGCACCCGACGACCATGGCGACGGCGTGGAAGAGTTCCTCAAGGAGCGTGGCATGAAGCGCGTTTCCTGGGAGCAAGCCGTAGCCGTCAGTGAGCGCTACGACCTGGCCATCGCCGCGAGCCTCGGCCATCTGCACGTACTACGGTCCCAGGTGGTTCTCATGCCACACGGCGCGGGACACCACAAACTGGTCCGTCGGACGAACGGCGACAGGGTGCCGACCGCCCGTCAGGTGTACGGGTACGACGCCCAACGGCTTCTACACAACGGGGAGGTGACACCCAGGACCATGGTGCTGTCACACGACGAGCAGAAAGAACTGCTGGCTGCCTCCTGCCCCGAGGCCCTGGACAGCGCCCAGGTGATCGGCGATCCCTGCTACGACCAGCTGGCGGAAGCGATGCTCCGTCGCGACGAATACCGACGGGACCTCGAAGTGCCCGACAACAGCGGGCTGGTGGTGGTGACGTCGACCTGGGGACAGGACTCGTTGCTGTGGCGCCGTCCCGAACTGTTCCGTCGGTTGGTGGACGAACTGCCTGCGGACAGGTACCGGGTCATGGCCGTGCTCCACCCCAACGAGTGGGCCAGGCATGGTGAGTTCCAGCTGCGTTCGCGGTTCGCCGGTGCCGAGGAGAAGGGCCTGAGGCTGATCCCGCCGGACCGCGGCTGGCAGGCCGCCGTCACCGCCGCCGACTGGGTGATCGGTGATCAACAGGGCTCGGTGACCCTGTACGCCACGGTCACGCGAGCCACAGTGCTGCTGGGGGTCCTCGCTCCGCACGAAGTGGCCCCGGGGGCGCCGCCGGAGCGGCTGCCCGACATCGCGCCGCTGATCCAGGACGGCCTCTCCCTGGAACGGCAACTGCTGGCGGCGACCGCGCGGCGCCGTGGATACGAGGCGGTGACGGCCCGCATCACTTCGTGCCCCGGCGAGTTCGCCACGAGGTTCCGTCGTCTCGTGTACGACCGTCTGTGCCTGCCCGAACCCTCGTCCCCGCCCCGGCTGCCGCGGCTCACCCTGCCGTGGTGAGACGCCCCGTGCCGCCGGGGTTGTCGTCGCGACTGCCCGAGCCTCGTGCTCCGGGTCCACCCAGAACCCACGAGAGATCCTGATCGGTGCCGGAACGCTCCCTCAGCCGCATGTGGTGGGTGATGACCCCCTTGACCGCTGCCGAGACACACGGATCGGCGAGCAAGGCCCGGAAGTCGGGCAACACCGTCTCGTACGTGTTGCGAGCCGCCGCTTTCACCAACAGCTTCGCGTACTTGTCCGACAGGACGGCACCGTCACCTTCCGCGGTACCCCGGAGGTTCCTCCAGATCAGCTCGTTGGCCGGTGCCGATTTCCGCAGGAAGAGGGCGTCCATCGCCGGATGGAGCCCGTTGGCCAGGGTGCTTTCGGACTTGGACGCGGCGGCGGCGAGGTCCCGTCGGGCGGTCGTACGCGCGATCCGCAGCAGGTACTCCGCCGCGCTCACCGCACCGTGCCGCTCCGCGAGGCGTTTCACCAACCGGCCCAGTCTGCTGACCACTCCCATCGTCGTGGGCGGGACGACGGCGAGTTCCAGGGCCAGTTCGAGCGTCTCGTCGGTCAGTGGAGCGGCCTCGCAGAGCGCGCCGAGCAGGCTGCCGCGCGCCGCGGCCTGCGTACTGCTGGAGACGGTGTACACGCCCCCGGAGGTGACGAGAGGCAGTAGAAAGTCATAAGCCTCCCGGTACTGGTCGGGGGCCCGGACGGCGGCGCTGCCGACAAGGCGGATCACCGTCTCCCGTGTCTTCCGGTCGCTCAGTGCACGGTAGTGATCCGTGAGAACGCCGACTTCCGGCGCCGGCAGGATGGTGGCCGTGACCAGCGCGTCCCACAGCGCGATGGCTTCGCGCAGGCCGGTTCCGTCGCTGAACCGACCGGTGATCAGCTTCTTGAGTTCGGCGTTGCGCGCACGCAGCAGCGACCTGACGGCGGCGTGACCGGCTGTGGGCATCGGGGGCCAGGCACGATCGGCGTGTCCCGTCACAAGCGCCCTCAGTTGTGTGGTGTCGGCGTCCTGGACCGCGAGGTCGACGAGCAGAGCCATGCGGGGCCCGTCGGCGAGCTGTCCGCGGAAGACCTTGTGCAGCAGCGCGTGGCGGACGAGGAGGCGGGCGGAGGGCAACGCCGACGCGAGCCGGTCGACGTTCAGCCGGTTGGCCGCGGGTTCGTGCCCGCCGAGCGCTGCGGCCACCAGCAGCGCGGCGAGTCCGTCCTCACGCAGCCACAGATCCCGTCCAGGCCGCGCGGTCAGCGGCCGCACACAGGTGCGGACCAACGGCATGGGCACGTTCGGGGCTGAGAGCATGTTGCGCGCGACAACCGCCCACCGCTGTTTCGGGGAGTCCGGATCATTGCCTCGCGCGGGCAGGCCACGGAGTTGGTCGGTGAGCAGGGGGAGCAGCGCCGTGCGTGCCGCGCACTCCGTGGTCAGCAGAGGAGCCAGAGCGCGCTGAACGGTGAAGGGGGCGGCAGCTCCGGAGAGCCGGAACAGTCTCCGCAGCGTCGGCACCACCGCCCAGTGGCCGTGCTCCAGCCCGCACAAAATCTGAGCGACGGCGATGAGTTCCGCATTGGCCCGTGTGTCCTGGTCTTCCTTCTCCAGACCGGCGGCGACCGAGTCGAGAAGGCGGTACCAGGCGGCGCTTCGGCCGTCGGCCGTGCCGAGACCGGGTTCCGGGCCGGGCAGCCGCTGGTTCAGGGTCCATTCGGCCGCCAGTACCTCGGCCAGCCCGCTCCGCAGCCGGAAGGCGTCCTTGAGGTGCGGACGCCTGGTGCTTCCCTTCGCGTCCCCGCTGTCCCCTGGCTCCTTGGTGGGCTGGGCGTCCTCAATGGTCCGCCGGATGGCCGACGCAAGCGACATCGACCCCAGGTCCGCCCAGTTCCGGGCGAACAACTGGAGAACCAAGATGGCGAGTTCGTGTCTGTGACGGCGCTTTCCGCGGGCTCGGGTGCCGGCGGGCGGTACCGCGCTGGTCAACACCTGCATGAGGTGGTGGCGGACAAGTTCGGGGTCGATCGTCGCGGTCAGGGTGATGACACGGCAGAGGACGTGCAGGTTCTCGTCGTGTTGTGGCAGCTCCCGGTCGTCCGGGAGGCATCCGAGGGCTTTCAGCGCCTGGTGGACGGCGCACAGGTTCTGGGCCGCCAGCCGTTCCAGGGCTTCCAGCACCACCGTGCGCAGCCCCGTCCGGTCCTTCGTCCAGAGGGCTCGCAGGAAGGGCAGGAGGGCGTCCACGTCCGCGTCCTGAACGGCCGGGGCGAGGACGGCATAGCGGCGGGCGGTGCCTTCGGGCACCTGGTCGAGCAGCGGGAGCACAGGCTTCCCGAGCCCGGGGTGGCGTGCCGCGACGGCGATCGCGACATTGTGCAGTGCCATGCCGCCCGCCGGAGCGGCGAGCCTTTCCAGCGTGCCGCGCACCGCCTCCTGGTACGAGGGCTGCGCAGCGGCCTGCAGCAGCAGTTGTTCCAGGACCGCGCCGACGTAGAAGTCCCGCGGATGCTGCTCGACCCACTCGGCCAGCTCGGACAGCGCACCGTCACCGGAGCGGTCCAACAGCCCGTGAGCCGCGGCGAACTCGAACATCGTCTGGTGGAAGAACCGATAGGACTCGGAGCCGTCACGGTCGCTCCTGAGCAGGAGCACTCCCCGGTACACCAGCTCGTCGAGAGCCGCATTGAGGTCGGCGTCCCAGGTCCAGTCGCGCTTGCCTGATGTCCCGTGTGCCGGTGCGAGCCGACGCGACAGTTCGGCACGGTCGAGTTCCGTGCCGCCCGCGGACATGATCGCCACGGCGACGTCCCCCGTGACCGCCGCCAGGTCCCGGTTGTGCCAGGGCCGGTCGGCACCGCCGCGGCGGTCGGTCCGGACACGATGGCGCCAGTACCGACCGTACAGACCGGTGACGTCGATCTCGGCTCCGGGAAACGCGCCGTCATCGCCGGCCAGTTCGAACAGCAGCCGAAGGTGCAACGGATTCCTGCACACCTCACGGATCGGCAGGCCCCTGGCCTCCGGCTCGGTCAGGATCCGCAACCTGGTCGTCTCGTCGTGCGGGACCGCGTCAGGGCAGTAGGCACGGCCGTGTTTGCGGACTGCCTCGGCCATCTCCGTGTCGTCGTAAGGCCCGAGGTGACAGCGTGTGAAGGCTTCGTCGAGCAGCCGGGCCTCCTCCGGACGGGACGTGACCACCAGTCGTACTTCCGCGGTGGTGAGCCTGTCGCACAGATCCACCAGCACGTTCGTGTGGTCGTCGCGCAGCAGCAGGTCTGCCGTGTCGAGCAGGACCACCGGCTGCCTGTCGTGGTTCAGTGCCTCCCTAGCACCCCTGATGAGCGTGTCGGCGGACAGCAGCGGATCGGCGGACGCCGACGTCCGTGACGCGGGCCGGATCAGCCAGGCCGCGTCCACGAGGAAGACCTCGGTGCTCGGCCAGCCGGTGAGCTCCCGCCGGATGCCCCAGAGCAGGCTGCTCTTTCCATGACCGGCTTCTCCGGTCACGAGCAGGGGCTTGGGATGAGTGGCCTCCCGCAACCGGAGCACGATCTGGGTCTGGATGCTGCGCTCGACGAAGAGCCCCTGGCTGAGCAGTTCGGCCTCCGGGGCAGCCTGGCCCGAGGTGCGGGGAGAACCAGCGGCGGTGGCGTCGAGCAGGGCCCCGAAGTTCTTGGACCAGTACTTCAGAAGCTGGTACGCAACCTGACCCGCCGTTCCTTCCGGTGCCTCCGCCTGCGCCGCCTTCGCCACCGCCTTGGCCCGCGTCAGGTCCTCGTGCAGGCCGACAAGCCCGAACGAGTGACCCAGCGTCCGCTGCCCGTACTCATCGAACTTCTCGTACGAGGCACGGCCCAGTGGCGTCCATTTCTCAGCGCTGATGTTCAGCTTGCGCACGGTAGACGGGAGGTCGCGGGTGACACCAGCCTCCCGAAGTTCCTGATAGGCACTCAAACCGGCTTCTCTGAGGCGCTGTTCGGCGTCGTACTGCCCGTCGTCGTCCACATCGCATCCTGGTGTTGCTGACAGTTCCGCCGAGCATACGTACCGTGGGGATCCGGCACGGCCATCCGGGAGGACAGCACGTGGAACCGACTTCGAACACGCTCTCGGGGATCGTCGTCGGGCCCAGCGTCCAGGCCGGTTCCATCGCCGGCGGCATCCACGTCCACCTGACCCCTCCGGCGAACGGCCTGGCAGTCGTGCCCCGCGAACTGCCCCTGCCACCCCCCTTCCTCGTCGGCAGGGAGAACGAACTCGCCGCGCTCACCCACCTGGTAGGGAAGCAGGCCGGCAGCCGTCTCGTGGTCGTGCTCAGCGGTCTGGGAGGAGTGGGCAAGAGCGCGCTGGCCCTGGCCTGGTTGCGCCGATTGTCGGACGGTTTCCCGGACGCCCACCTGTACGCCGACCTCAAGGGCCACGGCGCGGACGGGCCGGAGCAGCCGGAACGCATACTGGAGCAGTTCCTGAGGTCGCTGGGCGTACCGGCCGCCGCGATGCCCGGCGGCAGCGCGGATCAGCTGGCTCTGTACCGGTCGTTGACCGCGAACCGGCGCATGCTTGTCCTGCTGGACGACGCGACCGGATCGGCGGACGTCAAGGCATTGCTGCCGGCATCGACCGGTTCCGTGGTCGCCGTCACCAGCCGACGCGGCCTGCACGGTCTGATCGGTGAGGGGGCGGTCCACTTCGCCGTCCCGTCTCTTTCCGCCGATTCGGGTATCGCCCTGATCGAACGACTGGCCGGTCAGGAGCGAGTCCGTGCGGAGAGGGACTTCGCGACCCTCGTCGCGGCGTGGTGCGGGGGACTGCCGCTGGCGCTGTGTGTCGTCGGGGCCAGGCTGGCCCAGAGACCACAGCTGTCCCTGCGCACGCTGACCCGGGAAGTCCGGGACGAGGAAGATGGCTTGGGAGTGTTGACCGTGACCGACGGACCTTCGTTACAGAGCGTCTTCGACGCCAGCTACCGAGCCGTACCGGCCGATGCCATGCGGTTCTACCGGCTGGTCGCGTTGCACCCCGGGCCCGAGTTCTCCGCCGAGGCGGCCTCAGCTGTCACCGGAACGACGCTCAGGACGGCGAGGGGACTTCTGGACCAGCTGGTGGACGCGCATCTGGTGGAACACTGCGCGGCGGACCGGTACCGGCAGCACGCCCTGCTGCGGGTCCATGCCCGGAGCAGGGCGGAGGTTACGGACTCTGCGGCGGAGCGCACAGCGGCCGACGCACGGGTCGTCCACTGGTACCTGGCGACGGCGGACGCGGCCGACCGCGCGGTCATGCCGGACCGCTGGAGGCCTCGGCGCCCTGATCCGTTCGACGGTGGGACGGGGGTGCCGCCGCGTTCCTTCGCCGATTCCTCGACGGCCCTGGAATGGCTGGAGACGGAACGCGTCAACCTGGTTGCCGCGATCCGTCATTCGGCCCGTAGGCGACCGACGGCCGCATGGCACCTGGTGGACACGATGTGGGCGCTGTTCCTACGCCGTAAGCACTACTACGACTGGCTGGACTGCCATCGCGTCGGCCTTACCGCTGTGCGGGCGGCCGAAGACCGCCGCGGCGAGGTGCTGCTGCTCAACCACCTGGGGCTCGGCCTGACCGGGCTCGCCCGGTACGGCGAGGCGCTTGACGTCTTCCAGTCGTCCCTCGACATCGCTGTGGCACTGGGCGATCGTGCCGCGGAAGCGTCCGCACTCAACAGTGTCGGTCTTGCCCTGCAGGGGCTCGGCCGACATCGAGAGGCGGTCGCGCGTTTCACCGATGCCGCCTTGCTGCAGCGGGAGTCGGGGGAACGCAGGGGTGAGGCGCTGACCCGCGTCAATCTGGGCCGGGCCTTTCTCCGGGCCGGGCTGTTCGCCGATGCCGTGGGTCAACTGTCCTGGGCACACGATGAGTTGAAATCGCTGCCCGATCAGTACAACGCCGCACGGGCACTCGCCGCCCTGGGGCTGGCGCAGGTCCGTACGGGTGCCGAGGCGAACGGTCGACGCACGCTGCGGGAGGCATGGCAGGAACTGGGGGCGTGCGGTTCACGGTTCGAGCAGGCCGAAGTCCTTGAGTTCCTCGGCGACGCCGCGCGGGCGGCCGGGGAGGAGGACGAGGCTCGCCGGTCGTTCGAGGCGGCGCTGGCGACCTTCACCGAGCTCGGCAGCCCACGCGCCGAGGCGCTCACAGCAAGGCTCGACACGCATACGTCAGGTTGAGGGACACCGGGCGGAACCCGTCGGACGGACTCCCTGCCGTCAGTCCCGCGTCGGCGGGGTGGCAGGTGGCTCCTCGGGTGGGGGCGCTGCGGTGAAGGTCAGGCCGGAAAAGTCCCTGCCCTGCAGCACCGGCCCATGCTGGGTGCCGCCGCTGATGGTGTTGCGCACAGCTCCGTCACCGACGCTCACCAGCGTGGCCCGGGCGTACCACGCTTCCAGGGCGGTACGGAAGTCCGAGTCCAGGGCGCAGCGAACCGCGAGCGCCGTGCTCAGCGCGTGTGCCCGTTCCTGGTCGCCCGGTGACAACTCCAGCCCCGCCAACTCCGCTTCTCCGGAACTCACCGGCGAAGTCCGCCCACCCGCACCGCGCTGGAAAGGACGTCGTACGAGTGCGCTCAGCCCGGCCCATGTCTGCCTCCCCACTTCCCCGCCGGCACCACCGGCCAGCGCTGCCAGTAGTGCCACCGATATCGGATCCATGCCGCCATCACCCTCACATTCGGTGATCGCCCCCTCCGTCCGAGGTGACGACTTGAACGAGTACATGCTTCCCGCTCAGCAGCGCACGATGCGATCCATCACCACATCTCAATGCGCCGAGCGTGGCCGACGGATCGAGCCTGATGTCCGGCCTGACACCCCCGGTGTCAACGACCAGCCAATGACTCGCCTCGATGGTGGCACCTCGGCCTTCGAGACACTCGCCGCGGAGTACTTCGACTTCCTAGGCGGCGCTCGACACACCGTCGTCCAGCAGTTTCGCCCCGAACGCGTCGCACCGGCCAAGGATTTCCCGCCCCTACCTCAGCGCAGCAGTTCGTCCGCACTGCCCGGAACGCCTCGCAGGTGGCGCCCGGCCTGCCCCATCCCCAGGAGAAGGGCATGGCCCGCGTCCGCCAGGACCAGGCCCTCCACGACCGCCTCGCGCATGATGTCGACGGTGTTCTTGACCGTGATGCCCTTGCGGCGCGCGTAGTGGCCCGCTTCGCCGTCATCGGTGATCCACACCGAGCTGCCGAATCCACCGCGATGCTCGATGACCACCAGGGTCTCCGCCTCACCGAGGTGCTGCAGCGGCCGGGAGGAGGAACCTCCGAAGACGACACGGCGGATCCGGTCCACCAGGGCGGTCTCGGCGGGGTCGTCGATCTCGATGGGCTCGCCGAGCCATCCGCCGGCCGACACCTGGCCCAGTTCAGGCAGGTGCCGTCTCGACTGCTCCGCCTCGGCGGCGACCGCCTGCGTCCAGCGGCCACGGCCGTCGAGGACCTTCTCCAGCAGACTCAGGCGGTCGACGGAGGCGAAGTTGCACAGCACGGTGTTGTCGGGAAACCAGCAGTGGCGCGTCATGGCTGGTAGACCAGGTCCCCTTCGTCCACGTCGGTACCGCTCAACTCGCCTTCCTGCGGAGCCGGTTCAGGTTCGAGCGCCTCGCGAATCCGGTCGGCGTCCACACCCGTGTACGCGGCCAGCGGGCGCAGGGTGGTATCCCCGGCCAGGTAGGCCTCATACAGCAACTGAGCGGGACGGAAAGGCAGTCGGTTGGCCTGCGACCAGGTGGTGCGGGACTCGAAGAGGTCGCTCTGGCCGGTCAGCCAGTGGCAGTCCTGCGCCGTGAGCCCGCGCAGCCTGGCCCCCGTCTCCGGGGGAATGATCCCCAACTGCGTGAGCCGTGCCGCGAGAGCACTGGGCGACACCTGGAAGCGCACGACAAGCGAGGCGAGTTGCTCGTCCGTGACGTCCTTCTCGCGTACCACCGACTCGATTTCACCCCGGGGCATGAGGAGATTCGCGGCGAACACGTTGGCCCGCACCTCGGTCATATCCTTCTGGCGCCCCGGGGAGAGTTGGGTCTCCGTCAGCAGGTCCTGGGCATCCCTGGCCAGAATGTGCCCGAGCTCATGGGCGAGGGTGAATCGCTGACGGGTGGGCACCTTGGTTCGCGCGATCATGATGAGCCGGAATCCGTCCGCCTGCCAGGCGGCACCGTCGACTCCGTCCGGCAGGGGGATCTTCGCGACGTCGACGCCGAACGTGCGCTCCAGGGCCTGGAGGAGATCGGCGGTGTCCAAGCCGTCGATCGACGATGTGCCCTCGGCGGCGAGGCGAGCCAGGGCTTCGTCCGCGAGGGCAACCCCCTGGTCTGCGTATCGCTTGAGGTCCGGGCGGACGGAGGGCAGCTCCGGCAGTTCGGGAGCCAGGTCCAGGAGATCCAGCACCTCATGCGCCGTGACGAACCTTTCGACCAGGTCCTTGAGCCTGCCGCGGCCCTGGTCGTCGACCGTCGGCGCGCTGGTGCGGGCCGCGATGGTGGGGCGGAGCGGCTCCCGGCCGGTCAGCAGCCAGTCGACCGTGGTGTCGCCGAACTCCGCGATCCGGGCGAGATCGAGAGACGTGAACCTGCGGACACCGCTCAGGGACTTCGACAACTTGTCGGGAGCCAGCCCGATGCCCTCGGCGAACACAGCCTGGCTGATCGAGGCCTCGACCATCACTTTCCGTACGCGGTCCGTCACAGCATCACCCATAGGTTCACCATACGAGCGAGATGCGAAAATCGCAACACGGACAATTGACCCAGGTCGGCACAGTCACCACGATCAGGTGATGAGCTCGCCCATTCCCTCATCCTCCCCGTCCAGAGCGAGGCCGCCGATGTCGGCCTGCTGCCCGTCCGCGTGCCCCTGCCGGTATCCGCTGCCGGTGAAGCGCGTACGGCGCACCTTGCCGACCTTTTGGTAGTGGGCCGCGACCTGAGCCTGAACCTGGGTGGTCCGGTCCGCGAGGACGATCTCCACAGTGCGGTTCCGCACGGAGGTGTCCGCCGCGGCGCCCTCAGTGCGTTCGCGCTCGCTCTCCTCCCGAGCCGTGCGCTCGGCTGCCGCGATCCGCGAGGCGACGGACGGGATGAAGCCGACCATCCAGGAGCGCTTGTAGGCGCGCGGGAGTTCCCCCGGCGGCCGGTGCCGTGCGTCCGCCCGTTCGGCCCCCTGCAGCATCTGCATGCGCAGGCTCGCGTAGAGGACCTCGACGGAGTGCAGATCCGTGGCGAAGCCGAAGATGTGGACCCGGTGCTTGTTGGCCTTGCCGCCGGGATAGATGGGGTGACAGCGCATCGCGTAGGCAATGGCGGACAGCAGCCGTTTACACTCGCCCATCCATGGGGCGACGACCTCGATCACCCGGTCCGACGGCGTCTCGCGGGTCGGGGTGTCCCCCTGCAGCATGGCCTGTTCGATGCCGTACTTCGCCATCAGGGCCGCCGCCTTCTGCAGGAAGGCCTCCGCCTCGGCCTGGGTGGCCGCCGGGTCTTCGGCCTGCCGCAGGATGGCCTTCACCTTCGCCAGGAGATCGTCGGAGAGGCGTCGTCTGGGCGGCCCCGGTGTCTCGGGGGTTTCGGGGGTCTCAGGGGTGTCCGAGCCGCTCGCGGTGGAGGTGTCGTCCGACGGCGCCGGATCGTCCATCCCCTCGTCGTCGTCCCACCCCTCCTCCCATTCGTCCTCCTGCTCGTCCACGATTTCTTCGGACACGACGGCGTCCACGAGGTCGTCGACGTTCGGAACCAGGTTGCGCAGTGCCCGTAGCGCGCCCTGATGCCAGGCCGCGGCGTCGGCACTCTGGATCCCGGCCCGCAGCGACCGGAGCAGGACGAACGTGCCGTCCGCTCCCCGCGTCACGAACTCCAGGCGAGCATGGCCGAGTTCGGCGAGGGACAGCAGTTCACACAGATCCGTCGCGCTGTGCCGGGAGTAGCGCAGCTCGATACCGGGCTCGGGGTACCAGTCGTCCGGCCCGTCCAGGCCCAGACCCTCGAACAGCGTCCCCTGACGAGAGAGCGGGACATCGACCTGCACACGGATCGCGGAGGACGAGGCCGCTCCGGAGAAGGCCAGGGCCGCCGCCCGCTCCTGTGGAGAAACGACGATGTGATACCAGACCGGCACGGAACCGCGCATGGCGTGCCAGGTGAATTCCCCGCGCGCCAGCCGTTCGGCGGCCTCCTCGGCGATACCTGGCGCGAGTACACCGTCCGTCCACGCGCTCGCCGAAGGGCCCGCCACATAGTCGAGGAATTCGCTCAGGTACTCGTTCAGAGCCCGTCGGTCGGGCGATGTGGCATCGCGGAACACGGTCCGTTCGGAGACTGAGAGCGAGGCGATCAGCGGATCGACTTCGTCGCTGACGTATGCCTCCACGGTCTCGCGCAGCTCCGCCAGGAACTCCTCCGTCGCCGAGGACGTGCCGCGCTCATGCTTGTCGCACCAAGCCCGCAACTCTTCCTCGTACAGCTGCTGTTCGGCGATAAACGCGAGGTGGCCGGCACTCTGCAGGGCCTCCTCACACCCGGCCAGCGAGTTCTCGACCGCCTCCACGACCTCGGGCTGTGACAGGACCGCCCCCACTAGCAGCCTCTGGGGTTCCTCGGCCACATCATGCAGGTAGTTGTCGAAGGGCGTGAGCGACAGCCCCTTCTCATCGTGCCGTGTCCACTCGGGATACGGCACGCCGTCCCCGCCCGCCACCCGGACACCCCACCGAGCGACCAGTTCGTCATCGGCCCGCCCCAGCCCGACCTTCCCGGCCCGCTCCCGCCTCCAGAGCCCGATGACCAGTTCCTCCCACGCCTGCGCGTTCCAGGACCACAACGCCGGGTCCTCGGCCGTCACGAGGTCGGCACGGAGCCGGCGTACGGCGTCGGCCAGGTCGTGGCGGTGTCCGTGCGGGATGAGCAGCTCCAGCCACGCGACCGTCTCCGCCACGGGGAGCACACGCGACTCGTCGGCCGCGACACGGCACAGGACCAGGGCGTTCACGAGTCGCTGGTCACCCAGATCCGTGGGGATCAGGGCGTGCAGTCGCGGACCGAAGTCGTCCAGCGCCTCGCTGAGCTCAGTGACCCGGGCCCGCAGCCATGTTTTCCGGGCCCCGTTGAAGCCCGGGACCGAGCTCGGCTCATGGACTGTGCTGTGCTCCGTCATGACGTTTCACGCCCTCCCCCGGACCAACCGCACCAGGCGGCAACCCGCACCCCGCGATCGAAAACGAGTTCACATCCTAGGGGCCTCGGCCGCGGCCGGATCACGGGCTGTGTCAGTAGCTGACAGTAGGCTTCGGAGAAGATCGGACCACTGGTGTGAGGGGGAGTTCCATGGCCGAGGCGTACCAGGAGTTCCAGCTGCGGTTGCCGAACGGCGGGCCGCTGGCCCGTGGGCGGCTCCTGGCGGAGAAGGGCGCAAAGGGGAGCCGGAAATTCGTCGTGCTGGCGGGCTCGCCGGTCCGGGCCGAGGCAGTGCCCTCGTTCGCCGTACGGAAACCACCGTCGTATCGCAGGCGGCAGCAGCTGATCGAGGATGGAACGATCCGGAAGTCAGAGCGCTGGCCCGGCTGGCTGGAGGCATCCCAAGACATCGAGTTCACGTCACCGTCAGGTGCGGCCGAAATCCTGATGGGGTGCAGTACGAACGGGTGGGGGGCATGGAAGTCCGCCACGGACGGACTGTCGCTCGCAGCCCATCTCGGGCAGGCGTCAGCCGGCCCCAACCGCCCCTGGTTCATCCGCGGCTCGAACGTCACCGGGCTCGATCTGGTCCAGCGCCTGTGGCTCCCTGAGGGGCTCGTCACCCTCGCCGCCTCCCATCTGCGGCAGGGCATTGCACAGTCCACCAGTAAGGACGACCTGCGCACCTTCGTCCAGGAGGACTACGAGTCGACGGCCACCTACAGCCAGAAGCAGCAGCTCGTCGACGCGCTGCACGCCTTCCTCTCCCGCGTCAAACCCGGCGACACGGTGTGCACCATCTCCGGCGGGCAGTTGTACGTCGGTGAGATCACCGGCGAGGCCGAGCAGACGGAGTCCGAGGACCGGCGGTCCAACCTGCGCCGACCGGTGGACTGGCAGGCGACCGGATACCCGTACGACGACCTGCCGGAGGAACTTCAGCAGAAGCTGTCGATCCAGCACGACGTCGTCGACCTCTCCGCGGTCCAGGCCCTCATCGAAGGACTCGGTCTGAGCGACGAGGAACTGGTGGAGGAGGCCGAGGCCATAGAGCGCGACCCGAGTGCGGAAATCCCCGCCCTGGTCGCCCGCCGCGAGCTGGAGCTGCCGGACCCCACGGACGAACTGACCGCCGAACTCCTGGTGCACGACAGGGAGTGGCTGCGCGAGGTCCGCGATCTCCTCGCGGACGAGCGGCAGTTGGTGCTGTACGGCCCGCCGGGTACGGGCAAGACGTATCTGGCGCTCAAGCTCGCCGAGTTCCTGGGTGGCGGACCCGAGCAGGTCACACTCGTACAGTTCCATCCTGCCTACGGGTACGAGGACTTCGTCGAGGGCTTCCGGCCGAAGGAGGACCCCGACACACACGAGGTCGCCTTCCGGATCACCGCGGGCCCACTGCGTGAGCTGGCCGCCGTGGCGGGCAAGGAGGGCAACCGGCACATCCCGCACTTCCTGATCATCGACGAGATCAACCGCGCCAACCTGGCCAAGGTCTTCGGCGAGCTGTACTTCCTCCTCGAATACCGGAACAAGTCCGTCCGGCTCCCCTACTCCGGCGAGGACTTCGCGCTGCCGCCGAACCTGTTCGTGATCGGCACCATGAACACCGTGGACCGGTCGATCGCGCTCGTGGACGCGGCGATGCGCCGCCGCTTCGCCTTCGTCGAGCTGTCCCCGCGCACGGAACCGACGAGCGGGCTGCTGCGCCGCTGGCTGGCCAAGGAGAGCAAGGACAGCGAACCCGCCGATCTGCTCGACGCGCTCAACTCCCGCGTCGACGACGCCGACTTCCGGATCGGACCCTCGTACCTGATGAAGAAAGGTGTCTACCGGGAGGGCGGTCTGGAGCGGACCTGGCGGACGAAGATCCTGCCGCTGCTGGAGGAGCACCACTACGGGGAGGGCGTAGACATCGAGAAGCGGTACGGGCTCGCGGCACTGCGCGAGTCACTGACGTGAACGCCGACACCGGGGCCGTACCAGCTGTCGAGACCATGCATCTCATCGAGCACGCGCCGGCCGTCTCCGTTCCGCTGGCGGACGCCGTCGGCCGGGCCCTCGCCTCCCAGCGCATCGTGGACGCCGCCCCGGACCCGTACACGCCGGGCCGTTGGTCACTGCGGGCCGGCAGCAAGGTCGGCGCCGTGGCCGTCACGGCACCGGGTACCGGTGAGCGGGTCACCGTCCGCATCACACCGAAGGTGCCCGTCGCCCGGCTCTTCTTCCTGCTTGGTCACAGTCTCGACCCGAGAGGGCCCTGGCGCGACGGGCAGGTGGCGGTCGCGGAGCACAACGAGGTACTGCCCGCACTCGCCCACGCCGTGGAACGGCAGGTCGACCGCGCCCTGCGACAGGGGCTGCTGCAGGGCTACCGGGCGACGGAGGAGACCGCCCTCGTCGTACGTGGGCGGATCCGGGAAGCGGAGCAGATACGGCAACGCTTCAACATGACGTTGCCGGTGGAGGTGGCGTACGACGAGTTCACCACCGACATCGCCGAGAACAGCATCCTGCGGGCCGCCGTCGAGCGGCTGCTACGACTACCTGGTGTCCCGCGCGAGGTGCGCCGCAGGCTGTCGCACCAGCGTGTCCGCCTGGCCGATGTCAGCCCGATCGTGCGTGGACAGCCATTGCCCGGCTGGCAGCCCACCCGTCTCAACTCCCGCTACCACCAAGCCCTGCATCTCGCTCGTGCCGTCCTCGACGGAGCCACGGCCGAACACGCGCCGGGCGGGCTCCGGGTCGAGGGGTTCCTGTTCGACATGAACAAGCTCTTCGAGGACTTCGTGACGGTGGCACTGCGGGAGGCGTTCCGGGGCACGGGGCACACGGCCCGTCTCCAGGATCCCCACCATCTCGACTCCGCCGCCGCGATCCGCATGAAGCCCGACTTCGTGCTGTACCGCGAGGACGGAGTGCCGTGCGCGGTGGCAGACGCCAAGTACAAGGCCGAGAAACGGGACGGCTACCCCGATTCGGATCTGTACCAGATGCTCGCGTACTGCACGGCTCTCGGCCTGCGCGAGGGACACCTCGTGTACGCGAAGGGCAACGCCTCCCATGCCGCCCACCAGGTGCGTCACGCGGGCATCCTCCTTCATCAGCACGCCCTCGACCTCGACCAGGAACCGTCCGTACTGCTCGCGGACATCGCGGCGGTGGCCCGGCGGATGACTGACGAGGGCATAGGAACGGCAAACACCCCGCGCATATGATCGACTGCGGAGTGTCCGTCCAGGGTGGGGAGTTCACCTCGTGCCGCAGCTCGCGTTCGCCAACAGTTTCTGGGAGAGCTACGACGTCCTGGAGAAGCCCGTCAAGGCCGGCGTGCGCAAGGCGATGCAGAAGTTCCAGCTGCTCACCGTTCCCGAACTACAGGCGGACAAGGGTCTCCACCTGGAGTCCGTGCGGAACGCGCAGGACACCCGGATGCGGACCATCCGCATCAACGACTTCTGGCGTGGAGTCGTCCTCGCACCCGACGACGGCAGTGACGTGTTCCTGCTCGTGAACGTCGTGCGGCACGACGACGCGTACTCCTGGGCGGCCAAGCGGCTGTACACGACGAACTCCGCGACGCGGGCGCTGGAAGTCCGCAACGTGGTCGCCATCGAGCAGTTGACCCCGGCCCTGGAAAAGGCCGCAGAAGCCGCCGACTCCCTGCTCTTCGCGAAGTACTCGGACACCGTGCTCCACGAACTCGGCATCGACGACCAGGTGTTGCGGGCGGTGCGGACGATCGTCGACAAGGCACAGCTCCAGGCGTTCGAGACCCTGTTGCCGGAGGACCAGTGCGAGGTGCTCCAGTACCTCGCGGAGGGGTTCACTCCGGAAGAGGTGTACCGGGACGTGGTCGCCGTGCGCCGCCCGGTCGACGCGGGTCCCGACCCGGACGCGAGCCTCGCCGTCGCCATCGCCAACACCACCAGCCGCATCACCCTGGTCTCTGGTCCCGAAGAGCTGGCGGACATTCTGGAGAAGCCGTTCGCGGCCTGGCGCGTGTTCCTGCACCCCTCGCAGCGCCGGGTCGCCTACCGGGTGTCGTACGGCGGCCCGGTGCAGGTCACCGGCGGTCCAGGCACCGGCAAGACGGTCGCGGCCCTGCACCGTGTCAAGCATCTGCTCACCCGCTCGCCCGACACCCGGGTACTGCTCACCACATACACGAACGCCCTGGCCGCCGCACTGCGCGAGAACCTGTCCCTGCTCCTGGACCACGATGACACGCTCCTCGGCCGCGTCGACGTGACCACGGTCAACGCCTACGCGTACAGCATCGTGACCCGCCTCGACGGCAGGCCCCCCTCCCCCGTCAACGACCGGGAAGAACGGCAGCTGTGGCAGCGGGTCGTCAAACAGCTGGGACTGCCGTGGACCGAGCAGTTCCTGGCTCAGGAGTACCGGCATGTCATCCTCGCCCAGGACCTGCGGACGCCCGACGCCTATCGCACCGCCCTGCGGCGCGGTCGCGGGAGTGCACTGCCATCGGCACGACGTGACGAACTGTGGTCCGCAGTCGAGCTGTTCGAATCGATGCTGCGCAACCAGAGAGCCAGCACCCACCTGAAGGTGTGTGCTCGTGCGGCCGACCTACTGGTCGGCTCGGTGCCCACGCACGACCACGTCGTGGTCGACGAAGCCCAGGACCTGCACCCCGCCCAGTGGCGCGTCCTGCGCGCCGCGGTGGCGTCCGGCAGCGACGACCTGTTCATCACCGGCGACCCGCACCAGCGCATCTACGACTCGAAGGTCTCGTTGGGCTCCCTCGGCATCCCGGTCACCGGGCGCACTCACCGCCTGCGTATCAACTACCGTTCCACGGAGGAGATCCTCGTCTGGTCGACCGGCATCCTCAGCCCTGTCGCGGTCGACGACTTGGGCGGGGAGGGCACCGACAGCCTCGCCGGTTACCGCTCCCTGCTGCACGGCCGAAGGCCGCAAGCAGACGGGTACGGCTCCGAGCAGGCGGAGGTCGCGGCTCTTGTCGAGCGCGTCGAGAACTGGCTGGCCCAGGGCGTCCGCCCCTCCGAAATCGGCGTGTGCGCCCGTTTCAACGTGCTGCTGGACAAGGTGTTCGACAAGCTGGCCGCAGCCAAGGTGCCGGTAGTCCGGGTCAGGGACAACCCGGGGCCGGCCGTGGACGGGGTGCGGCTGGCCACCATGCACGCCATGAAGGGACTGGAGTTCCGCTGCGTCGCCGTTCTGGGGGTCACGGCCGGTGCAGTGCCGTTCGCCCGCGAGGTGACGCCTGCCTCTGTGGACGCGCTGCAGCACGACTCTGATCTGCTGCGAGAACGCTGCCTGCTGTTCGTGGCATGCACGCGAGCACGGGAGGCGTTGGCTGTCTCGTGGAGCGGTACCGCGAGTTCGTTCGTGCCGCCGATCAGCTTCCGGGCCTGAGTGCCCCGTTGCCGAGGCCGTCCCTGGCCAGGCTCGCCACGTCCCGACTCAGTTCGCCCACCCTGCGCGCCCGCTCCTCGAAATCCTGGAGCGCGCGGAAGGCTGCACCGTACCGGCGTTGATCGGTAATGGCCATCTGCGGGACGCGAGCGCCTTTGCCGTCGACCCGAAAGGTTCCGCTGGCACTCGTGGAGCGCCGGATGTTGGCAGCACTGCGAAGAAAGCCCTGAAGATAGTCGGTGTCGAGCTGGTCGCTGACCGAGACAGGTTCCGGGTCTCCGTACTCAACGAGCCCGGCGCGGGCGAGGTCGGCGACACTGACAGTGGGCCCGTCCAGAGATCCAGGGCTGTCACCGGCGGCCAATACCGGCAGCAGGTCCGCCAGGAGTCGCAGGTGTTCGGTCAACTCCCGCCGTAGGGAATGGTATTCGAGCGTGTAGTCGCGATGTGACTCCTCGACATGACGGCCAGGTGTGAGATCCACGGTTTCGTCGAGCAGGTCGATCAGTGCAAGCTCCACCAGTTGACCGGGGTCCGGCTCCAGAGAGCCGTCCGGATCTCCAGCTGTCAGATCGACCATGCGGACGACGGTGACGGCATCGCCAAGGGCCCGCGGGCGGCGCAGGTGCCAGAGGTGTACTGGGAGGGCGTGCGAGGAGGCGGTGCCCGGCGGAAGGGCGGTCACCTGAGTGAGGACACCCCGGCGGACCAACTCGGCGCGGATACGGCGGCCGGCCTTGCGGTAAGCAACCGAGGCGGGCATGACCATGAGAACGCGACCACCGGGCGCGGTGTGCGCGTAGGCGTGCTGCAGCCAGGCGAGTTCACCTTCGGCGCGTGAGGGGGTGCCGAACTCCCAGCGCGAATCGAGCAGTAGCTCCTCGCGCCCCCAATCGGGCTCGCTGACAGGCGGATCGCAGATGACCAGATCGGCCCTCAGCTCCGCCCATCGATCGTCGCGCAGCGAGTCTCCGGCGGCGACGACCACATTGGTACGTCCGGTGAGGTCGGCACGCCGCCGTGCGAACAGGGCGCTGCGGGCATCGGACTCCTGCCCCCGGCGCGTCGGTCCATGCTCGGGGCCGACAGCCAGGAGCAAGGTGCCGACGCCACAGGCCGGGTCGAACAAGGTCGCGTCGTCGGCCACCTCACCGACGAAGTGACGTACAGCGCGAACCACGCGCGGTGACGTGACCTGATCCGATCCTGCCCTACGCACAAAGTCGGTGAATCGCTCCGCCAGAGCGTTCACCACCTCGGCCGCGCCACTGCTCTCGGCGAGCTCAAGCAGGAGGCCCGCGATGTCGATCGGAAGCCCTGTCGGCGCCTCCCCCTCCGCGAGGAGAAGGGTGACGTCCGCGAGCCCGCCGATCATGTCGTCACCGTAGACTCCGCGCAGCGCCTGCCAAAGCCTGACGTCTGCCGCGACATCCTGCCCCTTGCGTTGCACGTCCAGCCAGGCCTGCACCTCGGCCAGATCGAACAGCGGACTGTTGACGCCACCGGCAGCAGGTGCCGGGAAGTCGTCATGGCGTCGCCGCCAGTTCGAGACGGCCGCACGGGTGACGCCCGCCAGCCTGGCGATCTCCGAACCGGTGACCAGCGGGCCGGTCGGCGAGGCGGCAGTGTCCGTCATACGCCCCACCGTACACAAAGTCGATCACTTCATCAACGCATGCATTTGTTGACGACGTCAACGTGGTCCGATAGGAAAAGGCAGCATCCCGTTCCCGTCGACGAGTTTCCTGTCTCGGATTCCTCGCCCGGTCCGGCCGGAGGGTATTTCGCCGGGTCGGGATCCGCAGTCGAAGCAGACGTCGTCGCCCCGCTGGGGCCAAAGAAATAGCGGCAGACGAGCCGAGCCATACGCCGGGTTCTGTGTCCGGAAGGACCTCGCGATCCCCCCGGCGACGGCCATCCATCTAGGACCGGTGTTGCCACCGGCCTCGTGCGGTCTACCCGGGGACTCGGGCGGGCAGCCCTCGAACGTCCTCGCAGGAGCGCCTCATATCCCTGAGGCGTTCCCTTTTGACCTTGCTCCAGGTGGGGTTTACCTAGCTGCCCAGGTCACCCTGGGCACTGGTGGTCTCTTACACCACCGTTTCACCCTTACCGAAGACCGAAATCCCCGGCGGTCTGTTTTCTGTGGCACTGTCCCGCGGGTCACCCCGGGTGGCCGTTAGCCATCACCCTGCCCTGTGGAGCCCGGACGTTCCTCGGGGAGTTCCCGCTAGGGGCACTCCACGCGGCCGTCCGCCCGGCTCGTCTGCCGTGGGGTCCATCGTACCGGGCGGCGGCCGTCCCTCCGACCCGTGCCCGGCCCCGCCGTCGCCAGCACCGACCCCGCCAGGATCAGGGTGAACGCGACGCCGATGCCGACCGTCAGGTTCTCGCCGAGGAAGAGCGCCCCAGCCGCCACCGCCACCGCCGGGTTGACGTACGTGATCACCGTCGACCGCGTCGGGCCGACCTCCTTGATCAGTTCCAGGAAGGCCACGAACGCCACCGCCGTGCAGATCACGCCCAGGCCGGCCAGGGAGGCCAGGACCTGGGGTGAGGGGACCGAGGACGGCCAGGTCAGGGCCGCCGCCGGGGCGTAGACGAGCGCCGCCAACGCCAGGCAGGGGGCGGTCAATTGGAGGGTCGGGACGTCCTTCAGGTGGCGGGCCGCGATCAGTGGGGCCGTCGCGTAGCCGAGCACCGTGAGCAGGACCTCCGCCAGGGAGCGCGCGTCGCCGCCCGTCAGGTGCGGGACCGTGAGGACGGTGACCCCGGACAGGCCCAGCGCCAGGCCCGCCACCCGGCGCGCGCCGAGCCGTTCCGCGTCGCCGAAGAAGCGGGCCATCAGCACGCCCACGATCGGTACGCCCGCGATCAGCAGACCCGCCGTGGAACTCGACAGGTGCCGTTCCGCGTCCGTCAGCGTGAACCACGGGCCGATGATCTCTATGCACGCGAAGGCCAGCATCGGGCGCCAGTGCGTCCGGAGTGTGCGGGCGAGGCCGCCCTGTCGCAGGGCGAAGGGCAGCAGGAGTACGGCGCCCAGGGCGCAGCGCGTGAAGACGACCATGGACGGGGAGAGCGGGGCGTCCACCGCCACCTTGATCATCAGGTAGGGGATGCCCCACACCACTCCCATGAGGGAGAACAGGAACCAGCCGCGTGCAGTCATACGGCGAGGATGCGCCGTCGCCTCACCGGGGGTCTTGAACGCTGTTGCGGTACGCCGCCGGGGTCACCCCGAGCACCCGCCGGAACCAGCGGGTCAGATGCGCCTGGTCCGCGAAGCCGACCTGGACCGCCACCTCGGCGGGACGTCCGCCGGCCTCCAGCAGGGCGCGCGCCCGGGTCACCCGGTACTGGGCGAGCCAGGCGTACGGCGGTATCCCCATCGTCGTGCGGAAGGCGCGCAGGAGCTGGTAGCGGGAGAGGTCGAAGTCCGCGGCCAGGGACGCGAGCGAGGGTGGGGTCAGCAGTTCGTCCGCGAGGCGGTCGCGCACCGCGTGCGCCACCTCGGCCGCGCCCACGACGAGGTCCGGTGCCGGGCGGGCGGTGGAGTGGCGGCGGGCCAGGGCCGTCAGCAGCCATGGGAGGCGGGACTCCGTCTCCAACGGGTCCGGGCAGGAGCTGAGCCGGGTGTGCGCCAGGCGCAGCGCGACGGCGAGTTCGGGGTCGTCGAGGAGCGGTTCCCGGAAGTGCGGGAGGCCGCCGAGGGTGCCGTCGGTCAGCAGGGCCGGGTCGGCGTAGAGGGCACGGTAGGCGTAGCCGTCGGTGGTGTTCCCGGGGCCCCCGGTGTGCATTTCGCCGGGGGCGAGTACGACGATGGAGCCCGGGCCGGTGCGGATGTGGCCGCCTCGGTAGTCGATCACTTCCGAGCCGCCGACGCAGACCCCGATGGTGAACTCGGCGTGGGCGTGCGGGGCGTAGACATGGCGGTCGAAGCGGGCGGTCAGGAGGTCGAGCGGCGGGCCGCAGCGGCCCAGTCTCGCCCTCGTCCACAGGGCCTGTTCGCGTGCGCTCACCGGTCGCGCCCCCTTTCCTCCACAGGGTGCAACGCGTCGGGGGCGCGTGTCATTTCGGGGCGAGCGCCCGCTCCAGGACGTCGAAGGCCGCGTTCAGCCGCGCCTGGTGGTCCCCGGCCGTCGCCTCCCCGCGTTCGCCCGCGAGCAGGCGGCGCGCGGTGGTGACGTAGACCGAGCGGTACGCGGCGACGATCAGGGCCGCGGTCAGGGCCGGGTCGGGGGTGGCCGAGTCCTGGTCAGGGGCGTCCGGGGCGCGATCAGAGGTGTCTGGGGCGGTTTCCGCGAGGGCGGCGGCCAGGGCGTTCTCGATCTCCTCCAGGCCCTCGCGGGCGCGGGCGCGCAGGGCCGGGGAGTCGATCACGACCTGCCAGAAGTCCGGGAAGTTGTCGTTGGGGCCGGCCAACGGGTGGTGCTGGTCGCGGAGTTCGAGCGTGAGGCGGCGCAGGGCGGCGAGCGGGGTCTCGTCCGGGGCGCGGTGGCGTACCGCCCCGCTGAGCACCTCGACCGCCTCCGGGATGCGGTCGAGGAACAGGTCCTCCTTGCGCGGGAAGTAGTTGAAGACGGTCATCGTCGACACCTCGGCGGCGCGCGCGACCTCCGCGACCGAGACTCCGTCGAAGCCGCGCGCCTTGAACAGTTCCGTGGCCACGTTCGAGATCCGCTGCCGGGTCGCCCGCTTCTTGCGCTCTCTCAGGGAGAGCTCACCCTCACTCACGAGAACAGTGTAGCGAACATAATTTTTTAGTGACTACACTAATCTCATGGATGCTGACACGAACACGAGCAGTGACTCGAACTACGACGTCCTCGTCTCCGGAGCCGGGCCCGTGGGGCTGCTGCTCGCCGCCGAACTCACCCTCGGCGGTGCCCGGGTGCTGGTCGTGGAGCGGCTGGCCGACGTGGACGAGACGATCAAGGCCGGCGGTCTCAACTCCACGACCACCGTGGCCCTTTACCGGCGCGGGCTGCTGCCCGAACTGAGCGGGATCCACGAGGAGGCGATGGGCCGCTTCAAGGAGTTCATGCGGACGCACGGCGGCGGTGGCAGCAAGGCCGCCCCCGTCCCGCCGCCGAAGTTCGCCGGGCACTTCTCCGGGATCATGCTGCGGGCCGATCTGCTCGACGAGTCGGACCCCGCCTTCGCGGGCCTCGGTCCGGTCGACCGCGTCGGGCTCGTCCCGCAGGCCCCGCTGGAGCGGCTGCTCGGCCGGCATGCCGAGGCGCTCGGCGTCGAGGTGCGCAGGCAGGTCGAGTTGACCGGTTTCGACGCCGACGAGGAGGGCGTGACCGTCCGCCTCGCCCCGGCGGACGGCACCGCGCCGTACACCGTGCGGGCCGGCTGGCTGGTCGGCTGCGACGGGGGCCGCAGTCTCGTGCGCAAGCTGAGCGGGATCGGGTTCCCCGGCACCGCACCGGAGATCACCGGCTACCAGGCCATCGCCGACATGACCGGCACCGAGCCCTTGCGCGGCGGCTGGAACACCACCGACGTGGGCACGTACGCCTTCGGCCCGCTGCCGGGACGGATCCTCACCGTCGAGTTCGACGGGCCGCCCGCCGACCGGCAAACCCCGGTCACCGCCGAGGAGTTGCAGGCGAGCGTGCGCCGGGTGACCGGTGTCGACGTCACCGTGGGCACGGTCCACTCCTCGACCCGGTTCACCGACAACTGCCGTCAGGCGGACACCTATCGGGCGGGCCGGGTGCTGCTCGCGGGTGACGCGGCGCACGTCCACTCGCCGTTCGGCGGGCAGGGGCTCAACCTCGGTGTGGGGGACGCGATGAACCTCGGCTGGAAGCTCGCCCTGGTGGTGCGCGGCCGGGCGCCGGTGGAACTCCTGGACACCTACACGGCCGAACGGCATCCGATCGGCGCCTGGGTGCTCGACTGGACGCGCGCGCAGATCGCGGTGATGCGCCCCGAACCGCACTCCCGGGCCCTGCGCGAGGTGGTCACCGACCTCGCGGGGACCGTCGACGGCACGACGTATCTCGTCAAGCGGATCTCCGGCGTCTGGCAGCACTACGACCTCCCGGGCGACCATCCGCTGACCGGCCGCAGCGCCCCCGACCTCGAACTCGCCGACGGCACCCGCCTCGCCGACCACCTCCACCACGGCCGCGCCCTGCTCCTCGATCTCGCCGACGACCCGAAACTCCGCTCCCGCGCGGAGGGTTACGAGGGTGTGGTGGACGTCCTGACCGCCTCCTGTCCGGGGCGGCCGGAGCTCGCCGCCCTGCTGGTGCGCCCGGACGGGTTCACGGCCTGGGCGGCGGACACCGGCGAGGAGGGCGAGGGATCGGGCGACAGCGGGGACGGGCCCTCGGACGCGCTGCGGCTCTGGTTCGGCGCGCCGGTTGGTGCTTGACCCTGCCGCGACGTCAGCATCTGCACTGGAGTTCATGAGGACCAACTGGGCAGGCGGCGGGCGGTTGTTCGGGTATGCGCGGGGGCGGCGGTCCCTGCTGGCCGGGTCGGCGGTGGCGTGCGTGCTGGAGACGCTCACCATGTCGGTGCTGCTGCGGGACTGGCCGGTGCTGCGCCAACTGGTGCCGGTTCTGGGGCTCTGCGCGGTCGCGGCCGTCGCCGCCCTGCACGCGTCCTGCGTGGCCCGCCCGCATCTGCTGGACACCCATGCGCTACGGCTCCGGCGGGCCGCCCGCGCCGACGTGGTCGTCCCGCTGGGTCATATCGCCTCCGCCGAGGGCGAGTTGCGCATGGCCCGGCGCCGTGCCGACGGTGAACTCGACCTCGCCGTCGGCTTCCGCACCTCCGTCACCCTCCGACTCGCCGAGCCCGTCACCCACTTCACCCTGCTGGGCCGCCAACGGGAGGTCCGCACCGTCCACTTCCACGCCGACGACGCCGACCGCGTCGTGGCGAGCCTGGTGGAAGCGGTCAGGCGGGCGCGAACCGTACCTTCGACGTGCCCGGGTCGGCCTGGGTGAGGCGGACCCGCAGGCGCTCCCCCAGGGGCAGCGCGGTCGTACCGCCTTCGAGCCGGGCGACCACCGCCGGGGTGTCCAACTGGACTCTTCCCACGGTGGGTTGACGTTCCTCGACGTCGACCACACAGCCGTCGAAGAGTTCGCCGACGCGGTCCTTCAGCAGGGCCGCCTCGACGATGTCGACGCACTCGCGTTCCACGGTGCCGGCGAGGCGGGTGCCGTCGGCCATCTGCTTGGGCAGGGCGTCGAGGCCGGCCAGCACCCAGGCGGGCGGGGACGCGGGAGACAGGCAGATCTCCGAGGCGTAGCGGTCGACGAGCCGTCGTAGCGGAGCCGTGCAGTGGGTGTAGGGGGCGGCCACCGCCGCGTGGGTGGTGATGGCGGGGAGGTCGCCGTCCCGGAAGACCGTGTAGCCCGCGCCGCGCAGCAGGGTCGTGCACTCCTGGAGGAAGGCCGCGTGGTGCGGGAGGCGCGGGTCGAGGGAGCGGATGAGGCGCGCGTACGACATGTGGTGCGGCCAGTCGATGCGCAGGGCGTGCGCGGTGCGGCGCAGGCGGCCGACCGCGCCGTCGGGGGCGGCGGGCAGGGTGCGCAGGACGCCCGTGCCGTGCGTGAGCATCAGGTCGGCGGCGGCCATGCCGGTCAGGAGGGAGATCTGGGCGTTCCAGCCGTCGGCGGGGAGCGGGGCGCGGTAGGCGAGTTCGTAGGTGTGGTCGTGCTCGACGATCTCCTGCTCGGGCACGTTGAGGGAGATGCCGCCGCGCTCCGCCTCCAGGCGTTCGCGGGCCTCGCCGATGTCCTTGAGCAGCGCGACCGGCTCCTCGGCGGTGCCGGTGTCGATCCGTCGCTGGACGGTGGCGTAGTCGAGTTTGGCCCGGCTGCGGACCAGGGCCCGGTGCACGTCGACGGCGGCCGTACGGCCGTCCGCGTCCAGGTCGATCGTCCACAGCACGGCCGGCCGGGTCGCGTCCGGCAGCAGGCTCGCGGCGCCCTCGCTGAGCAGGGGCGGGTGCAGCGGAATCCGCTCGTCCGGGAAGTACAGGGTCGTCACCCGTCGGTGGGCCTCCGCGTCGAGGGCCCCGCCGGGGGTGACGAAGGAGGCGACGTCGGCGATGGCGTACCGCACCCGGAAGCCGGTGCCCCGGCGGGACAGGTGCATCGCCTGGTCGAGGTCCCTGGACGTGGGCGGGTCGACGGTGAAGAAGGGGATGTCCGTGGCGTCCGGGAGAGCGGGCGGCGGAGCTGCGGCAGACCGCTCGGCCTCCGCCAGTACCTCCGGCGGGAAGCTCTCGGGTACGCCGAGTCCGGTGCGCAGCGCGGTGAGGGCGGCGCGGAGCGGGGCTTCGGGGGTGCCGGTCATCCGGATGCGGCGGCGGGGCATGACACGAGCGTAGGCACAATCCGCCGGGCCGCACCCTTTACGCTGGCGCAGCGCCCACCGTAAGGAGAAACCCACCGTGCTCGTCCTGCTGCCGCCCTCCGAAGGCAAGGCCTCCTCCGGCCGCGGTGCCCCGCTCAAGCCGGAATCGCTGTCGCTGCCGGGACTCGCCGACGCCCGCGCGGCCGTGCTCGACGAACTCGTCGACCTGTGCGCGGCCGACGAGGACAAGGCGCGCGAGGTGCTCGGCCTGAGCGAGGGACTGCGCGGCGAGATCGCCAAGAACGTCGGCCTGCGGACCGCCGGGGCGCGCCCCGCCGACGAGATCTACACCGGTGTCCTCTACGACGCGCTCGACCTGGCCTCGCTGGACCCGGCCGCGAAGAAGCGGGCCGCGCGCTCGCTGCTGGTGTTCTCCGGGCTGTGGGGCGCGGTGCGGGTGACGGACCGGATTCCGTCGTACCGCTGCTCTATGGGGGTGCGGCTGCCCGGACTCGGGGCGCTGGGCGCGCACTGGCGGGCGCCGATGGCGGCCGTGCTGCCCGAGGTCGCGGGCAGCGGGCTGGTGCTGGATCTGCGGTCCTCGGCGTACGCGGGGGCGTGGAAGCCGAAGGGCGAGATCGCGGGGCGGACGGCGACCGTACGGGTGCTGCACGCGCCGACCCGGAAGGTCGTCAGCCACTTCAACAAGGCGACGAAGGGGCGGATCGTACGGAGTCTGCTGAGCGCGTCGGCCGTGCCCGGGACGCCGGCCGAACTGGTCGAGGCGTTGCGGGGGCTGGGGTACGAGGTGGAGGCGGAGGCGCCCGCGCAGGCGGGGCGGGCCTGGTCGCTGGATGTGCTGGTGGACGAGATCCACTGAGGATCGCTTCGGGGTAGAGCCGGGCATGCGTTGCAATATGCGCAATGGGCTTTGCGTGTGCTGCATCAGCTCGGCAGGATGAGGTCATGGCCTCCTCCTCGCTGCTCGATCTCGCTCCCGTCCTGCCCGTCGTCGTCATCGAGGACGCGGCCGACGCCGTGCCGCTCGCGCGGGCGCTCGTCGCCGGGGGGCTGCCGGCGATCGAGGTGACCCTGCGGACGCCCGCCGCGCCGGCCGCGCTGCGGGCCGTCGCGGACGAGGTGCCGGAGGCCGTGGTCGGGGCGGGGACCGTGCTGACTCCGGGGCAGGTCGAGGAGTGCGTGGCGGCGGGGGCGCGGTTCCTCGTCAGCCCCGGGTGGACGGATCTGCTGCTGGAGGCGATGCGGGGGTCCGGGGTGCCGTTCCTGCCCGGGGTGTCCACGACGTCGGAGGTCGTGGCGCTGCTGGAGCGCGGGGTGCGGGAGATGAAGTTCTTCCCGGCCGCGGCGGCGGGCGGTACGGCCTATCTCAGGTCGCTGGCCGGGCCGTTGCCGCAGGCGCGGTTCTGCCCGACCGGCGGGATAGGGATCGACTCCGCGCCGGAGTACCTCGCGCTGCCCAACGTCGGCTGTGTGGGCGGGAGTTGGATGGTCCCGGCGGACGCGCTGGCCGCGCGGGACTGGGGGCGGATCGAGGCGCTGGCCCGCGAGGCCTCCGCGCTCGGCGCGGGTGGGCTCAGCGCAGGTGGGACGTGTCGTTGAACAGCCGGACGCTCGCGTTGCCGTCCGCGTAGTACGCCACCGTCGACAGCGAGGCCGCCGAGAGTTCCATCCGGAACAGGGCCTCCGGCGGTGCGCCCAGGGCGAGTTGGACGAACGTCTTGATCGGGGTGACGTGGGTGACGAGCAGGACCGTGCGGCCCGCGTAGGCCGCGATCAGCTTGTCGCGGGTGGCCGCGATCCGGGTCGCCGTGGCCGCGAAACTCTCGCCGCCGCCGGTGGGCGGGACCTCCGGGTCGCCCAGCCAGGCGGTCAGGTCGTCCGGGTACCGCTCGCGGACCTCGCCGAAGGTCAGGCCCTCCCAGGCGCCGAAGTCCGTTTCGCGCAGGCCCTCTTCGATCGTCACGTCCAGACCGAGGAGGTCGGCCGCGGCGGCGGCGGTCTGCCGGGTGCGGGTGAGGGGCGAGGCCAGGATGTGCTGGATGGTGCCCCGGGCCGCCAACGCGGCTGCCGCGCGGGCGACTTGGTCCTCGCCGACGGATGAGAGGGCGGGGTCGGTGCCGCCGCTGCCGGAGAAGCGCTTCTGGGGGGTGAGGGGGGTCTCGCCGTGGCGGAGGAGGACGAAGGTGGCGGGGGCGCCCATGTCCGGCGGGGCCCAACCGGGGCTGGGGGCGGCCACGTTGCCGGCGGCACGAACATCGGCCTCGGCCGTCGTCCTGGCGCGGGATCGGGAGGCGGCTGCGCCGCCGTCGTCCATCGCCCTGTTGGCCAAGCTGTCCGCCCGCTTGTTCCGCTCCCTCGGGATCCACTCGTACGTCACCCGGTCCACCGGGAACACCGCCCCCGCCTCCGCCGCCAGCGGCTTCATGTCGGGGTGCTTGATCTTCCAGCGGCCCGACATCTGCTCCACCACGAGCTTGGAGTCCATGCGGACGTGGACCCGGGCCTCGGGGTCCAGTTCGTGGGCGGCGCGCAGTCCGGCCACCAGGCCCCGGTACTCGGCGACGTTGTTCGTGGCGACGCCGATGTACTCGGCCGCCTCCGCCAGGGTCTCCCCCGTCGCCGCGTCGATCACCACACTGCCGTAGCCCGCCGGTCCCGGGTTGCCCCGGGAACCGCCGTCCGCCTCGACGATGAACTCCCGCACGCCCAGGGCTCCTTGCCTACAGACCCGACTCGGACGTGCGCACCAGGATGCGGCGGCAGTTCTCGCAGCGGACCACCGTGTCGGGGGCCGCCGCGCGGATCTCGTTGATGTCGGTGATGGCCAGCTCCTGGCGGCAGCCCTGGCAGGTGCGCTGGTAGAGCTTGGCCGCGCCGATGCCGCCCTGCTGCTGGCGGAGCTTGTCGTAGAGCTTGAGGAGGTCCGCGGGGATGGTGGCCGCAACGACCTCGCGCTCCTTCTCGGCCTTGGCCTCGTCCGCGTCGAGGATCTCGGCGGCGGCGTCGCGGCGGGCGGTCGCGTCGTCGATCCTGCCCTGGACGGAACCGACCCGCTCGGTCAGTTCGGCGGTGCGCTCCTGGGCGGACTCACGGCGTTCCATGACTTCGAGGACGATGTCCTCCAGGTCGCCCTGGCGCTTGGCGAGGGAGACGATCTCGCGCTGGAGATTCTCCAGGTCCTTGGGCGAGGTGACGGCGCCGGAGTCGAGGCGCTGCTGGTCGCGGGTCGCGCGCTGGCGGACCTGGTCGACGTCCTGCTCGGCCTTGGTCTGCTCGCGGGCGCAGTCGCTCTCCTCGGTCTGCGCGGCCACGAGCAGGTCGCGCAGCTGGGTGAGGTCCTTGGTCAGCGCGTCGATCTCGGCGTGCTCGGGCAGCGAGGTGCGCTTGTGCGCGAGCTGCTGGAGGCGGACGTCGAGGGCCTGGACGTCGAGAAGTCGGATCTGGTCGGCGGGCGCGGCGTTCAGTTGGGGGCTCCCATTGAGTCTGGTGTGGTGGAGGACGCCGCGTGGGCGGTCCAGGGGTCGGTGACCGTCTTGGAGACGTGGACCCGCAGGCCCCATCCCTCGCGGTCGGAGATCTCGTCGAGCTGGGCGGCGGCCAGCTCGCACCAGGGCCACTCGGTGGCCCAGTGCGCCGCGTCGAGCAGCGCGAGCGGGTTCCGGGCACGGGCCTCGGACACCGGGTGGTGGCGGAGGTCGGCGGTCAGGAACGCGTCCACGCCCGCCGCGCGTACGTCGTCGAAGAGGCTGTCGCCGGAGCCGCCGCTGACGGCGACCGTGCGGACCAGGGCGTCGGGGTCGCCGGCGACGCGGATGCCCTGCGCGGTGGCGGGCAGGCGCTCGGCGGCGCGGGCGGTGAGTTCGCGGACGGTGAGCGGGTGGTCCAGCTCGCAGACCCGGCCCAGGCCCCGGCGGCCGTCCGGGTCGGTGGGGTCCGGTACGAGGGGTCCTACGACCCGCAGGTCGAGGGCGCCCGCGAGGGCGTCGGAGACTCCCGGGTCGGCGCGGTCGGCGTTGGTGTGGGCGACGTGCAGCGCGATGTCGTGCTTGATCAGGGTGTGCACCACGCGGCCCTTGAAGGTGGAGGCCGCGACCGTGGTCGTACCGCGCAGATAGAGCGGGTGGTGGGTGACCAGGAGGTCGGCGCCCAGCTTCACTGCCTCGTCGACGATCTCCTGGACGGGGTCGACGGCGAACAGCACGCGTGCGACGTCCTGGTCCGGGTCGCCCGTGACGGTGCCGACCGCGTCCCAGGACTCGGCCCGTTCGGCGGGCCACAGGTTCTCCAGCGCGGCGACGACTTCGGCCAGGCGGGGCGCGGACTGACGGGATACGGGCTGACGGGGCACGGGCAAAGGCTACCTGGCCGCACTGCGGGGCTGAACCGCCGAAGCGGCCGTGGCCGGTCCGCGGTCCCGTTCAGCACACCGGCCCCGGTTTCCTCAGGCGAATCGTTCCTGGGCCACCCTTATGTGTGATGAGGCTGCTCATCGGTCCCACGTCCGTTCGTACGAAAACTAGTTTCGTGGCCGGAGGTGACCGAACCATGACGGCCTGTGCGATCGAGCCCACGGCGGCGGACGAGGACGGCGACGAGAGCGGGGACCCGCGGACCGACGGTCCCGGGGGCACGGCATACGACGCGATCACCGCGTGCGCGATCACCGCGGACGGCACGTACGCGGCCCGCCTCGCGCCGGCCGGGGACTGCCTGTTCCCGGAGCGCTGGACCCTGGACGGCCCGGAGCCGTACGCGGTGCCGCTGCCCGGCAACCAGCCGGAGGAGCCCGGCAGCGAGGTGCAGCCGATGGGCGACGGGCGGGTGCTGATCCGGCGGCTGGTCGCCGGGCGGCACACGTTCTCGCTGCTCTACCCGACCGGTCCGGGCACCGGTGAGCTGCCGCTCGGCGCGGTCGAGTGCCCGGACCCGGACACCCGGCTGCGGCTGCTGCCGGCGGCGCCGGGCGGCGAGAAGGCGTACGCCCTCGCCGTGGGCCGGCGGTCGACGGCCGTGTGGCTGGTGGCGGGGGGTGCCTTCGGGCCGGAGCAGCTCGCGATGGTCCCGGGGCGCTGCTCGGGCGGGGTGTGGCTGGACCGGGCGGGGCGGATGCTGGCGCTGGACCGGGAGGTCGGGGGCCGGACGAAGGCGATCGTGGTCGACCTGGAGCGGGACGGGGAGGTGTCGCCGCTGTTGCAGATCGCCGCGGACAGCGACGACCGGCTGCTCGCGGCCGATCCGGACAGCGGGCTGCTGCTGATCGGCTCGGACGCGCCGGCGCCCGGCCGGGGGCAGCGGCTGGGCTGGGGGGTGATCGGCTCCACGCTGCCGGTGCGTTTCCCGGAGTGTCTGCGGGTGCCGGACTGCACGGTGACACCGTTCGCGATCCAGCCGGGGCAGGTGCTGACGCCGGAGCACTGCGGGGTGGCGCTGCGCGTCGACGGGCCGGCCGGCAGCTGGCTCGGTGTCTGGCGGCCCACGGACCGGCAGCTGCTCCAACTCCCGGCGCCCGAGGGGTGGTTGGCGGGCGTCGGGCTGTGGAGCGAGGACGGGGTGCTGCAACTGCCGTACGCCACACGGGAGGAGCCGTGCGGTGTGCTGCGGTTGGCGGTGCCCAGGGGGGCGGGGGGCAACGGGGGCCCGGGGGCCGGGGGGACCCCCGGGGCAATGGGGGAAACCGGGGGTACGGGGGAGACACGCCCGGGGGATCCGGCCGGGGACGGGACGGCGGGTGCGCCTGGGGAGGCCGCGCCCGAGCCGTCGCAACCGTCACGGCCGGATCCTCCGGTGCCGGTCGCACCGCGTCCGGTGCCGTTGCGGGAGGCGCCGCTCGAAGGCCGGGTGGCGGTCGGGTAACAAAGTGGTGCGGCTCGGTAACGAAGTCGTTCCGGACGGCAGGCCGTCGTGCCGCGTACGGGGAACGGCTGGATAAGATCGCCGAGCTGTATGAAGGATCTTGTTACTACGGGGTGAAGTTTCCGATGAACGACACGAGCACCGCACAGACGATCTCCGCCGACGCCCAGGACACCTCCGGCCACGGCAGGCACCGGGGCCCGGTCTCCGCACAGGACGGCGATTCGGCCGCCCACGGCCGCCACCGCAAGCCGTCCGAGCAGTCGGAGTACGCGAACGCCTGACGCCACGTCAGGCACCTTGCGCCACACGGCCCCGCCCGTCCTCGGACGAGCGGGGCCGTCGCGTTTCCCGCGCTTTCCCGTGCTCGGCGTTTCCGGTGCTCCGCGTTTCCTACGCTCCGCCGCCCGGCTCCCGTTTGAGCCCGAGCACCTCGGCCGCCGCGAACGTCTCCTCCGCGGGCCGCCCCGCGTAGTGCGGAGTGAGTACGGCGTCCAGCTCGTCGTAGGTGAAGGTCTCCTGCTTGCTGTCGAACTTGGCCTGCACATGCGGGCGTTCGACGATGGCGACCATGCCGCCGTGCACGACGAGGAGCTGTCCGTTGATGCGGGCGGCGGCCGGGGCGGCCAAGTAGCCGACGAGCGGGGCGACATGCTCGGGGGCGAGGGGGTCGAGGCCGTCCTCGGGCTCCTGGAAACCGGCGAAGACGTCCTCGGTCATCCGGGTGCGGGCGCGCGGGCAGATGGCGTTGGCGGTGACGCCGTACTTGGCCAGCGCGAGGGCCGTGGAGGTGGTCAGGCCGACGATTCCGCCTTTCGCCGCCGCGTAGTTGGGCTGTCCGGCGGAACCGGCGAGGAACGCCTCGGAGGAGGTGTTCACGATCCGCCCGTACACCGGCATGCCCGTCTCCTTGGACCGCCGCCGCCAGTGCGCGGACGCGAAGTGGGTCGTGTTGAAGTGGCCCTTGAGATGGACCCGGATCACCGAGTCCCACTCGCCCTCCGTCATGGAGAAGACCATGCGGTCGCGCAGGATGCCCGCGTTGTTGACGAGGATGTCCAGCCCGCCGAGCTCGTCGAGCGCCAACTCGACCAGTTCGCCGGCCTGTTGGGTGTCGGCGACGTCCCCGGTGTGGGCGAGGGCCCGGCCGCCCGCCTCACGGATCTCGGCGGCGACCTGTTCGGCGGGACCGGCGGAGGCGTCGCCCGAGCCGTCCCGGCCCGGCTGGCCGTAGTCGTTGACGACCACGGCCGCGCCGAGCCGGGCGAGTTCGAGCGCCTCGGCCCGGCCGAGCCCGCGTCCGGCGCCGGTGACGATCGCGACCAGGCCGTCGAGTGGCAGTGACATCGAGGTCCTTTCGGCAGAGAGACGGTGGGGCCGCGGGGTCAGATCTCGATGCAGGTGCGCAGGGCCGTCCCCGAACGCATCTGGTCCAGGGCCTCGTTGATGTCGGCCAGCGGCACCCGGTGCGTGATCAGGCCCTCCAGGTCGACGCGGCCCGCCCGCCACAGGGCGATCGTGCGCTCGTAGGAACGCAGCACGTCCCCGCCGCCGTACATGGAGGGCAGGATGCGCTTCTCGTCGAAGAACAGCTCGAACATGTTGAGTTGGAGGAAGTCGTCGAGGGCGCCCGCGCCGACGATGACGAGGGTGCCGCCGCGCCGGGTGTTCTCGTAGGCGGTGCGGGCGGTGGCGGAGCGGCCGACGACCTCGAAGACGTAGTCGAAGCCCTCGCCGCCGGTGACCTCCTGCTTGACGGCGGGCAGTTCGTCCGGTGACACCGCCTTCGTGGCGCCGAACATGAGCGCGGACTCGCGGCGCGAGGCGACCGGGTCGACGGCGACGATCTCGGCGGCGCCCTTGAGCCGGGCGCCCTGGACCGCGGAGATGCCGACGCCCCCGCAGCCGATCACGGCGACCGACGAACCGGCTTCCACGTCCGCGGTGTTGAGGGCGGCGCCGAGTCCGGTGGTGACCCCGCAGCCGATCAGGGCGGCGATGTCGAAGGGCACGTCGTCGGGGATCGGCACCGCGCAGCCCGCGTCGACGACGACCTCCTCGGCGAAGGTGCCGGTGCCCGCGAAGCCGAACACATCGCCGCCGGGGCGCCGGAAGTTGGGGGTGCCCGCGTTCATGAACCCGGCCAGACACAGCTGGGTCTGGCCGCGCTTGCAGGCGGCGCACACCCCGCAGGCCGGCAGCCAGCACACGACGACCCGGTCGCCGGGCTTCACGTGGGTGACGCCCTCGCCGACTTCGAGGATCTCGCCCGCGCCCTCGTGGCCGGGCACGAACGGCGCCGGCTGGGGCAGGACGCCGGCCATCGCGGACAGGTCCGAGTGGCACAGGCCCGTGGCGCGCACCCGGATCCTGACCCGGCCGGGCCCGAAGCCCGTCGTCTCGACGTCGTCGAGGACTTCCAGTTTGTCCTGGCCTATCTCGTGCAGTACGGCTGCGCGCATCGGGCGCTCCCCTCAAGTCCGGCCTGGTGCAGGAGTGTTCAGCGGTCTGGGGTGTTCGGCGGTCGGGAGTCGGCGATCATGAGTCGGCGGTCAGGAGTGTTCGACGGTCGTGTCGGCGAGGACGGGCGCGTCGTCCCGCTCCACGGCGCTCACCGCGACGCGCACCTCGGTGTCGTGCTGCCGCCACATGCGGATGCGCAGTGTCTCGCCGGGGAACACGACTCCGGCGAACCGGGTGTCGTAGCCGCGCACCCGGGTGACATCGCCGTCGAGCAGGTGGTCGACGACGGCCTTGAGCGTCATGCCGTAGGTGCACAGGCCGTGCAGGATGGGTCGGTCGAAGCCGGCGAGCTTGGCGAACTCGGGGTCGGCGTGCAGCGGGTTCCAGTCGCCGGAGAGGCGGTACAGGAGCGCCTGGTCCTCGCGGATGGCACGCTCGATCACCTTGTCGGGGGCGCCGGTCGGTGGTTCGAGGCGGGTGGAGGGGCCGCGGTCGCCGCCCCAGCCGCCCTCGCCCCGGACGAAGATCTGCGCGTCGTTGGTCCACAACGGGCCGTCGGCGTCGGCGACTTCGGTGCGCATCACGAGGACGGCCGCCTTGCCCTTGTCGTACACCGCGGCGATCCGGCCCGTCGCGGTCGCGGTGCCCTGGGCCGGGATGGGCCGGTGCAGGCGCAGGGACTGGCCGCCGTGCAGGACCCGGGCGAGTTCGACCTCGATGCCGGGCATGGACAGGCCGCTGATCACACCGGGCGAGCCGTTGCCCGCGACGGTGGCGAAGCTGGGCAGGACGTGCAGCCGGGACTCCAGGGTGTAGCGCAGCTCGTCGGGGTCGGTCGCCGGGGTGCCCGCGCCGAGGCCGAGGTGGTAGAGCTGGACGTCCTTGGTGTTCCAGGCGATCTCGCCGGTCCGGGGTTCGGCCGCGAGGGCCAGGGCTGCGTCGATGGGCATGGGGCTCCTGATCGCCGGTGGTCGAAGACCTCGGTGCGGCCGTCCGCACCGTCGGCCGCACCGAGGTCGTCACGGGCCGACCTAGAACGCGTTCCAGTCCGGCGACCCTTGTATAGCCGAGCGTCCCGTACTTGTGAAGGCTCCTGACACCTCGTCAGCTCCGCCGGGCGATGACATTTGTCCTGCCCGAGTCCGTACAAGCGCATCTGCCGGGCGGGGGCCCGGGTTCGTAGCGTCGTAGTCATGACACAGACAGGCGGGACCGAGCGGGCGGTGTCCTTCGCGGGGGCGGTCAAGAGCTTCGGCGCGGTGCGCGCCGTCGACGGGGTGGACCTGGAGATCGGGCGCGGCGAGACGGTCGCGCTGCTCGGCCGCAACGGCGCGGGCAAGTCGACGGCGATCTCGCTGCTGCTCGGGCTGAACGCGCCCGACGCCGGCAGGGTCGAGCTGTTCGGCGCGGCGCCGGAGCGGGCCGTACGGAGCGGGCTGGTCGGGGCGATGCTCCAGGAGGCGCGGGCGGTGCCCCGGGTCACCGTCGGCGAGCTGGTCGCCTTCGTGGCCCGGCGTTATCCGGCGCCGATGCCCATCGCGCGGGCCCTGGAGCTGGCCGGGATCGGCGAGCTGGCCGGGCGGCGGGTGGACCGGCTGTCGGGCGGGCAGACGCAGCGGGTGCGGTTCGCCGTGGCGCTGGCCGGGAACCCGTCGCTGATCGTGCTGGACGAGCCGACCGCCGCGCTGGACGTGGAGGCGCGGCACGCGTTCTGGCGGTCGATGCGCGCCTACGCCCGGCGCGGTCACACCGTCCTGTTCTCCACCCACTACCTGGAGGAGGCGGACGCGCACGCCGACCGGATCGTCGTCATCGACCGCGGCCGGATCGTCGCGGACGGCACCGGCGAACAGCTCAGGAAGGCGGCGGGCGGCAGCCTCGTCTCCTTCGACCTGGCGGGCCGCTCCACCGAGGGCCTCGTCCGCCTCCCCGGCGTACGCGGCCTCGAACTACGCGGCGACCGCGCCCTGTTGCGCACCGACGACTCCGACGCGACGGTGATCGCGCTGGCCGCGCTCGACGCGATCCGCGGCCTGGAGGTCGCCCCGGCCTCCCTCGACGACGCGTTCCTGGCCCTGACGACACCCGAACCCGAACCCGAACCGGAACCCGAAGCGGAGACCGTCCGATGATCGACTACCTGCGGCTCGAAGTGCGCCGGACCCTGCGCGACATCGGCTTCGTGATCGGCGGGATCGCGATGCCCGTGATGATGTATCTGCTGTTCACCAACCTCGGCGGCGACGACAGCGGCTACAAGGCCACGGCGATGGTCGGCATGGCCGCCTACGGCGCGGTCGGGTCCGCGCTCAACACCGGTGGCGGGGTCGCCGAGGACCGGGCGATCGGCTGGCTGCGGCAGCTGCGGGTGACGCCGATGACCCCGCGCCAGGTCGTCGCGGGCCGGGCGCTGACCGGTTCGGTGACCGTGCTGCCGGCGATCGTCGCGGTGCTCGCGGCGGGCGGCCTGGTCAACGGCGTACGGCTGGCCGGCTGGCAGTGGGCGCTGATCGCGCTGCTGCTGTGGCTCGGCTCGATCCCCTTCACCCTGCTCGGCCTCGCCAACGGCTACGGCCTCACCGCCCAGACCACCGGCGTCGCCAACATGGCCTGCAACCTCGGCCTCGCGGTGATCGGCGGCCTGTGGTTCCCGATCAGCCTGTTCCCCGGCTGGCTGCGCGCGATCTCGCGATACACCCCCACCAACCGCTTCGCCCAGCTCGGCACCTCCGTCGCCGACGGGCACGCCCCCGCGCCCGGGGCGATCGTGGTACTGACGGCCTGGCTGCTCGCCTTCGGTTCGTACGCTGTGCTGGCGTACCGCCGGACCGGGCGGACCGTGTGACCGGGGGAGCGAGAGAGATGTCCTGGACGCGAGGGATCACCTGCCGGGTACGCCGGCTGCGGGTGGCACGGGCCCGGTGGAGGGCCGACATGAAGGAGTTCAAGGTCGCGCGGAAGGAGGCGCTGCGCCGGGGGGAAATGCCCGAGAACCCCGGTCCGCCGCCGACCGGCTTCACCCTGCTGCCCTGGCTGCTGATGGGCATGGGCTCCTTCTCCAACCTCCTCCAGGGCAAGACCTCCAACCCCTGGATCGGCGGCCTGGGCCTGCTGGCCTTCAACTCCCTCTACATCTACGTCGTGTTCCGCGCCTTCGTGAAGGAGACCCGTTCGGCCGTCTCCACCCTGGTGGCACTGGTCCTGATGGGCCTGATCACCTGCGGCCTCGCCCTCGGCTACGGCGGCAGCTGGCTGTACTTCTTCCCGCTGCTCGGCCTCGCCACGGGAGCCGTGGTGCGGGGCCCGCGGCTGGGCCAGGTCGGCCTGGCGCTGACCGCGCTCGCCGCGGCGGTCTCCGTGTACCGCGCGGGCTGGGGCGCGATCAACGTCGCCTACGGCACCTTCCTGTCGACGATGGTGACCGCCGCGATCCTCTCCCTCTCCGAGGCCGTACGTGAACTGCGCGCTGCCCGCGAGGAGTTGGCCCGCCGGGCGGTCGAGAAGGAACGGCTGCGCTTCTCCCGCGACCTGCACGACCTGCTCGGTCACACCCTCTCGGTGATCGTGGTGAAGTCGGAGGCGGCCCGGCGCCTGGCACCCCGTGACATGGCGGCGGCGCTCGACCAGATCACCGACATCGAGGCCGTGGGCAGGCAGGCGCTCACCGAGATCCGCGAGGCCGTCACCGGCTACCGCGAGGGCAGTCTCGCCACCGAACTCGACCGCGCCCGCTCCGCGTTGTCCGCCGCCGACATCGACCCCGTGGTCCGCCGGTCGGGGCCGCCGCTGACCCCGCAGACCGAGGCCCTGCTCGGCTGGGTGGTCCGCGAGGCGGTCACCAACGCCGTACGGCACAGCGGCGCGAGCCGCTGCGAGATCACCCTCGACGGCGTCCTGGACCGCGCCCGGCTGACCGTCGCGGACGACGGCAGCGGGAGCACCGAGTCGGCCACCGGTGCTGCCGGTTCCGTCGGCGGCACCGGCCTGAAGGGCCTCACCGAGCGCCTCGCGGCGGCGGGCGGCTCCCTGCGGGCCGGCCCGTCGCCACGCGGCGGCTTCACGGTCACCGCCGAACTCCCGGTGGAGCAGGCGGACTTGAATCTGGAACCGGCGACTTCCGCCGATTCGGCTACGGCGCCCAGGGAGCCGTGACCACCCAACTCACGTCGTCCGTCCACGAGGTGGCGCTGTCGAAGGCGTTCGAGCCGCCGTCGCTCGCTATGTAGACGGTGTAGTTGTAGTGCCGCAGATATCTGGTCGGGTAGTTGTACGACGCGAACGAGGTGCCCGTGCCGCTCTTGCCGGTCGAGGCGCAGAACGTGGCGTCCTGTCTGAACTGCGCGGTGCCGACCATGGGTTGGCGGTAGAGCTGGTAGTTGTAGTGGCGCAGGAAGTCACCGGGGTAGTTCCGCGACTCGAAGGAGTAGCAGGAGCTGTCGGCCAGGCCCCGGCGGACGATCCAGGTGGCGTCGTTCTTGTCCAGCGTCGAACTGCTCGATGTGATGGCCGAGATGACCGCCGCGTTGTTCTGGTGGCGGATGTAGTCGCCGGTGCAGCACGCGGTGGTCGCCCGCAGCGAGATCTCCGAACCGGCGGCCAGCGTGCCGGTGGTGCCGGTCGAGCCGCCGTAGCCGACGGACACGATGTTGGCCTGTACGGAGTCGTCGGCGGCGTCCGTCGGGATGCCGGCCGTCATGACGCCCTCGAAGAACGAGCCGATGGAGCCGTTGCTGTTGTCGCCGCCGGTGCCCAGGACGATCGCGCCCTCCTGGTGCATGGGCGAGTAACCGCTCGTGGTGGGCTCACCCCCGGAATAGGTGGTCGTGAGACTCCCCGACTGCGCGTTTCCGTATTTCAGCGCGAAATGGTCCTGACCGTTGTTTTTCAGCAAAGCGGTGACGAAAGGCATCGCCCCGGTGCCGGTGTTCGCCGTGTTCTTGCTGTACCCGGAGTCGGACTGGAACAGCCCGTTCTCCAGGTCGGCCTGCACCCAGGGGCCGCTGCCGTAGCAGGGTGCGAACCAGCACTCGGTGCCGAAGTTGATCGCGTCCATGTGGCCGTTGCCGGTGTCCTGGTTGTTGGTCTCGGCGTTGCCGTAGTCGAAGCAGCAGCTGCCGTTGACGTGGGTGCCCGAGGTCACCATGTACATCCCCTCGGCGGCGCCGTTCGTGGCCACGCCCGAGGTGGAGTTGTCGCGGTAGCCCATCCCCGCCGAGATCTCCAGGCCGTAGACCTGATGCCCGCCGACGGTCACCGGCAGGGCGTCCGCGGGCGCCCCGACGTCGGCGACGCCGGCCCCGCCCGCACCCTCGATCGTGAGGTCGTTGTGGCGCGCGGACTGGTCGTAGATCTTGGTGATGATGCACGTCGTACCGGAGCAGAACGAGTCCTGGGCCGCCGCGTTGGCGTATCCCCCGGCCGTCAGCAGGCCGATGTCCGCGGTGGCGCTGTCGGAGGCGCGCTGCACCTGGTACAGCGAGCCGTTGTACGACGAGTAGAGCGCCCGGACGAGACTGTGCGCGGCGACGCACGGCGTGCCGGCGGTGGCGTAGATGTCGCACGGCAGCGAGGAGGCGGCCGACGCCTGCGGAACGCCCACGGCCAGCGCGAGGACGGTCACGAGCGCCGACAGGGCGGCCAGGGTGGCGTTTCTCAGCCGGCGCGGCCGGGTGCGGAGGAATCTCAAGAACACGGTGCACCTCTTTTTCTGTGCCTGGTGGGGCGGTGCTGTGCCTGATGGGGCGATGCGGGTGGCCGGCACACGGAGGAACGGGCCGGTCGATATCCCGGACGCCGTTCGGTCGAAATGCCCAACCTGTTCGCGATCGAAATGTCGAACGGTCGAAAGTTTTTCGAAAACGACTCGGTCCGGAAAATTCCGGAGTGCTGCCGGAATTCCGAGGCGATTGTTTGCCCGCGGCCGAGGACCGTCAAGACTCGCGGACGCGAACAATGGAGAGTCTTTGTCGACCGCCCCCGGCCTTACGCTTGCCCCGTGGATGAGATGCCCCGGGACCACCGGCCCGCCAAGTCCGTCAGAGTGCTGCTCGCCGAGGACCAGGGCATGATGCGCGGCGCGCTGGCGCTGCTGCTCGGCATGGAGGCGGACCTTGAGGTCGTCGCCCAGGTCGGGCGGGGCGACGCGATCGTGGACGCGGCCCTGATCCACCGCCCCGACGTCGCCCTCCTGGACATCGAGCTCCCCGGCATGAGCGGCCTGGACGCCGCCGCAGAACTCCGCGAACAGGCCCCCGACTGCCGGGTGTTGATCCTCACCACCTTCGGCCGCCCCGGCTATCTCCGCCGGGCGATGGAGGCGGGCGCGGCCGGCTTCCTGGTGAAGGACGGCCCTGTCGAGGACCTGGCCGCCGCGATCCGCCGCGTCCTGACCGGTGAGACGGTCGTCGACCCGGCCCTGGCCGCCGCCGCCCTGAGCGCGGGCCCGAACCCGCTCACCGCCCGCGAGTGCGACGTCCTCAAGGCCTCGGTGGACGGCGCGACGGTCGCCGACATCGCCACGAAACTCCACCTCTCCGAGTCCACCGTCCGCAACTACCTCTCCTCCGCGATCGGCAAGACCTCCACCCGCAACCGCATGGAAGCGATGCGGGAGGCCCGCCAACAGGGCTGGCTGTAGGGCGGATTCAGGCTGCGGGGGCGCCGCACGCGACTGCCGGAGACCGTGCGGCCCGCCGCTACCCGGTCACCTTCACCGAGTCGAAGGTCGTCCCCTCCGGGCCGACGCACACGAACCAGTTGTCGACGGAACCGGCCACCGGGCGGATCCCCGAGTCGTCGCTGTTCACATCGGCGCCCGACGGGAGTCGGTGGGCGAGGGTCGAGGTGCCGTCCTTCCAGGTGCAGGTGACCTCCTGGGCGGTCGTGGCGACCTGGCCGATCACCAGCCGCTGGGGCATGGTGTGTTGCGGGTCCAGGGAGAGGGCGACCGATTCGAGGTCGGTGCCGGTCATCTTCTCCTTCGGGTCGACGGTGTTCTGGGTGATGACCCGCGGGCTCGCGTCCCCGAAGGTCCGGCGTACGAAGAACGAGGACTTGCCGACCAGTTGGGACGCCTTGGTCACGTCCACCGGTACCTCGCCGGATGTCCGCATGGCCTGGAACTGGGTCTGTGCCTCCAACTCGTCGCGCGGGGCTCCCCATTCGTCGACGGCGACCGTCCAGGTCTCGGTGCCCAGGGTGCCCGCGGCGATCACGGTCTGCTGCGGACCGTAGACATGCCTCTCCTGCGGCGACGACGGCGTCGGCTGCCCGCTCACCGCGGGTGTCACCTCCACGCCGCCGCCGTCGCGGAGCGAGGCCAGGGCCAGGGTGCCCGAGGCGCCCGTGACCACCAGGGCCGCGGCCGTGGCGAGGGCCCAGCGGCGGGCCCGGCGGCGCCGGCCGCCGCGGATCACCGCCTGGTAGGGGGCTATGCCGATCTCGACCCCGTCCGCCGCGTCGGCCAGCAGGAGGGCGATGTCTGTGTCCGTCATGGTGTGGTTCGTCTCCCGGTCCGCGCTCATCACTTCGACCCTCCCTGCGTCACCGTCTCGGCGAGTCCTGGTATGGCGCGGAGTTTCGCGATCCCCTTGGCCGCGTTGCTCTTCACCGCGCCGACGGAACAGCCCATCGCCTGTGCCGTCTGTGTCTCGGTCAGGTCCTCCCAGTACCGCAGCACCACCGCCTCCCGCTGCCGCGCGGGGAGTTGGGCCAGTGCCTTCAGCAGCGTGTTGCGGTCCTCGGCCTGGGCGATGCGGTCGCCGGTGTCGGCGATCTCGCGGACCAGTCCCGAGTCGTCCCTCGGGGCGAGGAACTCCTTGAGCCTTCTGCGGTGTTTTCGGGCGTGGGCGTTGATCATCACGCGCCGTACGTACGCCTCCGGATCGTCCGCCGAGCCGACCTTGCGCCAGGCCACGAAGACCTGTTCCAGCGTCGACTGGACCAGGTCCTCCGCCGCGTGCTGCTCCCCCGTGAGCAGAAATGCCGTCCGCATCAGCCGCGGCCAGCGGCCGATGACGAAGCTCTGGAACTCGTCATCACGAGTCTCCCGAGCCTGTGTGCGATCCCCCATGGGCACCTCCTAGATGTCAGAAGGAGTCCATGAGCCGCCCGGATCGTTGCCTCACTTCTCGAAACTCCTGGAAGCCGCGCCCTCAGCGGGCACCGGCGCCGCCGTGGCCGCCACCGCCGGCGCCGGCGCTGCGCGCCACGGCAGCCACAGCACCATCAGCACCACCCCGCCGAGCAGCACCCCAGCCCCGGTACGGAACGCCAGCGCGTACCCCTCCGTGAGCGCCTCCGGCGCGCTCCCGCCGCCGCCCGCGGCCTGCGCCGCCCGTGCCGCCGCGATCGTCGACATCACGGCGAGGCCCAGCGAACCGCCCATCGTGCGCGAGGTGTTGATCAGCCCGGAGACCAGACCGGCCTCCCCCGGCGCCGCCCCCGACGTGGCGAGCGCGGCCAGCGGGGTGGCGGTCAGGCCCGCGCCCAGCATCATCAGGATGCCGGGGAGCATGATCTCCGTCAGATAGTCCCCCCGCGCGGTCATCAGCGACTGCCAGCCGAAGCCGACCGCCGCGACCAGCGTCCCGAGGACGGCGACGTTGCGCGCGCCGAGGACCGGCATGAAGCGCGGCGCGGACTTGGAGCCGACGAGGACGGCCAGGGAACTCGGCACCAGGGCGAGCCCGGCCTCCAACGGGCTGTACCCGAGGACGTTCTGCGCGTACAGCGTCATGAAGAACCACATGCAGAACATCGCGGAGCCGCTCAGGAACATCGCCGCGTTGGCCGACGACACCGCCCGCGACCGGAACAGCCCGAGCGGCATCAGCGGAGCGGCCGTGCGGGCCTCGACGACCAGGAACAGCGACACGAGGGCGAGTCCGGCGGCCAGCGGGGCCAGGGTCGCGGCGGCCGTCCACCCGCGGGCCTCGGTCTGCGAGATGCCGTAGGCCAGCGCCCCGAGGCCGGCCGTGACCAGGACGGCGCCGGGCAGGTCGAGGCGTCGGCCGTCGCCGGCCCGGCTCTCCGGGAGCCACCGCAGGGAACTGGCCAGCACCACCGCGCCGACGGGCACGTTGATCAGCAGCACCCATCGCCACGACAGCGTGTCCACGAGCACTCCGCCGACGAGTCCGCCGGCCGCCCCGCCGCCCGCGCCGACCGCCGTCCAGGTGGCGATGGCCCGGGCGCGGGCCGCGCCCTCCGGCACCGCCGAGGTGACGATCGTCAGCGTGGAGGGCGCCAGCACGGCGGCGCCCAGTCCCTGGACGGCCCGGGCGAGCAGGAGTTGCCAGCCGTCCTGGGCGAGGCCGCCGCACAGGGAGGCCAGGGTGAACAGCGCGAGCCCGACGAGGAACATCCGCTTACGGCCGTAGAGGTCACCGGCGCGCCCGCCGAGCAGCATGAACCCGGCGAAGGCGATGGCGTACGCGTTGACCACCCATTGCAGTCCGGACGCGCTCATGCCCAGGTCGGTCCGCATCGACGGGAGGGCGACATTGACGACGGACACGTCGAGCACGACGAGGAACTGTCCGGCGCAGGCGAGCGCCACGATCAGCCAGGCGGGCGGTGCCACGCCCTTTCCACCACCGGACAGTCGGGATATTCGGGAGACATCAGCGGCTCGGGACATGAGGGACATACTCTCAACCGGCCCGCGCCCCCGGCATCGGCTTTTCGCCCCGGCCACACTCGGTCGCAGGGCCTACGCCGTCCGCAGCAGCGTGACCACCGCGGCGCCGCCGAGGCCGATGTTGTGGGCGAGCCCCACCTCGGCGCCCGGCACCTGCCGCTCCCCCGCCGTCCCCCTCAACTGCCATACGAGTTCGGCGACCTGGGCGATCCCGGTGGCGCCCAGCGGATGCCCCTTGGAGATCAGCCCGCCGGAGGGGTTGACCACCCAGCGTCCGCCGTACGTCGTCGCCCCGGACTCGACGAGCTTCCCGGACTCGCCCGGTCCGCACATGCCGAGGGCTTCGTAGGTGAGGAGTTCGTTGATCGAGAAGCAGTCGTGGAGTTCCACGACGTCCACGTCCTCGATGCCGAGTCCGGAGCGTTCGTAGACCTGCCGGGCGGCGGCCCGGGACATCGGCTGTCCGACGACGTCGATGCACGAGCCGGAGGCGAAGGAGTCCTCGGTGTCGGTGGTCATCGCCTGGGCGACGATCTCGACGGGCGGACCGGGCAGGCCGCGGGAGTGCGCGAAGCGTTCGGAGACGACGACCGCCGCCGCGGCTCCGTCCGAGGTCGGTGAGCACTGGAGTTTCGTCAGCGGGTGGTGGACGACCCGGGCCGCGAGGATGTCGTCGACGTCGTGGACGTCCTGGAACTGGGCGTTCGGGTTGTGGGCCGAGTGCCGGTGGTTCTTGGCGGCCACGGCGGCGAGCTGGGCCTCGGTCGTGCCGTACCGCTCCATGTGCTCGCGGGCCGCGTCGCCGAAGATCTGCGCGGTGGGCGGGGTCATCTCGAAGCCGTGCCGGGCGGCCATGACGCCGTAGTGCCGGGCCACGGGGGAGGTCGCGAAGTCGCCGCCGTCGGAGCCCCCGCCGAGGGCCCCGCGCTTCATCTTCTCGAAGCCCACGGCCAGTACGCAGTCGGCCGCCCCGCCCTCGACGAGCTGGCGGGCGAGCATCAGGGCGGTGGAACCCGTGGCGCAGTTGTTGTTGACGTTGTAGACGGGGATGCCGGTGAGACCCAGCTCATAGACGGCGCGCTGACCGGCGGTCGAGGGCTGGAAGCAGTAGCCGATCGGAACCTGTTCCACGTCGGCGTAGGAGATCCCGGCGTCCGCGAGGGCGGCGTTCCCGGCCTCCCGGACCATGTCCCAGTACTGCCATTCGCGGCTTTCCGGCTTCTCGAACCGGGTCATCCCGACGCCGGCGACATAGGCCTTCATGACGGGCGAGATTAGAACACGTTCCAGAAAATGACCAGAGCTGACGGAGAGTCAGATATCCATGAGACGGTCAAGGATTCGTTAGCGACCCGAAGGACCGGAATAGTTGCCCATGCATACGAGGTTTACCGTGCACTTATCCCGCACGGATCACGTCACACCGATCACCTCACACCTACGGCCCGGAGGCCTCACTCCATGACGCACACGTCGACCGACCAGCCCGCGCGGAGGCCGTCCGGCGCCATCGTGCCGGTGCTCGCCTTCGCGGGCATCGTGGTCGCGGTGATGCAGACCCTGCTCGTCCCGGTCATCAAGGACCTGCCGCAGCTGCTGAGCACCGAGCCCAGCAACGCCACCTGGGTCCTGACCTCGACCCTCCTGTCCGGAGCCGTCGCCACACCGATCATGGGCCGCCTCGGCGACCTCTACGGCAAGCGGCGGATGCTGATCACCAGCCTGGCCGTCATGGTGGCGGGCGCCCTCGTCAGCGCCCTCACCAGCGATCTCCTCACGATGATCGCGGGCCGTACGCTCCAGGGCTTCGCCATGGGCGCGATACCGCTGGGCATCGGCCTGATGCGCGACATGCTGCCCCGCGAGCGGCTCGGCTCGGCCATGGCCCTGATGAGCTCCTCGATCGGCGTCGGCGGCGGCCTCGCGCTCCCGCTCGCGGCCCTGGTCGCGCAGCACGCGGACTGGCACGCCCTCTTCTACGGCGCGGCCGGCCTCGGTGTCCTCGCCATCGTCCTGACCCTCCTGGTCGTACCGGAGTCCCCGATGCGCGCCGAGGGCACCTTCGACGTGCTCGGCGCGATCGGCCTCTCCGCCGGACTGGTCCTCTTCCTCCTGCCCATCACCAAGGGCAGCGACTGGGGCTGGACCTCCGGCACCACGCTCGGCCTGTTCGCCGCGGCGGCCGTCGTCCTCGTCCTGTGGGGCGTGATGGAACTGCGCCTGAAGGCCCCGCTGGTGGACCTGCGCACCACGGCCCGCCCGGCGGTCCTCTTCACCAACCTCGCCTCGATCATGGTCGGCGTCTCCTTCTACGTCGTCTCCCTCGTCCTCCCCCAGCTGCTCCAGCTGCCGAAGGCCACCGGCTACGGCCTCGGCCAGTCGATGGTCACCGCCGGTCTGCTGGTCGCGCCGCTGGGCCTGACGATGATGTTCACGGCTCCCGTCTACGCCCGCCTCTCGGTGAAGTACGGCCCCAAGGTCACCCTGATCATCGGCATGCTGATCATCGGCGTCGGCTACGGCGCGGGCATCGGCCTCATGAGCGCGGCCTGGCAGAGCCTGGTCATCGCGGTCGTGCTGGGCGCGGGCATCGGCCTCGCGTACTCCTCGCTGCCCGCGCTGATCGTGGGCGCGGTGCCGGCCTCGGAGACCGGGGCGGCGAACGGGCTCAACACCCTGATGCGGTCCATCGGTACGTCCGTGTCGAGCGCCGTGATCGGGATGGTGCTGGCCAACACCGCGAACCATGTGGGCGGGGTCGCGATCCCCACGATGCACGGGTTCCGGGTGTCGTTCATGATCGCCACGGGTGCGGTCGCCGTAGGTGTGCTGATGGCGCTGTTCCTGCCCAAGCCCAACCGGGCACCGCAGCTGAACTTCAGCAGCGAGGAGCAGGCCAACCTGGAGCGCGCCGGGGAACTGCTGCGGGGGTTCCGGGGGCGGGTGCTCGGCGCGGACGGTTCACCGGTCGCGCGCGCCAAGGTCACCCTGATCGACCGGCGGGGCCGGCAGGCGGGGGCGACCCTGTCCTCGGAGGACGGGAGTTATGTGCTCGCGGTGCCGTCCGAGGGGGCGTACGTGCTGGCGGCGCGGGCGGCCGGGCACGGGCCGCTGGCCTCGTCGGCGACGCACGGCGGTGACGAGGTCGCGGTCGACCTCGATCTGTCGTTGCCCGGGGAGACGGTCAGCGCGTAGTCGGGTTCGCCGTCGGGTGCGGGTGCGTGGGGGCTGGTCGCGCAGTTCCCCGCGCCCCTTCGGCGCGTAGCCTTGGCGGCGCTCACGAAGTCTCCGCACCGAAGGGACCGTTCCATGCCTCCGGCACCCAAGCCCGAGATCCTGGCCGCGTTCGAGGCCGCGAAGGGGTTCATGCCTCTTGATGAGGGGCTCGCCCTGTACGCCGCCGCCGTGGAAGCCGGGCGGCTCGGGCTGCCGTTGCTGGAGGTGGGGACGTACTGCGGGCGGTCCACCCTTCTCCTCGCCGACGCGGCCCGCGCGGCCGGTGTCACCGTGCTCACGCTCGATCATCACCGGGGCAGCGAGGAGCAGCAGCCGGGGTGGGACTACCACGACCCGGAGACCGTCGACCCGGAGATCGGGCTGATGGACACGTTGCCCACGTTCCGAAGGACCGTGTACCGGGCGGGACTTGAGGAGCACGTGGTGGCGCTCGTCGGGCGGTCGCCCCAGGTGGCACGCGTCTGGGGCGGTCCCCTCGGCCTCGTGTTCATCGACGGCGGGCACACCGACGAGCACGCCAACGCCGACTACGAGGGCTGGGCCCCGCACGTCGCCCAGGACGGGCTGCTCGTCATCCACGACGTGTTCCCGGAGCCCGAGGACGAGTTCACCGGCCAGGCCCCGTTCCGGGTCTACCGACGGGCCCTGGCATCAGGTGCGTTCACGGAGGTGTCGGCGACGGACTCGCTGCGGGTGCTGCGGCGCACGGGCGCCGGGATCTGAACTCCGGGGCTCAACGCGGCAGTCCGGCCAGCCAGTCCGTCAGGTACTGGTTGACCTCGGCGGGCCGCTCCTGCTGGATCCAGTGGCCGCAGCCCTCCAGGATGTGCGAGCCCCGCAGGCCCGGCAGGGTCGTCGGGTAGGCCGCGACGGCGTCGGACAGCCAGGTGGTGGAGGCGTCCAGGGAGCCGCCCAGGAACAGGGACGGCTGGGTGACGGGCGCGCCGTCGTAGTCGGCGAGGTCGGCCCAGTCGCGGTCCATGTTGCGGTAGCGGTTCAGGGCGGCGGTGAGTCCCGTCCGCTCGAACTCGCCCGCGTAGACGTCGAGTTCGTCCTCGGACAGCCAGCCGGGCAGTCCGGCCGCCGTCGGGAGGCGCTCGCGCAGTGTGCCGCCGTCGCGGGTCACGAAGTGCGGATCGGGGGCGCCGGGTCCGGGCATCGTGTCGGCGGAGAAGGCGGCGTAGAAACCGGCGAGCCAGCCGCGTACGTCTGGTTCGATCTCGGCCTCGGCGCGGCCGGGCTCCTGGAAGTAGGAGACGTAGAACTCCTCGTCGCCGCCCATCCCCGCGAAGATCTCGCCGGGGCGCGGGCCGCCGCGCGGGGCGTAGGGGACGCTCAGGAGTGCCACGGCGCGGAAGACGTCCGGCCGCAGGAGGGCGGAGTGGGCGGCGATGCCCGCGCCCCAGTCGTGGCCGACGATCACCGCGGACCGCTCGCCGAGCGCGCGCACCACGGCCACGGCGTCCTCGACGAGGTCGAGCATCCGGTACGCCGACATGTCCTGGGGCCTGGAGGAGCGCCCGTAGCCGCGCACGTCGACGGCGACCGCGCGATGGCCGGCCGCGGCCAGCACGGGCAGCTGATGCCGCCACGAGTACCAGGACTCCGGGAAGCCGTGCACCAGCAGGACGAGCGGTCCGGTGCCCTGTTCCACGAGGTGGATACGGCCGGCGGGGGCGGGAACGAGTCGGTGGACGGCGTCCTCGACCATGGTCATGAGTCCTCCTCGACGGGGGCTGGTCCGACGATCCTGCGCCCCGCCCCCGCCCACCCACGACTCTTGTTGCCGCTTCGGCAAACAGGCCGCGGTGGGCGGTTAGGGTGGCTCACGTGTCGTACGTAGGTCCGGAATTCGATTCTCCGCAGTCCCGTCGTCCCCGCCGGGGGCCCCTGACGGTGGCGCTGGTCGCGCTGGTGCCGGGGGCGCTGGTCGGGTGGTTCGTGTACGAGGCGGTGGGCGGGTCCGGTGACTCGGGGAGCGCGGCGGCCGGCGCGTCGGCGTCGGCGGTGGCGTCGAGTGCGGCCGGGTCGCCGAACGTCGGCGCGTCGAACGACGACAAGCCGCCGAACTCCCGGCCCCTCACCGGCAAGGTCGTCGTCATCGACCCGGGGCACAACATCACCAACTTCCAGCACACCGCCGAGATCAACCGCAAGGTGGACATCGGCACCAACTGGAAGGAGTGCGACACCACCGGGACGTCCACCAACGCGGGTTACGCGGAAGCCCAGTTCACGATGGACGTGTCCCACCGGCTGGAGAAGATCCTGGAGCGGCAGGGCGCCACGGTGAAGCTGACCCACGACGGCGGCTCCCCGTCCTGGGGACCCTGCGTCGACCAGCGCGCGAAGATCGGCAACGACGCGCACGCGGACGCCGCGATCTCCATCCACGCGGACGGCGCACCGGTCGGCGACCGCGGTTTCCATGTGATCCTGCCGGGCTCGGTGCACGCGGGCGCCGCCGACACCCGTGCCATCGTGGCCCCTTCCGCCGTTCTCGGCCGCAACATCGAGAGCGACTACCGGCGTGCGACGGGCGAGCCGCCCGCCAACTACGTCGGTGACGGCACCGGTCTCGTCACGCGTAAGGACCTGGGCGGTCTCAATCTGTCAACGGTTCCCAAGGTATTCATCGAGTGCGGCAACATGCGCGATAGCAAGGATGCCGCACTGCTGACGAACGGCGCCTGGAGACAGGCGGCGGCGCAGGGGATCTCTGAGGGAATCGTGAGTTTCCTGCGCGGGTAACGATCAGTGGGCTGATCCGGGCGGACACCCTGGCAAGGTGGACGATAGGGTCAACCGACGACGAGACGACCTACGAAGGACCTGAAGTGAATATCCGCTCCCTCACACGAGGCGACGGCGTGGTGATCGGGGCAGCGGTATTGCTCTTCATCGCGTCGTTCCTCAAGTTCTACACGGCCAACGGGTACAACCTCGACATCACCGCGTGGACGAGCCTCGGCAACGGCCTGGGCACCTACATGGGCGGCGTCATCGGTGCCGCGCTCATCGTCGTCAACCGCAGCCTGCCCCAGCCGCGCAAGATCCTGGGCCTGGACCTCGGGACAGTCGGCGTGGCGTTCACGGTGCTCACCGCGTGGGCCCTGTTCTGGACGCTGGTGGACGTCGGCGACAACGTCAGCGCGGGGGCCGGCCTCGTCCTCGGCTTCATCGCCGCGCTCGTGCTGGCCGGCGCCGCCGTGGCGACGCCGCTCGTCCCGGCCCTCCAGGTCGCCCTCGTCCCGGCCCCCAAGCCGGTCGCCCCGCAACCCTACGGCGCCCAGCCGCCCGGTGGTTACGGCTACCCGGGCGCCGGTGCCGGTGCGCCGCAGCCGTCGTACGGCACTCCGCCGCAGCAGGCGCAGACCGCGCAGCCGTTCGGGCAGCCGCAGCCGGCGCCCGCTCCGGGCGGGGACTTCTCGCCGTTCTGGTTCGCCGTGCCGGTGGCCCGGCCGCTGTTCGCGGAGGACGGCGCGCCGTCGCCGATCGCCGAACTCGCGCCGGGTACCTGGTACTTGGCGGTCGAGCAGCGCGGTGCCGCGCTGATCGCGCAGACGCAGGACGGCCGTCGCGGCGTGTTGCAGGACACGTCCGGGATCCAGCGCGGCTGAACCCCGTACCGTCTCCCGCGGCCCCTCGCCCTTCCGGGCGGGGGGCCGTTGTCGTACAGTCGCAGCCGTTCCATCGACTGGCTGACGAACCGTCAGATGGCGGACTGTGGAGGCGACATGCGGCTCGGTCTCGCACTCGGGTACTGGGGGCGCGGGCCCTCCGCCGACCATGTGCCGCTGGCCCAGGAGGCGGAGCGGCTCGGCTACGACTCGGTGTGGACGGCCGAGTCCTGGGGTTCCGACGCCTTCACTCCCCTGACCTGGATCGCCGCGCAGACCTCAAGGATCAAGCTGGGGACGGCCGTTGCGCAGATGGCGGCCCGCTCGCCGACCACCACCGCGATGCACGCGCTCACCCTCGACCATCTCTCGGGCGGGCGGATGATGCTCGGGCTCGGGCTGTCCGGGCCGCAGGTGGTCGAGGGCTGGTACGGGCGGCCGTTCCCCAAGTCGCCGCTGACCGCGACCCGGGAGTACGTCGAGGTCGTACGGCAGGTGCTGCGGCGGGAGGCGCCGGTCGAGTTGGCCGGGCGGTTCCACTCGCATCCGTACCGGGGCCCGGACGGGACCGGGCTCGGCAAGTCGCTCCGGTCCATCACCCACCCGCTCCGCTCCGACCTGCCGGTGCTGCTGGGAGCCGAGGGGCCGAAGAACGTGGCGCAGACCGCCCGAATCGCCGACGGCTGGCTGCCGTTGTACTGGTCGCCGAGCCGCCCCGAGGTCTACGGCACGACCGGCTTCCGGGACGGCTTCCTGGTGGCTCCCATGGCGCAGGTGAGGGTCTGCGACGACGTCGCCGAGGGACTGCTCCCGGTGAAGACGATGCTCGGCTTCTACATCGGCGGGATGGGGCACGCGGCCCGCAACTTCCACGCCGATCTGATGGCCCGCATGGGGTACGAGGAAGAGGCCCGGCGGATACAGGAGTTGTTCCTCGGCGGACGCCGGGAGGAGGCCGTCCTCGCCGTGCCGGACGCGTTCGCCGACGAGATCTCGCTCGTCGGCCCGCGCGAACGGATCGCGGAGCGGCTGGAGTTGTGGCGCAAGGGCCCGGTGACGGACCTGCTGGCCCTTGCGCCCGACCCGCACACGCTGCGGGTGCTGGCGGAGCTCAACTCCTAGGTACCGACAGGGACTCAGCCGCCGGCGAGTTGTCCCGCCGAAGGCACCTTGTCGGTCACCTCGGCGCCCGCGCTCTTCCCGGCGTCCTTGACCTTGTTGATGATGTCGTCGAAGGAACTCGCCGTCGCGTCGGTCGAGTCGCCCTTGCGGAGCTTGGACGGCAGGTCCTTGAGGGAGTCGATGCCGGCGGTCAGCGGGGCGAGCGCCTTGGAGAGCGTGGGGTCGCCCTGCGCGTTCTTCTTGGCCGCCTTGAGCCGGTTGTACGCGAACGCGCCCGCGAGGCCCGCCTTGACCAGGGCGAACCGGCGTCCGCTCGCGCCCTTCTTGAACTTGCCGGCCTTCCAGGGCTTCACGATCCACTGGTAGCTGGCACCGGCGGCGAGGCCCGCGTTCGCGACGAAGCGGGTCTTGGCCAGCCTCTGGCGCTCGGCGGTCGTGCTGGGGCTCGGGGTGGCCGCGGCCACGACGGCGGCGGTGTTCTCGGTGGCGTCGTCGGTGGCGCTGCCGCAGGCGGTGGCGCCGGCGAGCAGGGCGCAGCACAGGGTGAGCGCCACGAAGAGGCGCCGTATCGGTACGGGCACGGAATCCTCCGGGGTTCTCCCCGAGTGGGTGTCCTTACCCCGGCAGCCTCACCCGGCCCGGACGGTTGCGCCACCCGGGGGACGCCGTTCGGGTTCACCGGTGCCTGGTTTCAGCGCGGGCGGAGCGGCAATCCGGTGGGCATGTCCCCCTACTACCGACGCGGTTCGAACTCGGCCGGCAATGTCATCGTGATCATTGCCGACGTCATGGCCCTCATTCTGGCCCTGTGGATAGTGATGTACCTGTTGGACGCCAACCGCGCGAACGAGCTCGTGCAGTTCGTCCACCGCACGGCGAACTGGCTGGCCGGCTGGTCCCGTGACCTGTTCACCTTCGACGAGGCGTGGGCGCGGGTGGTGTGCGGCTACGGCCTGGCCGCGATCGTGTACCTCTTCATCGGCCACGCCATCGCCAACCGGGTGCATCGCTCCTGACCGGCGGGCGGGTGCGGGTGCGTCGTGGCTGGTCGCGCACACCGGCCCGCGCCTAACAACAGTCCGGGTCCAGCCCGCCCGGCAAATGCTCGGCCCCGAACACCGCGCACGTCGCGTCATGTCCGCCCAGCGCCGCCACCGCCAGCAGCAGCGACCCCGCGGTCCACGTCGTCAGCTCGCGCGGCCATACCGCGTCGTCCTCGAAGACGTAGCCCGTCCAGTACAGCCCGCTCTGCGCGTCGCGCAGATGCTGGATCGACTGGAGGATCTCCAGCGCGCGGTCGGACTCGCCCAACGCCCACAGCGCGAGGGCGAGTTCGGCCGACTCGCCGCCCGTGACCCACGGGTTGGGGACGACGCACCGCACTCCGAGTCCGGGCACGACGAACCGGCTCCAGCCCTCCTCCACACGGGACTTGGCCTCCGTACCGGTCAACGCGCCGCCCAGGACCGGGTAGTACCAGTCCATGGAGTAGCGGTCCTTGTCCAGGAAGCGTTCCGGATGCCGCCGGATGGCATGCCGTAGCGCGCCGACCGCCAACTCCCAGTCGGGCTGCGGCTCTTCGCGCTGTTCGGCGATGGCGAGCGCGCAGCGCAGCGCCTGGTGGATCGAGGAGGAACCGGTCAGCAGCGCGTCGGCCGTGTCCGTGCCGTCGTCCTCCCGCTTCCAGCCGATCTGCCCGCCCGGCTGCTGCAACCGCAGCACGAACTCGACCGCCGCGTACACCGTGGGCCACAGCCGGTCCAGGAACGTGTCGTCGCCGGTGGAGAGGTAGTGGTGCCAGACGCCCACGGCCACATAGGCGACGAAGTTGGTCTCGCGGCCCCGGTCGGTGACATCGTGCGCGTCGCCGTCGGCGTAGGCCGCGTACCAGGAGCCGTCCTCGTTCTGGTGCCGGGCCAGCCAGGTGTACGCCCGCTCGGCGGCCTCGTGTTCGCCCGCCGCGTCCAGCGCCATCGCGGCCTCGGTGTGGTCCCACGGGTCGAGGTGATGGCCCCGGAACCAGGGGATCGCCCCGTCCTCCCGCTGCACGGCGAGGATGCCGGCGACGGTCGCGGCGGCCTCCTCCGCGGTGAGGACCCCGGGCAGGACGAGGTGTTCTGTCCGGGGAGCGGTCACTTGGCTTCCGCCAGGGGGAGGTGCGGCTTGGTCGCGTAGGCCACGAAGCTCTTGCCGATCAGCGGGTTCAGCGCCTGTTCGGCGACCCGGGTGGCGAAGGGTTTCTTCATGATGTCCCAGACCAGCAGCTTGTGGTACGCCTGCACCGGCAGCGCCTTGTCGTTGTCCACGCCGAACGCGCACTTCAGCCACCAGTACGGGGCGTGCAGCGCGTGCGCGTGGTGGGTGCCGTAGGGCTTGAGGCCGGCCTCGCGGATCCTGGTGAGGAGTTCGTCCGCCTTGTAGATGCGGATGTGGCCGCCCTCGACCTCGTGGTAGGCGTCCGAGAGGGCCCAGCAGACCTTCTCGGGGCCGTAGCGCGGGACGGTGATCGCGATCCGGCCGCCGGGCTTGAGGACCCGGACCATCTCGGCGAGCACGCCCTTGTCGTCCGGGATGTGCTCCATGACCTCGGAGATGATCACGACGTCGAACGACTCGTCGGGGAAGGGGAGTTGGAGCGCGTCGCCCTCCATCGCGGTGGCGGTGGCGCCGGCCGGGACCTCGCCGGCCTCCTCCATCGCCGCGAACCACTTGGCGACCTCGCGGATCTCCTCGGCGTTCTGGTCGAGGGCGACGACCCGCGCGCCTCGCCGGTAGCACTCGAACGCGTGCCGCCCGCCGCCGCACCCGAGGTCCAGGACACGGTCGCCAGGGGCGAGCGGGAACCGGGAGAAGTCGACGGTCAGCACGTGGCCCTGCTTTCGGGAGAGATGCCGGTGGCACTGGTGGAGGACGGTGATGGAGAGGTCGTACGGCCCGCGATGGCCTCGCGGTACCTGGCCGCCGTGCCCTCGGCGGCCCTGGCCCAGGTGAACCGGGCCAGTACCCGTTCGCGTCCGGCCCGGCCCAGCCGTGCCCGCAGCTCCGGGTCGGCCAGCAGGCGGCTCAGCGCGGTCGCCAGGGCGCCGGGGTCCCCCGGCGGCACCGCGAGGCAGGTCTCGCCGTCGCGCCCGGTGACCTCCGGGATGGCCCCGCCGGTCGTCGCGACGACCGGTGTCCCGGTGGCCATCGCCTCCGCCGCCGGGAGCGAGAAGCCCTCGTAGAGCGAGGGGACGCAGGCGACCTCGGCCGAGCGGACGAGGTCGACGAGTTCGGCGTCGGAGATGCCCTTCACGAACTCGACGGCGCGTTCGAGGCCGTAGCGCTCGACGGCCTGGGCGACCGGGCCCTGGGTGGGGCGTTTGCCGACGACGATCAGGTGGGCGTCGGGGTGTTCGGTGCGGACCTTCGCCAGGGCCTCGACGAGGAAGACGAGGCCCTTGAGGGGGACGTCCGCGCTGGACGTGGTGACGATCCGGCCCGGCACCCGGGGTATGGAGGGGTCCGGGGAGAACTGGTCGGTGTCGGCGCCGATGTGGACGACGTGGATGCGGTCGTTACGGACGCCGAGGTGGTCGACGATCTCCTGGCGGGAGGTGCCGGAGACGGTGAGGACGGACGGCAGGCGGCGGGCGACGCGCTTCTGCATGCGGGTGAAGGCGTACCAGCGGCGCTTGGACATCCGCTGGCGGCGGTTCTCCGCCGCGTCCAGCTCCAACTGCCGGTCCACGGTGATGGGGTGGTGGATCGTCGTCACCAGGGGCGCGCCGACGTCTCCCAACAGCCCGTAGCCCAGCGTCTGATTGTCGTGCACGACGTCGAACTCGCCGCGTCTGGCGCGCAGATGGCGGCGGGCGCGGAGCGAGAACGTGAGGGGTTCGGGGAAGCCGCCGGTCCACATCGTGGCGACTTCGAGGGCGTCGATCCAGTCCCGGTACTCGTCGCGCTTCGGGGTGCGGAAGGGGTCCGGGGAGCGGTAGAGGTCGAGCGAGGGCAGCTCGGTCAGCGAGACGCCGTCGCAGCCCTCGTCGAGGACGGGGTAGGGCTGCGAGCCGATGACCTCGACGCGGTGCCCGAGGCGGGCCAGTTCGCGGGAGAGATGGCGGACGTAGACGCCCTGGCCACCGCAGAACGGGTTCCCTTTATAGGTGAGGAGTGCGATACGGAGCGGTCGCTCGCCGTCTGCTGCGGAGTCCTCCTGGGGACCCGCCTGACTGGCCTCAGCGGTCACTCTGAGCCCCCTTCTGCCTGCACTGTCCCGCGAGATTACGCCGGGACGCTAATCTAGAACAAGTTTCAGACTTGATCGTCCAGGAGGTTCTGAATCTACCGGCCGGTACGGGCGCTGTGAGAAGTGGATCAGGTGATTCACACCACGGCCGGCGCCCTGCCATGATCGGTCCGATCACCCGCCCTCACCGACAGTCACGGAAGCAGTCACGGAACGGGAGCCATGCCAGTGGAGACCAAGCCCGAAGCCACTGCGCGGACCTCGCCGCCCCTCACCGAGCGGCAGGAGGCGCGCCGGCGCCGCATCCTGCACGCGAGCGCCCAGCTGGCCAGCCGGGGCGGCTTCGACGCCGTGCAGATGCGGGAGGTCGCGGAGTCCTCGCAGGTCGCGCTCGGCACGCTGTACCGGTACTTCCCGTCCAAGGTGCATCTGCTGGTCGCCACGATGCAGGACCAGCTGGAGCACATGCACGGCACGCTGCGGAAGAAGCCGCCGGGCGGCGAGGGCGCGGCCGAGCGGGTCGCGGAGACCCTGATGCGGGCGTTCCGCGCCCTCCAGCGCGAGCCGCATCTCGCCGACGCGATGGTCCGCGCGCTGACCTTCGCGGACCGCAGCGTCTCTCCCGAGGTCGACCAGGTCTCCCGGCAGACCACGGTGATCATCCTGGACGCGATGGGCCTGGAGCACCCGACGCCGGAGCAGCTCTCCGCCGTCCGCGTGATCGAGCACACCTGGCACTCGGCCCTGATCACCTGGCTGTCGGGCCGCGCGTCCATCGCCCAGGTGAAGATCGACATCGAGACGGTGTGCCGCCTCATCGACCTCACGGAGCCGGGCACCGACCGATAATCGGGGCATGTCGATCATCCACCGCACGGATCTCAGGCCCACCAAACTCGAACTCCTCACCACCTGGCTGCCCACCCGCCCCTGGTATCACGGGCCCGCCGCACCGGAGTTGGTGAAGGCGGGCGGTTTCCGGCTCGACGACCCCGAGGGCGAGGTCGGCATCGAGTTCATGGTCGTCACCGCCGGCCCGGCGGCCCATCTCGTACCGCTCACCTACCGGGCCGCCCCGCTCCCCGGCGCCGAAGCCGCCCTGGTCGGCACCATGGAGCACGGCGTGCTCGGCCCGCGCTGGGCCTACGACGGCTGCCACGACCCGGTGCTGACCGCCGAGTTGGCGGCGCTCGTCGAGGGGCGGACCCGGGCGCAGGCGCAGAGCGTCTCCCACACCCTGGACCGGGAGGTCGCCCGTTCCTGGACCGGCACGGTGCCCGTCCCCGCCCTCGGCGCGCCCGAAGACACCGACAAGGCGACCGAGTTCGCCGTACCGGACGGGCCGACCCTGCGGCTGGAACGGGTACTGACCCCCGGCTCCACGGCGCCCGAGGGCGCGCTCGGCCAGGTCACCGGCGTCTGGGCACAGCCCGACGGCACCCGCGCCCGCGCGCTGTTCGCCGCCCTCCTGATCACCTGACCGCCTGATCGCCCAGGGCTCCAACTCCCCTGCCGCTCCCGCTGCTCCAGCTACTCCTCCGGCGGGAACACCGGCTCCCCGCTGCCCAGCAGGGTGATCATGATGGCCTCCACCGGGCAGCCCTCCGCCGCCGCGAGGATGCGCTCGTTGGCGTCGGTCTCCGGTTCGGCCGGGTGGGACTGCATGGCCGAGTCGAGGCGGAAGCGGCCGGGGGCCTGGTGGACGCACTGGGCCGAGCCGATGCAGACGGAACGGTCGACCTCGACCTGCCAGCGGTCGCCCATCCCCCGTTCACCCCTCCCAGCCGGCGGGGAGGTGGATCATCTTGTGTTCGAGGAACTCGGAGAAGCCCTCGGGCCCGAACTCCCGTCCCAGACCGCTGTTCTTGTAGCCGCCGAAGGGGCCGAGCATGTCGAGGCTGAAGGTGTTGACGTTGTAGGTGCCGGTGCGGACCTGGCGGGCGATGTCGATGCCGTGGGCCACGTCCCCCGTCCACACGCTGCCGCTCAGCCCGTAGTCGGAGTCGTTCGCGATCTTCACGGCCTCGCTCTCGTCGCCGTACGGGAGAAGGCAGATGACCGGGCCGAAGATCTCCTCGCGGGCGATGCGCATGGAGTTGTCGACGTCTCCGAAGAGGGTCGGCTCCACGTACCAGCCGCGGTCGAGGCCGGGTGGACGGCCGCCGCCGGTGAGGATCTTGGCGCCCTCCTCCTGGCCGATGCGGATGTAGTCGAGGTTGCGCCGCTGCTGGCGCTCGGCGACCAGCGGGCCGACCTGGGTGGCCGGGTCGAGCGGGTCGCCGACCACGAGGGCGCTCGCCGCCGCCGCGAAGGCGTCCGCGAACTCGTCGTAGCGCGAGCGGGGTACGAGGATGCGGGTCTGGGCGACGCACGCCTGGCCGTTGTTCATCCAGGCCGCCGAGACGATGCCGGGGACGGAGGTCGTGAGGTCGGCGTCGGGCAGTACGATCGCCGCCGACTTGCCGCCCAACTCCAGTGTCACGCGGGTGAGATGACGGGCGGCGACCTCCATCACGCGCTTGCCGGCCGCGACCGAGCCGGTGAAGGAGATCTTGTCGATGCCGGGGTGTCCGACCAGGTACTCGCTGACCTCGCGGTCGGCGGGCAGGATCGACAGGACACCGTCCGGCAGCCCGGCCTCCTTGGCGATCTCGCCCAACAGATAGGCGTCCAGGGGCGCTTCGGGCGACGGCTTGAGGATCACCGTGCAGCCGGTGAGCAGCGCGGGGGCCAGCTTGGCGGCGGCCACGAACTGCGGGACGTTCCACGGGACGACGGCGGCCACGACCCCGACCGGCTCCCGCCGTACCAGGATCTTGCCGAGGACGCCGTCGCGCCGTTCCTCGTAGGTGAAGTTCTTCGCGACGGTGATCGCCGCGTCCCACACCATCATCGCGCCGAGGGCCTGCCCGAGGATGCTCCAGGAGTACGGCGACCCGTTCTCGGAGGAGATGACGCGGCCGATCTCCTCGTACCGGGCGGCTATCGCGTCCTTGATGCGGGTGACGACGGCGAGCCGTTCGTCGAGTGTCATGCGCGGCCAGGGTCCTTCGTCGAAGGCCCGGCGGGCCACGGAGACCGCGCGGTCCACGTCCTCCTTCGACGCGTGCGGGACGCGTCCGATGACCTCCTCCGTGTGCGGGGAGATCACCTCGATGACGTCCTTGCCCAGGGGGTCGGTCAACTCCCCGCCGATGAACAGCTGTCGGTGTTCCACGAGCTCCGTCATGGCCGAACGCCTCCCCGGTACCGCTGCCTGAACCGCAGTCTGACGATCCATCAGATACGAGCACTGAATACCAGTTCCGGTCGATGGAGTCCACGTATAGTGGCCGGAAGGCGGCGATTGGGGAGTCCATGACGTCCACGGGTCAGGTCCGCGACCACGGCGGCGGTGTTCGGTCCATCGAAGTCCCCATCCCCGACAACCCACTTGGGACCACACTCGTCTACGTCGTCGACACCGACCGCGGCCCGGTCCTGGTCGACACCGGCTGGGACGATCCGGCCTCCTGGGACACCCTCGTCGCGGGCCTCGAAGCCTGCGGCACGGGGGTCGGCGAGGTGCACGGCGTGCTCATCACCCACCACCACCCCGACCACCACGGCCTGTCCGGGCGGGTGCGCGAGGCGTCCGGGGCGTGGCTCGCGATGCACGCGGCGGACACGGCGATCGTACGGCGGGCCCGTTCCACCGAACCGGGCCGCTGGCTGGCGTTCATGACCGCGAAGCTGGCGGCGGCCGGTGCCCCCGAGGAGCATCTCGCGCCGCTGCGCGCGGCCCGCCCGCGCAGTGTGCCGGGGCTCGCGCCCGCGCTGCCCGACCGGGAGATCGTGCCCGGCGAACTCCTCGACCTGGCGGGGCGGCGACTGCGCGCGATCTGGACGCCGGGCCACACCCCGGGCCATGTCTGTCTGCACCTGGAGGAGGAGCATCCGGCCCAACTCCCCGGCCAGGGACGGCTGTTCTCCGGCGACCACCTGCTCCCCGAGATCACCCCGCACATCGGCCTGTACGAGGACCCGGACGACGCCACGATCGCCGACCCGCTCGGCGACTACCTCGACTCGCTGGAGCGGATCGGGCGGCTCGCGCCCGCCGAGGTGCTCCCGGCGCACCAGCACACCTTCACCGACGCGCCGGGCCGGGTAAGGGAGTTGCTCGCCCACCACGAGGACCGCCTGACCGGCCTGCTCTCCCTGCTCGCCGAACCGCTCACCGCCTGGCAGGTCGCGGAGCGGATGGAGTGGAACCGGCCCTGGGCCCAGATCCCCTTCCCGTCGAGAAACATCGCGGTGTCCGAGGCGGAGGCCCATCTACGGCGACTGGTGAAACTGGGACAGGCGGAGGTCATGACGGGGAGCGAACCGGTGACGTACGTGGCGGTGTAATTCGGTCGTGGAGGACGGGGTGCTGCTGGTACCAACGACCGCATGGACCTGGACCCTTCGCAGCAGCTCATCGCCGAACGTGCCTGTGAGCGCGTCGTCCTGGACTTCGTCCGCCAGCTCGATCTCGGCGAACCGTCCTCCGTCGCCGAACTGTTCACCGAGGACGGCAGTTGGGAGTGGCCGGAGGGGAACCGGCTGATCGAGGGGCGGCAGGCGCTGCGGACGTACTTCGGCGCCCGGCCCGCCGACCGGCTCTCGCGGCGCCTGATGTCGAACGTCCTGGTCACCCTCACCTCCCCCGGCTCGGCGATCTCGACGGCGTACTTCACGACGTACCGGATCGACGGCCATCACGGCGGCCAGGTGCCCGCCGGACCACCGGTCCAGGTCGGGCACTACGAGGACACCTTCCGCCGGGTGGAGGGGAGTTGGCTGATCGCCACCCGGACCCTGTTCCTGCCGTTCGGCGGGCCGACCCCGCGTCAACGGCGGCTCGTCGCATAGCTGATCCCCTCGTCGTAGGACATCGCCAGGCCCGCCCGGTAGCCGGTCGTGTAGGCGGTGTCGCCGAGGTGGGCGCGGACGCGGAGTTCGCAGGTGCGGCGGGTGGCGATCAGGTCCGGGGAGTCCATCTGGGCACGGCCGGTGAGTTCCCACAGGCGGGTGCCGATGCCGAGGAGGCGGGCCGCGCGGTGGGCGTCGCCCGCGGCGACGACGGCGGCGGCCAGCAGGTCGAGGGACATGGCGGCGCCGACGGTGTTGTGCAGCAGGGCGTGACCGGCGACCGAGGTGCGGGCGCCGAGCACGGCCGCCGGCAGGTCGCCGCGCGCCAGGTCCGCCTGGGCGATCAGGTAGTCGGCGAAGGCCCCGCACCAGTACTCGCCCTGTTCACGGCCGACCGTGCGCACCTCGTCGGCGACCGCACGGCCGCGCTCGAACTCGCCGCGCAGCACGTGCGCGAGGGACAGTGCGAGCCGCGCCTGCAACTGGGCGGCGCCGAACCCGTCGTCCTGGACGGGGAGTTGGGGCGCGGCGGCGAGGACGTCGATCGCCTCGGCCTGCCGTCCGGTGAGGGCCAGGTGGCCGCCCCTGAGGTAGACGGCGGCGACCTGGGCGACCGGGGAGCCCTGTTCGCGGGCCGCGTCGGCGCAGCGCACCGCCCAGTTGGCCGCCGCCTCCTGGTCCCCCTGGAGGATGGCGACCGCGCCGCGCGACCACACGGCGAGGGTGCGGCCGGGGCCGGGCGGCGAGTCGGTGGCGAGGGCCTGGTCCAGGCAGTGCTGGGCCTCGCGGAGGTAGCCGCAGTGCCGCCACAGGAAGCCGACGTGGCCGGCCATCTCCACGGCCGCGTACCACCGTTCGCCGGCCGGCTCGGCGAGCGCGCAGTCGACCGCGGCACGCAGATTGGCGTGTTCGGTCAGCACGCGCTCGCACCAGGCGACCTGCCGTCCGGTGTTCCACTCGGCGCAGCCCTCGCGGGCGAGGCGGGCGTAGTGGTCGCGGTGGCGCCGTCGTACGGCGTGTTCCTCACCGAGGGCGTGCAGCCAGTCGGCGCCGTACTCGCGGACGGTGTCGAGCATCCGGAAGCGGGCCGAGATGACGGGGTCGGGCAGCACGATGGACTGGGCCACGAGCCGGTCCAGCAGCCCGGCGATCCGCTCCTGCGGCAGCGGCCCGCCCGCGCAGACCTGCCGTACGGCCTCCAGGCAGAAGCCGCCGCTGAAGACGGACAGCCGCGCCCACAGCAGCCGTTCGAGCGGGGCGCACAGTTCGTGGCTCCAGCCGATGGCGGTGCGCAGGGTCTGGTGGCGGGGCGGGCGTTCGCCCGGGGCGGAGACCAGCAGGTCGAGGGGCGAGGACGAGAGCGGGGGGACGGGCGGCGCGGACGGGTCCGGCGATGACGGTAAGGCGGACGGGTCCGGTAAGGACGGTAAGGGCGGGGGGACGGGCAGGCGTTCGCCGAGGCCGGCGTGGAGCTGGTCGAGGCGGGTGTGGAGCTGGTCGAGGCGGGTGTGGAGCTGGTCGAGGGTCAGCTCGGTCAGGCGGGCGGCGGCCAGTTCGAGGGCCAGCGGGATGCCGTCGAGGCGGCGGCAGACGGCCACGGCGGTCGCGCGGACGGCCGGATCGTCGGCGGGCAGCGGGCGTCCGGCGGCTGCGGCGCGCTCGGCGAACAGTTCCACGGCGTCACCGGCGCCTGGTCCGGTGGGGGCGCCGGGGCGGTCGTCCACGGGCAGCGGCGGGAGGCGCAGGACGTCCTCGCCGGGCAGTGCGAGCCGTTCCCTGCTGGTGAGCAGGAGGCGCAGTCCGGGCAGGCGGGAGCGGAGCGCGGCGGTGAATCTGGCGCAGTCCGCGAGGACGTGTTCGCAGGAGTCGAGGACGAGCAACAGCCTTCTGCCGTGGGCCCATTCGGCGATGACGTCGATCACCGGCCGGGTGGACTGGTCGACGAGCCGGAGAGTCTCCATGACGGCGAGATCCACGAGTCCGGAGGTGCGCAGGGGGGACAGCTCGGTCAGCCACACCCCGTCGGGATACGCGTCCCGGACCCGCGCCGCCGCACGCAGCGCGAGCCGGGTCTTGCCGACGCCGCCGACCCCGACGACACTGACCGGCCGGGCAGACCCGGTGTCCGGGTCCAACGCGGCCCGCAGCCGGTCGAGTTCGACGCGCCGCCCGACGAAACCCGGCGTCTCCGGCGGCAGATTCCCATGGCCCGCATGGTGGTCCCCATGGCTTCCGTGGCTTCCATGGCTCCTGTCGTTCCCATGGTCCCCATGGCTCGCATGACTCCCATCGCTCCCATCGCTCCCATGGCTGTCGGCGTCGCGCGGGTTCCCCCGGTCGGTCCTGTCCGGCACGAGGCCAGTGTGTCCGTACGTCGGCGACGGCGTGCGCGGGTCCGGGAACCGCGCCCACGGCTGTCCGGAAAAGCCCTGAGGCCACCGGAACGGCCACCCTTTTCGATCATTCGTCGTCCCGGTCGGACGACTTGTGATCGAGGGCCGGTCAACTCCCCCGTGCGGCAGGTACGGAGCCGCGAATTCCGCGATCGTCATGACGTGAACGCGGGGGACATGGGGACATGAGGGACATGAAGACGCGAGAGGCATGAACACGATGAACGGGGGCGGTCGCTTGCTCGTCGCACCGGCCGGCTGTCTGCTGGCGGCCACGCCGGGCCTGCTGATCGGCCGGGTGCAGCCGGTCCTGCCGCTGCTGGCGCTCGGCCCGCTGATGGCCGCCACCTTCCTGGGCGCCCGCCGGACCCTCCTGGTCTGCTGCTGGACGGTGCTGCTCGCGCTGGCGGCGGGCCTCGGCTCGGACGCGCAGCTGAACGCCGGGTTCGCCGTCCGCTGGGGCGCGCTGCTGGTCGGCTGCGCGTGCGGTGTGTACGCGGCACGGCGGCACGGCCGGCTGCGGGCGCGGCTCGCGGAGGCGCGGGAGGTGGCCCGGATCACCCAGGAGGCGATCCTGCGGCCCGTCTCCCGCACCCTCTCCGGCACCCAGGTCAGCACCCGCTACCACTGCGCGCACCCCGAGTCCTCCGTCGGCGGCGACCTGTACGACCTCGCGGTGACGCCGTACGGTCTGCGGGTGCTGGTCGGGGACGCGCGCGGGCACGGGCTCGACGCGCTGCGGACGGCCGCCGACACACTCGTCGGGTTCCGTGAACTCGCCTCTACGGCACCGGACTTGACGACCCTGGCGAAGGCGCTGGACGCCCGGCTGGCGCCCGGTCTCGGTCCGGAGGACTTCGTCACGGCGGTGCTGGCCGAGTTCGGTCCCGGCGAGGTGCGGCTCGTCAACTGCGGCCATCCGGCGCCCCTGCGCTCCGGGCAGCGCCTGGAACTCCTCGAACCCCGGGTCCCGGCACTGCCGTTGGGACTGTGCCCGGACCCGCAGCAGTACCGGGTCCGTCTCCAGCCCGGCGACCGCCTCCTCCTCTACACGGACGGCCTCACCGAGTCCCGCGCCCTCGACGGCACCCCGTTCGCCCTGCTCACCGAGTGCGCGACGGCGCTGAGCGAACCGACACCGGACGCGGCACTGCACGCCCTGTACGAACGCCTGCTCGCCCACACCGGCGGACCGCCCACCGACGACCTGGCACTGGTCCTGTGCCAGCCGACGGGGGTCGGGGCGGGGGCGCCGGTCCGGGTCTGAGACCGGTTCCGGACCGGACCGGCCGTCGACCGGCTCCGGCCGGCCTGGTGACCGCACGACCGCGGCCGGGCACCCCCTCCCCACAGCCGACACCCAGGTTCCCCGTAGAGTGACCGGGTCGTCATCACACCCGTACGGGGGAAAGCCGGTGCAATTCCGGCGCTGACCCGCAACCGTGATCCGTCCCTCCGGGGCCGGTGAGCCGGACCGCCCCGTACGGTACGTGACCGGCTCGCACGCGCCGTCGAGGAATACGGAGCCGAGCCGCCCGGGGGTGTTCCCGTGCTGCCCTGCTCCCCGTAGGGGAAGGCATCCGCCGATCATGAACGTCCGCCGCAGCGCCGCGGCCCTGGCCGTCGGCATCACCGTCACCGTGAGCGCCGCGACACCCGTCGCCGCCGCCGGTCCGTCCCCGTCGCCCTCCGTCGCGATACCCGCCGGGCTCTACGGCACCTCCGACCCCACCTACGACGGCGTGTGGCGTCAGTCCCTGGCCCTGCTCGCGCAGGACGCGGTGGGTGTGCGGCCCGCCGACAGCGCGGTGGCGTGGCTGGCCGGGCAGCAGTGCGCCGACGGGGCCTTCGCGGCGTTCCGGGCCGACCCCGGCAAGGCGTGCGACGCCAAGGTCGTGGTCGACACGAACAGCACGGCCGCCGCCGTACAGGCCCTCGCGGCGCTGGCCGGTTCCCACGACGCGCGGGTGGCCAGGGCCGTCGCCTGGCTGAAGTCCGTCGAGAACCCGGACGGCGGCTGGGGATACTCCCCCGGCGGTGCCAGTGACGCGAACTCCACCGGCGTCGTCATGGACGCGCTCGGCGCCGCCGGAGTGACCGTGCCGAACGTCCGGAAGGACGGGAAGTCCCCCTACGACGCTCTCCGGAAGCTGGCGCTGCCCTGCGACGGCGGTACGGACGCGGGCGCCTTCGCCTACCAGCCGGACAAGAAGGGCGGGCTGGTCGCCAACGCGGACGCGACGGCCGCCGCCGTGCTCGGCCTGGCCGGCCAGTCGCTCGCCGGGAGCCGGCGGGACGACGCCGGGGCCCCCGCGGACTGCGCGCGGCCGGACTCCGGCGCCTCCGGGACGACGCTGAGCCGCAACGGCGCCCGCTGGCTCACCCGGGCCCTGGCCAAGGACGGCCACCTCACCACGGCCCTCCCGGGCGCCGAGCCGCAGCCCGACTACGGCAACACGGCCGACGCGGTCGTCGCGCTGTCGTCGCTCGGCCTGCACGACCAGGCCGCGAAGCCGCTGCGCTGGCTGGAGACCCACGCGAAGGCGTGGGCCGCGCGGGGAGGTCCGGCCGCCTACGCGCAGCTCGTGTTCGTGGCGACCACCGCGAAGGGCGCCGACGTCCACGACTTCGGCGGCCAGGACCTCGTCTCCCTGCTGAACGCGACCGGCCCGGAGGTCAGGGCGGCCTCCGACGGCAACGATGGTTCCTCGGAGGTCGCTTGGGCGGTCGGCGGCGCTCTCCTGGTCGTGGCCGCGGCCGGTGCCGTGCTGTTCGTCCGTGGCCGCGGGCGTGGGCGGCAGCAGTGACCCGCCGCCCCTCCCCCGTCCGCGTCCCCGTCCTCCTGCTCACCGCGCTCGTGCTCGCCGTCGCCGCCAACTCCCCCGCCCAGGCGGCCGGTTACCGCTACTGGTCGTTCTGGGACCGCACCGGCACCCACTGGACGTACGCCACCCAGGGCCCCGCCACCAGCCGTCCCGCCGACGGGGACGTGCAGGGCTTCCGCTTCGCGGTGAGCGAGGACTCGGCCGACGCGCGGCAACCCCGGGGCCCGGCAGTCGACTTCACGTCGATCTGCGCCAAATCCCCGGCCGTGGACGGGAAGAAGCGCGTCGCTCTCGTCATCGACTTCGGCACGGCGTCCGACGCGCCCTCCGAGGAGACCCCGCCCGCCCGCCGTACCGCCTGCGCCACCGTCTCCCCCGACGCCACGACGGCAGAGGCGCTCGCGGCGGTCGCGAAGCCGCTGCGCTACGACCCGAACGCCCTGCTGTGCGCGATCGACGGCTACCCGGACCAGGGCTGCGGGGAACAGACCACCCCGGCACACCACGAGGACCACGCGCTGGGTCTGACGGCGAGCGCGGCGGTCATCGCGCTGCTGGCCGCGGCGGCGGTGTGGCAGGCCCGCAGGCGCGGACATGCGTGAGCGGAGCGGGCCCGACTCCATCCACCCGGGCGCCTGGTGGACCTGGTCCCTGGGGCTCGCCACCGCCGCCACCCGCACCACCAACCCCCTCCTCCTCACCCTCCTGATCACGGTCACGGCCTACGTCGTGGCGACGCACCGCACCTCCGCCCCCTGGTCCCGCTCCTACGCCGCCTTCGCGAAACTCGCCCTGGCCGTCCTCCTCGTCCGCCTGTTCTTCGCGACAGCCCTCGGCTCGCCCGTCCCCGGCACCCACACCCTCCTCACGCTCCCCGAAGTCCCGCTCCCCCACTGGGCGCAGGGCATCCGCCTGGGCGGCGAGGTCACCGCCGAGGGCCTGGCCTTCGCGTTCTACGACGGTCTGAGACTGGCCGCGCTGCTCGTCTGCGTCGGCGCGGCGAACGCCCTGGCGAACCCGGCACGGCTCCTGAAGTCCCTGCCGGGCGCCCTGTACGAGACCGGTGTCGCGGTGGTCGTGGCGCTCACCTTCGCCCCGAACCTCGTCGCCGACGTCCGCCGGCTGCGCGCCGCCCGCCGCCTCCGTGGCCGTCCCGACCGCGGCCCGCGCGGCCTGCTCCAGGTCGGACTCCCGGTCCTGGAGGGTGCGTTGGAGCGCTCGGTCGCCCTGGCCGCCGCGATGGACGCGCGCGGTTACGGCCGCAGCGCACAGGTGCCCGCCTCCGTACGGCGCACGACGAGCGCCCTCACGCTGGGCGGGCTGCTCGGGGTGTGCGCGGGGACGTACGGACTGCTCACGGCCGAAGGTGGCGGCTACGGGCTGCCGTTGCTGCTCGCCGGAGTCCTCGCCGCGGCGGCGGGGCTGCGGCTCGGCGGCCGTCGTACGCTGCGCACCCGCTACCGCCCCGACCCGTGGGACCGGCGGGCGTGGCTGGTCGCCGGGTCGGGGGCGGCGGTCGCCGCGCTGCTCACCGCCGCCTCCGTCCTGGACCCCGGCGCGCTCACTCCCGGTGCGGTGCCGCTCGTCGCGCCGACCCTTCCGCTCTGGCCGGCCGCTGCCGTACTGCTGGGCCTGGCCCCCGCGTCACTCACCTCCAGGGAACCGTCATGATCCGCTTCGAGGATGTCTCCGTGACGTACGACGGAGCCGCACAACCCGCCGTCCGGGGAATCGACTTCGAGGTCCCGGAGGGCGAACTCGTCCTGCTGGTCGGCCCGTCGGGGGTCGGCAAGTCCACGGTGCTCGGCGCGGTGAGCGGGCTGGTGCCGCACTTCACCGGCGGCACCCTGCGCGGCCGGGTCACGGTCGCCGGCCGCGACACCCGCACCCACAAGCCGCGTGAACTCGCCGACGTGGTGGGCACGGTGGGCCAGGACCCGCTCTCCCACTTCGTGACGGACACGGTCGAGGACGAACTCGCCTACGGCATGGAGTCGTTGGGTATTGCCCCGGACGTGATGCGCCGTCGCGTCGAGGAGACCCTCGATCTGCTGGGCCTCGCCGGACTGCGGGACCGCCCGCTCGCCACCCTCTCCGGCGGTCAGCGGCAGCGCGTCGCGATCGGTTCCGTCCTCACCCCGCACCCGGACGTCCTCGTCCTCGACGAGCCGACTTCCGCCCTGGACCCGGCCGCCGCCGAGGAGGTGCTCGCCGTCCTCCAGCGCCTGGTCCACGACCTGGGGACCACGGTCCTCATGGCCGAACACCGGCTGGAACGGGTCGTCCAGTACGCCGACCGGGTCGTCCTGCTCCCGGCCTCGGGCGCGCCGCCGGTCCTGGGCGGCCCGGCGGAGGTGATGGCGGTGTCGCCCGTGCACCCACCGGTCGTGGCCCTGGGCCGGCTCGCCGGGTGGACGCCCCTGCCGCTCACCGTGCGGGACGCGCGGCGCCGGGCGGACGGATTGCGGGAGCGCCTGGCCGGACGCGAACCGGCGCGCGGCGCGGCCCCGTTCACCGGTCGGCTCCCCGACTCCCGGCCGGCGAAGGGCCGTTGGCGCTCCCGCAGGAGTACCGCCCCAACCGGCGCCCGCACGGCGGAAGTCCGGGCCCTGTCCGTCCGGCGCGCCGGTGTCGACGCGCTGCGCCGCGTCGACCTGACCATCGCCCCGGGCGAGACCGTCGCCCTCATGGGCCGCAACGGCGCCGGCAAGTCCACACTCCTCAACACCCTCGTCGGTCTGGTCGCGCCCACCTCCGGATCGGTCCAGGTGGGCGGCCTCACCCCGCATCGCACGGCGCCCCGGGACCTCGTACGCCGTGCGGGTCTCGTCCCGCAGGAGCCCCGCGACCTGCTGTACGCGGACACGGTCGCCGCCGAGTGCGCGGCGGCCGACACGGACGCGGACGCCGAGCCGGGCACCTGCCGGGCCCTCGTCCGCGAACTCCTCCCGGGTGTGACCGACGACACCCACCCCCGTGATCTCTCCGAGGGGCAGCGCCTCGCGCTCGCCCTCGCGATCGTGCTCACGGCGCGCCCGCCCCTCCTCCTGCTCGACGAGCCGACCCGGGGTCTCGACTACGCGGCCAAGTCCCGGCTGGTGGCGATCCTGCGCGCGCTCGCGGCCGAGGGGCACGCGATCGTCCTGGCCACCCATGACGTGGAACTCGCCGCCGAACTGGCCCACCGGGTCGTCCTCCTCGCCGACGGGGAGGTGATCGCGGACGGCCCGACCGCCGAGGTGGTCGTGGCGTCCCCGTCCTTCGCCCCGCAGACGGCCAAGATCCTCGCCCCGCAGCGATGGCTGACCGTCGCCGAAGTACGGGAGGCCCTGGCATGACAAGGGCAAGGACAAGGACAAAGACAGGGAGGACGGGGACAAGGAGGACGGGGAGCACAGGTGTGGGTCCGATCCCCCTCTCCCCCCGCTCCACCGCCGCCCTCGCCCTCGTCACCGTCACCGGGGTCGCGGCCTTCACCTGGCCCTTCCTCGCCCCGCCCGGTTCGCGGGTCGCCGCGCACGCGCGGGACGCGCCCTGGCTGTTCGCGGGGCTGCTCGTGCTGCTCGTCGCCGTCGCGGCGGCGGCGGTCGCGGAGTCGGGGCTCGGCCCCAAAGCGGTGGCGATGCTCGGTGTGCTCGCCGCGACGGGTGCGGCCCTGCGCCCCGTCGGCGCCGGTACGGCCGGTATCGAGCCGATGTTCTTCCTGATGGTGCTGAGCGGACGCGTCCTGGGACCCGGTTTCGGGTTCGTGCTCGGCAACGTCACGATGTTCGCGTCGGCGCTGCTGACCGGCGGGGTCGGCCCGTGGCTGCCGTTCCAGATGCTGGCGATGGGCTGGTTCACGCTGGGCGCGGGCCTGCTGCCGGGCCGGGAGCGGCTGCGCGGCCGTGCCGAGATCGCGGTGCTCGCCTGCTACGGCTTCCTCGCCGCGTTCGCGTACGGCACCGCGATGAACCTGGCCGGCTGGCCCTTCATGGGGGCGATGGCCTCGTCGGTGGCGTTCGACCCGGGGGCGGCGGTGGCGGCGAATCTGGCCCGGTTCGTCGCGTACTGCCTGGCCACCTCGCTGGGCTGGGACCTGGGGCGGGCGGTCGTGACCGTCGTGCTCACGCTGACCGCGGGTCCGGCGCTGCTGCGGGCGCTGCGCCGGGCGACGCGGCGGGCGGCCTTCGAGACGCGGGTCACTTTCGACGGACGAACCGGGTGAAGCGTCCCACATGACGCATGTCACCAACGATGTGGATTAGTAGGGCACAGGCGTGGCATGTACGCGACTTAAAGGCCTCTGACCTGCGATTTGAGAGCCACGTCACACAGTTGACGATTCACCCACATGCGACCACAACTAGTAAAAGGGGTCTTTGCGGACACGGATCGAGAGTGCTTCTGTGGAGCAGTCGCACGGCGCCGACGAGTCCTCACGGGCCTCGGCGCCGACGCCTTGCCGGGGCCGCGCACCGCGTGACACCGGCGGGCGTACGACGTCTCTGTCCCCTAAGAAACAGGTTCTCCGTGTCCGTCTCCCGCATCGTCGCCCGCATCGCCTCCCCGAAGAAGGCCCTGACCGCCGCCGCCCTGGCCGCCGCCACCACCGGTCTGGTGCTGACCTCGGCTCCCGCCCAGGCCGCGACGACCTCCGCCTCCTCCGCCCAGGCGATCGCGCACAAGATGATCCCGAGCGCCGCGCAGTACAACGCGTTCAGCAAGATCGTCGAGCACGAGAGCGGCTGGAACGTCACCGCCACGAACTCCTCCTCCGGCGCCTACGGCCTGGTCCAGGCGCTGCCCGGTTCGAAGATGGCCTCGGCCGGCTCCGACTGGAAGACCAACCCCGCCACGCAGATCAAGTGGGGCCTGGACTACATGAACTCCCGCTACGGCTCCCCCGCCGCGGCCTGGAGCTTCTGGCAGTCCAACGGCTGGTACTGATCACCGGCCCCCACACGCACGCACGCGGCGGCGGTCCCCGGCACACCGGGGGCCGCCGCTACATTGCGTTCATGGACCAGAACACACAGCCCAAGTCCTACGACCGTGAGGCGCGCGGGGTCCGGCTGGTGGCCGTCCTGCTCGGGCTGACCATGGTCAGCGGGCTGATCGACGCGGCGAGCTATCTGGGGCTCGGGCACGTCTTCACCGCGAACATGACCGGCAACGTGGTGGTCCTGGGCTTCGCCGCCGCCGGGGCGCCCGGTTTCTCGGTGTCGCGCACTCTCACGTCCCTGGGCGCGTTCCTGGTGGGCGCGGCGGTCGGCGGCCGGATCGCGGTACGGATGGACACCGGCTCGCGCCGGAAGTGGGCCCGGGTGAGTCTGGGCGCGGAGGCGCTGCTGGTGGGCGTGGCCGCGGTGATCGCCTGGGCGGCACCGGGCGACAGCGCCACCACGCATCCGCTGATCGCCCTCACCGCCTTCGCGATGGGCCTGCGCAACGCGGCCGTCCGCAAGCTCAAGGTCACCAGCTTCTCGACCACCACCGTGCTGACGATGACCCTGACCGGCCTGGTCGCCGACACGGTCGCGGGCGAGCGCTGGGGCCCCGCCGCGTTCCGCCGGCTCTCGGCGGCTCTGTCGATGGCGGGCGGCGCGTGCGTCGGCGCCTGGCTGGTCCTGCACCACGACCTGCGCTACCCACTCCTGCTCGCGGCCCTGGTGGCCGGGGCGTTCGCCGTCATCGCCTCAGGACGGGAGTAGCCCAAAGGCGGGTCAAGAAGGCAGAATTCGTGCGTCTGAGTCCCACGATCAAGAGGATCGATCACGCATGATCACGCTCACGAAGGAAGACGGTCCGGCGGATCTGGACGGAGTGACCCATCTGGAGATCGGGGCGTCCTGGGACCCCTCCGTCGGCAGCAGCGGCGGCATCATCGGGAAGCTGCGGCAGAAGGCCGGCACCGACCTCGATCTCATCGCCATCGCGATGCAGGGTCCGGACCCGGTACGGCTCGCGGGGCTCGACTCCGTGGACCCGCTGGGCAACGGTTCGCTGGTGCACAGCGGTGACAACCAGACCGGCAAGGGCGAGGGCGACGACGAGACGGTGACCGTCGACCTCGCGCGGATACCCGGCAACATCACGTCGATCGTCTTCGTCGCCGCCGCCTACAAGAAGGGCAGCTCCTTCCAGAAGGCACGCAACATCGCCTTCAAGGTGTACGACGCGACCGGCGGCAGCACCCAGCAGGTCGCCGAGATCTGGCCCAACCTGCTCAGCGACCACAACGGCTGCGCGGTCGCCAAGGCGATCCGCGACGGCGCCAGTTGGAAGCTCCAGGTCATCAACGAGACCGGAAAGATCAAGCAGGGCGACGAGCGGGAACTGATGAAGTTCGCCGTACGGAAGTAAGCACGGCGGTGGGTGAGGACGGGCCGGCGGCGCCGGGATGCCGCCGGCCCGAGTCTCTCAACCCATCGTCACCTGAAGCTCCTTGACGCCGTTGATCCACGCCGAGCGCAGCCGCCGCGGGTCGCCGGTCAGGGTCAGGCCGGGCATCGCGTCCGCGATGGCGTTGAAGATCAGGTCGATCTCCAGGACCGCGAGGGACTTGCCGAGGCAGTAGTGCGGGCCCCCGCCGCCGAAGCCCAGATGCGGGTTCGGGTCGCGCATGACGTCGAACTCGTCGGGGTTCTCGAAGACTTCGGGATCGTGGTTGGCGGAGGCGTAGAAGATGCCGACGCGGTCGCCCTTCTTGATCCGCTTGCCGCCGAGTTCGGTGTCCTGGGTCGCCGTCCGCTGGAAGGCGTTGACCGGGGTGGCCCAGCGGACGATCTCCTCGGCGGCGGTCGAGGGGCGTTCGCGCTTGTACAGCTCCCACTGCTCGGGGTGGGTGAGGAACGCGTGCATGCCGTGGGTGATGGCGTTGCGCGTCGTCTCGTTCCCGGCGACCGACAGCATGAGCACGAAGAAGCCGAACTCGTCGGAGTTCAGGTTGCCCTCGTCCTCGGCGGCGACCAGGGTGCTGACGATGTCGTGGGCCGGGCACTGCTTGCGCTCGGCGGCCATTCCCATGGCGTACGCGATGAGTTCGGCGGCGGACTCGGCGCCGACCTGTTCCGTGATCGCGTACTCGGGATCGTCGTAGGCGATCATCTTGTTGGACCACTCGAAGATCTTGACGCGGTCGTCCTGCGGGATGCCGATGAGTTCGGCGATGGCCTGGAGGGGCAGTTCGCAGGCGACCTCGGTGACGAAGTCGAAGGGGCCCGAGTGGGCGCGGGCGCCCGCCACGATGGCCTGGGCCCGGTCGCGCAGGCGTTCCTCCAGGGCGCGGATCGCCCGTGGGGTGAAGCCGCGCTGGACGATCTGCCGGACCCGGGTGTGTTCGGGCGGGTCCATGTTGAGCAGGATCAGCCGCTGGGCGTCGATCGAGTCGCGGTCCATGTGCTCGTTGAAGCGGATGATCGCCGTGTTGAGGGTCGAGGAGTAGATCTCCGGGTGGGTGGAGACGTACCGGACGTCGGCGTGCCGGGTGACGGCCCAGTAGCCCTCGTCCTGGAACCCCGCGATGTTCGCGGGCTGCGGGATCCAGCGGACCGGTTCGGCCGCGCGCAGCTCGGCGAACTCCGGCAGGGGCACGCGGTGGTGGAGCAGGTCCGGGTCGGTGAAGTCGAACCCGTCGGGGAGAGCTGGACAGGGCATGGACACTCCAGCTTGGTTCTGACGGTCAGATTCTGACGGTCCATCAGGAATGACGTGAAGGTAATAACGGGTTCTAGAAGTCGCAAGGGGTACGGCAACCCGAATTCCCTGCACGACACTTGCGGTTGTGGATGGGCTGTCAGCAGACTGCACACAGAACTAGAACGCGTACTAGTTCTGCGTGGCGGGTGGCCGGGACGCCCGCGCCGCGCGGTGGACGAGGAGAGGACGTGTCCCATGGCCGCGGAACCCGTCATCGTGGAAGCCGTACGCACCCCCATCGGCAAGCGCGGCGGCGCGCTCGCCAATCTGCATCCCGCCTACCTGCTGGGCGAGACCTACCGTGAACTCCTCGGCCGCACCGGCATCCACGCCGACTGCGTCGAACAGATCGTCGGCGGCACGGTGACCCACGCCGGCGAGCAGTCCATGAACCCCGCGCGCACGGCCTGGCTGACCATGGGCCTGCCCTACGAGACGGCGGCGACGACCGTCGACTGCCAGTGCGGCTCCTCGCAGCAGGCCTCGCACATGACCGCCAACCTGATCGCGGCGGGCGTCATCGACGTCGGGATCAGCTGCGGTGTCGAGGCGATGTCCCGGGTGCCGCTGGGCTCGGGGTCCAAGCACGGGCCGGGCAAGCCGTTCCCGGACGAGTGGAACGTGGACCTGCCCAACCAGTTCGAGGCCGCCGAACGCATCGCCCGCAAACGGAACCTGACCCGCGAGAACGTCGACTCGCTCGGTCTGATCTCGCAGGAGCGGGCGGCCGTCGCCTGGTCCGAGGAGCGCTTCAAGAAGGAGACGTTCGCCGTCCAGGTCCCGACGACGGAGGACGAGCAGCGGGCGGGCCTCGGCATGTGGCGGCTCGTCGACCGCGACGAGGGCCTGCGCGACACCTCGATGGAGGCGCTGGCGAAGCTGAAGCCGGTCATGCCCACCGCGGTCCACACGGCGGGCAACTCCTCGCAGATCAGCGACGGCGCCTCGGCCATCCTGTGGGCGTCGAAGCGGATGGCGCGGGCGCTCAAACTCCGCCCCCGGGCGCGGATAGTGGCTCAGGCGCTGGTTGGATCGGACCCCCACTACCACCTCGACGGGCCGATCGACGCGACGCGTGCCGTGCTCGGCAAGGCCGGCATGACCCTCAAGGACATCGACATCGTCGAGATCAACGAGGCCTTCGCGTCGGTGGTGTTGAGCTGGGCGCAGGTCTTCGGCCAGGACCTGGAGAAGGTCAACGTGAACGGCGGTGCGATCGCCCTCGGCCATCCGGTCGGGGCCACCGGCGCCCGTCTCATCACCTCCGCCCTGCACGAACTGGAGCGCGCGGACAAGGAGTTCGCGCTGATCACGATGTGCGCGGGCGGCGCGCTGGCGACCGGCACGATCATCCAGCGGCTGTAGCCGACCGGTCGGCGGGAGCGGGGATCAGATGATCCTCGGCACAGGCGCGGAAGACCGCGAGCAGTCGGCGGTCCTCCTCGCCCGCGCGGGTGGCCAGGACGACCGGAATGGAGTCGACGCCCGCCAGCGGGACCGTGGTCAGATCGGGCCGCAGGCCCTTCATGACGGCACCCACCGGAACGAGCGCCACCGCCTCGCCCGCGGCGATGAGTTCGAGCTTGTCCTCCAGGTTCTTGATGAGCGGCCCGTCCGGCGCGGGCCGCCCGTCGGGGCGGGGATCGACCCGCCAGAACGCGTTGAACTCCGCGTCGGGGAACCGGGGTACGGGCTCGTCCGCGATGTCGTCGAGGGTGACGTACTCCTTCCCGGCCAACCTGTGCCCGACCGGAATCAGCAGCACCCTGGGCTCCTCGTAGAGGACCGTCACGCTCAACCCCTCGGCGGCGAACGGGAGTCGGCCCACGATCACGTCCACCCGGTGCTCCAGCAGGGCGGACGGCACCTCGCCCCAGCCGAGGAAGGAGTGGTGCACCTCGGCGTCCGGGCAGCGGGCGCGCAGGGCGCGGACCGCCGGGGTGACGATGAGCCCGGTCATGTACCCGATGACGATCCGGCTCGGCGCCCCGGCCGCCCGCGCCACGGCGGTCGCCTCCGCCGCCGACCGCAGCAGCGCCTCGGCACGCGGCAGGAACGCCGCCCCCGCCTCGGTGAGTTGGGTGCCCTGCGTGTTCCGCTCGAAGAGCCGCACCCCCAACTCGCCCTCCAGCCGCCGGACATGACGACTGAGGGACGGCTGCGCGAGATGCAGTACGGCCGCCGCCCGCCCGAAGTGCAGTTCCTCGGCGACGACGGTGAAGCAGCGCACCAGCCGCAGATCCAGATCAGCCATACGACGACTGTACGTCCGCACGAGCTGCCGTGATACCGGAAGTGAATCACGTCTTCCGGAGTCGGTCTTGGACGGGCGCACCCGGGCGGGCGCAGGCTGGAGGCACTCCACTTCTCCTTCCCGACCCACCTGGGGTGATGTCGTCATGCGTGTTTTCGTCACCGGCGCGACCGGATTCGTCGGCGGCGCGGTCGTCCGCGAACTGCTCGACTCGGGACACCGAGTGCTGGGCCTGGCCCGCTCCGACGCGTCGGCCGACCGGCTCGCGGCGACCGGGGCGGAGGTGCACCGGGGTTCGCTGGACGACCTCGACGCGCTCCGCGCCGGCGCGTCGGCCTGCGACGGTGTGATCCACACCGGTTTCGTCCACGACTTCTCGGACTACGGCGCGTGCGTCGCGCTCGACCTGAGCGCCGTCGAGACCCTGATCGACACGCTCGCGGGCTCGGACCGCCCCCTCGTCATCACGTCCGTGATGAGCCACGGCCGCACCGAGGACGAGGTACCCGACCCCGCCGCCCGCCCCGACCTGGTCCGCCTCCCGGCCGAGGTGAGGACCCTGAAGGCGGCGGACCGGGGCGTGCGCGGCTCGGCGATCCGGCTCCCCCAGGTGCACGGCGAGGGCGACCACGCCTTCGTCCCCGCCCTCATCGGCATCGCCCGCGCCAAGGGCGTCTCCGGGTACGTCGGCGACGGCACCAACCTCTGGGCCGCCGTCCACCGCGAGGACGCCGCGCCGCTGTACCGGCTGGCGCTGGAGAACGCCCCGGCGGGCACGGTCCTGCACGCGGTCGCGGACGAGGGCATCCCTCTACGGGAGATCGCCGAAGTCATCGGCAAGCGGCTGGACATCCCGACGACCAGCGTGCCGCCCGAGCAGGCCGGAACCCACTTCGGCTGGCTGGGCCACTTCGTCTCGTCCGACCTCACCGGCACGAGCACGCTCACGCGACAGCGGTTCGGATGGACACCGACGCGGATCGGCCTACTGGCCGACCTGGACCACGACTACTACTTCGACATCAACCAGCCGTCGTAGCGGACCAGTTGACGAAGGCGGCGAAGGCGGCGGGGCCGAGGGTGAGGATCGGTCCCGCCGGGGTCTTGGAGTCGCGGACGGAGAGGGTGGGGGGGTAGGTGGTTTCGGCGATCTCTACGCACTCGCCGCCCTGATCACTGCTGTAGCTGGACTTCCGCCACTGAGTCCGTGTCGGCATCGCGTTGTTCCCCATAACGTTCCTCCATCACGCGCCGGATCAGCTCCGCCGAGCCTCGGACGGAGAGGGCGGCGGCTTGAAGATGATCGTAACGGAGCGAACAGTCCTTGACGGTGTCCGGGTTGGCGGTCGGATGCCCGCTTCCGTAGCCCTCGGTGTAAGCGATGGTCGGATCGCTGTCGAAGCGGAACAGGGTGAACGAGCCCGTGAGCCCGGCATGCGCTCCGGCCGAGAACGGCAGGATCTGGATGTTGATCCGAGGATTGTTCTCGAATGACAACAGATGGGCCAGTTGACCGCGCATGACGTCTGGGCCGCCGATCTCCTGGTACAGCGCGGCCTCACCGAGGATCATCCACGCCACCGGCGGCTGCTACTTCTTCAGAATGCGCTGACGTGCCAACCGTACGGCGGTGCGGTCGTCGAGGTTGGTCTCGTCCATCGTGGCGAGCGTGGCACGGACGTAGGCCTCGGTCTGGAAGAGGCCGTGGATCATCTGCGCCTGGAACGTGCAGATCTCGGCCGCCCGCGCCTCCAGCTCCGCCACTTGCTGGAACCAGGAAGGGAGTTGGCTGCGCAGCACCAGATCCAGCAACCGGGTCAGCAGCCCACCCGTATTGAGCGCGGCATCAACCCGCCTGCTGAATTCCAGCGTGGGGAGCTTCCTCGCCGTCTCGATCTGGCCGATCAGCGACCCTGTGTAGTTGATGATCGTGCCGAGCTGCCGCTGCGTGAGGCCCGCCGCCTCCCGGTAACGGCGCAGTTCGAAGCCGTAGTAGTCCAGCGGCGACGCCCCTGGATCGAGGGTGTTGATGTGCACGCGAAGCCCCCTGCCTGCCGACAACTGTCCGGAACTGTCCACCCGCGAACGGGTTGTATTCGTACCGTTGCCGAGGGTAGCCGCGGGGCGTCAGCCTCGTAGTGTGAATGAACCAACTCCCCCCGCCATGCTGCCCTTTCCCGACCGGCGGCAGTACTTCATGCACCTCACCGTGGGTGAACACTCCGCCCGGCACATCCGCCGTATCGTCCGCTCCTTCCTGCTGGAGTGGGGCATGCCGGAGCTGTCGGACGCCGTGGAACTGGCCGTGACGGAACTCGTCGCCAACGTCGTCCGGCATGTCCCGGACCGGCGCTGCGGGCTGCGGCTGCTGCGGCAGACGGCGGGCGTACGGGTGGAGGTGAGCGACAGCTCGCCCCGACTCCCCGACCTGCACGCCGAGTTGGACACCGAGTCGGAGAACGGGCGCGGGCTGGTGATCCTGGACGCGGTGACCGACAAGTGGGGGGTGTCACCGGCGCCGGAGGGCGGGAAGGTGGTGTGGTTCGAGTGCTAGGGGCGGCATACCTTTGAGACGTCGCACCGCGGCACGGTGTACGTCGGAACACCCACGTCAGGCAGCTACTGGAACAAGGGCCCCGAGAACATGACCACGAAATGAGTGGCACGCATACCAGTACGGCACGATTCCAGGAGAGACGGTTCAACGGATACCTGGGAGTCCGGCTTCCGCATGCGCTGGACGCCGAGGTCGACGCTTTCATCACCGCGTACATGAGCTCTCCGAAGCCGCTCGACATGGGCCCACGGGCCGCAGGGGTGCTGAGTGCCTACGGCCAGCGCATGGCGTCGGTGGCGGTCAGGTCCCGGTCCGCCGAACCGCTGCGGCGCGGACTCGTCGCCGTAGGCCTGGCCGAGGCGCATCTTGAGGACCCGCGCAACAATCTGTACGGGCTCGCCGCGCTCCATGACGGCGCGTCGCTGATCGGCACTCCGCTGACCGATCTCATCGCCGAGGTGTCCCGCCTCCTCCCGCCGTCCGGCGTCGAGGCGCTGCGCGCGTTCGACCGGAGCACAGACCGCGACAGGTCCATCGAAGCCATGGGGCTCAGACGGACCGGTGAGGGAGAGACCTTCCTCTACCGGTAATCGCGCGGAGCCATCCGTCCGGGTGGCTCCCGCCGGCGAGGACCCTCCCTCTCAGCAGTGGAACGCTTCAGCACCGAGTGTCACACTTTCGCGCCTCACCCCCGGCGGACCTGCTCCTCCGAGCGCTCGGCCTGAACCACATCTCCGGACGGTCCTCATATGCGAACCCGTGAAGAAGAGTGGAACGTCATCCTGGAGGAGCACAGGCCCTCCCGGCGGCCCGACGGTCACGCGGCCTCGGACATGTGGCGCATGCTGTCGGCCGCGTACGGGAACCCGACGCTCCGGGCCCTGTACCCCAGCCTCTCCACCTGGTCACTGACTCTCTGGGACGCCGACTCGTTCACCGACGCCGAGGACCACTACCCCGCTCTGTCCGCGGCAGGGGGAGAGTTCCGCGTCCTCGCCTGGCCGCACCTCGAAAACATCTGCCTCTTCCTGACGGACGACCCCGAGGAGGCGGTCGAGTTCACCGCCGGACTGATCAGAGCCGAGTCAGCTCCGACTCGGCGCTGACGGCGGCCTGTTGGGGCCGTAGCGACCGTGCCCGCGGTCCCTGGAAGGCGTACGACAGGCCAAAGCCCGCCGCTACGACCGCCGCGCCGCCGGCCGCGTCGAGGACCCAGTGGTTGCCGGTGGCGACGATCGCCGAGACGGTGAAGAAGGGGTGGAGGAGGCCCAGGGCCTTCATCCACCACTTGGGGGCGATGATCGCGATGACCACACCGCACCACAGGGACCAGCCGAAGTGCAGGGACGGCATCGCCGCGTACTGGTTGGTGAGGGCGGTGAGGGTGCCGTAGTCCGGCTTGGAGAAGTCCTGGACGCCGTGGACAGTGTCGATGATGCCCAGGCCGGGGAGCAGGCGCGGCGGGGCCAGGGGGTAGAGCCAGAAGCCGACCAGGGCGAGGAGGGTGGCGAAGCCGAGGGAGGAGCGGGCCCAGCGGTAGTCGACCGGGCGGCGCCAGTACAGGACGGCCATCACGCTCAGCGGGACCACGAAGTGGAACGACTCGTAGTAGAAGTTGAAGAACTCCCGCAGGAAGTCGACCTTCACGACCCAGTGGTTGACCGCGTGCTCGATGTCGATGTGCAGGAAGCGCTCGATCGAGAGGATCTGGTGGCCGTGGTGCTCGGCCGTGGCCCGGCCGCCCGAGTTCGTGCCGCCGGTCGCCGCGAGGCGGACCTGCTGGTAGGCGGCGTAGGTGACCCGGATGAGGAGCAGTTCGAGGAGCAGGTTCGGGCGGGTCAGGACGCGGCGCAGCTGCGGGATCAGCGGGACGTGCTTCCAGCGGGCCGGGACCGGCTCGGCGTACTCCGTGGGAACCGGCCGCCGGTAGTACTCCGACGTACGGGGCAGGAACGGCACGACCGTCGCCGCCGCGAGCGCCATGAGCAGGACGACGTTGTCACGCACCGGGTACATGGCCGGCATGTTCGGCAGCATCATCTTCGCGGGCAGCGTGACGACGAGGACCACCGCCACCGGCCACACGTACCGGTCCGAGGCCCGCTTGCCGACCCGGCCCACCACCGCGAGCAGCACCCACAGCAGCTGGTGCTGCCAGGTCGTCGGCGACACGGCGATGGCCGCGCAGCCGGTGACCGCGACCGCGAGCAGCAGCTGCCCGTCGCGCGCGTAGCGCACGGCCCGGCGCAGCCCCAGGAAGGCGACGACCGCGCCCAGCGTCAGGAAGACACCGATCTCCAGCGGCCCGGTCAGGTCGAAGCGCAGCAGCGCGCCGTGCAACGACTGGTTGCCGAGGTCGTCCGCCTTGCCGCCGAGGCCGACCCCCGCCATGTGGTGCACCCAGTAGGTGTACGAGTCGTGCGGCATCGCCGCCCAGGCGACCAGCACGCTCGCGGCGAACGTCAGCGCGGAGGTCACCGCGGCCCGCCGCCGGTCGGTGAACCACAGCAGCGGCGCGAACAGCAGCACCGTCGGCTGGAGCGCGGCGGCCAGCCCGATCAGCACACCGCTGGCCCGCTCGCCGCGCACCGTGAAGCAGGCGAGCAGCACGAGCAGGACCGGGATGATGCTGGTCTGGCCGAGCCAGAGCGTGTTGCGCACCGGCAGCGACAGCATCAGCAGGCTGATCGCTACAGGCGCGGCGAGCAGCGAGGCACGGCGGGTGACGGGCTGCGGCAGCGCCCGGGAGACGACCAGGCCGAGCGCGACGACCAGCAGCAGCGTGCCGAAGGTCCAGCCCCAGCCGAGGGCCTGCTCGGCGGCCCGGGTGAGCGGCTTGAGGACGAGCCCGGCGAAGGGGGTGCCGGTGAACTGCGTCGAGTCGTACAGCGAGCCCTTCACATGCAGCACGCCGTTCGGACCGACCCAGGTCTCCAGGTCGGTCAGCCGGTCCCCGCGCGGCGTGCTGAGGACCACGGCCACCTGTCGTACGGCCAGGACCGCGGCCACCAGCCACAGGACCAGCCGCGCCGCGCGCAGCCGTGCCCTGGCCGTGCCGCCGGCCGTCGACCCGAAAGCTCCCACGGCTCCCGCCGGTCGCCCGCTGTGCTCCACGTTCGCCACGCCTCGTAGGCCTCCCGCCCCGCTCGTCCCACGCGTCGCACGCGTGGCTGTTCCCTCTGCGAACCCTATGAGGTTCGCACCCCCTGCGGGAGGGACGCAGGCAACCCCCTCTTCACCTGTCGGCCGCCCTCCTTTTGTCCGGATGACGATAGTCGGCCCCGGGTTGCCTGGGCACGGCGGACAACGGCGCATCCGTAGAGTGAGGGATCGCACACGAACGCACACGAACGGGTCGCAACGATTCTCACCGGATTCACGATCAACGGATTCACGATCACAGGATCCACGGTCACCGGATTCACGAAAGGCACCGGCACATGAGCCAGTCGCAAGTGTGGAACGACGTCGACGACTACCTGACCGGCCACCTCGCGCCGCACGACGAGGTCCTGGAGGCGGCCCTGCGCGACAGCGACGCCGCGGGTCTGCCGCAGATCGCGGTGTCCGCCGCCGCGGGCAAGCTGCTGCACCTCCTCGCCGCCGTCCAGGGCGCCGCCCGCATCCTGGAGATCGGCACGCTCGGCGGCTACAGCACGATCCTGCTGGCCCGCGCGCTGCCCGCCGACGGCCGCCTGGTCACCCTGGAGTACAGCCCCAAGCACGCCGAGGTCGCCGCCCGCAACATCGCCCGCGCGGGCCTCGACAAGCTCGTCGAGATCCGCGTGGGGTCCGCCCTGGACTCACTGGCCGCGCTCGCCGACGAGCACGCGGCCCCCTTCGACCTGGTCTTCATCGACGCCGACAAGGCCAACAACCCGCACTACGTGGAGTGGGCCCTCAAGCTCACCCGCCCGGGCAGCCTGATCATCATCGACAACGTGGTCCGCGGCGGCCGGGTCGCCGACCCGGCCAGCACCGACCCGGACGTCCTGGGCACCCGCGCGGCCATCGAACTCATCGGCTCCCACCCGCGCCTCACCGGCACCGCGATCCAGACGGTGGGCGAGAAGGGCTACGACGGCTTCGCGCTGGCCCGCGTCATCGACTGAGAGCCGTTCTCCCGTCTCCTCGTCTCCTCCTCGCCTGTCCGTCTGCCTCGGCTCTCTTGCTGCCTCAACTCTCGTGGTAGAAGCCGACGTTGACGCTGCGCGGTCCGGTCCGGTCCTTGATGACGATCTCGCCGCTGCCACCGCGGGGCAACGGCACGCTCCCGCCGTAGCCGACGGTCTGGGCGTACTCCCCGACGATCAGCCGCACTTCGGAGGACGGGTCGGACTGGGAGCCGCGCAACCAGCTCACCTGCCAGGTGCCCTCTGGTCCGCACAGGAACTCCAGATGGACCCGTGAGATGAACAGCCAGTCGTCCGGTGTCACCAGCCGGCACACCGATTCGTCCCGGCCCACCCGCAGCACCGCGCCCGGGTCGTCGGGCGCCTCGGCCATCAGCATGCCGGCCGTGGCGCCCTCGTCCGTCCCGGAGACCGAGGCCATGGTGAGTTCGAGCACGTGCGCTTCCCCCTTGAAGTGTCCTTACACAGCCGCCGCATGATAAATCGCCCGGCCGCGTCACGTCCGGCACAATGAAGTCATGACCGAGCGAAAGCCACCGGGTGTGTCCTTCGAGTCCTGGGTCGACAAGCAGATCCGGGACGCCGAGCGGGACGGCGAGTTCGCCCAACTCCCGGGCGCGGGGAAGCCGTTGCCCTCCGGTTCCGACACGACGTACGACGAACTGTGGTGGATCAAGCAGAAGATGGCCCGCGAGGGCATCTCCGTGCTCCCCCCGACGCTGGCACTGCGCAAAGAGGCCGAGGACGCCCTGGCTGCGGCGTACTCGGCCCCTTCGGAACGGATCGCACGGCAGATCATCACCGAAGTCAACGTGAAGATCCGCGACATGATGTTCAAGCCACCGCCCGGCCCTCCGCTGGGGATGAAGCCGTACGACGTGGAAGAGGTCGCACGGGAGTGGCGGGAGCGCCGGGCGGCCGGCGGGGCGGGTGGCCCCGGCGGGTCAGATGTGTAGCAGCCGTTCCGTCAGCTCGCGGTAGTCCCGCAGGGCGAGCCGGAGTTGCTCGGTGTCGCTGTCGTCCGGGCCCGCGGACTCCCAGGACTTGTGCAGGTTGTCCCGGCGCCTGGTGACGGCCTCCGCGAGCCGGTCGGCGACGTCCTCAAGGACGTGCGCGGCCTCCTCCACGGCGGAACGGGGCTCGTCGACGAACCCGGTCACCGCGTGCTGCAAGCGCAGGCTGAACTTGTCGCTCTCGTCGTGCGGCAGCAGGCTGCCGTCCGTGGCGGCCGGACGGTCGTGCCGCTTGTCGGCGGCGGTGGTCATCGCCGTGCCCGTACCCGTGCCCATGCCCGTGCCCGTCGTGGGCGCGGTGGCGACGGGGGCGGGAGGGGGCTCGGGGGCGTGCACCGGCCGGGGTGTTCCCTTGCCGTCCTGGCGGTCGCCCGGCCGCTCGCTCTGCCGTTCGCTCTGCCGTTCGCTCTGCCGCGGGATCGGCGTGACGACCGTGGGCTCCCGCCGATCCGTGCCCGTGCCCGTACTCGTACCGGTATCCGTGCTCGCGCCCTTGCGCTCGTCGCCCGTGTCGCTGTCGCCGGTGTCGCCGTTGGGTCGTGTCACATCGGTCATGCGGCTCAACTTCCCTTCACTGCTTGCCTGTTGAATGAGCCGAACGCATGGCGTCCGGTACCTCCGCGACCACTGCCGCCGCTGTCGTCCGCGCTCATCAGGTCGTCGAAGAGGGCACGGGCTTCGAGCATGGCCTCGCGCATCTCCTCGGTACCGGCCTGGCTCTCCGGGGCGCCGTTCGTACGCGCGGTGACGACTCGGTGCACGCGTCGGTAGCCGTGGACGTGGTCCGCGTGGTGCACGGACAGCGCGTCGAACTGCTTCTCGTACTCCTCGACACCGGGGAAGCCCCGGGCCCCGGCCACCTCGCCGAGCAACTCGTCCACGTCGGTCACGGCCTGCCGGGGCGAGTCGACGAAGAGCTCCTGGGCGGCGGCCCAGCGGGCCTGGTACTGCTCACGGGCCGCGGGCTCCAACGGCTGCTCCCGCAGCGCGCCGTGCTGTTGGACGCGCTCGCCGAGTTCCCGCTCGGCGGCCTTCGTGTCGCCGTCGTGCCGGGCCACGGTCCGGTCGTACTCGGGGCCGAAGCGGCGCTTCAGTCCCGAGCCGCCGAGCGCGCCTCGGTTGCGCAGCGCCAGGGCCGCCGCGGCAGCGACCACGCCGACCACGATCACGATCAAAACGATGATCACGCCTGTGGACATGAGTGCCTTCCCGGTTCTTGGCCGACCGGCTCCCTTAGTCGGTCGGTTCCCGTACCGGGTTGCCGCAAAGGCACCCTTCAAACGACGGCCACGACTCCGGGGATTCCGTGGCGGCGGTGTGTCGACGCGCCCCGCGAGAGCGTCGACACGGCATCAACGCGCCTCGCCGACCGTCCCGTTGTGCGGTTGCTCCCGGTCGGAGCCGCACAGCTCGCCGTTGAGTTCGTGCACCAGCTGGATCAGATCCGTGGGCCGGTCCGGCCCCCACCAGTCGCCCAGGGTCTGCGCGAGGGACTCCTCCCGTGCCTGCGCGAGCCGTTCGGCCGTCTCCCGCCCCTGGTCGGTCAGTCGGAGGTCCAGGCCTTCGCGCACCGCGAGCCGCCGTCCCTCGATCTGGCGGACGGCGGCGAGGATGACCGGCAGGGGCACGGAGCTGCGTTCGGCCAGCACTCCGGGTTCCGCCCAGCCGTCCCGTCTGATCCGCAGCAGCAGCCAACTCGCCGCCGGCTGAAGGTCGTAGCCCGCCTTCGCGGTGATCGTCCGGTAGATCTCGCGGCGCCCCTCCCGGGTGCCGAGCACGGACAGCGCGCGGCACACCTCGTCGTAGGAGGAACGTTGGACGGGGTTGCTGGCGAGGGTCTCGGTGAGGTCGGGTGCCGTGACCGAGCCGCGCAGCTTGTCCTCCTTGAGGAACCACGCCAGGACGAAGCCGACGAGGGCGACGGGAGCCGCGTACAGGAAGACGTCGGTGATCGAGGACGCGTACGCGTGCAGGGCCTCCGGCCTTACCGCGACCGGCAGTTGGGAGATGCCGCGCGGGTCGGACTCAAGACCGTCCGGTGTGACGCCCGCGGGCAGCGACGTGCCCCGAAGCGCCTCCGTCAGCTTGTCGCCCAGCCGGCTCGCGAAGATCGTGCCGAAGATGGCGACGCCGAACGAGGCCCCGATGGACCGGAAGAAGGTCGCGCCGGAGGTGGCGACGCCGAGATCCTCGTACGACACGGCGTTCTGCACGATGAGCACCAACACCTGCATGACCAGGCCGAGTCCGAGCCCGAAGACGAAGAAGTAGGCACTCATCTCGCCGGTGGAACTGTTCTCGTCGAGCTGGTGGAGCAGCAACAGACCGAGCGCGGTGACACCGGTGCCCGCGATCGGGAAGACCTTCCAGCGGCCGGTGCGGCTGACGATCTGGCCGGAGGCGGTGGACGAGATCAGCATGCCGAACACCATCGGCAGCATGTGCACACCGGACATGGTCGGCGAGATGCCCTGCACGACCTGGAGGAAGGTCGGCAGATAGGTCATCGCGCCGAACATCGCGAAGCCGACGATGAAGCTGATGACGGCGGCGAGCGAGAAGGTGCGGACGCGGAACAGCTTGAGCGGGAGGACGGGTTCGGCGGCGCGTCGTTCCACGGCCACGAACGCCACGGCGAGGACCACCCCGAGCACCGCGAGCCCGATGATCTGCGGCGAGCCCCAGCCCCAGGTCGTGCCGCCGAGCGAGGCGACCAGCACCAGGCAGGTCGCGACGGCGGCGATGAGGAAGGTGCCGAGATAGTCGATGACATGGCGGGTGGACCTGCGCGGGATGTGCAGGGCGGTCGCGATGACGGCGAGGGCGACGACACCGACGGGGAGGTTGACGTAGAAGACCCAGCGCCAGCTGAGGTGTTCGGTGAACAGCCCGCCGAGCAGCGGCCCGAGGACACTCGTCGCGCCGAAGACGGCGCCGAACAGCCCCTGGTAGCGCCCGCGTTCGCGCGGCGAAACGACATCGCCGACGATCGCCATCGACAGCACGATCAGCCCGCCGCCGCCGAGTCCCTGCAACGCCCTGAAGCCGATCAGCTGGGGCATGTTCTGCGCCGCTCCGCAGAGCGCGGACCCGACGAGGAAGATCACGATCGCGATCTGGAACAGCCGTTTCCGGCCGTACTGGTCGCCCAGCTTGCCCCACAGCGGGGTCGCGGCGGTCGAGGCCAGCAGATACGCCGTGACCACCCACGACAGATGCTCCAGCCCGCCCAGATCGCTGACGATCGTGGGCAGCGCGGTCGACACGATGGTCTGGTCGAGGGCTGCCAGCAGCAGCCCGAGGAGCAGCGCCCCGATGGAGACGAGGACGTTGCCCGACACATGTTCCTGGGCGGCGCTGCCCCGCCGCGGGGACTTCTCCGGTGGCTGCGCGTCGTGCACATTCCCTGTCATACCGTGCGCATCGCCGGCCATGAAGACCTCCCGAGGCTCTCGTTACACATCCATGGTGATCGGTGTGTCCCGTTACGGCCTGTCGAGTCCGAATGGAAGCGGTCATTCCGGGGGTCGGAGGAGACGGTGTGGAGGAGACCCGAATAACCTCGGGAGTCCGACGGGGAGGGACGAACACGTGAACGAGGCGAAGGGCCACATATGCCCGCGGTGCGGGGCGCCCCGGGCGACCGACGGTTCCCCGTCCTGCGCCTGCACCCAACGGGCGTCCGACGCGCTGCGTGACGCGCGCACGGCGGAGGCGGCAGCGGCGGAGGACTTCGACCCGCTGCGGATCAGACCGTATGTGGAACTGCACGGCGACACACGGGAGCAGCCGTCGGCGTCGTCGGCACCTTCGGCGGCGGCTGGTTTCGAGGGTGAGACACAGCGGCTGCCCGCGGTCGAGGAGACGATGCCGCTGCGCGCGGTGCCGCCCGCGCCGGCGGAGACGTCACTCCTCCCGGTCCTCGCCACCCCGGAGCCGCCCGAGCAGGACGCCTCCCCGCGCCGTCGCCGCCGTACCGTGCTGCTCGCCGCGACCGGAGCCGTCGTGGCGGTGGTCGCGGCGGCCGGTTTCGCGAGCGGCCTGCTCTCGTACCAGACGCCGTCGCGCGACGAGGCGGCCCCCAAGGACGTCCGCGCGAGCGTCCCCACCCTGACGAAGAGCTCGGCACCGGCGGCACCGTCCACGAGCGCCGCCACGTCCGTACAGCCGACGTCGGCGCCCCCGTCCCCGACGCTCAGCGCGAGCCCCTCGCCGTCGACGACGAGCAGCCCGTCCGCCACGGCGTCACGGTCCGCGGTGTCCAGTCCGACCGCGACGACCAGCGCCACGGCGTCGGGCGCGGCCGGTACCGAGCGACAGGCCGGCGGCAGCAGCACGGCCCCGGTCCTACAGCGCGGCGACGAGGGCCCCGAGGTCACCGAACTCCAGCTCCGGCTGGCCCAGTTGAACCTCTACACCGGCCCGGACAACGGCGTCTTCGACAAGCAGGTCCAGGCCTCGGTACGCACGTACCAACTGGCCCGCGGCATCCAGTCCGACGCGGCCGGGGTGTACGGGGCGGCGACCCGGGCGAAGCTGGAATCAGAGACCACGGAGCCGTGAGCAACGGGTGTTGGCCTACGGGCGTTGGCCAACGAGTGTTGACCAACGGCTGTTGCCTTGCGGGGGGCGTTGGCCTACGGCCGTAGGCCAACGGTTGTGTGCCAACGGTCGGGCCAACAGTCGTAGGCCTACAGCCGTGGGCCAACAGCCGTAGGCCTAGAACCGTAGGCCAACACCCGTAGGCCCACTACCCCACATGCAACCGAATCTCCCCGCCCACACCCTCCACCCGCACCCCACGCAGATCCCGCACCAGCACATCCGGCCGGTGATACGCGGCCTGCGGCCCGACCCCCACCACCCGCATCCCCGCGGCGCGCCCCGCCGCGATCCCCGCCCCCGAGTCCTCGAAGACGACACAGTCCGCGGGCGCGACGCCCAGTTCGGCCGCGCCCTTCAGGAAGCCCTCGGGGTCGGGCTTGCTGGCGCCGACCGACTCCGCGGTGATGCGGACGTCGGGGAGTTCCAGTCCGGCCGCGCCCATCCGCGCCGTGGACAGCGCGACGTCCGCCGAGGTCACCAGCGCGTGCGGCAGTCCCCGCAGCGCGGCCAGGAACTCCGGCGCGCCCGGGATCGGGACGACGCCCTCGATGTCGGCGGTCTCCTCAGCGAGCATGCGGGCGTTCTCCGCGTGGTTCTGCTCCATGGGCCGGTTGGGCAGCAGCAGCGCCATCGACGCGTAGCCCTGGCGGCCGTGCACGACCTTCATGACCTCGTCCGCGTTCAGCCCGTGCCGCTCGGACCAGCGCCGCCAGATCCGCTCGACGACGGCGTGCGAGTCGACGAGGGTGCCGTCCATGTCCAGCAGGAGGGCGCGGGCGGTGAGCACGGTGGTGGCCGTCATCGGCAAGCTCCAAGACGCGTGGGAGGGACAAGGCGGCCCCGTCCGCCGGTCAGGGAAAACGGACGGGAGCCACTTTGTTTCTCTACGGTACAAAATCGGAGCGGCATCGCGCCACCACCCCCGGAAACAGTTCACCCACCGTTCAGCTCGCGCACCCGCCCGGCCGGCGACGGCCCGCGGCCGGACGACCACGGCCCGCCGTCGGACGACCGCGGCCCGCCGTCAGCCGGCCACCGCCTCCCACAGGCTCCACGCCCCCAGCGCCAGCATCAGCACCGCCGCGATCCGCGTGATCAGCTCCAGCGGCACCCGCTTCATCAGCGCCTTTCCGCCGACGATACCGAGACCGGCGACCGCCCACAGCGCGAGCACCGCGCCGAGACCGACCGAGAACGGGTCGTCGTAGCGGGCCGCGAGGTTGGCCGTCATGATCTGGGTCAGGTCACCGAACTCGGCGACCAGGATGAGCATGAAACCGGCGCCGGAGACCTTCCAGAAGGACTGGTCCTTGGGCTTGCGGACCTCCTCCTCGTCGTCGCCCTTCTTGAAGAGGAGCACCGCGGCCCCGCCCAGGAAGAGCGCACCGGTCACGGCGGCCACGAGCCGCTGCGGGAGCAGCGTGAGCACGCTGCCCGCCGCCACCGCCAGCACCACGTGCAGCAGGAACGCGGCGGCGACGCCGGCGAAGACGTACGAGGCGCGGTAGCGGGTGCCGAGGACGAGTCCGGCGAGCGCGGTCTTGTCGGGGAGTTCGGCCAGGAAGACGACGCCGAAGACGAGCGCCGTCACACTGATGCTGATCAAGGTTCCTCAATCGGTCGGGGGCTGCCCCACCGAGAGTGCGAAAACCGCCTGCGGACACCTCGGCACGGCAGCACACACGGGTGGTGCACTGCGTTGCCGAAGGTCTCGCTGGCCGATCCACAAGAGATCGTCCTCCGGGCGCCGGCTCAGACGAGCTGAGCAGTATGTCGACGGTCCGGCGAAGAGCTACTCCCCTTCTGCGCCGTCAACTGTACGCGACGACAAGTTCGACCGTAAACCTTGTCTTGTCATGCGCGCGTCACTAACTTCTTACCGGACGCACACCCGGCCGCAACACGGCACCGCAAGCATTCCTTCGCTCGACTCCAACACCCCCACACCCCAAGGGAGTTCGTATGCCGAAGTTCTACGCGCGTCGACGGCTGAGCATACTCGCGGCCTTCACCGGACTCATAGCCTCCGTCGCGCTTTTCAACGGTCCGACCGCCTCCGCCGCCCTCCCCACACCGGTCAGCGCGGCCACCGCCCGCACCTACCTCGCCTCCCTCACCGTCGCGACCGAGGTCCGCACCGGCTACGCGCGCGACCTGTTCCCGACCTGGGACACCATCAGCGGCACCTGCAACACCCGTGAGTGGATCCTCAAGCGCGACGGTACGAACGTCGTCACCAACTCCGCCTGCACCGCGACCAGCGGCAGCTGGTACTCCCCCTACGACGGCGCCACCTGGACCGCCGCCTCCGACGTCGACATCGACCACCTCGTGCCGCTGGCCGAGGCCTGGGACTCCGGCGCCCGCAACTGGACCACCGCCCAGCGCGAGGCCTTCGCCAACGACGTGACCCGCCCGCAGCTCCTCGCGGTCACGGACAACGTCAACCAGTCCAAGGGCGACAAGGACCCGGCCGAGTGGATGCCCTCGCTCACCTCGTACCGCTGCACGTACGTCCGTGCCTGGGTGCAGGTGAAGTACTACTACGACCTCTCGGTCGACACCGCCGAGAAGACCGCGCTGACGAACTACCTCGCCGGCTGCTGACCCCCCGCTGATCCTTTCGTACCGCACCGGACCTGGTCACCGGCCTCCGTCGTTCCGTACCGTACGGGGCGACGGAGGAGAGTGATCACCCGTGGCCGGACTGCGTCTTGGACCACTGCTGCGCTACGCCGACGGCTCGTCCGCGACCGTATGGGTCGAGGCGAGCCGTCCGTGCACCGCCGAGGTGCGCTGCGCGGACGGCGCGGCCGGCAGCGCCCGCACCTTCCAAGTCGCGGGCCACCACTACGCGTTGGTGCCGGTGGAGGGCCTCACACCCGGGACCTCGACGCACTACGACGTGCTCCTCGACGGGACACGGGTGTGGCCGCTGCCCGACTCCCCGTTCCCGCCCTCCGCGATCCACACCCCGGACGCCGACGGAACCGTCCGGGTCGCCTTCGGCTCCTGCCGGTGGGCCGCGCCGCCCGCCGACGACCACGACCCGGTGGGCCCGGACGCCCTGGACACACTGGCCTCGCGCATCGCGCGCGACCCGGAGGCCGAACGGCCGGACGTACTCCTCCTGTTGGGCGACCAGGTGTACGCCGACGAGGTCTCCGACGCGACCCGCCGCTGGCTCTCCGCCCGCCGCGACCTGAGCGAACCGCCCGGCGGCGAGGTCGCGGACTACGAGGAGTACACGCGCCTCTACTACGAGTCCTGGCTGGACCCCGAGATCCGCTGGCTGCTCTCCACCGTGCCCTCGTGCATGATCTTCGACGACCACGACGTCATCGACGACTGGAACACCTCCGCCGCCTGGCTGGCGGACATGCGGGCCACCCCGTGGTGGCGTGAGCGGCTGCTGAGCGGACTGATGTCGTACTGGGTGCATCAGCACCTAGGGAACCTCTCCCCCGCCGAACTGGCCGCCGATCCCCTCTACTCGGCGGTCCGTGACACCCCGGACGGCACCGACGCGCTCCGTGCCTTCGCCTGCCGCGCCGACGCCGACCCGGCCTCCGCGCGCTGGAGCTACCGGCGCGACTTCGGGCGGGTACGCCTGCTGATGGTGGACAGCCGCGCCGCCCGCGTCCTCGACGAACAGCACCGCGCGATGCTCGACCCCGGCGAGGCCGCCTGGCTGCGCACCGAGGCACTCGCCGACCCCGGTTCCTACGACCATCTCCTCATCGGCACCTCACTGCCCTGGCTGCTGCCCCACCTCGTGCACGACGCCGAGGCCTGGGACGCGGCCCTGTGCCGGGGCGAACGAGGCGCCCGCTGGGCCGAGTTCGGGGAGAGGCTGCGGCGGGCGGGCGATCTGGAGCACTGGGCGGCGTTCCCGGAGTCCTTCGAGGAGCTGGCGGGGCTCATCGCCGAGGCGGGGTCGGGGAAGGCGGCACCGGCGTCGGTGCTCGTACTGTCGGGGGACGTGCACCACGCGTACGTCGCGGAGCCCAAGTGGCGTACCGGCGGGCCGACTTCACGCGTCCTCCAGCTGACCTGCTCGCCCGTCCACAACTCGATCCCCCGCTATGTCCGGGTCGGTTTCCGCTTCGGCTGGAGTGCCGTGGCCCGCGGCCTGGGCCGCCGCTTCGCCCGGCACGGCCGCTGCGCGGAGCCCTCGGTCACCTGGCGCAGGACGGGCGGGCCCTGGTTCGGCAACCAGCTCATGACCCTTACGCTGCGCGGCCGTTCGGCCCGGCTGCGACTGGAGCAGGCACGGTCGGACGGGACGCTGCGGACGGTCGAGGAATCCCCACTGACCTCTCCCTGACCTCTCCCTGATCCCTCACCGGCCTCCCCGCTGACATCGCCGTGATGTCGCTGAGGGCATGATGAGGCGGACCGTCCGCTTCCGGTGGGCGGTCTGCTCCATCGCGCCCCACACGCCTGGGAGTCCACCTTTTGTCTGTAGTGAACGCGTCCGACGACGAACGGGCATCGATCTCCGGCACCGCCGTCTCCGTCCCCGTCTCCGTCGCCGTGGTCGGTGCCGGTCCGCGTGGCACCAGCGTCCTGGAACGCCTCTGCGCCTCGGCTCCCGAACTCCTCCCGCCCGGCACCCGGCTCACCGTCCATGTCGTCGACCCGGCGCCCCCGGGCCCCGGCCGCGTCTGGCGCTCCGCGCAGTCCCCCGAGCTGCTGATGAACACCGTGGCCTGTCAGGTCACCCTCTTCACCGACGACAGCGTCGACTGCTCCGGCCCGATCCGCCCCGGCCCGAGCCTGCACGAATGGGCACCCGCCGAACTCGGTCCCGACGACTACCCCACCCGCGCCCACTACGGCCGCTATCTGGAGTGGGTGTTCGCCCGCACGGTCCGCGAGGCGCCGGACTCCGTCGAGATCACCACCCACCGGGCGAGCGCGGTACGGCTCGACGACACACCCGACGGCCACCAGACCCTCACCCTGGACAACGGCCGTACTCTGACCGCCCTTTCGGCGGTGGTCCTGGCCCAGGGCCACCTCCCGAGCGCCGGTGACCCGGCCCAACAGCGCCTCGCCGCCTACGCCTGCCACCAGGGCCTGCGCCACCTCCCGCCCGGCAACCCGGCCGACGCCGACCTGTCCGCCGTAGCACCGGGTGAACCAACGCTGTTGCGCGGCCTCGGTCTCAACTTCTTCGACCACACCGCCCTGTTGACGACGGGCCGGGGCGGCCGTTTCGTCCGCGCGGAGGACGGCGCGCTCCGCTATCTGCCCTCCGGCAACGAGCCCCGCCTGTACGCCGGTTCACGCCGAGGTGTCCCGTACCAGGCGCGCGGCGACAACGCGAAGGGCCCGCACGGCCGCCACACCCCGCTCGTCCTCACCCCGGAGGCCACCGCCGCCTTCCGCAAACGCGCGGACTCCGGCGAGCCCCCCGAATTCCGCACGGAGATATGGCCGTTGGTGGCCAAGGAGGTGGAGACGGTCTACTACTCCACCCTGCTCCGGACGCCAAGGACGCGAGGGACGCTACGGCCGTCCCCGTCCACGCGCCCATCCCCATCCCCATCCCCGTGGGCGGCGTCGGAGTTCGCGGAGCGCTTCCTCTCCGTCCCGCACCGCGATCCTCAAGAGGCCCTGATGCTGGGCGAGTTCGGGATACCGGCGGCCGACCGCTGGAGCTGGGACCGGCTGTCGCGCCCGTACCCGGACCGCGCGCTCGCCGACCCGGCGGCCTGGCGGGACTGGCTGCTGGGGTATCTGCGCGAGGACGCCGGGCAGGCCGCGCTCGGCAATGTGGACGGCCCGCTCAAGGCCGCGCTGGACGTGCTGCGCGATCTGCGCAACGAACTCCGGCTGGTCGTCGACCACCGCGGCCTCGCGGGCGACTCGCGCCGCGAGCACCTGGACCGCTGGTACACCCCGCTCAACGCGTTCCTGTCCATCGGCCCGCCCCGGCGCCGGATCGAGGAACTGGCCGCGCTGGTGACGGCGGGCGTGGTGGAGGTGCTCGGACCGGGGCTGGAGGTGCGGGAGGCGGACGGCGCCTGGGTGGCGCGCTCCCCCGCGATACCGGGCTCGGCGGTGCGGGTGACCACGCTCGTCGAGGCCCGGCTCCCGGAACCGGACCTGCGGCGCACCGCCGACCCGCTGCTGGGCCGGCTGCTGAGGACGGGCGGCTGCCGGCCGCACACCGTGGACGGCTACGAGACGGGCGGGCTGGACGTCACACCGCGCCCGTACCGCCTGATAGACCGTCAGGGGCAGCCGCACGCACGGCGGTTCGCGTTCGGAGTGCCCACGGAGGGCGTGCACTGGGTGACGGCGGCGGGTGCCCGGCCCGGCGTCGACTCGGTCACGCTCTCGGACGCCGACGCGGTGGCGCGGGCGGCGCTCCGGGCCGCGACGACGAGAGGGCGGGTGCCGTCGGCCGACGGCACCCGCCCCTGGACGTGTCCCCCGCTCAGGGAGCCCAGCCGAACGGCACGGTGAAGCAGGCGGCGCGGACGCGGCTGCCGGGCATGTCGTGGATCACGACGGAGGACGCCTCGCCCTCCCGGAAGTTCCAGTCGTGCCGGGCGCTCGCCTCGGCGGCGCCGTGCTCGTCGGCGGTGAAGTCGAGCCAGACCTCGTTGTCGGCGGTGGCGTCGGCCGGGTCGGTGGACGGCTTGTGCTGGAAGTGCCCGCCCGCGGCGGCGGGGTCGGCGCCGCACGGCTTCTGGTGCACATGGACGGCGTACGCGTGCCCCGGCACCATCCCGTCGACCCGCAACCGTACGGTCGTGGCGCCGTTCGCGGCGGTCCGCTGGCCGACCTCGATCCACGCGGCGGCGGGGACGAGCTTCGTGTCGTACGTCACCGCCGCGGACGGCACGAGGGCGGCGACCGGCGCGAACCGGGCGTCCGTCCGCATCGAGTAGCCGTCCGGGGCGCCGCTGCCGCCCGCGCCGCCCGTGCCGCTCGCCAGTAGGGCCGCGACGACGGCGCCCGCACATATGCCTGCCACCATGATGTGTACCGTTCCTCACGTTAAGGTGCGCTTCAGCGCTTCAGTCCCCTTTACGTTGCTACGGGATGCGGGCCCGTCCCGCCCCTCGGGACGGGGCAGCCGAGTGAACAAGCTGTGCCGATCACACGTGCCCCCCGTGGATCTCCTGTCACGGCCCAGGCGTACGCTGTATGGCTGTCACTGGCCGTCCTTGCCGCGGCCCACGGGGGAGTTCACGGGGAGCCGCGTTGTTCGAGAGTGTGGGGTCGCTGACCGGCAGCCCATGGATCTACGCCATGATCGCCCTGTCCGTGCTCCTTGATGTGTTCCTGCCGGTCCTGCCGAGCGGGGTGCTGGTCGTCGCGGCGGCCACGGCGGCGGCAGCGGGCACCGGCGCGGCGACCGACGCCGTACCCGTCCCGCACGAGGTCCCCAGCATCCTGGCCCTGATCGCGTCGGCCGCCGCCGCGTCCGTCCTGGGCGACCTGGTGGCGTACCGCCTGGCCTGGCTGGGTGGCGAACGTCTCGACCGCGCCATCTCCCGTTCCCGCCGGCTCACCACCGCGCAGGAACGTCTCGGCCACGCCCTGGCCCGGGGCGGCGGCGCCCTGGTCATCCTGGCCCGCTTCGCCCCCGCCGGCCGCTCGGTCGTCTCCCTCGGCGCGGGCGCCGCCCACCGCCGCGCCCGCGACTTCCTCCCCTGGTCGGCCCTGGCGGGCCTGTCCTGGGCGGCGTACAGCGTGGCACTGGGCTACTACGGCGCACAGTGGCTCGGCGCGACGTGGCTGGCGACGGCGGTGTCGTTCGCGGCGCTGTTCGGCGCGGGAGCGGGAGCGGCGTACGTCATGCGCCGCCAGCCGACGGGGACGCCGGAGGCGACGGCCGCGCAGTAGCGGAGCCGGCCCGCTCCGAGGGCTGGGTGCCGAGCCGCCGCGCCCCGCCCCCAAGGATCGGGCGCGGAGTCGGCACGACCCAGGGACGGGGCCGAGCCGACGCACCCCAGAGACCAGGCGCCCCCGGAATCAGCCCCCGAGCCAGCCCGCCCCGGAGACCGGGCGCCGAACCCACACGCCCCCATCGGACGGACGCCGAGCGGCTGTCGCCCTCAAGGGGCAGGGCGCCGCAGGCAACTGCCTTCAGAGGCACGGCTCCACACGCAACCACCCCCAGGCCCGCGCGACTACGCCCCCCGCGGCTCCGCCGCCTGAGCGCCACCGGTCTCCGCCGACCCCGCCCGCCGCTCCACTCAAGGCGCCCCCCGCGAAGCCCCGGCCCCGGCGCCGGCGCCGGCGCCCGCGCCCGTGCCCCTCACCTCCAGTCCCGCGAGGAGTTCCGCCGTCGCTTCGGCGATCGTGGTGACCGCGCGGTCGAAGACCTCGCGGTTGTGGGCGGCGGGTGCGCGGAAGCCGGAGACCTTGCGGACGTACTGCAACGCGGCGGCGCGGATCTCCTCCTCCGTGGCCTCGTCGGGCAGGGCGGGCGGGCGAAGGGTCTTGATGCTGCGGCACATGCGTCCAGTCTCGCGCCCCGCGAGCGATACCGCCGCCCCTCTCTCGAACACACCGTCGACGACCACGGGCCCCGTTCGTGTGAAGTCCCGCGAAGTCCCCGAAGGAACTCGCGACCCAAATTCGAACAGGCGTAGCATTAGCGCGTGGCAACGACCTATGACTTCCCGAGTGACCTCCTCGCCGGTCAGGAGGAGCTGCATCAGGTCCGGGCGGAGCTGTCGGCCCTGCTGAAGCGGCTGCCCTGGTCGGTCGAGCCCCTGGACGGGTTCAGCGACACGGGCGGCTGGCGCAAGGTGGAACGCCCCGCCTCCCCCGGCTGGACGCCCGACGAACAGGCCGAGGTGGAGAAGCTCCGGCAGCGCGAGCACGAACTCGCGGTCTTCGTCAGCGGCCACCGCTTCTGGACGGAGGTGACCGCGACGGAGCGCGTGGAGTCACGGATGAAGCTGAAGCACGCCCACGAGGTGCCAACGGCGGACGAAGAGGCGGACAATCACTGAGAGAAGCCACATATCGCCGAAGCAACCGAGAGGCGGCGATCGACCATGGCCGACCACCCGCACGCACTCCTCGTCCGCGAGGGCTACGACGCCTTCGTCCGCGGTGACATGGACACCCTGCGCGGGCTGATGTCCTCCGACGTCACGCACCACGTCCCCGGCAGCCACCCGCTGTCCGGCGACTTCAAGGGCCTGGACGCGACCATCGACATGTACGGGCAGCTGTTCGCGCAGACGAACGGCACCCTGCACGTCGAACTGCGCGACGTCCTCGTCGACGGCCGGGGCCACGCGGTCGCGCTCCACCGCATCACGGCCGAGCGCGACGGCAAGCACCTCGACGAGACCGGCGCCATCGTCTTCCGCGTCCTCGGCGACAGGATCACGGACCTGGACGAATGCGTCGAGGACATCGACAGGTCGAACGCGTTCTGGTCCTGACCGCCGAGCCGTACCCGAACTACGGCTTGCGCAGCGCCCGTTGGGCCAGCGTCAGGGCCGCCACCGCACCGACCGCCGCGACGACCCCGGCCGTACCGACGACCGGCACCCCGCCGAAACGGACCCCGGTGCCGGTCCCCGTCCCGGCCCCGACCGCCCGGAAGCCGCGCGTCGCACGCCACGACAGCACCGACCACCGCGACTGCGCGGACAGTGCGGAACCCATGCTCAGCCACGAGCCCGCCGAGACCAGCGACAGCGCCGAGCCGATCGAACCGACCGACAGCGAACTGCCGATCGACCCGATGGACAGCGCCGACCCGACGGACCCGATGGACAGCACCGAGCCCACCGAACCGATCGACAGCACCGAGTCGTGCGACCACAGGGACAACACGGAGCCCGAGGGCGTGGCGCCAGGTTGAGTCATGCGCCCATCCTGCCCACCACCCCCGGAAACCGCGAGCCCCCGACCACAGAAAAGAGGCCTCCCGCGGAACTCCGCGGAAGGCCTCCGACCTGCTGTCCATCCTGGTGGGCGCGGACGGTTTCGAACCGCCGACATTCGCCTTGTAAGGGCGACGCTCTACCCCTGAGCTACGCGCCCAGGACGAGTCGACAGCCTACATGGCCAGGGGGCCTGTCCCGAAACCCGTATCGCCGAGGTGGAGTGCCGGGGGTTTTCCCCACCCCGGGTCCGGGAGTGCGCCGGATGCCGTCGCCGAGCCCGGCTCTCTACGGTCGAGGGGAGCCGTAGGAGTCACCGGGACTCCGCGACCGCCTCAGGGGGAAAGCATCGTGACCCGCACCCGCAGCACCCGCCGTGTCCTCGCCGCCACCGGCGGCCTCGCCCTGCTCCTGGTCGGCGTCACCGCGTGCGGTGGCGCCTCCGCCGGGGACGACAAGCACCCGGACCACCGGACCTTCGCGCTGTCCGGCCGCACGCTCACCGTCGACTCGGACGACTCGGCGCTCGACATCGTCGCCTCGGACGCGAATCCGGCGGGGAAGATCGAGGTCACCCGGTGGTGGCAGGGCAGCGTGGCGCTCGGTTCGGACCCCAAGGTGACCTGGGCCATGAAGGGCGACCGGCTGGTGCTGCGGCTGAAGTGCTCCGGAGTGGTCGCCGACTGCGCGGCCAAGCACCGGATCGAGGTGCCGCGCGGGGTCACCGTGAAGGTGGAGGACGGGGACGGGAGTGTGCGGGCGCGCGGGTTCAAGGACGCGCTGAGTGTGCGGACCGGCGACGGCTCCGTGCTGGTGACCGACTCCACCGGGCCGCTGACCCTGCACACCGGGGACGGTTCCGTGCACGCCCAGGTGTCGTCCCGGGAGGTGCGCACGAGCACCAGCGACGGGTCGGTGCACCTGGAACTCGGGGTCGTACCGGACCTGGTGGAGTCCCGCAGCGGCGACGGGTCGGTGACGGTCGCGCTGCCCAAGGGGGACACCAAGTACCGGGTGACGACCAGGACCGGGGACGGCGGGGTGGACGTGTCGGTGCCCCGGGACGCGTCGAGTTCCCATGTGGTGAGCGCCCGTACGGGCGACGGGAAAGTCACGGTGCGGAACGCGAACTGACCGGCTCGTGTGTTCGTCCTCTACCGGTGGGAGAATGACAACGGTCAGGACGCAAGACACGGGAGAGGGATGTGACGGCGACACCTGCGCAGCCGTATTCGCCGCTCACACGGTCCCGGCGCGGTTCCGCCGCCGCCCGTGCCGCCTTCGACACCCTCACGCTGCTGGGCCTGCCGCTGCTCGCCGCGCCGGTGCTGGCCGCCGCGTTCGCGGGCGGTGGCACCCGGCGCTGGTTCGGCGGGCGGGCGGAGAGCCAGCGGGCCGAGGCGCAGGCGGCGAAGGACGCCGCGGCGGCGGCGTTCTACGAGCTGGACACCGCCCAGCGGGATCTGCGGATCTCGATAGACACCATCACCGCGGTCGACGACTCGCCGGCCGCGCGGCGCGCGGTGACCGACTTCGAGGCGCTGGGCCGGCGGATCGACGAGGCGAGCGGCCGGTACATCAACGCCGTCGACGCGCACGACCTCGACCGCGACGACCTGGAGGCCGCCGCCGCCAACCGCGCCCGCGCCGAGCTGACCGCCGCCAAGGACCAACTCGGCCAGGTCAAGCAGGAGTTGGACCGGTTCGAGAACGGGCTCGGGCCGCTGCTCGGCAAGGCGGAGACACAGCTCGCGCGGCTGGCGCCGGCCGTGGAGCGGGCCCGGCAGGCGCTGCTGGCCGCGAGCAACGCGCTGGACGCCGTACGGGCGTCGGGGCTGCGGGCCGACGATCTCGCCGGGCGGCTGGCCAGGCTCGGGCCGGAGCTGACGAAGCTGAACCAGGGCGCGGGGCAGCACGGCGTGCCGCAGACGCTGGAGCGGGCGACGCAGGTCGCGCGGGAGGCGGAGGCCATCACGGCCGAGGCGGGTCAACTGCCCGAGCGGGCCGCCGAGATCGACCATCGGCTGGTGTCGCTGCGCACCCGCGCCCAGGCGCTGACCACCCGCGCGGGGCAGGTCGACCCGGTGCTGAGCGAGCTGCGGCGGCGGTTCTCGGCCGCCTGCTGGCAGGACCTCCAGCACGTGCCCGACCAGGCCGGCGAGAACGTGCGGCAGGCCGAGCTGAAGCTGACGGAGGCGCAGGCCGCGCGGGACGCGCAGCGCTGGCCGGACGCCACGTCACTGCTGTCGACGGTACGGGCGCTGCTGAACACCACCGACGAGGCCGTGTCGGCGGCCGGTGACCGGCTGCGGCGGCTGAACGCCGTGCAGAAGGACCCCCAGCAGGAGATCGACCGCACCCGGTTCGCGATCCGGGACGCGCAGCGGCTGGCGATGTCGGGCCGGACCACGCCCGAGCCGCGGCACGCCCGCCCGCTGGACGACGCGGTGGCGCGCCTGGACCGCGCGGTCGCCACGCTGGAGGGCCGCCACCCGGACTACTGGCACTTCCTGACCGAGACGGAGGCCGTACGGCAGACCGTCGCGCGGGTGGTCGGGCAGATCCGCGAGGAGCGCGGGACCGCCGCCGGGCACTGAGCCCGGCGACGGACGAGGACCTGAACGGATCAGGTGCGGTACGCGTAGTAGTAGGCGTTCGGGTACGACGCGATGAGGCTCGACAGCGACCTGCGGTAGGTGTTGTTCGAGTGGTAGGTGACGTACGGGATGCCGTTGGCCTTGTACGTCACGATCATCGTGTGGTCCTTGGAGCCGTCCCGGTCGAAGTCGACCTGGATGACGTCGCCGACCTCGGCCTGGTACACGTTGGCGAGCGGGGTGGTCCGCTTGGAGTTCTGGGCGAACCAGGACCACTCGTTGACGCCGACGAAGGAGTCCGACTGGATGTCGGCGGTGCCGAACCACTTCGTGTAGTCGTAGACGTAGCCCGGGACGTGCTTCCAGCCGCCGGCCTTCAGGGACTGGCTGACGAAGTTGGTGCAGTCGCCGCCGTCCGCGTGGCCGTTGAAGTTCGGGTAGTCCGTGTTGTAGACGTTCCAGTACTTCTCGGCGTACGCGGCCATCGCCTTGTAGTCGTACGTCGTGCCGGTCTTCGGGACCGCCACCGGGTTGCGGGTGATGGCGGCGCGCGGCGCGTCCGGCGTGGTGTTGCCGTCGTCGGCCGGGGCGGGCGACGCCTTGACCGCGGGCTTGGCCACCGTGTTGACGGCGAGGCCGCCCGTGTCGGTGTCCTGGATCTTCGACAGCTGCCAGGTGCCCTGCTGGTCGGCCTTGAAGGTCAGCTCGTGGTGGGCCTGGAAGCCGGTGGTCTTCGGCGCGCCCGCGGTGGCCTTCGCGTACGTCAGCGTGGTCGTCTCGGTGACGTCGGCCTTGGCGGTACGGCCGGTGACCCGGGTCGCGTCGAGCGTGACCTTGGTGCTGCCGGCGCTGTACGTCTCGCCGAGCTTCGCGATGCTGCTCTGCCGCCCCCGCAGTCGGCTCAGCGCCGACTTCTCGTCGCGCGACTGGGTGCTGGAGAGCCGGACGTCGCCGGAGAAGCGCGAGGTGCTCTGCTTGGTGCCCGCGCCGCGGACCAGGGCCTGGGTGCGGTCGGTGAAGACCGCGTCGGCCAGCTTCTGGAAGGTCGCCTTGGTCGAGGCGTCCACGGTCGGGTCGTTCACGACGGCCGCGCCCGCGCTCCAGTTGGGCACGAGGGCGACTCCGGCGACGACCGAGACGGCCGCCGCCGAGACTATGGCCGTACGGCTCCTGTTACGGCTCAGTTTTCTGGATTTCAATGGGGTTCCCCTCTACGCCGGTACGCCTACCGGGCGAGGGCATCTTCGCACGCCATGTGTGGCTCCTGTGAAGGGGGTTGCGCTTCGTGACCTCAGCGGTCCCCACAGGTCACTTGACCACCGTGGACCAGTCGGGCGACTGGGCCGGGTCCAGACTGCGCAGCTGCTGGAGGGTCTGCGGCGACTGCACGTCCATCCAGTCGGACAGCTCCTTGAAGGACACGCACTTCACGCCCTTCTTGGTGCAGATCTTCGGGATGATCTGGTCGATGGCCTTCATGTAGATGCTGCCGTTCCAGTTCTCGAAGTGGTTGCCGATGAACAGGGGCGCGCGGCTGCCGTAGTAGACCCGGTTGAAGCCGGCCATGTACGAGTCGACGGTCTTCTGTTCCCACTCGGCGTACTTCGAGGGGTCGCCCTGGGTGGCGCCGTTGGACTGGTTGTAGAGGAAGTTGAAGTCCATCGACAGGGCCTGGATGTTGTTCCCGTAGGGGAGCAGTTCGAGCGGGAAGTCCCAGAGGCCGTCCTTCTTGGTGGGCCATATCTGGAAGTCGCCCGGGGAGCTGGCGTCGTACTTCCAGCCGTAACCCTTCAGCGCCTTCAGGAGGTTGGGCTGGCCCTCCAGGCAGGGGGCACGGCCGCCGACGACCTCCTTCTTGAAGTCGAAGGGCAGGGCCGGGATGTCGGTGTAGCCGGTGTTGGTCTTCCAGTTCTCGACGAAGGAGAAGAACTGGTCGATCTCGCTCTTCCACTGGGCGACGCTCCAGTCGCCGCCGCCCTTGGCCTCGCAGAAGTGGCCGTTGAAGTGGGTGCCGATGTCGTTGCCCTGCTCGTAGGCCAGGCGCAGCTGTTCCAGGGTGTCGCGGATGTGCTGGTCGGTGGGGAAGTCGATCGCGGCCGAGCCCACCGGGTGCATCGGCGGGTGGTAGAGGTCCCGCTTGCTCTTGGGCAGCAGATAGATGCCCGTGAGGAAGAAGGTCATGTGGGCGTTGTACTCCTTGGCCATCTCCCGGTAGTGCGAGAAGAGTTTGTCGTCGCCCTGGAGTGCCCCGTCCCAGGAGAACACCACGAACTGGGGTGGTTTCTCACCGGGCTTGAGCGGTACGGCCTTCAACTGGTCCTTCTGCGGCCCCGTGTACGAGGTCGAGCCGTCCCCCAGCACCTGCGTCTTGCCGTCCCAGACGGGTTCCTTGGTCGACTTCGGCTCGGTGTTCCTGCCCGCCGAGGCGGTCGGCGTCGTGCTGTCCCGGTTCAACGCCAGATACCCGGTCACCAGGGAGGCGACGACGAGGAACAGGGCCAGGGTGAGGAATCCCGGCTTGGGGGTGCGGCGAGGCTCACGGGCTCGGCGGCGCCTGCCTGACGGCGCCTGCTTCGGGGACTTCATGGGCGGCTCATTCTGCGAGGAGGTGGCGGGTGCGCTGCGGTGGTCAGCCGAGCGGGGTCATGGCTCTCGACCAGATGCCGTAGGGGACGTCGGTGACTGGGGTGCCGGAGATTCCTTTCAGCGGCAGGGGTTCGAGGCTCTTGCTCAGGTCGATGCGGTAGACGACGACGGCGGTGGACACGGACTTGGCCGTGCCCACGTACCAGGCGGCGGTGTCGTCCTGGGTGGTGCCGGTCTTGCCCGCCACCCCGGCACCGGCGGCCTGGGCGGCGGGGTGCGCGAGACCGTAGGAGTCGGTGAGCGCCTGCGTCACCTCGGCGGCGGTCGCCTTGCTCATCGCCCGGTTGGGTCGCGGCCGCTCCAGCGGCACGGCGGCGCCGTTGCGGGTGATACGGCGGACCGAGTACGGCTCGGTGTGGACGCCCCCGGCGTCGAACGTGCCGTAGGCGCTGGCCATCCGCAGGGCGCTGGGTGTGGCGTTGCCCAGGGACAGCGCGGGCACCTGTGCCCCGAAGCTGGACGAGAGCAGCCCGGCCGCCTCGGCGGTCTTCCGTACGGTCGACAGGCCGGTGTCCATGCCGAGCTGCATGAACGGCGTGTTCACGGAGCGCGCGAGGGCCTGGCTCAGACTGATCTGCCCGTAGGACTTGTTGCCGTCGTTGTGGGCGGCGACCTTCTTGCCGCTGCGGTCCCAGTAGGGGCCCTCCGGTGTGGTGACGGGCACGCCGTCGTTCCCGTCGTACAGCGTCTCGGGGGTGACCGGGGTCGGCGGGCTGCCCCGGGTCTTGGTGACCCCGTGCTCCAACGCGGCGGCGTAGACGAAGGGTTCGAAGGCCGAGCCCGCCGGGACGGTGGTCGCGTTGGACTCGTTGTAGCCCTGCGTACGGTGGTCCGGGCCGCCGTAGACGGCGAGGATGCGGCCGTCGGAGGCCACCGAGGTGGCGCCGTAGTGGGCGGCCTTGGCGTTGGCCGGGTCGCTCTTCTGCGCGTCCTTGCGGGCCTTGGTGACGGCGTCCGTCAGCTGGGTCTCGCGGTCGCGGTCGAAGGTCGTGTAGATCTGGTAGCCGCCGAGGTCGAAGTCCTTGTCCGAGATGTGCGCGGTCTTCTTCACGTACTGCGTGGCCAGTTCGACCAGGTAGTCGCTCTGCTTGCCGGTGTCGTAGGTCCTCGACTGCTTGAGCGGCTCGGGGAACTTCGTGTACTTGGCGCGCTCGGCCGGCGACAGCTTGCCGATCTTCACCATGCGGTCCAGGATCCACGACCAACGGGCCACCGCGCGGGCGTGGTTGGCCTTGCTGATGGTCGGGTCGTAGAGGCCGGCGCCCTTCAGCAGGGAGGCGAGGAAGGCGCCCTCGCTGGCGTTGAGCTGGCTGACGTCCTTGCCGTAGTAGGCCTGCGAGGCGCGTTGCAGTCCGTAGGTGCCGCGGCCGAACCAGCTGGTGTTGAGATAGCCCTCAAGGATCTTGTCCTTGCTCATCTTGTTGTCGAGTTTGAGGGAGATCATCGCTTCGGTGAATTTGCGGCTCACCGTCTGGTTCTGGGTCAGATAGACGTTTTTGACGTACTGCTGGGTGATCGTCGAACCGCCCTCGGTGTCACCCTGCCCGACCGTGCGGTAGAGGGCGCGGGCGATGCCTTTCATGGAGATGCCGGGGTCGCTGTAGAAGCTCTCGTTCTCGGCGGCGAGCACCGCCCAGCGGACGTCGGTGGGGATGTCCTTCAGCGGCATCGCCTGCCGCTGCACCCAGCCGGTACGGGCCATGGGCGTGCCGTCGGACCAGAAGTACACGTTGTCCTGCTGGGTCGCGTACGAGTTCAGGTTCGAGGGGATGTCGGTGGCCGCGTAGGCGACCACCAGGAACAGTCCGCTGAGGCCGACGGAGGCGAGCGCTCCGCCGAGCCACTGCCGCCAGGACGGTATCCAGCGGCGCCAGTCGGTACGGCCGGGCCGTGGGTACTGCGGGCGCATCCTGCGGACGTACGGCGTGAGGAAAATCACGACCGGGGCGAGGCGGGCGATGAGGGGAGCGAAGCGGGGGCCGAGTGCCTGGGCGAGGCGGGAGAGACGGGTGCGGAGGGACGGGCGGGGTGCCTTGCGGCCCCGGTGACGTACCGGTTTCGTCTCCCCCTCGGGTATCTCGGGTGCCTCCGGAACCGCCAGATCGGACAACCGCAACTGCATCGTCTCGTCCGGCCGGAATCCGGCGGGGAGCTTCAACTGCATGGTCTCGTCCGGTCGCTGAGGCTCCTCCCCCTCCCCCTCGTGGGTCACTGACGACTCCCTCCGCACTCCGAATTGCTCGCACAGGCAGACGCACAGACGTACGAGGGTCTTACAAGGTTGCCGTGAACACGACCGCAAATCCCGGTTCCCCCCGGCCTCGCAGGTCACGCGGCGAACTCAAATTACCAGTGGTCTTCGCAAGTTCTCCATATAAGAAGACCGCAGAACGGGACACAGGGGAAACCTTCATGAAAAAAGAAGGTGCCGTACTCATGTGAGAGCGGCGTTAGCCTGATGACATGCCTCGCTACGAGTACCGCTGCCGCACCTGCGGGTCCACGTTCGAAGTCAGCCGGCCGATGGCGGAGTCCGCGGCACCGGCCGCGTGCCCCTCCGGGCACGACGACACCGTCAAGCTGCTGTCCGCCGTCGCCGTGGGCGGTACGAAGTCCGCCCCCTCGCCCGGAGCGGGCGGAGGGGGCGGGTGCTGTGGTGGAGGGTGCTGCGGCTGAGAGCCCGGTGCGTTGTCGGGTGCGGGTACGTTGTGGCTGGTCGCGCAGTTCCCCTCGCCCCTAGGGAGTTGCCCTCAGGAACTCCTGGAGGATGCGTTCCCCCGCCAGCACTCCTCGCTCCGGCAGGGCCGTGATGTTGGGGGCCGTCCAGGTCTCGTCCGCCAGTTCGCCGTGGCCCGGGCGCCAGCCCCTGTCCGCGGCCAGCAGGAGGTCGGCGTCCAGCAGGGAGTCGCCGGCCGCGAGGGTCAGGGTCGCGCCGGTGCGGCGGGCCACTTCCCGCATGGCCGCGCTCTTGGTCAGCGGCTTCGGCACGGCGTAGATCTTGCGGCCCTGGAGGGAGACCGTCCAGCCCCGGTCCTCGGCCCAGACCGCGAGTTCCTTCACCCACTCCGCCGGGAGGAGCTCGCGTTCCACGACGAGGTAGGCGAAGAGGTCCTCGGCGACGCGGTGCTTGCGCACCCAGGCCGGGTCGGCGGAGTCGGCCAGGTACTGGCGGACCTCCTCCAGCGGCGCGCACTCGGCCGCCAGCCTCGACTGCACTCCGGCGTGCCAGTCCTCGTCCGTCGTGCCGTCGACGAGGAGATGGCCGCCGTTGGCGCAGATCGCGTACCTCGGCTGCGGGCCGGGCAGGCTGATGCGCTGGTACTGCTTGCGGGTACGGGTCGTGGTCGGTACGAACACGGCCGTGTCCGCACCGAGCCCGCCGAGTTCGGTGAGGAGCCCGGCCGCGGTCTCGGTCATGAAGGAGAGCGGCCTGCTCTCGTGCACCTCGACACAGAGCAGCCGGGGCGCCCGCGCGTCCGGCATGGTCAGGGCGAGGGCCGCCGAGGAGTAGATGAGCGTACGGTCGAGGTCGCTCGCGACGAGTACCGGCATCAGACCGCCACCGCCCTGCCGTCGGCACCGGTCGCCCCGCGCGTGTACTTGGGATGGATCAACCCCACGCAGGTGTACGGCAGTTCGGCCACCTCCTCGACGGGTACGCCGCGTTGCTCGGCGAGCAGTCTGACGTGGTCGAGGTCGGCGCCCGCACCGGCCCGCGCGAGGATCTTCCAGGGCACCCGGCGCAGCAGCACCCGGGTGGTCTCGCCGACGCCGGGCTTGACGAGGTTCACGTCGTGGATGCCGTACTCCTCGCTGATGCGCTCGACCGCCGCCCAGCCCTCCCAGGTCGGGGTGCGGTCGGCGGCCAGCAGTTCCTTGGTGAGGGTCGCCACCGCGTCCGAGACCTCCGGGAAGCGGGCGGCCACCGCGTCCAGGAAGTCCACCGAGACGTCCGCGCCGGCGAGTTCGCGGTAGAACTTCGCGCCGTGGAAGTCGTGCGGGCCGACCAGGTCCGAGCGCAGGACCGTACGGGAGATCAGGCCCGACACCGTCGAGTTGAGGCACGCGGAGGGGATGAGGAAGTCCTCGCGGGTGCCGTACGTCCTGACGCAGGAGCCGGGGTCGGCCAGGACCGCGATCTCCGGGTCGAAGCCGGTGACGCCGTCCGACTCCTCGAACTCCGCGATCGCGTCGGCGAGTTCGCGGGTGATGGCGCCCTTGCCGGTCCAGCCGTCGACGAACACGACGTCGGCGGGGTCGTGATGGGCGGCGAGATAGCGCAGCGCGTTGGCGTCGATCCCGCGACCGCGCACGATCGACACGGCGTAGTGCGGGAGTTCGAGGCCGTGGCGGTACTGGGCCCAGCGGCGCATCAGGATGCCGACCGGGGTGCCGGCGCGGGCGAGCGAGACCAGCACGGGGCGCGGGGAGCGTTCGGCGAGGACCAGTTCGGTGACCGCGCCGACCGCCAGCGCGAGACGGCCGGCCGCCTCGTCCAGGGCGGTGTGGAACAGCTCCTGGTACTGCTCGCTGGGCTGGTACTCCACCGGCAGCGACTCCGCGTAGTGCGCGCCGCCGCTCTGGATGGCCTCCTCGCGCTCCTCGGTCGGCGCCTCCAGCGTCACGTCCGAGAGGTCCTGGAGCAGCCAGCCGACCTCTTCCGGCGCGTACGAGGAGAAGGCGGGGCCACGGAGGGGCTCGGGCAGCATGGGGGGCCTTTCGGGGACGTACGAGGGGACCACCGCGAGGACGACATGCGGGGTGTGTGCGGCCAACTCGGCCAGCAGGCCGTGCAGTTCGGGGGTGTCGCCGTGGGAGTCGACGACCGCGACCACCGCGTCGAAACCGGCGCCGGCGATGTTGTAGGCGTAGCGGTCGCCGGGGCCGTCCGCGGGGTCGTCGTGGGCCGGGAAGACGATGCGGGTGCGGATCGCGTAGCCGGGGTCGTCCACCGCGAGGACGGGGGAACGGGTGGTGGTGGAGTAGGTGACGTCGGCGTCGACTATCTGCTCCAGTTCGCGGGCGAGTCTGAGGGGGGCGTACATCAGCTCTTCGAAACCGAGGACGTGCACGCGGTGCGCGTCCTCCGGGAGTGCCTCAGCGAGGCGGGCCGCCATGGCCGGGAGGGCCGCCTCCAGGCGTATTCGGTGGTGGGGCGTGAAGCCGTGGCGTCCGCCGTCGGGGAGGTTGTGGGGCCAGCGCAGGTCGACTCGTCCCGGGTGCGGGCCGGTGGGGGCCGGTCGCGCATCCGAAGCAGCCGCCTCGTACCGTGCGACCAGTTCCTGGCCCTTCTCCAGTACGCCGTCCGGCAGCCGTACCGTTCCCGATGCCGCTGCCACCAGGTCCACCCGGGCGCCCAGTTCCGCCGCGAACTCGTCCAGGCGGCCCGCGTCGGCCGCCGAGCGCATGTCGACCAGGGCGACGACCACGTACCGCTCCCGCGGGTAGCGGCCGTGCAGCTCCCTGATCGTGTTCAGGACGGTGTTGCCGGTCGAGAACTCGTCGTCCACCAGGACCAACGGCCCCTCGCCGGACAGCAGTTCGGGGTTCTCCGGCAGCAGCAGATGCGATGTCGCGTGGGAGTGGGACTCCTCGAAGCCGCCCGCGGGGGCGACGCCGGGGACGGGGCGGCGGGTGGAGTGGAGGTAGGGCGCGACGGCGATGCCGTCGGCCACCGCGTGGCCCAGGCCCGTCGCGGTCTCCGCGTAGCCGAGGACCACCGCCCGGCGGGACTCCTCCGGGCCCAGCAGCTCCCGCACCCGGCGGCCCAGGGTGACGCCGTGGCCGTAGACGATCGACGGGGACTGGGGGACGTGTTTGCCGAGCACGTTCGAGACCAGGAGGTGGGCCCGTTTGGGGTTGCGGCGGAGGGCCAGGCCCAGGAGGCCGGTCAGTCCGGGGTCGCCGAGGAGTTCGACGCCGAGTCGCTCCGCGACCCAACTGCCGGACCAGACCGAGTCGTTCACTGCCTTGTTCATGCGTCCCTTGGGATTCAGCCGGGGATTCCGGCGGCGAGCAGCTCCACGAAGCCGACGTCCTCGCGTGCGACACCGAAGATCTCGGCGCGCAGCATGGTCCGCTCGGCCCAGGCGCGGTGCGGCTTCACCTCGTTCATCTTGTTCGTGTACGCCGAGCGCAGCACGCCCCCGCCGCCCCGCTCCGGCCGCAGGATGTCCTGCGCGTCGCAGAACTCCTCGTGGCTGACCACGGACAGCGCGTGCACGGGCAGCACGTGCGAGGGGTGGATGCAGGTCTTGCCGGTCAGCCCGTTGGCCTGGTCGAGGGCGATCTCGCGCAGCAGCCCGTCCATGGCGTGCTCGATCAGCGCCTCGCGCAGCTCCTCGGCCTGGCCCTCCAGGAAGGGGCTGCGGCGCAGCTGCGGTTTGAACATGCGCTCCTGGACCCGGAAGTACTCCCACACCGGGCCGGTCACCGTGAAGCCGGTGCCGTCGGCGCGGCCCAGCATGTTCACCACGTCGGCGATCACGTTGGCGACGATCTGGACGTCGTAGGCCGTCATGTCGGAGGCCCGGCGCAGGCCGTAGGAGGAGCAGAAGTCGGTGACGCCCAGGCGCAGGGCGAGGACCCGGTCCCGGTACTTGTCGACCGCGCGGGAGATGCCCTCCAGGGTCTCCACCCGGGACTCGCGGTAGAGCAGCTCGGGCGACTCCAGGACCGGCATGCCGAACAGCCGGTGGCCGCTGGCCGCCTCGGCGTCGGAGAGGGCCTCCAGGAAGGGCATCCCGCGTTCCTCGGTGAACTTCGGCATCACGAAGCCGGAGAGGAGTCGTACGGCCGGGCCCATGCGCCGCACGAGGTCGGGGATCTGTTCGGGCACCCGGACCCGGATGAAGAGGAGGGGCAGTTCGGCGGCCGGGCGGGCGGCCAGCTCGGTGAACTGCCGGACCAGGTTCTCCTCGGCGGCCGGGACGTCCTCGTCGCCGATCGAGTCCTCCAGGCACAGCACCATCGACACCACGCCGCGCCCGGCCAGCTTGACGATGTCGTCGGCGAGGCGGGGCCGGGTGGCGGGGCTGTAGAGCGTGGCGCCGAGGGCGGCGGCGAGCAGCCGGGCCGGGGAGTCCGCGTCGAACTCGCACGGCTCCTGGAAGAAGAGACGCTGCCGCACCTCAGGGGCAATGTGCCCGAAATGACGCATAAAGCTCCCCCGTGGTGACGTTGTGAACCGTGAGTGTTGTCGATAGGTGGCCGGTAATAGTACGTACAAACCCATGTCAGGGGTTCCCGCCGGGCATGAACTTCAGGTAACTCGGCCGTGTCGGAGTCCGCACCCCACGTTGTCGTGACCAGGACCGAGAAGGCAGGATGACCGCATGACGCACGCCATGCTGAAGGGGTCGAACGTCCCGCTGGAGGCCACCACGGTACGTGCCGTGCTGCGCTGGACGCCCGGGCAGGGGGGCCCGGACGTGGATGTCTCGGCGCTGCTCCTCGGCCCCGCCGGTCGGGTGCGTTCCGACGAGGACTTCGTCTTCTACAACCAGCCCCGGCACCCCTCCGGGAAGGTCTGGCGGCTCGGCAAGAAGCGCGTCGCCGAGGGTCCCACCGACACGATCCAGACAGATCTGGCCGGTGTCGAGCCCGAAGTCAGCCGGATTCTGGTGGTCGCATCGGCGGAGGACGAGACCTTCGACCGCGTACAGGGCCTGCGCATCATGCTGTACGACGCGGCGGTCGCCGAGGGCGATCCGCTGCTGTATTTCGACATCAAACCGGAGACCGGCGAGGAGACCGCGCTGATCTGCGGGGAGCTGTACCGGCGGGGCGAGGGGTGGAAGTTCCGGGCGCTCGGGGAGGGGTACTCCAACGGGCTGCGGGGGCTGGCCACGGACTTCGGCATCACGGTGGACGAGTCGGAGGCCTCGGCCGGGCCCGAGGTCTCGCAGCCGTTGCCTCCGGCGGTTCCGGCGGTCACGGCGGTTCCGGTGCAGTCCGGGTACGGGTATCCGCAGACGCAGGAGCCGGTGACCCAGCCCGCGTACGGGTACCCGCAGCCGGCTCCCGCCGGGACGTACGGGTATCCGCAGCCGATGCCTGTCGCCTCCGCGGTGGACCCGGATTTCCGGTTGCCGCCGCAGGGGCCCCAGTTCATCTGAGGGTGAGGGGAGCTACTGCTCCACCTTCGTTTTGTAGCCGCGGCCCCATTGCAGTCCCCACCCGTACAAGCGGTCCAGTTCCGCCTGGAAGCCGTAGACGAACTTGACCTCCCGGCGGACCACCAGTTCGCCCTTGACGTTCTCGATCATCACCACCGCGCAGGAACGGGCCTGGGGGTGGCGTTCGTCGAGGCCGATCTCGATGCGGGGGCCGTTGCTGGGGTAGAGGGTGACGATCGCGTGGGTGCGGTCGAAGGCCGGGGTCTGGTCGTAGATGTAGACGAAGACCAGGAGGCGCTTGATCTGCTCGCGGTGGTCGAGGTTGACGTACATCGTCTCGCCGGACGCGGAGCCGAAGCGGTCGTCGCCGCTGAGCTTCACGTACGGGGGTGAGTTGACGTCGCCGAGCAGGCCGCCGAGGGGCTGGACGACTCCCTTGGTGCCGTCCATGAGTTCGTAGAGGCAGCCGAGGTCGAGGTCGACGTTGACCATGCTCTGGCTGTGGCCCATGACCTCCGGCGGCTTGAGGGCCTTGAAGGGGTGGCGGAGCAGGCTGTCGCGCTGGGGGCCGCCGATGTCGGAGGTCCGCATCCGCCAGGTGAGGTTGACGCGCAGGTTGCCGGTGGCCGCGCCCTGTTTGGTGAGCGAGACCTGGTGGTGCCGTTTGGTCAGTTCTATCGCGTTGCTGGCCGCGCTGCCCGAGTCGAAGTCGGCCTCGCGGCGCCAGATACCGTCGAAGAAGCCCATTCCCGCCCCCACGTCCACATGTCTCACGACAAAGCTGTCGGGGCGGCGGACCGAGGGCATGTCCTCTGTCTGCCGCCCCGAACAGAGCGTTCCCTTACCAGGGAGCTTGTCACACCCCGGACGAGACCTCAGTCTTCTCGTCCGAGCCGGCTTTTCCCTCGGCTTCCGCGAGGGCCCGGTTGCGGCGGACCGAGGACCAGAAGGACCAGCCGATGAGGACGACGCCGACCAGGCCGGTGATGACCTCGTTGATCTGGTACTGGATGGTCACCATGAGGATCACCGCGAGGGCGCCGATCGCGTAGTGGGCGCCGTGCTCCAGGTAGACGTAGTCGTCCAACGTGCCCTGGCGGACCAGGTAGACCGTCAGCGAGCGGACGTACATCGCGCCGATGCCCAGGCCCAGTGCCATCAGGACGATGTCGTTGGTGATCGCGAACGCGCCGATCACGCCGTCGAAGGAGAAGGAGGCGTCCAGCACTTCCAGGTACAGGAACATGAAGAAAGCGGCCTGGCCGGCGAGGACGACCGCCGAGCGCTGCTTTCCGGTGCGCGCGGCCTCTTCCTCCTCCTCGTGCTCCCGCTCCTCCGCTTCTTCGAGACGGTCCTCGAAGAAGCCGGAGAGACCGCCGACGATCATGTACGTGATCAGACCGGCGATGCCGGAGATCAGGACCGTCTGCGCCTTGTCGGTGTGCGCGCCGCCGTGCTGGTGGGCGTGGGCCGCGAAGGTGAAGGACGTGATCAGCAGGACGATCAGCGCGATGCAGACCGACAGCATGTCGACCTTGCCGAGCTTGGCGAGCGGGCGCTCGATCCAGCGCAGCCACTGGATGTCCCGCTCCTCGAAGATGAAGTCGAGGAAGATCATCAGCAGGAACATGCCGCCGAAGGCCGCGATCGCCGGGTGGGCGTCGGTGACCAGCTGCTGGTAGTGGTCCTTGTTGTTGAGCGCGAGGTCGACCGCGTCGATCGGGCCGATCTTGGCGGTGACCGCGACGATGACGACGGGGAACACCAGCCGCATGCCGAAGACGGCGATCAGGACACCGATGGTGAGGAAGATCTTCTGCCAGAAGGCGGACATCTTCTTCAGGATCCCGGCGTTGACCACCGCGTTGTCGAAGGACAGCGAGATCTCCAGGACGGCCAGGATCGCCACGATGCCGAAGGCTTCCCACCCCCCGTAGAACGCCGCCGCGACCAGGCCGAGCGCGGTGACCGCGAACGACCAGCCGAAGGTTTTCAGAAGCACTGGCTACCCAATCCCTGTTGTACGGGTCTCCCCCGCGCCGCACTCGGCTTTACTTAAAATTTGACGTCGAGCACCGAGTCTAGAGGGAGACCGCCCCGACCGGGACAGCTACCCCATTCCGGTCGGGTAACCCGCAGGTCCTGGGTGTACATGCGTCGCGGCGGGCCCCCTGGAGCCACCCCGAGTGAGCGGTCTCTACGAAACGTTGACCCCGAAGTCCAGGGCGATGCCCCGCAGGCCCGACGCGTAGCCCTGGCCCACCGCGCGGAACTTCCACTCGCCCTGGTAGCGGTAGAGCTCGCCGAAGATCATGGCGGTCTCGGTGGAGGCGTCCTCGGAGAGGTCGTAGCGGGCCAGCTCCTGGCCGTCGGCCTGGTTGACGACGCGGATGAAGGCGTTGCTGACCTGGCCGAAGGTCTGGCCGCGGTTGTCGGCGTCGTGGATCGAGACCGGGAAGACGACCTTGTCGACGTTGGCCGGGACCTTGGAGAGGTCGACCAGGATCGACTCGTCGTCGCCCTCGCCCTCACCGGTGAGGTTGTCGCCGGTGTGCTCGACGGAGCCGTCGGGGCTCTTGAGCTGGTTGTAGAAGATGAACCACTCGTCGCCGAGCACCCGGCCGCCGTTGCACAGCAGGGCGCTGGCGTCGAGGTCGAAGTCGGCTCCGGTGGTGGAACGCGCGTCCCAGCCGAGTCCGATCAGTACGTTCGTGAGGTTCGGTGCGGCCTTGGACAGGGAGACGTTGCCCCCCTTGGCGAGTGTGACGCCCATAGTGCTGGTCCTCCCCGAGGCGATGCTGTGTGAGTTGTCCCGCGCTCCCCCGGAGGGGAGCACCCGGCGCCGCACACGAACGGTGCGGCGCCGGGTGTGAAGCCTGGTGACGTCAGACGTTGACGCCGAAGTCCTGGGCGATGCCGCGCAGGCCCGAGGCGTAGCCCTGGCCGATGGCGCGGAACTTCCACTCCGCGCCGTTGCGGTACAGCTCGCCGAAGACCATGGCCGTCTCGGTCGAGGCGTCCTCGGAGAGGTCGTAGCGGGCGATCTCCGCGCCGCCGGCCTGGTTCACCACGCGGATGAACGCGTTGCGGACCTGGCCGAAGGACTGCTGGCGGTTCTCGGCGTCGTAGATCGACACCGGGAAGGTGATCTTGTCGACGTCCGCCGGGACGGCCGCCAGGTTCACCTTGATCGCCTCGTCGTCGCCCTCGCCCTCACCGGTGGTGTTGTCACCGGTGTGCTCGACGGAGCCGTCGGGGCTCTTGAGGTTGTTGAAGAAGACGAAGTTGGCGTCGCTCGCGACCTTGCCCGCGCTGTTCAGCAGCAGAGCGCTGGCGTCGAGGTCGAAGTCGGTACCGGTGGTGGTGCGGACGTCCCACCCCAGACCGACGATGACCGCGGTCAGGCCCGGGGCCTCCTTGGTCAGTGAAACGTTGCCGCCCTTGCTGAGGCTGACTCCCACGAGTCCTCCATTGGTGTCCAGGGGCGGGGATGCCCCGTAGTGCGTCGGTATCGGATCAACGTCTCGATCCTAGTGACGGGTTCCCGACCCTCGCAGGCCCTGGAACCGAACAATCACAGGGTGTCGAGCGCCTTCACGTACTCGCCCAGGTCACGCGCGTCCGGGAGACCGTTGACGACGGTCCAGCGCACGACACCCTCCTTGTCGATGATGAAGGTGCCGCGCAGCGCGCACCCCTTGTCCTCGTCGAAGACGCCGTAGGCGCGCGAAGTGTTGCCGTGCGGCCAGAAGTCGGAGAGCAGCGGGTACTCCAGGCCCTCCTGCTCGGCGAAGACGCGCAGGGTGTGGATGGAGTCGTTGGAGACCGCGAGGAGTTGGGTGTCGCGGTCGGTGAACTGCGGCAGGTTGTCGCGCAGGGAGCACAGTTCGCCGGTGCACACGCCGGTGAAGGCGAAGGGGTAGAACAGGAGCACCACGTTCTTCTCGCCGCGGAAGTCGGAGAGCCTCACGGTGGCGCCGTGGTTGTCCTTGAGCTCGAAATCGGGGGCCTTGTCGCCGACCTGGATCGCCATCTCGTCCTGCATCCCTTCGGTGGGGCTGTTCGGGTGAGACCAGCCTGGGCCCACCACCCTACGCAGCGATCACGGCATGCGGACGGACGGGCCGGCGTGGCCGGCCCGTCCGGGGTTCGACGATCGAGGTACCTCCGTGGACTACCTCTTGGACTTGGCGGCCTTGGGCGTCACCAGCCGGCTGCCGCTCCAGTCCTTGCCCACGCTGACGCTCTTGGCCGCGGAAAGGCCCGCGGTCGTGGCGGCTTCCGAGATGTCGCTCGGCTCGACGTAGCCGTCACGGCCGGTCTTCGGCGTCAGCAGCAGGATGGAGCCGCCCTCCTCGACGTACGAGATGGCGTCCACCAGCACGTCGGTCAGGTCGCCGTCCTCGTCGCGGAACCACAGCACCACGGCATCGGCGACGTCGTCGTAGTCCTCGTCCACCAGGTCGCTGCCGATGACTTCTTCAATGGCCTCGCGGAGTTCCTGGTCTACGTCGTCGTCGTAGCCGATCTCCTGGACCACCTGCTCGGGCTGGAACCCCAGCCTTGCGGCAGGATTCGTCCGCTCCTCCGCGTGGTCCGCGGTCGCGCTCACGGGTTGCCTCCTGATCATGTCTTGATGAATGTCCAGCCACGCGCGTACGCGAAGCGTTGGCCGTAGTCCACACGGACGGGCCGGATCGCGCAAGTACCCGGCGATTCGGAACGCCGAAACGGTGACGATCCTGGCCGTGTCGCCGCAACTCCAGGCACGCTATCGCGGCCACCGGTGACGTACACCACAGCGTTCTGCCCGGTTTGCACGTTTGAGAACCCTCCGAGGGTACGCGACTCGAATGACTTTGCTAAACGAGTCACGGTTACCTCACGGTAGAGATGACGATTGCCGCCCCGCGGTAGACCATGGGGAACGGTGCAGCCCCTCACCCAATCCCCTCACTCAGCTCCCTCTGACAGGTAAGGAACAGCGTGGCTTCCGGATCCGATCGCAATCCGATCATCATTGGCGGCCTTCCGAGTCAGGTTCCTGACTTCGATCCCGAAGAGACCCAGGAGTGGCTCGACTCCCTCGACGCCGCCGTGGACCAGCGCGGCCGTGAACGGGCCCGCTATCTGATGCTCCGGCTGATCGAGCGGGCCCGCGAGAAGCGCGTGGCCGTGCCCGAGATGCGCAGCACGGACTACGTCAACACCATCGCCACCAAGGACGAGCCGTTCTTCCCCGGCAACGAGGAGATCGAGCGCAGGATCCTGAACGCCACCCGCTGGAACGCGGCCGTGATGGTGTCCAGGGCCCAGCGTCCCGGCATCGGGGTCGGCGGCCACATCGCCACCTTCGCCTCCTCCGCCTCCCTCTACGACGTGGGCTTCAACCACTTCTTCCGGGGCAAGGACCAGGGCGACGGCGGCGACCAGATCTTCTTCCAGGGGCACGCCTCGCCGGGCATCTACGCCCGCGCGTTCCTCCTGGACCGGCTGACCGAGCAGCAGCTCGACGCGTTCCGCCAGGAGAAGTCGAAGGCGCCGTACGGACTGTCCTCGTATCCACACCCGCGGTCGATGCCGGACTTCTGGGAGTTCCCGACCGTGTCGATGGGCCTGGGCCCGCTCGGCGCGATCTTCCAGGCGCGGATGAACCGCTACATGGAGGCGCGCGGGATCGCGGACACCTCCCGGTCGCACGTGTGGGCCTTCCTCGGCGACGGCGAGATGGACGAGCCGGAGTCGCTGGGCCAGCTGTCGATCGCGGCGCGCGAGGGCCTGGACAACCTGACCTTCGTCGTCAACTGCAACCTCCAGCGGCTCGACGGCCCGGTGCGCGGCAACGGCAAGATCATCCAGGAGCTGGAGTCGCAGTTCCGGGGCGCCGGCTGGAACGTCATCAAACTGGTCTGGGACCGCACCTGGGACCCGCTGCTGGCCCAGGACCGCGACGGTGTGCTGGTCAACCAGCTCAACACCACGCCGGACGGCCAGTTCCAGACGTACGCCACGGAGACCGGCGCGTACATCCGCGAGCACTTCTTCGGGCACGACCACCGGCTGCGCGCGATGGTCGAGAACATGACGGACGACCAGATCCTGCACCTGGGGCGCGGCGGCCACGACCACCGCAAGGTGTTCGCGGCCTTCGAGGCGGCCAAGGAGCACAAGGGCCAGCCGACCGTCGTGCTCGCGCAGACGGTCAAGGGCTGGACGCTGGGCCCCAACTTCGAGGGCCGCAACGCCACGCACCAGATGAAGAAGCTGACGGTCGCCGACCTCAAGGGCTTCCGCGACCGGCTGCACCTGCCGATCACCGACCAGGAGCTGGAGTCCGGCGCGCCGCCGTACTACCACCCGGGCCGGAACTCGGAGGAGATCCAGTACATGCACGACCGGCGCAACGCGCTGGGCGGCTACGTCCCGACCCGTGTCGTCCGCTCGAAGCCGCTGGCACTGCCCGCGGACAAGACGTACGCGAGTGTGAAGAAGGGTTCCGGCCAGCAGTCGATCGCCACCACCATGGCCTTCGTACGACTGCTCAAGGACCTCATGCGGGACAAGGAGATCGGCAAGCGGTTCGTGCTGATCGCGCCGGACGAGTACCGCACGTTCGGCATGGACTCGTTCTTCCCGAGCGCGAAGATCTACAACCCGCTCGGCCAGCAGTACGAGGCGGTGGACCGCGATCTGCTGCTCGCGTACAAGGAGTCGCCGACCGGGCAGATGCTGCACGACGGCATCTCGGAGGCGGGCTGCACCGCTTCGCTGATCGCGGCGGGTTCGGCGTACGCGACGCACGGCGAGCCGCTCATCCCGGTCTACGTCTTCTATTCGATGTTCGGTTTCCAGCGCACCGGTGACCAGTTCTGGCAGATGGCCGACCAGTTGGCGCGCGGTTTCGTCCTGGGCGCGACCGCCGGGCGTACGACTCTGACCGGTGAGGGTCTGCAACACGCGGACGGGCACTCGCAGTTGCTGGCGTCGACCAACCCGGGCTGTGTCGCCTACGACCCGGCGTACTCGTACGAGATCGCGTACATCGTGCAGGACGGGCTGCGCCGGATGTACGGCCCGGACAGTGAGGACGTCTTCTACTACCTCACCGTCTACAACGAGCCGATCCAGCACCCGGCCGAGCCGGCGGACGTCGACGTCGAGGGCATCCTCAAGGGTGTCCACCGGATCAGCCAGGGGACCTCGGGCACGGTTCCGGCGCAGATCATGGCGTCGGGGGTGGCGGTGCCGTGGGCGATCGAGGCGCAGCGGATCCTCGCCGAGGACTGGAACGTACGGGCCGACGTCTGGTCGGCGACCTCCTGGAACGAGCTGCGGCGCGAGGCCGTCGAGGTGGAGCGGCACAACCTGCTGCATCCCGAGGAGGAGCAGCGGGTTCCTTATGTCACGCGGAAGTTGAGCGGGGCGGAGGGTCCGTTCGTGGCGGTTTCCGACTGGATGCGGTCGGTTCCGGACCAGATCGCGCGATGGGTGCCGGGCACGTACCAGTCGCTGGGCGCCGACGGCTTCGGCTTCGCCGACACCCGGGGCGCGGCGCGCCGCTTCTTCCACATCGACGCGCAGTCGGTCGTGGTGGCCGTGCTGACGGAGCTGGCCCGCGAGGGCAAGGTCGACCGTTCGGTGCTGAAGCAGGCCATCGACCGGTACCAGTTGCTGGACGTCACGGCCGCGGATCCCGGTGCGGCCGGTGGTGACGCCTAGGCGAGAGCCACGGCGTGCGTGAGGAGGGCGGCGGAGCCGGGTCGGCTCCGCCGCCCTTACGCGTTCCCTACGATGCGGCCATGAAGCAACAATCGGCGCAGGCCCGTTGGGAGCAGCGCACCCAGCGACCGCTGCTGGGGCTCGCGGTCGCGTTCGCCGTGGCCTATGCCGTGCCGATCGTGGACTCGACCGCCGGGCACTCGCTGACCACGGTGTGCACGGCCGTCGAGTGGGTGGTGTGGGGGGCGTTCGCGGCCGACTATCTGATGCGGCTCGCGATGTCCCGGCACCGGCGGCGGTTCGTGCGCACGCACTGGATGGACCTGTGCGCGGTGGTGGTGCCGATACTCCAGCCGCTGCGGCTGCTGCGGATGGTCTCGACGCTCATACTCGTCGGGCGGCGGGCCCGGATGGCCTCGCAGATCCAGCTGACGACGTATGTCGCCGGCGCGGTGGTCGGGCTGCTGATGTTCGGCTCGCTCGCGGTGCTGTCCGTGGAGCGGGACTCGCCCAACGGGAACATCCGGACGCTGGGTGACGCCGTGTGGTGGTCGTTCACGACGATGACGACGGTGGGGTACGGGGACCACGCGCCGACCACCGGTCTGGGCCGGATGATCGCCGTCGGGCTGATGCTGTCCGGGATCGCGCTGCTCGGTGTCGTCACCGCGAACATCGCCACCTGGTTCATCGCCCGGTTCGAGAAGGACGACGTGGAGGAGCGCCGGCAGACCGAGGCCATCGAGGCGCTGACGGAGGAAGTGCGCGCGCTGCGGGCGGAGGTGGCGGCGCTGTCGGGGGTGGGGGTGGGGGTGGGGGTGGGGGTGCCCGGCGTGGTCGGCGCGGGAGTCGCGGAGGTGCTCGGGGCGGGAGTCTCGGAGGTGCTCGGGGACGAGGTGTCCCGCTAGGCGCCGCCCCGGAGACGTCGGTCCCGGTTCATCGGCCTCGGTTCTCCGGTCCGGTTCATCGGCCTCGGTTCATCGGTCCCGGTTCATCGCTCCCGGTTCAGAAGAACGTCCACAAGACCGCCGCCACCGTGTCGATCACGCCCAGGACCAGGGCCACCAGGGCCACCACCCGGCGTGCGCCCGCCCACCTGCGGCCCATGGCGAGCCAGCCGCAGACCACCGCGATCGGGCCGAGGACGATCCCCAGGTTCCCGGCCAGGAAGAAGCCCGCTGTCGCGCAGACCAGTCCGACGACGGCGAGCGTCGCGCGGTCCGGCCGGGTGCGTGTTGCGTTTCCTGAGCGCGCCATCGTCAACTCCCTGAGGGTGCACGCGAGTTCCGTCCTACGACGGATACCCCCGTACGCGCGGGGAAAGCCTGCTTGCGCGCTGCCCCCCTCCGGCAGCGCGCCGCAGACCACCCGTCCCCCCTGTCCTGCGGAGGACTTGACTTACTGTGACCTGCGGCGCGTACCGAGCGCCAGGAATCTTTAGTGCCGTCACCCTGATAGGCGAACTCGCCCTGGAAAAGGGTTAGATGTGGGCGGCTCCCGCGCCCGCCTCCGCGTTCTCGCCGCGCTTGGTCAGCAGGGCGACGAACACCGCGACCACCGCCACGCCGGCGGCGACCAGGCAGGCCAGGCTCATGCCGGAGATGAAGGTGTCGTGGGCGACCGTCGTGATCTTCGCGGCGATGGCCTCCGGGGTGCCCTTGGCGACCGGGGCGACACCGACCTGGACCGCTTCGGAGGCCGCGTCCAACTGGGGCTGGGTGAGCTTGGGCAGGCCCGCGCCGGTCCAGTTGCCGGGCAGGTCGCTGTCGACGCGGGAGGCCATGACGGCGCCGAGGACGGCCGTACCGAGGCTGCCGCCGATCTGCATCGCGGCCTGCTGGAGACCGCCGGCCACGCCGGACAGCTCCATGGGCGCGTTGCCCACGATGACCTCGGTGGCGCCGACCATGACCGGGGCGAGGCCGAAGCCCAGCAGGGCGAACCAGATCGACATGACGGGGCTGCTGGTGTCGGACTCCAGGGTGGACATGCCGTACATGGCGATGGCGGTGGCCGCCATGCCGCCGGCCAGCGGGACGCGCGGGCCGAGCTTGGTGATCGCGGCGCCGGCCAGCGGGGAGCCGACGATCATCATCCCGGTGAGCGGGAGGAGGTGGAGACCGGCGTCGATGGGGCTCATACCGTGCACGTTCTGCAAATAGAACGTCACGAAGAACAGGCCGCCCATGAAGGCGATGGCCATCAGGACCATCAGCACGACGCCCGCGGACAGCGGGACCGAGCGGAACAGGCCGAGCGGGATCAGGGGTTCCTTGACGCGCTGCTCCCAGAACGCGAACAGGGCGAAGCCCAGCACGGACACGGCGAGGAAGGTCCAGGTCGTGCCGGAGCCCCAGCCCCAGGTCGGCGCCTTGATGAGGGCCCAGACCAGGCAGAACATCGCGCCGGAGAGCAGGGCGATGCCGAGGAGGTCGAAGGAGCGGGGCGCGTTCTCCGCGCGGTGGTCGCGCAGGATCAGCAGGCCGAGGATCAGCGCGAGGGCGCCGACCGGCACGTTGATGAAGAACACGGACTGCCAGTTGACGTGCTCGACGAGGACGCCGCCGAGGATCGGGCCGCCCGCGGTGGAGGCGCCGATGACCATGCCCCACAGGCCGATGGCCATGTTGAGCTTCTCGGCGGGGAAGGTGGCCCGCAGCAGGCCGAGCGCGGCCGGCATCAGCAGGGCGCCGAAGAGGCCCTGGAGCACGCGGAAGGTGACGACGAACGCGATGCTGTGGGAGAGGCCGATGGCGCCGGAGGCGGCGGCGAAGCCGGTGACGCCGATCAGGAAGGTCTGGCGGTGGCCGAAGCGGTCGCCGAGCTTGCCCGCGGTGATGAGGGAGACCGCGAGGGCGAGGAAGTAGCCGTTGGTGATCCACTGGACGTCGGCGAAGCTGGCGCCGAGGTCCTTCTGGATGGCCGGGTTGGCGATGGCGACGATGGTGCCGTCGAGGGCCACCATCATGACGCCGACGGCGACGGTTATGAGGGTGAACCACGGGTGGCCGCGCAGTCCCGTGGACGGCGTCGGGTCGGACGGGGCGGCTGCTGCCTTGTCCCCCGGCCCCGTCGCGCTGATGGTGGTCTGACTAGTCATGCGTTCGAGGCTAGTGTCAGCCGCTGACAGTTGACAAACAGGTTCAGATGTCGGTGGCTGTCAACAATCGCGAGGAGAACGGCATGGAGACTTTGCGCGAGCGCAAGAAGGCCCGCACGCGGGACGCGCTGCTGCGTGCCGCGCTCGAACTGTTCACGGCCAAGGGCTACGAACGGACCACCGTCGACGAGATCGCCGAGGCCGTCGACGTCTCGCAGCGCACCTTCTTCCGCTACTTCGCGGGCAAGGAGGAGGCCGCCTTCTTCGTGGCCCGGCTCACCGAGACGCACTTCGTGGAGGCGGTCCGCGCCCGCCCGCCGCACGAAGCCCCGCTGGAGGCGCTGCGCCGGGCCGTGCTGGAGAGCTGGGACACCATCAACGAGGCGATCCAGCAGGTCGTACCGCTGGAGCTGCACATGCGCACCTACCGGGTCATCGAGTCGACGCCCGCGCTGCTCGCCGCGCATCTGCGGCGCTCGATGGAGCTGGAGGAGGAGCTGGCGCGGATCATCGCCGCGCGCGAGGGGCTGGCGCTGGACACCGACGCCCGGCCGCGGCTGGTGGTCGCGGTGTTCGGCGGGGTGATGCGGGTGGTGGAGCGGCTGTGGATCGCGGGGGACGACCTCAGCATCGAGGCGATGCGGGAGCTGACGGCCGCCTACCTGGACGGGGTGGGACCGGCGCTCGCGGGGAACTGGCGCGCGAGCGGCTCGCACTGAGTTCCTCATCACGTACCACTGAAACGTGATCCCCGTCACTCGGTTAACGCGAGACCCTCTCGTTCTCCTAGTGTGTCCTCCCAGTGACTTCCTTCGACTCCTCCCCCACGCTGAACGCCTGGCGCGCGCTGCTCGCGCTGGCCGTGGTGTTCGTGATGCTGGCGACCACCGGCTGGACCGCGGTGCGCAGCCATCCCGGGAAAACGGCGCTCCAGGCCTCCCTGTCCGCATGGGAGCACGGCCACATCGACGGGCGCGAGCTGCCCGACCCGGACGCCTCCCCGACCCGGCTGGCCCACTTCTTCGCCTCGCTCACCGCACAGCAGCGCACCCGCCTCGCGCACCGCTACCCGCTCGCGGTCGGCAACATGAACGGCGCCCCGGTCCGGCTGCGCTACCGCGCCAACCACATCGCTCTCGACCAGGCCCGCAAGGTCGAGAAGAAGCGCATGCACGACAGCCGCCTCACGCCCTACGGCAAGCAGGAGGCCGGGCGCCTCATGCACCGTTTCGAGGCGCTGATGAGCGGGGACCGCCACATCCTGGCCTTCGACCCCGAGGGTTCGGGCCGGATCGCCGAGGTCTTCGGCGACCTGGACACCGCGCAGCGCGTCTCGATCGTCGTCCCCGGTGTCGACACCGACCTGCTGACCTTCCAGAAGACCAACAAGAGCTACTCGGCGCCGGTCGGCATGGCGCAGAACCTGTACGCCGCCGAGAACACGGCGAGTTCCGCGACCGGCGCCGGCACCCGCACCGCCGTCATCGCCTGGGCCGACTACACCGCGCCCGGCGGCCTCGGCATCGACTCGGCCACCGCGGGCCGCGCCGAGGCGGGCGCCGTACGGCTGAACGCGCTGGTGCGCGCGCTGCCCGGCGCCTCTCAGGTCGCCCTTTTCTGCCACAGCTACGGCTCGGTGGTGTGCGGGGTCGCCGCGCACGAACTGCCGCACCGGGTGACCGACATCGCGGTGGCCGGCAGCCCCGGGATGCGCGCCTCGAACGCCTCCCATCTGCACACCCCCGCCCGGGTGTGGGCGATGCGGGACGCCGACGACTGGATCCAGGACGTGCCGTACATGGAGGTCGGCGGTCTCGGCCACGGCGAGGACCCGGTGTCCAGGGCGTTCGGCGCGCGGGTGCTGGCGGCGGAGGACGCCCAGGGTCACACCGGCTACTTCGCGTCGGGCACCGACAGCCTCGCCAATTTCGCCGACATCGGTGTGGGCGCGTACGACGCGGTGTCGTGCGCGCACGGCACCGACGCCTGCCGACAGGGTCTGTCCGGCGCCTCGGCGGCCGGACGCGCGTAGAAACAGCAGGAACTGCGGTCTGCGCGGGGATGGGACGGAGGAGTGTGTGCCGCCTACGATGAGCCGCATGGGTGACGTACTGGCCGGATTTCATGCCGCTTGGGAGTTCGAGTCCGACTCCGTGCGCATCCGCTACGAACGAGGCATTCGGACACCGAAGCTGTTCCAGGCGCTCGGTACCCGCGTGATCCCCTACGAGGCGATCGACACGGTGACCCTCGCCCCCGGCAAGCGCGGCACCGTCGTACTGCGCGCCGTACCGCGTCCCGGCGCCGACCCGCTCATGGAAGCGGCGGCCGGCCAGCTGAAGGAGGGCGGCGATCCCTATCAGCTGGTGCTGCCCGCCGAGCGCGAGACCCTCGCCGAGTACTACGCCGACGAGCTGCGCGCGCAGCTGAAACAGGACCGGGGTCCCGCCGAACGCTTCCTGGTGGCCGCGCCCGAGGTGCCCCTGCGCTTCAAGGCGTACGACGGCAAGGCGACCTTCGACGGGAAGACGGTCTCCTTCCGCTGGTTCTGGACCGGCGCCTCGTCGGCCAAGTGGAAGGCCGGCGACCAGAGCTTCCCGGTCGCCGGCCTCATCGGCGTCGAGTGGCGCTCCCCCGAGGTCTTCGAGGGGCATCTGCGGCTGCTGCGGGGGCCCGAGCCGCTGCTGCCGGTGGACCAGGACCCGGCGGCCGTGGTGTTCGGGCTGGGCTACGGCCCGGTGCACGAGTCGTTGCCGTTCGCGGCGGCGGTCCTGTCCGCGGTGCGCTCCGCGCGTCCAGCGGGTGTGGTCCCGGCCGGTCGGCGTGACCCCGCGGACATCGCCGAGCGGATCCGGCACCTTGGTGAGTTGCATGCGGCGGGGCTGGTGACGGACGAGGAGTTTTCCGCGAAGAAGGCGGAACTGCTGGCCGAGTTGTAGCCGCGGGTATGTCGTGGCCGGCCGCGCGGTTCCCCGCGCCCCTCTGTCCTACTCCCTGCTGAAAGAGGCGGAGGTCATGTCCGCGTACCGGTCGCCCGCGACCTTGTCGGCGATCGGCTCCAGCAGGGCCAGTTCCTCGTCGCTCAGGACGATCCGGGTCGCCGCCGTGTTCTCCTCCACCCGGGTGCGCTTGGTGGTGCCCGGGATCGGGACGACCGGGAGGCCGTGGACCTGGGCGCGCTGCTGGACCCAGGCCAGGGCGATCTGGCCGAGGGAGGCGCCGTGGGCGTCGGCGACCGTGCGGACCGGGTCCAGGAGCGCCGCGTTGGCCGCCGCGTTCTCGCCGGTGAAGCGGGGCTGCGTACGGCGGAAGTCGTCCTCCGTCAGATCCTGTTCGGCGTTGGCGAAGGAACCGGTGAGGAAGCCCCGGCCGAGCGGCGAGTACGGCACGACGGCCGAGCCGAGTTCGACGGCCGCCCCGACCATGCTGATCTCGACGTCCCGGCTGAACAGCGACCACTCCGACTGCACGGCGGCGATCGGATGCACGCTGTGCGCGGCGCGCAGCTCCGCGCCCGTGACCTCGCTCAGCCCGAGGTGCCTGACCTTGCCCTCGGCCACCAGCTCGGCCATCGCGCCGACGGTCTCCTCGATGGGGACGGCCGGGTCGCGGCGGTGCATGTAGTAGAGGTCGATGACATCGATGCCGAGCCGCCGCAGGCTCGCCTCGACGGCCTGGCGGATGTAGGGCCGGTCGTTGCGGATGACCCGCCGGGTGGGCTCGCCGGGCGGGACGGACATGGCGAACTTGGTGGCGATGACGACCTCGTCGCGGTGCGCCTTGAAGAACGGCGCGAGGAACCGCTCGTTCTCCCCCATGCCGTACATGTCCGCGGTGTCGTAGAAGGTCACGCCGAGTTCCAGCGCCCGGTCCAGGGCGGCCAGCGACTCCTTGGCGTCGACGGGGCCGTAGGCGAAGCTCATGCCCATGCAGCCCAGGCCCTGGACGCCGACCTCGGGGCCGTCCGCGCCGAGTCGTGCGGTCGGGATCGTGGGGTCGGTCATCCCGCTTTCTCCTTCTCGTAGGCGTGGGCGTCGCCGTAGAAGGCGATCTTCCGGTCGAGCACGGCGAGGGTGTCGCGCAGTTCGTCGATCCTGGCGAGGACGTCCCGGCGGGTGGCTTCGAGGAGTTCGAAACGGTCGGCGTAGGTGTGCTCGCCCTCGCGGACCAGTTCGGCGTAGCGGACCATGTCGGCGACCGGCATGCCGGTCAGGCGGAGCTTGCCGACGAGGTCGAGCCAGTCGAGGTCGCGGTTGCAGTAGCGGCGCTGGCCGGTGTGCGAGCGGTCGACGTGCGGCATCAGCCCGATCCGCTCGTACCAGCGCAGGGTGTGTGCCGTCAGGCCGGTGAAGGCGACGACCTCGCTGATCGTGTAGCTGTCCGCGCCGTCGGGGCGCCGCTCGGCCTGTGGCGGGCCCGCGCAGCTGTCGGTCCTGGTACCCGTGGTCTCCATCACCGTCATGACCACCACGCTATGGCCTTGGAGTGCGCTCCAAGCAAGCGGAACCGGTAAGAAATCGGCGGGACGGCCGAGACCGAGCGCTTAGGCTCGACGGCATGTCCTTGCAGAGCCTCGCGTTGATCGAGAACTGGCCGGTGCCGACCGCGGCGGCGGGAGCCGTACGAGCCGACGGTACCGTCCTCGGGAGCCACGGCCCCACCACCCACCGCTTCCCGCTCGCCTCGGTCACCAAGCCGCTCGCGGCCTATGCCGTCCTCGTGGCCTACGAGGAGGGCGCCGTCGACCTGGACGAGCCGGCCGGCCCGCCCGGCTCCACCGTGCGCCACCTCCTCGCCCACACCTCGGGGCTGGCCTTCGACGAGCACCGCGTGACGGCCCCGCCCGGAGAGCGCCGGCTGTACTCGAACGCGGGTTTCGAGCAGCTCGGCGACCACATCGCGAAGGCCACGGAGATCGAGTTCGCGGAGTATCTGCGCCAGGCGGTCCTGGCCCCCCTGGGCATGAACGCGACGACCCTCGACGGCTCCCCGGCGAAGGACGGCGTCTCGACGGTCGAGGACCTCCTCCGCTTCGCCGCCGAACTCCAGTCCCCCCGCCTCCTCGACCCGCGCACGGTCGCCGCGGCGATGACGGTCCAGTACCCCGGCACCAAGGGCGTCCTGCCCGGCTACGGCCACCAGAACCCCAACGACTGGGGCCTCGGCTTCGAGATCCGCGACTCCAAGTCCCCGCACTGGACGGGGAGTTCGTCCTCGCCGCGCACCTTCGGCCACTTCGGCCAGTCCGGCACGTTCCTGTGGGTGGACCCGGCGGCGGACACGGCCTGCGTGGCCCTGACGGACCGCGCGTTCGGACCGTGGGCGGTGGAGGCGTGGCCGACGTTCACGGACGCGGTCCTGACCGAACTCCGCACCCCCTAGGCCGTATCCGCGCCCTCTAGAGCATCTCCCACATCAACACCTCGGCCCCGCCCGCCCCTTCCACCGCTTCGACCGCCAGATCCCGCGCGTCCGTGAGACGAGCGGCGTCCCCCGGCCCCAACTCGGCTCCGCCCAGCCGCACTTCACCGCGCACCACATGCACATACACATGCGCCGCGTCCGGTACGGCGGTGCGCTCGCCCGGGACCAGCCGCCGCACGTGCAGCATCGCGCCGGCCTCCGGCACCGCGTAGGGGGTGGAGTCGGCGATGCCGTGGACGATCTCGTACGAGGGTTCGCCGCCCGGCTCCAGGGGTGCCAGCCACATCTGCACGAAGGTCAGGGGCGAGTCGCCGTCGTTGCGCTCGACGTGCCGCACACCGGCCGCCGAACTGAGCCGCTGCACGTCACCGGGGCGGACCCGGGTCAGCCGGCCCGTGGAGTCGCGGTGGCTCAACTCGCCCTCCACCACCCAGGTGACGATCTCGGTGTGGCTGTGCGGGTGTTCGTCGAACCCGGCGCCCGGGGCGAGCCGTTCCTCGTTGCAGGCGAGGACGGCACCGAACCGGAGGTTGTCGGGGTCGTAGTGCGGCCCGAAGGAGAAGGCGTGCCATGACTCGATCCCGGCCGCGGGGTCCCCTCCGGGGTAGCGCTCGGCGGAGCGCCGTACGTCCATCACACCCACCACGGTAGTCGCGCCGGCGGCACGGGCCCACCCACTCCCACCATCCCCACGCGCCGGCCGAGAGGGAGCCGCGGGGGCGCGCCGGGGTCGAGAGGCCCGGCGCGCGGAGGCCCGAAGGGCTGAGCACGGTGGGCCTCTCGACCCCGGCTTGAAGCGCCCCGAAGGCGACCGAACCAACGGATGGTGCAGTCTTGTCACGTGCCCGAACCCGAAACCACCGAACCCGCAGGCCCCCTGCCCCGCGCCCACTCGCACCCGGCGACCCTCAAGCGGCTGGAGCAGTCGTCCGGGAGTCTCGCCGCCCAGGCCATCGCGCGCATGGACGAGTCGCTGCCGTGGTACCGGGCGATGCCGCCGGAGAACCGCTCCTGGATCGGGCTGGTCGCGCAGGCCGGTATCGCCGCGTTCACCGAGTGGTTCCGGCGTCCGGACGCCCCGCAGGCCATCTCCACCGATGTCTTCGGTACGGCGCCCCGCGAGCTGACCCGGGCCATCACGCTGCGCCAGACCGTGGAGATGGTGCGTACGACGATCGAGGTCATGGAGTCCGCGATCGACGAGGTCGCGGCGCCCGGCGACGAGTCCGTGCTGCGTGAGGCGCTGTTGGTGTACGCCCGGGAGATCGCCTTCGCGACCGCCCAGGTCTACGCGCAGGCCGCCGAGGCGCGCGGCGCCTGGGACGCGCGGCTGGAGTCACTGGTCGTGAACGCCGTGCTGAGCGGCGAGGCCGACGAGGGGGCCGTCTCGCGGGCCGCCGCGCTCGGCTGGAACTCGCCCGAGCATGTGTGCGTGGTGCTCGGCACCGCCCCGGACGGCGACAGCGAGCTGACGGTCGAGGCGATCCGCCGGGCCGCCCGGCACGCCAAGCTCCAGGTGCTGACCGGGGTGCTCGGCGACCGGCTCGTGGTGATCGCGGGCGGCGACGACAACCCCCTCGCCGTGGCCAAGTCGCTGATCGGGCCCTATGCGGCCGGACCCGTGGTCGCGGGGCCGATCGTGCCCGACCTCCTCGCCGCGACCCGGTCCGCGCAGGCCGCCGCGGCCGGGCTGAAGGCCTGCTCCGCCTGGCAGGACGCACCGCGCCCGGTGCTGGCGGACGACCTGCTTCCGGAACGCGCGATGGCCGGTGATCCCAGTGCGCGCGACCAGTTGGTGGAGGAGATCTACAGACCGCTGGAGGAGGCCGGGTCCGCGCTCCTGGAGACGCTCAGTGTCTATCTGGAGCAGGCGAGCAGCCTCGAAGGCGCGGCACGCATGCTGTTCGTCCATCCCAACACCGTGCGCTACCGGCTTCGACGTGTGACTGACGTCACCGGCTGGTCGCCGTCCGATGTACGCTCCGCGTTCACACTGCGGATCGCGCTGATCCTGGGGCGTCTGGCCGATGGAGATCTCCAGACCTAGCTTTTTGTAGGGGCCCCACAAAACCCCCTCGTGTTCTTCGTCCCTGTCCCCACGGGCGGCCGTGCCCGTCCCCAAGAGAGAGTGTGAGAGTGCTCGTACTCGTCGCTCCCGGCCAGGGCGCCCAGACGCCCGGCTTCCTGACCCCCTGGCTCGACCTCCCCGGTGTCGAGGACCGTCTGCGTGCCCTCTCGGCCGCCGTCGACCTCGATCTGGTGCACTACGGCACGAAGGCCGACGCGGACGAGATCCGTGACACCGCCGTCGCCCAGCCGCTGCTGGTCGCCGCCGGCCTGGTCTCCGCGACCGCGCTCGGCGAGGTGTCCCCGGGCGCCGTCGCCGGACACAGCGTCGGCGAGATCACCGCCGCCGTCCTCGCCGGTGTCCTCGACGACACGGCCGCGCTGACCCTCGTACGCAAGCGGGGTCTGGCGATGGCCGAGGCCGCCGCGATCACCGCGACCGGGATGGCCGCGCTGCTCGGCGGGGACCACGACACGACCGTCGCGCACCTGGAGAAGCTGGGCCTGACCCCGGCCAACGTGAACGGCGCGGGCCAGATCGTGGCCGCCGGCACGCTGGAGCAGATCGCCGCGCTGGAGGCCGACAAGCCCGAGGGCGTGCGCCGGGTCGTGCCGCTGAAGGTGGCCGGCGCGTTCCACACGGCGCACATGGCCCCGGCGGTCGACGCGCTCGCCGAGGCGGCGCGCGCGCTGACGCCCGCCGACCCGAAGTCGACGTACGTCTCGAACAAGGACGGCAGGGCGGTCGCCACCGGCGCCGAGGTGCTGGAACGTCTCGTCGGCCAGGTCGCCAACCCGGTCCGCTGGGACCTGTGCATGGAGACCTTCAAGGAACTCGGCGTCACCGCGCTCCTGGAGGTGTGCCCCGGCGGCACCCTGACCGGTCTCGCCAAGCGTGCCCTGCCCGGCGTCAAGACGCTGGCCCTGAAGACCCCCGACGACCTGGACGCGGCCCGCGCGCTCATCACCGAGCACGCCGACGCCTGACGAAGGAGCCGTAGAACATGTCGACGAAGATCAAGCCGGCCAAGGGCGCCCCGTACGCGCGCATCCTCGGTGTGGGCGGCTACCGGCCGGTGCGGGTGGTGCCGAACGAGGTGATCCTGGAGACGATCGACTCGTCCGACGAGTGGATCCGCTCGCGGTCCGGTATCGAGACCCGGCACTGGGCGAACGACGAGGAGACCGTCGCCGCGATGTCCGTCGAGGCGTCCGGCAAGGCCATCGCCGACGCGGGGATCTCCGCCGAGCAGATCGGCGGCGTGATCGTGTCGACGGTCTCGCACTTCAAGCAGACCCCGGCCGTGGCGACGGAGATCGCCGACAAGCTGGGCACGAACAAGGCCGCCGCGTTCGACATCTCGGCGGGCTGCGCGGGCTTCGGCTACGGCCTGACGCTCGCCAAGGGCATGGTCGTCGAGGGCAGCGCCGAGTACGTGCTGGTCATCGGCGTGGAGCGGCTGTCCGACCTGACCGACCTGGAGGACCGCGCGACGGCCTTCCTGTTCGGCGACGGCGCGGGCGCGGTGGTGGTCGGCCCCTCGAAGGAGCCGGCGATCGGCCCGACCGTGTGGGGCTCGGAGGGCGACAAGTCCGAGACCATCAAGCAGACCGTGCCGTGGACCGAGTACGACTCCACGGGCAAGTTCCCTGCGATCACGCAGGAGGGCCAGGCGGTGTTCCGCTGGGCCGTGTTCGAGATGGCGAAGGTCGCCCAGCAGGCGCTGGACGCGGCCGGGATCACCCCGGACGACCTGGATGTCTTCATTCCCCACCAGGCCAACGAGCGGATCATCGACTCGATGGTGAAGACGCTGAAACTTCCCGAGCACGTCACGGTCGCGCGTGACGTTCGCACCACCGGCAACACCTCGGCCGCCTCGATTCCGCTCGCTATGGAGCGGCTTCTGGCGACCGGCGAGGCGAAGAGCGGCGACACCGCGCTCGTCATCGGCTTCGGGGCGGGTCTCGTGTACGCCGCGACGGTCGTTACCCTCCCCTAGGCACTCCGTGCCGGATCATCATCGGATCCGGTGCAGGAGAAGCACCGCCACACCCTCTGGATCACATAGAAGGAGCGCCTGACATGGCCGCCACTCAGGAAGAGATCGTCGCCGGTCTCGCCGACATCGTGAACGAGATCGCCGGCATCCCGGTTGAGGACGTCCAGCTGGACAAGTCCTTCACCGACGACCTGGACGTCGACTCGCTGTCCATGGTCGAGGTCGTCGTCGCCGCCGAAGAGCGCTTCGACGTCAAGATCCCCGACGAGGACGTCAAGAACCTCAAGACGGTCGGCGACGCGACCGACTACATCCTCAAGAACCAGGGCTGAGCCACCCCGTAGGCCCGGACCACCACCAGGCCCGAGCCACCCCCTAGGCCCGGCTGCATGGCCCCGCCACCCGGCGGTGGCGCCGCTTAATCCTCGTACCGTTGGAGAGAGAATTCCCGTGAGCCCGACCAATCGCACCGTGGTCGTCACCGGTATCGGCGCAACCACACCGCTGGGTGGCGACGCAGCCTCGACCTGGGAGGGTCTGATCGCCGGCAAGTCCGGCGTGCGGGCCCTCGACCAGGAGTGGGCCGCCGAGCAGGCGGTCCGTATCGCCGCGCCGGCCGCCGTGGACCCCTCCGAGGTGATCCCGCGTCCGCAGGCCCGCCGTCTCGACCGCTCGGCGCAGTTCGCGCTGATCGCGGCCAAGGAGGCGTGGGCCGACGCCGGCTTCACCGACAAGGCCGGTGAGGACGAGGCCGTCGACCCCGACCGCCTGGGCACCGTCATCGCCTCCGGCATCGGCGGTGTGACGACCCTCCTCGACCAGTACGACGTGCTCAAGGAGAAGGGCGTCCGCCGCGTCTCCCCGCACACCGTCCCCATGCTGATGCCGAACGGCCCGTCCGCCAACGTGGGTCTGCTCGTGGGCGCCCGCGCGGGTGTGCACACGCCGGTCTCCGCGTGCGCGTCCGGCGCCGAGGCCATCGGCTACGCCATCGAGATGATCCGCACCGGCCGCGCCGACGTCGTCGTCGCGGGTGGCACGGAGGCGGCCATCCACCCCCTGCCCATCGCCGCGTTCGGCAACATGATGGCGATGTCCAAGAACAACGACGACCCGCAGGGCGCCTCGCGTCCCTACGACACCGCGCGTGACGGCTTCGTCCTCGGCGAGGGCGCGGGCGTCCTGGTCCTGGAGTCCGCCGAGCACGCGCAGCGACGCGGTGCCCGTGTCTACGCCGAGGCGGTCGGACAGGGCATCTCCGCCGACGGCCACGACATCGTGCAGCCGGAGCCGGAGGGCCGCGGTATCTCGCAGGCCCTGAAGCACCTGCTCGGCAGCACCGACCTGGACCCGGCGGAGATCGTGCACGTGAACGCGCACGCGACCTCGACGCCGGCCGGTGACGTGGCCGAACTGAAGGCGCTGCGCAAGGTGTTCGGCGACGACGCCGACCACATGGCGGTCTCGGCGACCAAGTCGATGACCGGTCACCTGCTGGGCGGCGCGGGCGGTGTCGAGTCGGTCGCGACCGTCCTCGCGCTGTACCACCGCATCGCCCCGCCGACCATCAACGTCGACAACCTCGACCCGGAGGCGGAGGCCAACGCGGACGTGGTCCGCGGCGAGGCCCGCAAGCTGCCGGTCGAGGGCCGTATCGCCGCGCTGAACGACTCGTTCGGCTTCGGCGGGCACAACGTGGTGCTGGCGTTCCGCACGGTCTGAGAACTCCCCGTACGACGCTGAGGGCCCCCACCGGTCGGTGGGGGCCCTCGGCGCGTACTGGAACGGGACCGTGTGCTGGGACGGGACTCAGACGGGACTCAGACCACCTGGTGCAGCCAGCGCACCGGGGCGCCCTCGCCCGCGTACCTGAACGGCTCCAGCTCGTCGTCCCAGGGCTTGCCGAGCAGCTTGGCGATGTCGGCCTCCAGGTCCGTCTCGCCCTGCTGGGACCTCGTCAGGGCCGCGCGCAGGCGGTCCTCCGGGATGAGGATGTCGCCGTGGATGCCGGTGACGGCGTGGAAGATGCCGAGTTCGGGGGTGCAGCTGTAGCGCTCGCCCTCGGCGGTGGGGCAGGGCTCCGCGGTGACCTCGAAGCGCAGGAGGTGCCAGCCGCGCAGCGCGGACGCCAGTTTGGAGGCGGTGCCGGCCTCCGCCTGCCAGGAGAATTCGGAGCGCCAGGTTCCGGGCGCCGCGGGCTGCCGGATCCAGTCGAGGCTGACGCGCGTGCCGAGCACCCCGGCGACGGCCCACTCGACGTGCGGGCACAGCGCGCGCGGCGCGGAGTGCACGTACAGAACTCCACGTGTCGTCACCGGGACCTCCGGACAGAGCGGGGCATCTTGCTGACTGGCAAACGGCGGTGGCGGGGCAGCCACGTTGAGGGCGAGGCTACCGTGCGGCGGCGCGCGGAGTGTGACGTACCGTCCCTCCAGGTGCCAGGAAACCCCGCCATTCACCCATGGGGACGCTTGTACGGGGTGAGTCGTTGCATCGGGCGGCCGCGGGAACCATGACGCGTTGTTATGGGTTGAGACCGTTATGGAGGGGATGGGTCTCAACATGCGTATGCGACGTCGTCGTTCACGGGCCGCGCTCGCCCTCGTGACAGCGGCCGTGCTGGGCGCGGCCGGCTGCGACTCGGGCGGGGGCGCGTCCTCGGCCGCCCACAGCAGAAGCGGTACGGCGACGAAGGCGAAGCCCTCGCCGACCCCGGTGTGGGACCGCAGCCCGTCCTCGGTCGCGGCGGTCGGCGACTCCATCACCCGTGGTTTCGACGCCTGTACGGTCCTGTCGGACTGCCCGGAGGTGTCCTGGGCGACGGGCACCGAGTCCTCGGTCGACAGTCTCGCGGTCCGGCTGCTGGGCAGGACCGGGGCGGCCGAGCGGAGTTGGAACTACGCGGAGACCGGCGCCCGGATGGCCGACCTGCCCGCCCAGATCACCCAGGCGGTCGCCCACGGACCGCAGTTGGTCACGGTGATGATGGGCGCCAACGACGCCTGCCGGGCCTCGGCCTCGGCGATGACCTCGGTCGCCGACTTCCGCACCGGGTTCGAGACCTCGCTGAAGTCCCTGCGCCGGGCCCTGCCGAAGACGCAGGTCTACGTCGCGAGCGTGCCGAATCTCAAGCGGCTCTGGTCGCAGGGGCGCACCAACCCGCTGGGCAGGGCGGTGTGGCAGCTGGGCATCTGTCCCTCGATGCTGGCCGACGCGGACGCCCTGGACTCGGCGGCCACCGAGCGGCGCGACGCCGTGCAGGACCGGGTGGAGGCGTACAACAAGGTCCTGGAGCAGGTGTGCGCGACGGACGTCCGCTGCCGGTTCGACGACAACGCGGTCTACGACTACCGCTTCGACACGGACCAGTTGAGCCACTGGGACTGGTTCCACCCGAGCAAGGACGGTCAGGCGAAGCTCGCGGCGATGGCCTACCGGCGGATCACCGCCCCCGAACCCGTGACCTAGGGTTTCCCTCATGAACGAACTTTTCGGCACGCTTCCCGACGGCACCCCCGTGCACCGCTGGACGCTGGAGCGGGCGGGCGTACGGGTCCGGGTGCTGTCGTACGGCGGGATCGTGCAGTCGGTGGAGGTCCCGGACCGGGCCGGGCGCGCGGCGGACGTGGTGCTCGGGTTCGCGGCCCTGGACGGCTATCTCGCGCACCCGGAGCCGTATCTCGGCGCGCTGGTCGGCCGGTACGCGAACCGGATCGCGGGCGGCCGTTTCGCGCTGGAGGGCGTGATCTGCTCGCTGGCGCGGAACAACGGGCCGAACTCCCTGCACGGCGGCGAGCGCGGCTTCGACAAGCGGGTGTGGGACGTCGAGCCGGTCGGGCACGGGGTGCGGCTGAGCCGGGTCAGCGAGGACGGCGAGGAGGGCTTCCCGGGGCGGCTGGACGTCTCGGTGACGTACACGCTGGACGCGTCGGGCGCGCTGCGCATCGCCTACGAGGCGACGACGGACGCGCCCACCGTCGTGAACCTCACCAACCACAGCTACTTCGACCTGAGCGGCTCCGGCGGCGCGGCCGGGCACGAACTGCGGCTCGCCGCCTCGCGGTTCACGCCGGTGGACGCGGACCTGATCCCGACCGGCACGCTCGACGACGTCACCGGTACCCGCTTCGACTTCCGCGAGTCCCGGAAGGTCGGCGGCGGCTACGACCACAACTTCGCGCTCGACAAGGGGCTGACGCCCGCCCCGGTGGAGATCGCCGAGCTGCACGACCCGGCGTCCGGCCGGGTGCTGACGATCGCGACGACCGAGCCCGGCGTCCAGCTCTACACCGCCGACCATCTGAGCGACCCGTTCGCCCCGGGCGCCGGGATCGCCCTGGAGACCCAGCACTTCCCGGACTCCCCGAACCGCCCCGAGTTCCCGAGCACGGTGCTGCGGCCCGGCGGGACCTACCGCTCGGAGACGGTCTACGCCTTCTCGGCCCGCTGACCGGGTCGCCGGCGCGGGGAGGTAATGAGCCCCGGTCCAGGGGTCAGGTCCCGGACCGGGGCTGTCCGTGGGGAGACGGCTCCCGGGTCAGACGTTAATCGTCGTGGCGAGCCTGCGGTCCGCGATCGAGCGGCCCGCCTGGATCTCGTACGAACCCTTTACAACTGCCCACCTGTTCGCCGTCTCATCCCAGATCTCGAAAGATCGGCGCGGGAGTTCGATCCGCACCTCGACGCTCTCGCCGGGCCCGGCCTCGGCCCCGGCGAACCCGGCCAGCCAACGGCCCGGACGCTCCGGGTCGTGCGCGGTCGGCGCCAGATAGAGCTGGACGACCTCACGCCCGTGCCGCGCGCCGGAGTTGGTGACGCGCACGGTGACGGACGAGCTGTCGGCCTTGATGTCGTCGTAGGTCCAGTCGGTGTAGCCGAGACCGTGTCCGAAGGGGTACGACGGTGTACGGCCCGCCCGCTCCCAGGCGCGGTAGCCGATGAACACGCCCTCGGTGTACGGGAGTTCGCCGTTCTCGGGGAGCACTCGGCTGACCGGGGCGGCGGCGAGGGAGCCCCAGGTGGTGGGGAGCCGGCCGCCGGGTTCATGGGTTCCGGTGAGGACGTCGGCGAGGGCGGCACCGGCCTCCTGGCCGGGGAACCAGCCGAGCAGCACGGCGGCGACCTCCTCGCGCCAGGGCAGTTCGACCGGCGAGCCGGAGTTGACGATCACGACGGTGTTCGGATTGGCGGCGGCGACGGCGTGCACCAGGTCGTCCTGGCGTCCCGGCAGCCGGAGGTCCGTGCGGTCGTAGCCCTCCGACTCGACCCGCTCGGTGGTGGCGACCACGACGACGGCGGTGTCGGCGGCGCGGGCCGCCGCGACGGCCTCGGCGATCAGTTCGTCGGGGTCGCGCCGCGGTACCTGGTGGGCGAGCGTGAAGCCGACGACCCGCAGGGGGATGCCGACGGGCTGGGCGACGGTGTGGCGCAGCGACACCTCGACCGGACGGTCCGCGGCGAGTTCGACCACGGCCCGGGGTTCGGGGGCGCCGAAGAAGGAGATGAACGGGTCGTCCTCGACCGGGCGTTGGACGTCGTCGTAGTACGCCGTGCCGTCGACGGTGAGGGTGAACGCGCCGATGCCCGTGATGCCGAAGGTGTGCGGGCCGGTGGCGCGCGGGGTGAAGGTGCCGGTGAGTTCGACGGTGTGCAGGGTGTCGTGGGTGACGCCCTCGGGCAGGTCCGAACCCATCCACTTGATCTGCCCGTCGGGTACGGGCACGGTCGCGAGGACCCGGTCCGCCGTGTCCCGGCAGATCGCGCGCAGCGTGAACCCCTGGTCGGCGACGCCGAGTTCGGTGTTCGGGTCGGCGCCCACGGTGTAGGTCAGGGCGCCTTCGGGGAGTGCGGCGGTGAGCCCGTCGAGCGGCGAGACGGTCCGGGCCGGGAAGACGGTGGCGGAACCGCCGCCGAGGACGCGGGCGTCACGGGCGGCGGCGCCGCTGAGCGCCACGGTCGTCCGCGGCTTCAGCGGAAGGGCGGCGCCCTCGTTGCGCACGAGGACGAAGGAGCGGCGGGCGATCTCGCGGGCGAGGGCCGTTCCGTCGACGGGGGACGGGAGTTCGGCCCGCGCGACGACGGGTTCGGCGCCGGCCAGGACGCCGACGCGGGCGGCGAGCCGCAGCACGTTCCGTACGGCGGAGTCGACGAGCGCCTCGGTGACCTCGCCCTCGCGCACGGCGCGGGCGAGCGCCTTCCCGTACACGGTCTTCGGTCCGGGCATGGCGACGTCGAGACCGCCCTCGACGGCGCCGACGGTGGAGCGGGCGGCGGTCCAGTCCGAGACGTTGAAGCCGTCGAACCCCCATTCGCCGCGCAGGACGTCGTTCACCAAGCGGCGGTGTTCGGTCATCGTCGTGCCGTTGACCGTGTTGTAGGCGGTCATGACGCCCCAGGGGCGGGCCTGTTGGACGATGGCTTCGAAGGGGGCCAAGTACAGCTCGCGCAGGGCGCGTTGGGAGATCAGGTTGTTCACGGTGAAGCGTTCGGTCTCGGCGTCGTTGGCGACGAAGTGCTTGACGGTGGTGCCGACGCCCCCCGACTGCACACCGGCCACGTACCCGGCGCCGATCCGCCCGGTGAGGTACGGGTCCTCGCTGTAGGCCTCGAAGTGCCGGCCGCCGAGCGGGGACCGGTGCAGGTTGACCGTGGGCGCGAGCAGCACGTGCACGCCCTTGCGGCGGGCCTCCTGGGCGAGCAGCGCACCGGCGCGGTGGGCGAGTGCGGGGTCCCAGGCGGCGGCGAGCGCGGTCGGGGAGGGCAGCGCGACGGAGGGGTCGTCGGCGGTCCAGTGCCGTCCCCGGACGCCGATGGGACCGTCGGACATGACGAGGGAGGTCAGCCCGATCTCCGGGAGCGCGGGCAGGGACCACATGTCCTGGCCGGCCAGCAGCCGGGTCTTGGCGTCGAGATCGAGCGCGGCGAGGGCCGCCTCGACGACTGCTTCACGCGCTGCACGCGCTTCGTGGGTCTCCGCCACCGCGGCGCCTCCTCGTCGAGTCCGTCCTGTGCGCTGCGCCTCCATCGTGCATCGCTCACCTGTAGATCGGTAGGTATCGTGACCTTGCCGTTATTTTCGCGAGGGGCGGATGTCGTACGGTGACGCCATGAACGCCAGGGCCAAGAGTGCGGAGCGGCGCGCCGAGATCGTGCGGGCGGCGCTGGAGGTGATCGCCGAGCGGGGCTACCGGGGCGCGAGCCTGGCGGCGGTGGCGGAGCGGGTCGGGCTGACCCAGCAGGGCCTGCTGCACCACTTCCCCACGAAGGACGCGCTGCTCGTGGCCGTCCTGGAGGAACGGGACCGGTGGGACGCGATCCCGGACAGCCGCTGGCCGATCGACCTGCTGGCGTCCCTGGTCGAGTACAACGCGATGCGGCCGGCGATCATCCAGACCTTCTCCGCGCTGCTCGGCGAGAGCGTCACGGAGGGGCACCCGGCCCGCGACTACTTCACCGCGAGGTACGCCCGGGTACGGGCGGGCATGGCGGACGTACTGCGCGCCGAATACGGCGACACCCTGCCGAACGGCCTCACCCCCGAGCGCACGGCCCCCCTGCTGGTGGCGGTGATGGACGGCCTCCAGTACCAGTGGCTACTGGACCCGGAGTCGGTGGACATGCCGGCTGCGTTCCGCGACTTCGTGACGCTGCTGGGCGAGCGATGACATCCCCCGACTCCCCTACACCTGCCGCCAGATGACGGCGAGCGCCTTGCTCACCACACACACCAGAGCCAGGACGAGGGCCCAGTCGTAGGCCCCGGCGAAGCCCAGCGCCACGACGCCGGCGCCGAACCACACCGCCTCGAACACCACCCGGCCGGCGCCACGGGTCTTGAACCTGGCCTTGGGCGAACCGCACAGCCCCCACGACACAGCGAGCACGACAGGCGCGCCGAGCCCGAGCAGCCAGATCAGCGGGGTCGCGAGATCCCGGGTGAACCCCCAGTAGGAAACGGCGACCAGGGCACCGAGCTCGATGGCGAAGAGCACGCCCAGATTCGCCGCCTGCGCGGTCTTCACTGCCGTCATGAGCGGCAGTATCCCCCGGAAGGGATCACTCCGCCCCGCCCGAGGAGGCAGGGTGTCGGACCGTCCCCGGCCGTCGCACCCGTGGCGTAGACCACTCCCGTCACGCGATACTGCGGCCGTCCGGCACCGCACCCCACTGCGACGGAAGGTCCCAACCACCTTGAATGTCATACGAGTTCGGACAGGCGTCCTCGGGCTGGCGCTGCTGGCCGGCTTCTCCGCCCCCGGTACGGCGGCTGCCGACACCACGCTCCCGCCGACCGTCGAGGAGCAGCGGCTCGACCGGGCGGTGCCGCAGGAGATCCTCGAACACTCCGGGTTCGACACCGTGGCACCGGAGTTCAGCCACGCGCTCGAAGGGGCGCACAGCTACGCGCAGGCCCGCCGGATCGTCGTACGCGAGGGAACCGCGCTGTGGCGGCGGGCGGTCGACCGTGCGCAGGGGCGGGGGCCGGCCGGCGGGGACCTCAGCCGGGACGACGACCGGCCGCTGTACTGGGCGCGGTTGGGCATGACGAGGGAAGTACGGACCTGGGCGCCGGAGTTCGGCATCAGCGCCGGTCAACGGGCCGTGCTGCTCAGCCAGTTGGAGCAGACGTCACGCGGGCAGAGCGGTATCCGCTATCCGGCCCGCGACAAGGGGCTCAAGCGGATCCTGGTGACGGGCTTCGACCCGTTCACGCTGGACGCGGACATCAGGATCTCCAATCCGTCCGGGGCGACCGCGCTCGCGCTCGACGGCACGGTGATCCGGACGGCGCAGGGCCCGGCGCGGATCGAGACCGTCGTGTTCCCGGTGCGCTGGGCCGACTTCGCGGAAGGAACCGTGGAGCGCACGCTGCGGCCGTATCTCCCGAAGGTGGATCTGTTCACCACCGTGAGCCAGGGCCGGGTGGGCCGCTTCGACGTCGAGCGGACCAACGGGGCCTGGCGGGGCGGCTATCCGGACAACGACACCGTCTCGCGCACGGAGACCGTCCCGGTCACCGACCCGGCCTCGCAGCCCCAGTGGACGTCGACGACCCTGCCGTACAAGGCGATCGTGGCCGCGGACACCGGGCGTTTCCCGGTCTACGACCACACCGAGGTCACCGAGATCCCGGCGGGCCAGACGGCCTCCGTCGTACGGCCGGACGGACCGACCGCGGGCTCGACGGCCCGTGCCGGTGGCGGCGGCAACTACCTGTCCAACGAGATCGCCTATCGCGCGACCCTGCTGCGGGACCGGCTCGGGCTGCACGACTCGCTGCCGGGCGGGCACATCCACACGCCGGTGCTCCAGTTCGGCGCGGGGAACACGGACCCGGCGACCGGGACGATCACCGATCCCCGGTTCGTACAGAACCGGGTGGACATCATCGCGCAGGTGAAGGCGATGGTGACGGCGGCCGTGGACGCGTCAGCGACCCGCTGACCCCGGCTCGCCGACTTCCCCGCCCGCGCCGCTCTCCCCACCCTCCTCGGTGTCCTCGGTGTCCTCGCCCAGCAGGTCCCTGGCCATCATCGTCGCCCCGGCCACCGCGCCCGGCATCAGGAAGACGGCGACGAACGGGACCAGGAAGGCGAGGCCGAGGGGGGTGCCGAAGCCCCAGATCAGGGTCTTGCGGGAGCGGAGGAGGGTGAGGCGGGCGCGGAGGTCGACATCACGGCGTTGCAGGGCGACGGCCGTCAGTTCCTCGGTGAGGAAGAACCCGGTGACGAAGAAGCCGATCACCGGGACGGCCGTCTGCCCGACGAAGGGCAGGAAGCCCAGGGCGAAGAGCAGCACGCCCCACACCAGCGCGCGGACCAGGACGCGGACGCTGTCGCGGGCCGAGATCCACAGTTCGCGCCAGAGCGGGAGCCCCGACTCGGGGGCGGTGCCGTCCGGCGAGAGGTCCCGGTCGACCTTCTCGGAGAGGTTCTCGTAGAAGGGCTGGCCTATCACCAGCGTGACCGCCGTGAAGGTCAACACCGAGAGCAGCAGGGCGAGTACGAACAGGACCGCCGTGAGGAACCAGCGGAACAGCCCCTGCCAGGGGCTCGCCCAGTCGTCCGCGAAGGGGGTCGCCCAGCCGACGAAGTCCTCGCCCCAGAGCGCGAGCGCGACGAGGGCCGCGAGGTACAGGACCAGCGTGATCAGCCCGGGAACGAGCCCGAACCCGTACTGCCGTCCGTGCCGGGCCACCCAGCGCTGGCCCTTCAGGAGATAGCCGAATCCCGCCCCAAGATCATGCATGGGGAGAACTTTACTCAGCGTCGGCGTCGGCCACGGCTACCGGGCCGCCGACACCGCGACCACGACCCCTTGGTCGGCCGCGGGCGAGACCGCCGCGGTCACCCGCACCGCGGTGGACCGGGCCGCCCGCCCCGCGCGGAAGGCCGCGGCCAGCAGGACCGGCTGGACCCGCTCCAGGGCGCCGACGACCAGTTCCTCCCCCGCCACCAGCACCGGTCCGGCCGCCTTCGTGGTCGCCGCCGCGGCCTCCGTGAGGTCGGCGAGCGGCGGCAGGCCCGCCCGCAGAAGCTGGGTTCCGGCGCTCGCCGCCCGCTGGGCGAGGGCGACCTGCGGGGGCAGCAGCGGAGCGAGCGCGGACGTCAACGCCTCCGCGATGCGCCGCAGTTCGGGCGAGGATTCGGCGAGGGCGTCGGCCGCCGCGCGGAGCAGCGGGGTGAGGGCGAGCAGCACCCCGGCCGCCACACCCGCCGCGGCGGGCAGCAGCGGTGAGGCCGCTTCGACGAGGTCCCCGAGGGCGGCGGCGAACTCCTCGACGGCGGGTTCCACCGCGTCGAGGACCGGCAGCAGGCTGTCCCCGATCACCCCCAGCAGCGCCTGCGCGGGCCGGCTGACCGGATGCACGGCCAGCGGCGCGCCGGTCGTGCCGAGCCGGGTCAGCGTGTCGACGATCCGGTAGAACGCCTCCTGGGCCTGGGGCGACGCGCTCGCCTCGGCCAGTCCGGCGGTGGTCTCGCGCAGCACCCGGAGCGCCTCGGCGCCCGAACCGTCGCGTGGATCAAGGGTGTTGATCGCGATCCGGGTGATGTTCTGGGCCGTGTCGAGGAGTTGCCCGGTGATGTCGGTGGTGCTGCGCGCCATGCGCAGGACCTCGTCCCTGCTCGGAAGCGAAGGAATGGTCGCCATGGGAACCCCTCTCCACGCGCCCGCCGCCCGGTGCCTGCTCTCAGCATGCCCGTTCCGCACCCTCCTGAATGCGACATCCGGGCATCGACGACACCAACACCTTCCCTCTCCCGTTGAGTCGAACGGGGGCCGCTCGCCGTACCGATCTCTGGAACCAGGAGGAGGTCCGAGGGGGAACTCCCGCAGGTCGGACAGGCGTTGTTCACCATGGCACACGCGAGCAGCGGATCAGTTGAGGAGAGCGGATGACCCAGGAGATCCACGGCACCGTAGCCGACGGCTTCGAGACGGTCCGGGAGGAGTTCGCCGCGTTCGTGTCGACGGAACGCGCGGACTACGAGGGCCAGTTGTGCGCGTATGTACACGGCCGGCGGGTGGTCGACCTCTGGGCGGGACCCGGCACCGCCGCCGACTCCCTCTACGGCGTGTTCTCGTCCACCAAGGGCGCCGCCCATCTGGTGGTGGCGCTGCTCGTGCAGGACGGCACGCTGGAGCTGGACCGCAAAGTCACCTACTACTGGCCGGAGTTCGCCTCCGAGGGCAAGGGCGCGCTGACGCTGCGCGAGCTGCTGGCACACCGGGCGGGTCTGGTCGGCACGGACACGGGCTTCACCCTCGAAGAGCTGGCCGACGACCGCGCGGTGGCCGAACGCCTCGCCGACCAGCGCCCGTTCTGGCGCCCCGGCACGGCCTTCGGCTATCACGCCCTGGTCATCGGCGCGTTGACGGGCGAGATCGTACGGCGGGCGACGGGCCGTTCACTCCAGGACGTGTACGAGGAGAGGGTCCGCGCCCCCTATGGCCTGGACCTCTTCCTGGGTCTGCCCGCCGCGCAGGAACCGCGCTTCCGCTCCACGCGGCTCCCCTCCCCCGCCGACGGGTCGGCCCCGCGCTCCCCGGAGCCGGACAGCCGCCACAGTCTCGCGGGCATCGCCTTCAACGAACACGCGGCCCAGCCGACCGAGCTGGCCTTGCTGCCCAACGAGAGAGTCATCCGGGCCAAGGGTCCCGCGTCGGTGGGCGCAGTGGCCTCGGCACGCGGTCTCGCCGGTCTCTACGCGGCGGCGATCAGCGAGTTCGGGGACCGGGCCCCGCTCCTGAAGCCGGACACGGCGGCCGAGTTCGGCCAGTTGCACTCCGTCGGCCACGACCTGGTCACCGGCACCCATCGCGCGTACGGCCTGGGCTTCCAGGCCACGGCGAGCACCTGGTACCCGTTCCTGGGCGCCGGCACGATCGGCCACAGCGGGGCCGCCGGCTCCCAGGCCTTCGCCGACCCCCGCACCGGCCTGGCCTACGGCTACACCCGGCGTCGCTTCGCGCTCCCGGGCGGCGCCGCCCCGGAGAACCTGCGGTTCGTCGAGGCCGCCCACCGGGCGGCCCTGGCCGGCTGAATCCGCGGCGCGGGCCCTCACCCACGGCGAGGGCCCCCGGCTCACAGCTTGACGATCATCTTCCCGGTGTTGTCCCCGCGCAGCTGTCCGAGGAACGCCTCCAGGTTGTTCTCGATCCCCTCGACGACGGTCTCGCGGTACTTCAGCTCTCCGGAAGCCACCCACGCGCCGACCTCGCGGACGAACTCCGGCTGGAGGTCGTAGTGGTCGCCGACGAGGAATCCCTCGATGCGCCCGCGGGTCTGGATCAACCGTCCCAGGTTCTTGGGGCCGGGAGTCGGCTCGGTGCTGTTGTAGACCGAGATCATGCCGCAGATGGCGATGCGGCCACGCTCGTTGAGCGAACCGATCGCGGCCTCCAGGTGGTCGCCCCCGACATTGTCGAAGTAGACGTCCACGCCGTCCGGAGCGGCCTCGCGCAGCTGCCGGCTCACCGGTCCGTTCTTGTAGTTGAAGGCGGCGTCGAAGCCGTACTCCTCGACGAGCAGCTTGACCTTCTCGTCGGACCCGGCGGAGCCGATGACCCGCGACGCGCCCTTGAGCTTGGCGATCTGCCCGACCTGGCTGCCCACGGCACCGGCGGCACCGGAGACGAACACGGAGTCGCCCGCCTTGAAGGAGGCGGTGCGCAGCAGCCCGGCGTAGGCGGTGAGGCCGGTCATGCCGAGGACGCCGAGGTAGGTGGAGAGCGGGGCGAGGTCGGGGTCGACCTTGACGGTGCCCTTGGTGTCGATGGTGGCGTACTCGCGCCAGCCGCCGAAGTGCAGGAGGTGGTCGCCGACGGCGATGCCCTCGGCGTTGGACTCGACGACCTCGCCGACCGCGCCGCCCTGCATGACCTTGCCGAGCTCGAAGGGAGCGACGTACGACTTGGCGGCGCTCATCCGGCCGCGCATGTACGGGTCGACGGAGAGGAACTTGTTCCGCACCAGCACCTGGCCCTCGCCCGGGGTCCGGGTCTCGGTCTCCACCAGGGCGAAGTCCTCGGGCTTCGGCCAGCCGACCGGGCGGCTGAGCAGGTGCCATTCGCGATTGATCATCACAAGCGCCTTTCTTCGTGTCTCCGTGCGGGTCTCCCGGGTGTCACCGCTCGGGAAGCCGCAAATACTTCAGTACCTGAAACAACCATGCCTCTGAATATTTCATGATGTCAAGTAACGGGGTACGCTGGAGCGCATGTCCACACCCGAGAAGACGCGTCCCGACCCGGCACGCCGCGCCGACCCCGTGACCCTGGAGGTCGTCGAGCTGATCGGCGATGTCGTGGCGCGGTTCTACGAGGACTACGAGGCCGCGGCGGGCGACCACTCGCTGACCGGCGCGCAGGCGCGGCTGCTGAGCCTGCTGTCCCTGGAGCCGCTGCCGATGCGCAAGCTGGCGCAGAAGCTGAAGTGCGAGCCGTCGAACGTCACCGGGATCGTGGACCGGCTGGAGGCGCGCGGCCTGGTGGAGCGCCGCCCCGATCCGGCCGACCGGCGCGTGAAGCTGGCCGCGACGACGGACGAGGGGCGCCGGGTGGCCCGTAGCCTGCGGGAATCACTGCGGTTCGCCAGGGAGCCGCTGGCGGGGCTGTCCGACGACGAGCGGTCGGCGCTCAGGGGCCTGCTGCGGCGGATGCTGGAGGTCTGACCCGGGCGCGCCCACTCGGCGCCCGCCCCGGACGGCTCAGGAACACCACCACAGGAACTGCTTGCAGGTTTCCGATGGCGACGGGGTCGGACTCGGGTCCGAGGACGAGGGATCGGCGGTCGGAGTGGCCGTCGGATCGGCGCTGGACGTCGAGACGGGAGACGTGACACCGCCGCCCGCCCGCGTGGTGGGCACGATCGACCCGGCGCCGGGACTGCTCGTGGCCGACGCGGACCCCGAGGGCGAGGGCGAGGCCGACCCGGAGGGCGACGCGTCCGCAGACGCCGTACCCGTGCCCGCGGTCTTCGTGTCACCCAGGGGTTCGGCCGTGCCGCTCGCCTCCGAGGACGCGGCTCCCTCCGCCGAGGCCGCTCCCGGCGCGGCGGGCTTCGAGGACGCGAACGGCGCGTCCGCGCCCAGTTCGGCCAGGCTCAGTCCACCGGCCGCGAGGACGAATCCGGCCGTGACGAGCAGTACCCGGCGCCGCCGCCGGCGATGGGCCGCGGCCTTGCGATCGCGACGGCTCGCACCCGGCGTGTCCGGGCCCCCGGCGTCACCCTCGGCCCCCTCGTCGGCCGCGCCGCCGGGCCCGCCCGGCTCCGCCACGCCGTCCGTCGGCGGACGCGCGTCGACTCCGGCCGCGGGGGCGGGAGTCGGAGCGGGATACGACTCGACGGGCAGTTGGGTCGACGCGCCGCACCCCGGGCACGCGAGGGCGCCGTTCAGGTGCCGTCCGCAGGGGTGGCAGTAGTTCATGACGCGGGAAGACTAAGTTCCCCGCAGGTAACGTTCATAGTCACGGCTGTGAAAGTTGTGCAAGGAACCGCACGGCCGGTCCGACCGGCGATCGAAACCCTTGCCGAAACCGTTACGCGTTCGACCCATTGACACTCCACCCTCACCGTCCTTACTGTCTGCCCAGCATTTCGAACGTGAGCCGAAATTTCGAACAGCACCGAAGAGTACAGGGAGCATCTGCCGTGCGCATCACGGGAATCAGCACGCACGTGGTCGGAACGCCATGGCGCAATCTGACGTACGTCCAAGTGCACACCGACGAAGGCGTCACCGGCGTCGGCGAGACCCGGATGCTGGGCCACACCGACGCGCTCATCGGTTACCTGCGCGAGGCCGAGGCAAACCACATCCTCGGTTCCGATCCGTTCGCCCTGGAAGACCTCGTACGCCGGATGAAGTACGGCGACTACGGCCGCGCGGGCGAAATCGTCATGTCCGGCATCGCCGTCATCGAGATGGCCTGCTGGGACATCAAGGGCAAGGCCCTCGGCGTGCCGGTGTGGCAGCTGCTCGGCGGCAAGGTCACCGACAAGGTGAAGGCGTACGCCAACGGCTGGTACACCACCGAGCGGACGCCGGAGGCGTACCACAAGGCGGCCCAGGGGGTCATGGAGCGCGGCTACAAGGCGCTGAAGATCGACCCCTTCGGCACCGGGCACTTCGAGCTCGACCACGAGCAGACCCTGTACGCCGTCTCCCTCATCGAGGCCGTACGGGACGCGATCGGCCCGGACGCCGAGCTGATGCTGGAGATGCACGGCCGCTTCTCGCCGTCCACCGCCGTGCGGCTCGCGCGCGAACTCGCGCCCTTCAAGCCCGCGTGGCTGGAGGAGCCGTGCCCGCCGGAGAACCTGAAGGCGCTGGAGAAGGTCGCCGCGAAGGTGGACATGCCCATCGCCACGGGTGAACGCATCCACGACCGCGTCGAGTTCCGCGAGCTGTTCGAGAGCCAGGCCGTCGACATCATCCAGCCCGACGTCGGTCACATCGGCGGCATCTGGGAGACCCGCAAGCTCGCCGCGACCGCCGAGGCGCACTACGTCCTGGTCGCCCCGCACAACGTGGGCGGGCCGGTGCTGACCGCCGCCTCGCTCCAAGTCGGCTTCTCCACGCCGAACTTCAAGATCCTGGAGCACTTCAACGACTTCGCGGACGCGGAGATCAAGAAGGTCGTCAAGGGTGCCCCGCAGGTGATCGACGGCTACTTCCACCGCTCCGACGCGCCCGGTCTCGGCGTCGAGCTGGACGTCGACGCGGCGGCCGAATTCCCGCAGCAGCAGGCGCGGTTCGACCTGTGGGCGGACGGCTGGGAGCAGCGCAAGCCGAAGGGCACCCAGCAGTGAGCACGGCGCCCCCGGCGGTGCACACGGCGGTCGTCGTGGCGGGGCCGGGCGAACACAGCCTGGTCTCGCACGAGTTGCGGCAGCCGGACGCGGGCGAGGCGCTGGTGCGCGTCCACGCGGTCGGCATCTGCGGCAGCGACCGCGAGGTGTACCAGGGCAACAGGCCCGAGGGATACGTCCGTTACCCGCTGACGCCGGGCCACGAGTGGTCCGGCACGGTGGAGGCGGTCGGTTCCGGGGTGCCGTCGAGTCTGGTCGGCCGCAAGGTGGTCGGCGAGGGCTTCCGCAACTGCCAGGTGTGCGACCGCTGTCACGCGGGCGAGACGACGCTGTGCACGGCGGGCTACGAGGAGACGGGCTTCACCCAGCCCGGCGCCATGGCCACCACGCTCACGCTCCCCGCCCGGCTGCTCCATGTCCTCCCGGACGAGGCCGACCTGACGGCGGCGGCGCTGCTGGAGCCGGCGGCCTGCATCGCGGCGGCGGCGCTGAAGGCGAACGCCCGGCCGGGTGAGCGGGTCGCCGTCGTCGGCACCGGAACCCTCGGCATGCTCGCGATCCAGTTCCTGAAGGCGAACTCCCCCTCCGAACTGCTGGTGGTGGGCTCCCGTCCGGACCGCGCGGCCCTGTCCCGGCAGTTCGGCGCCACGGACTTCCGCACCAAGGACGAAGCGCTCCCGGACGACTTCGACGTGGTGATCGAGACCGCCGGTTCGGCGGACGCGGCCCGTACGGCCGCCGCCCTGCTGCGGCGCGGTGGCCGTCTGGTCCTGACCGGCATCCCGGCGCCGGGCGCGGAGGGCCTGGACCCGACCGATCTCGTCGTACGGCAGCTGGAGGTGCACACCGTCTTCGGGGCACCGCCGGACGCCTGGGCGCACACCGTGCGGGTGTTCGGGGCGGGTCTGCTGGATCCGCTCGCCCTGGTCACCCATGAGCTGCCGCTCGCCGAGTTCCCGCAGGCCATCGAGCTGGTGGGGTCCGGCGATCCCAAGGTCGGCAAGGTGCTGCTGCGGCCGTAGAAAACCCCCAGCCGTACGTCGGCACGGGGTGTCCTGACCACCCCGTGCCGGCGTACCACCAACGTTTTTCCGTACCGCGAGCCGCGAACCGCGTCCGAAATACCGAACACGAAGGACAGCCAGTGACCGACACCGCCACGGCAGCACGCAGGCCCGGGGAGCAGGCGCTCTCCGCGCTCGGCCTGGGCGCGCCCGCACTCGACCCCGCCGACGCCTCGCCGCACACCTTCCCCGGCGGCGGTCGCTGGCGCACCGAGATCCCCTCCTGCGAGGGTCCCGAGGCGCTGGCGGTCATCCTCAAGGAGTCCTCGCGCCTCGACGTCCCGATCCACCGGATCAGCCAGGGCAGCGGTGTGTGGATGCTGACCGACGCCGAGATCACCGAGATGGTCGAGGCCACCGCCGAACGCGACATCGAGCTCTGCCTGTTCACCGGTCCGCGCGGGACCTGGGACATCGGCGGCTCGGTCCGCTCGGACTCGCGCGGCGGCGGGCTGCGCGCCCGGGGCCACGACGCGGTCGCCGGTTGCGTCGAAGACGCCGTCCGGGCAACGGAGTTGGGCGTCAAGTGCCTGCTCGTCGCCGACGAGGGCGTGCTGTGGACACTGCACCGGGCGCGGGTCGCCGGGATCATCCCGGCCGACACCACGCTCAAGGTCTCCGCGCTGATCGGGCCGGTCAACCCGGCCGCGTACGCGGTCTACGAGCAGCTGGGCGCGGACTCGCTGAACGTGCCCAGCGATCTGACGCTGGATCACCTCACCGAGATCCGGCGGGTGTCGGCGGCCCCGATGGACATGTACATCGAGGCGCCGGACGACCTCGGCGGCTACATCCGGATGTACGAGGTCGCCGAACTGATCCGGCGCGGCGCGCCGCTGTACCTGAAGTTCGGCCTGTCCAAGGCCCCCGGCATCTACCCGTGGGGCACCCACCTGCGTGACGTCACCCTCGACACGGCACGCGAGCGGGTCCGCCGGGGCCGGCTCGCCCTCGACCTGCTGGCGAGGCACGGCGCCGACGGCGACATGGCTCCGCTGGGCTCCAGGTTGCCGGGGTCCTTGAACCGCTTCCCCGTCGGGGACGCCACCGACTGACCATCGGGGCCGCGGGCCGGTGGGGGCCGGTCACGCACCTGCCGACACCGGCCCGGTGTCCAGGGGCGCGGGGCTGCGTCACATTGCGGCCCCGCCCAGCCCGCACCACACAACTCAACCGCACCACCCGCGTCCTGAACCACCCCCCACGCACTCTCTGCACCTCTCAACGACGAGAAGAATGAGGCCAGTTCACATGCGCATCCGCAGAAGCGCCCTCCCCGTCATAGCCGGCGCCGCCACCCTCGCGCTGACCCTGTCCGCGTGCGGCCAGAGCGGCTCGGGCGGCAGCAAGGAGAAGGCGGGCAGCGCCAAGGGCGGCACGATCGGCATCGCGATGCCGACGAAGTCGTCCGCGCGCTGGATCTCCGACGGCGACAACATGGTCAAGGACCTCAAGTCCAAGGGCTACAAGACCAAGCTGGTCTACGGCGAGGACGACCCGGACACCCAGGTCTCCCAGATCGAGAACATGATCACCCAGGGCGTCAAGGGCCTGATCATCGCGGCGATCGACAACAAGTCCCTGAACAACGTGCTCCAGGAGGCGGCCGACGCGAAGATCCCGGTCATCGCCTACGACCGGCTGATCCTCGGCACGAAGAACGTCGACTACTACGCCTCCTTCGACAACACGAAGGTCGGCGTGCTCCAGGGCACGTACCTGATCGAGAAGCTGGGACTCAACAGCGGCAAGAAGGGCCCGTTCAACATCGAGCTGTTCGCCGGCTCGAACGACGACAACAACACCAAGTACTTCTTCAACGGCGCGATGAGCGTGCTCCAGCCGTACATCGACAAGAAGGAACTGGTCGTCAAGTCCGGGCAGACCGCGCTCAACAAGGTCACCACGCTGCGCTGGGACGGCACCACCGCGCAGAACCGCATGGAGGACATCCTCACCGGCTCGTACAAGACCGGCCGGGTCGACGCGGTGCTCTCGCCCTACGACGGCATCTCCATCGGCATCCTGTCCGCGCTGAAGTCGGACGGCTACGGCTCCGCGAGCAAGCCGCTGCCGGTGATCACCGGCCAGGACGCCGAGTTGGCGTCGGTGAAGTCGATCATCGCGGGCGAGCAGACGCAGACCGTCTACAAGGACACCCGCGAACTCGCCAAGGTCGCCGACACGATGATCGACGACGTGCTCAACGGCAAGACGCCGCAGACCAACGACACCAAGACCTACGACAACGGCACCAAGGTCGTCCCGGCCTACCTGCTCCAGCCGGTGAGCGTGGACAAGTCCAACTACGAGGACGTGCTGGTCAAGGGCGGGTACTACACGGACGCGCAACTCAAGTAGTCCCGCGGCCCGTCACCCGACCCCACACCTGATTGGAAGGCACGACCATGGCGGGACCCGTCCTGGAAATGCGCTCGATCGTCAAGACCTTTCCCGGTGTCAAAGCGCTCTCGGACGTCACTCTGACGGTCCGTCAGGGCGAGGTCCATGCCATCTGCGGTGAGAACGGCGCCGGGAAGTCCACCTTGATGAAGGTGCTCTCCGGCGTCCATCCGCACGGCAGTTACGAGGGCGACATCCTCTTCGAAGGGGAGGAGTGCCACTTCCGTGACATCCGGGCCAGCGAGCAGCACGGCATCGTCATCATCCACCAGGAACTGGCACTGGTGCCGTTCCTGTCGATCGCGGAGAACATCTTCCTCGGCAACGAGCACGCCACGCGCGGGCTCATCAACTGGAGCGAGACCCTGCGGCACGGCACCGAACTGCTGCGCCGGGTGGGCCTGAGCGACCACCCCGAGACCCGCGTCGCGGACATCGGCGTGGGCAAGCAGCAGCTGGTGGAGATCGCGAAGGCGCTGTCGAAGAAGGTGAAGCTGCTCATCCTGGACGAGCCGACGGCGGCGCTGAACGACGAGGACAGCGGCAAACTCCTCGATCTCATCCTGGAGTTGAAGAAGCAGGGCATCACCTCGATCATCATCTCGCACAAGCTGAACGAGATCCGCAGGGTCGCCGACTCGGTGACGATCCTGCGCGACGGCCGCTCGATCGAGACGCTCGACGTGAAGGCGCCGGAGACCACCGAGGAGCGGATCATCTCCGGCATGGTCGGCCGCGACCTCGACCACCGCTTCCCCGAGCGCACCCCGTACGCGGGCGAGCCCGAGGCGGCGCCCGCGCTGGAGATCCGGGACTGGACGGTGTTCCACCCGATCGACCAGCAGCGCAAGGTGGTCGACGACGTGTCGATCAGTGTGCGCCGGGGCGAGATCGTCGGCATCGCCGGACTCATGGGCGCCGGCCGCACCGAACTCGCGATGAGCGTCTTCGGCCGCTCCTACGGCCGTTACGCGGGCGGCACGGTCCTCAAGGACGGCCAGGAGATCCGCACCAAGTCGGTCGCGGAGGCGGTCCAGCACGGCATCGCCTATGTCACCGAGGACCGTAAGCACTACGGCCTGAACCTCATCGACACGATCAACCGGAACATCTCGCTGACCGCCCTGAGCAAGGTCGCCAAGCGCGGTGTGGTGGACGAGCACGAGGAGCGGCAGGTCGCCGAGCGGTTCCGCACCTCCATGAACATCAAGGCGCCGACCGTCTTCGAGCCGGTGGGCAAGCTGTCCGGCGGCAACCAGCAGAAGGTCGTCCTCAGCAAGTGGATCTTCGCGGGTCCCGAGGTGCTGATCCTGGACGAGCCCACCCGCGGTATCGACGTGGGCGCCAAGTACGAGATCTACACGGTCATCGACCAACTCGCCGCCGAGGGCAAGGCGGTGGTCTTCATCTCCTCCGAACTGCCGGAGCTGCTCGGCATGTGCGACCGCATCTACACGATGGCGGCGGGCCGGCTGACCGGTGAGGTGCCCCGGGCCGAGGCCACGCAGGAAGTGCTGATGCGCCAGATGACGAAGGACAAAGAGGTAACGCGATGAGCACGGACGTGACCGCCAAGAGCCCGGCCCCCGCGCCACCGGGCAAGAGCGGATCGGCCGCGGGCGGCAGCCTGTTGTGGCTGGTGCTGGACGGCCTGCGGCGCAACATGCGGCAGTACGGGATGCTGATCGCCCTCGGTCTGATCATGGTCCTGTTCGAGATCTGGACCGGCGGGGACCTGCTGCTGCCGCGCAACGTCTCCAACCTGGTGCTCCAGAACAGCTACATCCTGATCCTCGCGATCGGCATGATGCTGGTCATCATCGCCGGGCACATCGACCTGTCGGTCGGCTCACTCACGGCGTTCGTGGGCGCGTTCGCGGCGGTCCTGATGGTCAATCACCAGGTGTCGTGGCCACTGGCGTTGGTGCTGTGCCTGCTGATGGGCGCGGTGGCCGGCTCGATCCAGGGGCTGCTGATCGCCTACGCGGGCATACCGTCGTTCATCGTCACGCTCGCCGGGATGCTGCTCTTCCGCGGCCTCACCGAGATCCTCCTCCAGGGTCAGACGCTCGGCCCCTTCCCCGGCGGTCTCCAGAAGTTCGGCAACGGCTTCCTGCCCGAGGTCGGCCCGAACACCAACTACCACAACATCACGCTGCTGTTGGGCATCGTGATGATCGCCGCGGTGGTGTGGCAGGAGTTCCGCGACCGGCGCCGCCAGCAGGAGTTCTCGCTCGACGTGGCACCGACGAAGCTGTTCCTACTCAAGCTCGTCGTCATCGTCGCCGCCATCGCCTGGCTGACCCTGCTGCTCGCCAGCTACAACGGCGCGCCGATCATCCTGATCGTGCTCGCCGCCCTGGTCGCCGGTTACGGCTATGTGATGCGCAACTCCGTCTTCGGCCGCCACATCTACGCGATCGGCGGCAATCTGCCGGCCGCGAAGCTGTCCGGCGTCAAGGACAAGCGCGTCACCTTCCAGGTGTTCCTGAACATGGGCGTGCTCGCGGCCCTGGCGGGTCTGGTGATCACCGCCCGCCTCAACGCGGCCTCGCCGAAAGCGGGCGACGGCTACGAACTGGAGGCCATCGCCTCCTCGTTCATCGGTGGCGCGTCCATGAGCGGCGGTGTCGGCACCGTCTTCGGCGCCATCATCGGCGGTCTCGTCCTCGGCGTGCTGAACAACGGCATGAACCTCCTCAGTGTCGGCACCGACTGGCAGAAGGTCATCAAGGGCCTGGCCCTGCTGGCCGCGGTCGGCTTCGACGTGTGGAACAAACGCAAGTCCGGTTCGTAACTTCAGCCAGGGCCCCGCGCGTCTGTCATCCGCACAGCACGGCGGGGCCCCTTCCATGTGCAGGAGCCGCTCAATGGAACTGAACAGACGCACGGTCATTGCAGGCGCCGCGGCAGCCGGTATCGCCGCGAGCACCCTCGGTACAGGTACGGCGCAGGCGGCATCCGGAGGCAGAAAGCCCGTGAAGGAACTCTTCGGCACCCTCGCCGACGGCAGCAAGGTCCACCGCTGGTCCCTGGAGAACGGCGGCACCCGGCTCAAGGTCCTGTCGTGGGGCGGGGTCGTCCAGTCCCTCGAACTCCCCGACCGGCACGGCAAGTACGCCAACGTCTCGCTCGGCTTCGACAACATCGCCGACTACGTGGCGAAGACCCCGTACTTCGGCGCGCTCATCGGCCGCTACGGGAACCGCATCGCCAAGGGCCAGTTCACCCTGGACGGCAAGAGCCACCAGCTCTCCGTCAACGACGGGGTCAACAGCCTGCACGGCGGCACCCAGGGCTTCGACAAGCACATCTGGGACGTCGAGGGCTTCACCGCCGGCTCCGACGTCGGCCTGCACCTGCACTACACCAGCGTCGACGGCGAGATGGGCTACCCCGGCACCCTCAAGGTGAAGGTGACGTACACGCTCAACCGGCACGGCGACTGGCGCATCGACTACGAGGCCACCACCGACAAGGCCACGGTCGTCAACCTGACCAGCCACGTCTACTGGAACCTCGCCGGCGAGGGCAGCGGCACCATCGAGAACCACGAGCTCACGATCCCCGCCGCCCGCTACACGCCCACCGACTCGGGACTGATCCCCACGGGCGAGCTGGCCAAGGTCTCCGGCACCCCCTTCGACTTCCGGAGGACCAAGTCGATCGGCCGCGACATCCGGGCCGCCCACGTCCAGCAGGTGCAGGCCAAGGGCTACGACCACAACTGGGTGCTCGACAAGGGCATCACCGCGAAGCCCGAGCACGCGGCGACCCTGCACGACCCGCACTCCGGCCGCACCCTGAAGATCGCCACGGACCAGCCCGGGTTGCAGTTCTACTCCGGCAACTTCCTCGACGGCACCCTGACCGGCACCGGCGGCCACACCTACCGCCAGGGCGACGCGCTGTGCCTGGAGACCCAGCACTTCCCGGACTCGCCGAACCACGCGAACTTCCCGTCGACGGTGCTGCGGCCGGGACAGACATACCGGACGTCGACGATCCACACGTTCAGCGCCTGACGCCGGACACGGGCCCGGGGTTCCCGAACTCACACCAATTTCACATCCGTTGAACAGTGCCACTCCCGTCTCCGTATTGAAGGGCGGCCCGTGCTCCCCCGCGCGGGCCACCCAAGACGACGGGCCCGGTCGTCCCCGCCGGGCCCGCCTTCATACGGAGGTTCCATTGGCCGACTCCAACGTCACCTCGCTGTTCCGCAGTACGGCGGCGCACAGCCCGTCGATGGCAGCGCTGGCGCGTGAGAGCGACGGGACCGGCCCCGTGGACTTCTGCATCCCGTGCAATCCCTACTTCCCCACGCCCGCCATGTTCGACCAGATGGCGGCCCGGTTGCGCGAGATCATCACGTACTACCCGAGCAGCGCCGACACCATCACGGCCGAGCTCTGCAACCTGCTCCAACTCCCGCCCAGCTGTGTCGCGATGGGTAACGGTTCCACCGAACTGATCACCTGGATCGACCACTTGCTGGTCCGCGAATCCCTCGCCATCCCCGTCCCCACCTTCGGCCGCTGGACCGACCAGCCCATGGAGACCGGCAAGCGGGTCGACATGTTCCCGCTCCAGGAGTCCAACGGCTTCGCGCTGGACCTCGCGCAGTACGCCGAGTTCATCCGCAAGCGCAACACCAAGGTCGCCGTCATCTGCAACCCGAACAACCCCGACGGCGGCTTCCAGCACAAGCAGGCGCTCGTCCAGTTCATGGACGCGATGGCCGACCTCGACCTCATCGTCATCGACGAGTCGTTCCTCGAATTCGCCGACGCCGAGGTCGAACCCAGCGTCGTGCAGGAGGCGATGATCCGCCCCAACGTGGTCGTCCTGCGCAGCCTCGGCAAGAACTTCGGCCTGCACGGCATACGGTTCGGCTACCTCGTCGCCAACCCCGCCCTGGCCGGGCGTATCCGCTCGATGCTGCCCAAGTGGAACCTCAACGCCTTCGCCGAACACGTGGTGTTCATCCTCAAGGAGCACGGCGCGGAGTACGCGCAGAGCCTCCAGCAGGTGCGCCGCGACCGACTCGACATGGCGAGCCATCTCTCCGCGCTGCCCGGCCTGACGGTCTATCCGTCGCAGGGCAACTTCCTCTTCGTACGCCTGCCCGTGGGCGCCGAGGGGACCGTGGTCCGGGACCGGATGCTCACCGAGCACCGCATCCTGGTCCGCGAGTGCGGCAACAAGATCGGTTCGTCCAGCCGCTTCCTGCGCCTCGTGGTGCGCCCCCAGGTGGACGTGCGTCGCCTGGTGTCCGGCCTGGAACAGGTGCTCTACGGGACCAGGAGGGGAGCCGCCGTGCCCGAGCTGAGCACAGGGACCAGCTACAGCTCGGGTACGGCGGCCGTGGACCGCCTTGTCGGCGCGACCAACGGTGCCGGTATGCAGATGCCCGCCGCGATCACGCAGATGCAGCCGCAGCCCGTGCCGATGCAGGCACCGGCGGCGGCCGTCGCACCGCCTCAGCCGCAGCCCGTGCCGGTGCCTCAGCCCCAACCCCAGCCGCAGTACCAGCCGATGGTGGCCGCGGCGCAGGTTCCGCAGCAGATGCCGATGCAGCCGGTCGCGCAGATGCCGGAGCAACTGGTCCAGATGTCGCAGCAGATGCCCGTGATGCAGCCTCAGCAGCAGCCCTACGGCACGCCCGCGCCCGCACCTGCTCCCGCTCCCGTGGCCCAGGGTCCGACGCCCACCGGTGTGCCCGCGCGCAACGGGCTCACGGCGGCCCAGGTGCGGGGAGCGACCAGCCCCAACGGGATGCAGAACCTCGCGCCCGCGCCGGCCACCGGCTGGCCCAACGCGCAGAGCTGGCCCAACGCGGCAGGGATGGGGCAGGCGGGCTAGGGGGGCCAGGGTTCGCCGCCGGTCCGTCAGCCTCCGCATTCCTTGAGCGGGCGGGCCGTCACCGCGCCGGTCGGCAGTGCCGTATAGGAATAGCACTGGGCCCAGGACGACGCGGCGATCTGCACCACGAGGACCGCTCGGTCGCCACCGCGATCGACCGAGCGCGCCCGCACCTGCCCCAGCGCCTGGGTGATCTCCCGGTCGGTGAGCGTGCCGTCGGCATCGGCGTTCTCCAACCTGGTTCGCAGCCGCTCCGCCGCGGCCACCACCGCGCCCCGCGCCGCCCGGTCCTGGTCCCGCTGGTTGTCCCGCACGGACTGGAAGAACCACACCACCACCCCCGCCGCGAGCAGCACGCAGACCAGGCAGATCAGCGCGAGCGCGCCGAGGCAGCCGACCGGCCGGCCGCCTCGGCGGGGTTGCACGGAAGTCACCTGAGCCATGCGCTCATGTTCCCGTGTATCCGATGGCGGTCAAGGCGTCCTCCACCACATGCTCGTACCCGGTGGTGCCCGCGTTGTTCGGGTGGAATGCCTCGCGGCTCAGACAGGTCTGCCCGATTCCGGCGACCGCGACGCACGCGGAGTGCGGGTCGCCCTCGTGGAAGTCGCCGTCGCCGTTCGGCCCGAGCACGATCTTGTTGATCCACTCGTCGCTGTCGCAGCCACCGTGCCCGACGAACGCGTCGACCGGATCGGCGTACGACACATCGATCCCGCCCGCGTGCAGTTCGTCGACCTTGTCCTTCTGGACGCCGTCGATGTAGTTGGCCAGGGTGGCCAGAGCATCGGCCTCGTCGCCGTCGATGTACCAGGAGCCGGTGCACTTGACGGTGCGGCTGAGGATCTCCGGGTAACCGACCAGCAGGATCTTGGCGTTGGGGGCCTGTTGGGCGATGGCCGCCAGAGTGTTGCCGACGTCCTCCTTGATCTGGTCGGCCAGTGCCTCGTACTTGGCGAGGTAGTCGCTGTTCGCGCAGTCCCCGAGGGTCGCGCAGTCGGAGATGGCACCGACGAACGTGCCGTAGTTGTTGCCGCCCATCGTGACCGTCACCAGGGTGGTGTCCTTGGTGAGGACTCCGGACTGGATCTGCGGGATCTCCCGGAACTCGCCCTCGGCCGCGCCGACATCGCCGCTCTGCCAGTATCCGGTGTCGGCGGTGCCGTCGATGTTCCACGTGGTCGAGCCCGAGCAGGCGACGAAGCCGAGTTCGGCGTTCGGGCTGTAGTTGTCGGAGAGTGTCGCGAGACCCGTCGGCATGCCCGGCAGCACCAGCTTGCGCGGCCAGGCGTTGGCGCTGCGACTGCACGCGTTCCAGTCGACGGTGCCGTGCTCTTGGTCGGTGGACGGGTCGTAGTCGCCGGCCCCTTCGCCGGAGGAGTAGGAGTCGCCGAGCGAGGCCACGATGTGCTGGGGCTTGGCGGAGAGCCACTGGAAGCCGACCGCGTCCCAGGCGATGTCGTTGTCCGCCTGCCCCTCGCCGGTGTAGTTGGACAGGGTGACGCCTTGGAAGTCGGATCCGGCGGTGAAGTGGTAGATGCCCAGACTCACCCAGCGGTTCTCGTGGGACACGGCGTTGATGATCCGGTTGTGGGTGGTGCCGTCGCCCGGATGAATGGTGTAGACGGCCTGCTGGCTCGCCGACCCGGTGTCGGGCAGATGGACCAACACCCTTGTCCAAGAGGTCCGTTGACTGCTGAGCCGCCAGGTTCCGGTCGCCGCCATCACACCCGAGGCGGTACCCGGGTCCGTGGCGGGGTCGTCGATGTGGGCGGAGGCGCCGTGCGCGTCGTCACGGGCGTGGGCGTACCAGAAGTGGTCGCCGAAGCCGCCGCCGATCTGGTGCAGGTCGCCCTTGGCCTCGTAGTGGCTCTGGGCATCGGCGTTGAAACGGAACGAGAAGCTCCCCGAGTCGGTCCAGCCCGACTTGTCGCAGCCGTCGGTGAAGGTCGGCACACTGCTCGGCACGTCGTCGACGATCGTGAAGCCGACGTCGGAGTTGTCGCACTTGGTGCCGGCGCCGTTGTCGCCGTTGCCCAGCTCGGCCCTGAGAGTCTTGTAAGTGAGGTACTCGTGCCCGCAGCTCTGGTCACAGCCGACCTTCCAGGTCGTCTGGGCGCCGTGGTACCAGTGCGGTGGATCGCAGGTGTCGCCGAGGTGGTCGACCTCGCAGCGCGGCGGGTCGGCGGGATCGCAGGCGTTGACGTCCGGGGCGCAGAAGGTGTCCAGGCCCGGCTTGACCGTGGAACGGTCGCTGTCGGAGTTCCACCAGGCCGCCGAATAGCCCGCCGTGTTGCTGTCGTTCGCGGTGCCGTCGTCGGCGTATGCCCGCCCGGTGTCGATGGGCCAGGCGCCCCAGCCCAGCACCTTCTCCTCGTACGGCCAGTCCTGCGGATGCGCGGCGTCGGCATAGGTGTTGCCGTCGAGGAAGGCGTGCCGGTCGGGCGGATAGAGGGGGTTGGAGGGGTTGTTGAGCCAGCCCAGGCCCCAGTCGGCGCTCGGGTTCGCCGGAACGTAGTAGTTGAGGCCCGAGTTGTAGTCCCACAGTGCGGCGAACCAGTTCTCCGGGGCCGCCGGGTCGTCGGTGTTGAGCTTGATGCCGCCGGGTGTGATCGCGTCGTCGTGCAATTCGTTCCACTTGGTCGCGAGGGTCCGTGCGGCAACCGCGATGTTGGACGTGTAGTCGAGGGCGATCGCCTTCTGCTGGACGGCGGGGAACTCGTCCACGTCACCGGTCTTCATCCCGCTGGTCTGCTGGCCGATGCCGTAGCCGCAGTCGGCCTTGGACCAGTCGATCAGCCACTGGTCCTCGGGGGTCGCCGGATCGCCGGGATGGCCGTAGAAGCCGTTGGTGCTCGCGAGGGTGGAGCTGGTCTGTCCGGGCAGCGCTCCGCCCTCCGCCTGCCACAGGTTGGACTCCTGCGCGAGCACACCGAGCAGTACCTGGGCGGGGATACGACCGCCGGAGGTACCGGTGAGCGTGGGCAGAGGGAACATGCCCTGGGGGTCGACGGTGCCGAGTCCGGCTGCGGTACGCCAGCCGCCCTGACGGACGTAGGTGCTGGTCAGGTCGCCGCGGATGGCCATGTCCACGGCCCATTCGACCTGGTTGGGAGTGGGCTGGTAGGCCTGTTGGCCGGGGTCGTTGCGGGGCTGGGAGCAGGTGCGGTCGTCGTCGACGGTGGAGGTGGGGTCACCGGCCACGGTCGCGGAGACTTCGCCGCTTGAGCCCGTCAGAGCGGGGGACGTCGTCAGGCCCGAGGCCGCCGCGTCGTCGGTCGCCGCGTCGAGCGTGAAGGGCACGGACTTTCCGGTCGCGGGGATCTCGGTCGTGAGCCGGAGCGGCGCCGGGGTGTTCCACGCGGTGGCCGCGAGCGGATCGCTGACGTGGCTGCGCAGGCTCTGCGAGACGGCCTGGTCGACGACGAGAGCACCGGTGGAGGAGACGGTCGCGTCCGCCGGAACCGCCAAGTGCCGGACAGTCGACGGTAGTTGTTGCGTACTCGGATCTCCCGTGAGGAAGACCCGTCCCGAAGTACCCGCCCGTAGACCCAACTTGCCGGACGAGCCCTCGGCGAAGGTGGTGGTTCTTCCTCCTGCGGTACGGCGCGCTCGGGTCGTATCTCCTCGCTGGTCAAGGAAGTTGATACCACCCTGGCTGTCGACCCGTAGGTCGAAGGCGGGACCGGAGGTGGTCGTGAGCGCGGTGGTGCGGTTGCTCCGGTCGAAGGTGACGAGTCGGCCGGAGGCCGCGCCGACGATGCCGTCCCGCGTGGGCACCGCCGAGGTGACCTGGACGTTCTCGGTCTGTCTGCGGGTGACCGTGCCGGTGGCGGCGTCCACCGTCAGCAGCCGGGTCCGGTTGTCCTCGTCATCGCCGACCTGGGTGAGGACGGCGGTCTCGCCGGTCCCGCAGCCCGGGTTGAAATAGGCCAGCGTCACCGTGTCGGCGAGCTTGGTCACCTTGCCGCTGGTCAGATCGACGACGGCCGCGAAGGCGCCGCGCTCCATCAACCGGGGTTCGTTGGTGAAGTCGCGGGGTGCGTACACGACGACCGCGCGCTTGCCGGATCCGGTCACGCAGGCGTTCCCGATCCACAGGTCGGTGGTGAAGCCGGGCTCGGAGAGGGTGGTGACCGAGCGCCACGCGTAGGCCGTACGGCTTTCGGCGGCGAGCAGGTGGAGCCCGGATCCGTCACCGGCGACGGTCACCGCACGGTCGGCGGAGGTCTTCCAGGTCTTCGGGAGCACGGTGTCGGGGGAGAGGACTTTGGCGGACTGGCCCTGAGAGCCCTGGCCGGGTGTCGGTGGATCGGCGGTGCCGGCGTTGCTCACGGCTAAGGCCGGGCCGCCGCTCAGCAGGGCGGCGATCGTGGTCGCCGCTACCGCCAGACAGAGGGATCTTCGTGTTCCACGTCTCGTTCTCACGGATTCTCCACGCGTAGATGGCAACCGAGTTTGCGATCGAAGCCGAGCAATGTGCGTTTCTGTCGTAAATCCACCCGTTCCTCGCGTTGCTCCGGCACTGGGCAACAGTCGCGCTGGTCAACGATGTTGGTGGATGAAAATCGTGCGCATGAGGTTCCATGACACGGCGTTACTTGACGACTTCTTGGGTGAATCTTGGTTGGTGTTGTTGAATCCTGAGGGTGATTCTGTGACGGTCGCGTGATCGGCACACAGGACCACGCGACGGCGAGACGGGGGGTGTCGCCACCGCATGACCCTTTGGCGAATCGGCCTCCCCTGCACGGAGATTGCCCGCGTTCACCTTCGAAAAGGACGGTCATGCGTCGTTGGCTCCCGAAAGCCTTCCAACTCTCGAAAAGTAGACATCGGGCGGGCGGCGTGACAGCCGCACTGCTCTTAGCCGCCGCGGTCCAGGGGGTGGCCGCGCCCCAGGCATCGGCCGCCCCGAGCTGCTGGCGTGACACATGTTCGGGTGTCGACCCGGTCGAGGCGGGGTGCGACGCGGACGCCGAACTCCTCCAGCAGGTGGACGAGGCGGACCAGTCGGTCGAGGTGAAACTCGTCTGGTCCCCGGACTGCCAGGCCGTGTGGATGAAGATCTCCTACGACCCCCAGGCCTCCGTCACAGACGTGTACGGATCGTTGTGGACCACTGACGACTTCACCGGCGGCATCGAATGGGCCAGCACGACCGGCCAGCTCACGAGCACTCGGGCGAGCGCCTACACGCCCATGCGCAACTGGAAGGACACCACCACCAAGGCCTGCTGGAACGATCAGGGCGACCGCTTCGACCCGTTCCCGCTCCACTACGAGCAGAACGGCAACGACGCGAGCCTCGCTCCCCAGCACGGTCTCTGCACGGACTGGATGTGAGGACGCCCATGGACCGCTCACAGACGTTCCGCTCGCGGATGTTCCGCTCGCGCATCAGAAGGCCCCGCCTGTCCGGCCCGGCCCTGGCCCTGTTCGTCCTGGCCGGCTCCCTCGCCGCACTCCCCGCGGCGACGACCACCACCCCCGCACAGGCCGCGCCCGCCTCCGGGGAGCTCTTCTCCGACCCCGGCAAGGCCCTTGGCTCCCACTACACGGACTCCACCGACATCGATGTCCAGGCCACCGGCGACTCGGGCGGCCTGCACATCCTCGCGGCCAAGGAGAGCGACGGCTTCACGTTCCGGGAGATCGCCCGCCTGGGCAACGGTGAGCTGTCCGACGTAGGACCGTGGACCGGCTACGTCTGCACCACCGGCTCCGGCCGGTACGCGGCGGCCGTGTACGCGCCCTCCGCATGGACCAACCAGCCCGGTGCCACCGCCCGCGGCGCCTTCGCCGCCGTGATCCGCCTCTCCGACGGCAAGGTCACCGAGGTCGCCGACGGCGTGCAGCTCGCCTACTTCAGCCCCGGCTGCGGAGACGGCGACCGGGTGATGTTCACCTCCAGCTCCGTCACGGACACCGACATCGGCGACACGACCCTCATCGAGGCCGACGCCGCCACCGGGCAGGTCAGCAGCAAGCGGAAGATCTCGGGCCAGCTCACCCACGTCGTACCGACCGCCCACGGCGACTACGGCGTCCTGGGCGGCGAGTTGGTCACACTGAACGGCACCGGCAAGAAGCTGAAGGCCACGCCCGAGGCGAAGGTGCCGGGCCCGCTGTTCGCGCTCACGGCGTCGGCGGACGGAGCCGTCGACATCGGAACCGTCCAGGACGGCAAGAGCGTCGTCACCCGCTGGCAGGGCGGGGCACTGACCCGGCTCGGCGCCGGCGCGGAAGGCGCGGTCAAGCTGTTCCCGGCGAAGGGCGGCGACATCGTCGCCGGTGACGTGGCAGGCATCGACACCACACACGCCCCCGGCCTCGTCCGCCGTGCCTTCGACGGCCGCCCCACCGGCGCCTCCCGCGAGGGCCATCTGGTGACCACCTCGGTCTTCTCCGAGCAGATGAAGGGCGTCACCAGCAAACTGGGCTCCCCATCGGACGAGGGCTCCGGACTGATCACGGTGAAGGCGACCGCGACCGGAACGGGAACGGCGGCCACCACCGAGGTCGACGCGAGCCGCCAACTGCCCACGGACGCCGACACCACAGCGACGGAACCGGCCACGTACACCACGGCGATCACCGCGGCGCAGGACGACGTGGACCCGCTCACCTGCGGCGAGGGCAGCCCCGAATCCCAGTGCCTGACCTCCAGCGGAGCCGACGTGAACGGGCCCGTCATCTCCATGGAGACGCCCTGCGTGGTCAAGCGCAACGACCCCACGCGCCAGGCCCTCCAGCCCAGCGCGAACATGGTCGAGTGGGCCGTGGACCAGGCCGTGCACGGTGACCTCACCATCACCCGCCCGGCGAACTGGCACGACACGGGCCTGGCGGCCTACAGCCCCCAGGGCCTGTTCCCCAAGGCGGACCTGACCGACGGCGACAGCGTCCCCGCCCAGGTCATGCTCGGCATCCTCGCCCAGGAGTCCAACTTCAAGCAGGCGTCCTGGCATTCGGTCTACGGCGACTCGGGCAACGTCCTGCAGGCCGACTGGTTCGGCAACGGCGCGAGCATCCACTACTACCCGGACCGCGCCAAGGCCGACTGCGGCTACGGCATCGGTCAGGTGACCACCGGTATGTCGGAGATCAAGGACGACCCCTACGACGCCCTGCACGCCGGCGCCATCACCACCGACTACGCCGCCAACATCTCGGCCGGACTCCGCATCCTCACCGAGAAGTGGAACCAGCTGAAGGCCCTCGGGATGAACGTCAACAACGGCGACTCCAAGTACATCGAGAACTGGTACATGGCCCTGTGGGGCTACAACTCCGGTGTCTACACGGACGCTTCGGCGAAGACCGGGCTCGGCTTCCTCAACAACCCGGCCAACCCCGTCTACCCGGCCGACCGTGCCGCCTTCCTCCGCTTCGACACCGGCGACGCCGCCCACCCGGCCGACTGGCCGTACCAGGAGAAGGTCCTGGGCTGGGCCGAGGTACCGCAGCAGACCTGGGACGCCGAACCGTCGTACTCGAAGCCCGACATGCCGCTGGCCAACGTCATGCTCAACACGCCCACCAGCTACGACCTGTTCTGCGACCCGGGTGTCAACGCCTGCACCCCCGGCGCGGCCGACCCCTGCCCCTCGCTGGACGAGCAGTGCCGCTGGACCCAGAGCGTCAGCTGGATCACCGACGAGCAGGACGGCAACGCGTCGACGGAGAACCTGGCCTACAGCCTCGGCTCCGGCGAACCGGCGCTGGAGAGCAAATACGACCACGGACCGTGCATCGACTACCCGAACGGCGACGAGACGGCCCTCATCGTCGACGACCTGGGCGAGCACCAGAACACCTACGGCTGTCAGGACATCGTGGGCGCCGACGACGGCAAGTTCACGCTCCAGACCGGCGACAACATCACCATGCAGCGCGCGGACTCGACCTGGCGTGCCACTCCGTACATCGCCCAGATCGACATCCACCAGCTCGGCGCCGGCTACGACAACCACATCTACTTCACGCACAGTTACCCGGCGGGCGACATCTTCCACAAGGTCACCGGCCGCTGGGAGCTCAACCAGGACCGCCTGCCCGCCGGTGACCAACCCGGCAAGCGCTACGACGTGTTCGTCCACCTGCCCAGCCATGGCGGCCAGGCGATCGTGAAGTACAACTTCATCCCCGGCGACAACACCGAGGGGGCCGAGGCAGACTACTGCCGCATCAACCAAGCGACCCACAGCAACGGCAGCGACACCTGGTTCGAGTTCGGCACCTTCACCTTCTGGAAGGGCGGCCGAATCGAGGCGGACAACCTGCACGATCCCGGAACCGGAGACGCCGACGTCGCCTTCGACGCGATGGCCTTCGTCCCCCACAACAGCAAGGTCACCACGGCATGCGCACTGAACGACAGCGGTACGTGACGGGCATGGGCAAGGGGGTGTCGCTGGCGCTGACCGCGGTGGTGGCGGCCTTGGCGCTCACCGCCTGTACCAAGCACGAACAACAGGATTCCCCGGTGGTCGTGGGCGCCGAGGACAAACCCTCCCCGACGAAGCCGAGCCCCACCCCCTCCTTCACCCCACCGTCGGCCGCCACTCTGCCCACTCACGCGATCCTGGCCAACGAGCTGCCGAGACTGGGTGAGTCGACGGCCATGGCCAAGGGCTATACGGGCAAGGCGTTCCTGACCGGCCTCACGAAGACCTGGGGCATCACCCTGGGCGACCCGAAGGAGCAAGAGCTCCCCGGCGACCGCAAGAAGACAGTGATCACCGGTGACAACGGCAAGGGCCTGTCCCTGTACCTGACGGTCACCAAGGCCGACGAACTCGTTTTTTTGGACTGCGTCGCAGCGAACGGCAACACCGACACCGCCGCCTTCCTCCGCGCCTGTGCCGCGGTCGACGCCCCTGGCACCGACCCGAACAAGGCGACCGCATGGTTCGACCAGGCCAAGAAGGAGACCGACACCCTGTACGCGCAGAAGAAGGAGGCCATCGTCAGCGGCGTCCTCACCACCGGAAAGCTCGTCATGTTCGTGAACAGACTGACCGACTCCGAACAGCTGAAGATCTTCGGCGGCGGAACCGCGGAGAACTCCTGATCCGCTCCGCACTCGGCCCCCGTCCGCATCAGCGGCCGGGGGCCGAGCCGTACAGTGTCGCGGCCCCGCGCGCCTACCCGCGCACGGCGTGCAGCAGTGAGGCGCCCAGGGGGAGATCGTGGCTCGCCTGTACGTCGAAGCCCGCCTTCTCCAGCAGCAGGCGGTAGTGGTCCTCGTCGCGTTCCTGGCCGCCGACGTTGCACAGCATGTGGATGTCCCAGGCGATGGCCGTGGGCGCCGGCAACAGGCGTTCCACGACGAGGAGTCGGGCTCCCGGGCGCATCGCCTCGGCGCAGTTGTGGAGGATGGTCAGGCAGCGGTCGTCGTCCCAGTCGTGGAGGACCCGGGACAGCAGGTAGACGTCGCCGCCCTCCGGGACGGAGCGGGTGAAGTCGCCCGCCACGAACGCGCAGCGTTCGGGGAGTCGCGGGCGGGCCGCCTCCAAAGCCTCCGGGCGTTCCAGGAGCACGCCCTCCAAGTGGGCGTGGGCGCGCAGGAGTCGGGACAGCAGGGCACCGTTCCCGCCGCCCACGTCGACCACGCGCCGTACGGCCGAGAAGTCGACGAGGGCCGGTACCGGGGCGAACATCTCGGCGCTGGCCGCCATCGCGCGGTGGAACAGGTCGCCGAGTTCCGGGTGCTGGGCGAAGTAGGGGAAGTGGTGCTGCCCGTAGCGGTGGGCGAAGGCCTCCTGGCCGGTGCGTACGGAGTGGGTCAGCCCGTTGAAGGAGTCGTAGAACGGGCCGCCGTAGAGCCGGGCCAGTGGGTGGAGGGAGAACTCCGTGCCGGTGCGCAGGGGTTGGCCGGTGGCGGTGAGGTGGTAGGTGCCGTCGGCGGAGGTGAGCAGGCCCAGTGAGGTGAGGTAGCGCAGCAGGCGGCGCAGTGCGTCCGGGTCGGTGGCGGTGAGGTCGGCGAGGTGGTCGGCGCCGATGCCCGGGTGGTCGGCCAGGTGGTCGGCGATGCGCAACTCGGCCATGGTGGCGACCGCTTGGGTGGCCCAGGCGCCGGTCATCACGCCGAGCAGGGCGGTCGTGGGGTCGGGCAGCGGGGTGTGGCGGCCGGGCAGGCGGAGTTCGAAGCGGCGATGGGCCTTGGTGCGGTGGTAGAGGACGGTGACGTTCTCGTGGCCGTTGTAGCCGCCGCCGTCGGGGACCGCGCCGCCGCGCTCCTGGAGCAGGAGCCGCAGGCCCGCCGGGACGACCGGGCCGGGGGCGGTGACCGCGAAGGCGTGGTGGGACTCGTGTTCGGCGGCGCGTTCGGCGGCGGCCACGGCCTCCAGGGGCGAGTCCGGGGGGACGGGGAGCGCGAAGATCTCCACGCTGCGGGTGCCCACCGTGACGTGCACGATGGCGACCGGGGTCTCGGCGAGGGCGGGGCCGTGGCGGCGGGCGAGGCGTTCGCGGACGACGACGCTCGGGGTGACGGCGCCGGGTGCGAAGCCGAGGCGGCCCAGTTCCTCGCAGAGGCCGTCGAGGGAGTCGGGGAAGACGAGGACGGCGGTGTGGTCGAAGACCAAGTGCCGTGCCACGTCGGCCCGTTCGGCGGGGGTGAGGTCGGGGAGCAGTTCGGCCAGGACGGCGTCCGTGTCGTGGGCCTCGACGTAGGCCGCCGCGCGCCGGATGCGGAGTACGTCGGCCTCGGCGAGGCGCGCCTGTGCGACGGGGAGGTTCATGTGGGGTCCCGGTGATCGTGGGGAGGGTCAGATGCCGGTGTAGTTCTCGGCGAAGAAGTCCTGGTGCGTGCGGGAGGTGCGCAGGCTGTCGAGGCGGGCGTACTGGAGCGCGCGGCCGTAGCGGGCCTCGGCGTCCTCGGTGGTCGGGCCGTGCAGCAGGGTGCTCATCCAGTGGGAGAACTCGTGGGCCCGCCAGACGCGGGGCAGGCAGTCGGCGGCGTAGCGGGCGAGGTCGCCGTCGTCGCCGCGGGTGAGGGCGGACACGAGGGCGCCGGCGAGGCGTTCGGCCTGGAGCACGGCGAGGTTGGCGCCCTTGGCGGCGGAGGGGCTGATGAGTCCGGCCGCGTCACCGGCCAGCCAGAGGCGTCCGGAGCCGGGGCTGTCCAGGACGTCGGAGCGCAGGTCGACGACCGTCCTCTCCAGCACGGGCCCCTGCTTCAGCACGCCGAACTCGTCGGTCCTGAGCCGGATTTCCAGCTCGCTCCAGATCCGGTCCTCGCTCCAGTCGGCGGGATCGGTGCCGCGCGGGCACTGGAGGTAGTAGCGGGTGACGGTCGCCGTCCGGGCCATGTGCCCGGCGAATCCGCGGGCGTGCAGGGCGTAGCCGACGGCTTCGAGGCTGGGCGGGGCCTCGGCCAGCACCGCGAGCCAGGTCACGCCGTGGTCCCAGCGGGCGGCCCGGGTGCCCTGGGCCAGCAGGGTGCCGCGGCCGACGCCCCGGTGTCCGTCGCAGCCGGCGACATGGCGCCCGGTGATGTGCTGCCCGTCGCGCAGTCGCACCCGGCCCTCGGAGATCTCCTCGGCCTCGGCGCCGAAGCGGATCTCGCCGCCGCGCCGGAGGTACTCGGCGAGCAGGTCCCGTACCAACTCCTGCTGGGGGTAGACGGTGTGGACCTCGCCGCGCCCCAACTCGCCGTAGTCGAGGGTGAATTCGCCCTGCTCGCTGCGGAAGAGGCAGGTCTGATGGGTCCGGCCCCTGGCCGACAGCCCGGCGTCCAGCCCGTGTCGGGCGAGTACGCGCACGGAGTGGGCGGCCAGGAACCCCGCCCTGGCCCGCCCTTCGACCGCCTCGCGTCCGCGCCGCTCCAGGATCACGCAGTCGATGCCCCGGTCCAGGAGCAGGTTTCCCAGGACCAGCCCCGCCGGGCCCGCCCCGACGATCACCACCCCGGTCCGCTCCCCGGAGTCGAATCGTTTCCCCACAACCACCCCTGATCTTGCTTTTTAGGCCAATGCGTTTCATATCAGCCAGATCAGGGAGATGAACAATCAAAACAGGTTGCTTACCCCGTAAGGGTCAATTGGGCATATGTCAGTGGTCGTTGTCCAGGTGCAGCTTCAGCAGGTCCACGCCGTAGTCGCCCCCGTTGGGGGTACGGACGACGGTGTGGATGTGCTCCTGGGACGGGGTGCCGTTCGCGGCGGAGGCCCCGTGGTAGAAGAGCGGGGCCTGCGCGTCGTACTCGATGAGCACGACCGGGCTGTGCACGCGGTAGTAGAAGGCGGAGTCGTCCTTCGTCTCGCCCATCCAGTAGAAGTACGTGTCGTCGAGGTGCTTCTCCACCTCGGCCGTCCTGACCTCGGCGTGCCCCTCGCTGATGTAGCCGATGTACACCGCGGCCACGGCCAGGAGCTTCTTCCGCTGGGCGGCGGTGAGTTCGGAGCCGCGCAGGCCCTCGTAGGCGAGCTTCAGGTTGTCCGAGCCGGCGCCCGCCTTCATGTCCTCGTTGCCGTTGCCCTGCGAGGAGACCGCCTTCGCGAGCTGCGCGGCGGTGAGGGAGCGGATCATCGCCAGGCCCGCCGTGGTCTCCGGCCGGAACAGGCTGATCTTCTCGCCCTGGTACGTGGCCGTGGTCGGCTCGGAGCCCATGAAGGTCGGGGTCGCCACGACCTGGTCGCCGAGCACGAAGTAGTTGATGGCGACATGGTGGCCCTCGTACTGGAAGCCCCAGGGCTTGGTGGTCGACGGGGTGCCCATGAAGGTGAAGAAGTAGTGGCCCTCGGTCAGGGTCTTCTGGTTGCCGCCGTTCGAGTCGCCCAGGAACTGGTTGAGCTTCATGATGTTGCGGGTCTGCGTGAGGCCGTCGGCGGACAGCGCGACGCCGAGCAACGCGTAACCGAGGTCGCGCTTCTTCTCCGTCAGATCGCCCATCCGCACGCCCTTGCGGTCGTAGCCGTCGACGTTGCTCCAGGCCGTCCATTCGTCGGCGTCGACGTCGAACGTGCAGGACTTGCGCTCCTTCGCGGAGAGCCCGTCGAGGAACGCCTGCGCCGCCTTGACCAGCCCGTCCGTGGAGACGCCGGTCGAGTGGACGGTGAACAGGTCGTCGACGACCGTACCGTCCGCGGTGACGCCCTTGACGTCCGCGTACTTCACCTGCGAGACCCCCGGACCCATGCCACCACCTCCGCCCCCGCCCCCGCCGGGCCCGCCCGAGGGCATACCGCTCGGGGCGCCGGACGGCGCGGCGGAGGTCGAACTCGCCGTGTCCGACGAGCCGTTGGAGCATCCCGTCATGGTCGCCACGGCGGCGACACCACCGGCGAGCAGCGCCTTGTTCATGAACCAGCGGCGGCTGCGCTCGGATGCGGGGGTGTGGGGTCGGTGTCCATGCATGGGGGTCAGCGTCCACGCCCAACCTGAAGCGTTCTTCTCAGGGACCTGTGAGCAGGGACAAACAGCGCGGCACGTCGACCTCCGCGCACACGGTCTTCCCCAGCAGCGCCCGGTCCACCACCTCCCACCGGTCGGCCACGGCCGCCACGAGCACGAGCCCGCGCCCGGACTCCGCGAGCGGCAACGGCTCCCGTACGGCTCCGGGTCCCGGCGGACACGGCCCGCTGCGGGTGTCGGTGACCTCGATGCGGACACTCCCCGTGACGAGCGAGAGCCGCAGCTCGAAGTCCCGTCCCGGTACGCGGCCGTGCGTCACCGCGTTGGCGGCGAGTTCGGCGACGATCACGGCGACGGCGTGGGAGGTGTCGCTTCCGTACCGGATACCCCAGGTGTGGAGCTCGTTCAGAGCCAGGTGACGGGCGAGCCGGGCACCGCGGGGCGTGGGGCTGAGGCGCTGGGTGAACGTGTGTACGGTGGCGGGGGGCTGGGTGGTCATGTGCCCAATGTGGCGTTCAGGAAGGGCACTTCACCAGCTTCCGGGCCCGTACGCCGTGCGAGCGTACGGGGTCACCCGCTGGACAGTACGCGCTACGTTCCGTGACCATGTGCGCGGGAGGTGGGTGACCATGGTCGAGGGCAGCGGCGAGCCGGAGCCGTCCGACAGCCTGCGGACGTTCGGGGCGATGTTGCAGGCGTTGCGGGAGCATGCGGGGTTGAGCAGGGAGGAGTTCGGCAGGCAGATCGGCTTCTCCAAGCACACGGTGGAGTCGGTGGAGTTGGGGAGGCGGATGCCGGACACGGCGTTCGTCGAGCGGTCGGAACCGGTACTGGGCAATACCAGTGCGGTACGGCGGGCGGCGGAACATCTTGAGCGGCGACCGGGGTTGGCGTCCTGGTTCCGGCAGTGGGCGCTGAAGGAGAAGACGGCGATCACGCTGTACACATACGAGTGCCGGATGATTCCTGGGTTGTTGCAGACGGAGGCATACGCACGACAGCTGTTCACGGACGAGTTGCCGCCCCTCGACGACGAGCAGATCGAAGCGCAGTGGATGGAGAGGGCGAAGCGGCAACGATTACTGCGGGAACGACCGAACACCGCGTTCAGCTTCATCCTTGAAGAGCAGCTGTTTCTGCGGCAGACGGGCGGAGCAGAGGTCACGCGGGGACTCATCGACCACATCCTTGAGACCGCACGACTACGGAACGTCGAGATCCAGGTCATGCCGCTGCTACGCGAGTCACACGCCGGATTGCACGGTGCCGTCCAGCTGCTGGAGACCCCGAACAACAGATGGTTCGCCTACACCGAGGCTCCGGAGAGCGGGCAATTGATCTCCGAGGCGAAAGTGGTCAGCGTGCTGCAACAGCGGTATGCCAGGATGCGTTCACAGGCTCTCACTCCCGAAGACTCCATGAGCCTGTTGCAGCGGATACGAGGAGCGCTATGAGCAGCAGCGAACTCACCTGGTTCAAGTCGAGCTACAGCAGCAGCGGTTCCGGCGACTGCGTCGAAGTCGCCCTCTCCTGGCACAAGTCGAGCTACAGCAGCAGCGCCTCCGGCGACTGCGTCGAAGTCGCCACCTGCCCCTCCACCATCCACATCCGTGACTCCAAGAACAACCAGAACCCTCAGGGCCCCCAACTCGCCCTCTCCCCTGCCACTTGGGCCAAGTTCATCGTCACCCTGTGATCGAGGACTTCGCCATGCAGCCGCCGGCCGTCGCCGAACCGACGGCGCTCTGCTCCGCAAAAACCTTGCCCTTGTAGGTGATCCGGCCGTCGATGTCCGCGGCGATCGGCATGATCGCCGCGGACATGATGCCGCGCAGCACGACCGTCTTGGTCCAGGACAACTCGGGTTCCGACACCATTTCGGTCTTCGGCTCCACGGCCTTGCCACGGCCACCACGGAAGCCGATCGAGTCGACATTCCTCCCCGTGACCTCATAGGTGACGACGTACGTCTCACTCACCGGCCTGTCGACCGGATCGACCGGATCGGAACATGCGCTGAGGCCGATGGCGAAGCCTGTGACAGAGGCGCCGCAGGCAGCAGTGCGGATGACCCCGTTGATGAAGATCTCCCGGATCGTGAAGGTCGAACCCACGACCAACGGCAAAGGGAAAGTAAGGCCAAAGAGGTCGAAGATCCAGCCCAACCACCCACCTTCGGGAAGCCGCACAACACCGGCACGTCGGGCGGATGAACACGACGACAGCACGGACACAGACAGGGAAGCCCGGTGATCACTTAACCGCCGAAGGGGCAATCTTAAAGAGCCGCGATCTCCCAAAGAATGGCAAAGTGTCGGCGCATCCTCTAGGACCACCCTCATACTGAGGCACTCGCCATGACTGAACGTTGCCGGGGGGAACGTTTTGAAGACGCTGACGCTCACTTTTTTGTTTTTCATTGTGGTTGCAATTGTCCCGATCGGCGGCTTGGGGCAATCATGGGATGCGACAGTAATACGCAGCTCCTTGGCGGGAGCGATTTTTATCGGCGTCTGCCTGGCAGGGCAGAGATATCACGTAAAGAAAATCAAGAAGACGATCGTGACGCGAGAGTCTTACACCTCCGTCCCTGAGGACCGAGCAAAATCCCTCCAGAGGATGGCGGCGACGGGCGGCCTCCTGGACTCCTTTCAGGCCACGATCTTCGCCTTGGCCGTCACCCAGCCGATCGAGCTGAGGCAGAGAGTGGACGAGGTTTACGTGCCGCAGAAGCGTACGCTTCAACGATCGGTGACAGTGGAGTTTCAAATACCACCCGAGCTGATGCCCCTTCCCGAACAGGGCTCGGAGCAGGAAAAGAAAGATCCAACGAAGGAACAGCGAGTCCTCATACCCTTCGTCTTCGCCCGCAAAGGAAAGTATCTGGACAATCTCAAGGTCACCGACGGAGCCGGAAAGAATATCGGGGTTCTCTCCTACCGGGAATCCCTGCTCCTCTCTGCGGGCGTATTGCGAGTTCTCATCCTTGGCGCACTTCAGGCGAGAGACGGGAAACTGAGCCCAAAAGCCGCAGAGGCCGAACGACTCGCTCTCGCAGCGATCATTGAGCGCAACAATCCTGACATCGAACGGACTGCCAACTCCGCCGAGAGTGAGGCGGCTGTACGCGGACATGAAGCGCTGCTGATGATGCAGGATATTCGCAACACAGACTCTCGTGCTCTGGCCGTTCTCCTCGTGGAAAAACTCGCCAAGAACTACGCACTCGTCGCATCCGTCCCGCTCCCTCAGGACGGGCGCTTCGTTATCCGGTACGAGGAAACCACCATCCCCAAGCTCGATCTCGTACCCGAGAGGATCACGAGCAGGTTCGGCGAACGGGGAGTGGACCTCAAGAGACGCTTCAAGGCATTGCTGCGCGTCCTCCTGGGCACGCGGCCAGTCAGCCTGAAGGTACCTCTGGACAATGCAAGCACCTGTCAGAGCTTTCATGTCCACGTACAGAGCCCGGAAGGTCTCTATCTTGCCCACCAAGAATTTTTGCTGGGCGAAGAGAAGGAGGAGTATCTCACCAAACTGCAATACAACGCGCCCACCCCGCCGCATTACAGATTCCGCCGCAGACTTGGACAGCCGTACGCTCACTTCTATGGGCGATTCTTCCCGGAACCGAAAAATCCAGACAAAGCACCGACCCTGACGTTCCATTTCTTCGAGACTCCACCAGGGTCGTCATTCCGGGCGGCCATCGCCGCTGCGACATGCTTCTGGCTTGTGTGGGCAATTGGTCTTGTTATATCGATCAAGGGTAATCCTGGCACGGACGCACCGGCCTTTTTGCTGGTTTTCCCCGGCGTAGCGGCGAGTTGGCTGGGGTTCGACTCGAAGCCCAATAATCTCTTCGAGGGAACACTGACAGCACGCGTCTCCCTCTTCATCACCACAGTAGTGTCGATGACCGCCAGCGGCCTGTACATGATCAATGTGTCAAAAGTTGCGCTTCCTGTGCACCCAGGCACCTGGGGATTCGATTTCCTGGGGGTCAGCCGCCTTCCCTGGATGTTCCTGGTGGCTGTATCGCTGGTCAACGCCGCATGGATCATCTACAAGTGGCTGATGCACACGGCGACGTTTAAATTCCTTGCCGAAAGGGAACAGTAGCCGAGCGACTCGTTTTACAAGGACCGAGGGGGGAAGATGAATGTGAAGCAAGGAGTAAATGTTATGGATGGGAACAGTGATACTGCGGAAGGGGAGTCAGAAAAGGACTCTACAGAGGGTTCCGAGGAGGCAGGCCTCCTTGATTCTCTCTCCCGATGGATGCATGAAAAAGGCCCATTGCGGCACAGCGAAAAGGGCCAGTCGCAACAAGGTGAGGCAAGGCGAGTCGGCTACTCGGTGGAACCCGTCGGCTCTGTAGGCGAACCGAGCGTCCCAGTACCTCCGCGAGAGGCGCTCTACCGCGCTCTCCAAGGAATGTCCGCTTACTACGAACCGGCGATGACCGGCCTCAGCCAAGTGGATGTACCCCCTGACACAGACGAAGTTCCGTCCTGACCTCGATATCTCGATCGCTCACGAGAGCCCGCCGATTCGCCGGCAGGACCTGTTTTGCACACGGAATCCATGCTGCTGGGCGTCGCCTCGGGTCTCTGGGACTCTTCACACGAATGACGCTGGACTCGGCACGCATCGCCCTGGAACTGCGGACCGAATGGACGACATCATTTCCATCACTGCGGTGAGCACATCCTCACCCCGGGAATCCTGACCGTCCGCCCGCCCTCGCCACAGGCCGCGACTGCTCGCGCAGGGGGCAGTCCGTGCCTGCGCGGGCCGCCAACTCCGCGCGGAGGGCGGCCAGTTCGGCCATGCGGGTGTCAACGATCCGGATCTTGTCGGCGAACAGGGCCGACAGGGCCGCCGCCTGGTCGGGGGCCTGTGCCAACTCCTCGCCGTGTGAGGCGATTTCGGCCAGGGTGAAGCCCAGGGACTGTGCCGTGCGGACGTAGGCGAGCCAGGGGACCGCCTCGGGCGGGTAGTCGCGGTAGCCGTTCGGTCTGCGCTCGCTGGTGAGGATGCCGACCTGTTCGTAGAAGCGGAGGGCGTCCCTGCTCAGGCCCGCCCGTGTCGCCAACTCTCCTATGCGCATGCCCACATGATGACCCGCCGACCGCTTGACCTTGGACCGTGCTCCACTGTTTAGCGTCGGCGGCATGACGATCACTCGCTATCTCCGGGTCGTGCGGGCCAGTGCCTGGTACGACCTCGTCGTGACGGCCGGCTTCGCGACCCCGTGGACGTACGCGACGGTGCACGACGCGCTGTCGGCCCTCGGCCGGGACTGGGGGCTGGGTGTGCTGCCCGAACTCGACCCGGTACAGACCCTGTACGCGAATCTGATGGGGTCGGTGGTGGTCGTCTGGGCCGTGCTGCGGCTCGTCCGGCCGCTGGTGTCGCACGGGTTGCTCGACGGGGTGGCCCGGGTGCTGTTCACCGCCTGGCAGGGGTACGCCCTCGCCCAGGGTGCCCCTCGGTTCCTGTGGCTGTTCCTGGCCGTGGAGGCGGTGTTCGGCGTGCTCCAACTGGCACCGTGGTGGCGGGGAACCGAGTTGCGCGAGGCACCGGCGCGATGACGCGGGGCTACGGCAGGGCCCGTGGCGTACGCCCCTTCCTCCGTTCCCCGCGCCGGAGTTCGCGCCGCCGCTTCCCGGGCAGCGCCCCGGCGAGTTCGCCCACCGTCGCGAGGTCGTGGCAGTCGGCGCCGCGATGGCCCCGGCACCACCACACCACGCGTGCGCCATGGTCGGGCCCGTACTCCCAGTCCGCGCCCGTCCCCTCGGGGCGGGAGTGGGTGCCGAGCTTGTGGAACGGGCACTCCGGCCAGACCTGCCAGAGCAGTTCGATCACCGTGTCCTGCGCGGCTTCCGCGACGAGGGCGAGCGCGGCGCGGTCGGCGGCGGCACCGTCCGGTTCCGAGATCCCGTTGCCGTGCCAGGTGCCGTCGGACAGGGCGACGTAGATCTGCTCGCCGAGGTCCTCGTCCCCGGCCCAGGCCATCAGGACCAAGGGCTCCCGGTCGGGGAAGGTCGCCGCGAAGTCGCGGTTGACCGCGGCGAGCGCGGCGTCCAGGCGCGGGTACTCGCCGGGCTCGACGCGGCGGAAGTCGGAGTCGTTCACCTCTCGATCCTCCCCCGGCGCATCGCGCGGACCGGCGGCAGGTATCACCGTGGCCCATGTGCCGTGTCTCACAACGGACTTGACGCCTCGTCACTTTGCCACCTCCACAGCCGCCGGACAGACTCGGTTCCTAAGGTGCCGTGTCCATGACAGAAACCGAAGCGGGAACAGCAGGAACGGCAGGACCAACAGGAACCAATCCGATCGGGCGCCGCACCGTACTGATCGCCACCGGCACCACGGCCGCCGTGCTGGCCGTGGGCGCCGCCGCACCCGAAGCCCCCACGACCACCACCGCGGAGACCGCTCCGGCCGCCGCCGCGGCCGTCTGCACCCTCACCAAGGAGATGACCGAGGGTCCCTACTACCTCGACGGCGCCCTCGTCCGCGCCGACGTCACCGAAGGCAAGGCCGGCATCCCCCTCAAGCTGGCGCTCACGGTCGTGGACGACAGCACCTGCGCCGTGATCCCCAACGCGCTCGTGGAGATCTGGCACTGCGACGCGCTCGGCGAGTACTCCGGCTACGTGGGCAACAACGGCCACAGCGAACCGGACGACGGCACCTTCCTGCGCGGCGGTGTCCTCACGAACACGGCCGGACTCGCCAACCTCACCACGATCTACCCCGGTTGGTACCGCGGGCGCTGTGTGCACATCCACGTCAAGGTGCACACCGGCGTCACGCTCACCTCGGACGGCTCGTTCACCGGCGGCCAGGAACTCCACACCGGCCAGCTGTTCATCGACGAGACCATCACCACCGCGGTCGCCAAGATCTCCCCGTACTCGACCAACACGGTCACCCGCACCACCCTCGCCCAGGACTCGATCTACGACGGCGGAGGCGCCGCCTCCGGCCTCATGACCCTGACCGCGCTGGGCAGTTCGACCTCGTCCGGCTACACGGGCACGCTGACCCTCGGCGTCGAACAGAGCTGAGCCGAAGGGGTGGCCCGCGGTGCGAAGCGGGCCACCCCTCCGTCCGTCACCTCAGGTCACGAGCCCGGGCAGTGTTGCCACGCCATGTGGTAGATCGTGCTGATGTCGCCGTCCGTCGAGTCCATGGTCATGAAGCTGACCGCGCTCGACGAGGAGGAGCCGGCGGTGACCCGCAGCTCCGTGTTGATGTTGAAGTTGCGCTGAACTCCGCAGGGCGCCCACACCAGTTGGGCCCAGTCGGTGCTGTCGGTCGCCTGCCAGTTGTCGTCGTAGGGGCCGTTGAAGGGGTGGTTCTTGGCGACGGTCGCCGACGAACCCTGGAAGTAGTACGAGGCCTTCTGCGCACCGCTCGCGCCGCGCTGGAGCGAGGCGAAGCCCCGGTAGTCGGCGCTCGCGATGGCGTAGGTGAAACCCGCCGGAACGTGGACGACCAGGTTGAGCTGGCAGTTCTTGCGGAACGCGGTGGGGTCGGAGTTGCCGCCGACCTGGGCGAGATACGCGCTGTAGGTCACGGTGAAGGCGGTGTTGTCCTCGGAGACGGCGACCGCCGTCGTGCCCTGCGGGCAGCCCGAGCCGTTCACGGTGGCGACGTTGATGACGATCTTGTCCGGGGGCGGGTCGTCGAACACGGGCGACGAGGAGTGCTGCGCGGACGGCAGCGCGGTGGCGAGCAGCGCGGCGACCGCACCACTCAGGAGGAGCCCACCAGGCATGGTTTCTCCTTGGGGTTGGGGGGTGGCTGCGCCCCAAGTCTTTGAAGAAACAATGAAGTTCCTGTGAAGACCGACGGCGCGCTCGCATCGTAGGAAGCCGCGGCCGAAACGGTCAGGACGAACTCAGGCCATTCACAGACGCGCCTTTCACACTCTCTCCACAGTGTGTGAACTCTGTTGAAATAAGCGGGCGTTGACCGTTCCGTCCCCAGGACCTTCACAGCGGCACATTAAGGAATTCTTCAGGTACGCCCCTAACTTCGCTGCCCATGACGGGAAAACGAGAGCACTCAGAGCAACACGACGACCCATCCGCCCGGCACCGCCGGGCCAAGGGTCCGCAGCGCCGCCGGGTCCTGATCGGCGGCGGCACGGTGGCCCTGGCGGGCGGTCTGGTCGCGGCCGGCCTCGCCTCGGCCGACACGGTCACCAGCGGCACTTCGGCCACCGACGAGGCGACCAGCACCGTCGCCGCGGACGCGTCGGCCTCCGCCTCCTCCGGCGTCTGCACCCTCACCGCCGAGGTCACCGAGGGGCCGTACTCCCTCGACGGCGCACTCATCCGCACGGACCTCAGAGAGGACAAGGAGGGTGTCGAGGTCCAGTACACCTTCACGGTCGTCGACCAGGACAACGACTGCGCGCCGCTGGCCGACGCCCTCGTCGAGCTCTGGCACTGCGACGCGCTCGGCGAGTACTCCGGCTACGTCGGCAAGAACGGCCACACCGAGGACGACGACGGCACCTTCCTGCGCGGCGGGGTCCTCACCGACTCCAACGGCCAGGCGAGCCTCATCTCCATCTGGCCGGGGCACTACGTCTCCCGCGCCGTCCACGTCCACATGCGGGTGCACACGGACGTGACCGTCGCCGACGGCACCTACACCGGAGGCACGGTCGTCCACACCGGCCAGCTGTTCTTCGACGCGGACCTCAACGAGGCGGTGCAGGCCACCTCGCCGTACTCGGACAACACCACCGCCGAGACCACCCTGGCCAACGACACGATCTACGACGACGGAGGGGCCGCGTCCGGGCTGCTCACCCTGACCGCGCTCGGCACGAGCGTCTCCGACGGCTACACGGCCACCCTGACCGTGGGCGTCAGCACCAGTTGAACGGGAGGCAGTTGACCGAACAGCACTGATCGGCGAGCACCGATCACACCCTGACGGGCTGCCGCCCTTCGGCGGACTCGGACTCGGTCCGCGCCTTCCTCGCCTCGTCCCTGCGATGGGCGCGGACCGAGTACGCCAGAGCGGCAGCCCACATCCCGTACAGCCCGACGTAGACCGGTGTGCCCAGCGCGTCCGGCACACTGATCCAGTCGCCGTGCAGCAGCGTACGGACGTTGGTCACGACGATGATCCCGCCGACCGCCGAGCCCAGTACCCGGGGCGGCACCAGCCGGACCAGCCAGGCGGCGACCGGCGCGGCGACCACCCCGCCGAGCAGGAAGGCGACCACCCAGGTCCACTTCAGCCCCTGGGAGCCCAGCGAGAACAGGAAACCGAGGCTCGCGGCCACCGCGACCAGGAACTCGCTCGTGTCGACCGAGCCGATCACCTTGCGCGGCTCCAGCCGGCCGCCGGCCAGCAGCGCGGGTGTGCCGACCGGCCCCCAGCCGCCCCCGCCGGTGGCGTCCAGGAACCCGGCGACCAGGCCCAGCGGCGCCAGGAACCGCTTCCGCAGCGGCTTGCCGAGCCGCCCCTGCGGCAGCCCCTTGAAGGTGAACCGGGACATGACGTAGACGCCGAGGCCGAGCAGGATCAGCGACATGACCGGCTCCGCGGCCTCCGTCGAGAGCTTCGACAGCACGGTGGCCCCCAGGAACGAGCCGACCGCGCCCGGTACGCCGATCCGCACGACGACCTTCCAGTCCACGTTCCCGAACCGCCAGTGCGCGGCCCCGGACATCAGGGTCGTACCGATCTCGGACAGATGGACCGTGGCGGAGGCGGCGGCCGGATTGGTCCCCATGGCCAGCAGCAGCGTCGTCGAGGTGACCCCGTAGGCCATGCCGAGGCTGCCGTCCACGAGTTGGGCCCCCAGGCCCGCGAGGGCGAGCAGTATCAGCGTGCGCATGTGGTGCGTCCCGTCCGTTCCCGGCTTTCCCACCGATTGAGTAGGGATGAACGGGAGGTGACGCTAAAGGGTGAATCTGAGCGCGGCCTGAGACGACGGTGAACGGCTACGGGTTCTCCCAGGCCGCCGGTTCCGCCGCCAGCTCGCGTACCGGCTCCGGCAGCGCGTCCGCCGCGATGTCCGCAAGCGTGACGCCCTCCAGGATCTTGCGGACGTTGGCGCGCAGCGCGATCCACAGCGGCAGGAGGGGTTCGGCGGAACCGGTGTAGGCGAGGCCGGTGGGACGCTCGCCGCGCACCGACACGATCGGGCCGTCCACCGCGCGGATGACGTCCGCGACGGTGATCGTGGTCGCCGCGCGCGCCAGCCGGTAGCCGCCGCCCCCGCCGCGCCGGCTGTCGACGATCCCGGCGCGCCGGAGATCACCGAGAATGCCCTCCAGGAACTTGTGCGGGATGCCCTGCGTGGTGGCGATGGTCTCGGCCTTCAGCGGGCCGTCGTCACCCCGTACGGCGAGTTCCAGTACCGCCCGTACCGCGTAATCCGCCCGTGCCGAGATCCTCATGCGTCCATTGTGGGCCGTTGTGGCGTAGAGAATGACCCCGCACGACGGCCGCCCGGGATCACCACGGAAAATGGCTTCGCACGTGCCGCCGACGGACCGGACCCGAAAGGAGCTTCCAGTGGAGCTGAGCAGGCGTACCTTCAGCACCCTCGCGGGTACGGCCGCGCTCGGACTCGCGCTGGGAGGCGGCAGCGCCGGCTCCCCGGACGCGTACGCCGCGCATGTCGTGCCGACCGGCCCGCCGCCCGCCCCGCCGGCCGCGGACGGGCTGCCGCACACGATCGGCTACGACCGCTACTCGCTGCTCGTCGACGGCCGCCGCCTGGTCCTGTGGTCGGGCGAGATGCACCCGTTCCGGCTGCCGAGCCCGTCCCTGTGGCGGGACGTCCTGCAGAAGATGCGCGCCTTCGGCTACAACGCGGTCAGCATCTACGTCTCGTGGAACTACCACTCCCCCGCGCCGGGCCGCTACGACTTCACGGGCGTCCGCGACCTCGACCTGTTCCTGCGCACGGCCGCCGAGACCGGCCTGTACGTCATCCTGCGCCCGGGCCCCTACATCAACGCGGAGATCGACGCGGGCGGCTTCCCCGGCTGGCTGACCGCCACCAAGGGCACCGCGCGGACGGCCGACCCGACCTATCTCGGGCATGTCGACGAGTGGCTGACGCAGGTCGACTCCATCGTGTCCAAGCACCTGTTCACCCAGGGCACCGGCACGGTCCTGCTGTACCAGATCGAGAACGAGTACGACGCCCAGACCACCCAGCCGACCGGCGCCGCCTACATGTCCCACCTGTACAAGAAGGTGCGCGCCGACGGCATCGACGTCCCCCTGTTCCACAACGACAAGGGCCGCAACGGCTATTGGACCCCCGGCTCCTTCGACACCGGCGGCGACACGGGCGGTTGGCTCTACGGCTTCGACGGATATCCGACGCCCTCCCAACCGCCGCCGGACTGGGGCCACTTCGGGATCGGCGGGGCCAAGGGCGGGGCGACGGCCAGCCCCAAGACCCCTGGTTTCGTGCCCGAGTTCGGGGGCGGCTGGTTCGACCCGTGGGGCGGGTCCTGGTTCCAGGGGAAGGGGTACGCGGAGTCGCGCCGGACGCGGGACGCGGCCTACGAGCGGCGCTTCTACCTCACCAACCTCGCCAACGGACTGACCCTCCACAACGTCTACATGACCTTCGGCGGCACCTCCTGGGGCTGGCTGCCGGCGCCGGTCGTCTACACGTCGTACGACTACGGCGCCGCCTTCGACGAGGGCCGCAACCCGACCCCGAAGCTGGTGCCGATGCACCAACTGGGCCATCTGCTGCGGACCGTGCCCGACTTCGCCAAGCTGGACCCGGCGGCGGACGTCACGGTGGCCGGACTGAAGACGTACCACCTCACCAACGCCGACACCGGCTCCCACGTCTACGTCCTGCGCAACGACACGGCGGCGGAGGTGACATCGACGCTGACGACCGCCGACGACGACATCGAGGTCACCGTCCCGGCCCAGGACGCCCGGCTGCTGGTCACCCGACTCGCCCTGGGCGGGCGGAGGTTGAGGTACTCGACGGCCACCCCGATGATGTTCGTCACCGCCGGGCGGCAGGACATCGCCGTGTTCGCCGGGAAGCGCGGCGAGATGGCGCACGCCGTGGTGGAGTGCCCGGAGGAGCCGGTGGTGACCCGGCTCGACGCGCAGGCCGCCTGGGTCTGGGACCGCGGCATCCTGCACGTCACCGTCCCGCTCGGCATCGGCGGCCTGACCCGGGTCCTGGTCCAGGGCGGGGGCGTCGACAACCCCCTGCTGCTGGTCTTCGCCGACGAGGCCGGTTCGGTGCGCCTGTGGCCGTACGAGACCGGTTCGGGCACCGCGCTGGTCTACGGCCCGGCGCTGCTGCGCGAGGCCGCCGTCAGCGGTACGACCGTCCGGCTCACCGGCGACACCATCGCCGAGACCGGCCTGGAGGTGTGGGGGCCGCGCGGGATCACGGAGGTCACCTGGAACGGCAGGCCGGTGCCCGTCACCGTCACCGACGCGGGCAGCCTGCGCTCCACCCCGGGCACACTGCTGCCGGGTGTGTCCGCGGTACCGCTGCCAGTGCTCGACGGCTGGCGGCGGAAGGTGGAGAACCAGGAGGCCGCGGTCGCCTTCGACGACTCCAAGTGGACACCGGCGAACCGGACTTCGTCGTTCAGCACGACACCCGTCCCCTCCGGGCAGCCCGTCCTGTTCGCGGACGACTACGGCTTCCACTACGGCGACGTCTGGTACCGGGGCCGGTTCAGCACGGCCGCCGCCGACGCCCTGGAGTCGGTGACCCTCGCCTACAGCACCGGCACCCAGGGCCTGCTGATGGCCTGGCTCGACGGCGAACCGCTCGGCACCCACCGGATGCCGGTGCCGACCACCAGCAGTGTGCGGCAGGGGAGTTGGACCGCCAAGGCGACTCTCGCGGTCCCGGAGAAACTGCGCACGACCGGTCCGCACGTCCTGTCCGTCCTGGTCCGGCGGATGCAGCACGACCAGGACGGCAAGGCCCTCGACACCCACAAGGTCGCCCGCGGCCTGACCGCCGCGACCTTCAAGGGCGCCTCCCCGAAGGTGAGTTGGCGCCTCCAGGGCGCGACGGCACCCGACCCGGTGCGCGGCCCGCAGAACAACGGCGGCCTGTACGGCGAACGCGAGGGCTGGCATCTGCCGGACTTCCCGGACTCCGGCTGGGACGCGGTCACCCTCCCCCGGGCGGACCGGCGGCAGGGCGTGGCCTGGTACCGGACCACCTTCAAACTGGCCGTGGACAGCGGCGTCGACGCCTCGATCGGCCTCGTCCTGGACGACGACCCGGCCCGCGCCTACCGCGTCCAGATCTTCCTGAACGGCTGGAACATGGGCCAGTACATCAACGACGTGGGCCCGCAGCACACCTTCGCCCTGCCGAACGGCATCCTGCGCACCCGGGGCACCAACACCCTCGCGCTGGCGGTCCTCTCCGACGGCACCACACCGGTGGGCCCGAAGGACGTCCGCCTGACCCTGCTGGGCAGCGCGGCCGGAGGAGTACCGGTCACCCCGGTGGCCTCCCCCGGCCGGCAGCGGGTCTGAGCTAGGCCAGCCGGATCACGTTCCAGGACAGCGGCTCCAGTACGGCGGTCAGGCTGCCGCCCTCAAGTGCGGTGCCCTCGGCCTGATGCGGGGCCACCCGCTCCGGGTGCTCCAGGGTGTTGCGGGCGTCCGGGTCGGCGTCCGCGAGCACGCTGTGCTCGACGACCGAGGTCAGGTCGAGGCCGTTGAGGCCGACTTGGAGCGGGAGCGAGTCGGTGCGGCTGCGGTTGACGGCGAACACGGTGACCGAGCCGTCCTCGGCGCGCACGGCGGTGGCGTGCAGCAGGTCCGCCTCGCCGTACTTCTTCGTCTCGTGCGTCGGGGAGTCGACGCGGACGTCGAGGACCTCGCCCCGGCCGTACTTCGACGCCTGCGCGAACGGGAAGAACGTCGTCTGCCGCCAGGCCGGGCCGCCCGGCTCGGTCATGATCGGCGCGATCACGTTGACCAGCTGGGCGAGGCAGGCGACGGTGACCCGGTCGGCGTGCCGCAGCAGGGCGATCAGGAGCGAGCCGAAGACGACCGCGTCCATGACGCTGTAGTTGTCCTCCAGGAGGCGGGGGGCCTCGGCCCAGTCCCGCGCACCGGAGTTCTCGATCGCGTGCCAGTCCGAGACGTACCAGACGTTCCACTCGTCGAAGGAGAGGTTGATCTTCTTCTTGGACTTCAGCCGGGCACCCACGTGGTCGGCGGTCGCGACCACGTTCTCGATGAAGGACTCCATGTCGACGGCGGAGGCGAGGAAGGAGTCGAGGTCGCCGTCCTCGGGCTGGTAGTAGGCGTGCAGGGAGATGTAGTCGACGAGGTCGTACGTCTCCTCCAGGACCGTCGCCTCCCACGCGGCGAAGGTCGGCATGGACTGGCTGGAGGAGCCGCAGGCGACGAGTTCGACGTCCGGGTCGATCTGGCGCATCGCGCGGGCCGTCTCGGCGGCGATCCGGCCGTACTCCTCGGCCGTCTTGTGGCCGGTCTGCCAGGGGCCGTCCATCTCGTTGCCGAGGCACCAGACGTTGATGCCGAAGGGCTCCTTGTCGCCGTGCGCGACGCGCTGGTCGGAGAGGGCGGTGCCGGCGGGGTGGTTGGCGTACTCCTGGAGCTGGAGGGCCTCGGCGACGCCCCGGGTGCCGAGGTTGATCGCCATCATCGGCTCCGCCTGGGGGCCGATCTTCTTCAGGAAGGCGATGTACTCGGAGAGGCCGAAGCGGTTGGTCTCCGTCGAGCGCCAGGCCAGGTCGAGGCGGCGGGGGCGGGATTCGGCGGGGCCGACCGAGTCCTCCCAGCGGTAGCCGGAGACGAAGTTGCCACCGGGGTAGCGGATCGCCGTCACGCCGAGTTCGCGGACGAGGTCGAGGACGTCCTGCCGGATGCCGTCCGCGTCGGCGGTGGGGTGGCCGGGTTCGAAGACGCCGGTGTAGACGCAGCGGCCGAGGTGTTCCACGAAGGAGCCGAAGAGACGGGGGTTGACCTCACCGACCGTGAAGGCGGGGTCGAGGGTGAAGCGGGCGGTGCGCGTGCTCATGGGGTCCTTTCGAACGGGTGCTTGCCGTATGCCAAGACATACTGACCTTTGTCCTGGAGGGCCGTCGGTCTCCCGTCCGCTTCTTTCACGCCGTACTTGGCGAGCGGGTCCGCGCCCCGGGGAGCGACGGCGCGGCCGGACGCGCGGCCCGGACCGGTCGCGGCCAGGGGCGTCCGCGGTCCGGATCGGGGGTTCCGCGTCCCCGCCCCTGCCGGTAGGAGTCCCCTGGAGTTCGAAATACCGTACGGCACTCGCAACCTCGAACAAGACCGTAAAATCGAAGCGCGTTCACGTCAATGGGTTGAGCACAGTGCAACATTCATTCACGGGGTCGATTTCCGGACACAGCGGTCGTTCCCGGTCCCACAACGGCCATCGAACGACATGACGGCGGCAGTTGTGGACGCGTAACCTCGGACCGGCTGTGCGGCGGATCTCGGTGGAAGCGGCCGGTTTCCCGCTGCCGCGGCGACGGTGAGGTGGCTGAGTCGACGTATGTCCTGGCATATTGCAGCGGTGCGCACGAAGAAGGAGATGAGGCGGCTCGCCGGCGCCCTCATCGACCCCATGCGCGTCCCGGTCCCCGCCGACCCCGAGGCCCTGTTCGAGGCACTGGTCGACTCCGTCGTCCGCTGGCGTGGGCGCGAAGTCCTGGTGCGCCGCGAGGTGTTCCCGCCGCACACCGCCAGCGGGCTGTGGCTGGAGGGCGACACCTACGACGTCATCGTCATCGACAAGCGGGCCGCCGCCTGGCACCAGATCGTGATCTTCTGCCACGAGGTGTGGCACATGCACCGGCGCACCACACAGCACACGCTCCAGCTGACCGCCGAGCGCGGCCCCCGGCCCGTCGCCGCCCGCACCGACTTCAGCGTCGCCGACGAACAAGAGGCGGACCGGTTCGGCATGTTGATGAGCGGACGGCTGCGCCCTTGGCTGGAGTCCGCGGCCGACACCGACTCCGCCTCCGGCGCCGAGACCGACGACGGCACCCAGCAGGGCGTCGCCGACCGCATCGGCGCCGCCCTCAACTACCGCGGGACCAGAAAATGAGCGGCCTCATCAACTACCTCAGCTGCGGCCTGCTGTGGCTGGGCCTGCTGGTGAAGGCCCCGGACCTGATACGTCACTGGCGCGACCCCTACCTGCGCGTCATCTGCGTGCTCCTCGCCCTGGCCGGAGCCTGCTTCTTCCTCGGGGCGCCGCCCACCGTCGGCGCGATCAACCGGCTCAGCGGCGTCCCCAACCTCGCCGCCCCCCTCACCTACGCGTCGATCACCGCCTACAGCGCCTCCTCCCAGGTCCTGATCGTCTACTGGCGGGGCGGACCGCACGTCCACCGCACCGCCCGCCGCTGGATCGTGGCCTACACGATCGTCCTGGTCGGCATCGCCGTGATGTTCCCGCTCGGCCACACCCCCGTCGAGCGCCGCACCGACTTCGACACCTACTACGCGACCACCCCCTTCACCGCCGAGATGATCGTGCTGTACCTGGCCGGGCACCTCGCCGCCGTCAGCGTCACCACGGTGTCCTCGCTGCGCTGGGCCCGCCAGGTGCACGGCTGGCTGCGCGCCGGGCTGCTCACCCTGGGCATCGGCTCGCTGTGCGGCGCCGGATACAGCCTCACCAAACTGGCGGCGGTGACGGCCCGTTGGTCCGGACGGGACTGGACGACACTCGGCACGACCGTCTCACCGGCCGCCGCCGGCCTCGGCGCGGTCCTGATAGTCGTCGGCGTGCTCATCCCGCTCGGCGGCCCCCGGCTCACCCAGCGACGGCAGGCCCGGCGGACGTACGCCCGGCTCGAACCGCTCGAACACGAACTGGACGAACTCCTCACCCGCCGTGCGCTCCGGCTGCCCCGGCCGCGCTTCGCCTCCCCCGCGACCCGGCTGGTGTGGCGGCAGACCAGCATCCACAACGCGCTCGGCCACCTCGACGCGTTCTTCGACCGGGCCCTGTACGAACGGACGCTGGAGGCCGCGGCCCGCACACCGGGCGGCACCGGACACGCCGAGGCGACCGCGTGGGCGGCGGTCGTCGCCGCGGCCGTCGCCCAGGAACGCGCCGCCGATACGCACGACCTGCCCGCCGACCCGCCGGACCAGCTCCCCGACCGGGCCCCCACCGCCCTCCTCGTGCACATCGCCGACGCGCTGACCCACTCCCCGCTCGTCGCCCGGGTCCGCACCGGCACGACGGAAGGGAGCACCCGGGCATGAGCCTCATGGTGTACCTCGCCGCCGCCGTCTTCCTGCTCTCCTGCACCGCCCTGCTGGCCCGCCCCGCGAACGTCCCGCGCGACCCGCTCACCGTGTCCACCTGCGCGGCGATCGTGCTCGGCTCCCTCGGCCTCATCTGCGCGGCGCCCACGACCCTGAGCGCGGTCAACGACCTGACCGGCATCCCGAACTTCGGCGCGCCCCTCACCTACGGCATGATCTCCGCGTACAGCTGCTCCCTGCTCATCCTGCTCATCAACTGGCGGGGCGGCTCCCCCGCCCGCATCCGCCGCATGGTGCTGCGCAGCATGGCCGCCTACGGCGCGCTGATCGTCGCCATCGTCGTGCTGTTCGCGCTGTCCGACGCGCACACCGAGCGGCTCACCGACCTCGACACGTACTACGCGAACACGCCCTGCATGCGCGAGATGATCGTGCTCTACCTGGTCGGGCACAGCGCGGCCACCCTGGCGATGTGCTCCGTGTGCGTGACCTGGGCCCGGGAGGTCACCGGTCTGCTGCGCACCGGCCTGCGTCTCATCCTGCTCGGCACCCTGCTGGACGTGGTCGGCTTCCAGCTCGCCAAGTACACGGCGGTGGTGGCCCGTTGGAACGGCCACAACCTCGACTTCCTGTCCACCGGGATCGCCCCGCCGATGGCCTCGCTGGCCGCGCTGACCTGTTCCGCGGGCTTCGCGCTGCCGAGGCTGCTGCCGGCGGTCCGCGCGCACTGGCGCGACCTGGGCGCGCTGCGCGGACTGGGCCCGCTGTGGACGGAGGTCCGCTTCGCGTCCCTCGCCCCGAAGCCGCCCAGCGCGCTGTGGCAGCTGCCCCGGATGCGGCTGCACTGGCGTGAAGTGTCCATACACGACGGCCTGTTGGCGCTCGCCCCGTACTTCGACGACCGGGTCCGCGAACGCACCCGGGACACCGCGCTGCACGAGGGCCGCTCCGCGCACGAGGCCCGGATGGCGGCCGAGGCGGCGATGGTGGCCGACGCCGCGCGGCGCGCCGCCGCCCGCGAGGAGCCGTTCGGCACGCCGAGCACCTACCGCCTCTACTCCACCGAGGTCTCCGACACCTGCGGCCTGGTCGAACTGGCCCGCGCCCTCGCCCGGGCCCGCCTCTCCTCGGCCGTGGCGGAGAACACCGTGAAGGCCACCCCCCGCTGATCCCCGCTGATCCCTTGCTGATCTCTTGCTGTGCGAACACCCTTGTTTCCAGGTTGACTTGAGGAGCCCCATGCCGCGGAGAGCTGTCGTCGTCGGTGCCGGACTGGCCGGCCTGCTGGCCGCCGCCGCCCTGTCCGTCCACGCGGACGAGGTGATCGTGCTGGACCGGGACGAGCTGCCCGACGGACCGGAGCACCGCAGGGGTCTCCCGCAGGGCCGGCACGCCCATCTGATGATGGCCGGCGGGCTGCGGGCGATCGACGACCTCGTGCCCGGCCCGAGCGTGCGCGGACAGCTGCTCGCGGCCGGCGCCCACGAGATCTCCCTCAGCTCGGGCATGCTCGCCCTGACCCCCGAGGGCTGGCTGCGCCGCTGGCGGCACGAGGGTCCCCGGATGCTGACCTGCACCCGCGCGCTGCTGGACTGGGTGGTGCGCTCGGCGGTGCTGGCCGGCACCAAGACCGAGATCCGTACGGCCCGGGGCCTGGACCTGCTCGGTGACGCCCGGCGGGTGACCGGTGTCCGCCTCTCGACGGACGCCGGAGTCACGGAACTTGAGGCCGACTTCGTGGTCGAGGCCAGTGGCCGCGGCTCACGGATCGTGCGCTGGCTGGACGCGCTGGGAGTCACCGGCGTCGAGGAGCGCACGGTCGACTCCGGCCTGGTCAACGCCACCCGGATCTACCGCCGTCCCGAGGGCGCCGAGCACTTCCCCCTGACGATCCTCCAGGCCAACCCCTACGAGTCCCGGCCCGGCCGCGCCGGAATGGTGCTGCCCATCGAGGGCGACCGCTGGATGGTCAGTCTGGCCGGCACCCGCGGCGGCGAACCCCCCGCCGACCCTGACGGCTTCCTCCGGTACATCCTCGACCTGCCGGACCCCATCCTCGGCCGCCTGGTCTCCGGCGCGGAACCCCTCACGGACATCCACACCAGCCACAGCAGCAAGAACGTCCGCCGCTATCTGGAGAAGGTCCGGGACTGGCCCGCCGGCCTGGTCGTCCTCGGCGACGCGCTCGCCACCTTCAACCCGGCCTACGGACAAGGCATGTCGGTGGCCGCGCTCGGCGCCCGCGTGCTCTCCCGCGAACTCGGCACCGAGGGCTTCACCGCCCCCGGCCTGGCCGCCAAGGTCCAGCGCGCGGTGGCCGCCCCCGTGGAGGGCGCCTGGGCGCTGGCGGTCGGCCAGGACGTCTGGTACCCGGAGACGAGGGGCCCCGAGCCGACCAGGGCGGACCGGGTGATCACCGCCTACTCCCGCCGTCTGCTGAAGTCGGCGACGGGTTCGTACCGGGCGGCGGCGGCACTGGCGTCGGTGACGAGCATGGAGGCGGACGCGTCCACGCTGATGCGCCCCGGCACCCTGCTGGCCGCCCTCAACGGCCCGCTCCTGCCCCCGCTTTCGGGCCCGCCGCTGACTCCGGCCGAGCGGCGGACACTGGCCGCGCTGAGCGGTTCCTAGGAGCGCGGACCCGCACCCGAAGCCCAACTCTCAGCCGTCGAAGGCAGGTTGCGCCAACCCCTTCCCCGCCCCCGGCACAACCAGCAGCGAACCGGCGACAGGATGCGGCGAGTCGAGCCCCACCCGTGCCGTGGTGACGTACAGGTCGGTCAGGTCCGCGCCCCCGAAGGCGCACGCGGTCACCAGCGGCACGGGCAGCGGGATCACCCGCTCCAGCTCCCCGTCCGGCGCGTACTTGCGCACCGCGCCCCCGCCCCACAGCGCGACCCACACGCCTCCGTCCGCGTCGACGGTCAGCCCGTCCGGGAACCCGGCCCCGTCCTCCATCTCGGCGAAGCGGCGCCGCTTGGACACCCGCCCGTCCGCGTACTCGAACACGTCGATCCGCCGCGTGGGCGAGTCGACGTAGTACATGAGCCGCCCGTCCGGACTCCACCCGGTCCCGTTGCTGACGGCCACGTCGTCGAGGACGAGCCGCACCGACCCGTCCCCGGTGATCCGGGACAGCGTGCCGCCGCAGGCCGCCTCGTCGTACCGCATCGTGCCGACCCACAGCGCGCCGTCCGGCGCCACGGCCGCGTCGTTCGCCCGCCGCCCGGCGACCGGATCCCGGTGCAGCCAGCGGAACGCCCCGTCGGGGTCGACGAGTCCGACCCCGTCCCGGAGATTGAGGACCAGTCCGCCGCCGGCCCGGGGCTTCGCCGCGCCGACGTGCTGTTCGGTGACCCGGACCGTGCGCGCGCCGGTCGCGGGGTCGTAGGTGTGGACCCGGGAGCCGAGGATGTCGATCCAGATCAGGCGTCCCGCCGCCGCGTCCCACGTCGGCCCCTCGCCGAGGGTGGCCTCGGCCCGTACGGCCACTTCGTACGTCATGCCACGCTCCGGTGTCCGAGCCGCTCCGACAGTTCGGCCGCGCCCTTCACGGCGAGCCGCTCCAGTTCGTCGCGCCGCTCGTCGCTCCAGCGGATCATGGGCACGGAGATGGAGAGCGCGGCGACGACCTGGCCGGTGCGGTCCCGGACCGGGGCGGCCACGCAGGACACGTCCGGGTTGGACTCGCGGCTCTCGACCGCGACCCCGCGCCGCCGGATCTCGGCGAGGGCCGCGCGCAGGGCGTCCGGCTCGACGATGCTGTTGGGCGTCATCGCGACCAGCGCCGCGTCCGCGGGGATACGGGAGGTCAGTTCCGGCTCGGGGAGGGAGGCCAGCAGCATCTTGCCCACGGAGGTGCAGTGCGCGGGCAGCCGGCGGCCGGCCGCCGACACCATGCGCACCGCGTGCGTGGAGTCGACCTTGGCGATGTAGATGACGTCGGTGCCTTCGAGGATGGCCACGTGCACGGTCTCGTCGCAGGTCTCGGCGACGGACCGGGCGACCTGCTGGCCCTCGGCGGCGAGGTCGAGCTGCTCGGCGTATCTGCTCCCGAGCTGGTAGGGACGGACTCCGAGCCGGTAACGTCCGGGTTGTCCGGGCACGGGCACGATGTACGAGCGTGCGGAGAGCGTGGTGACCAGTTCGTGCACGGTGGTGCGCGGCAGTTGCAGTTTGCGCACGATGTCGGGGGCGGACAGGGTCCCGTCCCCGTCGAGGAAGAGCTCAAGAATGTCGAGAGCCCGGGTCACGGCAGGTACGAGGCGTCCCACAACCGGCCCCCTTCCAGGTGTAGGCGAATGGCTGTGTTCGAAATTTCAACTGGCGATCGGAATAACGAACACAGGCTAGCCATCACAAGGGGCACGGGCAATGGTCGGGTGACCGTGCGACTACCGAGGGCCGTGCGCGACGATGGATCGCATGCCCGACCCGAAACGCCCCACGAGCCCCTTCGGCCCCCTCGACCTCCAACTCGTCCTGCTGCGCCGCATGGCGGACCACAATCCGGATCTGGTCGAGGACGCCCGCCATGAGCTGGGCGTCTCGATCGCCGACATGCGTGAGGCCAACAAGCGTTGGCAGGCGATGCTGCACTCCCCGCGCGGCCGGGCCGCCGCCGCCCGCTACCGCTCGGTCCTCGGCACCCCGGAATCGGCCACGCGGCGCCGGATCGGCGACCTCGACTGCGAGGCCCGGCAGTGGCCGCTCCCCCTCTGGCCCGACCTCCGCTTCGAGGTACTGACCGCCCCGAACGGCGCCGTGTGGAACGAATGGCTGGTCCGCGCCCCCGGCGCCCCGCCCCCACCCCTGCACACCCTCGACGACCTGACCCCCTGGTCCTGCACGGTCGACGAGGCGGCCCGCGCCTTCGCCCCCGCCCGCCCCCTGGAGGGCACGGCCCCCACCCGCTGGGGCCTCGCCTTCACCGCGCCGGACGCCCGGGGCGTACGGCACCAGTGCGCGGCGGAGTTCACCTGGGGGCTGCTCCAGCGGACGGCCGTCAGGGAGTAGCGGCAGCCGCGAGCACCGCCTCCGCCACCACCGCCACCGACCCCGGATGCAGATCCAGGAACAGGTTCGGCTCGACCAGCTCCAGCTCCATCACACACGGCCGCCCGTCCGGCCCGTCGACCAGGTCCACGCGCGCGTACAGCAACTCCGACCCCTCCGGTACGGCGGCCAACGCCCGCGCGGCGACGTCGAGTTCGGCCTCGGTCGCGGTCCACGGCTCCAGATCCGGGTGGGACACCTTGTCGTCGTCGTAGGCGGTACCCCGCGCCAGCACGGCACCCTTCCGGGAGGCGTGCACATACCGCCCGCCGAAGAACAGCAGCGCCCGCTCCCCGCTGACGTCCACGTTCGTCAGATACGGCTGCACCATCGCGGTGAACCCCTCCGCGTGCATCCGCTCCAGCTGCCGCAGGGCCGTCTCGTGCTCGTCGGGCGTGTACCGGGCGGCGAAACGGGCCCCCGCGCCGGAGGTCGGCTTGACGACGTACTCGTGGTCACCGGGAAGCTCGACCGGATCACCGGCGGCGACATAACGGGTCGGCACGACGGGCACACCGGCCGCCGCGAGATCGCCGAGATACCGCTTGTCGGTGTTCCACCGCACGATCCGCACCGGATTGGCCAGCCGCGTCACCTTCCCGACCCGCTCGGCCCAGGCCACGAACTCGGCGGCCCGCCAGCTGTAGTCCCAGGTCGACCGGATGACAACCAGATCGAAGGCCCCCCAGTCGATCCCCTCGCCGTCCCAGGGCACGGCAACGACCTCACCCCCACCCACCCGCAACGCCTCGACCAGCACCGGCAGATCACGGTCCTTGCTCGGTTCCGCTCCGGGGTCGTAGGTGGCGAGTGCGATTCGGGGCACGGAAGTCTCCAGCTTCGTCCGACGACAGATCGTTTCCGCAGGGTAACCACGGCCCGTGCGCCCGGAGCAACCGGATTGACCTTCACCCTCGGCGAAGCCCCGGCGACGGCGGACGTGGTGTAGGAACGGGGGTGTCCCCGGCGTCCGGGGACCCATGCCCCGACAACCAAGGAGCGCGTCGCGTGTCCACCCTCTTTCCGGCTCTGGTGCGTCCGGGCCCGCGGCCCGCTCTCAGGTTCGGTGAACGGTCTCTGACCTATGCGGAGCTGGGCGCGGCGGCGGACGCGCTCGCGGGGCGGTGTGCGGGCGGTGGGCGGGTCGCGGTGTGGGCGGGCAACTCGCTGGAGACGGCCGTCGCCGTGGTCGGTGCGCTGCGGGCCGGGGTGGCCGCCGTGCCGCTGAATCCGAAGTCGGGCGACAAGGAGCTCGGGCACATCCTGGCGGACAGCGCGCCCACTCTGGTGCTCGCGGCGCCGGGTGACGAACTCCCGGACGCGCTACGGCACTTGGAGCGCGTCGACGTGGATGTGCGCGCGGTGGGGCCGGTACCCGAGGTGCGGGCGTCCGACGAGGATCCCGCCCTCGTCGTCTACACCTCGGGCACCACCGGCCCGCCCAAGGGTGCCGTCCTCCCGCGCCGGGCCATCGCCACGACGCTGGACGCGCTCGCCGACGCCTGGCAGTGGACCGGGGACGACGTGCTGGTGCACGGGCTGCCGTTGTTCCATGTGCACGGGCTGGTGCTGGGCATCCTGGGCCCGCTGCGGCGCGGCGGCTCGGTGCGGCACCTGGGCAGGTTCAGCACGGAGGGCGTGGCGCGGGAGCTGAACGACGGGGCGACCATGCTGTTCGGCGTGCCGACGATGTACCACCGCATCGCCGAGACCCTCCCCGACGACCCCGGACTCGCCAAGTCCCTTGCGCGGGCACGCCTGTTGGTCTCCGGTTCGGCCGCGCTGCCGGTCCACGACCACGAGCGGATCGCGTCGGCGACCGGGCGCCGGGTGATCGAGCGCTACGGCATGACGGAGACCCTGATGAACACGAGTGTCCGGGCGGACGGTGAGCCGCGCGCCGGGACGGTGGGGGTCCCGCTGCCGGGCGTGGAGCTGCGGCTGGTCGAGGAGGACGGCACACCGCTCGCCGTGTACGACGGCGAGAGCGTGGGCGAGATCCAGGTGCGCGGGCCGAACCTGTTCACCGAGTACCTCAACCGCCCCGACGCGACGGCCGCGGCCTTCACCGCCGACGGCTGGTTCCGCACCGGGGACATGGCGGTGCGCGACCCCGACGGCTATGTGCGGATCGTCGGCCGCAAGGCCACCGACCTGATCAAGAGCGGGGGTTACAAGATCGGCGCGGGCGAGATCGAGAACGCGCTGCTGGAGCATCCCGGGGTGCGCGAGGCCGCCGTCACCGGTGAGCCGGACCCCGACCTGGGCGAGCGGATCGTGGCCTGGATCGTCCCGGCGGACCCTCAATCCCCGCCCGCACTGGCCGAGTTGGCCGACCACGTGGCGAGCCGCCTCGCCCCGCACAAGCGTCCCCGTGTCGTCCACCACCTCGCCGCGCTCCCGCGCAACGACATGGGGAAGATCCTGAAGCGCTCCCTCGCCGAAGCCGACGACTGACGGTTGGCGGCCGGCGGCCGGCCCCTGATCGTCACTCACCGACGCGCTCCCCCTTGCCCTTTATCCGTTCTTTAGATCGGGCATATGCGACAAATACCCCCATTCAGCGGCACCCCGCCCGGCCCACCACAAGGCGCGCCGACCGCCCCGCCCCCGCACGATGCGAAAGAGGCCCGCCGCCCGGCGACGCCCCGGTCCGCTCTCGGGAGAACCTTCCATGACCGTCAGTCTGGAGCAGTTGCGACGCTGCCACTTCGCCGTCGACCTGGGAGCGGCCCGCACCCGTGTCTACGTCAAGGGCGCCGGGCTCGTCGTCGACCAGCCGTCCGCCGCCGCCGTGAACACGCGGACCGGCGCGCTGATCGCCGTAGGAGAGTTCGCGGAGAAGATGACGGGCCGTACGCCCGACTACATCCGGGTGGTGCGGCCGGTGTCCGGCGGGACCGTCGTCGACATCGAGATGGCGCAGCGCATGCTGCGGCACCTGATCGGCGACAAGGTGCGCCGCGCGCTGCGCCGCAAGCCCCGGCTGCGGGCCGCCGCGTGCACCCCGCACGACGCCGATCCGCTGGCGCAGCGGGCCGCGATCGAGACGCTGGTCGGGCTCGGGGCGCGCCGGGTGGAACTGGTCGACACGCTGATCGCCGCCGCCGTGGGCTGCGGGCTGCCCGTCGAGCGGCCCGAGGCCACCATGATCATGGTGTGCGGGGCCGCCGCGACCCAGGTCGCCGTGCTCTCCCTCGGCTCGATCGTGACCGCCGAGCGCATCCCGGTGGGCGGCGAGGCCGTCGACCACGCGATCGTCCAACACCTGCGCCACGAGCACGAGTTGATGCTCCCGAGCCAGTCCGTACGGCCCTTGCAGCTGGCGCTGTCCGGCAACGGTCTCACCCCGCAGGGCCCGACCACCACCGAGATCCACGGGCGGGACGTGGCGAGCGGCCTGGCCCGTTCCGTACGGGTCGACACCGCGGCCGTACGGGACGCGATCGAGACCCCGCTGACCGCCGTGCTCGACGGGATCGGCCGGGTGCTGCGCAACTGCCCGCCCGACCTGGTGGCCGACCTCGCGGACCGCGGGATCATGATGGTCGGCGGCAGCGCGCTGCTCCCCGGCTTCGACCAGATGCTGCGCGCGGCGACCGGGATGCCGGTGCACATCGCGGAGCGGCCGGACGTGTGTGCCGTACAGGGCCTGGGCTACATGCTGGAGGGCAAGATCGAGCCGCTGGTCCTGGACCCGCTGGCGACCGCCTGAACCCGGAACCGGCCGAACCCGCGGCCGAGCCCGCGGCCGGCGTCCCCGGTCTCTCCCGGCTCCTCGAAGCCGTCCTGAGCGTCGGTTCCGAGCTCGAACTGCGCACCACCCTCCAGCACATCGTGGACGGCGCGGCCGAGCTGACCGGCGCGCGGTACGCGGCGCTCGGCACGACGGACCCGGGGCAGGACGGCCTCACCGAGATCCGCAGCGGCGGGGCCGAGCCGCCGCCTCCCGGCGTGCTCAGCGTGCCGATCCACGTCCACGACGAGGTCTTCGGCCACCTCCACCTGGCCGGCAAGCGGCCCGCCGCCCCCTTCACCGCCGAGGACGAACAGCTGCTGCACGTCCTCGCCGCGCAGGCCGGCATCGCGATCGGCAACGCCCGCCTGTACGAGACGGCCCGGCAGCGCGAGCGCTGGATCGAGGGCGCGGCGGCCGTCACCACCGCGCTGCTCACCGGAGAGCGGGCGGCCGACGCGCTGACGACCGTCGCCGAGAGCGCCCGCGCGCTCGCCGACGCCGACGCGGGGGTGATCCTTCAGCCCACCGAGGCGGGCGGCATGGAGATCGTCACCGCCTCCACCTTCGAGGACCCGGGCGACATCGTCGGCACGACCATCGCACCCGGCAGCCCCGTCCTGGTGCAACTCCTGGGCGGCGAACCGGTGTTCATCGACGACTCGGCGACCGACCCGCGCATGACGACCCATGTGCGGCACCGGTTCGGCCCCAGCATGATGCTGCCGTTGCAGGCCGAGGGCCGTCTGATCGGCACGCTCGCGCTGCCGCGCCGTTCGGGCGACCGCCCCTACACGGCCGTGGAACGGTCGCTGGCGACACAGTTCGCGTCCCAGGCCGCGCTCGCGCTGGTGCTGGCCGACGCCCGGCACCGCCGGGAACGCCTCGCGATCTACGAGGACCGCGACCGCATCGCCCGCGACCTGCACGACCTGGTGGTCCAACGGCTGTTCGCCACCGGCATGTTGCTGGAGTCCGCGCAGCGCAGGGGCGGACCGGCCGACCCGGCGCACGAGGCCCTCGGACGTGCCGTCGACAAACTCCAGTCGACGGTCCAGGAGGTCCGCACGGCGATCTTCGCCCTCCAGCAGCCACCGCCCGAGGCCCCGACCGGGCTGCGCGGCAGGGTACTTCGGGAGGCGGCGGCCACGCTCACGGTCCGGCCCTCGACCCGCTTCAAGGGCCCGGTGGACACCCTCGTCCCCGACCGGGTGGCGGCCCGGCTCCTCGCCGCCCTGCGCCGCGCCCTGGCCACCGCGTGCCACGACCCGGGCGCCGACCGCCTGGAGATCACGGTCGACGTGACGACACCACTGCCGGACGGCCGGGACGCCGTACGTCTGAGGGTGTACAACGGCCATGGCACGACCGTGAGTTGGTGCTCGCCGCGATGAGCGGGGCCCCGGTGATCGGGGCCGCTCGGGTCAGTAGGGCAGGATGCGCCCCGACGGCGTCCTGCGGTCGATGGTGTCGTCGCGGGGCGTGGCGGGCCGGCGAATCACGCGAACACGGATCTGTCGGTTCATGGCGCCCTCCCGAGGCTCATATCTCCTATGCCCCTCTCCTATGCCCCACACTCTTCCCGGCGACCCCCAAGAAAATCTTCCTGGTCGCGGCGGCCTCGTACGGTGGGTGCCATGACCACGTTGACGCTTCTGCATCCCGGCGCCATGGGCGCCGAGGTCGGCCGCCAGGCGGCCCTCGCGGGTGCCCGGGTGCTGTACGTCCCCACCGGCCGCGGCGCCGCCAGCCTGCGACGCGCCCGGGACGCCGGCCTGGAGGCCGCCGAGTCCCTCCAATCAGCCCTCGCCACCAGCGACTTGGTGCTGTCGGTGTGTCCGCCGCACGCGGCGGAGGAGGTGGCCCACCAGGTCCTCGCGCACCCCTTCCGGGGCGTGTACGTCGAGGCCAACGCGATCAGCCCGGACCGTACGAGGCGGATCGCGGCGGCGTGCGCGGAGCGCGCGGTGCCGATGGTCGACGGCTCGATCGTCGGCGGCCCGCCGGGACCGGGCAGCGCGCCGCGGCTCTATCTGAGCGGCGAGGGGAAGGAAGTCGCCGGGGTGGCGGCGGTGTTCGACGGTACGCAGGTCCTGGCCCGCCCCCTCGACGCCGGGATCGGCGCGGCGTCGGCGCTGAAGATGTCGTACGCGTCGTTCCAGAAGTCCGCGCGGGTGCTGGCCGCCGTCTCGCACGCGCTCGCCGCGAGCCACGGCGTCGGGGCCGAACTCGCCTTGGAGGCAAGCTCGTTGACGTCCAACATCCTCGCCGAGACCGACCAGCTGCCGAGCGTCGCCGCCCGCGCCTGGCGCTGGGCACCGGAGTTGGAGGAGATCGCGGCGACCCTGCGCGCGGCGGGACTGCCGCCGGAGTCGGCCGAGGGCGCGGCGAGCGTGCTGCGCCACTGGGCCGACGACAAGGACCGCTTCGACCTGCCGCTGACGGAGGTGCTGGACCACCTCCGCACGGAGCGGTGAACGGTGAGCGGTGAGCGGAGGGACAACCTGAGCGGTGGCTCAGGAGGGCGACGCCTGCGGCCCGAAGGAGGGTGAGGCGGCGGGCCCGACCCCGCGCAACTCCTGTACGGTGCCGCCGAGTCGGGCCCGGAACCCGGCCAGGAGTTCCGGCCGCGCGCTGACGACCCAGCGGGTGCCGACGAGGTACTTGCCGCCGTAGACGGCCGCCGTGTCCAACCAGGTCACCTTGAACCGCTCCTCGGGGAACGTGGTGATCCGGTAGTCGCCCTGCTTCGTGCGGCACTGCCCCTCACGCAGTTCCTCGGCCTCGATCCGGATCTCGGCGGTGCAGCCGGTCAGCCCGGCGATCACCTCGACCTTCGCCGGGGCGACGACACCGGCCTCGGGCGCGGCGGTCACGGTCGCCACCCGCTTGCGCTCGGCCGCCGTCCCCTCGTCATCGCCTCCGCCGCAGGCCACGGCCAACGGCAGCAGGGCGAACGCGGCACCGCGCCGCAGACGGGAGGCGGGTCCTCGGGAGGCGGGCGGCCGGGTCTGTGTCTGGGGGGTCATGTCAGGGGGTACGGAGGTGTCGCGACGCCCGTTCACCGTGTCCCCGCCACCATGAGGATCATGACGCGCCACATTTCGGACACCGCCTCGGACACCGCCTCGGACACCGCGCCGGACACCGCGCCGGATGCCTCGACGGACACCGCCACCGACGCCGCCCCGATCCTCGCGGGGCTGCTCACCGACGAGGGGGCCGCCGACCCCCACCCCCTGTTCGAACGGGCCCGGACGCTCGGACCCGTCGTACCGGCCGGGGACGGGCTCCTGCTGGTGACCGGCTATCAGGAGGCGGAGCGGCTGACGCGCGACCGCGCCTTCGGGATCCTGAGCGGGGCGGCCCGCGAACCGGCCGATCCCGGCTCCGCCCCCGCCGCTCACCTCTCGCGGCGGATCGTCGCCGCCTCCCTCCTGGAGACCGACCCGCCCCACCACACCCGGCTCAGGTCCCTGGTGTCCTCGTTCTTCGCGGGCCGCAGGATCCGCTCGTTCGAAGCTCTGATCGCGGCCGAGGTGGACGACCTGCTCGACGGGATGCCGGACCACGCGAACCCGTCCGGCACCGTCGACTTCATGGAGGCCTTCGCCTCCCGGCTGCCGATGCGGGTGATCTGCGAACTGCTGGGCGTGCCGAGGGCGGACCGGCTGCGGTTCCGCGCCGCCGCGTCCGCCCTCACGCTCACCCTGGAACTCGCCCCGCCCCCCGACGCCGTGGCGGCGGCCGACCAGGCGGTGGCCGAACTCGTCGAGTACTTCGCGGGCTTGGCCGCCCGGCGCCGCGCGGATCCGCGCGACGACCTGGCGAGCGCGCTGGCCTCGGCGGCGCACGGTCCCGAACCCCGCCTCAGCGGCCACGAGATGCTGTCGATGTTCGTGCTGCTGCTCGTGGCGGGCTTCGACACCACGGTCAACCTGCTCGGCAACGCCACCGCCCTCGCCCTCCGACACCCCTTGGCTGCCGACGAGTTGCGCACCGGCCGGACACCCGCCACCGGCTTCACCGACGAGGTGCTACGACTCGAATCCCCCGTCCAGTACGCGGCCCGGGTACCGCTCCGTACGGGGCTCACCGTCGGCGGGGTGCCCGCGCCCCTCGGCACGATCGCCCTGGTGTTCCTGGGCGCCGCCAACCGTGACCCGAGGCAGTACGACCGCCCGGCGGAGTTCGACCCGCTGCGCACCGGCCCCCAGCCGCTGGCGTTCGGCGGCGGCGCCCACTTCTGCCTCGGCGCCCCGCTCGCCCGGCTGGAGGGGAACATCGCGCTGCCCGCGCTGCTGCGGCGCTTCCCCCGACTGCGTCCCGCCGGGGAGCCCGTACGACGGCGCGGACTCATGATGCGCGGCTACGAACGTCTGCCCGTGACCCTGGGCTGACCCTCGGCCGGTCTTCGCACGGCCTTCGCACGGGCGTTCCTCAACTCCCCCGTTACGGGTGGGCATTACGTCTCATATCACCCCCAAGGAGACAGGAAATCCGGGGTGTCACGGAGGGAATAGTTAAGCTGCAATGCACAAATAGACCGCATATCGATGCATTTCTTTTCGTCGGCCCGCCCGCTCCCCCTCCGCCGGACGAGAGGCACCACCCGTGAAGTTCCTGCACCAAGAACGCGCCACTCTGGAAGCCCTGTTGCCGGGGCTGGACGCGGCCCTGGCGCGCCACCCGCTGTCCGAGCTGGAGAGCGCGCCGAGCCCCGCCATCGCCGAGTTCCGCGCGGCGGGCGGCCCCGCGCTGCTGGTGCCCACCGAGAACGCGGGGATCGGAGCCGGCCCCCTCCAGGCCGTACGGGTGCAGCGTGCCGTCGGCGCCCGCTGCCCCTCGCTCGCGGTGGCGACCACCATGCACCACTTCTCGATCGCCGGACTCGTCCGGGCCGCCGCGTACGGGAACGGCGCGGAGGGGCTGCTGCTCGAAGCCATCGCGAAGGAGGGCCTGTTGCTCGCCTCCGGCTTCGCCGAGGGGAACACCGGCCAGAACATCCTGGGGCCGCACATCACCGCCCGCCGCACGGACAGCGGCACCGTCGTGCTGAACGGCAGCAAGATGCCGTGCAGCCTGTCCCGTTCGATGGACCTGCTGACCGCCTCCGTCATGATGCCGGACGACAACGGTGTCGACCGGCTCGCCGTCGCCCTGATCCCCGCCACCTCACCGGGACTTGAGGTACGGCCGTTCTGGAACTCCCCCGTCCTCGCGGGCGCCGAGAGCGACCAGGTCGTCCTGACCGATGTCGAACTCGACCCGGAGATGGTCGTGTTGACCCGGGTCACCGCCGACGCCGTGCCCGACGAGCTGAACCTCGCCGGCTTCCTCTGGTTCGAACTCCTGCTGACGGCCGGGTACATCGGGATCGCGAGCGCCCTCGTGGAGCGGGTCCTCGACAAGGCCGGCGGCCCGCAGGACCCGACGGCGTTCACCGTCGACATCGAGGCGGCGATGCTCGCCGTCGAGTCCGTCGCCCGCGCCATGGACACGGAGGCGTGGCACGACGCGCTGCTCGTCGACGCCCTGTCGGCGCGGTACGCGGCGCAGGACGCCATCGCCCGCACCACCACGGCCTGTCAGGCGGCGCTCGGCGGGATGGCGTTCATCACGGCACCCGACAGCACCTATCTCGCGTCCGCCGCCACCGGTCTCACCTTCCACCCGCCGTCCCGGGCCCGCATGGGCGCCCCCCTGCGGGACTTCCTCAACGGCGCGCCCCTGCGCATCGGTTGAGCCCGGCACCGACCACGGACGGGAGCGGACGGCACGACGGGCGGAGGGCGAGCGCCCCATGAAGCGGGAAGGTGGCGACCCATGAAGCGTGAAGGTGACGGAGGCGGTGCCGCCCGCCGCGTCGAGGTGCTGCGGTCGATCGACTCCCTGCCTGCGCCCGTGTGGCGCGAACTGGCCCCGCCGGACGACCCGATGTGGTCCCGTGCCGTCTTCGCGGCCATGGAGGACGGCGCCATCGGCCCCGACGGCTACGCCTACCTGGTGGTCCGCAGCGGCCCGCGCACCGAGGCCGTACTGCCCCTGGCGCTCTTCCGGAACCTGCGACTCGACGACATCGTCGGCCCGCGCGAGCGCCGACTCCTCGCCCCTGTAGGGAGATCGGCGCCCCGCCTGCTGCGGGTGCCGATGCTCTTCTGCGGCAACCTCCTCGGCCAGGGCCATGTCCTCACGCCCGGCCTGCTCACCGACGAGGTCGCCCGGGTGCTGGTCGACGCGGTGCTCCGGTTCGCACGGGCCGAACGCCTGGGCACCGTGGTCTTCAAGGACTTCACCCCGGCCGCCCTCGACCCGCTGCGCGAGGCCCTCGACGCGGCCGGCTTCTTCCCCGCGCCGAGCCAGCCCGACACCGAACTCTCCCTGCCGGCGGGCACGTTCGACGAGTACATCGAGCGGCTCCCGGCCAAGCCGCGGCGCAACGCGCGCAGCAACCTCCGCAGGTTCGCCGCCCGTCCGGAGCTGCGGATGGAGACCGTCGAGGACTTCCGCCCGCTGGTACCGCGGATGCTCGGTCTCTACGGGCAGGTCATGGACCGGGCGGACCAGCGGCTCGACGTCCTCGACGCCCGCTTCCTCACCGCCCTCGCCGCCCCGCCCGGACCGGACCGGCGGCTCGTGGCCTGCTTCGACGGCGAACGTCTCGTCGCCTTCCTGCTCTGCCTGTTCAGCGGCTCCGGCGCCACCGGGGCGCGGATCGGCCTCGACTACGCCCTCGCCCACGAGGCCCGCCTCTACCACAACGTGCACTACGCGGCGATCCGCCTGGCCCTCGACGCGGGCTGCCGGCACATCCGCTTCGCGCAGACCGCGTACACCCCCAAGATCGAGCTCGGCTGCCGGCTGGTCGAGCAGTCGTACGCGATCACCCATCTGCGTCCGCTGCCCCGCGCGCTGCTGCGCCGGCTGCTGCCCGCGACCCTCGCGGCGGCCCGCGCCCAGGCCCTCGGCCCGCACGTCCCCGCACGGGCCACCCGGCCCCCGGACCCCACCGACCGACAGCCCGGCCGACAACCCGACCGACGACCCGGCCGGGAACCCGGCCAAGACCCCGACCAGGACCCCGACGAGAAAGGCGCCCCCTCCCCATGCCCCGAGTAGCGGTCGAACTCCCCATCGCCGTACCACCGGAGGCCGCGTGGGCCGCCGTCGTGGACGTGGAGGCCTTCCCCGCGTGCATGGACAACGTGGACTCCGTGACCATCACCCGGCAGCCCGACGACCGCCACCGCACCAGCGCCTGGGCGGTACGGCTGAAGGGGTCGGTGCTCCAGTGGACCGAGGACGAGGTCATCGACCCGGTCGCCCGCCGCTTCGACTTCCGTCAAGTCACCGGCGACCTGGGCGAGTTCGCCGGCCACTGGGCCGTACGGCCCGCGCCCGGCGGACACAGCACGGTCAGCCTGGACGTCACCTTCGACATCGGCATCCCGCTGCTGGCCGACCTGCTCAACCCGGTCGCGGCGGACGCCCTGCGGGAGAACGCGGCCCAGATGCTGTCGGCACTGGAATACCGGCTGCTGACCGCCGGGGACCCGGTGAGCGTCCCCACGCCCGCCGACGAGGCCGAAGAGGAACACGACCGCGTATGAGCACCGGCATCGGCGCCCCCGCCGACACCTTCGAGCTGATCCGGCGGCACCTCTCCCCCCGGCTCGCCCTGACCGGCTCGTTCGCGGGGCGGGGCGCGACCGAGGTGGCGGCCGACGGCTGCCGGGTGGCCCTGTCCGACGGGCGCACCGCACTCGACTTCGGTTCCTACGCCGTCACCCTGCTCGGCCACCGGCACCCGGACGTGCTCGCCGCCGTACGCGCGCAGCTCGACGCGATGCCGACCTCGACCCGCAGCCTGGCCAACCCGACGGCGGCCGGGGCGGCGGCGCGGCTCGCGGAGTACTTCCAACTGGCCCTGCCCAAGGTGCACTTCGGGCTCAACGGCGCCGATGTCGTCGAGGTCGCCGTCAAACTCGCGCGGCTGGCGACCGGACGCAGCCGGGTGGTGGCGGTGCGGGGCGGCTTCCACGGCAAGTCGCTCGGCGCGCTGGCCCTCACCCACAGTCCGCTGTTCCGGCGGGGGTTGCTGGGTACGGCCGTCGACGTCGTGCACGTCCCGGCCGACGACCCCGACGCCGTACTGCGCGAGGTGCGGGGCGGGAACGTCGCCGCGGTCGTCTTCGAACCCGTGCAGGGCGAGAACGGCGCGGCCGTGCTGCCCGTCGACGTACTGCGCCGCTGGTGCGCCGACGCCGCCCGGCACGGCGCGTTCACCGTCTCGGACGAGATCCAGTGCGGGCTGCGCAGATGCGGGGAACGCTCGGTCGCCCTCGCGGCCGGTCTGCCCGTCGACGCCGTGCTGGTCGGCAAGCCGCTCGGCGGCGGGATCGTACCGCTGTCGGCGCTCGTCTGCTCCGAGGAGCTGTACGCCCCGCTGAGCGCCGACCCCTTCCTGCACTCGGCGACCTTCGGGGGCCATCCGCTGAGCTGCGCGGCGCTGCCCGCCGCGCTCACCGCGATCGAGGCGGCGGCCGGACACGGCGCGCGGCTCGCCGCCGCGCTGGACGGCGCGCTGGCCGAACTCGCCCGCAGGCACGGCGAGTCGATCGCCGGACTCCGCGGCACGGGCCTGCTGCGCGGTATTGACTTCGCCTCGCCCGCGGTGGCCGGCTCGGTGGTGGTCGAACTCGCCGGCGCGGGACTGCTGGTGTCGCCGTGCCTGGGCCGCCCGGCCACCGTACGGCTGCTGCCGCCGCTGGTCGCCGCCGAGTCGGACATCACGGAGGCGGCCGACATCCTCGACACGGCGATCGGCGTGGCGGCTCGCGGTGCCATGTGACGGCCGTACCCCCGCGGAAGAGAGAAGGACACCCATGGACCTGAGCACACCGACGGACTTGAACGCACCGACCGACTTGAGCACACCGGCCGACCGGGACGGCGCGGAGACCGCCGCCCGACCCGCCCTCACCCGGGCGCAGTTGTCGCTGACCGTCAGGACGGCCGTGTCGGACGTCCTCGGCACCGAGGTCGACGACATCAGCGAGACGACCCACCTCGGCGACGACTTCGGCATCGACAGCCTGGAGTTGATGGATGTCGGCGCCCGGCTGGAGACCGCGTTACGGGCCAAGATCCCGGTCTCCGACCTCCTGGAGGCGAAGACCGTGGGCGACGCCGTCGACCTGCTGGCGCGACGCCTGGCGGGGTCCGTATGAACGGCTCCCCGCCCGCCGGGCGGATCCGGGTCGCCGTCACCGGACTCGGCGTCAAGTCGCCCGCGGGCAACGACGTCGAGACGGCGTACGCGCGGCTGCTGGCCGCCGAGTCGACGGCCGCCGCGGCCAAGCACCTGGTGGCGGCGGAGCGCGGGCTCGCCGTCGAAATGGCCTGCCTGGTACCGGAGTTCGACATCGAGCCGTACATCACCAGACGGGAGCGGCGGCAACTCGACCGAGCGGCCGAGCTGTTGCTCTGCGCCGCCGTGGACGCGGTCTCCGACGCGGGCGGACCGGCCCTCGCCGACCTCCCGCCCTCGCGGGTGGGCGTCCAGGTCGGCACCGGGATGGGCGGCCTGGGGACGATGGAGGGCACCACCTTCGACTACGGCGCCGACCCGATGACGATGCCGGTGCACACCGTCCCCAGGACGATGGCGAACTCGCCGGCCTGCCGGGTCGCGATGCGCTACAACTTCCGTGGCAACTGCGCCACTTACGCCACCGCGTGCGCGAGCGGCAGCACCGCGATCGGCGAGGCCGCCCGGCGCATCCGGTACGGGGAACTGGACGCCGCGGTCGCGGGCGGTGTCGACACCCCGGTCACCACCACCATCGTGGGCGCCTTCGCCAAGATGCGGGCGCTGTCCCGGCGCGGCGACGAACCCGACCGTGCCAGCCGCCCCTTCGACACCGACCGCGACGGCTTCGTGATGGGCGAGGGCGCCGCCGTGCTCGTCCTGGAGCGGCACGACCTGGCCCTCGCGAGAGGGGCGCGGATCTACGGCGAGATCACCGGCTACGCGGCCAACTGCGACGCCTTCCACATCGCGGCGCCGGACCCCGAGGCGGCGACCGCGGCCGAGTGCATGCGGCTGGCCCTCGCGGACGCCGGCCTCGCACCGGCCGACATCGGGCACATCAGCGCGCACGGCACGTCGACGGTCCTCAACGACCGGGCGGAGGCGACCGCGGTCCACCGGTGCTTCGCGGGACAGTCGCCGCCGCTGACCGCCGTCAAGGGCGTGAGCGGTCATCTCATCGGCGGATCGGGCGCGTTGGAGGCCCTGCTCGGTCTGCTCTGCGCCGACCGGGGGGTGGTCCCGGCCGTCGCGAACACGCTCGGCAGCCCCGAGGCCGACCTGGTGGACGTGGTGATCGGCAGCCGCCGCACGATCGCGCGCGGCCCGGTGCTCTCCAACTCCTTCGGTTTCGGCGGCCAGAACGCGTGCCTGGTGCTGACGCCACCGGCCTGACCGCCCGCCCCCGGGTCCCCTCCTCCTCACAGAACGGTCGACACCCCTCATGCGAACCCTTGTCACCGGCGCCACCGGTGTCGTCGGCACCGAAGTCGTCGACCGGCTGCGCGCGGATCCCGCCCGCCCCGGGCCGCTCACCCGGGTGGCCCGGCGGGCACCGGACACGGCGGTGACGACCTGGAACATCGGGCACGAACCGGCCCCGCCCGAACTGTCCGGGCACTGGGACGTCATCGTCCACACCGCCGCCTCCACCCGCTGGACGATGACCAGGGCCGAGGCGCTCGCCGCCAACGTGGACGCGCTGCGGGCGGTGCTCTCACTGGCCGACCGGGACACCCACGTCGTCCATGTCTCGACGGCGTACGTCGGCGGGGTGCGGGCCCAGGAGGACCTGCGCGGACCGGAGTTCGAGGGCTACCGCAACGGCTACGAGTGGTCGAAGGCCGCCTGCGAGTCCCTCGCCCGCGAGGAGCACACCGGCCCCCTGACGATCGTCCGGCCACCGCTGATCGTGGGCCGGCGCGACGACGGGCGGATCGCCCGCTTCTCCGGGCCGTACACGATCATCCACGCCCTGGTCTCCGGCCTCGCGGCCGTCGTCGTGGGCGACCCGGACGGCTACGCGGAGATCAGCCCCGTCGACGACGTGGCGGAGGCCGTCGCCGCGGCCGTCCTGGCCGCGCCCCCGGCCGCCCCGCGCGTCGAGGTGATCGCGGGCGGGACCGGCAGCCTGCGCCTCTCCGACCTGATCGGCATCGCCTGCCGGACCCTCAACGAGTTCCGCGCGCAACACGGCGCCGCCCCCGTCGAACAGCCCCCGTTCGTCCCCACGGCCACCTGGAACCGCTTCTTCCTGCCCCTCGCGAACCAGTACCTGTCGCCGTTCCAGCACCACGCGGTCCAGCTGCTGGCCATGTTCCAGAGCTACACCAGCATGTCCACACCCTTCGAACCGACGCGAACCGTCCATGATCCCGGGGCGGTCATGGAGACGGCCGTACGGCACTGGGCCGCGCGAAAGCCCCGGCTGGCGCTGGCCCGGCCCAACCCCTGGACGCTGCTGGCGACTTGAGGACCGCGGGTACGGACCGCGTCACACCCAGAGCTTGACCGCCTCAAGCCAGCGCGTGTTCTCCAGCGCGCCGCCGAAGATGAAGCCGGGGCGTGCCTGGGTGCAGTCCGAACTGCCCCAGTCGAAGCCGTGGACCTTGGCCGACCGGCAGATCTGGCCGCTGCCGATGTTGATGGCGAAGCCCGTCATGTAGGGGGCGCCCGACTTCGTACTGCCGATGTAGTTGTTCTTGCCGTCGCCGATGATGGCCGTCCACTGCGGTTCCCACTTGCCCTGGCCGTTGGTCGACGCCGGATCGTGGACGAAGGCGTTGGCGGCCGAGCCGTCGCCGCCGTACACCGCGATGTTGAGGGCCTGGATCGGATGGGTGCCGCTCGTCGTGCCGGCGAGCGTGCCGTCGCACACGGGCTTCTGCCAGCCCTGGCCGGAGAGGTACGCGCGGTAGCAGATGTGCCGTCCCGACGGGTCGTTCTTGTGCAGCCGGTTCACCGCGGTGGCGGCGGTGTCCTGCGCGGGCTTCGCGGTCACGGTGGCCCGCGGTGGCTTCGCCGTCACGGTGACGGTGACTCCTCCCGGCCCTTCCACGCCTCCGCTTCCGCCCGTGCCTCCGGTGCCTCCTCCGGTCTTCGTCGCCTTCGCGCTCTTCGAGGCCTTCGGCTTGGCCGACGGCGAGGCGGGGGTCGCCCTGGGCGGGGTGGTCGCGGTCGCGCTGTCGTCCAGTGTGGTGTCCTCGGGCAGCGGAGTCTTCTTCTCGTCGCTCGAACGGGCGGCCTGCTTCTGACGCCCTCCGTCGTCCGACGCGCTGCTGCCCATGATCACCAGCGGCACGATGACGAGGGCGGCCACGGTGAGTGCCACCGGCCCGACGACCAAGGGCTTGTGGAGCAGACCGGGCGACTTGTACTCGTCGTCCGACTGACGCGTTCCGCCGCGCGGGGCGGCCTGCGGGCCGATGCGCGCGACGGGCGCGGGCTCCGGCGCGGGCGGAGGCGGCGGCGCGAGCGGAGGCGCCCCGGTGAGCGGCTGCTCCCGCGAGTACGCCCCGACGCCGAAGCCGTCGTCCTCGTCTTCGTCGTCGTCCACCTCCTCTTCGTCATCCTCGTCCTCGTCGTCCTCGTCGTCCTCGTCGTCCTCTTCGTCGTCCTCGTCTTCGCCCTTCACGTAGGTGTCGGCGCCTTCGGGCTCAGAGCTTTCAGGCTCGGCACCATCGGGATCCGAACCGTCGACATCGGGACCGTCGAAATCGGCACCGTCGACATCGTCGGCCACGGCAGGCTCGGACGGCGCATCGAGGTGTTCCTGCGGCTCCTGCTGGTCCAGCAGGCTGCTCGAACCGTCGGGGGCGACCTCCACGAACGCCACGTACCCCGCGGCGGGGTCGGAGATGGTCGCCGTCACACTGGCGTCCAGGTCCCGGGCGAACGCCTGGAGTCTGTCGAGGATCGCGGCGTCGACCGACTCCCCCTCCGCGACCGGTACGGGCTCACCGTCGATGGCGGCCGAGCCGTCCGCGGAGATGACCACCGAGTGGCGCGGCGCCGACTCGGGCGGCTCCCCGGCGGATTCCGGCTTGCTGAGGTCCAGCGGCGCTTCCTCTTCGCCCCGGCTCATGGCTCTTCCTCTCTGACGCCTCCCGGCCGGACGGTCCCGGGCGGGAGGCGGCGTGACGGTCTCTGCGGGTAGCGCAACGGGCGCCGCACGGGAACGGTTCAATCCCGCCGCGACGCGACACGACGACCGGGGGCAAAAGGTGACTTTCCATCAGGTGACGTTCCTGTAATGGCCGTTGAGTACAGTCCGGGGGGTGAACGGCTACGAAGCATCCGTACGTTTCGCCGTCCTGGGGCCGGTCCGGGCCTGGCGCGGCGGACATGAACTGGACCTCGGTTCGCCGCAGCAGCGGGCCGTCCTGGCAGCACTCCTCTTACGGCGGGGGCGCGCTGTCGCCCTCGCCGAACTCCTCGACGCGGTCTGGGGCGAGGAGCAACCCGCGGCTGCCGTGTCCGTGCTCCGGACCTATGTGTCGCGCCTGCGCAAGGTGATCGAACCGGGCCGGGACGCGGACGGGACCCGGCGGATGGTCGTGTCGGTCGGGGACGGATACCTGATCCGGCTGCCGGCGGACGGTCTCGATCTCACCGTGTTCGAGCAACTGGTCACCCGGGCGAGGACACTGCGCGACGCCGGGGAACTGTCCGCCGCCGCCGAGCTGTTGCGCGCGGCGCTCGACGGATGGCAGGGCACGGCACTGGCCGGTCTGCCCGGCCCGCTGGCCGAGTCCGAGGGCTCCCGGCTCAACGAGGAGCGACTGGCCACGCTGGAGACCTGGCTCGACGTCGAGGTGGCACGCGGACGCCACGGCGAGGTGGTCGCCGAACTGATCGCGCTGACCGGCAAGTACCCGCTGCGGGAGCAGCTGTGCCGACTGCTGATGCTGGCGCTGTACCGGTCCGGCAGGCAGGCCGAGGCACTGGCCGCCTACCGCGAGACACGCGCCACCCTGGTGGCCGAACTGGGCATCGAACCCGGTGCGCCGTTGCAGGACCTGCACGACCGCATCCTGGCGGCCGACGCGACCCTGGCCGCCTCCCGGCCCGAGCGGCCCGCGGCGCCGGAGGGACCGGAGGGTCCTGACGCCCTCTCGGCCCCGGCCGCTCCCGCCGTCGTACCCGCGGCCAGGCCGGCGCAACTGCCCGCGGATCTGCCCGCGTTCGTCGGCCGGTGTGCCGAACTCGACCGGGCCCGCGCCCTGTTGGCCGAGCAGGACGAGCCCCCGTCCAGCGTGGTGATCAGTTCGATCGGCGGTATGGCGGGCATCGGCAAGACCACCCTGGCCGTGCACTGGGCGCACCAGATGACCGACCGCTTCCCCGACGGACAGCTCTACGTCAATCTCCGCGGCTTCGACCCGACCGGCTCGCTCGTGACACCGGACGAGGCCATCCGCACCTTCCTCGGCGCGCTCGGTGTCCCGCCGCCACGCATACCCGCCGGCCTCGACGCGCAGACGGCGCTGTACCGCAGCATGCTCGCGCAGCGGCGGATGCTGGTCCTGCTCGACAACGCCCGCGACACCGACCAGGTCCGCCCGCTGCTGCCCGGCTCCCCCGGCTGCCTGGTCATCGTCACCAGCCGCAACCAGCTCACCGGCCTGGTCGTCGGCGAAGGGGCGCATCCGCTGCCGCTGGACCAGTTGACGCCCGCCGAGGCGCACGACCTGCTGGCGGCCCGTCTCGGCGCCGACCGGCCGGCGGCGGAACCGCGCGCGACGGAGGAGATCATCACCTGGTGCGCGCGGCTGCCCCTGGCGCTGGCCATAGTCGCCGCCCATGCCGTCGCCCACCCCGGCTTCCCGCTCAGTGCCATCGCCAAGGAACTGCGCGACAGCCACGGCAGCCTCGACGCCTTCGCCTCCGGCGACGACATCACCACCGACGTCCGGGCCGTCTTCTCCTGGTCGTACAAGGCGGTGTCCGCTCCGGCGGCGCGCCTGTTCCGGCTGCTGGGCCTGCACTCCGGACCCGACATCTCCGCACCCGCCGCGGCGGCCCTGGCCGGGCTCCCGCTCCGGGAGGCGCGCGGGCTGCTCGTCGAACTCACCCGCGCCAACCTGCTCACCGAGCACTTCCCCGGCCGCCACGCCCTGCACGACCTGCTGCGCGTCTACGCCGCCGAACGCGCCGACGCCGAGGAGACGCCCCCGGAGCGGGAGCGGGCGGTGGGGCGGCTGCTCGCCTGGTATCTGCACACCGCCGACGCCGCCTATCCGCACATCACTCCGCAGCGGCGCCGGATTCCCCTCGAACCGCTGCCGGACCTGTGCCGGCCCCTGGAGTTCACGACGCACGAACAGGCCCTGGACTGGTGCGAGACCGAGCGGGCCAACCTGGTCGCGGCGGTCCACCGGGCGGCCGGCTCCGGCCGGCCGGGGACCGCGTGGCGGCTGCCCGCCGTCCTGTGGGGGTTCTTCTATCTCCGCAGCCACACCCACGACTGGGTCGACACCGCGCGGGCCGGGCTGGCCGCCGCCCGCGCCGACGGCGACCTCCGGGGCGAGGCCCAGGGCCTCGCGGACCTGGCCGCCGCGCTGCGCGGTTCGGGCCGGTTCGACGAGGCCGCCGACCATTTCCGGCAGGCGATGGTCGCCTACCGGGACCTCGGGGACACCGACGCCAGGGCGTCCGCCGTGACCAACCTGGGAGACACGTATCTCCAGACGGGCCGGCTGGACAAGGCGGTCGAGTACATCCGCCGCGGACTGGCCGTCGAACGGGTCGTCGGCACCCCCTGGGGCGAGGGGATCTGCCTGTGCAACCTGGGGGACGTCTACCAGCGGCTCGGCCGGTTCGACGAGGCCGTCGAGTGCCTGGAACAGTCGCTGGACCTGCTGCGCGCCAACGGCAACCGCTGGGTCGAGGGCGTCACCCTCGACATCCTCGGTACGGTCCACCGCCGCCTCCATCGCTACGACGACGCCGTCGAGTACTACCACGAAGCCCTCAAGACGCACCGGGACGTCGGCAACCGGTGGGGAGAGGGCCACACCCTGGGCAACCTGGGGGACGCCCAACTCTCCGCCGACGAGCCGGAGGCCGCCCGCGACAGCTGGCGGCAGGCCCTGGCGATCTTCACGGAGTTCGACCACCGGGACGCCGAGAAGATCCGCGAACGCCTCGGCCGGCTGGCGCCCGCGGCCGGCCACGACCAGGCCGCGCCCCCGGTGCGAGCGGGGACGCGGCCGGGCGACACCCGTACAACGGACGGAAGGTGACAGGGGTTCAACTCCCGGCTCGATTCCCGTCTCGACTCCCGGCTCGACTTCGGCTCAACTCGCGTCCTGGTAAGCACGGCCACTGGCGTTGGCGGTCGTGCCGTCGTAGAGGCCGGTCGGGCTGGTCCGCGTGGAGAGCGTGAACCACGCGTAGCGCTCCACGAAGCTCAGGCTGTCCAGCATCTGTGTCGACGACGTGATGAAGGCGGTCTGCTGCTGCTCGCCGGGGTAGCGGGGAGTGGGCCCGGAGAAGTCGATCAGGCCGTACTCGGTCAGCCAGATCGGCTTGTGGTAGCGGTCCCAGACCCGTTGCAGATAGCCGCGCAGCTGGTTCGCGGCGTCCGGGCCGAAGTCGGCGCCGTACCAGTGCACCGGGATGAAGTCGACGCGCAGGTGGCGGTCGGCGGCTCCCTTCATGAAGCGGTCCAGCCAGCCGCCGTCGACATCGGCGTTGGCGGCGACCGCGGGCGCGCCCAGGCGCAGACCGGTGGCCTCCAGCCGGGGCCACAGGTCGAGCGCCTGCTCGGGGGTCATGTTCGCCTGGCCGCCGTTGTCGGGTTCGTTGAACCCGAGGAGTTCCTTGGTGCCGCCCTGGGTCGCGGCGCCCAGTTCGGCGTCGGTGACGGAGCCGGGGCCCCAGATCATCGGGACGTAGTCGACGCCGTCCGGCTTGGTGACCGCGCCGGTGGAGGAGGCCCAGTTGAAGTACCAGGAGGCGCCCGAGGCGGCGAGCGCCTGGGAGGCGCCGTCGACGGGATTGAGGCTGACGCCCTTGCGGACGGTCGCGGTGGCGGGGTTGGTGACCGTGGTGGGCTGCGCGGTGACGGGGTCGGACGGGGCGGCGCTGCCGGTCCCGAAGGCGACGGTCAGACCGCTGCACTTGGTGCACTGGTACACGACCTTGTTGCCCGGCTCGGCGTCCTGCTTCGACCAGGCGTACGCCGTCGGGCACTTCTGGTTGATCATGTCGCTGTACGGGGTCTTCGCGTCCCGGTTCGGGTTGACGCACACCAGCGACTGCCCGGTGGCCGGGTCCTTGGTCAGGTCCTCGGCCGGGCAGCCGGACAGCAGATCCTCGGCGCACCCCGCGACCGCGCACTCGCCGCTCGCGGGCGGAGTCACGTCGTTGGGCGTGATGGTGACGGGGACGGCGACGGCGTCGACATAGCTGACGTCGTACCAGGGGGCCAGCGAGTCGGCCGGGTCGAAGTTGAACTCGGCCAGCCCGGTGGGCTGTTGACCGACCGAGCAGTGATCGGCGTACGGTCCGCAGTCGCCGACGGCACAGTGGAACGTACTCCCGTCCACGCCACCGCACCCCTGGCGGGCGAAGAAGGTGCCGCGCCAGTGCCCGGCGCCCTCGTGCTCGGGGATGCTGATCGTCGCCGACTGGCCCGGATCCAGCGTCGGCAGCCCGGTGATCGCCGCCGAACCGTCCGCGTTGACCTCACTGCCGACCCAGATACGGCTGCCGGTGCGGTTCTGGAGAGTGATGGTGTGGTCGGCGACGTCCGCGGCCGGCGTCCCGTTGATGCTCGCGCCGCCGGACCGGTGGGTCTCGATGGCCACGGCGGTGCCTGTCACACCGACGATCACCAGGAGCAGGGCTAGGAGGAGTGAGGTGCGTCTGCGCACAGGGCGGGCCTCTCCGTTGGGATGGGGTTGTGCGGGTCGACCGGTGATCGGTTCTCGCCGCCGGTGGCACGACGGATGGGAGGTGGCGGACGGTTCATCCGGCGGCGGAAGCCCTCATCGCCGCATGATCGGAGACGCCTTCGGGGCAATGGACGGAGTTGTGGCGGGAGTTGACGGGGTCGCGCGCGGGGTGACGGGCGAGACGGGGCTGGGAGCGTCGCGAAGGACATCCTGTCCGGCCGCGTCGAGAAGGTGCGGCTGGAGCGGTCCACCGGGCGACGTCGGAGTCATGGAGCTGACGCCGATGTCCTCCAGGGGGGCATCCAAGAGATGCGCCGACGCCTGTTGTGCGATGAGGGCGTTGCTGTCATAGGTGCCGGCGTCCTCGTACGGGCTGAAGGTGGCGTTGCGGCGCTGCTCCGCCACTTCGAAGGCATGGCTGTCGACCGACCCGGTCTCCCACGGCAGGTCCTCGCGGTTCGACGGGAGCCGTATCGCCCCGTGTTCGGGGGCGGGGTCATCGAAGGCGTCCACGTCCCCGGAGGGGCTGTGCGACTCCTCCCCGGTGCGGGATGTCCCTTCCAGCAGCTCCCGCGTCTGCGCGTTGGCGACGTACCGCGCGACGGTCGGTATGCGCTCCGGGTACTTCTCGTAGGCCTCCTTCCACCGCTCGTCGAACATGACCAGGCGCATGATCTCGTTCTCGAAGGCCTCGTGTTCGAGCGTCGGATTCGTCTGGCCGGGTCCTCCGGTCCGCTCGGGGTGTACCAGCTGTCCGCGGGCGCTCTCCTGGGCGATGGTCAGCAGCGCCGACTCCTCGGGGGACAGCCTCTGTTGCGAGACCTCGCCCGACATCACCCGGCTCTGGTCCCGAGCCCGGTCCCGCGCCTGAGAGTACGGCTGTCCTTCCCCGCCGTACGCGTGCGCGGCCTGCTCGGGTGACAGGCCGGGGCCCTCGTCGCCGGGCAGCGAGGAGTAGTTCCCGCCGGACTCCGACGAAGACCTGCCCAGGACACGGTTCACCGCGCGGCGCAGTGACTTCCACATGTCCCCGATGAGCTGGTCGACTTCGGCCGAGAAGCTCGCCACGGAATCGTACGCGTCGTCGAAGATCCGCCCGATTCCCCGGCCGACCCGGCCGAGGGACGATTCCTGTGCCGGTCCGGGGGGATTCTTCCGCAACCTGTTCGGCTGCCGGCCTGCCCCGTTGTCGAACGCCACGTCGTCTCTCCTTCACATCGGAGGCGCCGCCCGGAGCCCGGACGGCGCCCGCACGGTCCGCTGCCGCGGCCCGTGGTTCACCGGCCGGCGGGCACCGCGTCGCGCAGGAGCCGGGCCGGGGTCGTGACCGTGGGGTCGAAGGACGGCCGCACCGCGGCCGGCGACACCGGTTCGAACCCCGCGGGCAGGAGCAACAGCCGGGCCGGCAACGGGACTTCGGGCGGCCTCGGTGCGTCGCCGACCGTGCGCGGCAGGTCCCAGCGGGGGTAGCACCCCTCCGCGTCCGCGCCGGGCGGGCGCCGTCGCAGCAGCCCGCGCGGAGCGAACCGGCCTCTGCCAAGGGGTATGGCTGCGTTTCCTTCGGACATGTGCGTTCCTCCCCGATCCGCCGACCGGGCTCGGTCGGCTGCGCACCGACGCCGGTTCAGGATGCCCAACGGATTCGGCACGCCCTGCGGTTCAACGGCGGTGGCGGAGCTGAACCGTTCATCTCACTCCCGCCGTTGTGCCGCCCGACCGAGTGGGCCCCGGTGCCCGCCACGAATCTCGGAGAGAGACGGTGGACAGATGCCGAACAAACCCTGGCTGGTATTCGGGCTGGACGGCAGGAACGAGAGCGACGTGCGCAACGCCGTTCAGCTCGGCTACCGGCGGTTCGACGCGGCGGAGAGCTACGGCGCGAGCACGGACGCGTTGGCACGGGAGATCAGCGACAGCGGCATGCCCCGGACCGACTTCGAGGTGCTGTACAAGTTCGACGTACGGCCGGACGAGACGCCCGAGCAGCTGCGCGGCCGGCTCACCGACGTGGCCGCGCGGTTCGGAGGGAAGCTGGAGGCCGTGGTCATCCACAACCTCGACGGCGACAACGGGCAGATCCGCGAGGCCTGGAACGTCATGCGCGACATGAAGCGCGACGGGCAGATCGGCAAGCTCGGTGTCGGCAACGTACTTCCTGAACACGCGTCACTGCTGCGGGAGTTGAAGACCAAAGAGCCCATCGACGTCGTCCAGCTCTCTCCGCTGAACTCGCCCCAGGGTTCCCAGCGTGGATCACAGCAGGGGTCGCAGCAGGGCTCGCCCAAGGGCGCCGACCGTACGCTGGGCGAGACCTCGTCGGACAGGTCCTCACCGCTGATCGGCGTGGTGGAGAACTCGGTCCGCAGCGTGCTCGCCAATCCCGAACTCCAGCCGTTGATGGCGGAGTTGGGCGACAGGACCACGCTGTACTACTACAACGTGGTCAATACCCTCCAGGAGATCCAGCAGCACTACGACCAGAGCATGGGCGCGGGCAACGCTCCCGACATGAGGTCGCAGGACGCCATGACCGCTGTCGCCCAGCTGGCCGGCTCCCATGTCGAGGGACCGTCCCACATGATCCTCAGCTCCGGCGATCCGGACAGGGCGAGGCAGAACCTGGAGGCCTACCGCGGTGACCCGATCGACCTGGCGATCACGGACTATCAGAAGTACGTCTACGACTGGGCGCAGCACCAGGAGGTGTGCCGGACCAACGACGAGACGCTCCTGCCGGACGGTGTCCTGGACAAGGTGAGGCCGCTCTTCGACGACCCGGCCACCAACCGTGCGCGGGCGGCGGCCTTCGCGGGCCGGCACGCCGACGGGAACCTGACCCGGGAGACCATGAGCAGGTGGCTCATGCAGGAGCACGGCTTCACCCGTGAGGAACTGGAGGGCGTCACCGTCCCCGACCGGGTCGGCCTGAAGCCCCAGTTCCAGAACATGAAGCTCGCCGATGTGCTCGCGGGGCATCTGGGCCCGCAGAACTGCAACCACAAGTGGGCCAACGAACTCGGCTACGCCCTGATGAACGACGCCGCTACGTGGAACAGCATCGGGCCCACACTGACCGAGATCGCGAAGGACCCGAACACCCTGCGGACGCCGTCACCGCTGTCCATGGCCGAGGCGGCGTCCCTCACCGGCGGCAGGAGCAGCGGGGCACCGTCTCCCGGCACGGAGCACAGCCCCGGGGGCACCCACGTCCCGCCGCCGCCCGTGCGTACGCCGTCGCCCACACGCTGAGTCCGGCATCCGGCCCCGGGGGCGAGTCGCCACCGGGGCCGGGTGTCTCTCGGACCGGATACGGCTCAGCCGGGGTACGGGTCCATGCCCGGTGCCTCCTTGGCACGATGGGCGCCGGGCTTGCAGCCGGCGAACGGGCCCTGGGCATCCCGTAGCGAGGCCATGATGTGCGTGAGGTAGTCGCGGTGCCAGGTCGCGGGCCCGGTTCCGGCGGACTCGGGGCCGGTCAGCTCCTGCCAGGCCATCCACAGCCCGTACAGCTGCGCCACCGCTTCCTTGTGATCCCACCAGCGGGTGCACCAGGGGGCGTTGGAGGTGACCTCTCTGCCGTACACGGGCAGCAGCAGATGGCGCACCCACAAGGTCAGACGGTTCAGGCCGTCCTGGTACTCGGCACCGTCCATGTAGAGGATGAAGGCGGGCTGCTTCGGCTGCTCCACCGGCTGCTCCTGCGTCGTCTTCGGCGCGAGGGTGGTCATGTCTGTGCTCCGTCCGCTCGATGGGCTCTTCGTCACCAGCACGACGGGGCGACGCGGCTCCTGGTTCAGTCGAGGTGTTGAACCCCCTGACGTGCGCGGTCCGTTGTGCGTGGCAGCCGGTGGCACCTGGCCACCGGGGCAGGAAGGAACGGGACATGCCCCTTCAGGACCCGGCGAACGAGCCCGAGGTGGTCCAGATGATCTGGTTCGGCGAGGAGATGAGCCAGAGCGCGAAGACAGGCCTGCGGGAGCTGAGCATCAGGTTCCCGAACTCGAAGAAGGAGCTCGTGGTGATGCCGCGGAGCCGTCCCGGGGAAGCCGGGCGGCAGCGGAGTGCGGAGCTGATGGCCGGATACCGCACAGAGGCGGAGCAGCACGGCGTCGAGGTGGTGAACGTCCGTGGCCGGACCGCTCAGCTGGCCAGGGCCGTCGAGGGCAAGTACACCGCGGACACCATCAGCGACATCTACAACATGGAGATGAGCAACCACGGCTACATCGCCGCGAAGGACCTGACCCAGTACCTGCTGCGCGGCACCGGCACCGGCCTCACCCTGGACCTGTCGCACCACCACATGACGGGCGAGGAGTGGGACGCGGTCCAGGCCGACCCCAACTTCTCCGAAGCCGTGGTGGCACCGGTCGACTTCTCCACCGCGGAGCTGAAGATCGTCGACCTCTCGCACGGCCAGGACGCCAACTACCGGCATGTCCTGCACGCGGGTTACCAGGCGCTCTCGGAGCACCACGACGAGGCCGGCATCGACTACCAGATGATGCCGCACCTCGATGTCTTCGCCATGTACACACGGGAGGGCACCCGGGGACAGCAGGTGGCGCAGGCCGCCGCGAGCCAGTACATCGGCTATCTGGCCCAGATGTCCCAGGACGAGGTGCGCAAGGGGAACGTCACCTTCCAGCCGAACGACACCAGCACACGGTTCCAGCCCGCGACCATCAACCTCGCGGACAACAACCTGCTGGCCGCCAAGTACAACACCCAGGACCCGGGCCGGGCCGACATCATCGGCCGGATGGCGGTCAGCGCCCTCGCCGACGGCATCCACCTCGTCTACGGCGAGCCAGTGACGCCGCCGGGCCAGACCTCCGAGGACATGCCGGTCATCAACGTACGCCCCGAGGTGATGAGCGACATCAGCATGCGGGCGTTCCAGGTCGGCAACTCCCGTGTCCTGCCGCAGCTGAGCCTGGGCAAGACGAACCAGGGCGAGTGGCGTACGGACGCCACGAACGACCCGGGCGACCTGAGCCAGATCCGCGGCGAGCGGGTCACCCTCGTCCAGGCCGCCAACCTCGGGGTCAGGCAGGCGGCCGAGATGGGCTTCGACGGATTGAACAAGCCGTCGCGCATCACCTACGACGTGCACCGCCAGGCCCGTTCGGAAGGCGGCTCGCCGATCCGCACGCCGAGTCCGGCCTCCTCCGAGGGGAAGGACATGAGCGAGATCGCGAGCGGTGTGGCCAATCTCCAGATGCCCCGGACTCCGTCCCCGGAGGGGGCGAACGCGACCGGCAACGTTTCCGAGCAGCCTCGGCCCTCAGTGCACCGGGCGGCGACCGCCGGGCCGGCACGCTAGAGCCGAAACGAAGGGGGTGGGGTGGCGAGCCCGACAAGGTCTCGCCGCCCCACCCCTTCGTCATGTCCTGAACCGCGCCGGCCGGGAGGGGCGGGTGGTCAGCGGCGGGGTCCCCCCTTCGCCCCCGCGAGCCACTTCAACGCGGCAGGCGGTTCCTTCGCGCTCTTCTTCGGCCTGGAGGACGATTCCGCCGACGTCGACTGCTCGAAGTGCTCCGGCTGCTCGAACTCCTTCGGCGGACTGGGAGTCCTGTTCCCCACCGATACCCCGCCCTCCGAGGACGAGTACAGAGGGACGCCTCCTCCCGAGGAGTCGGAGTAGTCGGAGAAGGAAGTAGTGGGGTTGAAGTTCTGGATGCCCTGGACCGGTGCCGTCGCCTGAGGGAAGTACTCGGTGCGGGGAAGTGTCGTCAGTGGTGAGATGCTCCCGCTGGAAAGACCATAGGGGGACATCCTGGCCATGCCCTGGCTCAGTTGCTCGGCGTTCCACTCCGCGGTGGCCGCATCGATCCGCTGCTGCTGTTGCGCCTCGAAGTGCGCGAGCTTCTCCTTCAGCGACTGCTTGCCCGCCTCCAGCGCGGCCATCTCGTTCAGGACGTTCGCCCTGGTGAGGTCGTCTCCTGTCAGCCCCCCAGTGCTCAGCGGAACACCGCCACCGGATGACGCCCTGGACAATTCTTCCGGACTCAGCGAGATGTCCGCCCCGTCGGCGTACGGGTCCGCGATACACACGATCGCGTTCGGATCGTCGAACACCCGGTGGAAGCTTTTGAGTCGTACGCCGCCGGACGAGCTGCTCTGTCCTGAACTGCTCGGAGAACTGGACGAACTGCTGGCGTTCCGCGCCTTCTCCTTGTTACGCCACCGAGTCTGCTTGTCCGCGAAGCCCGCGTCCGGGGAAGGGATTCGGTCGAACGTTCCTTGGGAGTGAACGTTGAAGCTCTCCCTTGTCGTCAGCGACCAGTTGGCCGAGTCCTCCGATTCATTCCTCCATCCCATCAGCTTGACATGCATGTGGGGAATCTTCCCCGCCTCGATCATTTTCTCCAGGTGCGGCCACTCGTACTTCGACAGCACGCTGCTCGCCACCCGCCCGCCGAGCATGACCGCGTTGACCGGTCCCGGCCCTTCGGCGCCGTCCACGTAGTGGTCGGACATCCCCGTCCAGAGCCGGGCCTGCACCGGGGCGTCCGACCAGGCCCCGAAACCGAAGTTCTTCCCGTTGAGGGCCTCGCCAGGCCACGAGGACTCCAGAATCATGCCACCGTCCGCCGCCGCCTTCCGCGCCGGATAGTACGGTTCCGTCTTGCTCCACAGGTACTTGTGCTTCTTGGCCTCTTTCGCTAGCTCCGCCAGCCTTTTGGTGAATGCCTTGGTGTAACCGTTGGCCTCGTACGCCTGCTGCCACTTGCGCGCCGGGATATGCAGCGCGTTCAGGCGATCGAACTGGGCCATCAGGTCGTCCGCAGCGGTGCCGGCCCAGGCCTCGTTGGGCGTGTGCCCTTCCTCGATCCACTGACCGTTCGCGGACAGCTGCTGCATATAGCCGTCGAAGGCCACCATGAACTGGGCGTCCTTGTGCAGCCCGAACTTCTTCAGCCGTTTCCTTACGGACGCTTCATCCGCGTTGAATTGATTCCGATCGAACGTCGCCGCCATGGCGAGGTCCTCCTCTTCGGAGATTCCGCTGATCCGATTCCGCCGCGAGGGCGGTCCCGGTGTTTCAACGGGCCCCCGCGGGCCCTTGGTTCAGTTCGTTGCGGAACTCGGTGAACCGGGTGCCCGGCCCCTGCGTTGCAGCCAGACAAAGAGTCGCTGTTCGCCACCGCCCGCCAGAGAGGACAGCCATGACGACGGTCCCGGCATCCGACGCGGAGATCCGGCCCCAACCGCCGGAGGGACCCCCCGCCGAGGCCCCGAAGAAGCCCGCCACGCCGAAGTTCATCCTCTACTTGGAGGGGCCCGAATACGGCCGTTCACTGCGCCAGTTGACCCTGTGGGTCCATCACGTGCTGCTGCCGGTCTACGGCCGTGAGGTCACCTCCCACAGCCCGTGGTGCTCCCGCTGGTGGGAGCACCCTGAAGCGGTGGCCCAGTTGCACGGGCTGTGGCTCGCCTGGGCGGAGTTGAGCGACACCGCCTCCGAGCCCGGCATGACCGGGCCGGCCGGCTGGCACCGCGACTACCTGAACCCGACCATGCAGATCCTGCGGGACCCGACGGGCCCCTTCGCCGGTTGCAAGCCGGGTTCGCACCGCTCGAAGCAGGCTCCGCCCGTCGACCTGGTCGACCCGTTCGGACCGCCGCCTCAGCCGCGCGGCGAGGACTGACGGACGCCGGACGTACGCGACGACGAGGGGCGGACCCTGACAGACCGCCCCTCGTCGTCGCGTACCCGATGTCACGCGTCCGGCCGCACCACCCCCAGAATCTCCATCGACGCCGCCGGCGACTCGTACACGTACCGCCCCGGCCGCGGCGCCGAGATGATGTTGCCGCCGCCGACGTAGAGCGCCACATGGCTGGCGTCGGAGAAGTAGATGATGAGGTCGCCGGGGCGCATGTCCTCGATGGGGATGTGCTTCAGTTGCGCCCACTGCATTTCCGATGTGCGGGGGATCGTGACGCCCGCCGCCAGCCAGGCCTGGCTGGTGAGGCCGGAGCAGTCGTAGGAGTCGGGGCCCTCGGCGCCCCAGACGTAGGGCTTGCCGATCTGTTTGACGGCGAAGGCGATGGCCTTGCGGCCGGCGGGCGTCGCGTCGGTGCCGATCTTCTTGAGGATGCCCGTGCTCTCCCACTTCGCCTGGGCCTGGTCGGACTCCCGCTGCTCCAGGGCGGCGAGGCGGGCCCGCTCCTGCGCGGCGAGCGAGGACTCCAACTGCTGTGCCTCGGCGATGTGTTGCTCGATGGTCCGGCGCTGCTTCGCCATCGCGCGGCGGCCGGCCTGCAAGCGTTCCAGTTCCGCCGCGGCCTCGTCGGTGCTGGTGTCCAGGGTCGACTTCGTCGTCTTCAGCTGGGTCAGCAGGTTCTGGGTGTTCTGCTGGGCCTGGAGCGCCAACCCCGCGTCGTCCAGGGCCCGTCCGGGGTCGCCGGCCAGCGCGAACTGGAGCTCGGCCGGCACGGTGCCGCCCCGGTACTGGGCTGCCGCCGCCGCGCCCGCCATCGAGGTGAGGCGGGTCAACTTGGCCTCGGTCGTGCGGATTTGAGCCTGGAGCGCGCTGACCCGCTTGCGCTGCGCGGTCACCTTTCCGTCGGCGGCGTTGTACTTGTCCGTCGCCACTTCCGCGTCGTGGTAGAGGCTCTGGAGCCTGGCCTGTACCTCGGTGAGGGTCTGGGGGTCGGCCTGGGCACCCTGTTGGCTCGCCGCCGTCAGGGCGCAGGCCAGGACGACGGCTGCCGCCGTCCGGTGGCCGTGTGTGCGCAGAGGCCGTCTCATCTGGGCCGAAGCTCCCTTCGTACGCGTCGGTGAGGATGCGTAGGCACAACGGGCGCCACCCGTACGGCGGTTCAGTGAAGAGGTGACGGCGTGAACCCGTGGCGGGCGGCAGACGTTGTGCGCGAAGAGGTACGACGGCCGGTGAAGGGGACCGTATGGACGCCAAGTTGCTGCTGCTCGCCCTGTGCACGGGGGTGGGTCTCGGGTTTCTCCTTCTGGCAGTACGGCAGTTGGTCGCCGTGGCGCGGCTGTTGATGCGCGGAGTGCTCGTGACGGGCACCGTGATCCCGCGGATCGCGGGCGACCGGCGGCGGACCGGGCTCGTGCTGTTCACCGACCATCTGGGACGGCCCGTCGTCGTCGACACCGGCGCCTACGGGCAGTTGCGCGGAGTGCCCCGGGTCGGCGGGACGGTGCCCGTGTGCTATCTGCGGACCCGGCCCACGGCGGCCCGGCTCTGGATCCCGCGGTATCTGCTGTCGCCGGCGTTCGGATGGTTCCTGACGTCGACGGTGCTGTTCGTGTGCGGGACCAGGCTGACCCGGTGAGCGGGCGCGAGGCGGCCGGTGCCGGGCGGGTCCAGGACGTCGATGTGCTGCGCGGGTTCGCCCTGTTCGGCATCCTGCTCGTCAACGCCCAGCTGATGGCGGGCCCTTACACGGCGCTCGGCGGTGGTCCGCACGCCTCCGGCGCCGACCGGGCCGCCGCCTGGGCGGTGACCGCGACCACCACCCTCTATCAGCTGTTCTCGTTCCTCTTCGGCTACAGCTTCGTCCTCCAGCAGCGCTCCGCGCATCCGGACGGCGGGCCCGCCGGACGCCATCTCCGGCGCACGGCCGGGCTGTTCGGCCTCGGTCTGCTGCACGCGGTGCTGCTCTTCAGCGGCGACATCCTGATGACGTACGCCGTCCTGGGACTGGTCCTGTACGGGCTGCGCGGGCTGAGTCCCCGGGCCGCGCTGCGGGTCGCGGTCTGTCTGGTGGCGGGCCTCGCGGTGCTGCTGCTGGGGTACGGGCTGCTGACCGTCGCCTTCACCCAGCCGGTCACCCCGGCGCGGTACGCCGCCGAGGTCGCGCCCAGTGTGACCGCCTACCGGGGCGGTTTCCTGTCCGTGGTCGGGGCCCGGCTGCGCGAGCTGCCGACGACCCTGGGCACGAACGTGCTGTACGCCCCCGACATGCTGGCCGCGTTCCTGGCCGGCCTCGCGGCGGCCGAGGCGGGCCTGGTGGAGCGGCGCGGCCGGGACCGCGAGTGGCTGCGGAAGGTCGTCGTACGGTGGCTGCCGGTCGGTCTGGCCGGTGGCGTGGTCACCGCGTGCTGTGCGAACGGGCCGCTGGACAGCCGCTGGTTCCTGGTCGGGCACGCGGTGTCGCTGCTGACCGCGCCCGCGCTGACGGCGTCGTACGCCTGCGGGCTGCTCCTGCTGCTGACGGCCGTGCGCCCGGCGGCGGCGCGGGTGCTGGCCGCCTCCGGGCGCATGGCCCTCACGCAGTACCTCTCGCAGTCCCTGGTCCTCGCGCTGGTCTTCACCGGCTACGGCCTCGGTCTCTACGACCGGGTCGGCACCGCCGCCGTCCTGGCCGGGTGCCTCGTGCTCTACGGCGTCCAACTCGCCCTGGGCGCCTGGCTGATGGGGCGGGTGCGGTACGCGCCGGCCGAGCTGGTGCTGCGGACCGTCACGCTCGGACGGCGCCCCGGTCGCTCTCCTTCCCCAGGCTCAGGCCCGGCAGCAGCCGAGCCGCTGCGCGTTCCGTGATCGCCGCCGCCTCCGCCTTCGCGTCGGCCGAGATCTCGGCGGCGCCGGGCTCCTTGTACCAGGGGCGCAGCCGGATGAGGGCCGGTTTGACGCCGGTGGCCAGCAGCAGGGCGGTGCCCTTGGGGAGGGCGCGGATCTTGTCGGGCGGCAGGACGGACTCCTGGCGGTAGGAGTACGAGCGTGAAGTGCCGTCCTTGCTGCGGGAGATGCTCGGGGTCTTCACGTCGTGCTGGCCGACCAGGGTGGAGATCTTCTGCACGAAGTCGGCGTCGTCGAGGCCCGCGCCGAGGAGTTTGACGGTCGCCGCGCTCCACAGCGCGTCCATGCCGACCTCGCCCCACACGCGGGCGCCCTGGCGGTAACTCTGGAGCAGGGTCACGACGTTGATGCCGCGCGAGCCGAAGTGGGAGTACAGGTCGGGGAGATCGGAGATGCGGCACACGTTGGCCGCCTCGTCGAGGACCGCGGTCAGCGGCGGATCGAGCCGGCCGCCCATGCGTTCGGCGGCCACGACGCCCGCCCGCATCGTCGCGTCGGCGAGCCCCGCGATGACGCCCGCCGCCGAACCGCCGCCGTCCTTGGACAGGAGGTAGAGGGTGTCGGTACCGAGGACGTGCTCGTGCGGGCGGAACTCCGGGAGGTTCGGGTCGGGGGTGACCCAGGCGAGGATCTCGGGGTCGAGGAGGCAGGACGCGGTCTGGCGGGCGGTCTCGTAGATGCCGTCGCGGGTCTCCACCGCGCCGCGCACGGTGCCCTGCAACTGCTCGGCCATCGCGACGAGTCCGACCTCGCGGAGCAGGTCGATCGGGGTGCGGTCGGCGGGGTCGGCGAGCCAGGCGAGGAGTTCGGTCAGCGGGGCGTCGCCCCGGGCCGCGGCCAGGAACAGCGCGGTGAGGGTGTTCTGGGCGGCCGAGATCCAGAAGTCCTTCTTCGCGGTGTCGTCGTTGACGGACGCCACGAAGTGCCCGGCCATCCGGCGGGCGCCCTCGATGGTGTGGCACTCGCCGAGGATGTTCCACCACATGGCGCGGGGGGCGTGGGCGATGCCCTGCGGGTCGAACGTCCATACCGTGCCCGCCCTTTCCCGCTGGGCCCGCGTGACGGCGTACACGTCGGACTTGTTGGAGGTCAGCAGGACGGCGCCCTGGGCGCGCAGTACCCGGGGCACGGCGATGCCGGTGGACTTGCCGGCCCGGGGCGCCATCAGGTCGAGCTCCACGTCCTCGTAACTGCTGCGCAGTTCGGGGCCCTTGGGGTCGAGGTCGCCGAGGAGGTTGCCGGTCTCGTCGGGGTGGAGCTTCTCGCGGCCCTTGAGGGTGGGGCGCAGTTCGCGGGCGCGGGCCTCGATGCCCTGGGGGCACATGGCGGCGAGTTCGCGCCTCCCGGCGAGGCCCTTGGGCGCCTTGCCGCGGCTCATGAAGAAGTTGACGACGAGGGCGGCGGGCACCGAGACGAGCGCCAGCACGCCGAACATGCCCGCGTAGAGCACGGCGGCCGGGGCGGCCGGCCACAGCGCGGCCGGCCCGGCGGAGAGCAGGGTGGAGACGGTGGACAGGGCGAACGGCGGGGCGTCCCAGCCGTAGCCGGCGAGACCGGCGCCGAAGGTGCCGCCGGCCCAGACCATGGTGAACGCGAGGATGCCGAACCCGGCCAGCAGGGCGATGGCCCACTGCGCCTGGTCGCCGAGGTCCGTGCTGCGGGGTCCGCTCATGCCGTCCACCCCCCGGCCGATGCCTCCGTGGCGGGGAAGCCCGGGTCGCCGGGCAGGGCGAGGGCGGCCGGGCCGCCCGGGAGGGCCAGCGGCAGCGGGCCTTCCTGGGCGAGCCGGGCGACGTCCCGGGCGGCGCGGGCGGCGGCCTGTTCGACGGCGGCCTCGTTGGTCGTCCAGCGGGTGTTGGTGTTGTGCAGGTCGCGCTCGGCGTTGGTGATGGCGACCTTGATCGGGATGCCGGGGCGGCCACCGACCTTGATGAGGAAACGGCCGCGGCCCGGGGGTTCCTCGTCCTCGCCGCGCACGCCCCAGCCCGGTGGTGAGGACCAGGACGACACGAGGTCGATCTCGCGGCGGGAGAGTCCGACGACCTTGCCGAGGTCCTCCATCTCGGTCTTCGGCAGTCCCGCGCAGACGACCATGCCGGCCCGCTCGACGAAGCCGCGTGCCTTGGCGCGGTCGGCGTCGGTGCCGAGGGCCTCGGCGTCCTTGAGGGTGTGGGTGATCTTGGCGTCGCCGAGGCCGAGGGAGCGGTTGAGGCGGGTGAGGGCGTCGATGCGGTCGACGATGCCGGAGGCGGCGCGCAGTGGGCGCCACAGCTCGTCGAGGACGGTGAAGAACCAGCGCCGGGGCGCGAGTCCGGCGTCCGCGAGGGCGTGCGAGGCGGCGACCGTGCCGAGCCCGTCGGACCAGGCGGCGAGCATCGCGGCGGCGGTGAGCTGGGTGTCGGCCTCGCCGATGCCGGAGATGTCGATGCACACGGCGGGCGCGTTCGCGTCGATGCGGGTGGACGTCTCGGAGGCGAAGGTGTCGCCGAGCGGGCCGTCGAGAATGCCTAGGAGGGAGCGGTGCAGCGGGTCGACGGCGTCCCGGTAGCGGGTGTCGGACCCCCGGTCCAGGGTGACCGCGCGAACCCGGTCGGGGCCCTCGGTGAGGACCCGTAGGACGTCGGGCAGCAGTACGGGCCGGCCGGGGACGGCGCGTTCGCGCAGGTGGTGCAGGACGGCGGAGAGCACGGACTGCTCGTGGTCGTCCATGGGCCGGCCGCGCACGATGGTGACGAGGGCGGCGACCATGTTCAGCACCCGGCCGTGGGCCTCCGCCTTGAGGACCTCGCCGGCGTCGCCGCCGATCTTCGCGGCGGCCTCCCCCATGGCGCCCGGGTCCAGGACGTTGATGCCGCCCCGGCCGCGGCCGATGGAGATGACCTGGCCGCCGAGCGCGCGCACGGTGTCGGCGTAGTCGGGCTTGAGGTCGCCGAGGACCAGCGGGACGACTCCGGTCGCGGCGAGCCCGATCAGCATCCGGTTGATGAGGGTCGACTTGCCCAGGCCCGGCATGCCGAGCATGAACAGGGAGGGGTTGGAGATGTAGCGGGCGCGGGTGAACCAGTTCAGCGGGTCGCCGCAGACCGTGGCGCCGGTGAACAGGTGCTGGCCGAGGGGCACTCCGATCATGGGCGAGCCCGAACCGGCGGCGAACGGCCACATGCCGCAGGCCTGCACGGTGGTGGCGCGCCACATGGTGGGCGGATCCATGTACCCGACGCGGCCACCGCCGGCCCCCGGCCAGCCGCGCGCCGGGACGTACGGCTCCCGGGGCCTGGCCGGGGCCTTGCCCTTGTCGGCGCGCTTGGTGTCGGCCGCGGTCGTGTTCTTGCTCTTGCTCTTGCTCTTCGCGGACTTCCTCGTGTCGCCCCAGACACCGGATCCGTCCAGGCCGACCAGCCCCGACCCGCCCGCGGCCAGGTCGCGGAGCGCCTCCTCCTCGGCCATCAGGTCGGCCCGCTCGGCCAGCTTCTCTTCGCTACGGCGGCTCACAGGGCCTCCTGGAGTTCGTGCGGGACGAGGGTCTGTTCCCACGGAAGGATTCCGGCGGGCAGGGTGCAGCTGAACGCGGCGGCCTGCATCCGGTCGGCGGGCCGCATCAGCACGCGGGAGGCCGCGGTCAGGTTGCGCACGGTGACGCTGGCGTCGGCGAGTTCCTCCATGGTGTCGACGGTGACCGTGAGCATCAGGGAGAACTCCACGAGCCCGGCGCCGGACGCCTCCTCGGCGGCGGTCTGTTCGGCCGCCCGCACCTCGGAGGCCGCGCGCGCCTGGACCATGCCCTTGCCGGACGTGGCCATGAACTGGGCGCTGCGCCGGTCGGCCTCGACGATACGGGCCGAGGTGGCGGGGTCGATGGCCCGGTAGACCAGGGCGACCCGCTTGCGCCGGGTGCCGGGGGCGGCCTCCAGCATGCCGCGCAGCACCGAGGAGCGGACGGTGCCGCGGGGTGCCAGCGTCAGCATCCAGGTCCGGGAGACACCGGAGTCGTGCTGGTAGGCGTTGACGGTCTCGACGGCGGCGGCGGGGCCGGCGTCGTCCCACTCCAGGCCCGTTCCGCCTTCCTGGGCGCGGGCGTTGAGGACGTCGGCGGCGACGGCGGGGTCGTAGGCGACCCGGACGACCTCGGCGATCCGCTCGGCCGACAGCGGGTAGGCGGCACCGCCGCCGGCCGCGACGAGGCCGCTGAGCAGGCCGGGGATGCGGATGGCCAGTTCGGTGATCACGTCCTCCTTGCGGCGCCGCTGGCCGGCCGGGTTGCCGTAGGTGAGGGTGACGTAGGTGTGCATCTCGGAGGAGGCGCTCGGGTAGTTGTCGACGACCTCCTCCATCACGGCGCGGGCGGCGGCCGGCGCGTCGGGGTGGATGCGCGGGAGCACCTCGTGGGCGAGCCGGGTGCCGGGGTCGGGGGCGGTCTCCACGATCACGGTGGCGCCCTTCAGGCCGGGTTCGTGGGAGAGGCGGGCCAGCCACTCGCCCCACAGCGCGACCCAGACGTCGACCTGGTCGGGGTCGATGAGCGAACCGCCGTCGGGATCGCAGCCCAGGACGATGGTGTACAGGTCGCGCTGCGGGTGGTGCAGGATCCCGAACGGACGGTCGTAGGCGTCCCGGCCCTCACTGGCGGTGACCTTGTTGAGCAGCCCCGGCGGGCGGAACCGGCCGCCGGGGCGGGCGGACAGCGGGCCGGAGACGTAGAGGTGCGCGCCCGCGGCCTTCCGGCGCCACCAGCCGACGCGCAGCGCGAAGAGCTGGTAGACGTTGCGGCCGTCCTGGGTGCGGATGGCGAGCGGGATGAGGAAGAGGACGACCGGTACGAACACGATGATCGCCGCGTACAGCGAGATCAGCGAGGCCAGCAGGGTGGCGACGAGCCCGCCGAAGATCACGAAGGTGCCGAGGAGTCCGAGCGGTCCGAGCCCCGCGCGCCTCGGCCTGCGCCAGTTCCCGTAGGTCGGGTGGGACACGGCTTCCGTGGACATGTGACCGGTTTCCTTTCGTGAGGTGCTGCGGGTACGGCGTGGGTCGGGGGCCGGTGGGGAGACCGCCGGACGCCCTGGGGGAAGGGCGCCCGGCGGCCGTCGTGCGGGGGAGCCGACACCGGGCGGCGGTGCGGGCCGGCCGCCCCGGTGTCGTGGACTCCCCCGGGCTCACTTGTTGTTGCCGAGGTCTCCGTCGGCGCCCTCGACGGCGCCGGAGACGGTCGCACCCGCGGTCTGGGCCGCGGCCACGGCCGCGAGGATCGCGATACCGGCGGGACCGCCCAGTGCCGCTCCGGCCTCCCCCGCACCGCCTGCGGCCTTGCCCGCGCCGCCACCGCCCTTGCTCGCCCCGCTCGGACCGCCCGAGCCGGACGCGCCGTCCGCGCCGCCGGCGCCGGACGCGCCGTCCGCGCCCGCGCCCCCGGACGCGCCGCCGGCACCGCCGGTGCCGCTGGCTCCGCTCGGGCCCTTCTGTCCGCCGCCGCCTCCGCCGGACCCGCCGCTCATGGCGCCGACCTGCACGGCACCGGTCGCGAGCTGGTTGCCCGCCTGGCCCATGGCGGACATCGGGTTGCCGGTGCCCATGGCCGCGGCGGCGGGTACGACGAGTTTCAGCAGTGCGGGGAGCGCGATGGCGGACAGCAGCATCACGCCGATGCCGGCGATCCGGGTGTTGACGTCGGCGCCCGTCGGACTGTTCTGGCCCTCGGTGATCATCGCCATGCCGGCGTTCAGCACGAGGGCGACCGCGGGCTTGTACAGCAGCCAGGAGATCATCCAGCCGATGTGCTTGCGCCACCAGCCGGCGCCCCAGTCCGTCATCGAGGCCGCGGCGGCCATCGGCAGGGTACCGAGCATGATCATCATGACGCCGAGCCGGATGTACATCAGGACGGTGTGCAGGATGCCCGCGAGCAGCAGCAGGAAGGCGAGGATCAGCAGCAGGAAGGACTGGATGTTGCTGTTGTCGCCGCAGGCGCCGATGTTGTCCAGCGCCTTCTGCACGGAGTCGTCGAACAGATAGGTGGCGTAGTTGTCCGCGAGCCTCGCGGCGGCCAGGCACACGGTGGTGGCGGCGCCCGAGACGAGGACGACCCGCAGGATGCCCTTCAGGGCGGTGACGCCCGCGGTGCCCCTGCGTTCGATCGCCATCTTGCCGGCCGCGAACAGCAGTGAACCGACGGCCAGATAGACCACGATCCACGAGGTCTTGTCGCTGAGGTCGTGCGAGGTGGTGGTGTCGTCCAGGGTCGGAACGGTCTTGGCCAGCCCCGCGAACACCGCGATGGCGGCGGCGAGGATGGTCTTCGCGATCAGACCGATGACGGTCCCGACGGGGTCGCCGAGAAAGCTGAAGAACCCGGTGATCGCGTCCGCCAGCGGATTGCCGTTGCTACAGGCCGCCACGTCAGGCCCCCCAGAGTGTGTAGCCGACGGCGCTCTGCTCGGAGGCCAGCTGCGAGTAGAGGCTGCCGCTGCTGTCGGGCTGGATCTTCCAGTCGCCGCCGCTCCAGCGGACGTAGACGGTGGTCTTGGCGTAGCCCTGTTCGTTCTTGATCAGCAGCACGACGGCCGCCGCCTTGGCGGTGTACGAGGTCACCTGGAACCCGGCGTACGACGACGTGGTCGCGGCGCCGCTCGAACCGGTCGTGTCCGGTACGGCGGTGCGCTGGAACACGAACAGTTCGCGTTCCTGTCCGGCGACCACCTGCTGGTCGGTGACGGTGCGCCACTGGGTGCCGCTCATCTGGGTGGGGATGTCGGTGGCGGCCAGCACGGCGCCCATCGGGGTGTGCGCGAAGCACCACCACACGGCGCCCTGTTTCCTGGTCGGTCCCGCCGAGGCGGAGACCGGCACCCGCCCGATGTCGAGCGTATGCCAGGTGATGTCCTTGGGTACGGACGTCGGTATCGCGTCGCCCGCGCTGTCGTCGGTACGGCAGCCGCCGGGGCGGCCGTCCTTCTTGGCCACGGTGCCGGACAGCGGGCCTTTGGACACCGACGCCTCGGCACGGGCACGGGAGCCCGAGCCGGACGTCACCGTGGCGATCACGCCCAGGACGACGACCAGCGCGAGGAACCCCGCCGACGCCTGCCAACTGCGCTGTTTCCAGTACGGCCCGGACTCCTCGGGCCGCTGTCCTCCGCGCTTGAAGATGCCCACTGTCCCGCGCTCTCTAGTTGAAGACGAACTGGACGAGCGGGCCGGCCGTGGCCACCAGGACACAGCCGCCGAGCACCATGCCGAGGCGGCTCATGTGCTCCGAGCTCTCACCCCGCTTGACGGAGATGGCCATCATGGCGCCGGTCACCAGCACGCCGCAGACACCGGCCGCGGTGCCGGCCCAGGCGAGGATGCCGAGGACGAGGTTGACCTTGCTGGTCAGTTCGCCGGGGGCGTTGCTGGACGGCTGCGGAACGCTGGCCGCGAGGACGTTGGTGGCATCGAGCAGAGCGGACATGAGGATTCTCCGAGGAGTCGGCGCCCTGTCTGAGCGGGCGGCGGGAAGGTGAACTGGCGTTACTGGAAGGCCTGTTGGCCTGTCGGCCTGTTGACCGGTCGGCCTCAGGGACCTTGAAGGGTCAGAGCGCCGAGGAACGAGACGAGCGGACCGGCGGTGGAGGCGATCACACAGGCGAGGACGACGAAGAAGACCCCGCGGAAGTGCTCACCGCCCTCGCCCGGGTCGCCGCGGCGCAGCTGGAGCGCCATCTGCATGCCGACGATGATCAGTCCGGCGACGCCACAGGCGGAGGCGCACCAGCAGAGCGTGTTGATGATCGTGGCGCCGTCGGCGCCCGGGTCGAACCCGTCGGCCAAGTACTGGGTGGCGGAGAGGAGTTGACTCACGACCTGGTTCCCTCGTCGTAGACGTCGCTGCCCACCAGCCGGGAGAGCGTGACGAGTTGTCTGGGGATGTACTTCAGCTGTCCGTCCGTGCGCCACGCCGGGATCCACGGCACCCGGTGCACACGGGCGACGGAGCGCAGGACCCGGATGCGGCGCAGCAGACTCAGCGGCAGCCGTCCGGGGGCGTCGGCGACGAGCACCACGGCCAGCAGTTCGAGCCCCTGCGGGGCCTTGCCCTCCTTGAGCGCGCCGAGCGCCTGGGACACGGACCGCAGTCCGCGCGCGCTGGTCCGGCCGACCAGGACGATCCGGTACGGCTCGCCCCGCGCGGGCTCCGGCCAGCGCGCTCCGACGTCCACTCCGCCCAGCGCCTCGACCAGGGAGGTCGCCCCGGAGCCGCCGTGTGCCTGGACCCACCCGACGTCCTCGCGCGACCTGCCGCGCAGCGCCGTCCTGGGCCGCTTCGGCTGTCCCCGGCGCTGTTCCGCCGGGCGGCCCGAAGTGGCCTTGCGCGAAGGGGTGTTGGGCCGGGGAGCGACCTGCACGGGGGCGGCCGGGGCGACGGCCCGCACGGCGGGCTGTACGGCGGTCAGCGCCTGCGGCGGTCCTCCGACGGGGGTCCGGTGTCCGGCCGGTGCGGGATGTCCGGCGGGGGCGGTGGTGGTGCCGTCCGCCGCCGGCCGGGCCGGCTGCGTGGGCTTCGGTCCCCGGACCCATGACTGCGGGTCCGGCTGTGGTGCCGAAGGAACGCCCATGATGTTTTTCCCGCCCCCCTCTTGGCTCGTGCTTCCGCTGCTCTGACTCATCCGGTTTTCCACTGTTTTGAACTTTTTCGCCGCGGGGCCCGTTGCGCTGTATCGGGTCCGGCGGACAGCACAACGGGCCATGTGGCCGCAGCGGTTCAAGACGAGCGGAAGAAGACGGAGGACGCGGATGGGTGCCGCGGAGGGTGAGGACGGCGCGGGTTCGAAGGCCGTGCTGTACGGCGTGGCCGGCGCCGGCGTGGGCGGCTGCGTGATGATCCCGCTCGCCGTGGCGGGCGCCGTGCCGTTGATCATCATCTTCGGCGGCCTCGGGGTCCTGCTGGCCCCGCTGATCGCGCTGATCCTGCTCTTCGGGGGAGGCGGCGGCAGCGCCGACGACTACAGCGCCGACAACGACACGGCGAACCAGATGATCACCGTCATCCAGGGCGACGGGAAGGGCGAGTTGGACACCTCCACCGTCCCGTCGGACCTGGTGGACCCCATCCAGAAGGCCGGTGAGCAGTGCGACGCGATCGGCCCGATCGTCATCGCCTCCCAGTTGGAGAAGGCGTCCGGCTTCAACTCGACCGTGGTCGGCGCGCACGGCGAGACGGGCATCGCCCAACTGACACCGGACATCTTCAGCAAGTACGGCAAGGACGACGACGACAACGGCAAGACGCAGGCGACGGACAACAAGGACTCGATCATGGCCCTGGCCCGCTACATGTGTGATCTGGCGGGCCAGGGACAGACGTTGCTCGACAACGGCACGGTCGTGAAGACCACCGACAAGGACGGCAACACCACCAACAGCGTGCTGGACCTCGCCCTGGCCGGCTACGCCATCGGGATGGACGCCGTGAAGGCCGCCAAGGGCGTCCCGCAGTCGAACGACGCGCTCAGCTATGTCCTCGCCATCCGCGCCCAGTTCGCCAAGTACCAGGGCATCGCCGCCCCGCCCTCGGGCGCCACCCCGGGCGTCACGCCCACCCCCACGAACTGACCACCCCGCTCCCCCGGATCCGCCGTACGAGAAGGACAGCCATGGACCGCTTCCAGGTGTACGTCTCCGACGAAGGCCTCGCCGAGATCGACGGCGAGCCGCTCGTCCCCGCTCCTGGCCAGTCCGTGCACGAGGCCGTGCTCGACCGGCTGCACCAGTACGCCGAGGAGTCCGGCGCGGCCGTGGACGCCACGGTCGGCGACGGCCCCGGCGCGACCCACTTCGTCCTGCGGGTCCTGCCGGACGGCTCCAGCCACGTCCTCGCGCCCACGCCCGGGGACACACCGGAACCCGAACCGGCGGCCCCCCGGCCGGAGTCGGAGCCCGAGCAGTCCCCCGAGGCCACCGCACCGACCACCGCACCACCCGCCGCTCCGGCCGCCCCGGCCGTCGCGGCCCCGGCCGTGGGGACCTCCGCCGTCGCGACCGCCGTGGCCCGCGCCCGCGCCACGGCCGCCATCCGCAACGCCATGCGGCAGCCCGAACCCCTCGTCGAGCCGCCGCCGGCCGAACTCTCCGAACAGATCGGCCACATCAACGAGTTGGGGATCGCCGGCCGGCTCGACGAGGCCTTCGCCCGGGCGACCGTGCTGCGCCAGAAGCTGACCGGCTCGGTGGGCGCCGAGCATCCGCACGCGGTGGAGGCACGGGCCGTGGAGGCCTACCTCGCGCATCTGCGCGGCGACCATCGCGAGGCCGTCGTACTGGCGCTGGCCGTGGCCCGCATCCGGTGCGGGGCCGGGGACGAGCGGGCGCCGATGGACGTGGCGCGGGCGGCGGCGGCCTGGCGGCAGCTCGACGACTCCCCGGCCACCGTCGCCCACGGCCACGAACTCCTGCACATGTGGAACATGTTGAGCCGCCGGGAACCGCTGCCGCCGGGCCACGCCGAACTCGCCGAGGAGGTCCGCAGATACATCGAGGAGCTGGAGGGGGCGTACGTCTGAGCCTCTGAGCACCACCCGGCGCACTCCGGCGCACACACGCTGACCGGCCCGTCAATCCCCTCGTACAACAGGCGTCAAACAGACGTGGACCGTCCCTCGGAACACTCCCTTCCCCACGAGCCCCACTCCGGCCCCCGAGCGGCCGGGGCGGTCAACCGAGGAGCAGGAGCACTTCCATGAACGTGACGGCCATCGGATCGGCGAGCGCGGTCTCGCCCGAGGAACGGGCGCTGCGCGACCTGTATCTGGAACACGGGCCGGACCTCTACTCGTACGTGCTGCGCATGGTGGACTGGGACACGCACCGCGCGGAGGACGTCCTCCAGGAGACACTGCTGCGCTGCTGGAACAACGGGAACCTGACCGACGCGGAGGGCATGGCCGTACGCCCCTGGATGTTCCGGGTCGCCCGCAACCTCGTGATCGACGCGCACCGCACGCGGATGGCGCGCCCGCTGGAGATCAGCGGCACCAACTGGCTGGGCGACATGTACTCCGAGGAGGACGACATAGAGCGGATGCTGTCGTCCATGGTGCTCCAGGACGCCCTCCGGACGCTGACGCCCGCGCACCGCGAGGTGCTGCGGGCGACGTTCTTCGCCGACCGTACGACCCAGCAGGCCGCGGAGGACCTGGGGATTCCGCGCGGGACCGTGAAGTCCCGCGTGTACTACGCGCTGCGCAGCCTGCGCCTCGCGCTGCGGGAACACGGGGTCGCGATGGAGGAGACGCGGGAGGAGCGCGGGGAGGCGGAGCAGGACGTGGCCTGCTGACCCACGGCCCCGGGCCGGCCCATCACGGCGTCAACGGCCTGTCGGTGCCTCCGGCCCGCCGCTGTCCCCGTCGATCTCGCGCAGGACCGCGCCCACCTCGTCGGCGTCCGGGTGGCCCAACTCCGCCAGCAGCGCGAGGGCCGACCGCAGCGCCTCGCGGGCCGCGTCCCGGTCACCGGTGGCCCGGTGGGCGTCGCCGAGGTGCCGCAGGACGTCGGCTTCGAGATAGTGGTCGCCGGTCACGGCGAACAGGCGCGCCGAGCGCTTGAAGTGCTCGATGGCCTCCGGGTACTGGCCGAGGTGGTGGTAGGCGTAGCCGATCGTGTCCTGGGTCGAGGCCGCTCCGTAGGGGTCGCCCATCTCGTCGTAGAGGGCCAGTCCCTCCCGGCCGCAGTCGAGGGCTTTCTCGTGGTCACCGATCAGGATGTACGTCCAGGCGACCTGGTTGAGGACACCGGCTTCGCCGTTGCGGTCGCCCTCGGCCCGGAACAGCGCGCGGGCCAGCGCGTAGTGGTCGAGGGCGGCCGGGCGCCGGTCCGTGCGGTTGCCCAGGTAGGCGAGGCCACGGTGGACCCGGGCCTGCCCGAACGGGTCGCCCTCGGCACGGAACAGGTCCAGCGCGCGTTCGAGGCAGTCGGCCGCGGGTCGCGCGTGGTTGAGCTGCGAGTGGGCCACGCCCAGACCGCACAGCGAGTACGCCTGCCCGATGCGGTCGCCGAGCCGCTGTGCCGCCGCCAGCGCCACCGCGTTGATCTTCAGCAGGTCGTGCCAGAACCCGAGCCGGTTGAAGTAGACGTCCAGGGCCGCCGCGGTGCGCCAGGCGTGTTCGTCGTAGCCGTGGGCGGCGGCGTGTTCGACGATCGCGCCCAGGACGTACCGCTCCGTGCGCAGCCAAGTGGTCGCCTCCGCCCGGTCGTTGAACCGAAGGGGCGCACTGCCCGTTGTGTTCGGTGGCAGGGCGATGCTCTCGCGGAACGGGTCGAGCACCGAGGAGGCGTTGTGGGCGGTGCGCAGGAAGTGGTCGTGCATCCGCAGCACGGCCGCCCCGCGGGCGCTCTCGCCGTCCTCGACGTCGGCGAGTTCGCCGGAGTAGGCGCGCAGCAGGTCGTGGAAGACGAACCGGCCCGGAGCACGTTCGATGAGCAGGCTCGCCCCGGTCAGTTCGGTGAGCAGGGCGCGGACTCCGCGGGGTGGCGCGCCGGCCAGGGCGACAGCCGCGGCCGTGGTGATGTCCGGGCCCGGATGCAGGGCGAGACGACGGAAGAGTCCGGCCGCCTCCGGCGACAGCGCCCGGTAGGACCAGGAGAACACGGCACGCGCGTCGGTGCCCGGGTCCTCACCGACGAACGCGTCGAGGCTGCCATGGTGGTAGCGGAGTTCCTGGGCGATGTCGGCGAGCCGGAAGCCGGGATGGTGGGCCGCGCGGGCCGCCACGATGGCCAGGGCCAGCGGCAGCCGGGCGCACAGCTCGACGATCGCCGCGACGGCCGCCGGTTCGGCGTCGACCCGGGCACCGCCGAGCCGCCGGGACAGCAGTTCGTACGACTCCTCGGTGCTCAGCAGTCCCGGCGTGAGCGGGTGGGCGCCGTGCTTGGCGACCAGCCCGCCGAGCCGGTTGCGGCTGGTGACGATGACGAGGCTGCCGGGGGTGCCGGGCAGCAGCGGCCGTACCTGCTCGGCGTCACGGGCGTTGTCGAGCACGATCAGGACCCGCCGGTCGGCGAGGATGCTGCGGTAGAGCGCGGCCTGCGCGTCGAGTCCCTCCGGGACGGCCTGCGGGGTCACGCCGAGCGCCACGAGGAACATCTCGATCGCGGTGCCCGGGGACACCCGGGAGCCGGAGGGGTCGTAGCCGCGAAGGTTGACGTGGAGGCTGCCGTCGGGGAACCGGTGGGCGATCCGGTGCGCCCAGTGCACGGCGAGGGCGGTCTTGCCGCTGCCCGCCATGCCGTCGACGACACCGACGACCGCGGTGCCGGGCGGCCCGTCTCCTGCGGGCAACAGGCCCGACAGATAGTCGAGTTCGGTGCGCCGACCGGTGAACAGGGGCAGATCGGCGGGGAGTTGCGCGGGACTCACCACACCGGCCCGGCGGCCGGGCGAGGGCAAGTCCGGCTCCGCCCCGGTCACTTGACCGGGGCGCTGCGGGGCGGCCGTGTCACCGGACGGTCCGGGGGGCGCCGGCCGGGCGAGCGCGGGGTCCGCGGCCAGGATCCGCGCGTGTACGGCACGTAAGGAAGGGCCCGGATCGATGCCCAGTTCGTCGGCCAGCACGCGGCACGTGCTGGCGTAGGCCTCCAGCGCCTCGGCCTGCCGCCCGCTCCGGTACAGGGCGGTCAGCAGCAGTTCGCTCACCGCCTCGCGCAGCGGGTGCGCGTCACGCAGCGCCAGCAGTTCCGGCACCGCCGCCTCGTGCCGTCCCAGCTCCAGTTCGACGGAGAGCCTCGACTCCAGGGCGCGCAGCCGCCGTTCGGCGAACGCGGTCCGCGCGGAATCGGCGTACGGACCGGGCACGCCGGCCAGTGCGGCACCGTCCCCGACGGTGAGCGCGGTACGCAGCGAGTGGAGCGCGCCGGCCGCGTCCCCGGCGGCCCGCAGCCGCTCGGCCCGCGTGACAGCCGCCTCGAACTCGGCCAGGTCGCTGGAGACCCGGTCGGTCCGCAGGGCGTATCCGTCCCCGATGGACACCAGCAGCCCGGACGGCAGCCCCGGCGCCCGCTCGGGCTCGAACAGCTTGCGGAGCCGCGAGACGTAGGTACGCACCATCGCGACGGCGCCCCGGGGCGCCGTCGCGCCCCAGACCCCCGCCACGAGCTCGGCCACCCCGATCGCCTGCCCCCGGCCCAGCAGCAGCATCGCGAGCACCGCACGCTGCTGAGGGGGCCCGAGCGCCACTTCGGCGGACCCCCGCCAGGCACGCAGCGGACCGAGCAGGGAGAACCGGAAGGGCTTTATTCCACTTTCCTCCACGGTCCAGCACAGTAGTCGCCACAATGCCAAACGTTTGACCGAACAGCCGATCCCGGCCAGACACCCACCTGCCGCGGACACCCCTGGGAAAACCGCGTCTTCGCAGCTCAGAGACGATGCGACAACCCGGCCCGCGACCGACTACACGCCCGGCCGAACCCTCAACTGGCCCGACCCTCCAGCGAAATTGCTGGTCAGATCGATTCTGCTCGCGTAGCGCGTGGTGGGGCGGGTGGGACTCGAACCCACGGCCGACGGATTATGAGTCCTTTGAGGATCTTGGCGACCCTTGTCGATCCATGCCCATCTTGATCGTTTTACCAGGTCAGAGCAGGTTTGGCGTCTCGGTCCTTCTCGGTCCTTGTCAGTCTTTTCCGATCCTTGCGTCCAACCTGCGTCCAGAACGCGTCCCGGATGGACGAGCCAGGCCGCCACAGGGTCGGTCCTCCCAGCTCGGCGAAGAGCGCCGAAACCGCGAGAAACGGATGTACGTTCCAACGCGTAGAGGCTCCGCCCAGCCCTTGGGGGCCTGTCGCGGAGCCGCCTCTCCCGTGCCGTCATGAAGGCGTGGTGGGTGTGACAACCTGTGCTACGCGGCGGCTGCCCGGCGTGTCCCGTCCCTTGCGGCCCGACGCGCCGAGGCTCTCGAAGGAGAGGTCCTCAGCGCGTCGGGCCGATCAGCGCGACGCGGAATCCCGGCCGACAGTCGCCAAAGGCGGTGCTCAGCCCGCCTGTCCCTGCTCCGTACCGGTCGCCGGCGGGACGACTCGCAGGTTCGCGTCGGGCTGCACCCAGGACAGGTCCGCGCCCTCGACGCTCTCGAGATCGACGACGGCGTGCCAGCCGGGGGACAGTTCGGAGAACTCTCCGAACGGCGCCCGGTGGATCCGGACCACCCGGGCCGGGGAGAGTGCCCCGGGATCCGGTGGGCTGTCCACCGGAAGCACCGAATCGCCGGGGAAGACACTCCGCCCCACACTGATGCAGCGGGCGTGGCAGACCACCTTGTCCGCCGAGGGCCGCTCGTACACGGTCTCCACCTGCAGCAGCCCCTCAGGCTCGGTACCGGTCACGTTCTCACCCGCGGCACTCAGTCCGCCCGTTCCTGCTCCGGGCCGGTCGCCGGCGGCACCACCCGGAGGTCCACCATGGGCTGCACCCAGGACAGGTCCGTGCCCTCGGGGGCCTCCAGATGTACGACGGCGCTCCAGCCGGGGGTCAGTTCGGTGAACTCCCCGAGGGGCTCTCGGTGTATCCGAAGCACCCTGGCCGGGGAACCCCCCTCTCCCGATGGGCTGTCCACCGGGAGCACCTCGTCGCCGGGGAAGACACTCCGCCCCACACTGACGCAACGGGCATGACAGACCACCGTGTGCGCTGAGGGCCGCTCGTACACGATCACGACCTTCAGCAGTCCGACAGGCTCGGTACCGCTCACTCTGCGGATGCCTCCATCCAGGTCAGAACCAGTTCATTACCTTGTCGGCCACATCGGACGCCACACCGCTGCCGATGAGGCCTCCGACGACGCCTCCGACGACACCGCCGATGACGGTACCCGCACCGGGAATGGCCGAGCCGATGGACGCACCTACCTCCGCCCCGTAGGTGGCGCCCGCCAGACCGCCCGCGAGGCCCGCGGCGTCCCGGGTGGCGGTGTGGAGCCGCTGCGCGGGCGGCGCCTTGGCGACGTCGTACGCGGAGAGGGCCACCGCACCGACGAAGAGGCTGCCCTTGAGCGCGCCGCCCACCGTGATGAAGCCCGCGTCGCCACCCGCCGAGCCCGCCAGCTTGCTCGCGGTCGAGGCGGCACCGCTGCCCGAACCGCCGGTCGCCCCGGCGTTCTTGGCGAAGTCCTCGATCTGAGCCGGGGTCAGCTTGGGGGTCTTGATGAGGTTGTCGTCCAGGTCGCCGAGCCTGGTGGACGGATCGACGTCGATCCCCATCTTGGACAGCATGCTCCTGGCCTGCTCGACCGGGATCGTCACCCTGGCCCGCTTGGCGAGATCGGTGGCGGACCCCTCGACCCACACCTCACTCTCGTGCGGGATCGACTGGTAGTAGTTGTCCACTATCTCCAGTTCGACGAGGTCCTGCCGGTTCAGGATGTGGAGCACGCCCTGGCCGTGGTAGTCGTTCGCGGCCTGGGTGGCGAAGTGGGTGGAGACACCCGGATCCGAAGAGGTCGGCGTGGACCCGGTGGACTGGATGTTCGCCGATCCGCCGAACCCCTCCGTGGTCCCCCGGAAAAGCCAGTCCGTCGAGTCCGTCGGCGGACGGTAGGACGGCCCGGGGCCCATGTCCGCCGGGTACATCTGGCCGCTCGGGTCGGCGTTGGTGACGGGGTTGTCACCGGCGTAGGCGTAGCCGCCGAGCTCCTGCGGGTCGGTGGCCTCGAACTTGGGGTCGACGCTGATGAAGCGCCCCAGCGCCGGGTCGTACTTGCGGACACCGACGTCGGTGTAACCGGTCGCGGCCTCCTGGGACTTGCCGAGGAACGAGTGAGTAGGGTCCGCCCACGGGGTGTCGTTGGCGTTGGCCCGCTGCTGCCCGTACGGCGTGTACTGCTGACGGGACACCTTCTGCGTGGTGGTGTCCATGGCCATGGTGCCGGTGCCGTGCGGGTCGTCGAAGAGGTAGTCGGTGCCTCCGCCGGGCAGGCTGGAGCGGACCGCCACCGGGCTGCCGGCACCGCCGTGCGCGTAGGTGCGTACGGCGCCGAGCAGGACATTCGGGGTCACGCCGGTGTTGACGACGATCTCGGTGTCGCCCGCGAACAGCGTGGTCTTCCCGGGGTCGCGGCGGATCAGCTGGTTGCCGTCGGCGTCGTAGACGTACTTCGTGGTGCCGGCGCTGCTTCCGGTGGTGTCGACCTGGGCCAGGTGGCCTTCGTCGTCCCAGGTCAGGCTCTGGCCCGCGCCGCTGCCGGTGGGGGTGCGGGTGAGCAGGTTGCCCGCGGCGTCGTAGACGAAGTCGGCCGGGTTGCTTCCTCCGGTGGTCTTGGTGAGGGTGTGCGGCTGGGCGCCGGTCGCGTTGCAGCCGGTGGTGCAGCCCTCGACGTAGCCGGTGGTGACGTCCGCCCCGCCGGTGGTGGAGTGGTCGACCACCTGGGTGCGGTCACCGATGGCGTTGTAGCTGTAGGACTGCCAGTACGACCCGGCAGTGCCGGCGACGGTCGCGGCGGTGGGGTCGGTACCCTGCGCCGGGCAGGCGGTCTTCGCGGTCCATGCCTGGGACAGCCGGGCCAGTGCGTCGTACTGGTAGCACTGGGTGTCCTTGACCGTGTTGCCGGTCTCGGACTGCTGGTCGGCGGTGGTCAGCGGGTTGCCGGCGGCGTCGTAGGAGTACGTGGTGTCGTCCACCTGCGGCCCCGGGGCCTGCGTGCGCGAGATGAGCCGCTCGGTGGGCTTGCGGGTCTGGTCGTCGTAGGAGTAGGTGATCCAGGCGGGGTTGGTGGACGCTCCCAGCGTGAGCTGCGAGGGCTGGCCGTAGTTGGTGTATACGGTGCCGCCGACGTAGGTCTGGATGCTGCTCGCGGTCGTGGTGGGGTTGCCGAGCACGTCGTGCCCGTAGGTGATGGTCTCGTTGTTCAGGCCCTGGGTGCGCGGGTCGGCCTGCGTGGCCAGCAGCTGCGTCTTGGGGGTGTAGGTGTAGGTGGTCTGGTAGCTGGCCGACAGCGGTGCCTCGCTCGTGGGCAGCGTGATCTTCGTACCGGTCGACTTGCCCAGGGTGGTGTAGCCGGTCGTCGCGACCGTGTATCCGCCCGTCACGCCCTGCACATAGCTGGTGGACGAGGTCAGCTGGCCGATCCGCAGGGAGTCGTACAGCCAGGAGGCGACCTTGAAGTTCTTCGCCTTGTCCGTCTCGGTCAGCTTGCGGCCGAGCAGGTCGTAGGTGAAGTCCAGCTCGTTGTTGCGTGAGTCGGTGGTGGAGACGAGGTTCCCGGCGTCGTCGAAGCCGTAGTGGCTGGCGCCGGCGTCCGGGTCCGCCTGCGAGGTCTTGCGGCCCAGCAGGTCGTAGCCGAAGCCCCACACCGCGTTGTCGGGGCCGGTCACCTTGTTCTGAAGGCCGGCCGCGTCGTACCCGTAGCGGGTGGCGTGGGACGTCCCACCGGTGACGGTGAAACCGTCGGTCGCGTTGCCGCCCACGGTCGGCGCGACGGTGAACTGGTCGAGCTCGGTGTTCTGACCGCGCGCGTCGGCCACCGTGGTGGTGGCGACCGCCCCGGTGGGCGGGATGACGGTGGTCCTGTCACCCGTGTAGGCGGTGCGGGTGTTCCAGGTCTGGACCCCGTCGTGCTCCTCGGTGCTGCGGGTGGTGCGTCCCATCGCGTCGTGGTCGGTGACGGTGGTGGCGGGGATGCTCACCTGGGAGACCGACACCAGACTGGGGCGCGGGTCGCCGTCGACCGCGTAGCTGTTGTCGGTGACCACAGTCCAGCCGTGCGAGTCGTACTGGGTGTCCGAGACCGTGGTGCTGCCGTTCTCGGCCGTCACCTGGGTCTGCAGGGTGCGCAGCATGGCGTCGTACAGCGTCTCGTTGATGCTGTAGCTGCCGTTGTCCAGCAGGGTGCCCGTGGACACCACCGAAGGAGCGGTGGCGGACAGCGCGTAGCTGTAGGTCATGCTGGCGGCGGCGCCGGCGCCCTTGTTCTCGTTGGGCAGCCAGACACCGGTCAGCCGGCCGAGCGCGTCGTAGGACAGCGATGTGACCAGACCGGCGACATCGGTCTTGGTGAGGGGCACGCCACGGGCGGCATCCAGCCCGGAGGACGCCACCTGGCAGTCCTTGGACGAGGTGGTGGCCGGGGTGCAGGTCGTGCCCGGGGTGATCTGGGTGGCCGTGGTGGTGCCGGTGGGCAGTGCGCCGCTGGCCGGCGTGTAGGAGGTCGCCACCGTCTGGGCCAGGCTGCTGCCGTCCGGGGCGGTGGAATGGGGCGTCCGGGTGGCCAGTACCACTCGGCCGTAGGAGTCGTACGTGCTCTGGGTCTGGTCGACGAACTTGGTGGCGGTCGCCCCGCTGGACGCCGACGCCTTCTGGACGAGAGTGGCGTCGCCCGTGCTCGGCTGGTCCGGGTTGGACTGACCGTCGCCGTTGTAGGCGAAGGCGTGGCCGTCGAACGACGTGCGGGTGTCGGACACCAGGTTTCCGGAGGGGTTGGCTCCGGAGCTGTTGCAGTCCTGGTCGGTGACGATGCTCTCGGCGGTGATCACCACGGTTGCGCGGGTGCCGTCGAGATAGCGGGTGAAGGTGCACTTGGCGGTGTTGCCGGTGGCACCCGTCTCACCGCGGTCGTCGCTCTGGACGGCCATGCCGGTGGTGGTCTGGCCCAGGGTCGTGTTGTAGAAGGTGTCGGTCTCGGTCTTTCGCCAGCCGTAGGAGACGGCCTGGCGGGTCAGCGTCCTGGCGGGGCGGACCATGTTCGCCGTCAGGTCCGCGACTCCGGTCCGGGCCCGCGTGGCGGTGGGGCCGATGATCTTCGGAACGTTGACGACGGCCTTGTCGATGCCGCCGTTCGCACCGGTGTAGGTGTCGGTCTCGAAGACCTGCCCGGCCAGCGCGTTGTCGTCGGCGACACTGACGCTGCCGTCCTGGCTGGTGAGGTCGGGCGCGCTGCGTGTCCCCGACGGCATGGTGTCGCCGTTCATGCCCAGGAAGTAGTAGGTCTTGGTGAGGGTCTTCTGGTCGTAGACCTTGGCCCCGTCGGTGTAGTGGAAGACGTTCGGGTCACCGGTGGTGACGTCCACTTCGGGGAATCCGCGGAACTGGCCCCAGGTGCGGTTCTTGCTCTTGACCGTCTCGTTGTCGTCGTAGTGCCAGCCGGGGTTCCCCTTGTAGGAGTACTCCGTCAGCAACTCCGGCTCGGTGCCGTCCTGGTAGCTATTGTGCGGGTCGACGGTGGACACCGATCTGACCGGGTGCAGGAAGAACCAGTCCAGCATCGGCGCGGGCTGTCCCTCTGGCGTCCAGTACACCGGGAAGCACCGCAGTTTGTTCGTCGACGCGAACCCCTTCGCCGCCGCGTCCGCCGGGTCGGACGGATCACTCGCCGGGGCGCTGGAGCAGTCCGGGGTGTCGTAGGCCACCGTGGTCTGCGCACCGGTCTCGGTGGTGACCGACTGGATCCGGTCGTGGTACATCAACGGCATCTGCGGGATCGTCCCGACCCGGTTCGCCAGCTGCAGCGGCGGATCGAAGCTCACCGAGGGCGTGGAGGTGCTCGCGGAGGCCCCGCCGAGCAGGTCCAGGCCGGTGTGCTTGATGCTGTCCAGCCACAGGGTCGGGGCGTGGTCGCCGCCGTCGGGGAAGGACTGGGTGAAGTCGTAGCGGTCCACCTGCTTGGTCGCCCCGCCGACCTGCACCTGCGTGGTGATCGAGGTCAGACGCTTGCGCGACCAGAAACTGGGGCCGTGGTTGGTGCAGTCCGTCGCGTCCTTGGCGCAGTTCAGGTCGATCGGCACATCCGGCCAGTACTCCGGGTTGGACGTGGTGAACTGGGAGTCCGAGCACGTGTTGCCCGCGGGCGTGCCCGAGATGCAGCGCTCCGCCGTCGCGTCGAACAGGATCTGCTCCGGCGCGGTGGCCGAGTAGACCGTGGACGAGGTCATGCCGTAGTCGATGCGCTTCAGCGTTCCGCCGCGGGTGTAGGCCACCGCGGTGTTCTTCATGTTCGGGCCGTAGTAACCCGTCTCCGGCGCGTAGTAGTACGCCATCGCGTTGCTGTGGCGGTCCACGACGTAGTCCAGGTTGAACCGGTAGCCCAGGGTGCAGGAGCTGGACGCGAAGTCGGTGCCCGCGGGGCAGTCGGAGACGCCGCTGTGTGCCTTGTAGACCGGCATCGTCCAGGCCGACTTGGTCTCCTCCTTGCCCGAGCTCCAGCCCGGCAGGCGGTTCCAGCCGAAGTAGTACTGGGTGCCGTTCTCGGTGACCTTGAAGTACTCGCCGTTGTCGGTGCCGTTGGTCGCGCCGGTCAGGTCCTCGATCTTCGTGGTGGAGTCGTCCTGCGCGGCGCGGAACGTCTTGGTGCTGTCGTCGTAGACGATCGGGGTGGACTTGCCGTCCAGTGACAGGGTTAGGACCTGGCCCGCCCAGCACTCGTCGCCGTCGTTCTTGGGCGCGTCCGTCGACGAGTCGTCCTTGCAGGACTTGTAGGTCCGCTCGATGTAGTTGTCCGAGGTCGACCAGCCGTCGCCCAGCCACGAGGACTGGTTGTTGGTCCCCTCGGTACGCGAGTCCTGCGTCGCCGAGTTGTAGTTCAGGGTCAGCGTGGGTGCCGAACCGCCGATCGCTCCGGGCACGGCGATGGGGTAGTTGTAGGTGAAGGCCCCGGTGTTGCCCGAGGTGGACCACGTGCCACCGGACGACAGGCTGGTAGCCGCGTAGTCGCCGGACGAGCCGCTGGTGCCCGCGGTCGCGGCCAGCGCCACCACACCGCCGGACACCCCGGCGGTGTGTGCGGACGAGGACTTGGACGTCGTCGCCGGCAGCGAGACCTGGGCCGACAACGGTGCGCCGGCCCTGGTGCGCAGCGACGTCTGCGACTGGCAACGCGGCAGTCGGGGGGTCGTCAGTACGCAGGCCGGCAGCCGCACCAGGTGCAGCCGTGCGGCGTAGTCGCCGCCGAAGGCGTTGCGGAAGGCCGAGTCGTCCACGTCGACCCCGACGCTGCCGGAGCCACCCGCGCTCCGCAGGGTGAACAGCACGCCGTGTACACCGGCGGCCCGTGCGGTCTTCTGGTCGACCGTCTTCACCTGGACCCGGCGCGCCGTGGTACCCGAACGCGCCGCCGACAGCAGTACCGGCGACGACCCCGCCCGCCGGGAGGCTGCCGAGCCCGCCGCGACGTGCGCCGGACGCCCACCGGTGGGCGGAACGGTCAGCGACACCGTCGAGCTACCGCCACCGGGCAACGAGGCGTGCCCCGCCGGATCGAACCGGGTGAACTTCTTCGACGCCGCGGCCGCCTTCGGCTTCGCGTGGGTGAAGGGGATCCGCTTGTCCTTGGCCACCGCGGGAGCCGGGACGTGCCGGTGCGCGTTCGGCGAAGCCATCGCATCCGCGGCGGGGATGAGCATGCTCACCAGGAGGACACCTGTGGTCGGGAGGCTGAGACCACGGAGCCGTCTGGCGCCCCGCAGCATCCGTCTCCCCAACCCGGCTGTTCGCGTCATCGTGGGCCTTCCCCCGTTCCCGGCCCAGGGCATGCGGAAACCGCCCCCCGGGTGTTGCTGTGGGCACCCAAGCGGCCTTCGTTCCCGGCCGGTTGAGCGCATGCCAAAAGGAGAGGCAAGTTTGATCAAACCCCTCACGGAAGCCTCACGCTAGGTCCTGAGATCAACATGGATCACAAAGGGAATGCACATGGAAAGCAAAGGAATCCCCTAGTCTTGAACTCAATTTGACTGCCATACGTCAAAAACGGACCCCGCTTGGTCACCAGGTGATCAATTGACGATGGACCCTGCTCACATCAGCCCCACAGAATGCACTTCGGCGCGGGGCCCACGGGGGGAACCGCCTGAAAAGCGGAGGACCCCAACCTTCATGTCCGTCCATAGCAGTTCCTTGCACAGGTCCAGACGCCGGCTGGCGAGACCGATCGCCACCGCTCTCGTCACGGCCCTGACGGCGGCTTCGCTGGCCGCGGCGGCACCCGCGCACGCAGCGCCCGACGCCTCACACCGGGCCAAGCCGAAGAGCGCCGGCTCTTCGTCCGCCACCCGGCGTCTCAACCCCACGGAGGCGGCGTCCGCGCGGGCGAAGGCCACCGGCAAGCCCGTGACGATCGACCAGCTCACCGGCACCGGAACGCTGGTGGTGGCCAACCCGAACGGCACCTTCACCCGCACCGACTCCTCGATGCCGCAGCGCACACTGCAGCACGGGAAGTGGGTGCCGATCGACACGAAGTTGGTGCGGCAGGCGAACGGAACCTGGGCGCCCAGGGCCGCGGTCACCGACGTGGCGTTCTCCGCCGGCGGTTCGGACGCGCTGGTCACGATGCGCAGCGGCAGTGCCGAACTGGGCTTCTCCTGGCCGGGCAAGCTGCCCGCGCCGGTGATCTCGGGGAACACCGCCACCTATCCCGAAGTCCTGCCGCAGGTGGACCTACAGCTGACCGCGGACGCTTCCGGCTACTCCTCGATCCTCGTGGTCAAATCCCGCAAGGCGGCGGCCGATCCGCGCCTGCGCAGCCTCGCGCTGAACACCACCTCGTCCCATGTCCGGGTGACTCCCACGCGCGACGGTGGGGCCCAGGCCATCGACAAGCGCACCGGCGAGACGGTGTTCCACAGTGACACCGCGCTGATGTGGGACAGCGCCGGCAAGAAGTCCTCCGGCGTGTCCTCGGCCCGCACGGCGACCGTCTCCCTGGCCCGTGCCGAGCAGAAGGCGGCAGCCAAGGTCGGCAAACACCGCGCACAGGTCCGGGTGAACCTGAAGCACGGCAAGCAACTGCTGGGCCTGGACCAGAAGTTGCTCACAGCCAAGAGCACCGCCTACCCGGTCTACATCGACCCCGAGTGGAGCGGCAGACCCTCCCAGCTGGACTGGGCGCGGATCTCCGACAACGGCTGGAACGTCTACAACTCGACGTCCACCTCGGGGGCGACCAACGCCCGTGAGGGGTGGGACAACAGCAGCCCCGGCAACGGTGAACGGGCCCGCACCTACTACCAGATGAACACGAGCGGCATCAAAGGCGCGGTGGTCACGCATGCCTCGCTGTACGTGAAGCAGCTCTCCGCCGCCTCCTGCTCGGACACCCCGGCCGCTGTCTACGGCACCGACCGCCCCGCAGGCTGGAGCTCCTCGTCGCTGTACTGGGGTCATGAGCCCGGTGGGCGCACCGGCTCGCTGGGCACCAACCCCAAGAGCCACGAGGCCGGCACCTGCCCGGTCACCGACGGTGCCAACTCCTGGGTCAGCCCGCCGTCACTGGAGTTCGACGTCACCTCCCGCGCGCAGAGCGCGGCGGCCGGCGGCTGGAAGAGCATGACGCTGATGGTCCAGTCACCCGACATGAACGACGCCACCCAGTGGAAGCAACTCGCCTACGGCGGCGGCGCCACCATGTCAGTCACCTACAGCTACCGCCCCAAGCTCAAGAACGGCACCGGTACCCCCGCCATCAAGCCGTCCACGGTGAATCTGGGCAAGACGATGACCACCACCCACACCCCGACGCTGTCGGCGCGCGCGGTCGACCCCGACCTGGCCGGCGGAAGCGAGCTGGTGCGCGTCGAGTACAACGTCTACAACTCCTCGGGCACCCTGATCCACCAGGGCTTCGGCCCCAGCACGGACTCGAAGAAGCACGCCCGGTACAACACCAACGGCAGCGACTGGACCACTCCGAGCCTGCCCGACGGCACCTACACCTGGAAGGCCACCGCGCAGAACGCCGCCGGTTACTGGGCCGGCACCGGCTCGGGTATCTGGACCAAGACCCAGACCTTCACGGTCGACACCAGCGCACCGCCGGCCCCTACGGTGACCTCAAGTCAGTTCCCGGCCAAGCAGATCGGCGCCGCCTTCGGCGACAAGGGCACCTTCACGCTCAGCAACAACCACACCAACAACATCACCGGCTATCTGTTCGCCCTGGACGCCACGCTCGGCAACACGGTCTACACCACCAGCGTCACCCACTGGACCACGAGCACGACGATCGTGCCGGGCCACGTCTACTACGCCACCTCGGACAACGGCCCCGGCACCGGCACCGTGGTCCTCAACGGCAGCGCCTCACCGGCTTTCGCCCCCGCCAAGGCGGGGCCGCACACGCTGTACGCCAAGGCCGTGGACCAGGCGGGCTCGACGTCCATCTCCCAGACGACCTACGCCTTCTACGCCGGCACCAGCACCCCGACGTACGCCTACGGCGACAAGATGATCGCCGGCTGGACGGCCACCAACACCGACGGCACCACCACCGTCGTGCCCAAGGCGACCACCACGTCCAAGGGCGGCCAGCTGATCAGCCAGGCGGCCGGCAGCGGCTACGAGTTCGCCGACGGCTTCCAGGCCATGCTGGCAAACAAGAGCACCACCTCGAAGGTCGTCTCCGGTGACAGCGCGACCTTCGGCTTCGACATCCCCAAGGACGGCCCCTGGAGCTTCGGGGTCAACCTGACCAAGGCCAAGGACTACGGCATCTACAACCTGGTCCTGGACGCAGGCAAGCCCACCCAGGCCACCCTGCTCAGCGGCCTCGACGCCTACAACTCGTACACCACCACCCGGTTCGTCAACCTCGGCATCCCCAAGGACTCGAACGGTCAGCTGCTCACCCTCAAGCAGGGCGCGCACACCCTGACCCTCACCCTGACCGGCAAGAACCCCAGCTCCACCGGCTTTCAGGCCGGCCTCGACGTGCTGCGCCTCGCGCCCGCGCTGACCTGTGCGATGAACAGCACAGGCAGTTGCCTGAACAACACCGCGACCAGCACCTTCACCACCACGACCAGCGCGGCCGACGCCGACGGGTCCGGCAACAGCATCAACGCCACCGACCTGACCGGCACTTCGGGCTGGCAGAGCGGCAAGTCGGTGACCGTCGACGGTACGAACATCGCGCTGCCGAAGTTCGGCACCGGCACCTACGACAACATGCTGGCCTCCGGCCAGACGGTCACCGTGCCGGACAGCGGTGTGGTGAACACCGGTGACGCCGTGGTCTTCCTGGCCTTCGCCACCGGCGGTGCGGCCAAGGGAGCCACCGGCACCATCACCTACGCCAAGAACAACTGCCTGGACCTGAACGGCCCCGCCGACCAGTCGTACACCCTGGACACGGTGCCCGACTGGCTGAGCGGCCCCGCCTCCGCGGCCACGCTGACCCTCGTCCATCAGAACCACAGCAACAACACCCAGACCAGCCCCAGCCCTGGACCGAAGATCTACGCCGTCAGCGTCCCGCTGGCCTGCCCCGGTTCGGTCATCAGCAGCCTCTCCCTGCCGCTGTTCAGCAACGGGGTCCAGGCCGGCCAGCCGTCCCTGCACATCCTGGGCATGGGCCTGCGGCCGCTGACCACCACCGGCAACGGCACCCAGCACTGGGTCGGCACCTGGTCCTCCGTCCAGGACACCGCCAAGGTGACGCAGTCCGGCGGCACCACCGCCACCGTCAACGGACAGACCCTGCGCATCCCGGCCCACGTCAGCATCGGCACCGACGACGGCAACGGCGTCCGCGTCCACCTGTCCAACGCCATGGGCAGCAGCCCGGTGACCTTCGACGCGGCATCCGTCGCCCTGCAGGACGGCACGGCGGGCGGCGCCACGGCGGCCGCGGCACCGGTACCGCTGGCCTTCGGCGGCACCGCCTCCGTCACGATCCCGGCGGGCGGCGACGTCACCAGCGACCCGGTGACCCTGCACGTCGACCAGCAGGCGACCGTCCTGGTCAGCCTGCAGGTGCACGGCTCGGTCGCGGCCATGCCGGGCCACGCGGCGGCCCAGACCCCGGTCTGGGCCGGCGACGCGGCCAACCGCACCGGTGACACCGCGGCCACCAAGTTCACACAGACCACGTACACCGGTCTGCCGTACCTGGCCGGCATCGACGTCACCACGCCCACCTCCGCCCCCACCGGCTCCCTGGTCCTCTACGGCGACCAGAGCGTCAACGGCGACAGCGCGAGCGGCGACGGCCGGCACCACCTCAGCGACGCCATCACCGGCGCCCTGGTGACCGACCCCAACGGGGACTCCACGGTGGACTACGGCGTACTCAACGCCGGCACCAACAGCAACAGCCTGAGCAACAACCTGCTGCCACAGGACACATACAGCGACAGCCCGATCAACGCGCTCAACCCGCTGGACCGCAACGTGCTGGCGCAGGGCAATGTACGCACCGTTCTCGTCTCCACCGGTGCCACCGACCTGCTCAACTGCACCGGCACCGCCGACGCCTGCGCCACCGGCGTCGAGCAGGGACTCGCCGCGATCAACAGCGAGCTGAACTCGTACTACACCGACGACGGCCAGACCTACATCAACAATCAGCCGGTCACCCAGAACTCCAACATCACCGTCTACCTCACCACCATCACACCGTTCACCGCCGCGCACCCGGGCACGGCCACCCAGGAGTCCGCACGTGAGCTGGTGAATCAGTACCTGCTCGACAACTTCCCCAGCCAGGTCATCGACTTCGCCGCAGCGGTCTCCACGGACGGCACGGCCACCTCGCCGACCGTGAAGGCGGCGGACCTCTCCAGCGGCAACCCGTCGAACACGTACTACGACGACCTCGCCGCCCGCTACCTCAACGACACCAACACGCAGGTCGTCGGCATCGCGCCGAACCTGATCGTCCCGGAGGCCACCGGCAGCGACACCCCCGACAACGAGTGGGACCTGGCCGCCGACGGCACCGACGCGCGCGGGGACGACCCGTTCACCGCGGTCGGCGGGGCGACCTTCGGCTCGACCGGACCAGACGCGGTCAACGCGCCGGCCACCGCCACCTCCTTCGACGGGAGCACCGGATTCCTGGAGAGCGACCACACCGCCGTCAACACCCTCGCCGACTACACCGTCTCCGCCTGGGTGAAGCTCGACTCCACGGATAATCCGGCCACGGCCATCTGTGAGGGAACCAGCCAGCACCAGGCGTTCTATATCGGCTACGACCGGGGCAACAAGGGCTGGATGTTCCAGACCACAACCACCAACGACGACAACGCCGACTTCCCCACCGCGGAAGGCGACACCAACACCGGGGCCGTGGGCACCTGGACCCACCTCCTGGTCACCTACACCGCCCCCGTGGACGGCGACGCCGACAGCGGCGTGATGTCCATCTACCAGAACGGCACCCTGATGGGGACCGCCACCAACCTCACCCCGCAGTACGACTCGTCGATGCCCCTGACCGTCGGCGGCTGCATCAACGACCCCGCAGCGACCTCGCCGTACAACGCGTTCCCGGGCTCCGTCTCGGACGTGCAGGTCTACCCGTACGCGATGGAGGCCGGCGATGCCGACGCGGCAAGCGTGATCGTGCCGACCGGCTGGGACAACGGCATGCCCGAGGACGAGTGGAAGCTCGGATCGAACGGCACCGACACCGCCTCCCTCAACCCGGTCACCGCCACCGGCGGCGCCACCTACGGCAGCGACGCGCCGAGCGGGCTGTCCGGCAGCGTCGCCTTCGACGGCAGCGCCGGCTTCCTCAAGAGCAAGCAGAGCGCGGTCAACACACTCGGCGACTACACCGTCTCCGCCTGGGTGAAGATCAACTCTGCCCTCGGCACCAGCGCCGTCTGCCAGGGCACCACCCAGCACCAGTCCTTCTACCTCTCCTACGACAAGTCCAGCGCCGCCTGGATGTTCCAGACCACCACCACCAACGACGACAACGCCGACTTCCCCACCGCCGAAGGAGACAACAACTCCGGCCCGGTCGGCACCTGGACCCACCTGGTCGCCACCTTCCGGGCACCGGTCCCGGGAGGCTCCACCACCGGCAACATGGCCCTCTACCAGAACAGCACCCTGATCGGGACCGCCACCAACCTCAGCCCCCAGTACGACTCCTCCCTCCCCCTCACCATCGGCGGCTGCATCAACAGCGCCTCCGCCACCACCCCGTACCTGGCCTTCCCCGGCTCCGTCGCCGACGTCCACGTCTACCCGCGCACACTGTCGGCAACCGAGGTCAGCGCCCTGCGCTGACCCGCACCGCCGCCACGACCCTGCCGGTTCATCACGGCTCGGCAGGAGGTCGAAGGCCCCCGCCGCAAGGCGAGGGCCTTCTTCCGTGTGCGGTCTCTCCGCCCCGGAGCCCGGCCGGTACATAAAGGATCAAGTATCTTGATATACGCAGCCTGAATGTGACTGAGGACATCATGAGTCGCACGGTCATCGACCTCGACGACGAGGCACTGGAGGAAGCGGCCAAGGAACTGGGCACCACCACCAAGCGCGACACCATCAACACCGCCCTACGGGAAGTCACCGCCCGCTACCGATGTCTGCGCGCACTTGAAGAAGCCCGCAGCCTGGTGGCCGACAGTGCCCTGGACATGGACCTGTTGCTGGACAAGGATGGCTACCGACCCACGAGTGCGGGTGACGTCCCGAGCGCCGGAGCCGACGAGTGACCGTCGCCGACTACCTCATCGACGCCTCCGCCCTCGCCCTCGTCCCGCTCCGCCAGAACACGACCGAATGGGACGACAGGATCGCCGCCGGCCTCGTCGCGATCTGCGACCTCACCGAACTGGAAGTCCTGCACTCGGTCCGTTCGGCCACGGACCGCACCCGCATAAAGGCGGCCCTCGACGCCCACTACGCCTGGTGCCCCGACGGCGTCTACCGCCGCTCCCGCATCATCCAAGAGCAGCTGACGGCCAAGGAAGAGCACCGCAGCGCGGGTCCCGTCGATCTCCTCGTGGCGGCCGCCGCCGAGGAAGCCGGACTCACCCTGCTCCACTACGACCGCGACTTCGAAACCATCGCGCGCACTACAGGGCAGCCGGTCCACATGATCGACCTCAGGCAGTAGAACCTGGGGGCCGTCCGGGCAGACACCAGGCTTCGCGTGAGCGCGGATCCCAACCGCCTGCACCACCGAAGCGGCACACTCGAAGGTCACCGGACAGCACCTTCCGATTCCCCGCGTCCAGCCAGCGTCCAGAATCGGGGGCCAAACCCCTCCCACACACCGCCTGCGGAGCCCCGCACCTACCCCGAACCAAGACATCTTCCCAGGTCAGGGCGATTCGAACTAAAGCCGACAGCAGCGGAGTTGAACTCACGAGCAGCGGATTCAGCCCCGCAACCCAAAGCCCTGAATCCTTACGCGAGATGAGACGTTTCCGCAGGTCAGGTACCTGCATGGTGGGGCGGGTGGGACTCGAACCCACGGCCGACGGATTATGAGTCCGCTGCTCTAACCGGCTGAGCTACCGCCCCATTACGGCGCGTCGCGCACATTTGTGCGCGCCGTCTGCCGCAGCATAGCCGCTCATACGATCTCCTGCTTCGGATGGTCGACTTCGCACGACCATGAGGACCGCGGCCCGCGCCGGGCGGTTCCGGGGGACATGAAAAAGGACCCCAACGGGGTCCTCGTCCACTCACCAAGCGGTTGCTCTCCCGACTGGACTCGAACCAGTAACCTGCCGGTTAACAGCCGGCTGCTCTGCCAATTGAGCTACGGAAGATCGAAGCTCCCCCGACTGGACTCGAACCAGTAACCTGCCGGTTAACAGCCGGCTGCTCTGCCAATTGAGCTACAGGGGAATGCCTCGTTGCATCGATCGTACCTACCCGGGTATTCGCCAGGGGGCGTGCGCTCGCTGCGACACATACATTAGCGCAAGCAGGGGGGTGCTCCGCCAATCGGTTCCCCCGGCACCGATGCCGCGTCGGAGGTCCACGAGGACCCGCGCAACGGAAGGATGGCCGTCATGCGCTACAAGCTCACGTTCGTCGTCGGACTGGCTCTGGGTTACGTGCTGGGCACGCGGGCCGGACGCGAGCGCTACGAGCAGCTGAAGAAGTCGGCACGCCAGGTCGCCCAGAACCCGGCCGTCCGCAACACCGCCGAGTCGGCGGCGCAGCAGGGCCGCCAGTTCGCGGGCAGGGCGTACCACGCGGTCGGTGAGAAGGTGGGCGATCGGGTCCCCGACTCCGTCGCCCAGCGCGTACGGTCCCTGCGTGAGCGCAACGCGAACGGCACGGGCGAGGACGACTGGGGCACCAGCAACACCTAGGGCGCCGCGACCCGGCACGGCCACCTCCCGCCGTACGGCAGAATTTCCGCCATGGGGATAGTCGCCGGGCTGGACAGTTCGCCCGATTTCACTCGTATCGTCGTCTGTGACACGGACACGGGGTCCGTGCTCAGGCAGGGATACGCGCCGCATCCGGTCGAGTCCGAGACCGAGGGCGGCGGGCGGCCTTCCGATGTCGATCCACAGGCCTGGCTGCTGTCGCTGGGTGAGGCGGCCGGTGGCGGGCTGCTCGAAGGCGTACAGGCCATCGGTGTGTCCGCGCAGCAGAACGCGCTGGTGCCGCTGGACGCGCAGGGCAACACCGTGCGGCCCGCGATGGTCGGCGGCGACAAGCGGGCGCAGGTCGCGGCGGCCGATCTGATCGACGCGCTCGGCGGGCGCGAGGCCTGGGCGCAGGCGGTGGGCTGTGTCCCGCAGGCCGCGCAGCCGGTGACCAAACTGCGCTGGCTGAACCGGACCGAGCCCGACAACGCACGGCGTACGGCCGCCCTGTTGCAGGCCCACGACTGGCTGGTGTGGCAGCTCCTCGGGCGGCCGGCCAGGCGGACCACCGATCGGGGCGGGGCCTCCGGGACCGGGTACTGGTCCGCGGCCGGCGGTGGTTACCGGCCCGATCTCGTCGAGCTGGCCCTCGGGCATCAGGCCGTGCTGCCCGAGGTGATCGGTCCCTCCGACGCGGCCGGTACGACTCCGGAGGGGCTGCTGATCTCCGCCGGGACCGGCGAGACCATGGCGGCGGCCTTCGGCCTCGGGATCGGCTTCGGCGACGCGGTCGTCTCGCTCGGCGCCTCCGGGTCCGTGATGGCCGTGCACCCCGAGGCGCTCCTCGACCAGAGCGGGATGATCACCTCGCTGGCCGACGCGACCGGGATGCATCTGCCGGTCGTCACCACGCTCAACGCCGTGCGGACCCTGCGCGGGGCCGCCGAGCTGCTCGGGCTGCCCGATCTGGAGAGCCTGTCGGAGCTGGCGATGAAGTCGACCCCGGGAGCGCACGGGCTGGTGTTCCTGCCGTATCTGGAGGGTGAGCGGACGCCGAACCTGCCGCACACCGCCGGGACGCTGGCCGGGCTGCGGCGCGAGTCGATGAAGGCGGAACACCTGGCGCGGGCCGCCTTCGAGGGCATGCTGTGCGGCCTCGCGGACGCCCTGGACGTGCTGCGCGGGCGGGGAGTGGCCGTACGGCGGCTGTTCCTGCTCGGGCCGGCCGCCGAGCTGCCGGCCGTGCAGGCGGCGGCGCCCGCGCTCTTCGGGACGCAGGTCGTCGTACCGCAGCCCGCCGACTACGCGGCGATCGGTGCCGCCCGGCAGGCCGCCTGGGCGCTCGGTGTCTCGCAGGGCACGCTGGACCCGCGCACCCCGCCGCCCTGGCAGGGTCCGGTCGCGCAGGTGCTGGAGCCGGGCGACGAACTGGCCGTAGGGCAGGCGGTGCGCCAGCAGTACGTGTCCGTACGGGAACAGACGCATCCGGGCGCGTTCCGGTCGTAGGAGTTCACCCGTTCCGCTCTTAAGGGTTCATAAGGACGCATGTGGCACTGCTCTTGGCTTAATCAGTTGAGGTAACGCGGGTGGAGTGTCCGACGATGGGGGCGAGGGGCAACACCACACCCGCCCGCCCCTCACCGCCGACTCCGAGAGACGTAGCGTGCTCATACGACTTCTGCGGACCTATCTCAGGCCCTACAAGAAACCCATCGCCCTGCTGGTGCTGCTGCAATTCCTGCAGACCTGCGCCACCCTCTATCTGCCCACCCTGAACGCGCACATCATCGACAACGGCGTCGTGAAGGGTGACACCGGCTACATCCTGTCGTTCGGTGCGCTGATGATCGGGATCTCGCTGGTCCAGGTCGTCTGCAACACCGGCGCCGTCTACTTCGGCGCGCGCACCGCCTCGGCGCTCGGCCGGGACATCCGGGGCGCCATCTTCGACCGGGTGCAGTCGTTCTCGGCCCGCGAGGTCGGGCACTTCGGCGCGCCCTCGCTGATCACCCGTACGACCAACGACGTGCAGCAGGTCCAGATGCTGGCCCTGATGACGTTCACGCTGCTCGTGTCGGCGCCGATCATGTGCGTCGGCGGGATCATCCTGGCGCTCGGCCTGGACGTGCCGCTGTCCGCGGTGCTGATCGCGGTGGTGCCGACGCTGACGATCTGCGTGACGCTGATCGTGCGGCGGCTGCGCCCGCTGTTCCGGGCGATGCAGGTGCGCCTGGACTCGGTGAACCGGGTGCTGCGCGAGCAGATCACCGGCAACCGGGTCATCCGGGCCTTCGTCCGGGACGAGTACGAGAAGGAGCGGTTCCGGAAGGCCAACTCCGATCTCACCGAGATGCAGCTGAAGACGGGCAACCTGCTCGCGCTGATGTTCCCGGTGGTCATGACGACGGTGAACCTGTCGTCGATCGCCGTCGTGTGGTTCGGCGCCCACCGCATCGACAGCGGCGGGATGCAGATCGGTGATCTGACCGCGTTCCTCGCCTATCTGATGCAGATCGTGATGTCCGTGATGATGGCCACCTTCATGTTCATGATGGTGCCGCGCGCGGAGGTCTGTGCCGAGCGCATCGAGGAGGTCCTCGACACCGAGTCCAGTGTCGTGCCGCCGCTCGCGCCCGTCACCGAGCTGCGCCGGCACGGGCATCTGGAGGTCCGCGGGGTCGGCTTCTGTTATCCGGGCGCCGAGGAACCCGTGCTGAAGTCCATCGAGCTGGTGGCCCGTCCGGGCGAGACGACGGCCGTGATCGGCTCGACCGGCAGCGGAAAGTCCACCCTTCTGAGTCTGGTCCCGCGTCTGGTTGACGCGACCGACGGCGAGGTCCTCGTCGACGGGGTCGACGTGTCGACCATCGACCCGGTGCTGCTGGCCAAGACGGTCGGCCTGGTCCCGCAGAAGCCGTACCTGTTCGCGGGCACGGTCGCCACCAACCTCCGCTACGGCAACCCCGACGCGAGCGACGAGGAGCTGTGGCACGCGCTGGAGGTGGCGCAGGCCAAGGGCTTCGTCGAGGCGCTGGAGAACGGCCTCGACTCCCCCATCGCCCAGGGCGGCACGAACGTCTCCGGCGGTCAGCGGCAGCGGCTCGCCATCGCCCGGACCCTCGTCCAGCGGCCGGAGATCTACCTGTTCGACGACTCCTTCTCCGCCCTCGACTACGCGACGGACGCGGCGCTGCGGGCCGCGCTCTCCCAGGAGACCGCCGAGGCGACCGTGGTGATCGTGGCGCAGCGGGTGGCGACCATCAGGGACGCCGACCGGATCGTCGTACTCGACGAGGGGCGGGTCGTGGGGACGGGCCGGCATCACGAACTGATGGCGGACAACGAGACGTACCGAGAGATCGTGCTCTCCCAGCTCACGGAAGCGGAGGCTGCCTGATGGCCGGGCCCATGGGGCGGATGATGGCCGGGACGGGCCCCGACGCCCGTTCGATGGACTTCAAGGTGTCCGGCAAGCGGCTGATCGGCCAGTTCCGGCCGGAGCGGCTGACCATCGGCATCCTGCTGGTGTGCGTGGTGATCAGCGTCGGGCTGAACGTGGTGGGGCCGAAGATCCTCGGCAACGCCACCGACCTGGTCTTCGCGGGCATCATCGGGCGGCAGCTGCCGGCCGGTACGAGCAAGGCGCAGGCCCTTCAGGCGATGCGCGACCGGGGCCAGGGCTCGATCGCGGACATGCTCAAGAGCACGGACTTCACCCCGGGCAAGGGCATCGACTTCACCTCGGTGGGGCATGTGCTGCTGCTCGCGCTGGGCACGTTCATGGTGGCCGGGCTGCTGATGGCGGTGGCGACCCGGATGGTCAACCGGGCGGTCAACCGGACCATGTTCCGGCTGCGCGAGAGCGTCCAGACGAAGATGTCGCGGCTCCCGCTGTCGTACTTCGACAAGCGGCAGCGCGGTGAGGTGCTGTCCCGCGCGACCAACGACATCGACAACATCGGCCAGACCCTCCAGCAGTCGATGGGCCAGCTGATCAACTCGCTCCTCACGATCATCGGTGTCCTCGCGATGATGTTCTGGGTGTCGTGGCTGCTGGCGCTGGTCGCGCTGGTGACCGTGCCGCTGTCGTTCCTGGTCGCCACCCGCATCGGCAAGCGTTCGCAGCCGCACTTCGTGCAGCAGTGGCGCTCGACGGGCAAGCTCAACGCGCACGTCGAGGAGATGTACACCGGGCACACCCTGGTGAAGGTGTTCGGGCGGCAGGACGAGTCGGCGAAGCTGTTCGCCGAGCAGAACGACGCGCTGTACGAGGCCGGGTTCAAGGCGCAGTTCAACAGCGGTGTCATGCAGCCGCTGATGATGTTCGTGTCGAACCTCAACTACGTGCTGGTCGCGGTCGTCGGCGGTCTGCGGGTCGCCTCGGGCTCGCTCTCGATCGGCGATGTGCAGGCCTTCGTCCAGTACTCGCGCCAGTTCTCGATGCCGCTCACCCAGGTCGCGTCGATGGCGAACCTGGTCCAGTCGGGCGTCGCCTCGGCCGAGCGGATCTTCGAACTCCTCGACGCCGAGGAGCAGTCGGCCGACCCGATGCCGGGCGAGCGCCCCGAGGAACTGCGCGGCCTGGTCGCCCTGGAGCACGTCTCCTTCCGCTACGACCCCGACAAGCCGCTCATCGAGGACCTCTCCCTGACGGTGGAACCGGGCCACACGGTCGCGATCGTCGGCCCGACCGGCGCCGGCAAGACCACCCTGGTGAACCTCCTCATGCGGTTCTACGACGTCTCCGGCGGCCGGATCACCCTCGACGGCGTCGACATCGCGCGGATGTCTCGCGACGAACTCCGCGCCGGCATCGGCATGGTGCTCCAGGACACCTGGCTGTTCGGCGGCTCGATCGCCGACAACATCGCGTACGGCGCGTCCCGTGAGGTCACCCGGGGCGAGATCGAGGAGGCGGCGCGGGCGGCGCACGCCGACCGGTTCGTCCGTACGCTGCCCGAGGGCTACGACACGGTCATCGACGACGAGGGCACGGGCGTCAGCGCCGGTGAGAAGCAACTGATCACCATCGCGCGGGCATTCCTGTCCGACCCGACGATCCTGGTGCTGGACGAGGCGACGTCCTCGGTCGACACCCGTACCGAGGTGCTGATCCAGAAGGCGATGGCCAAACTCGCCCACGGGCGCACGTCGTTCGTGATCGCGCACCGCCTCTCCACGATCCGGGACGCGGACACGATCCTGGTCATGGAGAACGGCTCGATCGTCGAACAGGGCGCGCACGCCGACCTGTTGGCGGCGGACGGGGCGTATGCGCGGTTGTACAAGGCGCAGTTCGCTCAGGCGGTGGCGGAGGTCGACTGATAAACCGGGGGGGGGCTGGTCCAACTTAAGGGGCGCGGGGCTGCATCGATATGCGGCTCCGCCGCGCGGGCGCGACCAGCCCCCACCGCACCCGCACCCGGCATCAATCCAGATAACCCCTCAGCTGATCCGCGAATGCATGATCCCGAAGCTTGTTCAGAGTCTTCGACTCGATCTGCCGTATCCGCTCCCGCGTGACACCGAAGATCCGCCCGATCTCCTCCAGCGTGCGCGGACGCCCGTCCGCCAGGCCGTACCTCAGCTGTACGACCTTCCGCTCCCGCTCCCCCAGCGTCGACAGCACCGCCTCCAGGTGCTGCCGCAGCAGCAGGAACGCCGCGGACTCCACGGGACTCGTCGCGTCGCCGTCCTCGATCAGGTCGCCGAGGGCGACGTCGTCCTCCTCGCCCACCGGCGCGTGCAGCGACACCGGTTCCTGGGCGAGCCGCAGGACCTCGCTGACGCGTTCGGGCGCGAGGTCGAGGTGGTCGGCCACCTCCTCCGGGGTCGGCTCGTAGCCGCGCTCCTGGAGCATCCGGCGCTGGACGCGGACGACCCGGTTGATGAGTTCGACGACATGCACCGGGACGCGGATCGTGCGGGCCTGGTCGGCCAGGGCCCGGGACATGGCCTGCCGGATCCACCAGGTGGCGTACGTCGAGAACTTGTAGCCGCGGGCGTAGTCGAACTTCTCAACTGCCCTGATCAGCCCGAGGTTTCCCTCCTGCACGAGGTCGAGCATGGTCAGCCCGCGGCCGACGTACCGCTTCGCCACGGACACGACGAGCCGCAGGTTCGCCTCGATCAGCCGGCGCTTGGCCATCCGGCCCATGACGACCAACTTGTCCAGGTCGACGGCGAGTTGGCTGTCCAGGTCGAAGGCTCCGGAGAGCCGCTCCTCGGCGAACAGGCCGGCCTCGACACGGCGGGCGAGTTCGACCTCCTCGGCCGCGGTGAGCAGGGGGATGCGGCCGATCTCGCGCAGGTACTGGCGGAACAGGTCCGAGGAGGGCGCGCCGGTGTCGGCGACCCGGCCGCGGGGCCGTTCGTCGGGCTCGGGGGCCTCGGCGGTCTCCACCGCTTCGGCCGACGGTTCTTCGAGCTCGGGCGGGCTCTCCGGGTCCGCGTTCTCCGGGTGGTGCGCGGCACGGCTCTGCGGGGGGACGGTCGCGAGGACATCGGTCTCCGCGTCCGGTTCCGCGCCGTCCGTCGTGCTGGTCTCGGTCTGGTCGAGGGTCTGGGTCTGCACGGGGGCGACCTCCAGGATGATCGCTGCCAGGGGGTACGACAGCGGTACTTCAAGGGCGGAGTGGGCGGCCTCGCCGCGATCCGTCCCGTACTCGATGAGCGGAACCGCGGGGGTGAAGGACCCGCTGGGGACGGATCGGCCGCGCTCCGAGGACTCAGGCACCGGAACCCAGTGTGGAGTACGACACATCGCCGCCACGAGGGGCGTGCGGTGACTTTTTGCAATCGAGGCGTGACCGGACGGGTTCACAGGGTTGCCGTGCGCCGCGCGTGGCGATACTCCCGGCATGCTGGAGGTGCACCCGTGTACGGCCGACGACACGGCGGACCTGGACGAGCTGCTGGCCGCCTCGCACCGTGAACATCTGGGCCGGTACCCGGAGTTGGCGGGGAGCTACCGGGCGGGCGTCGATCCCGGCGCCCGCTTCCTGCTGGCCCGTTCGAACGGTGCGGACGGTGCGGACGCCCTCGGATGCGTGGCCGTGCAGCCGCTGGCGGTCCTCGGTGTCCCGCCGGGCGCCTACGAGGTCAAGCGGGTGTACGTGCGGGCCGGGGCCCGGCGGCTCGGGGTGGGCAGCGCGCTGATGGCCGCCGCGGAGACGCTGAGCGCGGGGCTCGGCACGCGGGTGCTCTACCTGGAGACCGGGGTACGGCACACGGCCGCGCAGGGGCTGTTCCGGAGCCGCGGCTTCCGCCCCGTCCCGCCGTATCCGCCGTATCTGGACGACCCGTTCGCGCTCTGTTTCAGCAAACGGCTCGAACCGAGAGCTCCGGCCTGAGGGAGTGCCATGGCCCCGTCCTTGAGACGCCGTCGTCACCATCCCATCCAGCAGCAGTCCTGGCGCTGGTGGGTGAGCGGGCAGCCGGCCTGGCTGCTGCTGCTCGTGCTGTTCGGCGGGCTGGCCGTCCTGTCGCTGCTGCTGGCCGGGGCGCACGCGCTGGTCGCCGCGCCGGAGCACCGGTACGGCAGCGTGAGCGCGTTCCTGTCCCTGACGGGCTCCATGTTCCGGGCGCTGAGCGGGCAGGGGGACTATCCGGACCGGCGGGCCGGGTCCTGGGACGATCTGCTGGCGAGCGTCGCGGCGGCGGTCGGCCTGGTGCTGCCCGCGCTGGTGATCGCGGTGGTGTTCGCCCGGATGTACTCGATCCGCGGCTTCGTGTGGCGTGCGCAGCCCAGTGTGTGTCTGCCGTGGGAGGTGGACGAGGCCGTGTACCGGCAGGAGAAGGAGGGCACGCACCACGGCACCATCGCGGTGCGCTTCTACAAGCAGCTGCGCCATCTCACCATCGCCGACCTGCGCTGCGAGGCGTATCTGCGGTATCTGGAGCCGTCGCCGGTGGACGGCAGCCGGCTGATCCGGACGCATCCGCTGGAGGTGCTCGGGTCCAACGGCAGCCGGGTCGGCGCCCGCATGTGGCCCGTGTCCAAGGAGGGCACGACCTTCACCCTGTGGATCCCGATGGACGCGGAACTGGACGCCGGGCAGATCCGTACCGTGCAGGGCATCGACATCTCCGACAGCGGGCTGCACGACCTGCTGATCCGGGTGTCGGGCAAGGTGGGCGGGCTCGGCGTCGAGGTGCACGACGAGCACTGGTACCGGCTCGATCCCCAGCATGTGCAGATCGGCCGTTTCTCCCGGGTGGACGTGGACCTGAACCGGCCGAGCAGTTCCTGGGCGGGCTGGGCCACCTTCGAACAGCCCGCCCGGCAGGCCCTGTTCGTCTACGGTCGGCTGGTGGATCCGCAGGCGCTGCGGGATCTGTACGGGCATGTGCCGCGGCCGGGCGCGGAGGTGGTCCGGGCCCGCATCCGCGGCTTCCGGCGGACCTGGAGCGTGGCGACGGACAACGCGGACGCCCAGCGCGCGATCGTCTACCGCAGGACGGGCGAGCCGGACGTGCCGGACGTGAAGGTGCTGTTCCTCAATCTGGAGGGGGCGCCGGCCCAGTACACGGAGGGCCTGCTGCTGCGGGCGAGCAGTGACACGATCGCCCAGCTCAACAGCCCCGACGGGAACTTCACCGTGGAGGACGTGACGGGGCTGGTGGAGTACGACCGTCCGTTCGACGACGGGCCGCCCGACATCGTGCACACCTATCTCGGCCGGCCCGGTCCCAAGGCGGCGGCGCGCTCCGGGCTCGCCGACGGAACGGCGGTGATCAGCGAGGAGTTCCTCACCGAGGTGCAGCGCGGGATGGCCGCCTACGATCTGGCGCTGCGCAGCACCTTCGAGGGGGAGGCGCTGCCTCCGGTGCCCGTGGAGCGGCTGGTGCGGACCCTGCGGGACCCGAGCAGGTCGATCGGGGCGTCCCGGATACCGGAGCAGGGGTGAGCCCCCGGCCCCGGTGCCTCACAGAGCCCCCGCGCCGTGCACCTGGAGTGCCTGGTCGTACTGCTGGAGCACCCACAACTCGTTCTGCACGGCGGCCAGTTCGGCCGAGTCGCCGTGGCTGCCGAGGCGGGTGAGCGCGCCCTGGATGTCGTGGATCCGGCGTACCACGGCTCTTCGGCGGACGGTGACGAGCTGCTCGCCCGCGTAGTTCTCGTCGACCGTGCGGCGCAGGATGGCCTCGACGGCGAGTTCGGTGACCATCGCGCGGACCGTGTCGTCCGGTGCCGCCTCGCGGACGCGGACCAGATAGTCCTGGGGGTCCTGGAGGCCGTACTCGGCGCCGCCCGCCTCGATGATCGCCTCGCGTACGGCTGCGTAGGGCGCTGCGGTGAACTCGTCCACCCCGTAGGCGTCGAAGGCCGGGGAGACCAACTCGGGGCGCTGGAGGGCGAGTTTGAGGAGTTCGCGCTCGGTGGCGAAGACGGGGTTGCGGAGGGTGAGGGCGGGGCCGCCGGTGGTGGGGCGGGGGGTGGTGTCGTACGACTGCTGCTGCGCGCCGCCCCGGGTCGGTGCCGGGCCCTTGCCGCCCCGGTCGCGGGCCCAACGGGCCAGCTGGGCGACCCTCTTGACCACGAACTGGGTGTCGAGGATGCCGAGCATGCCGGCCAGTTGGACGGCCACCTCGTGCTGGGCGCCGCTGTTCTTGATGCGGGCGACGATGGGGGCCGCCTCGTCCAGGGCGGCGGCGCGGCCCGCGGGGGTGTCGAGGTCGTAGCGGACGACGATCTGGCGGAGCGCGAACTCGAAGAGCGGGGTGCGGGGTTCGACCAGGTCGGCGACCGCCTCGTCGCCCTTCGCGAGGCGCAGTTCGCAGGGGTCCATGTTGTCCGGGGCGATGGCGATGTACGTCTCGGCGGCGAACTTCTGGTCGTCCTCGAAGGCGCGCAGGGCCGCTTTCTGGCCGGCCGCGTCGCCGTCGAAGGTGAAGATCACGCGCGCCGAGCCGTTGTCCATCAGCAGCCTGCGGAGGATCTTGATGTGGTCGCCGCCGAAGGCCGTGCCGCAGGTCGCGATGGCGGTGGTGACACCGGCGAGGTGGCAGGCCATGACGTCGGTGTAGCCCTCGACGACGACCGCGCGGGAGGACTTGGCGATGTCCTTCTTCGCGAGGTCGATGCCGTAGAGGACCTGGGACTTCTTGTAGATCGCGGTGTCGGGCGTGTTGAGGTACTTGGGGCCGTTGTCCGACTCGTAGAGCTTGCGGGCGCCGAAGCCGACGACCTCGCCGCCGATGTCGCGGATGGGCCACATCAGGCGGCCCCGGAAGCGGTCGATGGGGCCGCGGCGGCCCTCCTGGGCGAGGCCGGAGAGCAGGATCTCCTTGTCGCTGAAGCCCTTGCCGCGGAGGTACTTGGTGAGGTGGTCCCAGCCCTGCGGGCTGTAGCCGACGGAGAAGTGCTGGGCGGCGGACTGGTCGAAGCCGCGCTCGGCGAGGAACGTGCGACCGGTGTCCGCCTCGGGGCCGGCGGCCAGCTGCTCGACGTAGAAGTCGGCGGCCACCTTGTGCGCCTCGACCAGGCGGATGCGCTCGCCGCGCTGGTGGGAGGGGTTGTACCCGCCCTCCTCGTACCGCAGCGTGATGCCGGCCTGGGCGGCCAGCCGCTCGACCGACTCCGAGAAGGTGAGGTGGTCGACCTTCATCACGAACGTGATGGTGTCGCCGCCCTCCTGGCAGCCGAAGCAGTGGAAGAGCCCCTTGCTCGGGCTGACCTGGAAGGACGGCGACTTCTCGTCGTGGAAGGGGCAGAGGCCCTTGAGGTTGCCGCCGCCCGCGTTCCGCAGCTGGAGGTACTCGGACACCACGGCGTCGATCGGGACCGCGTCCCGAACCGCCTTCACGTCCTCGTCGTTGATCCGTCCTGCCACGCGTGAATTCTACGGGGCCGGACTGACAGCAGTGACGAGCAGGACCGCTAGCCGCCCAGGCTGTCCAGCGGAACGTGTGGGTCCGCGAGGGCCTCGGTGGTCACCTGGGCCCGGGAGCGGATGAGCTGCTGGATGGGCTCTGTGACGTCCCACACATTCACATTCATCCCGGCCAGTACGCGGCCCTCCTTCAGCCAGAAGGCGATGAACTCCCGCTTGCCCGCGTCTCCCCGGATCACCACTTCGTCGTAGGAACCCGGGGGCGCCCAGCCGGAGTACTCCATACCCAAGTCGTACTGGTCGGAGAAGAAATAGGGCACGCGGTCGTAGGTGACGTCCTTGCCGAGCATCGCGCGGGCCGCCGCCGGGCCGCCGTTGAGCGCGTTGGCCCAGTGCTCCACGCGCAGCCGGGTGTCGAAGAGGGCGTGGTGGAAGGCGGCCACGTCGCCGGCCGCGTGGATGTCGGGGTCGGAGGTGCGCAGCCGTTCGTCGACCGCGATGCCGCCGCCGTGCGCGCGGTCGGCGAGTTCGAGGCCGGCCGCCTCGGCGAGCGCGGTGCGCGGGGCCGCGCCGATGGCCGCGAGGACGTCGTGCGCGGGGTGCTCCTCGCCGTCGTCGGTGCGGGCCGCGAGGACCATGCCGTCCTGGCCGACGATCTCGGTGAGCCTGGCGCCGAAGTGGAAGCGGACGCCGTGCTCGGCGTGCAGGTCGGCGAAGAGCTGGCCCAGTTCGGGGCCGAGGACTCCGTGCAGCGGGGTCTGCGCGGGCTCGACGACGGTGACCTCGGCGCCGTACTCGCGGGCCGCCGCCGCGACCTCCAGGCCGATCCAGCCGGCGCCGGCGATCACCAGATGGCCGTTGTCCCGGCCCAGGGAGGCGAGGACGCCCTTGAGGCGCTCGGCGTGCGAGAGGCGGCGCAGATGGTGGACGCCCGCGAGGTCCGTGCCCGGGATGTCGAGGCGGCGGGGCTCGGAGCCGGTGGCGATGAGCAGCTTGTCGTAGTGGACGAGGGTGCCGTCGTCCCCGAAGCGGACCGTCTTCGCCGTACGGTCGATCGCGTCGACGGTCTGGCCGAGGTGCAGCTCGATGTCGTTGCGCGCGTACCAGGCGGGTTCGTGGACGAAGACGCTGTCGCGCTCCTCCTTGCCAAGGAGGTAGCCCTTGGACAGCGGCGGACGCTCGTAGGGGTGGTCGCGTTCGTCGCAGATCAGTATCACGCGGCCGGTGAAGCCCTCCGCTCGGAGCGCCTCGGCCGCCTTGGCGCCGGCCAGGCCTCCTCCGACGATGACGAATGTCTGATCCGCGTCGACCACTTGATGCCTCCTCGTAAGGGTGCCGCCATATGCGAGCGTCCCGCACGCAGCGTGATGCGGGAAGGGGGTGTGGCCCGATCAGGCCACGGAGGGTCACATTCGGGCTTGTTTCGCGTCACTGTGCCCCAGGGATGTGAGATGCGCGTGAAGAGACCGCGCCGACGCGTCGGTCAGGGACGCGATCTGATCGACGATCACCCGCTTGCGGGCCCGGTCGCCGCGCGCCGCGTCGAACTGGGCGCGGAACTGCGGCTCCAGGCCGTCGGGGGCGCGCGCCGTGAGCGCCCGCGCCAGCTCCGCGACCACGATCCGCTCGTCGGCGCGGATGCGCTCCTGCTCCGCGCGCTGCATCACGTACCGGTCGGCGACCGCCTTGAGGACCGCGCATTCCAGCCGTGCCTCGCGCGGTACGACGAGTTCGGCGTCGTAGCGGGTGAGGTGGCCGGTGCCGTACCTCGCGCGCGTGGCGGTCTCGGCGGCCAGGCAGAAGCGGCCGATGAGCTGGCTGGTGGCGTCCTTGAGGCGGGCCTGGGCGACGGCCGAGCCGTCGTAGCCGTGCGGCCACCACTCCTGGTCCTGGAGCCGGTCCAGCGCCTCGGCGAGTTCGTCGGGGGTCGTGTCCGCGGGGACGTAGCGGCCGACGGCCACCTCGAAGACGGCCTGGCGCTCCGGTTCGGCGTGCAGGCAGTTGGGGTCGATGTGGCCGGCGTGCAGGCCGTCCTCGACGTCGTGCACCGAGTACGCCACGTCGTCGGACCAGTCCATGACCTGGGCCTCGAAGCAGGTGCGCGTGCCGGGGGCGTCCTTGCGGACCCAGTCGAAGACGGGCCTGTCGTCGTCGTAGACGCCGAACTTCGGGGACGTGGGGTCGGTGGGGTGGGCTCCGCGCGGCCAGGGGTACTTGGTGGCCGCGTCCAGGGTGGCCCGGGTGAGGTTGAGCCCCACGGAGCCTTCGGCGGTGAAGCGCTTGGGCTCGATGCGGGTGAGGAGTCTCAGGGACTGCGCGTTGCCCTCGAAGCCGCCGCAGTCGTCGGCGAATTCGTTCAGTGCCTGTTCGCCGTTGTGGCCGAAGGGCGGGTGGCCGAGGTCGTGCGCGAGGCAGGCGGCCTCCACGAGGTCGGGGTCGCAGCCGAGGGCCGCGCCCAGCTCCCGGCCCACCTGGGCGCACTCCAGGGAGTGGGTGAGGCGGGTGCGGGGGCTGGCGTCCCAGGCCCGGCTGCGGGTGCCGGGCGTCACCACCTGGGTCTTGCCGGCGAGGCGGCGCAGGGCGGCGGAGTGCAGGATGCGGGCGCGGTCGCGCTGGAAGGCGGTGCGGCCGGGGCGTTTGTCGGGCTCGGTCGCCCAGCGGTCGACTGACGTCGGGTCGTAGGGGGGAGGTGCTGCTGTGCCGTCCATGCTTCGACAGTAAGCGGCGGCAGTGACAATTCGGGAGTTGCGGGTCTGTAGGACGCGATTCGGCCGCGGGCGGGCGGGCCCGGCGCCGCGCTCAGGCCGAGGCCAGCTCCGGGGCGGCGACCTCGGTCGTCGTCAGTGCCTGGTCGTAGCGGTGCAGGACCAGGCGGGCCATCGCGGGGTGGGCTCCCAAGGGGGCCGACGCGATCCAGGGGGCGGCCTCCGCGCACTGTGTCGCGAAGCGGCCGGGGGCGGTGAAGCAGGATGCCACCGCCACCCGGTGGCGGCCCCGGGCGGCCAGCGCGCGGACGGCCGCCTGGACGGTGGGGGCCGCCGCCGAGGCGTACGCGGGGATCACGGGGACTCCCAGGCGGTCGGCGAGGAGCTGGGCCGTGTGGTTGGTGTCGAGCTTGGATTCCGGGTCCCGGGAGCCCGCCGCCGCCAGGACGACGGCGCTGGAGCGCAGGGTGCGGTCGTCGGTCCTGGTGCGCCAACCCGCTTCCACCAGGCGGTCGTAGAGGGTCTCCACGAGGAGGGGGTGCGGGCCCAGCGGGGGTGCCACGCGCGCGCGTGCCGGTGCCTCGGCGGCCAGTTCGGGGATGTCGCGCTTGACGTGGTAGCCGCGGGCCAGGAGGAGCGGGACGAGGACGGCGTCCGTGGGGCCGAGGGCGGCGAGGGTGTCCGGGAGGCGGGGCTCGTTGAGTTCGATGTGGCCCAGGTGGACGGGGAGGCCGGGGCGCAGTTCGCGGACGCGTTCCATGAGGGCTCGTACGGTGCTCAGGGCGCGCGGGTCGCGGCTGCCGTGCGCGACCAGGACGAGCGGGGGCGGGCCGGGGCGGCGGTCGCCGTTCAGGGAGACGCGGCTGAGCTGGCTGGCGAGCTGACTGCTGATCCGGTTCATGAGATGCGCCGTACTGTCGAGGGTCGTGGACTCGTCGTGCGGATGAAGCGACGCCGTCATGGAGAGATGGTGGCGGCCGGACGTTGCCGTGCCGTTGCACCGGAATGACGGGGGTTTTCCGGGGGTTCACGGTGGGGTCGCGGGGGTGTGTGAGGCGATGTGAGCTGGGGGTTCGGGGCTCACAGTGAAGCCGGTCACACCGCGGTCGGCGAACCGGAGCGGGTCACGGCGCGTCTGTGACTGTCGGAACCGAACGGTGAGGGGCCCCCGTTGAGTCGTCTGAAGCGTCTGGCAGGTCTGGTGCGTCGCCCGAGATTTCGCCGCCCCCGGCTGCCGCGCACGCGTGCCGGGTGGCGGCGGCTGGTGCAGGGGGTGGCCCTCGGGTGTGTCCTCGCGCTGCTGCCGGCGACCTGGCTGTGGCTGGCGACGGCGGACCGGCTGCGGACGCTTCAGGACGCGCCGCGCACCGATGTGGCCGTGGTCTTCGGGGCCGGGCTGTGGGACGGCGAGCCGTCGCCGTATCTCGCGCACCGGCTGGACGCGGCGGCCACGCTGTACCGGGAGGGCCGGGTGAAGGTCGTCCTGGTGACCGGCGACAACAGCCGCGAGGACTACGACGAACCGGACGCGATGCGGGTCTACCTGGCCCGGCACGGGGTGCCCCGCGCGCGCGTGGTGACCGACTACGCCGGTTTCGACACCTGGGACTCCTGCGTCCGCGCCAAGAAGATCTTCGGCGTCGACCGGGCCGTGCTCATCAGCCAGAACTTCCACATCCGGCGCGCGGTCGCGCTGTGCGAGGCGGCGGGGGTCCACTCGTACGGCGTGGGGGTCGACGAGGCGCACAACGTGACCTGGTACTACGGCGGCACCCGCGAGGTCTTCGCGGCGGTCAAGGCCGCGCTGGACGTGACGGTCCACCCCGATCCGCGGTTCCTCGGCCCGAAGGAGAAGGGGGTCGCGCAGGCACTGGCGCTGGCCTCCGGCGGCAACTGAGCCCTGTTCAGGGCCGGTTGGACCAGTCGCCGCCCTCGATCAGCTCGCCGTGCGCGCGCAGGGCGGCGGTGACGGCGGGCGCCGCGAGGTACACCCAGGCCCGGACCGTCGCGCCGTCGGCCTCGCGGGTCACCCGGCGTTCGACGCGCTCGTAGAGGTTGCGCGGGTCGCCGGGGGCGTAGTCCTCCAGCCGGTCGAGGGCGAGGAGGAGTCGGGGGTAGGACTCGGCGCGGGCGGTGACGAGTTCGCCGACGACCGTCGAGCCGGGGGCCTCCACGGCGTACGGGTAGCCGGGGCCCGCGTAGAGGACGGCGCCGTGCAGGCGGCCGGGCTCCTCCGACCGTGTGTGGCCGCGCAGGAACAGGTCGTGGTTGGGCTCGCCGGGGCGGAGGGTGCCGTAGACGAAGAAGGGGAGGGGCGTCGTCATCACTCTCCGGTCGCTGGTTCTTCGGTCGCTGGTTCTTCGGTCTTCGCGCTGCGGCCTTTGCGTGCGCTATGGACATGACATGTCCGCGGCCCGTTAAATCTCATTCAACATCAACGCAGCCCCCACGCCCCCCACTTGCGTTCTTGAGGAGACCCATGCGCCGGACCCGGCACGTTCAAGGTTCCCGTCTCGCCACGGCCGGTATCGCGGCCGGTGCCGCGACCCTGCTGGCCGCCGGCCTCTCCCCCGCCGCCCAGGCCGTCGACCGGCCGAGCAGAAGCAGCGCGATCGCGAACGCCGCCTCCGCACTGGTGGCCCACGCCGGGAGTCTGGGGCTGACGGCCCTGGAGGGCACGTCGGTCCGCGACGTGGTCGTCGACCCGGACGGTGTCCAGCATGTGCGCTACGACCGGACGTATCGGCGACTCCCGGTCCTCGGCGGGGACTTCGTGGTGCATCTGGCGGCCGACGGGAGTTACCGGAGCGCCGACCGCGCCACCCGCGACTCCATATCCCTGGCGTCCGTGACACCGGAGGTGGCCGCACCCGAAGCGGCGGACCTGGCCGTCGGCGCGCTGCGGGCCGCGCGGCCCGGCGAGGCGCTCAAGAAGGTGACCGCGAAGCCCCAGCTGCTGGTCGACGCCCTGCACGGCACCCCGCGGCTCGCCTGGCGGACCAACGTCGTCGCCCAGGACTCGCTCGGCAACCCGGTCGCCCGCACGGTGCTGACCGACGCCCGCACCGGCGCCCGCATCGACGCCTGGGACAGCGTGGAGACGGCGACCGGGGACGGGAAGTCGCTGTACAGCGGGACGGTGCCGCTGGAGACGACGCCGTCGGGGTCGTCGTACCAGCTCAAGGACGCCACCCGCGGCGGGACCTACACCGGTGACGCGGCGAACCGGACGGACCTGTGCATCCTCGGCATCTGCATCAGCCGGGCGCCGTCCACCGTGTTCACGGACGCCGACAACCACTGGGGCACCGGGGCGAGTTCGGACCGCGCGTCGGCGGCGGTGGACGCGCAGTACGGCACGGACGAGACCTGGGACTACTACAAGAACGTGCACGCGAGGAACGGCATCGCGGGCGACGGGAAGGGCTCGTACAACCGGGTCCACTACGGCAACAGCTACAACAACGCGTTCTGGGACGACAGTTGCTTCTGCATGACGTACGGCGACGGTGACGGCACGCAGCTCGGTCCGCTGGTCGCGCTGGATGTCGCCGGGCACGAGATGACCCACGGCGTGACCTCGAAGACGGCGGCGCTGACCTACTCGGGCGAGTCCGGCGGGCTCAACGAGGCGACCTCCGACATCCTGGGCACGCTGGTGGAGTGGTACGCCGACAACCCGTCGGACCCCGGCGACTACCTCATCGGCGAGAAGATCGTCCGCTCCGGCTTCGGCAAGGCGGCGCTGCGGTTCATGGACAAGCCCTCCAAGGACGGCAACTCCGCGGACTGCTGGAGCTCGTCGGTCGGGAATCTCGACGTCCACTACTCCTCGGGCGTCGCCAACCACTTCGCGTACCTCCTCGCGGAGGGCAGCGGCGCGAGGACGGTCAACGGGGTCGACTACAACTCCCCCACCTGCAACGGCACTTCGGTCGGCGGGATCGGCCGGGACAAGCTGGGAGCGATCTGGTACCGGGCACTGACCGTCTACATGACCTCCTCGACGAACTACGCCGGCGCCCGGACCGCGACGCTCAGCGCGGCCAAGGACCTCTACGGGGCGGGGAGTTCGGAGTACGACGCGGTGGCGGCGGCCTGGAGCGCGGTCGGCGTGGGGTGAGACCCGGGTCACACGCGTCCATGTCACAGGGGACCGGGCCGTCTCGTCTCGTGGGTACAGGCACCGACCACGACGGCCCACGGAGGGCACCATGGACGCACGACTCAACTACCTCGCCAGCCAGACCGCCGGCAAGGCCGCCAAGCAGTTCATGGCGGTGGGCAGGTCCCTCAAGAACACCGAACTGCCCGTACTGACACAGGAGTTGGTGGCGCTGCGGGTCAGCCAGATCAACGGCTGCGCCGTCTGCGTCGACATGCACACCAAGGAGGCCGCAGCCGCAGGCGACACCTCGGTACGGTTGAACATGGTCGCGGTCTGGCGCGAGGCCACCGTCTTCACCGAGGCCGAACGGGCCGCGCTGGAACTGGCGGAGGAGGGAACCCGGGTCGCGGACGCGGCCGGCGGGGTGAGCGACGAGGTGTGGGCGCGGGTCGCCAAGCACTACGACGACGAGCAGCTCACCGCGCTGGTCATCCTGATCTCCTTCATGAACTCGGTGAACCGGCTGAACATCATCACCCGCCAGCCCTGCGCGGGCGACTACGAGCCGGGCATGTTCGGCTGAGGCTCACCCACACCGGCCAGCGCAGAGGAGATCCCCGAGTGAGCGAGACCGACCGGAAGGCCCAGGAGTTCGAGGAGCTGCGACCGCTGCTGTTCTCGATCGCCTATCGGATCCTGGGCAGTGTGGGCGAGGCCGAGGACGCGGTGCAGGAGACCTGGCTGCGCTACGACGGCTCGGCGACCCGGCCCACCTCGACCAAGTCGTTCCTGTCGGCCACGGTCACGCGGATCTCCATCGACGTACTGCGTTCGGCGCGGGTACGGCGGGAGGAGTACGTCGGGCCGTGGTTCCCGGAGCCGTTGCTGAGCGACCCGTACCAGGACCCGGCGCGGGCGGTGGAACTCGCCGACTCGGTGTCGATGGCGGCGCTCCTGCTGCTGGAGCAACTCAGCCCGCTGGAACGGGCGGTGTTCGTGCTGCGGGAGGTGTTCGCCTTCGGCTTCGACGAGATCGCCACGACGGTGGGGCGTTCGGAGTCGGCGTGCCGCCAACTCCTGGTGCGGGCGCGGCGGCACATGGCGGACCGGCGGCCCCGGTTCGAGGCGGACCGGCGGGAGCGGCAGCGGCTGGCGACCCGGTTCTTCGACGCGCTGAAGGACGGCGATGTGGGCGGGCTGCGTGAACTGCTCGCCGCGGACGTGCAGTTCGTCGGGGACGGCGGCGGAAAGGCCCCGCAGCTGGCCAAGGCCGTCACGGGTTCGGAGAACGTGGCCCGGGTGCTCGGTACGGTCTTCCCCTGGCTGATCCGGATCGACGTGTCCTTCGAGCCGCACGAGGTCAACGGCCAGCCCGGCGCGCTCTTCCGCGACCGCGACGGCAAGGTGCTCCACACCCTGGCCCTCGATGTACTGGACGGGCGGATTCAGACCATCCGCGCGGTGATCAACCCCGACAAGCTCACCCACCTCGGCCCGGTCGCCGACGCCTGGGCCGTCGACCGCGAGCTGAGGCACGCCAGGCGGGGTTGATCAGGCCTAGGCCGGGTCCGCGGTCAGGTCCGCCGTCTCCAGATACACCTCGGCCAGCACCTGCAACTCGCCGCCGCCGTCGGTGAGTTGCTCGCCCGGCCGCAGCCGTCCGGTGAGGTCGTCGGGCCGGCCGGGGACCGTCACCGTGCGCGCGGGGGTCTCCTCTCCGGCTTCCGTCGCCCACCACTCCCCCGCGCGTTGGGCGGTCACCACCTGGTCGAAGTCCGGGGGGCCGGTGAGGACATGGGCCAGGTAGAGCTGCTCGCGGCCGAAGAGGACGTAACGGAGGGTGCGGGGCTCGGCGGCCGGGGGGCCGACGTGCACCGTCTCCTCGATCGTGATGCGCACCTCCCCCAGCGGTTCGCCGTCCCTCCCGAAGCGGCCGAAGAAGAGGTCGGCCCGGCAGGTGGCGCCCGGTTCCAGATCCTTGAGGAGGACGGTCCGCGGGCGGGCGGTGAACAGGGCCGCCGTGCCGTAGTGCTCGCGGGCCGTGCGGTAGGTGTCCGTGTCCAGGGTCACCCGCAGGACGGCCTGGAAGTCGTGGGGCGCGGTGAACGTCGGCAGGTGGACGGCGTACACGGTGTCCGTCCCGAGCAACAGCAGCCCGTGCAGGGCGGGTTCGGGGCTCACCAGGTCAGGGCCGGATCCGGGTCGGGGCTCTTCGGCAGCTGTCTGCACACGAACCCGGCGAGGAACACGTCCTCCGGGGCGGTCGTGGTGTCCTGGACCGCCGAGGTCGCCTCCTGGTAGGCCACCCAGCGCAGGTGGAGGTCGTAGCCGTACTGGACGACGAGCACCTTGGCGAAGCGGCCCTCCGTCGTGCGTACGGCGAACACGTCCCCGTCGGTCAGTTGGTTGCCCGCGTCCGGGCTGCCGTCGAGAGGGGTGGTGGCGTAGGTGAGGGCCGCCAGGCGGTGGCCGTCGAAGGCGTCGTAGTCGACCGGGCCGAGGTTGACGAGGCCGGCCCGGGAGCCGGGGACCAGTTGGGCGCTGGTCTGCGTCGTCCACTCCCACCAGAGGTCGGCGGTGGTCATGTCGCCGCCCGCGACGCCGTTGTCGAGGTCCAGGGTCCAGGTGCCGCGCAGGGTGGTCTCGCCGGGGGTCTCGGTGTAGCCGACGGCCCGGCGGATCAGTTCGATGTTGCGGGCCAGGGCGACGGACTCGACGTAGGACGGGCAGCGGCCGTGCGGCGGGGTGGCGCCGTCGCTCAGCGGGGCGACGCCGGCCGACAGGCGCCAGGCGCGGGAGCCGAACAGTTCCATCGGCGGGTCCAGCCAGGGACGGACGACGGAGACGACGCGGTACTCGAAGGCGAGCGAGAACACCGAGTCGTCGGTGGCGCGGTCGCCGAACGCCGCCCGGAGTTCCGCCGGGGCCTGCGCGGCCAGCGTGCGGAACATCGGCTCGGAGAGGACGACGCGCGACCAGGGGTCGTCCAGGGCGCCGTCCGGCGAGTAGTAAGTGGGCGCGAAACGCGTGCCGTTGGGGGCGGTCGTGTACTGGTCGGGGAGGTTGGGGTTGAAGGTGTCGCGGTGTCGTTTCCAGATGCCGGAAGGGGCCTTGGAGGCGAGTTCGGAGGTCTCGCGCAGGGCGTCCTCGACCTCGGCCTTGTGGCCCGCGGTCTGCCAGGCGTCCATCGCGTCGTCCCTGGCCTGGCGCAGTCGCGGTTCGTCGACGTGGGTCCAGTGGTCGCGCGCCGCCGCGTCGGCCGACATGGCCGCCGCCTGCTCCGCCTGGTGGTAGTCCGTGTCGGCCTGGAGCCAGGCCTGGCGGGCCGTGCGGTACTCCCGCAGGGCGGGCGAGGGCACGATCACGCCGTCGGGGCCGGTGTCGTAGAGGTAGGCGACCGCCGTGTCGTAGCGCTGGTGCTCCTCCGGGGTGAGGGTGGAGCGGGCCAGGTCGGCGCCGAGGATCTCGCCGTAGACGTCCCACAGGTGGGTGGTGGCCGGGGGTGTCCAGACGGGCGGTTGGGTGGGGACGCGGTTGACGAGTTCGCAGAACTCGGACCAGACCGTGGCGCGGGCGGTGTCCAGGGCGCCGCCGAAGCGGAACGTGCTGTCCTGGTGGACGACCGGTGTCACCGCTACCCCGACCAGGTGGTCGGGGTCGGTGAGCAGGTTCCGGAAGTAGGCGCCCAGGCCGAACATGGCCGCCGCGTCCACCGGGGACGCCGACCACACCGCTTCGGTGTCGCTCATGACGGGCCGCCGTCCTAGACGAGTTGGTCGGGGTCGAGTCCGTCGAGCAGATCGGGTGTCCTGCCCAGCAGGTGGTTGACGAAGCCGATGATCTGCATGCCGGGGACGGTGATGGTGGCGCCGTCGTTCTCGGAGTGGAAGTGCTGGTCGGACTCGGAGTGGCTGTAGCTGCCGCGCACGGTGAACGGGCCCCAGCCGACACTGGCGTCGACCGACACGGAGCTCTGGTGGGTCTGCAACGCGCGGGCCAGCGAGGCGGAGTGGATGGTGAGGTTCCTGATGAACAGGGCCTGGAGCGGGTAGCCGATGAAGCGGCCCTGGGGCGGGCTGCCGCCGTCGGAGGGCATCTCGTCGTAGTTCCAGCCCTGTCCCTTGCGCAGGTCCCAGCCCTGGTTCTCCAGGAACTCCGGGGAGAACCACGGCCGTACGACCTGTACCTGGGCCATCTCGAAGGACATCGAGAAGTCGTCGACCTGGTAGTTCTCGCTGTAGTCCTGGGAGTTGGAGGTGACGCCCGCGCTCGCGCTCCACAGACCGAAGTTGAGACCGCCGCCCGCCGACCAGGACGTCGTCTCGTAGTGGCTGTGGGAGTCCACCATCTGGTGGTACATCGAGTACGCGGTCCAGCCGCTGGAGGTGGCGAAGTCACCGGGGACGACCGTCGTGTAGCGGAAGGACTGGCCCGGGCCCAGCGCGTCGGTGTTGGCCTCCTCGTAGAAGCGCTCCAGGTTCCGCTTCCACAGCAGCATCGACTTCTCGGTGGTCTGGTCGATGTAGGCGTTGATCTCCTCGACCTCGTTGCGGTACCCGCTCGACGTCCAGTCGTCCAGCGCGGCGGCCACCTGCATCGAGTACAGCTGCGCGTTGGCCGCCCAGTCGGCGACCGCCTGCTTGCCGGACTCGCCGACGGCGGCCTGCGCGGCGATCCGCTTGTTGTTGTACGCCAGCGCGGCCATGACGTACGCCTGCATGCACGCCTTGTAGGCCTTGAGCATGGGGCTGTCCTCGGTGACCTGCTTCTCCTGCTCGGTGACGATGTCCTTCACCGTGCGCGTCACCCGCAACAGGCTCCGGAACCGGTCGAGTTTGGCCTTCTGCTCGTCGGTGAGCCGATCGTCGACCACTTTGGAGAACGTGAGGATCTGGCCGTAGATCTCACTGAGCCGGGCCCCGCTCGCGTTGCGCCACACCCCGTCCTGGCGGCCCGAGGAGTACGCCGAGGTCACGTCCGGGACGAAGTCGATGAGCGAGGCGAAGTTGTACGCCTGCTGGAGCAGGAGCTTGTCCTCCGCGGCCGTGGCGCCGGTGCCGATGCCCTGCGCGGCGAACGCGAAGTCCGCCTCCTGGTAGGGCAGTCCGGGCATGCACCAGGTGATGAAGCTGGACTTGGCCGGCGGGACGCTGCCGTCGCCGCCGGTGAGCACGTTGTACATCTGGTCGCGGAACGTCCGCCCCAGATCCCCCAGTTGGTATCCCATGCCCCCGTCCTGCCCGTGTCATATGACACCCATTCGGCGGCTTCTCGGCGTTCACCCGGATAAGTGAACGACGGGAGGGTTCGGCGGGCGGATTCGACCGGCGGCCCCGCCGTCCGCGCCCCCGCCCGGACGGGTGCTCCGCAGGGCGGTCCTCATGGCGCGGGGCGGGTTCCCGTTTGAGTGAATCAGGGCGCGATCCACGTGGCGTCAACGCGGTGGCATGCCGTTTTCAGTGATCGTTCAGGCGTCGAACCGACCGACGTGCCCGTTTTCCGGCACGTCCCTCGCAAGAACCTTGGGAGTAGTCATGCGTATGCGTTCCGCCCTGACCACGTCCGTCCTCGCCGTGGGCATCCTGCTCGGCGGTGCCGGTGCCGCCCTCGCCCACGGCGACGACAACGGGGTCGTCCAGGGCACCGGCTCTCAGGGCTCCGGGCACACCGACGACACGATGTTCGCCGGTGTGATCAACCACGTCGGCCCCGTCTACTCCTCGACCAGCAAGACCGGCCACGACTGGGACCGCGGTACGTTCCAGGGCATCTTCGGTTACTGAGACATCCACCCGGCACCGGTCCGGGTAGCGCACCTGGCCCATTCGTGACGGTGCGAGGGGGCGGCCGACCCGTGTCGGCCGCCCCCTTTTTCGCTGCCCGCGCTCAGCCCCCGCCGAGCGCGACGAGCGGCCTGGCCGCGCGCGCCTCCTTCAACGCCCGCCCCCACCAGACCAGTTGGTCGAGCATCAGCTTCGCCGCCGCGTCCGGCGCCGTGGGGTCCCTGAGCAGGCCGCGGTCGTCGAAACCGGCGCCCGCGTTGTGGAAGGAGACCGTGTCGCGGACCGTGACGGCGTGCAGTTCGGCGAAGACCTGACGCAGGTGCTCCACCGCGCGCAGGCCGCCCGCGAGGCCGCCGTAGGAGACGAGGGCGACGGGCTTGGCGCGCCACTCGGCGCGGTGCCAGTCGATCAGGTTCTTGAGGCCGGCCGGGTAGGAGTGGTTGTACTCGGGGGTGAGGACGACGAAGGCGTCGGCCGAGGCCAGTTTCGGGGTGACGCCGGCGAGGGCGGCGGTGGCCTCCGGGGTCGGGGCGAAGGTCGTGGGCAGCGGGCCGGTGTCGGCGACGTCGACGACCTGGAGGGTGAGGTCGGCGCGGTCGGCGACATGGGTGAGGAGCCAGTCGGCGACGACCGGGCCGAAGCGGCCGTGGCGGTTGCTGCCGATGACGACGGTCAGGGCCAGAGGTGCGGTGTCCGTGTCGGTGTAGGTGCCGGTGTAGGTGCCGGGTTCGGTGTCCATGCCGAGCAGCCTGGTACCTCAAGCATTCTTGAGGTCAAGTGCCGGTTCTGACCGGCCGTCACCCGTTCACACGCTCGGCGTGGGCTCTTCGGGTACTCCTTCGGGGCCCGGTCGCCGTACCCCCATGACCTGCTGAAACAGCGGCGGAACGGGGTCCCGCGACCGCTTCCTGACACCCATTCACCACACTTCCGACGCGCGCTCGGGAAGCGGGCCGGGCCCGGTGCCCCTTTCCTCGGAAGGGCAGCCAACCACAGCTCGGAGGAGCACCGATGCGTCGTACGGCCCGTCTGTTGACCGGTACCGCGCTCGCCTTCGCCGCCGCGGGTCTCGCGACCGCGCCGGCGTACGGCGGCGAGACCGGCAGCCTGGAGGTGTTCCCGTCGAGCGCCGTGCCGGGCGGCGACGTCACGGTGAACACGGCCGCGTGCGGCGACGCAGGTACGGCGGCCGGTGACGCCAGCGCGGTGGGCGCCGGCACGTTCACGCTGGCGCCGAGCACGCACGAGGGCGACGCGATCGGGCAGTTCAAGGTGCCGCCGAGCGCGCAGCCGGGGACGTACGAGATCGTCGCGAAGTGCGCGGACGGCAAGCAGGTCTCCGGCGATCTGATGGTGACGCTGGCCTCCATGCGGCAGCAGGTGCAGCCGCGCGGAAGTGTGAAGACGGGGGTCGGTGGCGCCCTTGGCCCCGACCCCGTGCAGACCGCGGCCGGTGTGGCGGCTCTCGCCGTCGCCGCCGCGGGCGGTACCTGGCTCCTGCATCGCCGGGCGAGAGGCGACGGGATCTGACGGACACCCTCCGCTGTCCGTCCGCCGGTACCGCATGTCCCCTCCCCCTCCGGGTCCGACGCCCCTCGTGGCCCGGAGGGGGCGCGGGGCGAACCCTGGTCCCCGGGAAGGGGGTGCGCGATGCGTTTCGGCAACACCGCGATAGGGGCCGTCACGGTGGTCGCCCTGTGCGCGGGCGCGTGGCTGCTGACCAACGGCAGCGAGACCCACGCCCCGCCGCAGCCGTCCGCCGCGGAGGCCCGCCCCGACCCGGCCGCCGGGCGCGCCGCGGCCCGCGCGCTGCCGCCCTCGCCGCCGGACCGCATCCGTATCCCCGCGATCCGCGTGAACGCCCCCCTGATGGGCCTCGGACTCACCGGCGCCGGCAGCCTGGACGTGCCCCCGGCCGCCAGGAAGAACCTCGCCGGCTGGTACGAGGCCGGAACCACCCCCGGTGAGACCGGCACGGCGATCGTCGCGGGCCATGTCGACAACGCCGACGGACCCGCCGTCTTCTACGACCTCGGCGCCCTGAAGAAGGGCAACACCGTCGAACTGGACCGGCTGGACGGCAGCGTCGCGGTGTTCACGGTGGACGCGGTCGAGGTGTACGGGGCGAGCCGCTTCCCCGACCAGAAGGTCTACGGCGCCGCCCGGCGCCCGGAGTTGCGGGTGATCACGTGCGGCGGCGGCTACTCACGGTCGACGGGCTATCAGGGCAACGTGGTCGTGTTCGCGCACCTCACGGGCAGCCGCTAGCCGACCGGCGACCGGCACCCTCAAGTCCGGTCAGGCCAGGTCAAGTCCCGTCACGGGACGCCGAGTTCGAAGAGGGCGTAGCCCGCGTACGAGCCGGAGGCGAGGGCCGCGAGGCCGAGCAGTGCGAACTGGTGGCCGAGGCCGAGGCGGCGCAGTGCGGCGGCGAGCGGGAGGAGGAGGGGGAAGAGCGGGAGCAGATAGCGGGAGACGTTGCTGAAGATCTGCTGGCTGCCCAGGACCAGCACGAGGGTGAGGACCGTGTAGACGACGAGGACGGCAGGCGGGCGCAGCCGGAACAGCAGCGGCAGCAGGGCGAGCGCGAGCAGCACCACACAGACGCCGATCAGGTCCGCGAAGGGCCAGGCGAAGAGGTAGGTGGTGCGGCCCACCGGGAGCGAGGTGAGGACGTCGAGGGTCTGGCGGCCGTAGTCCCACTCGTGGGCCCAGGCACCGGACTGGAGCTTGAAGTAGCCGCCGTAGTCGCCCATTCGGTGGCCCACCCAGCCGAGATAGGCGAGCAGGCCGAGCGGTGCCGTGAGCAGCGCGGCGAGGGGGCGCGCCATGCCGTCGCGGTGGCGGTCGCGGAGGGCGAGCAGGGCCGCGAGGGCGACGGCGGCGATCAGTGCCGCCGCGGTGGGGCGGTTGAGTCCGGCGGCGCAGGTGAGGAGCCCGGCGGTGAGCCAGCGGCGGGTGAGGACGGCGTGACAGGCCCAGGCGGCCAGGGCGACGAAGAGGGAGTCGGAGTAGACCGCCCACTCGACGCCGGAACCGGGCCAGACGGCCCAGAGTCCGGCCGCGGCCCAGCCGGCTCGGCGGTCCAGGAGGTGCGCGGCGACGGCGTGGATGCCCAGGGCGGCGGCGAAGGAGGCGAGCACGGAGACCAGTAGGCCGGCGCCGTAGGAACCGAGACCGGTGAGTTCGGAGGTCAGGCGGATCAGCGCCGGGTAGAGCGGGAAGAAGGCCGCCGAGTTCCCTTCGAGGGTGATCAGTCCGGTGGCGCCGGGGATGCGGACCAGTTCGGGGTGGTAACCGTGGACGGCGATCTGCTGGTACCACCAGCCGTCCCAGGTGGCCAGTACGTCCCAGGGGTGGGCGCCGCCGCCGAAGCGCGGGTTCTTGGTGCGGTAGTTCCCGGCGGAGCTGAGCAGCCACATGAAGGAGCCGAAGCCGATGAGCTTCAGCGTGCCGTAGAAGGCGAGCACGGGAAGGTACTCCCGGACGGCCGCCCCGCGCGGCCGTCGCCACGCGCCGTCCGTGAGGGCGGGCCGCTGCGGCGACGTCACGCTCCGGGCGCGCGGTGGGATGACGGTCTCGTTCACGCGCGGAACACCCACGCCCGAAGCAGCAGGAACCGCAGCACGGTCGCCACCGGATTGGCCGCCAGCAGTACGGCGAGTTCGGCGGCGTGCCCGGCGGAGGGCAGCGCGTGGTGCAGGGCCGCGAGGGCTCCGCCGGTGAGCCCGAGCCCGACCAGGAAGACGACGAGCCCCCGGCCGTGGTGCCGCAACGCGCCCCCGCGTCCTCGGTACCCGAACGTCAGCCGCCTGTTCGCGGCCGTGTTGCCCAGCGCGCACAACAGCAGCGCGAACGCGTTGCCGACCTGCGCACCGAGCACCGGGCTGAGGGCCGCGTACAGGAGGAGATGTCCTAGGGTGCTCATCGCACCGATGGCGGCGAAGCGGGCGAGTCGGGCGGTGTCCGGGCGGGCGAGGTGCGATGTGCTCGGTGGCAAGGTGCCGCGGGCCAGGGATCTGCCGAGTCTGGCGATGCCGCGCAGGTCGGCCAGGGCCGTGGGGAGGATGTCGACCCGGCTGTCAGGGTCGTCGATCCAGTCGACCGGTATCTCGTGGATGCGGAGTCCGGCCCGTTCGGCGATCACGAGGAGTTCGGTGTCGAAGAACCAGCCGGTGTCCTCGACCAGGGGCAGCAGCGCCACCGCGACGTCGCGTCGGATCGCCTTGAATCCGCACTGCGCGTCGGAGAAGCCGACGGCGAGGGTGGAGCGGAGCAGGGCGTTGTAGCAGCGGGAGGTGACTTCGCGCTTGGGTCCGCGTACCACTCGGGAGGCGGGGGCGAGGCGGGTGCCGATGGCGATGTCGGAGTGGCCGGAGATCAGCGGGGCGACCAGGGGCAGGAGAGCCGTGAGTTCGGTGGACAGGTCGACGTCCACGTACGCAAGTACCGGCGCCGGCGACTGCGACCAGGCGGCGCGCAGGGCCCGGCCCCGGCCCTTCTCGGGCAGCCGCAGCCACTCGGTACCGGGCAGTTCGGCGGCCAGGCGGGCGGCTATCCGCGGGGTGCGGTCCGTGCTGGCGTTGTCGGCGACGGTGATCCGGAACGGGTATGGGAACGTCTCGGCGAGGTGCGCGTGGAGGCGGCGCACGTTCGGTTCCAGATCCGTCTCCTCGTTGAACACCGGGACCACGACGTCCAGGACGGGCGTAGGGGCGGGCGGATCGCCTTTTGTCACAGTTCGACCTTTCTGTGCTCTGGTTCAGGACATGCCGAAGGCAGCGGTGGCGGCGGGAGGGGGACGGGTTCAGGAACCGGATCCGGGCGAGGCCGCGGACGACGACGTGAGGGACGACGGTTCGTCCTGGCTCCGGTCGACCGCAGTGGCCGTGCCCGAGGGCGTCGAGGAAACCGTGGGCGGTGTCGTGACGCCCGTGTTCCCGCCCGCGGTCCCGGTCCCGGTCTCGGTGGCCGTCGCCGAACTCCCCGTCGTGGCGGGCGCCGTGGGAGTCTCCGACGTCGTACCGCCGGGGTCGGACAGGGATGTCGTGGCGGACGAGGTGGGCGGAGCCTTCGTGGTCGCTCCCGGTGTCGGGGCCGAGCCGGTGGACGTCGGGCTGGTCGCGGGTCTCGGGTGGGGCTCGGCGGGCTGGACCCGGGTCGGGCCGGCGGGGAGCAGGAGCAGCCCGACGCCGACCCCGACGACGGCCAGCGCGCAGCCGACGGCCCTGCGCACCGTCCTGGTCCGGCGACGGACCCGTACGCCTTCGTGGAGACGTTCGCGGTGGCGCGGCCCGAAGGGGACGGACTCCTGCGTGTCGCGCATCATCCGCGCCAACTGCCGTTCGAACGGCTCCATTTGGTCCATGGGGTCCTTCTTCACCGCGTCGGCTCGATGGCGTCGGTCAGGATCTGGCGCAGCCGTGCCACACCACGGGACGCGTGGGAGCGCGCGGTGCCCACCGGGCAGCCGAGCGCCTCCGCCACCTGGCCCTCGGGCAGATCCTGGTAGTAGCGCAGCACCACGGCGGCCCGTTGGTTCGGCGACAGCTGCGCGAGCGCGGCCTCCAGCCGGGTCCGCTCGGCCACGTCGGCGGACACGTCCCCGGTGGTCGCCCCCTCGGGCAGCCGCTCGACGGGGCGTTCACCCCACCAGCGCCGGCGGCCCGAGCGCGCGGCCGCCCGGACCATCACCTTGCGGACGTAGGCCTCCGGCGCGTCCTGGGAGATCTTCGGCCAGACGAACCAGAGCCTGACCAAGGACTCCTGCGCCAGATCCTCGGCCCGGTGCCGGTCACCGCCGACGAGCAGGCGGGCCAGATGAAGGAGTACCGACCAGCGGGCCGCCACGAACTCCTCGAACTCACCCGCCTGGCCCTGCTCGATGCGCACTGTCTCTCGCTCCCACTGGTTGCCTACACCGGGTAAAAGGCGGTGGGAGGCCTGCCACGCTGCACCTGCGGGCCGTGATCTGGATCACGGGCGGGGCGCGGACGTCAGCGGCCGTTCTCCAGGTAGCGGAGTACGGCGAGCACCCGCCGGTTTCCGGTCTCCGAGGGTGACAGGCCGAGCTTGGTGAAGATGTTGGCGACGTGCTTCTCGACGGCCCGCTCGGAGACGGTGAACGCGGTGGCGATCGCGTGGTTGGTGCGGCCCTCCGCCATCTGGGCGAGCACCTCGCGTTCGCGCGGGGTGAGGGTGTCGAGGGCGGTGGACCGGCGGGCGGCGCCGAAGAGTTGGGCGACGACCTCGGGGTCGAGCGCGGTGCCGCCGGCCGCGACCCGCTCCAGCGCGCCGACGAACTCGCCGATGTCGACGACGCGTTCCTTGAGGAGGTACCCGAACCCGGCCGGATTGCCGAGGAGTTGGGCCGCGTGCGCCGTCTCGACGTATTGCGAGAACAGCAGCACGCCGGTCGCGGGGTGTCGCTGTCGCAGTCGTACGGCCGCCCGTACGCCCTCGTCGGTCTGGGTGGGCGGGAGGCGGATGTCGACGACGGCCACGTCCGGGGTGTGGGCGGCGACCGCGGTCAGCAGGGACTCCGCGTCGCCGACCGCCGCGGCCACCTCCACGTCCCGCAGCTGGAGCAGCTGGACCAGGCCGTCGCGCAGGAGGGCCGAGTCCTCGGCGATGACGACGCGCATACGGCACGGCTCCGTTCACGTGTGGGGCAGCTCGACCGTGACCACCGTAGGGCCTCCGTGCGGGCTGTCGCAGGTCAGTGTGCCGTCGACGGTACGGACCCGGGCCAGCAGGCCGGTGAGTCCGGACCCGGCGCCGGGCAGCGCGCCGCCCTGTCCGTCGTCGGTGACGCGCAGTCTGAGGACTCCGTCGCGGGCGGTGACGTCGACGGCGGCGGCCGTGGCCCGGGCGTGTTTCGTCGCGTTGGCGAGGAGTTCGGCGGCGCAGAAGTAGGCGATGGTCTCGACGGCCGGGGTGGGGCGGGTGCCGATGTCGGTGGTGAGGGTGACGGGGAGCGCGCTGTCGGCAGCGAGGGTGGTGAGCGCGGCGGGCAGGCCTTCGTCGAGCACGGGCGGGTGGATGCCCTTGACCAGGTGGCGCAGGTCGGTGATGGCCTGGGTGGCGTTGCCCCGGGCGGTGTCGACGACGGCCAGGACGCGCTCGGCGGCGGCCTCGGTGGTGACCAGTTCGCGGATCATGGTGAGCTGCATGGCGAGGGAGACCAGCCGGGCCTGGGTGCCGTCGTGCAGATCGCGCTCGATCCGGCGGAGGGTGGCGGCGGCGTCGTCGACGGCGCGGGCCCGGGTCTCCTCCAGGGTGCGGATACGGCGGGTCGCCGCGTCGGGGCCGAGCAGCACGGTCAGCAGGGCGCGCTGCGGGCCGAGGGCGTAGCGCAGGAGGGCGGGCGCGAGGGCCAGCAGCAGGAGTCCGGCCGCGAACGGGATCAACCAGCGCGGCCAGGAGTCGAGTTGGAAGCCGAAGAGCTCCAGCGCCACATGGTGTGTCGAGCCGTCGGTGCCGCCGCCCACCGTGTGGCGGTTCCAGCGCTTGAGCAGCGGATGCAGGGTGAGCAGTACGCCGTAGACGTATCCGATGACGACGGCCGCGTACGCGAAGACGGCGGTGAACGGGGTCAGCAGGGCGCTGCCGACCGCCCGCCAGCCGGTCCGGTCCAGCAGGACGCCCCGCCGCCAGCCGAGGAGCCCGCTGCCACCGGGTGCGCCCGGCGGTTCGATCTCCAGTCCGAGCAGCCGCCGCGCGAGCCCCCGCTGCACCGCGCCGAGCGCCAGCGCGCCGCGCACGGTCAGGGCCAGCAGCCACAGCCCCAGCGTGGTCACCGACAGCGCTCCGCCGAACACCAGCCCGGCGAGGGTGAGGAAGCAGCCGGCCAGGGCGAGCGGGAGGGCGATCACGCCGTAGAGGACGACGGCCAGCGCGCGCCGGCCGAAGGTGGCGACGAGGCGGGAGCGGAGTCGGGAGCGGAGTCGGGAGCGGAGGCTCGGCATGCTCGGCATGGGATCAACCTAGGAGAGGAGCGACCTGGCGACGCGGATCTGGACGGTGGTGAGGCCGCGGACCAGCCACGGCGTCAGCAGCAGGAAGCCGATGCCGCCCAGGACGGCGTGGAAGGCCCAGGCGCCGGCGAAGGTCGGGCCGCCCCACGCGGCGGAGTAGTCGGAGCCGGCGCGCAGCGGCCAGCCGAGGTTCATGGGGACGATCGCCCAGCCGTAGACCGTGACGAAGGCGGTGAGGAGGTTGAGGGGGGTGGCGAGGAGCGCGTGGCGCAGGCCGCCGCGTCGCGCGGTGCCCGGAAGGTCCGCGCCCAGGAAGCGGCGGACGAGTCCGCGCTGCCAGCGGGCCGTGGGGGCGCCGAGGAGGGCGAGCGGGACGCACGCCAGGCCCACAGGGAGGGCGAGTACGGCGTAGGCGGTGCGGCGCCAGGTGGCGGCGGTGAAGGGCGCGCGGGCGAGTCGCCGCGTCCACTCCGCCCCGGTGTCGTGGACCTGTACATCTCGGACACTGCCCATAGTGCTTCCTCCTGGCCGTGAACTGCGGAGAACCGATGTCTCCAGGTTTCCGCCGCCGCGCGCCGTACACGATGGTGCCTGCACGGAAGTGCGGGGTTCGGATAACCGAACCGGAACCCTCACACCCCCGGCGCGCTCCCGCTGAGGGCAGCGTTCCTCACGGGAAACAACCGTGATGCGGTCGGGTAACACCGAGGTCGCAGGCTCCTGGGCATGACCTCGAATCCGCGTGTGGTGCCCACCATCGTGCTCGTCGGCCACGGCATGGTCGGTCAGCGCTTCCTCGAAGCGCTCGCCGAGCGCGGCCTGACCGCCACGCACCGGGTGGTCGTGCTGTGCGAGGAGCCGCGTCCGGCCTACGACCGCGTCCAGCTCACCTCGTACTTCTCGGGCCGCACACCCGAGGAACTGTCGCTCACGGACGCGGAGTTCATCAAGGACCACGGCATCGAGCTGCACGTCGGCGACCCGGCGGAGACGATCGACCGGGCGGCGAGGACGGTGACCGCCCGCTCCGGGCTGACCGTCGGCTACGACACCCTGGTCCTCGCCACCGGCTCGTACCCGTTCGTGCCGCCGGTTCCGGGCAAGGACTCCGACGGCTGCTTCGTCTACCGCACGATCGAGGACCTCCTCGCGATCGAGGCGTACGCGAAGTCACGGGCCACCACGGGCGCCGTGGTCGGCGGCGGGCTGCTCGGGCTGGAGGCCGCGGGCGCGCTCAAGGGGCTCGGACTGGCCACCCACATCGTGGAGTTCGCGCCCCGGCTGATGCCGGTGCAGGTCGACGAGGGCGGCGGCGCGGCCCTGCTGCGCACCATCGAGGACATGGGTCTGAGGGTCCACACGGGGACCGGTACGCAGGAGATCGTGGCCGGGGCGGACGGTGCCGTCGTCGGCATGAGGCTGTCGGACGGTTCCGAACTCGCCACGGACATGGTGGTGTTCAGCGCCGGTGTCCGCCCGCGCGACCAACTCGCCCGGGACTGCGGCCTGTCGGTGGGCGAGCGCGGCGGCATCACGGTCGACGAACAGTGCCGTACGGTCACCGACCCGCGCGTGTTCGCGATCGGCGAGTGCGCGCTGGCGGCGGACGGCCGGGTGTACGGGCTGGTGGCGCCCGGCTACGAGCAGGCGGAGACGGTGGCGGCGACCGTCGCCGAGGACGAATCGGCGTTCACCGGCGCCGACCTGTCGACCAAGCTGAAGCTGCTCGGCGTGGACGTGGCGTCCTTCGGCGACGCGCACGGCGCCACCGCGGACTGCCTCGACGTCGTCTACTCCGACGCGCGGGCGGGGACGTACAAGAAGCTGGTGATCGGCCGGGGCGGCGAGCTGCTGGGCGGCATCCTGGTCGGCGACGCGGAGGCCTACGGCACGCTGCGCGCGTTCACCGGGTCCGTACCGCCGGTCTCCCCCGAGCAGTTGGTGCTGCCGGCCGGTTCCGGGGGCGCCGTCCAGCTCGGCCCGTCCGCGCTGCCCGACGAGGCGGTGGTCTGCTCCTGCCACAACGTCACCAAGGGCACGATCCGCGGCGCGGTGACGGACCACTCCTGCACGAGCGTGCCGGAGGTGAAGAAGTGCACCAAGGCCGGTACGGGCTGCGGGAGTTGCGTCAAGGTGCTCGGCCAGCTGGTCACCGCCGAGCTGGAGGCGAACGGCGTCGAGGTCGACAAGGGCCTGTGCGGCTGCTTCGCGCGGACCCGCGAGGAGCTGTACGAGATCGCGCTCGCGCTGCGCGTCAACTCCTACCAGGACCTGCTGGACCGCTACGGCCGCGAGGGCGCCCGGGGCGGCGACGGCTGCGAGATCTGCAAGCCGACGGTCGCCTCGATCATCGCCTCCCTCGCCCCGACGATCGGCGCGAGCGGCTATGTCCTGGACGGCGAACAGGCCGCGCTCCAGGACAGCAACGACCACTTCCTCGCCAACCTCCAGAAGAACGGCTCCTATTCGGTCGTACCGCGGATTCCCGGCGGCGAGATCACCCCGGAGAAGCTCATCGTGATCGGCGAGGTGGCCCGCGACTTCGGCCTCTACACGAAGATCACCGGCGGCCAGCGCATCGACCTCTTCGGCGCCCGGGTGGAACAACTCCCGCTGATCTGGGCGAGGTTGGTGGACGCGGGCTTCGAGTCGGGCCACGCGTACGGCAAGTCCCTGCGCACGGTGAAGTCCTGCGTCGGCCAGACCTGGTGCCGCTACGGCGTCCAGGACTCGGTCCGGATGGCGATCGACCTGGAGCTGCGCTACCGGGGCCTGCGCTCCCCGCACAAGCTCAAGTCGGCGGTCTCCGGCTGCGCCCGCGAATGCGCCGAGGCCCAGTCGAAGGACTTCGGGATCATCGCCACCGCCAACGGCTGGAACCTGTACGTCGGCGGCAACGGCGGCGCCACCCCACGCCACGCGGACCTGCTGGCGCAGGACCTGTCCGACGCCGAACTGGTGCGTCTGATCGACCGGTTCCTCATGTTCTACATCCGCACGGCCGACCGCCTGGAGCGCACCAGCGTGTGGCTGGAGCGCGTTCCGGGCGGCCTCGACCACGTCCGCGAGGTGGTCGTGGAGGACTCGCTCGGCATCTGCGAGGAGCTGGAGTCGCTGATGGCCGCGCATGTCGCCGGGTACCGCGACGAGTGGGCCGAGACCATCAACGACCCCGAGAAACTGGACCGGTTCGTGTCCTTCGTGAACGCGCCGGACACCCCGGACCCGGTCGTCGGCTTCGTCCCCGAGCGCGACCAGATCAAGCCCGACCTGCCGCTGCTGTCCATCGGCATGCGGCCCCAGCAGTCCGCAGACGTCCTGGAAGGAAGCGCCCAGCGATGACCCTGGCTCCCGAGACGACCGACCTGAAGGTCCAGCTCCGGCCGGACCCGGAGAACGACGGCTGGTTCACTGTCTGCGACCTGAACCGGCTCACCCCCGGGCGCGGGGTGGCGGCCCTGCTGCCGGACGGCCGCCAGGTCGCCCTGTTCCGCGACCGCTCGGGCAGCCTCTACGGCATCGACAACCGCGACCCGTTCGGCGGCGCCGCGGTCCTCTCCCGGGGTCTGACCGGCACCCACCAGGGCCGCCCGTTCGTCGCCTCCCCGTTGCTCAAGCAGCGGTTCGACCTGGCCACCGGGGAGTGCCTGGACGACCCGGCGGTGCGGATCACGGCGTACGAGGTACGGGCACACTGAGCCCGCTTCCTTCACACCTGCTCACAAAAACCGACCAATCACGACATGAACCCCACAGCGGGTCGATACATCCTCAACACACTTACCTGACAGCCTGATCCCGCCGCGCGGGACCGCTCCCCGCGACAAGTCGGCGAACGGGAAAGGCAGTTCAGCACGTGAAGCTCGACATGTTCAGCGAGATCCAGGACCCCCGCCCCTGGGCGACCGACGACCACGAACACCTGCGCATCCAGGAGACGATCGAACAGGCGGTGCTCGCCGACCGCTCCGGCTACGACTGCTGGTGGCAGGTGGAGCACCACGGCGCGGAGGAGTTCAGCCTCAGCTCGGCACCGGAACTGCTGCTGACGGCGCTGTCGCAGCGCACCTCCCGGATACGGCTCGGGCACGCGGCGGTACTGGCACCGGCCGAGATCAACCACCCGCGCCGGATCGCCGAACGCGCCGCCTGGCTCGACCAGTTGAGCGGCGGCCGGGTGGAGCTGGGCCTGACCCGCTCCACCGCTCCCGAGTGGCGGATGTTCGGCGTCGATCCGGCGGGCGCGCGGGCCCAGACCGACCGGGCCTTCGAGGAGATCCCCCGGCTGCTGACGGGCGCCGGGGACCGGCCGCTGGTCCCGGCACCGCTCCAGCGACCGCACCCGCCGCTGTGGCAGGCGGCCTCCAGCCCGGCCTCCTTCGAGGAGGCGGGCCGACGCGGGGTGGGCGTCCTGGGCACCACCCTCTGGGAGCCGCTGACCCGGGTGAGCCGACTGGTGGAGCTGTACCGGGAGGCGGTGGCCGACTGCGAGCGACCGGTCGGCGCGTTCGTCAACGACCAGGTCGCCTTCTTCACCTTCGTCCACTGCGCCGAGACCGACGAGGAGGCGCTGCGGTCCGGGGCCGCCGCGGCGGCGGCCTGGTACACCGCGCGGGCCCTGACGTTCTTCGAGGCGGCGGAGGCGTTCGTCGAGACGATGACGATCCAGCAGCGCATCCTGGCCGACCCGGCCGGCGGCGGGCTGACCGGCGCGTTCCTGCGCGACGAGGCCCACACCGCGCCCAACGCGGCCCAGCTGGCCATCGGCCGCATCCTCCAGGGCGAGACGGTCCCCGAGGAGGAGCTGTTCGAGGCGCTCATGGCGCAGGACTCGCTGATCGTCGGCAGCCCCGACACCTGCCGCAAGAAGCTGCGGGCGTACGCCGACGCGGGCATCGACCGCCTGATGTGCTTCCAGCAGGTCGGCGCGATCCCGCACGAGCGGGTACTGGACAGCATCCGCCGGGTCGGCGAGCTGATCCCCGAGTTCGCGTGACCTGACGGCGGGGGCGGTCGCCGCGTGGGGGGACGCAGGGTGGAGTGCCCCGGCCGTTCTGGCCGGGAATGTTCCGCACGCCCCAAGCGGACGTTTTCATCACGGAACCGTCACCTTTCCCTCGCGCGTCGCGGCCCGGTCCTACGGTCGTCCCCTGCACGTGTCCGCATGACACACCTTGGGGGACGACATGACCAACCCGTACATGCCACCGGTGCCGCAGCCCGTCCGGCCCGCGCCCCGCTGGGCCCGCAAGCGCTACGCGCTGCCCGCTCTCGCGCTGGCCTTCCTCATCGGCGTCGGCGCCGGCGGCTCCGGCCAGGACCAGAAGAAGGACACGGCGAGCGACGCCAGGCCCGCCGCCGCGAGTCCGCGGCCGACGACGACCGTCACGGCGACCGCGACGGAGACCGCCACCCCCGCTCCGGCGCCCACGGTGACGGCCACGAAGACGGTCAAGGTCACCAGAACGGTCACCGCCCGGGCCGCCGACGACAGCGGCTCGGGCTCGGGTTCCGACGACAGCGGTTCCGGCGGGGGCGGCGGCACGTACTACGCGAACTGCACCGCGGCCCGCGCGGCCGGTGTCACACCGCTCTACCGGGGCGAGCCCGGCTACGACTCGCACCTCGACCGCGACGGGGACGGCGTCGCCTGCGAGTGACGACGCGGAGAGGGGCGGTACCCCCGCACAGGGTGCCGCCCCTCTCCTCGTGATCCGGAGCCGCCGTCGGGTCGGTGAGGGTCAGGACGACCGACGGCTGCCCCGGGGCCCTACCGGTGGTCGCTCCCCTGCGCCACGCAGGCCGCCCGCCCCGCCTCAAGGCGTGCCACCGGGATCCGGAACGGCGAGCAGGAGACGTAGTCCAGTCCGACCTCGTGGAAGAAGTGGACCGACTCGGGGTCGCCGCCGTGTTCGCCGCAGACGCCGAGCTTCAGGTCGGGGCGGGTCTCCCGGCCGGCCTTCGCGGCCAGTTTCACCAGCGAGCCCACGCCGTCCCGGTCGATCGTCTCGAAGGGGCTGACTCCGAAGATGCCCTTCTCCAGGTAGGCCGTGAAGAACGAGGCCTCCACGTCGTCGCGGCTGAAGCCCCACACCGTCTGGGTGAGGTCGTTCGTGCCGAACGAGAAGAACTGCGCCGCCTCCGCGATCTGGCCCGCCGTCAGGGCGGCGCGCGGCAGCTCGATCATCGTGCCGATGGACAGCTTGAGTTGGGTGCCCGTCGCGGCCTCGACCTCGGCGATGACCTGGTCGGCCTCCTCGCGGACGATCTCCAGCTCCTGGACCGTGCCGACGAGCGGGATCATGATCTCGGCGCGCGGGTCGCCCTTGGCCGCCTTGCGCTCGGCCGCCGCCTCGGCGATGGCCCGTACCTGCATGGTGAACAGCCCCGGGATGACCAGGCCCAGCCGCACGCCCCGCAGGCCCAGCATCGGGTTCTGCTCGTGCAGGCGGTGCACCGCCTGGAGGAGGCGCAGGTCGTTCTCGTGGGACTCCTGGCGGGACTCCGCGAGCGCGACGCGGACCGACAACTCCGTGATGTCCGGCAGGAATTCGTGCAGCGGCGGGTCCAACAGGCGGACGGTGACCGGGAGTCCGTCCATCGCCTTGAACAGCTCGACGAAGTCCGCCTTCTGGAGCGGGAGCAGGGCCTTGAGAGACTCCTCGCGTTCGGTGTCCGTGTCGGCCAGGATCAGTCGCTCGACCAGCTCACGGCGGTCGCCGAGGAACATGTGCTCCGTACGGCACAGGCCGATGCCCTGGGCGCCGAAGCGGCGGGCGCGCAGCGCGTCCTCGGCGTTGTCGGCGTTGGCGCGCACCCGCAGGCGGCGCACCCGGTCGGCGTACCCGATGATCCGGTGGACGGCCTCGACCAGTTCGTCGGCGTCGTCGGCGCCCGCGTGCATCCGGCCCTCGAAGTACTCCACGACCGGGGACGGGACGACCGGGACCTCGCCGAGGTAGACCTTGCCGGACGAGCCGTCGATCGAGATGACGTCGCCCTCTTCGACCACGTGTCCGCCGGGGACGGTCATCCGGCGGCGCTTGGTGTCGACCTCAAGCTCCTCCGCGCCACACACGCACGTCTTGCCCATGCCGCGCGCGACGACGGCCGCGTGGGAGGTCTTGCCGCCCCTGGAGGTCAGGATGCCCTCGGCCGCGATCATGCCGTCGAGGTCGTCGGGGTTGGTCTCGCGGCGGACCAGGATGACCTTCTCGCCCGAACGCGACCACTTCACCGCCGTGTACGAGTCGAAGACCGCCTTGCCGACCGCGGCGCCCGGCGAGGCGGCGATGCCCCGGCCGACCTGCTGGACCTTGGCGTCCTCGTCGAAGCGCGGGAACATCAGCTGCGCCAACTGGGCGCCGGTGACCCGCTGGAGGGCCTCCGCCTCGTCGATCAGCCCCTGGTCGACGAGCTGGGTGGCGATCCGGAAGGCGGCACCGGCGGTGCGCTTGCCGACGCGGGTCTGGAGCATCCACAACTGGCCGCGCTCGATGGTGAATTCGATGTCGCAGAGATCCTTGTAGTGGTTCTCCAGGGTCTCCATGATCCGCATGAGCTGGTCGTACGACTTCTTGTCGATCTGCTCAAGTTCCGCCAGCGGCACGGTGTTGCGGATGCCGGCGACGACGTCCTCGCCCTGCGCGTTCTGCAAGTAGTCGCCGTAGACGCCCTGGTGGCCGCTGGCCGGGTCGCGGGTGAAGGCGACGCCCGTGCCGGAGTCGGGGCCGAGGTTGCCGAAGACCATGGAGCAGACGTTGACGGCGGTGCCGAGGTCGCCGGGGATGCGTTCCTGGCGGCGGTAGAGCTTGGCGCGGTCGGTGTTCCAGGAGTCGAAGACGGCGTGGATGGCGAGGTCCATCTGCTCGCGCGGGTCCTGCGGGAAGTCGCGGCCCGCCTCGGTCTTGACGATCCGCTTGAAGCGGGTGACCAGCTTCTTCAGGTCGGCCGCGTCCAGCTCGGTGTCGACCGCGACCTTCTTGGCCTCCTTGGCCTTGTCGAGGGCCTCCTCGAAGAGGTCGCCGTCGACGCCGAGGACGGTCTTGCCGAACATCTGGATGAGGCGGCGGTAGGAGTCCCACGCGAAGCGCTCGTCGCCGGCCTGCTTGGCGAGGCCCTGCACGGACTTGTCGGAGAGGCCGATGTTCAGGACGGTGTCCATCATCCCGGGCATGGAGAACTTCGCCCCGGAACGGACCGACACGAGGAGCGGGTTGTCGGCCTGTCCCAGCTTCTTGTCCATCGTCGACTCAAGGGCGTCGAGGTGCGCACTCACCTCGTCACGCAGTGCCGCCGGCTCCTCGCCACTGTCGAGGTAGGTCTTGCACGCCTCGGTGGTGATGGTGAAGCCGGGGGGCACGGGAAGGCCCAGGTTCGTCATCTCGGCGAGGTTGGCACCCTTGCCGCCGAGAAGGTCCTTGAGGTCCTTGTTTCCCTCGGTGAAGTCGTAGACGAACTTCGCTACGTGGGGTTCTTTGTTTTCCGACACGGGTCTCGACTCCTCGGGACGCGGGTGGCTGCCCTGACGGCCAGGAACATACCCAGATCGAAGGCGCCTGGGTACGTCCACTTGCATGTCATGCGTCCGTAACCCGCGGTCCGCCAGCGGATCGAAAGTCAAGGCTCGGCAAGCGAACACCGCCGGGTGTTTTCACTTCTTGAACGCAATCGGGGTCACCAGTGCAGTTTTACGCTCACATGAGCGACTTGCGGCTCGGCTGATTTCGATCGATGAACGATCAAGGGGTGGCACGGAGTGCCACCCCTTGGAGAAGTGCAGCCGCGCAAGATCCGCTCACCTGAGCGCCACCCTTATCAAAGGTGGCGAGAATCACGCTTCCACACCCGACCGGATTTCACCATGCGGACGGCCCCCGGACACGTCCCCGAACCGAAACGCGGACGTCACACACCCAGCGCGAGCAGCCGCTCCTCGACCCGCTCCGGCGCGTACAGGTACTCCACGACCAGCGCGCCCGCCCCCACCAGACCGGCCCGCTCACCGAGCCGCGAGGTCAGTACGTGCAGATGAGCGGTGGAGCGCGGCAGCGCCCGCTGGTACAGCAGCTCGCGCACGCCCGTGAGGAAGGACGTGCCGGCCAGGTCCCCCGCGATCATCAGCACCCCGGGGTTGAGCAGCGTCACCACGGTCGCCAGGACGTCCCCGACCTGCCGTCCCGCCTCGCGGGCGAAGGCCGCCGCTCCCGGGTGACCCGAGGCCAGCAGGTCCCGTACGTCCGAGCCGGACTCCGCCCGCACCCCGGTCTCGGCGAGCCGGCGCGCCACGGCGCCACCGCTGGCGACGGCGGCGAGACAGCCGTAGGACCCGCACCGGCACAGCGCCTGCGCGCCCGCCGGGATGCGGATGTGGCCGATGTCGCCCGCGCCGCCGTCGATGCCCCGGAAGATGGAGCCGCCGACGACGACCCCGGCGCCGATGCCCGTCGAGACCTTGACCAGGACGAAGGCCTGGCAGTCGGGGTGGCCGGTGCGCTGTTCGCCGTAGGCCATGAGGTTGGCGTCGTTGTCGACGAGGACCGGGACCCGCGGGGCGCCGGTGTGCTCGGTGAAGGCGCGGGCCAGGCGGCCTCTTATGTCGTAGCCGTCCCAGCCGGGCATCATCGGCGGCTGGACGACGCGGCCGGTGTCGGTGTCGACCGGGCCGGGCACCGCGAGTCCGATGCCGCACACCTCGGCCGCCCGGTGGCCGGCCTTCTCCAGCAACTCGGCGAACCAGCGGCCGAGTTCACCCAGCACGACGTCCGGGCCGTCCTCGACGACGAGCGTGCCGCCGTGCTCGGCGAGGATCTCGCCGGTGAGCGAGAGGACGCACGCGCGCGCGTGGCGGGTGTCCAGGTCCGCGGCGAGGACCACGGCGTGGGCGTCGTCGAATTCGAGGGTGATCGAGGGCCGGCCGCCCAGCGGGGAGTCCACCGGGCCGCCCGCGCCCTCGCGCAGCCAGCCCGCGCGGAACAGCCGGTCCAGACGCTGGCCGACGGTCGCGCGGGAGAGTCCGGTCACCTGCTGGAGGGCCCCTCGGGTGGTGGCACGCCCGGTGCGCACCAGTTCGAGCAGATCTCCGGCGCTCCCTTGACCTCTTCCCGTCATGCGCACCCCCTTGTGTTTCTCAACCCTGCATTACATATTGAGTTTTGCGTGTTAAATAGACGTAACCCTACGGTAGCCATGACCGAAGCGGTCGGCACGACGTCTTTCGTGGAGTTCCCAGTGGATCGCACCGCCCAGCTCACCGCACTCCCCACGGAGCGCACCCTCGTATACGATCCGCCGTCCCCCGCGGCTTCCCTGCACCTCAGGGCGGCTGCCGTACTGGAAGCGAACTGGACGGGAGCCTCCACCGTTCCCTCGCGCGGTCTGTATCCGCACCAGTGGTCCTGGGACTCCGCGTTCATCGCGATCGGACTGCGGCACCTCTCGCCGCTGCGGGCCCAGACCGAGCTGGAGACGCTGCTCGCCGCCCAGTGGGGCGACGGCCGGATCCCGCACATCGTCTTCAACCCCTCCGTACCGCTCGACGCGTACTTCCCGAGCCCCGACTTCTGGCGCTCCTCCACCGCGGGGCACACCGCGGGCGCCCCGCGCACCGTACAGACCTCGGGCATCGTGCAGCCACCGGTGCACGCGCTCGCCGCCTGGCTGGTGCACCGCGCCGACCCGGGCCTGTCCCGCGCCCGCGGCTTCCTGGCCGGTGTCTACCCCCGGCTGGCCGCCTGGCACCGCTATCTGCTGCACCGGCGCGACCTGGGCGGGGGCGGGCTCGCCTCCGTCGTGCACCCCTGGGAACAGGGTATGGACAACAGCCCTTGCTGGGACGCCCCGTTGAGCCGCGTCACGCCTGCCCCGGCCCGCTCCTTCCGCCGCGCCGACCTCGACCACGGAGCCGCCGAGGACCGGCCCACGGATCTCGACTACGGCCGTTACGTGCGGCTCGCGACGGACTACCGGGACGGCCGGTACGCGGACGGCGCGAGCGAGTTCGCGGTGGAGGACCCCTCCTTCAACGCCCTGCTCATCGCCTCCGAGCACGCACTCGCCCGGATCGCACGGGAGTTGGGCGCCACCGGCACCGCCCGGCACGCCCGCGCGCAGCGCCTGACCGGCGTCCTGATCGAGCGGCTGTGGGACCCGGCGGAGGGCCTGTTCCTCTGCCGTGACGTGCGCGGCGAGGGCCTCCTCCCCGAGCGGAGCGTCTCCGGTCTGATCCCGCTGCTCCTGCCCGACCTGCCCCGGGACATCGCCGCGGCCCTCGTCCGTACGGCGTCCGGACCGCACTTCGGACTCGGGCACAGCACCCGACTCCCGCCCAGCTACGACCTGTTGGGCGAGGCCTTCGACCCGCACCGCTACTGGCGCGGCCCGGCCTGGTTCAACACGAGCTGGCTGCTGGAGCGCGGACTGCGGCTGCACGGCGAGCGGTCGAGGGCGGACGCGCTGCGCGACGCCGTCCTGGAGACGGCCGCCGCCACCGACTTCGCCGAGTACGTCGACCCGTACGACGGCGAGGCGTGCGGCGCGACCGGCTTCAGCTGGACCGCCGCACTGACCCTCGATCTGCTTCACGAGCCCCCCGGGCACGCCGTGTCCGGCACGGGCAGCGGCACGTTCGACATGCGCGGCAGCACTGAACCGAAGTGAACGGCAAGGCGGTCAAGGGCGCCAGGAGAGTCAAGGGAGGGGACCGGGGATGACGGACCGGCATCATCTGCTCGTGCACGGCGGCACGTTCGCAGCCGTGGGAGACGGCGGGGACATCAGCGGGGTACGGGGCGGCAGTTCCCCGGACGGGTTATTCGTACGGGACGCCCGGCACCTGAGCCGCTGGCAGTTGACGGTCGACGGCGCGGTGCCGGAGGCACTGACACCGGTGGCCGACGGGGACATGGCGCGCTGCGTCCTGGTCCCGCGCGGTGGCCGCCAGGAGCCGCCCGCGCACACGCTCTTCCGTGAACAGGCCGTCGGCGACGGCTCGTTCGTCGAGTCGCTGAAGGTCACCAGCAACCGGCCGGTGCCGACCACGGTCCGGCTCGCGGTCACCGCGGACGCCGACTTCACCGACCAGTTCGAACTCCGCTCCGACCACCGCACCTACGCGAAGACCGGCGTCACCCGCTCCCGCCAAGTCCTGGACGACGGCGTGGAGTTCGTCTACCAGCGCGGTGAATGGCGTTCCTGTACGACGGTCACGGCCGACCCGGCGCCCGACGGCGTCGAGGAGACCGGCACCGGCGCCCGCCGCCTGGTATGGACCCTGGACCTGGAACCGCACGGCACCGCCGAACTGGCCCTGCGGGTGATGGCCCGCCCGCACGGCGACAAACGCGCGCTGCGGGTACCGCGCTCGCCGTCCGCGCTGAACGAGCAACTCCTCGCGCTGGAGGGCGAGTACGTCCAGGGCGTCTCCTTCCCCACCGGCTGGCCGGAACTGGCCGCCGCCTGCGCCCGGGGGCTGTCGGACCTGGCCTCGCTCCAGGTCCCGGCGGCGGGCCCGGACGGCGAGGAACTGCGCGTACCGGCGGCCGGCGCCCCCTGGTTCCTGACCCTGCTGGGCCGGGACGCCCTGCTCACCTCGCTCTTCGCGCTCCCCTACCGCCCCCAACTCGCCGCCGCCACCCTGCCCGCGCTCGCCGCGACCCAGGCCACGGCGGTCGGCCCCGAGTCGGTCTCCCAGCCCGGCAAGATCGTGCACGAGGTACGGCACGGCGAGTTGGCGCACTTCGGGCAGGTGCCGTACGGGCGCTACTACGGCTCGGTCGACGCGACCCCGCTGTTCCTCGTGCTGCTCGGCGCGTATGTCGAGCGGACCGGCGACACGGCCCTCGCCCGCCGCCTGGAGCCCAACGCCCGCGCGGCGGTGGGCTGGATGCTCGACCACGGCGGCCTGACCTCGCGCGGCTATCTCGTCTACCGCTCCGACCAGGGCGGCCTGGCCAACCAGAACTGGAAGGACTCCCCCGGCGCGATCTGCTCCGCGGACGGCACCCGGGCGAGCGGTCCGGTGACGGCGGCGGGCGCCCAGGGGTACGCGTACGACGCGCTGCGCCGCACCGCGTGGGTCGCGCGGACCGTGTGGGACGACGAGACCTACGCGGCCCTCCTGGAGCAGGCGGCGGCCGATCTGCGGGACCGTTTCCAGCAGGACTTCTGGATGCGGGACCACTCCTTCCCGGCGCTCGCGCTGGACGGGGAGGGCCGCCAGGTCGACGCGCTGGCGTCCGACGCGGGCCATCTCCTCTGGTCCGGCCTCCTCGACAAGGAGTACGGCGAACTGGTCGGCCGCAGGCTCCTGGAGCCGGACTTCTTCTCCGGCTGGGGCGTCCGCACGCTGGCCGCCGGCCAGGCCGCCTACCACCCGCTCTCCTACCACCGGGGTTCGGTCTGGCCGCACGACAACGCCCTGATCACGCTGGGCCTTTCGCGCTACGGCCTGCACGACGAGGCCCGTACGGTCGCGCACGCGCTGGTCGACGCGGCGACGGCGGCCGGCCACCGGCTCCCGGAGGTCCTCGCGGGCTACGGCCGCGACACCCACCCGGAGCCGGTCCCGTACCCGCACGCGTGTGTGCGGGAGTCCAGGTCGGCGGCGGCTCCGCTGGCGCTGCTCACGGCGGTGGGGGGCGCGTGACGCAACGGTGATAAGCCGTTTGCCGGGTGTTTGCCCAGTTCCGTGAACGGGCGCATGAGGCAACTCGTACGGAATGACGGCGGTCCTGCCTCCCCAGCGAGGGTCTGGCCAGCCAGGCCCCAAAGGGCCGCCACTCCGACTACGGGCTCCTCATGGAAGGACCTTCGGGTTGCCTCAGCACACGAGCACACGCCAGTCACCGAACACGGCCGGGGCAGCCGATGGCAAGGTTCCGCCGCCGGACGTCGACGACGAGATCGACAACGAGACCGCCGTAGACAACGACAGTGCCGTCAGCGGTGACGCCGACACCGACACCGACCGGGATAGCGAAGCCGAAGCCGACGCCTCCGAGTCCGCGGACTCCAAGGCCGCCCCCGAGGCCGATCCCGAAGACGCCGAGGACCCCGCGACCCCCACCCCCGAAGCCCCGGCCCCGGCCTCGGACACCGCCCCCGCCGCCACCCCCCGTCCCGCTCGCCCCGGCCCCCGCGCCTGGAGCAGTCGGCTCGGGCTGCGGCGGCGGATACGGGACTGGCGGGAGCGGCATCCCGTCGCCGCGCGCGTCGCGTCCTGGACCGTCACCGTGCTCGCCGCCGCCGTCGTCTACGTGTGTCTGCTGATGCCGACCACGTTGAACAGCCTGAAGCCCAGCGAGTTCGTGCGGCTGCCGGCCGAGGCGATCATGGGGGCCGTGGTCCTGATGAGCCTGCCGCGTCGGCCGCGGATCGTGCTGGCCGCGTGCTGCGGCGCGCTGACCGCCGTGATCGCGATCCTGAACATGCTGGACATGGGCTTCAACGAATACCTGGGCCGGGGCTTCAACGTCGTCCTGGACTGGAGCCTGTTCGGTGACGCGCGCGGCTATCTCTCGGACACGCTCGGCGGGACGGTCACCTCACTCGTCACGGTCGGGGTCGTGCTGTTCGTCCTGCTGCTGATCGTGCTGGTCGCGCTGGCCACGGTCCGGCTCAGCAACCTGCTGGCCGGTCACAAGGCCCAGGCGTCCCGGGGCGCGCTGATCGCCGGCACCGTCTGGATCACCTGCTCGGCCTTCGGCCTCCAGGTCTCCGGCGTGCCGCTCGCCGCCGACCACACCGCGGCGATCCTCAAGCTCCGCACCGTCGCGGTCCGCAACACCCTGCGCGACGAGGCGGAGTTCAAGAAGGTCGCCAAGGTCGACGCCTTCGGCAACACCCCGGGCAGCCAGCTCGTCCCGGACCTGCGCGGCAAGGACATGATCTTCACCTTCATCGAGAGCTACGGCCGCAGCGCGATCGAGGACCCGATCATGGCGCCCGGTGTGGACGAGACCCTCGCGGCCGACACCAAGGCCCTGTCGAAGGCGGGCTTCGCCGCGAAGAGCGGCTGGCTGACCTCGGCGACCTACGGCGGCAGCAGCTGGCTCGGTCACTCGACGACCATGTCGGGGCTGTGGGTCAACAACCAGCAGCGCTACCGCACGGTGATGGCCAGCGACCACCTGAGCCTGACCGACGCCTTCAAGAAGACCGGCGACTTCGACACCATCGGTGTGATGCCGGGGGTGCAGAAGGGCTGGCCGGAGCAGAGCTTCTACGGCCTGGACAAGGTCTACAACGCCTTCCAACTGGGCTACAAGGGACCGAAGTTCAGCTGGTCGACGATGCCGGACCAGTACACCCTTGAGCAGTTCCAGAAGCGGGTGCACAGCAAGCCGCGCGCCGACGGCAAGTCGCTGATGTCGATGATCATCCTGACGTCGAGCCACCAGCCGTGGGCGCCGATCCCGAAGCTCGTCCCGTGGGACCAGCTGGGCAACGGCTCGATCTTCGACGCGATCGAGAAGGCCGGCAACAAGGCCTCCGACGTCATCGCCGACACCACCAAGTCCCGCCAGGAGTACGGCAAGTCGATCCAGTACTCGGTGAACTCCCTCACCCAGTGGCTGGAGCGCTACGGCAACGACAACACGGTGCTGGTCTTCCTCGGCGACCACCAGCCGATCGCCCGGGTCAGCGGCAACCACGCGAGCCGCGACGTGCCGATCTCGATCGTCGCCAAGGACCCCAAGGTCCTGGCGAAGATCGACAGTTGGAACTGGACGGACGGGCTGCGCCCCGCGCACGACGCCCCGGTGTGGAAGATGAGCGCCTTCCGCGACAAGTTCCTCACGGCGTACGGCTCGACGCCCCACCCGAAGACCAACTAGCCGCCGGAGGAGTCGAGTTCGGCGTCCTCGCCGAGCCACGCGCAGTCGTACGGGTCCTTCAGCCAGCCGTCCGGCAACACCACCCGGTTGTTGCCGGACGTACGGCCGCGGGGCCCGTCGGCGCCCGTGGGCCAGGGCTGGTCGAGGTCCAACTCGTCGAGGCCGGAGCGGAGTTCGTCCAGGGTGGACGTGATGGCGAGGCGCTTGCGCATCTCGCTGCCGACCGCGAAGCCCTTGAGGTACCAGGCGACGTGCTTGCGGAAGTCGATGACCCCGCGCGCCTCGTCGCCGATCCACTCGCCGAGCAGGGTCGCGTGCCGCACCATGATGTCGGCGACCTCGCGCAAGGACGGCTTCAGACTGCATCCATCAGTGCCTCCGGCACGGGCCTGCTCACGCCCCTCGAAGGCGGCAACGAGGTCGGCGAAGAGCCAGGGCCGCCCGAGGCACCCACGCCCGACCACGACCCCGTCGCACCCGGTCTCGCGCACCATGCGCACCGCGTCCTGGGCGGACCAGATGTCGCCGTTGCCGAGGACGGGGATCTCCGGCACGTGCTCCTTCAGCCGCGCGATGGCGTCCCAGTCGGCGGTGCCGCCGTAGTGCTGGGCGGCGGTGCGGCCGTGCAGGGCGATGGAGGTGACGCCCTCCTCGACGGCGATGCGGCCGGCGTCGAGGAAGGTGATGTGGTCGTCGTCGATGCCCTTGCGCATCTTCATGGTGACGGGCAGGTCCCCGGCCCCGCCGACGGCCTCCTTGAGGATCGCCCGCAGCAGGTTGCGCTTGTACGGGAGCGCGGAGCCGCCGCCCTTGCGGGTGACCTTGGGGACCGGGCAGCCGAAGTTGAGGTCGATGTGGTCGGCGAGGTCCTCGTCCGCGATCATGCGGACGGCCTTGCCGACGGTCGCCGGGTCCACGCCGTACAGCTGGATCGAGCGCGGCTTCTCGGTCGCGTCGAAGTGGACCAGCTGCATGGTCTTCTCGTTGCGCTCGACCAGTGCCCGGGTCGTGATCATCTCGCTGACGAACAGGCCCTTGCCCCCACTGAACTCCCTGCACAGGGTGCGGAAAGGCGCGTTGGTGATCCCGGCCATGGGGGCCAGGACGACGGGCGGCGAGACGGTGTGCGGGCCGATCCGCAGGGGCGACACGGCCGGGGGCGCGGGCAGGGACACGGGCGTGGACATTCCTCCATTGTGGCGCACGGCTTCCGGTGCCTGCGGACGGAGATCATGTAGCAGTCATTAGTTAGACACACTATCGAGTTTCGCGTAGGATGGAGCGCATGCCCGAGCTCAGCCACCGCCGCCGCATGCTGGTGCTCGCGATCTGCTGCATGAGTCTGCTGATCGTGAGCCTGGACGTGACCATCCTGAACGTCGCCCTGCCCGCGATGCAGACCGATCTGCACGCGAGCACCTCCGGCCTCCAGTGGACGATCGACGCGTACACCCTGGTCCTGGCCTCCCTGCTGATGCTGGCGGGCTCCACCGCCGACCGGATCGGCCGCAAGCGGGTCTTCATCATCGGGCTGGTGGTCTTCAGCCTGGGCTCACTGCTCTGCTCGCTCGCGCCCGACCTGGACGCGCTGATCTGGTTCCGCATGATCCAGGCGATCGGCGGTTCGATGCTCAACCCGGTCGCGATGTCGATCATCACCAACACCTTCACCGAGCCGCGCGAACGGGCCCGGGCGATCGGCGTGTGGGGTGCGGTCGTCGGCATATCGATGGCGGCCGGTCCGCTGATCGGCGGGCTGCTGGTGGACTCGGTCGGCTGGCGCTCGATCTTCTGGATCAACCTGCCGGTGGGGGTGGCCGCGCTGCTGCTCACCCTGAAGTTCGTCCCCGAGTCGCGCGCGCCCAAGGCCCGCCGCGCCGACCCGGTCGGCCAGCTGCTGGTGATCGCCCTGTTCGGCTCGCTGACGTACGCGATCATCGAGGCGCCGGACTCCGGGTTCACCACGATCCTGCCGTTCGCGGCGCTCGCGCTGGTCGCCCTGGTCGGACTCGTCCGGTACGAGCCGCGCCGCGACGAACCCCTCATCGACCTGCGCTTCTTCCGCTCCGCTCCGTTCAGCGGGGCCACGGTGATCGCGATCAGCGCGTTCTCGGCGCTGGGCGGCTTCCTGTTCCTGTCCACGCTGTATCTGCAGAACGTGGTCGGGCTCGACGCGCTGCACGCCGGCCTGTGGATGCTGCCGATGGCGGTGCCGACCTTCCTGTGCGCGCCGATCTCCGGGCGCCTGGTGGGCAGTCGCGGCCCCCGGATACCCCTCCTGATCGCGGGCTCCGCGATGACCGTGAGCGCGCTGCTGTTCGCGGGCTTCGAGGCGGAGACCTCCAACGTGTCGCGCTTCATCGGCTACTTGCTGTTCGGCATCGGCTTCGGTTTCGTGAACGCGCCGATCACCAACACCGCGGTGTCCGGAATGCCCCGCGCCCAGGCGGGAGTCGCGGCGGCCGTCGCCTCCACCAGCCGCCAGCTGGGCCAGACCCTCGGCGTCGCGGTGGTCGGCGCGGTACTGGCCTCCGGGGTCGGCTCGTCGTCGTACAAGGACACGTTCGTCTCGGCGGCCCGCCCCGGTTGGTGGATCCTCGTGGCCTGCGGCCTGGCCGTACTGGCACTGGGCGCCCTGACCAGCGGCGCCTGGGCGAGGCGAACCGCCGAACGCACGGCGGAGAACCTGTCGTCCGTCGAGGTCCGAGAGGCGGCCGGCATCACCGCGTAGCCCTCCGGACCGGCCGAACTCCCCGCCGAGCACGGCCGGTTGACCAGCCGGACCCACGAGGCCGTGACACGAACGGCACTCCGGTCAAGCAGCCCCGGCCGACCGCCGACCCGAACACCCGCCAGAAACCGCCGAGTCGACCGGTCAGGACACTCCGCAGACCCCGGATCGTATGATCCATCCGTTGTCAGTCGGCAGCGGGGTCAGTAATTTGAACGGATGTCCGATGCGATGGTCATGCGCTGCTCAGGGTGGACGTTCTCGTTCGACGGTCGGTCGTTGACCCTCACCCGGCGGGGGACGCCCTGGCGCCCCAAACGGGTCGAGCACCTCCCGCTCGGCCGGCTCCGCGCCTGCTACCTCCGCTTCTCGGAGAGCCACGGGCTCGAAAGCCACGACTTCTGGCTGGTGTACGACACCGATGCCGTGTCGGTCGGTGTCGGCAGGCAGTTCTACGAGGGCGACGCCCACTGGTTCGCCAAGTACCTCAGCGAGGCGATCTGCGAGCGGCTGCGGCGGATCTTCGAGCACACCATCGGGCTCGGCCCGCATCCCGAGGCGGAACTCCTCGGGATCGTCCGGCCGGCGCTGGGGCTCGATCCGTACACCTACAGCATGGGCGACATACCCCGGCGGCTGACCGCGCTGCGCAAGGACGACGAACTGGAGTGGGGACGCCGGACACCCGGTGCGACCCGGCCCTCCGACTTCCAGATCAACCACCACCACGCGCTGAGCCACGAAGCACCGAACTTCGAGAGCTGGTGGACCTTCGTCGAGTACGTCCGCGCGGGCCACGAGCCGGTGGACGACCCGGGCTGGGAAGAGGTCGTGCAGGATCTGCGGCGGGGCCGGGAGTTCATGACCCTGAGCAACCCGAGGTACAACCGGTCGGGACATCCGCGGTTCTGACGCGGCGCGGCGAGCCCGGCCTCACTTCTCCAGCGCGATGGCGTGCAGCTTCTCCAGCCGCTGCCGCGACTCCTCGTCCACAGGCGCGTACGTCACCATCCGCGGGCCCCGCGACGGGCCCAGCCACAGGTCGGTGTGGTCGACCGTGAGACGGCCCACGTGGGAGTTGCGGAACTCCTTGCGGCGCGGGCTCGCGCCCATCACCTCGTGCCGGTCCCAGACCTCGCGGAAGTCGGGCGACATGTGCAGCCGCTTGAGCAGGGTCTTCCAGGCCGGGTCGGCGAGGTGGTCGGCCATCGAGCCACGGAAGCGGGCGGCCATGAGCCGCTGGCTCTTCTCCAGGTGCACGATCGAGGAGCGCCACTCCTCGTGCGTGTAGGAGAGGATCATGCAGTTGCGGTCCTCGGGCGGTACCGCGTCCAGGTCGCACAGCAGCATGCCGTAGGTGCGGTTGTAGGCGAGGATGTCGTACCGGGCGTTCTGAAGGCAGGCCGGGATCGGGTCCAGCTGGTCCAGCATCGCCTGCAACGCGGGGGTGACCACGGGGCAGTCGGCGGCCGGCTGCGGATCGACCGCGTCGGCCAGCTGGAACAGGTGGGACCGCTCGCTGCGGTCGAGCAGCAGGGTGCGGGCCAGCGCGTCGAGGACCTGGCCGGAGACCTGGATGTCCCGGGCCTGTTCGAGCCACGTGTACCAGGTGACCCCGACCGCGGCGAGCTGCGCGACCTCCTCGCGCCGCAGTCCGGGCGTACGGCGCCGGGTACCGCGCGGCAGGCCGACCTGCTCGGGGGCGATGTGCTCGCGGCGGTGGCGCAGGAACGCGGCGAGTTCATGGCGCCGGATCGTGGACGCGGAGGCGGAGGAACTCTGTGGGGTCGCCGTGCCGGTCGCTGTCGGCGTCTCCTGTGCCATGGTCGTCATCACCCCAGTCTGCCGTGGCGCCGAGCCTGTTTCCAGGTTCTCCCGCTACCAGGATAAGAACACTCTGGTACCAGGCTGCCGACAGGCGCAGGCTCGTCGGCGTGACCGAAACCATGACTTCCCGCACCGTCCGATCCCCGGCGGCGCCCCCCGTGCTCGGCGGCCTCGGACTGTTCACGGTGCTGCTGGCCGCGGCGCTGCCCCTCATCGACTTCTTCATCGTCAACGTGGCCCTGCCGACCATCGGCCGGGACCTCTCGGCGAGCGAGGCCGTCCTCGAACTCGTCGTCGCCGGGTACGGGGTCTCGTACGCCGTGCTGCTCGTCCTCGGCGGCCGGCTCGGCGACCTGTTCGGGCGCCGCCGGCTGTTCCTGGGCGGGATGGCCGCGTTCGGCCTGACCTCGCTGGCCTGCGGGCTCGCGCCCACCGCCTGGGCCCTGGTCGCCGCCCGGATCGCGCAGGGCGCGGCCTCCGCCGCGATGCTCCCGCAGGTCCTCGCCACCATCCAGGCCGCCACGCAGGGCCCGCGCCGCGCCAAGGCGATGGGCCTGTACGGCGCGACCGCCGGCATCGCCATGGTGGCCGGGCAGATCCTCGGCGGGGTCCTGGTGGCCGCCGACATAGCCGGTACCGGCTGGCGCGCGGTGTTCCTGGTGAACGTGCCGGTGGTCGTCGTAGGACTGTTCCTGGCCGCCAGGGTCGTACCGGAGACGCGCTCCCAGCACCCGGAGCCGGTGGACGTGCCCGGGACCTTCCTGCTGGCCGCTTCGCTGCTGGCGCTGCTGGTGCCGCTGACCGAGGGCCGGGCGGCGGGCTGGCCGCTGTGGACGTGGCTGTCGCTGGCCGCGGTCCCGGGGATCGTGTCGGCGTTCTACGCGGTGGAGCGCGCGGCGGACCGGCGGGGCCGTACGCCGCTGGTGCCGCCGAGTCTGCTGGCGCTGACCTCGCTGCGGCGCGGGCTGGCGATCATCCTGCCGCTGTCGATCGGCTTCAGCGGGTTCATGTTCGTGATCGCGGTGGGGCTCCAGCGCGGCGCGGGCCTGGGCCCGGTCGCGGCGGGCCTGGCGCTCGCCCCGATGGCCGTGGCCTTCTTCCTCGTCTCGCTCGCCGGACCGCGCCTGGTGACCCGGTACGGCACCCGGGTCGTGGCGGTGGGTGCCGTCGTGCAGGGCGTGGGGGTGGGGCTGATCGCGCTGGCCGCGTGGCGTTCCTGGCCGGACCTCGGATTCGTCGAACTGCTTCCCGGGATGGCGGTCGCGGGTGCCGGTCAGGCGCTCCAACTGCCCATCGTCTTCCGGATCGTGCTGTCCGAAGTCCCGGCCGCGCGGGCCGGTGTGGGCGCCGGAGTGATGGTGACCACCCAGCAGTCGGCGCTGGCGCTGGGCGTGGCCACGCTGGGCACGCTCTTCCTGTCGCTGATCCCGGGCATGGGCATGCGGGACGCGCTGGTGACGACGCTGCTGGTGCAGCTGGCGGGGGTGGTGCTGACCGGGCTGCTCGGCCTGCGGCTGCCGCGCACGATCGGCTGACCGCGGGACCAAGACTGGGACGAACTCCGGGATGACATGTTCACAGCTTGGACAACTCGGCGTGAATTGCGCCCCGTTGATGTTGGTCTTGCTGCACACTCCTTGCCGGACACTCCTGAGCGGAGGCGAGGCGCATGTTGCAGATCAACACGAGCAAGGTGAGCCGCTGGGACCAGCACGGACGCGAACACGTCGTCCGCGTGCAGCGCAAGGGTGCGCAGCGCACGATCAAGTGCGACACCTGCGGCTGGAAGAAGAGCGCGCAGTTCCTGCCCTGGCTGAAGGCGGAGGAGCATCTGGCCGAGGAGCACCAGGCGACGGTCGACCCGTCCGGGGACTGACCGGGAGCGATGAGTTCGCGGGGCGGGGAGAGTCGTATCCGGTGCATCCGCTACGACTCTCCGACCGGAAGGCCGACCGATGAGCTCTCTCCACGACACCCTGCGGCGCTCCGTCGACGACGGCAGTGTGCCGGGCGCGGTGGGCCTGGTGGCCCGTGGCGACGACGTCGAGGTGGTGGCCGTGGGCTCCGTCGACGTCGAGGGCACCGCGCCGATGGCCCGTGACTCGATCTTCCGGATCGCCTCGGTCACCAAGCCGATCATGGCGGCGGCGCTGCTGACGCTGGTGGACGAGGGCCGGATCGGGCTCGGCGACCCGGTGGCCGAGTGGCTGCCAGAGCTGGCGAAGCCGCTGGTGGTGCGCACCCCCACGAGTCCCGTCGACGACGTCGTGCCCGCCGAACGCCCGGTCACCGTCGAGGACCTGCTCAGCTTCCGCACCGGCTGGGGCCTGCCCTCCGACTTCTCGCTGCCCGCCGCGCGGGCCCTGTTCGCGGTCCAGGACCACAGCCGCCCCTTCGGCCAGTGGCCGGACCCGGACACCTGGCTGGGCCTGCTCGCCCAGGTGCCGATGCTGCACCAGCCGGGCGAGGCCTGGCTCTACGGCACCTCGTCCGCCCTTCAGGGTTTCCTGGCCGCCCGGGTGTCGGGCCGCTCCCTCCCCGAGTTCCTGGCGGAGCGGATCTTCGAGCCGCTGGGCATGCGGGACACCGGGTTCGAGGTGCCGGCCTCGAAGCGGCACCGCTTCACCTCGGCCTACGCCCCGGCCGAGGACGGCACCCTGCGCCTGACGGACACCCCGGACGGCGACTACGGCCGTCTGCCGCGCTTCCCCTCGGGCGGCGGGGGCCTGGTCTCCACGGCCGACGACTGGCTGGCGTTCGCGCGCATGCTACGGGCCGGCGGGCAGGGACTCCTCTCCCCCACCTCGGTGAGCCGCATGACGACGAACCACCTCACGGCCGCCCAGCGCGAGGCCGCGACCCTCTTCCTGGAGGGCCAGGGCTGGGGCTACGGCGGCCAGGTCGACGTCACCCCCGTCGACCCCTGGAACGTCCCCGGCCGCTACGGCTGGATCGGCGGCACCGGCACCACCGCCCACCTCGTCCCGCCCACCGGCACGGTCACGATCCTGCTGACCCAGGTGGCGATGAGCGGCCCGACACCGATGCGGCTGATGCGGGAGTTCTGGGAGTGCGCGGCGGGGCTGTGACGCCCCCGAGTCGCCGTCACGGCCGACCGGCGTGAGCATGGACGGGTGTGATCAGCCGAACGATGTGGTCGGCCGAACGAGAGGAGTCCCCCGTGCACGTCTCACTCCGCCGTCGCGGCACTCGTACGATCGCCGCCGGTGCCCTGAGCATCGCCCTGCTGTCGGCCGGTACCGCGAGCGCCTTCGCCGCGTCCCCCAGTCCGAAAGCGAGCCCGAAGGCCAGTCCGAGCGCGATGGGCTCGATCACCGTCAAGGCCGACAAGAGCATGGTCAAGGCCGGTGACAAGGTGACCTTCAGCGGCCGTACGAAGGGCCTGAAGGTCGGCACCAAGCTGGTCCTCCAGCACGAGAAGGCCGGAAAGTGGAACGCGCTCAACGGGAGCACCACGGTCAAGAACGGCAGCAGCTACTCGCTGACCGCGAGGCTCAACACCAAGGGCCAGGAGCATCTGCGGATCGCGGCCGGTACGACCTACTCGCCGACCGTGACCGTCAAGGTGACGTGACGGCGGGCCGCCGTCAGCCGCGCAGCCCGCGCAGCAGCAGGTCCACCAGCGCCTCGAACTCCCGCTCCACGCCCGGCTTCTGCCACTCCCGCGCGTAGGACGGGTCGTGGAAGCGGCCGGTGGCCTGGAAGACCGCGCGGGCGGCCACGGCCGGGTCGGGGACGGTGAAGGCGCCGGTGGCGATCCCCGCCCGGACGATCTCGGTGAGCTGGCCGGTCAGTTCGTCGATGTGCCCGCAGACCACCTCGCCCGTGTCCTCGGCGAGGACCGAGTAGGTGGCGAAGAGTTCCGGATCGCCGCCCGCCTTCTGCCGCTTGGCCTCGAACAGCCCGGCCAGCCAGTCCCGCAGCCGTCGCTCCGGGTCGCCGTCCTCCGTCACGAAACGCGACAGGGTCTGCGACGTCCGGTCCAGCCAGCGCCGGGTGACCGCCGCACGCAGCGCGGCCTTGGTGCGGAAGTGCCGGTAGACGGTGCCGTGGCTGACGCCGAGCGCGCGGGCCACGTCCACCACGGTCGCCTTCGCGGGGCCGTGGCGGCGCAGCACCTCCTCGGTCGCTTCGAGGATGCGCTCGGCGGTCAGGGTCTCGCTCGCTGCCATGGAGAAGACCGTACCCGCAGGCCGGATCAGCGCTCGCTGTCGAGGTGCGCCATCGCCGCGGCCGGGTAGCGCTCACCGAGCGCCGAGTCCGCCGGTACGGCCGCCTCGATCGCGGCGAGGTCGGCCGCGTCCAGGACGACGTCCAGCGCGCCCAGCGACTCCGTGAGCCGCTCCCGGGTGCGGGCGCCGATCAGCGGCACGATGTCCTCGCCCCGGGACAGCACCCAGGCGATGGCGAGCTGCGCGACCGAGACGCCCTTCTGCTCGGCAATCTTCCGCAACTGCTCGACCAGGCCCAGGTTGTGCCGGAGGTTCTCGCCCTGGAAGCGCGGGGAGTGCGCCCGGTAGTCGCTCGCGCCGAGTTCGCGGTCGGCGCCGAAGTGCCCGGAGATCAGCCCCCGGGACAGCACGCCGTACGCGGTGACGGAGATGCCCAGTTCACGGGTGGTCGGCAGGATGCGGTCCTCGATGCCCCGGGTGATCAGCGCGTACTCCAGCTGCACGTCCGCGATGGGTGCAACGGCGGCGGCCCGGCGGATGGTGTCGGCGCCGACCTCGCTGAGCCCGATGTGCCGGACGTACCCCTGCTCGACCAGTCCTGCGATGGCGCCGACCGTCTCCTCGATCGGTACGTCGGGGTCGACCCGGGCGATCCGGTAGACATCGATGTGGTCGACGCCGAGGCGCTGGAGGGAGTAGGCGGCGAAGTTCCTGACCGCGCCGGGCCGGCCGTCGTAGCCGCTCCAGCTGCCGTCCGGACCGCGCAGGGCCCCGAACTTCACGCTGGTGAGCGCCTGTTCGCGCAGGGCGGCGGGGGCGGTGCGCAGGGCTTCGCCGATCAGCATCTCGTTGTGGCCCATGGCGTAGAAGTCGCCGGTGTCCAGGAGGGTGACGCCCGCTTCGAGGGCGGCGTGGACGGTCGCGACGGACTCGCTCCGGTCCGCCTCGCCGTACAGCGCGGACATGCCCATGCAGCCGAGGCCGGGGGCGGAGACCTGGGGGCCGGTGGTACCGAGGGAACGCGTGGGGATCGTCATGGGGACCAGCCTCGCACGACAGATGACAGATTTCAATATCTGTCATTCCATACTTGTCAGGCCACGGCCGACCGCGACGGCTCGAAGCACTGGACGTTCGACGGCAACGCGAAGTCCCCGCAAGGCCGTTGAGACTCATCTGGCCGTGAGGGCGAGCTTGGCCCCCAGCGCCACGAACGACCCCGCGAAGCTCCGCCGCAGCCATGTCATCACCCTCGGCCGGGAGGTGACGTGGCCGCGGACGGAGGCGGCGAGGGCACCGTACGCGGCGAACACGACGAAGGTCACCAGCATGAAGACCCCGCTGAGCGCCGACATCCTCACGGCGGAGTGGGATCGGCCGGGGCTCACGAACTGGGGCAGGAAGGCGAAGAAGAAGATCGTCAGCTTCGGGTTGAGGATGTTGATCAGGACGCCCCGGACGATCACGCGGCGCGCGGACAGGGGCGCGCCGTCCCGGTCGACGTCGAGCACCGACGTGTCCTTCGCCGTCGTCCACGCCATGTGGAGGAGATAGGCGACACCGGCGTACTTGAGGATCTGGAAGGCGGCGGCACTGGCGTTCAGCAGCGCGGCCAGCCCGACGACCGTGGCGAGCGCGTGCGGCACGATCCCGAGCGTGCAGGCGAAGGCCGCGAGGACGCCCGCGCGACGCCCGCGGGAGAGACCGGCGGCCAGCGTGTAGACGACGCCGGTACCGGGGGTGGCGACCACCACGAGGGTGGTGAGGAGGAAGGCGAGGCTCATGGGAGCCAGCCTGGCGGCGCGGTGGACCTCGCGGCAGGTCCAATGAGCCGCCCGCATCGGGGACCAATCACCGACGCCGGACGGGCGTTTCGGCCCGTCCGGCGTCGGTTACGGCACTACGGCACTACGGAGGACCTACGCGCCGACGAGGCGCCCGGCCAGGTAGCCCTCGATCTGGTCCAGCGACACGCGCTCCTGCTTCATCGAGTCGCGCTCGCGGACCGTCACCGCGTTGTCCTCAAGGGTGTCGAAGTCGACCGTCACGCAGTACGGCGTGCCGATCTCGTCCTGGCGGCGGTAGCGGCGGCCGATGGCGCCGGCGTCGTCGAACTCGATGTTCCAGTTCTGCCGGAGGGCGGCAGCGAGGCCCTTGGCCTTCGGGGACAGCTCGGGGTTGCGGGAGAGCGGGAGCACCGCGACCTTCACCGGGGCCAGGCGGTGGTCCAGCCGCAGCACCGTGCGCTTCTCCAACTTGCCCTTGGCGTTGGGCGCTTCGTCCTCGACGTAGGCGTCGAGCAGGAACGCCAGCATCGCGCGGCCGACACCGGCGGCCGGCTCGATGACGTACGGCGTCCAGCGCTCCTGGGCCTCCTGGTCGAAGAAGACGAGGTCCTGGCCGGAGGCCTTGGAGTGCGCGGTGAGGTCGTAGTCGGTGCGGTTGGCGACGCCCTCCAGCTCACCCCACTCGTTGCCGCCGAACTGGAAGCGGTACTCGATGTCGGCGGTGCGCTTGGAGTAGTGGGAGAGCTTCTCCTTGGGGTGGTCGTACCACCGCATGTTCTCCTCGCGCAGGCCCAGGCCGGTGTACCAGTTCCAGCGCTCCTGCATCCAGTACTCCTGCCACTTCTCGTCCTCGCCCGGCTTGACGAAGAACTCCATCTCCATCTGCTCGAACTCGCGGGTGCGGAAGATGAAGTTGCCGGGCGTGATCTCGTTGCGGAAGGACTTGCCCATCTGCGCGATGCCGAACGGCGGCTTCTTGCGCGAAGTGGTCTGCACCTGGGCGAAGTTGGTGAAGATGCCCTGGGCGGTCTCGGGGCGCAGGTAGGCGATGGAACCGGTGTCCTGCGTCGGACCGAGGTGGGTGGAGAGCAAGCCGGAGAACTGCTTGGGCTCGGTGAACTGGCCCTTGTTGCCGCAGTTGGGGCAATTGATGTCGGCGAGGCCATGCTCGGGGAGGCGGCCGTGCTTGGCCTCGTACGCCTCCTCCAGGTGGTCCGCGCGGAACCGCTTGTGGCACGCGGTGCATTCGGTCAGCGGGTCCGAGAAAGTGGCGACATGGCCGGAGGCGACCCACACCTCGGGGGCCAGGATCACGGACGAGTCGATACCGACCACGTCCTCGCGCGACGTCACCATGTAGCGCCACCACTGGCGCTTCAGGTTCTCCTTGAGCTCGACACCCAGGGGTCCGTAGTCCCAGGCGGCCTTCTGGCCACCGTAGATCTCACTGCACGGGAATACGAAGCCACGGCGCTTGCTCAGGCTGACGATGGTGTCGATCTTGTCGGCGGCCACGATGCTCTCTTCATGACGAATGGACGGCGGCGAATGACTTAGGTTACCGGCGCTGCCCGCCCCCATATCAAATCGGTTCCCCGGTCCCAGTTTGTTGACAACGGTTTCCATCTCAGTTGAAAATGACTGTCATGAACGTACGACGACGCCACATATCCGTGCTCGCGACAGCCGCCGCCACCGCCCTCGGTCTCGGGACCCTCTCCGCCTGCTCCGACAGCGCGGCAGCCGCCAACACGGACAAGTTCGACGTCGTCGCGTCGTTCTACCCGCTCCAGTACCTCGCCGAGCAGATAGGCGGGAGTCACGTCCACGTCACCAGCCTCACCAAGCCCGGCCAGGAGCCGCACGACCTGGAGATCAGCGCGCAGCAGATCGTCGCGCTCCAGGAGTCCGACGCGGTGCTCTACCTCAAGAACCTCCAGCCCGCCGTCGACGAGGCCGTCGGCCAGTCCGACCTCAAGACGAAGATCGACGCGGCCTCCCTGACCACGCTGGAGAAGCACGGCAACGAGGTCGGCGGCCACGCGGCCTCCCACGACACCTCGGAGAACGAGGAACTGGCCGGCCTCGACCCGCACATCTGGCTCGACCCGGTGCGCTACGCCCAGGTCGCCCAGGGCGTCGGCAAGAGCTTCGAGAAGGCCGACCCGAAGAACGCGGCCGACTACAAGGCCAACACCGCGGCCCTGGTCGAGAAACTGGACGCGCTCAACACGGAGTTCAGGACCGGCCTCGCGAACACCAGGACCAAGGTGTTCATCACCACCCACGCCGCCTTCGGCTACCTCGCCGAGCGCTACGGCCTCACCGAGGAGGCCATCAACGGCCTCGACCCCGAGTCGGAACCCAGTGCCGAGCGCGTGAAGGACCTTGAGAAGATGGCGAAGGCCGACGGCGTCACCACCGTGTTCTACGAGACGCTCGTCAGCGACAAGACCGCGAAGACCATCGCCGCCGACGCGAGCCTGAAGACCGACGTCCTCGACCCGATCGAGGGCATCACCAAGAAGTCCCGCGGCACGGACTACTTCTCGGTCCAGCGGGCCAACCTCAAGGCGCTACAGGCCGCGTTGGGCGCCAAGTGACCGATACGGAGGACGACATGGGCGCATCGCCCGAGCCCGTCATATCGCTGCGCGGAGTCCGCGCCGAGCTGGGCTCGCGCCCCGTCCTGCGCGGCATCGACCTCACCGTGCACCGCGGTGAGGTCGTCGCGCTGCTCGGCGCCAACGGCTCCGGCAAGTCGACCGCGATCCGCGCGATCATCGGTCAAGTCCCGCTCAGCGAGGGCGGGATCAGGCTCTTCGGCACCGACCGCGCGCGCTTCCGGGACTGGCGGCGCGTCGGCTACGTACCGCAGCGCACCACGGCCGCGGGCGGGGTGCCCGCCACGGTCACCGAGATCGTCACCTCCGGCCGCCTCTCCCGCACCCGCTTCGGCCTGCTGCGCAGGGCCGACCACGAGGCCGTACGGCACGCCCTGGAACTGGTCGGCATGGCGGACCGCGCCAAGGACTCGGTGAACGCGCTGTCCGGCGGCCAGCACCAGCGGGTGCTGATCGCCCGCGCGCTCGCCGCCGAACCCGAACTGCTGATCATGGACGAGCCGATGGCGGGCGTCGACCTGGCCAGCCAGCAGGTGCTGGCGGACACGCTGGCCCGCCAAGTCGCCCAGGGCACCACGGTGTTGCTCGTGCTGCACGAACTCGGCCCGCTGGAGCCGCTGATCGACCGGGCGGTCGTGCTGCGCGACGGCTGCGTCCAGCACGACGGCCCCCCGCCGCGCGCCCTCGGCCAGCACGCCCTGCCCGGCCACGACCACGTACACCCGCACGAGCCGCTCCACTCGGGACTGCTGAGCTGATGGACTTCCTGAACTACGCCTTCATGCAGCGGGCCCTGCTCGCCGCCGTCCTGGTCGGCGTCACCGCCCCCGCCGTCGGCATCTACCTCGTCATGCGCCGCCAGGCCCTCATGGGCGACGGCATCGGCCACGTCGCCATGACCGGCGTGGGCCTCGGCTTCCTCCTGAACACCTCCCCGGTCTGGATGGCGACCGGCGTCTCCGTCCTCGGCGCGATCCTCATGGAACTGATCCGCTGGTACGGCAAGACCCGCGGCGACATCGCCCTCGCGATGCTGTTCTACGGCGGTATGGCCGGCGGCGTGATGTTCATCAACCTCGCGCCCACGGGCTCCAACGCGAACCTCACGTCGTACCTCTTCGGATCGCTCTCGACGGTCTCGCGGTCCGACGTGACCGCGATCTGTCTGCTCGCCGCCTTCGTGGTGGTGGTCACGCTGGGGCTGCGCAGGCAGCTGTTCGCGGTGAGCCAGGACGAGGAGTTCGCGCGGGTCACCGGGCTGCCGGTGCGCGCGCTGAACCTGCTGACGGCGGTCACGGCGGCCGTCACGGTGACCGTGGCGATGCGGGTCGTGGGGCTGCTGCTGGTGTCGGCGCTGATGGTGGTCCCGGTGGCCGCCGCCCAGCAGCTGAGCCGGAGCTTCACCGCGACCTTCGTCATCGCGGTGGCGATCGGTGTGAGCGTGACCATCGGCGGCACGGTCACCTCGTACTACCAGAACGTCCCGCCCGGCGCGACGATCGTGCTCCTGACCATCGGCGCGTTCATCGCGCTCACCGCCCTCGCGGCCCCGCTCGCCCGCCGCCGGGCCCGGGCGGCAGCCGCCGCGCGGCCCGCCGGAGACCCGGTGGAGTGCGTGATTCCGGCCACCCGGGAGGCCGCCGACGAGGTCGGCGTCTGACCAAGCACAGTCCGGGCTGGCACAATGGCCCGGCAAAGTGCAGACGTGAGGAGGCAACGGTGACGACGGCCGGCCCGCCCGTGAAGGGACGATCCACCCGCCAGCGTGCCGCCGTGTCGGCGGCGCTCAACGAGGTCGACGAGTTCCGCAGCGCCCAGGAACTGCACGACATGCTCAAGCACAAGGGCGACTCCGTCGGCCTGACGACGGTCTACCGCACCCTCCAGTCCCTCGCCGACGCCGGCGAGGTCGACGTCCTGCGCACCGACGACGGCGAGTCCGTCTACCGCCGCTGCTCCACCGGCGATCACCACCACCACCTCGTCTGCCGCGTCTGCGGCAAGGCGGTCGAGGTCGAGGGCCCGGCCGTGGAGAAGTGGGCGGAGGCCATCGCGGCGGAACACGGCTATGTGAACGTGGCGCACACGGTGGAGATCTTCGGCACCTGCGCGGAGTGCGCGGCGGCGGCCGGCTAGGACCGTCTAGATCCGGGCCAGGTGGGCGTCGAGGATCGCCCGCAGCCGGTCCACGTCGGCGGGGTCCTGGACGGCGCGCTTGGGCAGCGAGGTGAAGCTACAGGCGTTCTTCTCGGGGCTGAACATGTAGAAGCCGTCCGCGGTCTCCCGGTAGCGGGGCTGCACGGACCAGTTCAGCGAGTTCGACGCGTCGTCGGTGACCACCGACACCCCGGTGTCCGTCACGGTCACCCGGAACTCGCCCCGGCGCTCCGCGAGACGCTGGAACTGGCGGGCCACGAGCCGGGGTTGGAACACCAGGAGAAACGCGGCGAGGACGATGGTGACAAGCATCGGGACCGGCGGCGACTCACCCCTCTGCAACGAGGTCGCGACCACCAGGGCACCGAGGACGAACACGGCGCCGACCATCCACCGCAATCTTCGCGCGGACCGGCTGACCCGCTTGCGCGCTCTCAGCGCCGCCAGGAAGTCCTCGGCGGTCGGCCGGTACACCAGCTCGACCACTCGCCCTGTCACATCGGTCACGTCATCCCGCCCCAGGTCCATGAGGCGGGATGGTAGCCGCAGTTCCTAGCCCTCCTCGGGCCGCCCCCGCATCTCCGCCTCCATCGCGAGCAGCTTCTCGTTCGGTACGGCCCCGCCGAACCGCCGGTCCCGCTGGGCGAACTCGACGCAGGCCCGCCACAGGTCACGGCGGTCGAAGTCCGGCCACAGCACGTCCTGGAAGACCATCTCGGCGTAGGCGCTCTGCCAGATCAGGTAGTTGGAGGTCCGCTGCTCCCCGCTGGGCCGCAGGAACAGGTCGACCTCGGGCATGTCCGGGTAGTACATGTACTTGGCGAAGGTCTTCTCGTCGACCTTGGCCGGGTCGAGCCGACCCGCCTTCACGTCCTCGGCCAACGCCCTTGCCGCGTCGGCGATTTCGGCCCGCCCGCCGTAGTTCATGCAGAAGTACAGCGTGAGCGCGTCGTTGTTCTTGGTCTGCTCCTGGGCGACCTGGAGCTCCTTGGCGACCGACCGCCACAGCTTGGGCATCCGGCCCACCCACCGCACCCGGATGCCGAGTTCGTCGAGGGTGTCGCGGGTCTTGCGGATGAAGTCGCGGTTGAAGTTCATCAGGAAGCGCACCTCGTCGGGCGAGCGCTTCCAGTTCTCGGTGGAGAAGGCGTACAGCGAGATCGCCCCGACGCCCATCTCGACGCCGCCCTGGAGCACGTCCAACACCCGCTCGGCGCCGACCTTGTGGCCCTCGGTGCGCGGCAGCCCGCGCTCCTTGGCCCATCGCCCGTTCCCGTCCATGACGATCGCCACGTGCTTCGGGATCAGCTCACCGGGCAGCTTCGGCGCACGGGCCCCCGAGGGGTGCGGCTCCGGCGCCCTGTACTCGCGCCGCTGGCGCCCCAGGATCCCGCGAACAGCCATGTGCTTCTCGTCTCCTCTTCAGCTTCTTCTCTACGACGACTTCTCTACGACGACTCGCTGCTACGACTTCTCTACTACGGCTTCTCCACCGCGCTATTTCTCCACGTACCGCAGTGAGCGCAGCCCGCGTTCCAGATGCCAGTGCAGATAGGCGGACACCAGCCCGCTGCCCTCCCGCACATGGCGTGCCTCGCACGCGTCCGCCGTCGCCCAGTCGCCCGTGAGCAGCGCGCCGAGCAGTTCGAGGGCCTGGGGCGAGGGTACGACGCTCCCGGCCACCCGGCAGTCCGCGCAGACGACCCCGCCGGACGCCACGGAGAAGAACCGGTTGGGTCCCGCCATCCCGCACTTCGCACAGTCCCCGAAGCTCGGGGCGTACCCGTTGACGGCGAGCGACCGCAGCAGAAACGCGTCGAGAATCAGATGCGGCGCGTGCTCCCCGCCTGCCAGCGTCCGCAACCCGCCCACCAGCAGCAGATACTGCTGTACGGCGGGCTCGCCCTCGTGGTCGGTGAACCGCTCGGCGGTCTCCAGCATGGCCGTACCGGCGGTGTACCGGGCGTAGTCGGCGACGATCCCGCCACCGTACGGAGCGATCGTCTCACTCTGTGTGCACAACGGCAGCCCGCGGCCGACGAGTTCGCTCCCCCGCGCGAAGAACTGCACGTCCACGTGCGAGAAGGGCTCCAGCCTGGCCCCGAACTTCGACTTGGTCCGCCGCACCCCGCGCGCCACCGCGCGCACCCGCCCGTGGCCGCGGGTGAGCAGCGTGATGATCCGGTCCGCCTCACCCAGCTTCTGGGTGCGCAGCACGATGCCGTCGTCGCGGAACAGACTCATGGGGCCCATTGTCCCCTACGGCTCCGCGCCCCCACGACGTCCGGCGCCGTCGGACTCAGGACACCTCGCCCCGGCTGCGGGCGTTCGCGTAGGCGGTCGCCGCGCTCAGCCGCTCGGCCGGGGTCGCGTCCCGCACGGAGCCCGGTTCGACGTCCCACTCCCGTCCGCCGCCGTAGGGCCGCAGCTGGACGTAGGGCCCCTCGTGCCCCATGACGATGCCCACTCTCCCGGTCCGGGTGTCCACGGCGACCGATCCGACAGGCGGTGTCATCGGCGGCTCCATCACTCTCCTCGCACCCGAATCCGCAATTCCGTCAAGGTGTCCCTCGCCTCCGAGCAGTGTGCCCACACCTGGCTCCCCTCCCCTTTCGGGTTTCACGCTTCTCCTCTCCGGGGTGCCTCGCTCCGCCTACACTCGGCGGGAGTCTGTCGACTACAAGTGCGGTACAGGGCAAGGGGGTTGGCCGGTTGGCCTTGGCCAACGGTTCACGGCGGGCGGGGTGGGAGGGCGACGGAGGCGGGGTGGGAGCGCGACGACACGTCCACCGGCCCGGCGCCTATCCGACCGAGACCAGCCCCGCCTCATAGGCGAGGATCACCAGCTGGACACGGTCCCTCGCGTCCAGCTTGGTGAAGAGGCGGGTCAGGTACGTCTTCGCCGTGGCCACGCTGATGCACAGCTCGGCCGCGATCTCCGTGTTGGACAGCCCCGAGCCGACCAGCGTCAGCACTTCGCGTTCACGCTCCGTGATGCCCTTCAACACCCTTGCCGGCCGGGCCTGTTCGGGGCGGGACGACGCGAAGTCGTGGATCAGGCGCCGGGTCACGCTCGGGGCGATCAGGGCGTCCCCGGCAGCCACCACCCGCACCGCGCCGATGATGTCGTCCAGGGCCATGTCCTTGACCAGGAACCCGGACGCGCCGGCGCGCAGCGCGCCGTAGACGTGATCGTCGTCGTCGAAGGTCGTGAGGACGACGACCCGGGCCGCGGGCGAGTCGGTCATGATCCGGCGGGTGGCCTCGATTCCGTCCGTCCCGGGCATGCGGATGTCCATCACGACGACGTCGGGGGCGAGTTCGGCCGTCAGCCGTACCGCCTCCGCGCCGTCGGCCGCCTCCCCGACCACCTCCACGTCGTCGATGTCGGCCATCACCATGCGCAGTGCCGTCCGGATGAGCTGCTGGTCGTCGGCGAGGAGGACCCGGACCGGGCCGCTCATCGGGCCGCCGCCGCGGGCACCGGGAGCCGGGCGGCGACCCGGAAGCCGCCCTCGGGACGCGGGGCCGCGGTGAACTCGCCGTGCAGCAGGGCCACTCGCTCCCGCATGCCCGCCAGCCCGAAGCCGGTGTCGACGGCGGTCCCGTGGCCGCGGCCGTCGTCCGTGACCTCCAGGGCGAGTTCGCCCTCGCGGTAGTCGAGGGTGACCCGGCAGGCACGGCTGCCCGCGTGCCGTACGACGTTGGTCACCGACTCCTGGACGATGCGGAACGCCGACAGGTCTATGTCGGGCGGGAGTTGGCGCGGTTCGCCGTGCCGCCGCACCTCGACCCGCACCCCGGCCGCCGTGGTCGTCGCGGCGAGCCGGTCGATGTCGCCGAGACCGGCGGCCACGACCGGCACCCCGCTGTCGGCCGCCCTCAGCGCGACCAGCATGCGGCGCAGCCCGGCCAGGGTCTCCCGGCCCTCGTGCTCCACCGCTCGCATGGCCTCCCGCGCGGCCTCCGGCTGGGTTGTCGTGACCCGGGCCGCCGCGCCCGCCTGGAGGGCGATGATGCCGATGCTGTGGGCGACGGTGTCGTGCATCTCCCGGGCGATGCGCAGGCGTTCCGCGGTGACGGCCTGGGTCGCGGCCTGGGCGGCGAGCCGCTCGGAGTAGGCGCGGCTCTGCCGGACCGAGTTGCCGATCAGCCAGGCGACGACGGCGGTGAGCGCGAGCACCGACCAGCTCTGCCAGTCGCCCCGGCCCGCGCTGTAGGTGAAGAGCAGCGGGCGGCCGAGGCCGGTGCGGGTGAATTCGTAGCCGGGCAGCACGGCGACCGCGAGGGCGAGGGCGGTGAGGCTGCGGCGGCGGCCGGCGGACGCGGCGATCCAGCCCACGGCGATGTCGATCGCCCCGTAGTGGATCAGGCCCACGGTCAGCCCGTTCAGGCCCAGCGTCACGGTGTACGTCCCCGCCACCAGCAGCCCGAGCCCCGGCAGCGGACGGCGGCGCAGCAGCGCGCAGCCTGCCGGGGCGAGGACACTGCCCGCCCCGATGAGCACCCAGCCGTCGGGCGTGGGCGGGAAGGGGTCGGTCGGCATGAGGGGGAGGTGGAGGAAGGCCCGGATCGCCAGCAGCGTGCCGTAGAGCCAGGGCACGACCGTCCAGGCAACCGGCGGCACGCGCTTGAGCAGGGGCCGGGTCGGTGTGGCGGGCATACCGCGATCGTAGGGTCGCCGCGCGGGTGCGGTCATCGGCCCGGAGACGTACGACCGAGGTCGACATCGGGGCCGTGGGACTGTCACCGCCGGGCCGATGCCGGGGACCGGCCGCCCGCGCGACCGTGGTGGCGTGATCGAAGCCGACGAACTCACCAAGCGGTACGGCCCCACCACCGCCGTACGCGCACTCTCCTTCACGGTCCGGCCGGGGCACGTCACCGGTTTCCTCGGCCCGAACGGTGCGGGCAAGACGACAACTCTGCGGATGCTGCTGGGACTTGTCGCACCGACCACCGGCACCGCCGTCATCAGCGGGCACGACTTCCGCCGGCATCCACGCGGGCTGCGTCACGTCGGTGCGCTGCTCGACGCGGGCGATGTGCACGGTGGGCGGTCCGCGCGGGCTCATCTGCGGGCGCTGGCCCGGAGCAACCGGATCGCCGCGGGACGGGTGGAGGAGGTGCTCACCGAGGTCGGGCTCACCGGGGCGGCGGCCCGGCGCCGCGTGGGCGGGTACTCGCTCGGGATGAAGCAGCGGCTCGGCATCGCGACCGCCCTGCTCGGCGACCCGCCGGTGCTCCTCTTCGACGAGCCGCTCAACGGCCTCGATCCCGAAGGGGTGTTGTGGGTCAGGGGACTGTTCCGGAAGCTGGCGGCGCAGGGTCGTACCGTCTTCGTCTCCAGCCATCTGATGTCCGAGATGGAGAACACGGCCGACGAGCTGATCGTCATCGGCCGGGGCGAACTGATCGCCGCCGAGAGCCTCACCGACTTCGCCGCACGGGGGACGGCGAAGTCGGTGACGGTACGGACGCCGGACGCGGGCGCGCTGGCCGCCGTACTCGCCTCGGAGGGTGCGGTGGTGACGCCGTACGACGAGGAGACGCTGAGGATCACCGGGGTCGACGCCGCCCGTGTCGGAGTGCTCGCGCACGAACACCACTTCCTGCTGCGGGAGTTGACGACGGAGCACGCCTCGCTGGAGGCCGCCTTCATGGAACTGACCGCCGACAGCGTCGACTACCCGGCCGGAGACCCCCGATGACGACCATGACCACCGCGTCGCCCGTGCCCGCCCCGCGCTTCGCCGACCTGCTGGCCGCCGAGTGGCTCAAACTCCGTTCCCTGCGCTCCACTTACTGGGCGCTGGGGGTCAGCGCCCTCGTCGTGATCGCCTTCAACGCCAACGCGGCCCGCGCCGACTACGTCGACTATCCGCACTACAACACGATGATGCGCGCCCACTTCGCGAACAACGCGCTGTTCGACGCCTTCACCGACGGTGCCGCGATGATCCTGATCCTGACGGCGGCGAGCGTCGGCGCGGTCACGGTCGTCGGCGAGTACTCGACGGGGCTGATCCGCACGACCTTCGCGGCCGTGCCGGACCGGCGGGCCCTGGTGTCGGCGAAGGCGGCGGTGGTGACCGCGGTCATGACGGTGTACGGCGCGGTCGTCGCGTCCGTCTCCTTCGCGGCGACCCAGGCGATCCTCGCCGGGCGGCACGTGGGCCTGTCGATCAGCCACCCCGGCGCCCTGCGGGTGGTCGTCGCGTCGGCGCTGCTCGCCCCGGTGTGCGCGCTGGCCGGCATGGCGATGGGCGCGCTGATCCGGCACGGCGCCACGACGATGGTCCTCTCGACCGGCCTCCTGCTCCTCCTCCCCACCTTCGTCACCGACCGCTACCACTGGACGGCGTGCGTCCGCAACGCGCTGCCGTTCCATGCCTGGGAGCGACTCGTCCAGGTCGACTACGGGCATGTCCCGTATCTGCTGGCGGCGCGGTATCCCACAACCGTCGGGGGTGCGTGGGCGGTGTTCGGGGTGTGGTGGGCGGTTGCCGCGCTGGTCACGGTGTTCGCGGTGGACCGGCGGGACGTGTGACCGGTCTTCCACCGTCGGACACGGGGTTCGTCGCGTCCCAACGATGCCTCTACGGCAGGTAGTTGATCTGTAGGATTCAGCGACTGGTGACCAGGGGACGACCGGCACCTAGCTGAACGAAACGGATGGACATGCCTGGATGGCCCACCCGGACGGCGTCCACCGCCGACCTGACCGAGTTGGGCCCACTGCTGACCGACGCGTGCGAGGCGGCGCTCGTTCCGTCGTCGGCGCTGCTCACCGAGGCCGTCGCGCGTGGGCTGGTCCGAGTCCTGGAATTCCAGGGCGAGTTGGCGGGGTGCGTCGTCGCGGAGATGCCTTCGTCGGAGCATGTGCGGATCGTCGTGATCGCGGTCCGTGCCGGCATGCGCGGACAGGGCATGGCCAAACAGCTCCTGACCGACCTGGTGCGGGACATCCCCCGGAAGTCGGACGGGCCGCCGCTGATATCCGCCCTGGCGCGGACGGATCAACTGGCCGTGACCCGGCTCCTGTTGGCCGCCGACTTCAAGGGCACCCGGGTCATCCGCACCGACGCCGCCGACGGCGCCCTCCAGATCCACTACCAGTTCAGGTCCCGCGTGGAGTACATAGATCCGGACGCCCGGCATCTGGTGCCCGTCACCGCTCGGGCGCAGCTCGTGGAGTCCCTCGCGCCCGCCGACCACGCGATCACGGGGCTGGTGACACTGGGCGGTGAACCGGCCTTCGAGACAGCCCGGTTCGAGCAGGACGACCCCGCGACCCTCCAGTCCGGGGAGGCCGCGGCCGGTATCGCCTTCTCGGGTTCGATACTCGCCGCCATCACCTTCCTGCTGGGTTTCGCCTTCTCCTCGACCCGCTTCCCGGACGACGTACGGCTGCTGCTCATCGGGGCCACGTTCAGCACCGTGCTCTCCCTGATCATCTACGCGAGCGCCTCAGGCGAACTCGCCCGGATCCGGTCGAACTCCTTCGGCAAGATCATGAAGTGGGGCAACGTGCTCTCCGAGTACGGCGGAGTCTTCCCCTTCCTCATCTCGCTTCCCGTCACCTACGCGCAGGCCAGCGGCGATCCCTGGACGACCATGATCCTGGCCGTCGTCTTCAGCGCGGCGATCGCCTGGTACGAACGCTCCGAGTTCTCCATCGCGCAGCGGTTCCAGCGCAGCCGTACCGAAGTCACCCTGACCGTGCTGACGGCGCTCTCGCCGACGGCCGGGGCGGCGCTGGTGACGGCGAAGACGACCAGCTGGCCGTGGACCATGGTCCTCATCGTCACGCTCTCGGCCCGGACCTGGCTGTATCTCTTCCGCAGAGGAGCGGAGGCCGACATCGAGGAGCGCAGGCAGTGGCAGATCAGGGGGTAGCCGACGGAGCGCGGGTCACCCGGGGGACGGCCGGGCCGCCTCGACGCGTTCCGTGATCTCCCGGGCGCAGCCCCAGGACAGGGTGACTCCGGCGCCGCCGTGGCCGTAGTTGTGCAGCAGCAGCGTGTCGCCGCGCCACTCGTCCGCGAGCCGGATCCGGTTCCGGGCCGGCCGCAGTCCCACCCGGTGCCCGATCACCCGGGCGCCGGCGATCGACGGTTCCACGGCGGCGCAGCGGCGGACGATCTCCCGGGCCGCGTCCTCGTCCGGCCGCAGCTCCCAGACGCCCCGCTCCGCCGTCCCGCCCAGCACCACGACGTCGGCGTGCGGATAGATGTAGGTGAGGTCCTCGGCCGCCGGGGTGTCGTCGCAGAAGAAGGTCCGGATCCCGGGGTTCTCCACCACGACGAGCCGGCCGCGCACCGCCTCGACCGAGGTGTCGTCGGCCAGGAACCGGGCTTCGGCGCCCGAGCAGTTGACGACGACCGGTGCCTGGGTCAGGGCCTCGTCGAGCGTGTCGTAGCGGTGCCTGCGCAGGGATCCGCCGGCCCGCTCCAGCCGTCGGACCAGGTAGTCGAGGTAGCGGGGCATGTCGACGAGCGGCGCGCGGTAGCGCCACCCGGTCACGAATCCGGGCCGCAGTTCGTCCGGCAGGCAGCCGCGCGCGCCCACCAGCCCGCTCCAGACCGGCAGTTCGCGGGGCACGCGGGATTCCTGGGTCCCCTCCAGCAGCCGGATCCCGGTCTCCGCGACCGTGCTCAGCGCGGTCAGCTCCACCAGCGTCTCCCGGCTCCAGCGCTCCACCAGGTCGCCGGGCTCGGCCAGATACGGGTCCCACATCGCGCCGGCCGCGGCCGAGGTCGTGGCGCCCGGGAGCCGGTCGGTGTCCACCCGGACCTTCATTCCGGACTCCGCGAGACACACCGCCGTGGTGAGCCCCGAGACACCGGCACCGATCACCACGGCACCGGCCGTCGCGGCACTGGTCGCCACTGCTTAGCCTCCGTCGCCCGGGCCGCTCGTCACCCGGACCCGGGCAACGTTGTCACCAGGACCAACACTACTGGTGCCCCGTGAGCCGGGATGAGCCCCCACGTCGGTCACCGGAGAGATCGTTGACGGACACGGCCCCCACGCCCACCCGCCGCACCCCTCTGTGACCTGGACGAACTGGTGGCGAAGGCCGCCGAGTCGGTGGCGGCGGCGCTCGGCTAGCGCGGGAAGTACTGTCTCGGCGTGACTCCGACGACCCGGTGGAACGCGGCCGTGAAGGAGCTCGCCGAGGCGTAGCCGACCCGGCGGGCCACGGACTCCACCGGCAGGCCCTCGGCGAGGTGGGGCAGCGCGGTCTGCATGCGCAGCCGTTCGCGCCACTGGCCGAAGCCTAGGCCGGTCTCGGCGATGAAGAGCCGGGCCAACGTCCGTGCGCCGGCGCCGACTTGGCCGCCGTGCTCGGCGAGGGTCCGGGGGTCCGCCGGGTGGGCCCGCAGCGCCTCGGCCACCGCCCGTGCCCGTGGATCGCGCGGTTCGGGTACGGCCACACTGGTCACCGGGACGGGACGCAGTTCGTCGAGCAGCACCAGTTCGGCGTGCGAGCGGGCGTCCGGTGTCAGGTCCGTGCGGTCGAGATGGACGACCAGTTCCCTCAGCAGCGGGGTGACCTCGACGACCGTGGGGTCCGTCCACCCGATGTGGGGGCAGCTCACCGGGTCGACGTAGACACCGCGCATGACGGCGTCACCCTCGGACGCCGTCGCGTGCGGGACCTGCGCGGGGACCCACAGGGCCAGCGACGGCGGCAGCAGCCAGGTCCCGTGCGCGCTGCGGATCCTCAGCAACCCCTGTACGGAGCAGAGGAGTTGATGGACCGGATGGCGGTGGGTGGCGAACGCGGTGCCGCGCGGCATCGCGAACTGCCCGACGAGGATGGCCGTGTCGTACCGGCGGGAGGGCCCCTGTCCGTTTCGCGACATGACACGGCAGCCTAGCCCGTGGAGGACAGCCGGCCGCCGCGCCTACCGTCGAGGTATGCCGATGAATCGAGCACACCGAAAGATGTGCAGCTCAGAGCAGTGGGCTCGGACGACGAAGGAACAGATCCTGCCCTGGGCGCTGGAACATGTGGAACTCGGCGCGGACGTACTGGAGATCGGCCCCGGCTACGGCGCCAACCTCCGGGTCCTCGTCGAGCGGGTGGACCACCTCACCGCGGCCGAGATCGACGCCGACTCCGCCCGGCTGCTGCGGTCCCGATGGGGCGACCGGGCGGACGTCCTGCACGCGGACGGCGCCGAACTGCCGCTGCCGGACGGTTCGTTCGACTCGGTCGTCTGCTTCACGATGCTGCACCACGTGCCGACGGACACCCACCAGGACCGCATCTTCGCCGAGGCGTTCCGGGTGCTGCGCCCCGGCGGGACGTTCGCCGGCAGCGACAGCCGGTCCAGCCTGCGCTTCCGGCTGCTGCACTTCCGGGACACGATGAACACCCTCGACCCGGAGACACTCCCGGCCCGGCTGGAGCGGGCCGGTTTCACGGACGTGGCGGTCGACTCGCCCGCGAAGAGCGGTCGCCTACGCTTCCGGGCGCGCCGGGCCTGAGGGCGCCCCGAACCGTCGTACATAGCGGCGCTGCCAGGGGGTCTCCACCGCGTGCGGGTCGTAGTGGGCGCGGACATAGGCCACCGCCTCCTCCGGCGGCACCCCGTCCAGTACGGCCACGCACGCGAGCGCCGTGCCCGTACGCCCGCGCCCGCCGCGGCAGGCGACCTCGACGCGCTCGTGGGCGGACCGTCGCCACAGTTCCGCGAGTACGGCCGGGGCGGCGGGGTCGGCGGGCAGCCGGAAGTCGGGCCAGCGGATCCAGTCGGCGTCCCACGCGGTCCCGGCCGGCGGTCGCGCCAGCAGATACACGCCGTACGCCGGTCTCGGCGCCCCGGGCGGCAGCGGATGCCGCAGACCGCGCCCCCTGATCAGGCGTCCGGAGGGCAGCCGCAGCACACCGGGGTCGGCCGGATTCCAGGTCTCGGTCACGAGGGCAGGATAGGGGCGGCCCCGCCCCGCGCGCCCCCGCGACCGCGCCACCCCGCAACCGCGCGCGTCCGTGACCGCCCGCACACCCGCGCCCCTGCCCGCCCGCTAGCTCACCCCCCGCGACTCCTGGGCCGCGCGGGCCTCGATGCCGCGGAAGTGGTCGGCCATCGCCCGTCGCGCGCCCTCGACGTCGCGGGCGCGCAGCGCGGTGACGATGTCGCGGTGGCGGCGGACGGTGACGCCGGGGGTCGGGTCGTCGGTCCAGCCGCGGGCGGCGGCGACCCGGTGGAACACCGTCCAGAAGGCGCCGAGGAGCTGCGGGACGAGTTCGTTGCCGAGCGAGGCGTAGAGCAACTCGTGGAACTCGCGGTCGAGTTCGGGGAAGGGCCGGCCGGTGCGGCCCGCCTCCTCCATCCGGGCGACGACCGTGTCCAGCCGGTCCAGTTCGGGTTCGGTGACGGTGGCGGCGACCCGATGAATCAGGCCTTCCTCCAGCACCTCGCGCACCTGGAGGATCTCGGCCAGCGCGTCCGCGTCGTCCTCGTGCCGGGTCAGCGTGCGGAAGGTGAGGCCGTCGACGAGCGGGGTCAGCGAGGCCCGGCCGACGTAGGTGCCGTAGCCGTGTCTGATCTCCACGATGTCGAGGGCCTGGAGCGCCTTGAGGGCCTCGCGGACGGAGTTTCTGCTGATCCCGAGGCCGTCCATCAGCTCGGCCTCGGTGGGCAGCGGCGCACCGGGCTGGAGCTTGCGGTCGAGGATCAGCTGGACGACCTCGCGCTGTATCCGACTGTTTCTCGGCTCCCCGGACATGCGCCGCATCGTACGCGCACCGGAGGTCCCACGTCCCATGTCCGGCCGGTCCGGGCCTGAAAGGGCGTCAACTCACGTCATTTCAAACCGTCATTGGTCCGACCTCTGGCGGCTACGCCATTCGTGTGTGATGCCTTGACCGCCCCCACGGGCGCTCTTATGGTCGCGCTGACCGCAGGACGTAGGACGTCGTACCTCCTGGAGGAACCGTGCGCGAAGACGTGAACCGGAACGTGCCCGCGCTGCACCGCCGGGCGTTCCTGAAGTACTCCGGCGCGCTGGGCGCGGCGGCGGCGATCTCCTCGTCCCTGACGGCCTGTTCGTCGGGGCCGCAGTCGACGAACGACACCGGCGGCGGGGGCACCGGCAGGAACCGCACCCTGACCGCGGTGATCGGCTACGGCAACGACGGCAGCTGGGATCCGACGCAGACCGCGTCCGCGTTCGCGATGGCCGGCAACAACCACATCTACGAGGGGCTGATCGACACCGATCCGATCACCCGCGCGCCCTACCCGGCGCTGGCGACCGCGCTGCCGAAGGACACGAGCGGCACCTCGTGGAGGTTCACCCTCCGGGCGGGCGCGACGTTCCACGACGGGCGGCCGGTCACCGCCGACGACGTCGTCTTCGTCTTCGACCGCATCCTCGACCCGAGGACGACGACCCTCGCGCAGGGCTTCTTCGTGAGCTGGCTGAAGGAGGCCCGGAAGATCGACGCGCAGAACGTCGAGCTGGTCCTCAAGTACCCCTTCCCGGAAGGGATTTCGCGGCTCACCCTGGCGAAGATCATGCCCAGGCACATCTTCTCGCAGCCCGGTGCGTGGGACGACGCGATCAAGGGCAAGGCGGTCGGCTCGGGGCCGTACCGACAGACCGCGCACCACCCGAAGTCCAACACCACCTTCACCGCGTTCACCGGCTACAACGGCCCGCGCCCGCCCGCCTTCAAGACGATGAACTGGCTGACGATCGTGGACGCGGCTCCCCGGGTCGCCAAGATCTCCGGGTCCGACGCGGGCGCGCAGATCGCCGACAACATCCCCTACGCCAACATCCAGCGGCTGCGCGGCGGCGGGCTGACGGTCGCGGGCGGGGCCGGGATGAACAACCTGTTCCTGATGTTCAACACCCGGCACAAACCCTTCGACGACGTGCGGGTCCGCCAGGCGCTGCACTACGCCGTCGACACCGGCAAGATGGTCCAACTCGCCCTGCGCGGCCACGGAAAGCCGTCCTCGTCCTTCCTCAACGAGGCCAACCCCGCCTACCGGCGCGCCAAGACGGTCTACGACTACGACCCCGACCGGGCGAAGGCGCTGCTGAAGGCGGCCGGGGTCAGCGGGCTCAGCGTCAACCTCATGTCGGTGAACGTGAGTTGGATCGTCGACTGCCTGCCCACCATCAAGGCGTCCTGGGACGCGGTCGGGGTGCGGACCACCCTCTCCCCGCAGGAGACCACGGCGGTCTTCACCAAGATGGACCAGAAGCAGGACTACCAGGTGGTCGCCGCCGCCTCCAACCCCAACCAGTTCGGCCTCGACGCCGACCTGATCATGCACTACAACTACGGCCCGCAGAACCTCTGGATGGGCTACGCCCGTTGGGCCGGCGACCCCGTCGCCAAGCAGCTCTTCAAGGACATGGACCGGGCGACCCGGGAGCCGGACCCGGCGAGGAAGAAGACGATGATCCAGGACTACATCGACATCGTCGCCGAACAGGCCGTGCTCTACCCGGTCGTCCACAACGAGCTGATGACCGCCTGGGACCCGAGGAAACTGACGGGCATAAGGGCGCAGCCCTACCCCGGCATAAACGTCCTCCAGGCCAAGTGGGTCTAGCCGTACAGGAGTTGGCCCATGGTCACCGTCGTCAGGATTCTGGCCCGCCGTATCGTCCTGCTCGTGCCGCTGCTGCTCGGCATCGTGCTGTTCGTGTTCGTGGTGATGCGCTTCTCGGACGTCGACCCGGCGTCCGCGTTCTTCCAGGGCGCCAACCCGACCCCGCGGCAACTGCACGACTTCCGCGAACGCAACGGACTGCTGGACCCGCTGCCGCTGCGCTACGTCCATTTCGTGGGCGCGCTCCTCCACGGCGACCTGGGCACCAGCGCGCTGACCCGGGCACCGGTCGTCCAGCAGGTCACCACCGCGCTGCCGCTCACCCTCCAACTCACCTTCCTGGGGCTGGCGGTCGCGATAGTGCTGGCGCTGCTCGGCGGGGTGACGGCGGCCGTCTACCGGGACCGGCTGCCCGACCAGATCATCCGGGTCGTGTCGCTCACCGGGGTCGCCGCGCCCGGCTTCTGGCTGGCGCTGCTGATGATCCAGTACCTGGCCGTGGACCGGGGCTGGTTCCCGACCGGCGGCTACATCAACCCGGCGGACTCCCTCACCGGCTGGCTCCGGACCATGGCGCTCCCCGCGCTCGCCCTCTCCCTCCCGGTCGCGGCCCAACTCACCCGTATCGTCCGGACGTCGGTGGTCGAGGAGCTGGACAAGGACTACGTCCGCACGGCGATCGGCAGCGGACTGCCACCGAGGGTGGTGGTCGGCCGCAACGTGCTCCGCAACGCGCTGATGAACCCGCTGACCGTGCTGGGGCTGCGGGTCGGATACCTGCTCGGCGGTGCGGTCGTCATCGAGACCATCTTCTCCCTCCCCGGGATGGGCAAGCTGATGATCGACGCCGTGCAGAACGGCGACCCGGCCGTCGTCCAGGGCGTGGTGCTCACGACGGCGACCGGGTTCGTCGTGGTGAACCTGGTCATCGACATCCTCTATCTGCTGGTCAACCCCCGCCTGAGGGAAGCCTCCTGATGTTCACCCAGTTCTCCCGCAAGGGCCTCGCCGAGACCCTGTCGCTGCCGGGCGTCAGGCTGCGCGGCTGGCGCCGGCTGCCGCTCGCGTCGAAGGTCGCGGTGTGCTTCCTGGCGGTCGTGGTGCTGGTGGCCCTGTGCGCGCCGCTCCTCGCGCCCGACGACCCGCTCGACCAGCAACTCCCCGTCGACGGCACCGGACACCCCTCCGCCGGCCACTGGATGGGCCAGGACAGCCTGGGCCGGGACATCCTCAGCAGGCTGATGTACGGCGCCCGTTGGTCGCTGGCGATCGGGCTCGGGGCGACCGCGCTCGCGCTCGTCGTCGGCGCGCTGCTCGGCGCCGTCGCCGCGACCGCCCGCAAGGGGGTCGACGAGACGCTGATGCGCTGCCTGGACGTGGTGATGGCGTTCCCCGGCATCGCGCTCGCGGCCGTCCTGGTCGCCGTGTTCGGCGGTGGGATCACCGTGCTGATCTGCGCCATCGCGTTCCTGTTCACCCCGCCGGTGGCACGGGTCGTACGGGCCAATGTGCTCGACCAGTACGGCGAGGACTACGTGACCGCCGAACGGGTCGTCGGCGCCCGCACCCCGCACATCGTGATCCGGCACGTGGCCGTCAACTGCGCCGCTCCCGTCCTGGTGTTCTGCACCGTGCAGGTCGCGGAGGCCATCGTTTTCGAGGCCTCGCTGTCGTTCATCGGCGCGGGCGTCCGGCCCCCGGACCCGTCGTGGGGCAGTGTCATCGCGGACGGCAAGAACATGGTGCTGACCGGGGGTTGGTGGGCGACGGTCTTCCCCGGTCTGCTGATGCTGGTCACCGTGCTGTCCCTGAACATACTGTCCGAGGGAGTCTCGGACGCCTGGGCGGCCCCGGCCCCGCGCGAGGTGGACGTACGGCAGGCCGCCGACGACGACCCGCTCGACGCGCCGCGGCCCGGCACCGGCGAGGTCCTGCCGCTGCCCGGCCTGACGGAGGCGGCGCTGCGACTCCGGTCCCGCGCACGGCCGTTGCCCGACCCGGACGGCCAACCGGTGCTGGCGGTGGAGAACCTGGCCATCGGTTTCGAGGACCGTCATCACGGCGTGGACATCGTCGACGGCATCAGCTTCGAGGTGCGGGCGGGCGAGGTGCTGGGCCTGGTCGGCGAGTCGGGCTGCGGCAAGTCGCTGACGGCGCTCGCGATCATGGGCCTGGAGCCGAAGGGCGCCCGGGTGCGCGGCCATGTCCGGTTCGACCAGCGGCAGTTGGTGGGCGAGCCGATGCGGGTGCGGCGCAGGCTGCTGGGCCACGAGATGGCGATGGTCTACCAGGACGCGCTGTCGTCGCTGAATCCCGCGATGACGATCCGCGCCCAGCTGGGGCAGGTAATACGGCGCGGAGGGCGCCGCGGCGCGGGCGAGTTGCTGACCATGGTCGGCCTCGACCCGGAGCGCACCCTGCGCAGCTACCCGCACGAACTCTCCGGCGGCCAGCGCCAACGCGTCCTGATCGCGATGGCGTTGTCCCGCGACCCCAGGCTGATCGTCGCCGACGAACCGACCACCGCCCTCGACGTCACCGTGCAGGCGCAGGTCATGGAGCTGCTGTTGCGGCTGCGCGAGGAGTTGGGCTTCGCCCTGGTCCTCGTCTCGCACGACCTCGCGCTGATCGCCGACGTCACCGACCGGGTGGCGGTGATGTACGGCGGCCAGATCGTGGAGACGGGGGTGACCGCCGACCTGGTGGAGTCACCGGCCCACCACTACACGCGCGGCCTGCTGGGCAGCGTGCTGTCCCTCGAATCGGCGGCCGAGCGGATGACCCAGATCGCGGGGGTCGTCCCCTCCCCCGCCGACTTCCCGGCCGGCTGCCGCTTCGCCGACCGGTGCCCGCTGGCGAGCGAGCTCTGCCGGACGACCGCGCCGGACCTGGTCGGCCCGCGCACGCACACGGTGGCCTGCCACCACCCGGCGATCGACCTGGTGACGACGGAGAGCGAGACGGTGTCATGAGCGCGCTGGTGGAGCTGACCGACACCCATGTCGTCCACAAGGCGCGCGGCGGCGGTCTGTTCGCCCGTGACCGGGTGTACGCGCTGACCGGCGCCGATCTCACCGTCGCGCCCGGTGAGACGGTCGGTGTGGTCGGCGAGTCCGGCTGCGGCAAGTCCACGCTGGCGAAGGTGCTGGTGGGGGTGCAGCGGCCGACGTCCGGCACGGTGTCGCTCCGGGGCCGGGACCTGTGGTCGATGCCGGACGGGGAACGCCGGGCCGCCGTGGGCACCGGCATCGGCATGATCTTCCAGGACCCGTCGACCGCGCTGAACCGCCGGCTGCCGGTCCACCGGACCCTGCGGGACCCGCTGGATGTGCACGGCCGGGGTGACCGGCGTCAACGTGAGGACCGGGTGCGGGAGTTGATGTCGCTGGTGGGTCTCCCGCGTGTTCTGGCGGACGCCCTGCCGGGTCAGCTCTCCGGCGGTCAGCGCCAACGGGTGGCCATCGCGCGGGCGTTGGCGCTGGAACCCGAACTGGTGGTGGCCGACGAACCGACCAGCGCCCTGGACGTCTCGGTCCGCGCCCAGATCCTGAACCTGCTGCTGGACCTGAAGGAACGGCTCGGCCTGGCCCTGGTGTTCGTGTCCCACGACATCCAGACGGTACGGCGGATGAGCGACCGCGTGATCACCATGTACCTGGGCCGGATCGTCGAGGACACCCCGGCCGGCCAGGTCACCGACCGGGCCAGGCACCCGTACACCCGGGCGCTCTTCTCGGCGACGCCGGGTCTGTCGCACTCCGTCGACCCGATCCCGCTGATCGGGCCGGTGCCGTCGGCGACGCGACCGCCGAGCGGGTGTCCGTTCCGTACCCGCTGCTGGAAGGCGGACGAGGTGTGCGCGTCCGTCATGCCGGACTTTTCACCCGCGTCGACACCGGGACATCGCTACCGCTGCCACCATCCTGTGGAGGAGGACCTGACCACCCGCGACCTCGTTCGCCAGAGCCGCCCCATGGAGCCTTCATGACCTTCCCCGCCCCGCTGACCGGTGTCGTACCGCCCGTCTGCACGCCCCTGACACCGGACCGCGAGGTGGACGTCCGTTCGCTGCTCGGGCTCGTCGACCATCTGGTCGGGGCCGGGGTGCACGGGCTGTTCCTGCTCGGCTCGACCTCGGAGGCCGCGTATCTGACGGACCGGCAGCGCAGGTACGCGGTCGAGGCGGTGGTGGCGCACGTGGGCGGCCAACTCCCGGTGCTGGCGGGCGCGATCGACATGACGACCCCTCGCGTCCTGGACCATGTGGCGGCGGTGACGGACGCGGGCGCCGACGCGGTGGTGGTGACGGCCCCCTTCTACACGCGCACGCACCCGGCGGAGATCGCCCGCCACTACCGCCTGATCGCCGCCGCCTCGCCGGTCCCCGTCGTGGCCTACGACCTGCCCGCCTCCGTGCACAGCAAGCTGCCCGCCGACCTGATCCTCGAACTCGCGGCGGACGGTGTCCTGGCGGGTCTCAAGGACTCCAGCGGTGACCTGGGCGGCTTCCGCGCGGTCGTGACGGGCACCCGCGCCCGTCACGACATCACCGGGTTCAGCGTGCTGACCGGCACCGAACTCTTCGTCGACGCGGCGCTGGCGATGGGCGCGGACGGGGCGGTGCCGGGGCTCGCCAACGTCGATCCGCACGGGTACGTCCGCCTCGACGCGCTGTGCCGGGCCGGGGACTGGGAGCGGGCGCGGGCCGAACAGGAGCGGCTGTGCGCCCTGTTCGGCCTGGTGGGGGTCGGTGACCCGGCGCGGATGGGGGGCAGTTCGTCGGCCCTGGGGGCGTTCAAGGCGGCGTTGCAGCTGCGGGGCGTGATCGCCTGCGGGGCGACGGCGGAGCCGCAGGTGCAGTTGTCCGCCGACGAGGTGGAGCGGGTGGGGAAGTTCCTGGCGGCGGCCGGGTTGCTGTGACTACAGTCCCCCGGCGCTCACCCGCCTGAACTCGATCGTGTCGTACGCGCTCCGCGTGCCCGTCTCGTACAGCACCCCCACCGTGCCGCCGTCCACGGGCACCAGGTCCGAGTAGCCCGCCCGCTGCTGGGAGAGCGTCAGGGACTTCGTGAAGCCTCGGCCGCCGTCCGTGCTCCGCCAGATCGCCATCGACTGGCGGACGTTGGGGACGGACGGGGCCGAGAACAGCAACGGGGCTCCCGCGCCGGGGAGTTGGAGCACGCTGCCTTCCACCACCGGGACGTCGTCCAGGGTGTGCTGGACCGCGTACGGGCGGTCGAGGGTCTCGCCGCCGTCGCCGGAGTAGGTGTCGAGCCGGTTGCCGGCGCTCGTGCCCAGCTGGTCGCGGGAGCTGAAGTACAGGCGCCCGTCGGGGAGTTCGGCCGCCGACGACTCGTTCGCGTTGTCGATCCCGGTGTATGTGGAGTCCACGAACCCCAGCCGCCAGGTCCCGCCCCCGTCGTCGCTGTACAGCGCGTGGCCGCCGTAGTAGCGGGCCTCCTGTCCGGTAGCGGTCGAGCCGGCGGGGGGCGCGGTGGAGTGGTTCGCGGGGATCACCAGGCGCCCCGCGTGCGGGCCCCGGGTGAGCGCGACCGCGTGTCCGGGCCCGGTGGCGTACCAGCGCCAGGTCGGGAGCTTCACCTCCGCCGTGATGTCGCGCGGTGGCGTGAAGGTGCGGCCGTCGTCCCAGCTGCGCTGGACGAACACCCGGCGGCTCTGCTGCGGGGTGACCTCGCCGCGCATGATCCGGCCCTCGGTCACGGCCCCGCTGTTGTAGGAGGTGACCAGTACGACCGCGCCGGTGCGGGGGTCGACCACGGGCGCCGGGTTGCCCCGGGTGTCCCCGTCCCCGGCGGCCACCACGGACAGCGGTCCCCAGGTGCAGCCGCCGTCGGTGGAGCGCCGTAGGACGACGTCGATGTTGCCGGTGTCGCCCGCGTCGTTGTGCCGTCCCTCGGCGAAGGCGAGGACCGTGCCCCGCGCGGTGACGACGGCCGCGGGGATGCGGTAGGTGTCGTAGCCGCCGTCCCCGGAGACATAGGGCACGGACGAGGCGCAGGCGGCGTGCGCGGCGGCCTTCTGGGCGAGGGCGAACGGGGCGATCAGTACGGCGGTGACGGCGGCGAGGTGGAACGTGCGGCTCAGGGTGGGCATCGCTCTCCCGTACGGGCTGTCGAGGACCGGTACGTCACATGGTTCCCCGACTCGCCGTCCCCGGCCCGGGCATCACCGCCGCACGGGCTACGACGGTGTCCGGGCCGCCGCCAGCAGCCGGGTCACGTCGTCCGAGCAGATGGTGAGGGCCGCGCCCACGGTGGCGAGGGCGTCGCGTTCGGCCGGGGTGTAGGGGCCGTCCGCGAGGGCGATGCGGGCGCCCTGGAGGAGGATCGCCTCGCGGCCGGCGGGGGCGAGGTGGGGGGCGAGGGGGTCGAGGGCCTCGTGGAGTTCTATGGCGAGGCCGGCGCCGCTGGGTTCGCCGAAGAGCCGGCCGGTGTCGGCGGCCAGGGCCTCGACGAGGGCGCCGAGCTGGTCCTCGGTGCAGTCCTGGAAGCCGGCGGCGCGGACGGTGCCCGCGGCGGCCTCCAGGGACGTACGGGCGCAGGTGCCGCCTGCCGCGAGGACGGCGAGGGCGACCGTGTGGACGGCGTCGCGGAGCATCGCGGAGAAGCGGCTCGTGGTGGGGTGGTCGAGGACGTCGGTGCCGTAGTGGCCCTGGCAGGCGGCGCACTCGACGACCGGGCCGGTGTCGCCGCGCGGCAGCACCGGCAGGCCGAGCAGGGTGAAGCGGCGGCGCCCGGTGAGCCGCTGGTAGTTGCGGTCGCCGCCGCAGCCGGGGCAGAAGAACTCGCCGTCGCCGACGCTGGTCCACGCGGTACGGATGCCCAGGACGCGCGCTGGACGGCCCTCGTGGACAACTCGGCCGTTTCGTCCCCGTTCAGGCAGCACGTCGCACCTCCGTAACGCCGCGGCAACATCGCCGCGCTGGCGTGATGTTAGCCACATTGCCCAGCCGGAGTCAGTACCCAGGACGAGACCTTCCCGTGACCTGCACATCGAATGGCCGGGAAACGACGGGGCCCCGCCCGCCGGAGAGTGGCGTGCGGGGCCCTTGGGCGTCGGGTAAACCGCCGGTCAGGATGGTTCAGCGGGTAGCGCGGTTGACGGCGGAGACGACCGCCTTCAGCGAGGCACGTGTCGTATTCGCGTCGATCCCGATTCCCCACAGAACCTTGTCGCCGATCGCGCACTCGATGTACGAGGCGGCCTGCGCGGAGGCGCCCTCGCTCATCGTGTGCTCCTGGTAGTCCAGCAGGCGTACGTCGATGCCGACGGACTGGAGGGCGTCGAAGAAGGCAGAGATCGGGCCGTTGCCGGAGCCGGTCAGCACGGTGTCGGCGCCGTCGACGGTGGCCTCCACCTTGAGCGTGTCCACGCCGTCGGTGTCGGTGGTCGACTGGCCGGTCTTCACCTGGATACGGCCCCAGGGGTTGTCCGGGTTCGGCAGGTACTCGTCCTCGAAGGTCGCCCAGATCTCCTTCGGGGTGACCTCGCCGCCCTCGGCGTCCGTCTTGGCCTGGATCAGCTTGGAGAACTCGATCTGCATCCGGCGGGGCAGGTCCAGCTTGTGGTCGTTCTTCAGGACGTACGCGATCCCGCCCTTGCCGGACTGGGAGTTGACGCGGATGACGGCCTCGTAGGAGCGGCCGACGTCCTTCGGGTCGATCGGCAGGTACGGGACCGCCCACTCGATGTCGTCGACGGTGACGCCCTTGGCCTTGGCGTCGGCCTCCATGGCGTCGAAGCCCTTCTTGATGGCGTCCTGGTGGGAGCCGGAGAAGGACGTGTAGACCAGGTCGCCCACGTACGGGTGGCGCGGGTGGACCTCCATCTGGTTGCAGTACTCCCACGTACGACGGATCTCGTCGATGTCGGAGAAGTCGATCTGCGGGTCGACGCCCTGGGAGAACAGGTTCATGCCCAGGGTGACCAGGTCGACGTTGCCGGTGCGCTCGCCCTGCCCGAACAGGCAGCCCTCGACGCGGTCGGCGCCGGCCATCAGCGCCAGCTCGGCGGCGGCGACGGCGGTGCCGCGGTCGTTGTGCGGGTGGATGGACAGGACGACGTGCTCGCGGCGGGACAGGTTGCGGTGCATCCACTCGAAGCGGTCCGCGTGCGTGGACGGGGTCGAACGCTCCACCGTGGCGGGCAGGTTGAGGATGATCTCGCGGCCCGGACCGGGCTGCCAGACGTCCATGACCGCCTCGCAGACCTCCAGCGCGAAGTCCAGCTCGGTGTCCGTGAAGATCTCCGGGCTGTACTGGTAGCCGAACTCGGTCTCGGGGCCCAGCAGCACGTCGGCGTACTTCATCACCAGGCGGGTGCCGTCGACGGCGATCTGCTTGATGTCGTCCTTGGAGCCGCGGAAGACCACGCGGCGGAAGACGGGCGCGGTCGCGTTGTAGAGGTGCAGGGTGGCCCGCCTGGCGCCCTTCAGGGACTCCACGGTCCGCTCGATCAGGTCCTCGCGGGCCTGGGTCAGTACGGAGATCGTGACGTCGTCCGGGATCGCGCCCTCTTCCTCGATGATCGAGCGCACGAAGTCGAAGTCGGTCTGGCCGGAGGCGGGGAAGCCGACCTCGATCTCCTTGTAGCCCATCTTGACCAGCAGGTCGAACATCGCGCGCTTGCGCACCGGCGACATGGGGTCGATCAGGGCCTGGTTGCCGTCCCGCAGGTCCGTGGAGAGCCAGCGGGGGGCGACGGTGATCCGCTGCTGGGGCCAGGTGCGGTCGGGGATGTCGACCTGCTCGTACTGGCCGTACTTGTGGATCGGCATGGAACTGGGCTGCTGGCGATTGGCGCTCTGGGCCATGATGCGTGGGCTCCTCGTGGTGTCCTGAAGGACGGCCGACGACGCAACGCGAAGCTCCGCGGGGAGGGAGTCGACCTGGACTACAGGCCCTCGCCGCGGCAGCTAAGGAGAAGCAGCCCGAAACGCATGATGCTCAGCAGAGTAGCCGAGTCGTGCGCCGTGCGGGGGGCCGTATCACTATGCGGGACATTCGCCGCCGTATACCACTCTCCGCTACGGCACTGTGATGATTGTCCCCGTATTTCACCAATCATGGTTGCCGGTAGTGACAGCGGCATAACTCGGTGCCAAGGTGCCGGGCATGACGACACACGGGGGCTTCGAGCCCGTCTTCTGCACGATCGTCCCGCCGCATGTCCTCGACAAGCTCGCCCAGCACGAGGACCCCGCGCTCGCCGGTCCCGCCCGCGAGACCCTCCAGCGCGACGCCTACGAGCGCACCCACCGCCGGCTCACCACGGTGCTCGGCGCCCCGACGCTCGCCGCGCCCACCGCGAGCGACCAGCCGCAGCGCACGATCTACGACGCCAAGCACAAGCAGGACCTGCCCGGGAAGAAGGTCCGCGCCGAGGGCTCCGAGCCCGGCAAGGACGCGACCGTCAACCGCGCCTACGCGGGGCTCGGCGCCACCTTCGAGCTCTACCTCAACGCCTTCAACCGGCACTCCATCGACGGCGAGGGCCTGCCGCTCAACGCGTCCGTCCACTACGACGTGAAGTACGACAACGCGTTCTGGAACGGCGAGCAGATGGTGTTCGGCGACGGCGACGGGGAACTGTTCCTCGACTTCACCATCCCGGTCGACGTCATCGGCCACGAGCTGACCCACGGCGTCACGCAGTACACCGCGAACCTGACCTACTTCGGCCAGTCCGGCGCCCTCAACGAGTCGATCTCCGACGTCTTCGGCTCGCTCATCAAGCAGTACTCGCTCGGCCAGACCGCCGCCGAGGCCGACTGGCTGATCGGCGCGGGCCTGCTCGCCCCGCGCGTCACGGGCGTCGCCCTGCGCTCCATGAAGGCCCCGGGCACGGCCTACGACGACACCGCGCTCGGCAAGGACCCGCAGCCCGCGACGATGGACGGCTACGTCAAGACCGGCCGCGACAACGGCGGTGTGCACCTCAACTCCGGCATCCCCAACCACGCCTTCTACCTGGTCGCCGACGCGATCGGCGGCCATGCCTGGGAGAAGGCCGGGCAGATCTGGTACGACGTGCTGACCGGCGGCCAGCTCAAGAAGGACGCGCTGTTCACCGACTTCGCCACGCTCACCGTGGCCGCCGCGAGGACCCGGTTCGGGGACGGCGGCGAGGAGTTGCAGGCCGTGCAGAAGGCGTGGGAACAGGTCGGGGTGCCGATCTCGTGACCACGGCGGTCGCGCCGGGCCCGTATCCGTACTAGACAGGACCCATGCGTATTCAGGTACGGCGCACGGGCGGTTTCGGTGGCATCGAGCGCCGCGGCGAGGTCGACACCTCGGCGCGGCCCGACGCCCAGGAGTGGCACGCGCTGGCCGAACGGGCGGTCGCCGACGGCCGGAGCACGCCGAGGTCCGGTGTCCCGGACGGCTTCCACTACGAGATCACGGTGGACGGGAAGACCGTGCACACGGCCGACCCCCGGCTCACGGAGGAACAACGGACCTTGATCCAGAGGGTGTTGAAGGAGGGTGCGTAACTGCTTGTTCACGCCCGCCCGTTGACACCCGTTACCACCGGTACGGATGATCCGGCGCATGGCGACTGATGCAGGCAATCCGATCCCCCGGTTCCCGGCCGACTTCCTGTGGGGCGTGTCGACCTCGGCGCACCAGATCGAGGGCGCGGCGGACCAGCGCGAGCGCTCCGTCTGGGACGTGTTCGAGGCCGAGCCGGGCCGGATCAAGGACGGTTCGACGGCGGCGGTGGCCTGCGACCACTTCCACCGCCATCGCGAGGACGTGGACCTCCTGGCCGGTCTGGGCGTGGACGCGTACCGCTTCTCGATCTCCTGGCCGCGGGTGAACTCCCCCGGCGGCCTGGACTTCTACGACCGTCTCGTCGACGACCTGAGCGCGGCGGGCATACGTCCCGTGCCGACCCTGTTCCACTGGGACCTCCCGGCCGGGCTGGACTGGCTGGAGCGGGACACGGCCGCGCGGTTCGCCGAGTACGTGTCGGTGGTCGCGGAGCGGCTGGGCGACCGGGTGACGAAGTGGATCACCCTCAACGAGCCCGCGGAACACACCCTGTTGGGGCACGCGCTGGGCGCCCACGCCCCGGGGAAGACCCTGCTCTTCGACGCCCTGCCGGTCGCCCACCACCAACTCCTGGCCCACGGCCTAGCGGTACGGGCGCTGCGCGCGGCCGGTGCCGCCGACATCGGCATCGCCAACTCGCACGGCCCGACCTGGCCCGCCTCCCAGGAACCGGAGGACATCGAGGCGGCCGACTTCTACGACCTGCTCCTCAACCGCCTGTTCGCCGACCCCCTGCTCCTCGGCGAATACCCCTCCGGGCTGGGCGAGTTGATGCCGGGCGACGTCGAGTCCGACCTGAAGGTGATCGCCGAGCCGATCGACTGGTACGGCATCAACTACTACGCGCCGAGCCGGGTCGGGGCGCCCCAGGGCGCGGAGATCGAGTTCGGCGGACTCACCCTCCCCGCCGAACTCCCCTTCTCCGTCCGGGACATCGAGGGCGTCCCGGTCACGGACTTCGGCTGGCCGGTGGTCCCCGAGGGCCTCACCGAACTCCTCACCACCTTCCACGGCCGCTACGGCGACCGCCTCCCGCCCGTCGTCATCACCGAGAACGGCTGCTCCTACGACGGCCTCGACGACCAGGACCGGATCAGCTACCTCGACGGTCATGTCCGGGCGCTGCACCGGGCGTTGGCGGCGGGCGTGGACGTCCGAGGCTACTTCGTGTGGTCGCTCCTCGACAACTTCGAGTGGGCCGAGGGCTACGAGCGGCGCTTCGGCCTCGTCCACGTCGACTACGAGACACTGGCGCGCACCCCGAAGGCGTCGTACGGCTGGTTCCAGGGCCTGCTGCGGGCCCAGAGAGAGCGAGGACAGGGATGACCACCGCCGACGCGGCGGACGCGGTCTCCGCGCCCGGCGCCCTCGCCGAGCCCGTCGAACGCGTCGGCCGGGGCTGGACCTCCGCGCTCTCGCTCGCCAACGGGGCGATCTGGGTGGGCTGGTACGGCCCGTTGCAGATCCTGCTGGCCTCCCAGGCCAAGGACTTCGCGCCGGGCACCGGCATGTCCAAGGAGACGATGCTGGCGTGGGTGACCGGCGCGGGCGCGCTGGTGTCGCTGGTCGCCAATCCGCTCTTCGGCGCGCTGTCGGACCGCACGACGTCACGCTGGGGCCGCCGTACGCCGTGGATCGTGGCCGGCACGGCGGGCGGGGCGCTGTCGTTGCTGCTGCTCGCGGGCGCGGGCGGGGTGTGGACGATGGCGGCCGGCTGGTGCCTGGTCCAGCTCACCCTGAACGCGGCCTTCGCGGCGGTCACGGCGGCCGTCCCCGACCGCGTCCCGCGCCTTCAACGGGGCTCTGTGGGCGGCTGGTTGGGTGCCGCGCAGATTGTGGGCGTGGTCGGCGGCACGGGCCTGGCGACGGCGGCCGGGGGCATCGGGGCGGGCTATGTGGCGTGCGCGGTGTTCACGGCGGTGGGTGTGCTGCCGTACGTGCTGCGGTACAAGGACCTGCGGCTCAGCCCGGCGGACCGGCCGCCGTGGTCCTGGCAGGGGTTCCTGCGCGGCTTCTGGCTGAGTCCGCGCCGCCACCCCGACCTCGGCTGGGCCTGGCTGACCCGCTTCCTGATCAACCTGAGCAACGCGCTGGTGCTGCTGTACCTCCTGTACTACCTGCGCGACCGCCTCCACTACCACGACCCCGACCAAGGCGTCCTGGTCCTCACGGCGGTCAACGGCCTGACGCTCCTGGCTACGGTCGTGGTCGGCGGGGTCTGGTCCGACCGCGTCGGCCGCCGCAAGCCGTTCGTGATCTGGTCGGGAGTGCTGATGGCGGTCGCGACGGCGGTCCTGGCGGGCTGGCAGACCTGGCCGGGCGCGATCGTCTCGGCGGCCCTCCTCGGCATCGGCTTCGGCGTCTTCACCTCGGTCGACTTCGCCCTGATGACGGACGTCCTCCCCAAGGCCCTGGACCGCGGCAAGGACCTGGGCGTCATCAACGTCGCCAACGCCCTGCCCCAGGTCGCGGCCCCCGCCCTCGCCGCACCGATCGTGACGTATCTGGGCGGGTACCGGGTGCTGTACCTGGTGTCGGCGGTGATCGGAATGGCGGGGGCGCTGCTGGTGCGGCGGATCCGGGGGGTGGACTGAGGCACGGGTCGCCGTGTGCCATATTGCGGTATGGTCGCCGCATGGCCAGCAAGAAAATCACCATCACCGTGCCCGAGGAGCTCGTGGAGGCAGCGCGCGAGCTCACCGACAACGTGTCCGGTTATGTGGCGGAGGCGTTCGCTTCCAGGATTCGGCGCGAACTGCTCGCCGAGGATCTACGGCGTTACGAAGAAGAGCACGGCGCGTTCACCGAGGAGGAGATGGCCGAGGCCTTCGCCCGTCTCCATGGCACCGCCACCTCGAACCAGGAAGCCGCGTGACACAGATCACCACCCTTGTCCTCGACTGCGAAGGGCTCTCCGCCTGGATCGCCCAGGACCGGAAGACCGCCGCCTTGTTCAAGGCACTGCTGCGCTCCGAGGCCAACCTCGTCGTGTCCGCCAACAGCATCATCGAGGTGACTCACGCCCGCACGAACATGGCCCGGCTGGACTGGGCGCTGTCCCGTATCAAAGTCGAACCCGTCACCGCCCAACTCGCCAAGGCCGCCGCGAAACTCCTGAAGGACACCGGACTGCACGGCCACGAACACGCCGTCGACGCCACCGTCGCGGTCACCGCGCTCAACCAGCCCGGTCCCGTCGCCATCCTCACCTCCGACGCCGACGACCTGACGAAGCTGTGCGAAGGGAAGCGGGTCAGGGTCGTCGCCCTGTGAGCCGCCCTCAGAGCGCGCCCGCCTCCCTGGCCGTCCACACCGTCGGGTACAGCGGCCGGTAGCCCAGCTCGCGGCGGATCCGCTCCGTGGACATGACGCCGAACCAGGGGTCGGGGTCGGTGCGGGTGTCCATGTCGGCGGGGAGTTCGACCCCGTTGAGGTAATGCAGCTCGACCGCGGTGACCGGGGCGTCGTCGGCGATGTTGTAGACGCGGCCCGCGACGCCCGGGGCGTGCAGGAGCCGCAGCAGGCCCTGCGCGACATCCGCGTGGTGGCCCATGTGCAGGCGCTGGTTCGAGGCCCAAGTCGCCGCCCAGTGCATGGCGTTGGCGAGGTGCGGGTCGCCCTCGCCGTAGACGAAGGGGAGCCGGGCCACCCGGACGTCCATGGTGTCGAGCGCGAGGAGTTCGCGTTCGGCGGCCACCTTCGACTCGTTGTAGGCGCCCCAGATCTTGCCGCCGGGCCGGCTCTCGTCCTCCTCGGTCAGCGGGCGCCCGCGGCCCACGCCGTACACCATCCCGGTGCTGACCTGGACGAAGCGCCGTACGCCGGAGGCCGCCGCCGCCCGGCCCAGGGCGACCGCGGCGTCGTGGTTGACGGCCCAGGCCTCCTCGTCGGGTACGCCGCGGAAGGACGCGGCGACGTTCACGACCGCGTCGGCGCCGGACACCGCCTTGCCGAGGGCGGTCTCGTCCCGCAGGTCGCCGAGGACGACCTCGGCGCCCAGTGCGGCGAAGGGCTCGCCGCGGGCCTCGTCGCGGACCAGGACCCGTACCTGCTCCCCCGCCCGCGTCCGCGCCAGCAGCCTCGGTACGAAGCGCCGCCCGACCTGTCCCGTCGCGCCGGTCACCAGTGTCAGCATGATCTTCTCCTCTTCGTCTGGTGCCACCAGCCTCGGACGGCTGCGGCGCGACCGGGAGAGACCTTCCGATCAGGGGATCGGCAGTCCCTGGATAAGCGCGGCGGACCGGCGCACGCTGGAAGCGTGAACCGAGCCGAACTCGCCGACTTCCTCCGCCGGGGCCGTGCCCGCCTGGACCCCTCCGACGTGGGCCTCACGGCCGGCGCCCGCCGCCGTACGCCCGGCCTGCGGCGCGAGGAGGTGGCGCAGCTCGCCGGGATGTCCGTGGACTACTACACGCGGCTGGAGCAGTCGCGGGGCCCGCGCCCGTCCCGCCAGATGCTCACGGCGCTCGCCCGGGCGCTGCGGCTCACCGACGACGAACGCGACCACCTCTTCCACCTGACGGGCGAGGAGCCACCGCGCCGGGGAAGCACCTCCGGGCATCTGCGGCCGGGCCTCCTGCTCGTCCTGGACCGGCTGCACGACACCCCGGCGCACGTGTCCAGCGACTGCGGTGAGGTGATCGCGCAGAACGCGATGGCGCGGGCGCTGTCGGGCGACGCGTTCGCCCGCCCGCCCCGGGAGCGCAATCTGCTCCGCCGCTTCTTCCTGGACCCGGCCTCGCGGGAGCTGTTCCCGCCGGAGGACGTGCCCGAGCACGCGCGCTCCCATGTGGCGAACCTGCGCGCGGTGGCGGCGGCCCGCCCCGACGACCCGGAACCGGCCGCGCTGGTGGCCGAACTACGGGCGGGCAGCGAGGAGTTCGCGCGCCTGTGGGAGGACCACGAGGTCGCCGTACGCCGGCAGTCGACGAAGCGTTTCCGCCACCCGCTGGTGGGTCTCCTGGAGCTGGACTGCGAGGTCCTCCTGAACCAGGACGCCCACCACCTCCTGATCATCCACACGGCCCGCCCGGGCACGGAGTCCTACGAGCGCTTGCAGCTGCTGCGGGTGGTGGGGTTGCAGGACATGAGCCCCCGAGAAGTCTCCTAGGACCCCGGCTCTCAGAACCCCAGCTTCCGCAGCTGTCGAGGGTCCCGCTGCCAGTCCTTCGCCACCTTCACGTGCAGGTCCAGGAAGACCGGTGTGCCGAGGAGCGCCTCGATCTGCTTGCGGGACTTGATGCCGACCTGCTTCAGGCGGGCGCCCTTGGGGCCGATGATGATGCCCTTCTGGCTGGGGCGCTCGATGTAGACGAAGGCGTGGATGTCGAGGAGGGGCTTGTCGGCGGGGCGGTCCTCGCGCGGGAGCATCTCCTCGACGACGACGGCGATGGAGTGGGGCAGCTCGTCGCGGACGCCCTCCAGCGCGGCCTCGCGGATCAGTTCCGCGATCATGACCTGCTCGGGCTCGTCCGTGAGGTCGCCCTCGGGGTAGAGGGCGGGGCCCTCGGGGAGCAGCGGGATGAGGAGGTCGGCCAGCAGGTCGACCTGCTGGTCGGCGACCGCGGAGACCGGCACGATCTCCGCCCACTCGAAGCCCAGCTCCCTGCCGAGCTGGTCGATGGCGATGAGCTGCTCGGCGAGGGCCTTGGAGTCGACCAGGTCGGTCTTCGTGACGATCGCGATCTTCGGCGTCTTCTTGATGGACGCCAGTTCCTTCGCGATGAAGCGGTCGCCGGGGCCGAGCTTCTCGTTCGCCGGCAGGCAGAAGCCGATGACGTCGACCTCGGCCCACGTGGTGCGGACGATGTCGTTGAGCCGCTGGCCGAGCAGTGTGCGCGGCTTGTGCAGGCCGGGGGTGTCGACCAGGATCAGCTGCGCGTCCGGCCGGTGCACGATGCCCCGGACCGTGTGCCGCGTGGTCTGCGGCTGGTTGGCGGTGATCGCCACCTTCTGGCCGACCAGAGCATTCGTCAGGGTGGACTTGCCCGCGTTGGGGCGGCCCACGAAGCAGGCGAAGCCGGCGCGGTGGGCAGCCTCCGACGGCACAGGCGGCTTGGATGACGGGGTACGAACGCTCATGGCGCCCATTGTCCCTGATCCTCAGGCCCCCGCCGCACAACAGTCCACGGGGGCCTCACACGGTGAGCTTTCGGTAACCCCGACGCAATGAAACGTCCCGGAAACACGGACGTGCACAACCGGAAACCCGGGCCGGTGACCCTCTGACGAGCCCCCCACCGTTGGAGACGACCGTGACGACCGTGACCCCCGCCGCCGCACTCGCCGCCGGGCGCATCGACACCGGCGACACCGCCTGGCTGCTCGCCGCCACCGCTCTCGTCCTGCTGATGACCCCGGGCCTGGCCCTCTTCTACGGCGGCATGGTCCGCACGAAGAGCGTCCTCAACATGCTGATGATGAGTTTCGTGTCGATCGCCCTGGTCACGGTGGTGTGGCTGGCGGCCGGGTACTCGCTCGCCTTCGGCGACGACATCGGCGGCGGGCTCCTGGGCGGCCTCAGGCACGCCGGCATGGCGGGCCTCGGCCCGGACTCCGTGCACGGGACCGTGCCCACCCTCCTCTTCGCCACCTTCCAGCTCACCTTCGCGATCATCACGGCCGCGCTGATCAGCGGCGCGGTCGCGGACCGGGTGCGGTTCGGGGCATGGCTGGTGTTCGTACCGGTCTGGGCGCTCCTCGTATACGTTCCCGTCGCGCACTGGGTGTGGGGCCCGGGCGGCTGGATCGCGGCGCACCTCGGCGCCCTCGACTTCGCGGGCGGCCTCCCCGTCGAGATCACCTCGGGCGCCTCGGGTCTGGCGCTGTGCCTGGTCGTCGGTCCCCGCCTCGGCTTCAAGAAGGACGCCATGCGCCCGCACAACCTGCCCATGGTGATGCTGGGCGCGGGCCTGCTCTGGTTCGGCTGGTTCGGCTTCAACGCGGGCTCCGCGCTCGGCGCGAACGGCCTGGCCGCCGCGGCCTTCCTCAACACCCTCGCCGCGGGCTGCACCGGCCTGCTGGGCTGGCTCTTCGTCGAGCAGAAGCGCGACGGGCACCCCACCACCCTGGGCGCGGCCTCCGGCGCGGTGGCCGGCCTGGTCGCGATCACCCCGTCCTGCGGCTCGGTCTCGCTGCTCGGCGCGCTGGTCGTCGGCCTGGCCGCCGGTGCCGTCTGCTCGTACGCGGTCGGCTGGAAGTTCAGGCTGAACTACGACGACTCGCTCGACGTGGTCGGCGTCCACCTGGTCGGCGGAGTCATCGGCACCCTCCTGATCGGCGTCTTCGCGGTCACCGCCATGACGGGCGGCCCGGAGGGTCTCCTCTACGGCGGCGGGCTCGCCCAGCTCGGCAAGCAGCTGGTGGCGGTGGTCGCCGTAGGGGCGTACGCGTTCGTGGTGACGTACGGGATCGGGAAGCTGCTCGACAAGGCGATGGGGCTGCGGGCGAGCGAAGAGGAGGAGCGGACGGGGCTGGACCTTACGGTGCACGCCGAGACCGCATACGATCACGGCGTCCTGGGGCACGGAGCCCCGGTCGGTCCATCCGTCTCCTCCCTCCAGAAGGCCAAGTCCCAGGCATGAAGCTCATCACCGCGATCGTCAAGCCGTACCGCCTCGACGAGGTCAAGACGGCGCTCCAGGAGCTCGGCGTGCACGGCCTGACCGTCACCGAGGCCAGCGGCTACGGCCGGCAGCGCGGCCACACCGAGGTGTACCGGGGCGCCGAGTACCGCGTCGACCTCGTCCCGAAGGTGCGGATCGAGGTCGTCGTCGACGACGCGGACTCGGACGCCGTGATCGAAGCGGTCGTCAAGGCCGCGCAGACGGGGAAGATCGGGGACGGGAAGGTGTGGTCGATTCCGGTCGAGACGGTCGTGCGGGTACGGACGGGCGAGCGCGGCCCCGACGCGCTCTGACCGCGAGCACTCCCCCGGCGAACCCGACGGCGAGCAGCAGCGCCGCCGCCAGCCAGGGCAGCGCGAAGAACGACGCGCTCGCCGACTGTCTGGTGCCCGGCGCGCTCGCGGTCAACGTGATGTCGCCCCAGTCGAGTTGGGGCGCGTCCCGCCACGGTTCGGTCAGCTTCACGCTCTGCCCGGGGAGCAACTCGGCCGGGATACGGGTGAGTCCGCGCGAGAGCAGCGTCCGGCCGAACAGGCCCTGCGCCTTCAGGGTCACCTTCGGGTCGAGGGTGACGTTGCCGGTGTTGTGCAGCGTGTAGGAGATCGTCGCGTCGCTGTTCCCCAACCCCGGTATCAGCGGCTGGTGATGGGCGATGTGGACGTCCTCGACGGCGACCGCGGGCAGCGTCGGGCCGCTCACCCGGAGGTAGACACGGGCGCCGACGGCCCGCTGCACGCCGAGGGCCAGTGAGCCGTCGCCCTTGTCGACGCGTTCGTCGAGGGCGACCAACGCGCCCGGGTGGTCGCCCGGTTCGGCCCCTTCGGGCACGTGCAGGGTGAAGGGCACGGTGACCGACTTGTGGGCGGGGACGGTGACCCGGGACTTCGCGGGCTTGGCCCACGCGCCCACCCCGCGCATCTTCTCCTGCACCGTCCGCACGGCGAACCCGCCGTCGCGCGCGGTGTTGTAGGCGTCGGCCGCGTAGAGGCGGAAGGTGAGGGGCTGCGCCGTCTTGTTGGCGACGACCACCTTGTCCTGGATGGTCTGGCCGGGATCGGCGGAGAGATAGAAGTACGGCCGCGCGGCGATCTGCGAGGCGGCCGGGTACACGGACCAACTGCCGTTGTCGGCGGCGTGGGACGACGGCGCGGCGAGCACGCCGAAGCACAGGCTCAGGAGGAGGACGTACAGCTTGCGCATGGGTGCGGACCCCCACGGACGTGGTGTGCGGCGGTCGGGCGGGTGCGGGCGCCCGGCCACCGGAAGGGAGTTCGGACGGTCAGGTGAGCGTGAGCGTCAGAACGCCGGAGTACGAGCCCGGAGGCGTGAACGCCGGTACGTTCAGGGAGAGTCCGGCATCGACGGTGAACTCGCCGCCGGTGACCGTGCCGTCGGGCGTGGACGCGAGCGTCGCACCCGAAGAGCCCACCGCGCCCGCCGAACCGGCGACACAGGTGCTCGGGCTGCCCGCCTTGGTGGCGCAGGCGGGAGTCCAACTCAGCGCCCCGGCATCGATCTTGGCGCCGGGACCGGTGAAGTCGGTGACCTTGCCGGTCAGGGACCAGCCCGCGGGTCCGCCGCGGAAGTCCTGGACCGTCACCGTGTTCAGGGCGCCCGTGGAGGCACCGCCCTTGCCGAAGTCGACGGCGGAGAGGGCCACCGCGTCCCCGGCCTGCGACATCGACAGGCTGCCCGCCTTGACGGTGGTCGTCAGCTTCTGACTCCCCGGCGGAACGGGCGTGGTGTCGTTGACGACATAGGCGGCCGGACCGGCACCCAGATCGGCACTCCACGCACTGCCCTCGTACGCCACGATCCCGGTCGTCGTCTTGTCGTTGACGGTGAGCGAGCCGCTGATGGTGCCGGCGCTGGTGGCCGTGACGGTCGCCGTGTCCGCGGTCTGCGCGCTGCCGGACCGCCCGGCCAGCGTCACGGTGGCACCCGGGGTGAAGTTGCTGCCGGTGACGGCGACACTGTCACCGGCGTTGCCGGAGGCCGAACCCAGGCTGATCGTACGGGTGTTGACCGGAACGGTGGCGGTCGCGGTGACGGTCTCGGAGACCGGCGCCGGCGGGTTCGTCACCGTGCAGGGGGTGTCCAGCTCCAGGATGTAGCTGGTGTGGATGTTGTAGTCGCCGGGCGAGAGGGTGATCGCGCCCGGAGTGGTGACCGTGAAGCTGCCGGTCATGGAGAACGACGGGAAGGCGCCGTTGCCCGGCACCGGGTCGTTCTTCTTGGGCCCGGTGACCGTGACGTTGCCGGTCTGGGCACCGCCGAGGACGACGTTCCCGGTGGGCGTCATGATGTCGGCCGGCAGGGCGATCGCGGTCGGGTTGCTGGCGGCCGGCGTGACCACCGTGTAGGTCACGTTGACGGTGTCGCCGACCTTCGGCGCGGTGTTGTCCACCGTGATCGCGGCGGTCGTGGTGCCGTCGATCGGCGGGATGCCCGCGATCGCCGGCGGGATGCAGTGCGTGGCGAAGCTCACGTTCGTCGACGCGCCGGCCGGACAGGCCAGCGCACCGCCCGTGGCGACCGCGAGCGCGGTCACCCCGAGCAACGACGCCCAACGGCGTCTTCGGGATGTCGTAGCCATGGCTGTGCCCCCTCCTGAGGACGGTGGGCGCAGCGGCTCGTCCGCGCCCACAGGGGGCATTGATGTGGGGATCGCGTGAGAAGTCAATGGAAACGGGCGAATTAACTGATGGGCCGTCAGTTCACGCCCGACGGCGGGAACTGACGGCCCGGTTGAGCCCGTGGGGGGAATTCTCAGTCGAACACGAACGGCCCCGGCGACTGCGCCGCGGTGGGTGTGCACGTCACGGCGATGCCGAAGATGGTCATCTGCAACGAGCCGCCGTACGCCTCCAGGCTGTCACCGGAGGCGACGGTGCCGCTGAGCGGGCCGACGGTGACGGCGTCGCCGGTCGCCATGGCCGGGTTCACCGTCCCGCTGAAGACGGTCGTGCCACCGCTCGCGTTCACGAAGGTGAAGGTGGAGGCGATGGAGTCCTGCGCCAGGGGCAGCGGGGCGGTGATGGCCGAGTTGACGGTGACCGTGGCCGCCGTCCCGTCCTGCGTGGCCGTGATGGTGGCCGCGCCGCCGCCGAAGATGCCGCAGTCCGCGTTGATCGTCGCCGTCTGGGGAGTGACGGCGAGAGCGCTGGGCGCGAACGCCAGTGAGGTGGCCGCGAGGACCCCCGTCACCAGTGCCGCACCCGTGCCGATTCGCTTGATTCTCAGCTTGCCTTTCATGGAACCGGTTCCCTTCCCGTGTCTGGGAATGCCATGTGGGGACGGACGGACCACCACGCCGGCCCCGCCTCGCAGACGCGGTGCGGTGCGCCACGCGAGGGAGAATCTGACGGTCCGTCGGAACTTACGGTTCCATTGATGCGCGGGAGACGGGGAGAGAGCAAGGGCGAAATCCGGACGGGCTACTTCCGGACAGGGGGCGTCCGGCGGCTCAGCCCGCGGCGACCGTCAGCCGGACCGTGCCGTCCGGCCCGGCCACGTGCACCGGCGTCCCCGCCCCGCCCAGATCCCGTACCGCCGCCAGGTCCTCCGCCGGGACCGACTCCGTCTCCGTGACGACCGCCGCCGCCTCCAGCGACTTCGCGCCGGACGCCACCGCCATCGCCACCGCCGTCCGCAGCGCGCTCAGCCCCAGCGACGGCAGGGCGACCGTCCCGGCGACATACGTCCGCCCGGTCTCGTCCCGCACGGCCGCGCCCTCGGGCACACCGTTGCGGGCCCGGGCCGAACGGGCCAGGGTGACGATCTTGCGGTCCTCGGGGTCAAGCGCGCTGCTCTCGGTCATGCCCAGAGCATACGAAGGACCGGTCCCGCCCGCTCCGTCAGGGCCGGTCCAGCCGCAGCCGCTCCGCACGCGGCAGCCCCGCCACCACCAGGTCGTACGAGTCCTCGATCAGCTCCTTGAGGACCCGGTCCGGGAGGTCCCCGTCCACCGTCACCGTGTTCCAGTGCCGCTTGTTCATGTGATAGCCGGGGACGATCAGACCCTCGTACTCCTCCCGGAGCCGGATCGCGTCCTCCGGGTCGCACTTGAGGTTGACCGTCAGGGGCCGTCCGTCCAGCCGGGTCAGCGCGAAGAGCTTGCCCAGCACCTTGAAGACCGACATCTCCGGGCTGAAGGGGAAGTCCTCCACCGCCGCGTTGAACGACAGGCAGAACGCGCGCAGTTGCTCCGGGCTCACTCCGGCTTCGCCTCCTCCGCCGGCGGATCGGCGGGCCCCGCCGGCTCGACCGGCTCCACCAGCACCGTCACGATCTTGTTCCGCCGGCCCGCCGACGCCTCGGCCGTGAGCCGCAGTTCGCGCCCGTCGGGCAGTTCCACGACGGAGGACGCACCGGCGATCGGAACCCGCCCCAGCGCCTTCGCGAGCAGCCCGCCGACCGTCTCCACGTCCTCGTCGTCGTAGGCCTCGAAGCCGTACAGCTCCCCCAGGTCACCGATGTCGAGGCGGGCGGTCACCCGGTAGCGGTCGTCGCCCAGCTCCTCCACCGGAGGCAGCTCCCGGTCGTACTCGTCGGTGATCTCCCCGACGATCTCCTCCAGGATGTCCTCGATGGTGACGATGCCGGCCGTGCCGCCGTACTCGTCGATGACGACCGCGACATGGTTGCGCTCCTGTTGCATCTCGCGCAGCAGATCACCGGCGTTCTTGGTGTCCGGCACGAAACTCGCGGGCCGCATGGCCGTCGACACCAGCTCCGACTCGGCGTCCCGGCTGATGTGCGTCTTGCGGACCAGGTCCTTCAGATACACGATCCCGACGATGTCGTCCTCGCTCTCCCCCGTCACCGGGATGCGCGAGAAACCGGAGCGCAGCGCGAGGGTGAGGGCCTGACGGATCGTCTTGTAGCGCTCGATGACCACGAGATCGGTCCTGGGCACCATCACCTCGCGGACCAGGGTGTCGCCGAGTTCGAAGACCGAGTGCACCATCCGGCGCTCCTCGTCCTCGATCAGCGACTCCTTCTCCGCGAGGTCCACCAGCGCCCGCAACTCGGCCTCGGACGCGAACGGACCGCGCCGGAAACCCTTTCCGGGCGTCAGCGCGTTGCCGATGAGGATCAGCAGATACGGGATCGGGCCCATGATCCGCGCGAGCGGCAGCAGCACGTACGCCGCCGCGGTCGCCGTGTTCAGCGGATGCTGACGCCCGATGGTGCGCGGGGACACCCCCACCGCCACGTACGACACGAGGACCATGACGCCGATCGCGGCGAGCAGCGCGGGCGCCGTCCCGTGGATCACGTGCAGGCACTCGTAGGTGACCAGCGCGGCGGCGGCCATCTCGCAGACCACCCGCACCAGCAGCGCCACGTTGAGATAGCGGGTCGGGTCGGCGGCGACCTGCGCGAGCTTGGCGCTGCCGCGCCGGCCGGACCGTACGGCCTCCTCGGCGCGGAAGCTGGAGACGCGCGCGAGGCCCGCCTCCGCGCAGGCGGCGAGCCAGGCGACAACGACGAGGGCGATGGCCCCGACGACGATCTGAGGACTCATGAGAGGTGGTGACCCGCTGCCCTAGGAGACCGTCGGCGCCGGAGAGGGGCCGTCGTGGCCCTTCTCCGCGCGCCAGCCGTCCACGATGGCGGCCTGGAGACCGAACATCTCGGCCTTCTCGTCGGCCTCCTCGTGGTCGTACCCGAGGAGGTGCAACACACCATGGACGGTGAGGAGTTGGAGCTCCTCGTCCATGGTGTGCCGGGTCTCCGCCTCGGCCCCCTGCCGCGCGGCGACCTCCGGGCACAGCACGATGTCACCGAGGAGCCCCTGCGGGGGCTCCTCGTCGTCCTTGCTCGGCGGACGCAGCTCGTCCATCGGGAAGGACATGACATCGGTCGGGCCGGGCAGGTCCATCCACTGGATGTGCAGCTGCTCCATGGCGTCGGCGTCCACGACGATCACCGACAGTTCGGAGAGCGGGTGGATGCGCATCCGCGCGAGCGCGTAGCGGGCGATGTCGAGGATCGCCTGCTCGTCGACCTCGGTTCCGGACTCGTTGTTGACGTCGATCGACATGGTCGTGCTGGTCTACTTCCGCTTGTCACGGGCACCCTTGTGGGTGCCGTTCTCCGTACCGTGCTCGTTGTCGTACTTCTCGTACGCGTCGACGATACGGCCGACCAGCTTGTGCCGTACGACGTCCGCCGACGACAGGCGGGAGAAGTGCACGTCGTCGACCCCCTCCAGGATGTCCTGCACCTGCCGCAGCCCCGACTTCGTCCCGCTCGGCAGGTCCACCTGCGTCACGTCACCGGTGATCACGATCTTCGACTCGAACCCGAGCCGGGTGAGGAACATCTTCATCTGCTCGGGGCTCGTGTTCTGGGCCTCGTCGAGGATGATGAAGGCGGAGTTCAACGTACGGCCCCTCATGTACGCCAGCGGCGCCACCTCGATCGTCCCCGCCGCCATCAGCTTCGGGATCGACTCCGGGTCGAGCATGTCGTGCAGGGCGTCGTACAGGGGGCGCAGGTACGGGTCGATCTTCTCGTACAGGGTGCCGGGGAGGAAGCCGAGGCGCTCGCCCGCCTCCACCGCCGGGCGGGTCAGGATGATGCGGTCGACCTGCTTGGACTGGAGTGCCTGCACCGCCTTGGCCATGGCGAGGTAGGTCTTGCCGGTGCCGGCGGGGCCGATGCCGAAGACGATCGTGTTCTTGTCGATCGCGTCGACGTAGCGCTTCTGGTTGAGGGTCTTGGGGCGGATGGTGCGGCCTCGCGAGGACAGGATGTTCTGGGTGAGCACCTCGGCGGGTGTCTCCTCCGGGCCATCCCCGTTCTCGCTCGCCCTGAGCATGGCGATCGAGCGTTCCACTGCGTCCTCCGTCATTGGCTGCCCGGTGCGGAGCACCAGCATCATCTCGTCGAACAGGCGCTGGATGAGGGCGACTTCACGGGCATCGCCGACCGCACTGATCTCATTGCCCCGGACGTGGATGTCGGCCGCCGGGAAGGCCTTCTCGATCACCCGCAGGAGAGCGTCGCCGGATCCCAGGAGGGTCACCATGGCGTGCTGGGCGGGGACGGTGATCTCTGCTCTCGCCTGTCCCCGCGCGGGGGTGTGAGCTGTGGGTGTCTGCGTCATGGGCCGGCTCTGTAGGCCTTGCTCGTCCTCCTCGAAACGACTCGCCCGCCACAAGGGCGGCCTGGTGATTTCCAGGGTACGCCGGGCCACTGACAACGCCGTAGGGCTTTTCGGTGACCGTAGGGCCACGAAACACGGGGTGGACGCGTGGGTTCCGGGTGGCGCACCCGGCGCAGGGAGGGAGCACGGGGTGACGCCGTGAGCCCTGTTCGCGCCCCCTCGTATGTACGGACAATGCGCTACGTCCGTCAAGTGAGCCATGCAGGGAAAGCAGGTCGGCCGCTGTGTTCGTGCGTCTGCCCACGTCCGTGTCCGAAGCGCAGGAGTGTCTGGCCGAGGGGGCGGTGCCTGTCGGCGGGGCGACGCTGGTGTGGGCCGGCTGGCAACGGGACGGCTTTCCGGAGCAGGCGGTGTCGTTGCGGGAGCTGCCCGAGGCGAAGGTGATCGGCGACGGTGCGCTGGGTTCGGCCGTGCTGCTGCACGAGGTCGACGCGCGGGTGCCGGAGGTGCTGCGGCGGGCGGCGGCCGGGGTGGGGACCGGTGCGGTGCGCCGGACCGCGACGGTCGGCGGGAACATAGTCGGCAGCACGCTGCGCTGTCTGCTGCCCCCGGCGCTGGTGCTGGACGCCCGCGCGGTGGTCCTGGAACCGGACGGCCCCGTCGAGACCGATCTCGCCGAGCTGCTGGCGAAGCGCCCGCTGCTGCTGAGTCTGCGCTGGCGGGAGCCGGTGGCCAGCGGTTACCGCAAGCTGTCCGACGTGCTGCGGGGCGAGGTGCCGTTCGTGGTCGCGGTCGCCGTGACGGGGGCGGAGCGGCTCATGCTGCGGGTCGCCGTCCGTGACGGGTATGACGTGCTGAGCGAGGTCGTTCCCTACGACACCGATGCCGGCCGGGTCCTGTCCGCCTTGGCGCTCACGCCCCTGGGCACCTTGCCCGAGGCGGTCTTCGAGGCCGTGCGGGAAGAGGTCGCCGGGGTGGTGGAGCGGGCCGGGGCTCGCTGAGACGAGGCCTCGCGCGGTCGCGTCACGTCGATCTGCCGAAGCCGATCGTCGGTACCGCCCGGCGCAGGGGCCAGGGGCTGTCGTCGGGTCGGTGCTCGGGGACCAGGCCCGCCAGGAACGCGTAGCGGTTCAGGGCCGCCGGGTCCTGGCCCTCGACGGACTGGACCTTGCGCCACCAGGCGCCGATCTCGGACCAGCCCGGCGCGGAGAGGGAGCCGCCGAACTCCTGGACGGAGAGCGCGGCCGTGAGGCCGGCGAAGGCGAGGCGGTCGGCGAGCGGCCAGCCGGCCAGGGTGCCGGTGACGAAGCCGGCCACGAAGACGTCCCCGGCGCCGGTGGGGTCGAGGGCCTCGACGGCGATGGCCGGGACCGAGGCCGATTCCCCGGTGCGGCGGTCCACGGCGTAGGCGCCGTCCGCGCCGAGGGTGACCACGGCCAGCGGTACGTGTGCGGTGAGGGCGTGGGCGGCGGCGCGGGGGCAGTCGGCGCCGGTGTAGCGCATGGCTTCCTCGGCGTTCGGCAGGAACGCCTCGCAGTGCGCGAGGTCGGCGAGTCCGGCGAGGTCCCAGGCGCCGGTCTCGTCCCAGCCGACGTCGGCGAAGATCCGGGTGCCCTCGCTCGCGGCCTGGGCGACCCAGGGGGCCTGCTTGCCGGGGGTGAGGGAGGCGACGGCGGCCCGTGCGCGCGGCGGGCGGGCGGGGGCGCCGCCCGCGCTGAACTCGGTCTCCGGGGGCGGCTCGTGGCCGTGGGAGACCATCGTGCGCTCGCCCTCGTAGGCCATCGAGACGGTGACCGGGGAGTGCCAGCCGGGTACCGAGCGGGAGGTGGAGAGGTCGATGCCCTCGCCCTGTTCCAGCGCGTCCCAGCAGTACTCGCCGTAGTGGTCGTCGCCGAAGGCCGCGGCGAGGGAGGTGCGCAGGCCGAGGCGGGCGAGGGCGGTGGCCATGTTCGCGACGCCGCCGGGGCTGGAGCCCATGCCGCGGGCCCAGGACTCGGTGCCGCGCACGGGGGCGGATTCGAGGCCGGTGAAGATGATGTCGAGGAAGACGGTGCCGGTGAGGTACACGTCCCAGGGCGGGTCGTCCGGCACGCGCAGTCCGGAGAGGGGGTCGACCTGGGCCGGGCAGGATCTCCTCTCCCGGTCGGACGGCGATCCCTTTCCGGTGGACGCGGTGGACGCGGTCACGGTGCGCTCCCTGACGTGATGCGGATCAGGCCAGTGTGCACCACCGCGCACGGGTGAGCGCGCCTCCCGCTCCGGACCCGCCCCTCGCGCCGGTCCCGGACCGCCGCAGGTCCGGGCCGTTCGGGGTGTGCGGACGCCCCTCGGCCTCCCGTGCCGAGGGGCGTCCGGATCCGGTCATCCGGTTGCTACCACCGCGGCATCGCGGGCGTGACCCACTGGGGGTCGGTGATCCGCATCGCCGCCGCGTCGTCGCGTTCGCGCAGCGCACCGTCGTCGTCGAGCCATCGCCGGTGCAGCGACTCCAGCTTCGCGCGGTCGAGTTCGACGCCGAGGCCGGGCGCGTCGGAGACGGTGACCTTGGCGTCGGTGAAGGTGAGGCGTTCGGTGAGGACGTCCTCGGACTGCCAGGGGTAGTGGGAGTCGCAGGCGTGGTGGAGGTTCGGCACGGTCGAGGCGACGTGGGTCATCGCGGCGAGGCTGATGCCGAGGTGGGTGTTGGAGTGCATGGAGATGCCGACGCCGAACGTGCGGCAGATGGCGGCGAGTTGCTGTGTGTTGCGCAGTCCGCCCCAGTAGTGGTGGTCGGAGAGGACCACCTGTACGGCACCGCGGGTGAACGCCTCCTCGATCTCGGCGAAGGTCGTCACGCACATGTTGGTGGCGAGCGGTACGTCGGTGCCGGCGGCCACCTCGGCCATGGCGGCGGTGCCCAGGGCCGGGTCCTCCAGGTATTCGAGGACGTCCCCCAGTTCCTTCGCGACCTTCAGCGAAGTCTCCACGGACCAGGCGCCGTTGGGGTCAAGGCGCAGCGGGTGGCCGGGGAAGGCGGCGGCCAACGCCCTTACGGCGGCGATCTCTTCGTCGGGCGGGAAGACTCCGCCCTTGAGCTTGAAGGAGGTGAAGCCGTAGCGCTCCTTGAACTTCCGTGCCTGCTCGACGACTCCGGCCGGGTCGACGGCCGCGCCCCAGTCGTCCCGCTCGCCCGGCACGCCCTCGGGGTGGTCGGCCCACTTGTAGAACAGGTAGGCGCTGTACTCCACCGCGTCCCGCACCTTGCCGCCGAGCAGCGCGTGCACGGGCAGGCCCAGGGCCTTGCCGAGGGCGTCGAGGCAGGCGACCTCGAAGGCGGAGACGACGGACAGGCGCAGCTTGTCGGCGGTCTGCACGCCGCGCAGTCCGCCGACGTCGACCTGCGAGGAGGTCAGGGCACTGTCGACGGCGACCTCGTCGGCGACGGTGAACAGGCCGTTCAGGTCGGTGACTTGACGGCCGATCAGTTTTTGGGCGTACGGCCGGGCCAGTTCCAGGTACTTGGTGTCGCCGTAGGTCTCGCCGAGGCCGGTGATGCCGTCCGCGGTCTCGATCTCGACGATCAGGCGGGGGGTGTAGGGCTGGTGGACGCCCTGGGTGTTGAGCAGGGGCGGGTCGGCGACCAGGATCGGGGTGAGCCGGACGTCGGCGATGGTGAGGTTCACAGCGCGGCTCCTACGAGGTCGAGTCCGGTGGTGAGCAGGGCGGTGAGGTCGGCCAGGTCGGCCGCCGTGGGGTCGGTGAGCGGGGCGCGCACGGGGCCCACCGGACGGCCGCGCAGCCGGGCCGCCGCCTTGACGAGGGAGACCGCGTATCCCGGTACCCGGTCGCGGAGTTCGACGAAGGGGACGTAGAACTCGCGGAGCAGTCGCTCGACCGTCTTGTCGTCGCCGTCCCGCAGCGCGGTGAAGAAGGTGTTCGCGATCTCGGGGGCGAAGGCGTGGACGGCGGAGGAGTAGGCGGGGACGCCGACGGTGGCGTAGGCGCGGGCCTGGATCTCGGCGGTGGCGGCGCCGTTGAAGAAGAGGAAGCCCTCGGGGGCGGCGAGGGTGAGGCGCTGGAGGCGGTCGAGGTCGCTGTGGCCGTCCTTGAGGCCGATGACGCCGGGGATGCCCGCGATGCGCCGCAACGAGCTCGCGGTGAAGGCGACTTGGCCGCGCTGGTAGGCGATGAGCGGGAGCCGGGTGCGGGCGGCGAGCTGTTCGAGCTGGGCGACCAGGCCGTCCTGCGGGGCGGCGACGAGGTAGTGCGGGAGGACCAGGAGCGCGTCGGCGCCGGCCTCCTCGGCGATGCGCGCGAAGCGGGCGGCCTGGGCCCAGCCGTAGCCGACGCCGGCGACGACGGGGACGCGGCCGGCCGCCTCCTCGACGGCGATGGTGACGACCTGGCGGTACTCGTCCTCGTCGAGGGAGAAGAACTCGCCGGTGCCGCAGGCCGGGAAGATCGCGCCGGGGGCGGTGGCGGTCTGGGCGGCGACATGCGCGCGGAAGCCGTCGGGGTCGAGGGAGCCGTCGTCGTGGAAGGAGGTGAGCGGGAAGGAGAGCACTCCGCCCGCCATCCCGTCCCGCAGTCCGCGCACCACGGTCTCCGTTTCGCCGTTCACCTGGGCCATCTCCTGGCCATCTCCCTATGTAGACGTCATCCACGTATGAAGACAAAGGTTAGATACGCGAACCACAGTCGTCAATGGGGAGCCCGTGCTCGCTACCATCGCCCCATGTCAGAGCCCGGTGGCGTCCGCGAGGTGAAGTCCGCCGCCCGCACGGTCGAGCTGCTCGAACTGCTCGCCGCGCGCGGCGACCGCCCCGCGCGCCTCCAGGAACTCGCCGCCGAACTCGGCGTGCCGCGCAGCTCGATGTACGCCCTGCTCCAGACCCTGATCGGACACGGCTGGGTCCGCACCGACAGCACCGGCTCGCTCTACGGCATCGGCATCCACGCCCTGCTCACCGGCACCAGCTATCTGGACTCCGACCCCCGCGTGCGGACCGTACGGCCCCATCTCGACGAGGCGTCCCAGGCGCTCGGCGAGACGATCCACCTCGGACGCCTCGACGGGCGGGACGTCGCCTATCTCGCGACGCGGGAGTCCCACGAGTACCTGCGCACCATCAGCCGGGTGGGACGGCGGCTGCCCGCGCACGTCGGCGCCCTCGGCAAGGCGCTCCTCGCCGAACGCCCCGACACCGAGCTGCCGCCCGGACCGTACGAGGCGGCGACCCCCAACACGCACACCACCCGGGAGTCCCTGGCCGCCGACCTCGCGACGGTCCGCGCCCGCGGCTACTCCGTCGACCGAGAGGAGGGCGTCCTCGGGATCGTCGGCTTCGGCTTCGCGCTGCGCTACGACAACCCGCCGCTGGACGCGATCAGTTGCTCGGTCCCGGTGGTGCGCCTCACGCCGGAGCACGAGGGGCGGATCGTGACCGTGATGCGCGAGGTCAGGGCCAAGATCGAGGCGACGGCACCCGCGGCCGGCGGCGCGGTCCACTGGCGTTAGGCCGTGCCCGCCGCCGGACGTTCGCCGGACGGCCCCGCGATGTGGGCCCGCGTTTACCCGGCCTCCCACCCCGCAAACACGACGTGCCCCACATCACACCCCCCGCCCTTCTTTCGCGAACCGCGTGCTTGATACAAATTGCCCGCGCGTTCCTGTCCGTCGACGGTCGTCGCCCAACCCCCTTTTCGAGCCGCTTCTTTCGCATGCCCTGGGAACGCCCGTGTTCGCCCGCACCGCCACGCCCTGGCCCCTCGTCGCCCTTTTCACGGCCGGGTACCTCGCCCCCTACCTGCTGCCCACCACCGTCGGCCGCCTCGACACCGGACTTCCGCTGTCGGCGACACAGGCCGGTGCCGTCGGGAGCGCGCTGCTGCTGAGTTCGGCGGCGGCGGGCTTCCTGCTCGCCTCGCGCGTCGACCGGATCGGCCCGCGCACCCTCGCCCGCGTGGGCCTCGCGCTGGCGGTCCTCGGCTACGGCTCCGCCGCCCTCACCCACGCCGTCCCCGCGGTCGTCGCGGGCGCGGTCGTCGGCGGCTTCGGATCGGGTACGGCCACCACGGTCGCCGCGTCCGGCATCGCCGCCGAGCGGGACCCCCACCGCGCGTCCACGCTCGGCCTGCTGTGCGTGTCCGCGCTCGCGGGCGCCGTCTACCTCACGGTCCCGCACCTCGGCGCGGGTCACGGCCAGCCGCTCGCCGCCATCGCGCTGACGGCACTGGCCGTATGGCCGCTGACCGGCCGCCTCCCGGTCCGTACGGCGACGGGGCACGCGCGCGTGGAGACCGCCGGACTCCCCCACCGCCGCGCCGGACTGGTCCTCGCCGCCACCCTGCTGTGCTGGTCCCTCGCGCAGAACTCCCTCTGGGGCGTCAGCGGACGCATCGGCATCCACCAGGCCCACCTCTCCGAGGTCACCGTCGGCGCGGTCTTCGCCGTCGCGCTCGGCACCGGGCTCGTCGGTGTCATCGGCGCGGGCGCGCTCGGCTCCCGGCTCGGGCGCGCGGTGCCGATCGGCGCGGGGACGGCGCTCATCGCGGGCTGCATCGTGCTCAGCGCGTCCGCGCACGACCTGAGGACCTTCGCGACCGGCGAGATCGCCTGGAACACCCTCTACCCGATCGTCCTGTCCTACGTCCTCGGTCTCGCCGCCTCCCTCGACCCGCGCGGACGCTGGGCGGTCCTGGTCGGCTCGGCCTCGTCCCTGGGGACGGCGGCGGGGCCGCTCACGGGCAGTGTGCTGTCGGCGGGGGCCGGGTTCCCGGCGATGGGCGCGATCCTCGCGGCGGGGCTGGTCGTGATCGCCGTACCGATGACCGGGGTGGCGCTGTACACCGGCAGGCGCGGGGTGCAGGTGTCCCAGATCGTCGGGATCCCGGTGGAGGGCATCCCCGCGGAGACGATCGCGGTGGAGACGATCCCGCTGGAGACACCCGCCCCGCGCACCCGCGACACGACGCCGGCCGCCTAGTTCGCGGACACGGCCTAGAACTCGTAGGCCTCCACCTCGGCCAGATACCGGGCCCGCAGCTCCTCGTCGTCCTCCAGGAAGGAGGCGGTGAACGAGTTGCGGGCGAGCTCGCGCAACCGGTCCTCGCCCAGGCCCAGTGCCGAGCGCACCGCGTCGAAGTTGTCGCCCGCGTACCCGCCGAAGTAGGCCGGGTCGTCGGAGTTGACCGTGCAGAGCAGGCCCGCGTCCAGCATGGCGGGCAGCGGGTGCTCGGCCAGGACGTCGACCGCGCGGAGGCGGACGTTCGACAGCGGGCAGAGGGTGAGCGGGATGCGGTCCCGGACCAGCCGCGCCACCAGGTCCGCGTCCTCCATGCAGCGCAGCCCGTGGTCGACGCGCTCGACGCCGAGGACGTCCAGCGCCTCGGTGATGTAGGCCGGCGGGCCCTCCTCACCGGCGTGCGCGACCCGGCGCAGCCCCAGCGCGGCGGCGGCCTCGTAGACCTCGCGGAACTTCACCGGCGGATGGCCGACCTCGGCCGAGTCGAGGCCGACGCCGGTGATCCGGTGCAGGTACGGCCGGGCCGCGTCCAGGGTCGCCATGGCCGAGTCGGCGGACTCGTCGCGCAGGAAGCACATGATCAGCCGGGTCGAGACGCCGTGGTCGGCCTCGCTGTCGCCGAGCGCCCGCCACAGGCCCTCCACCACCGTGCCCATGTCCACGCCCCGCGCGAGGTGCGCCTGCGGGTCGAAGAAGATCTCCGCGTGCCGCACGCCCTGCGCGGCGGCGCGGGCGAGATAGGCGTTCGCGAGGTCCTCGAAGTCCCGCTCGGTGCGCAGGACGGCCATCAGCTCGTAGTAGAGGTTCAGGAAGGACTGGAGATCCTCGAAGAGGTACGCCTTGCGGAGCGCCTCGGTGTCCGCGTACGGCAGCGCGACGCCGTTGCGTGCGGCGAGGGCGAACGCCAGCTCGGGTTCGAGGGTGCCTTCGATGTGGAGGTGCAGTTCGGCTTTGGGGATGGGCATCGAAGTATCGTACGGGTGTTTTATCGCCGTTTCGGAATCGGTACCCGCAGCAGATCGTGCGCCACGGTCAGCTCCCCCTCGAACCCGGCCGCCCGCGCCTGCCGCTCGAACTCCTCCGGCTCGGCGTAGCGCTGGCTGAAGTGGGTGAGGACGAGGTGGCGGACACCGGCCTCCCGCGCCACCCCCGCCGCCTGCCCGGCGGTCAAGTGACCGTGGTCCGCGGCCAGTTGCGCGTCCTCGTCCAGGAACGTCGACTCGATCACCAGCAGGTCGCAGCCCTGTGCGAGGGCGTGCACCCCCTCGCACAGCCGGGTGTCCATGACGAACGCGAAGCGCTGACCGCGCCGCACCTCGCTGACCTCGTCGAGCGAGACACCGTCCACGGCCCCCTCGCGCTGGATGCGGCCCACGTCCGGGCCCTTGACGCCGTGCGCGGCGAGCCGGTCGGGGAGCATACGGCGGCCGTCGGGTTCGGTGAGGCGGTAGCCGTAGGACTCGACGGGGTGGGAGAGCCTGCGGGTCTCCAGGGTGTAGGCCGGGGCGGTGGCGATCACGCCGTCCGCCGAGACCGGGGACTCCGTGATGCCGACCGTCTCGCGGTACGCCGTCGCGTAGCGCAGCCGGTCGAAGAAGCGTTGGCCCGACTTCGGGTAGTGCGCGGTGACCGGGTGCGGGACGCGGTCCAGGTTGACGCGCTGGATGACGCCCGCGAGGCCGAGGGAGTGGTCGCCGTGGAAGTGGGTGACGCAGATCCGGTTGAGGTCGTGCGCGGCGACCCCGGCGCGCAGCATCTGCCGCTGGGTGCCCTCGCCGGGGTCGAAGAGGATGCCCTCGCCGTCCCAGCGGAGGAAGTAGCCGTTGTGGTTGCGGTGGCGGGTGGGGACCTGGCTGGCGGTCCCGAGGACCACCAGTTCGCGTACGGACATGGCGGGTTATCCAGGGGGCCACTGCATGCCACGGCCGCCCATGACATGGGCGTGGGCGTGGAACACCGTCTGGCCCACGCCGGAGCCGGTGTTGAAGATCACGCGGTAGCTGTCGAGCTTCTCGTCCACCGCGACCTCGCCGGCCTCGCGCAGCACGTCGGCGGCGACGGACGGTTCGGCGGCGGCGAGGGAGGCGGCGTCGGGGTAGTGGGCGCGGGGGATCACCAGGACGTGGGTGGGGGCCTGGGGGTTGATGTCCCGGAAGGCGACGGTGGTGGCTGTCTCGCGGACGATCGTCGCCGGGATGTGCCCCTCGACGATCTTGCAGAACAGACAGTCGTCCTGCGGTTCCCCTGACATGGCGTGGCCTCCTCGCACCTGGCGGTCGCTGACCGGGGCATCGTATCGAGCGGTGGGTCAGTCCTGTTCCGGCAGGACCGGGGGTGTCTTGGCCGGACGGTCCGCGAGGCTCTCCAGCGCGATGCGGATCGCCTCGTCCAGCTGGACGTCCCTGCCGGCCGCGTAGTCCTGTGGCCGCTGCACCACCTCCACGTCGGGGTCCACCCCGTGGTTCTCCACTCCCCAGCCGTAACCCTCAAGCCAGAACGCGTACTTGGGCTGGGTGACGAGCGTGCCGTCGACCAGGCGGTATCTGCTGTCGATGCCGATCACGCCGCCCCACGTACGGGTACCGACCACCGGGCCGATGCCCAGCGCCTTGATCGCCGCGTTGACGATGTCGCCGTCCGAGCCGGAGAACTCGTTGGCCACGGCCACCACCGGGCCGCGAGGGGCGTCCTCCGGGTAGCTGTAGGGGCGCATGCCGCGCGGCAGGTCCCAGCCGACGATGCGGCGGGCCAGTTTCTCCACGACCAGTTGGGAGGTGTGGCCGCCGCGGTTGTAGCGGACGTCGACCACCAGGCCCTCGCGGGCCACCTCCACGCGCAGGTCGCGGTGGATCTGGGCCCAGCCGGGGGCCTGCATGTCGGGGACGTGCAGGTAGCCGAGCCGGCCGCCGGACTTCTCGTGGACGTAGGCGCGGCGGTCGGCGACCCAGGCGTGGTAGTAGAGGGGTTCCTCGTCGGCGAGGGGCACGACCACCGCGTGGCGGGGGTCTCCGCCGCCCGCCGGGGAGACGGTCAGTTCGACCGGCTTGCCCGCGGTGCCGACGAGGAGGGGGGCCGGGCCCGTGGTCGGGTCCACGGGCCGGCCGGCCACCGCGAGGATCGCGTCGCCCGCGCGGACGGCCACTCCGGGTGCGGCGAGCGGGGCACGGGCGGCCGGGTCGGAGGTCTCGGAGGGCAGGACGCGGTCGATGCGCCAACTGCCGTCCTCGTGGCGGGAGATGTCGGCGCCCAGCAGACCCTGGCGGTCGCCGTGGGCGTAGCCGCCGCGCGGGGTGACGTAGGCGTGCGAGGTGCCGAGTTCGCCGTGCACCTCCCAGAGCAGGTCGACGAGGTCGTCGTGGGTGGCCACGCGGTCGAGGATCGGGCGGTAGCGGTCCAGGACGCCGTCCCAGTCGACGCCGCTCATGTCGGCGCGCCAGAAGTTGTCGCGCATGATGCGGCCGGTCTCGTCGAACATCTGGCGCCATTCGGCGGCGGGGTCGACGGTCTGGCGGACGCGGGAGAGGTCGACGTTGACGTTCGAGTCGCTGTCGTCGTCCTCGGAGGAGGCGCGGCGGTCGCTGGGGACGATCCGCATCTTGTGGTCGGTGCGCAGCAGGACGCGCTTGCCGTCGCCGCTGACCTCGAAGTGCTCGGCGTCCCCGGCGAGGTGCTCGATGCGCTGCTGGGCGAGGTCGTAGCGCTCCAACTCGGTCTTGGGGTCCGGGTCTTCGGGGGTGGCGCGGCTGGCGCCGAGGACGCCCCGCACGGGATGGCGCAGCCACAGGACGCCGTCCTTGGCGGCACGCAGGTTGGAGTAGCGGCCGGCCTCCACGGGGAACGGGACGATGCGGTCGGCGAGGCCTTCGAGGTCGACGCGGGTGGTGGGGCGGCCCTCGCTGTCGGGGGTCTCGTCCTTGTCGGGGGTCTCGAAGGGGCGGCCGTGCCGCTGCGGTCCGAACGGGGACGGGGTGGTGGCGGCGAGGGTGATCAGATGCGGGCGGTCGCCGACCACGAAGGCCAGGTCGAAGACGTGCTCGTCGTAGACCGGGTCGAAGGAGCGGGTGGAGAGGAACACCAGGTGCTTGCCGTCGAGGGTGAAGGCGGGGGCGTAGTCCTGGAAGCGGAGCGGGGTGGCCTCGGTGACCGAGAGGTCGGTGGTGTTGGCGATCCTGAGCTGGCGCAGCGGGCGCGGGCCGGGGTGCGACCAGGCGAGCCAGGCGGAGTCGGGCGAGAAGGAGAGGCCGGAGGCGTCGCCGTCCTCGCTGCGGTCGACCTCGCGGACCTCGCCGGTCTCGCGCTCGACGAGGAGGACCCGGCCGTCGTGCGAGGCGACGGCGACCCGGCCGCCGTCCGGCGCGACGGTCAGCGCGAGGACCCGGCCGAGCTGTCCGGCGGCGATACGGCGCGGGGTGGCGCCCGGGGCGAGGCCGGCGGCGGGGGCGAACTCCAGGGCGTCGTCGCCCTCGGCGTCCGTCACCCACACCACCCACTCCTCGCCGTCCACGCGGAAGGTGCGGGGCAGCCGGGCCCGTACGCCGGGGGTGGCGGCGAGCGCGCGGGCGGGGCCGGAGCGGTGGGTGATCCAGTGGACGGTGCCGCGTACGGCGACGGCGCTGCCGCGCGCGGTGTGGTCGGGCGAGGCGGAGGCGAGCCAGCGGGTGGCGGACACCGGGAAGGGCTGCTGGTCGGTGCGCTGGCCGCCGAGCCGGATGTCGAGGCGGCGGGGTTCGGCGCCGTCCAGGTCGTCCAGGAGCCAGAGTTCACCGGCGGAGGAGTAGACGACCCGGGTGCCGTCGCCGGCCGCGTGCCGGGCGTAAAAGCCGTCAATGGGGGTGTGGCGGCGCAGGTCGCTGCCGTCGGCGAGGGAGGAGTACAGGGCGCCGGTGCCCTCGTGGTCGGAGAGGAACGCGATCCTCTCCCCCGCCCACACGGGGTACTCGATGTTGCCGTCCAACCCCTCGTGCAGGCGGGTGAATTCGCCGTCGCCCGCGCGGTCGATCCACAGCTTGCCCGCGGTACCGCCCCGGTAGCGCTTCCACCAGGCGGCCTCGCGGCCCATGGGGGCGGAGAGCAGGACGGTCGCGTCCGGGCCGACCGCGACATCGCCAACAGGCCCGTAGGGAAGGGTGGTTGCCGGTCCGCCGTCCAGCGGGACGGCGCGGGCCCAGCTGCGGCGGAGGTTCGCCTGACCGTGGGTGCTGATGGCGAGGACCTGGCCGTCCGCCGTCCAGCCGCGCACCTGGGTGCGTGAACTGCCCCAGTGGGTGAGGCGTTTGGCGGGTCCGCCGTCGACCGGGGCGATGTGCACCTCGGGGGCGCCGTCCCGGCTGGAGGTCCAGGCGACGGTGGTGCCGTCGGGCGAGATGCGCGGATGGGTCACCGGCACGTTCTCGGCGCTGACCCGCCAGGCCCGGCCGCCGTCGAGGGGGGCCAGCCACACGTCGTCCTCGGCGGTGAAGGCGATCAGCTCGCCGTGCAGGTGCGGGAAGCGGAGATAGGCCTGAGGACCGGCCTGGGCTGCGGAGGCTGAGGGCTGAGTCACCTGATCAGCGTATGCAGCGGCGGCCCGCGCCGACAGCGGTTTGGATCACTTGCCCTCGGTCGGACGGCCCGTCACTTGCCCTCCACGGGCCAGCAACTCGGGTCGCCCTTGCACCAGATGGTCTTGGTGACCGTGACGGTGACGGTCGGTCCGGGGCCGTAGGTGAGGCTCGGGTTGGGGTTGCTCACGGACGAGGGGGTCGCCGCGTTGCAGTCGCCGAGCCCGGTGACGTGGAACACCTGCTTGCCGCCCACCTTGGCGACCAGGTCGCCGCGCACACAGGCGCCGTCGACGGCCCGGGTGACCTTGCCGGTGACGGTGATGTCCCGGTTGTCGCTCGTCTGCCCCTGGCAGTCCACGGAGACGACGGTGGTCTCGGTCGGCGAGGGTGTTCTGCCGGGCGTGTAGGCCTTGTTGCCGCTGCCGTAGTTGCCCGTGCAGGTCAGATAGCGCACGCCGACATGGTCCCGCTTGAGCTCCGCGGTCGCCGTCTTGTCGGTGGTGTACGCGACGGTCGCCGCACTGAGGTCACCGGGCTGGCACGCGACGACCCCGCCCACGGACACCACCGCGAGCCCCGCCACGGCGGCCACCCGCCGTCCGCGCGGCCGACGCCAGTTCTGCCTCAACGCCCCCATGCACGGCAGCCTGCCACCGTCGGGGCGCACACGGAAGAGCGCATACGGCCACCCGTGCGCCCGGGGCGGTCACCCGGCGCGTGAATGGGTCAGCCGCGCAGCAGCAGCCACTCCTGAAGCTCCACCAGATTGCCTTCGGGGTCCTTGAGATGGGCGACCCGCATCCGGTCCGTCATCGGCGCGGGGCCGTGCAGGAGCGTCGCGCCCCGGCCGGTGATCTGCTCGCAGTAGGTGTCCAGGTCGTCCACCCGCAGCACCACCAGCGAGCGGTGCCCGGTCGCCGACTCGCCCAGTTCACCGAGGACTTGGGCCATCATCGCCCGGTCCTGCAACGCGATCCCGGCCGAGCCGACGGCGGGACTGAACTTCTCGTATGGCCCCTCGGCCGCCCCCGACTGCGGCTTCAGGCCGAGGACTTCGGCGTAGAAGCGGTAGCAGGCGGCGAAGTCGGTGACGAGCAGCCTCACTTGGGCGAGTTCCACGGCGGTCTCCCCTGTGGTTCCGATGGTTCCGGTGGTTCTGTGGGTTCCGGTGGTTCCGGTGGTTCAGGACCAGCGTCCGGTGCGGCCCAGGAGCAGGGCGGTGGCCGCCGTCCCGGCGGTCGAGGTGCGCAGCACGCTGCGCCCGAGCCGGAACGCCTTGGCCCCGGCCTCCTCGAAGAGCGTCAACTCCTCGGGCGAGACGCCCCCTTCGGGGCCCACGACCAGCACGATCTCGCCCTCGGCGGGGAGTTCGGCGGTGGCCAGCGGTTCACTGCCGTAGGCGCGGTCCTCGTGCAGCACGGCGGCGAAGTCGGCTTTGGCGAGAAGTGCGGCAACCTGCTTGGTCGTCGCCGCGTCCGCGACCTCCGGGAAGCGCAGCCGGCGGGACTGCTTGCCGGCCTCGCGGGCGGTGGCCCGCCACTTCGCGAGGGCCTTGAGTCCGCGCTCGCCCTTCCACTGCGTGATGCAACGGGAGGCCGCCCAGGGGACGATGGCGTCGACGCCGGTCTCGGTCATGGTCTCCACGGCCAGTTCGCCGCGGTCGCCCTTGGGGAGGGCCTGGACGACGGTGACGCGGGGCTGCTGCGGCGGCTCCTCGAAGACGGTCGAGCCCAGGACGACGAGGCGGTCCTTGCCCTCCACGGTCTTGACGACGCCGTCCAGATACCGGCCGCGCCCGTCGGTGAGCACGATGTCCTCACCGGGCCGCAGCCGCTTCACGGAGACCGCGTGCCGCCCCTCGGGACCGTCGAGGACGACCTCGCCACCGCTGAAGTCGGGGATCACCAGGGGATCGAGGACGAACACCGGCGCCGTCATCGCGGGTCACCTCCGGCGGACAACGCTGTCCGGGCGGTGGCGAGTTCGGCGGTCAGCACCTCGACCAGCTGCCCGGCGGGCAGTTCGCGTGCCATGCGGTGGCCCTGTCCGGCCCACAGCGCCATGCCCTGCGCGTCACCGGCCGCGGCGGCCTGCTTGCGCAGCGGGGAGGTCAGGTGGTGGACCTCGGGGTACGCGGCGGGGGCGTAGGGGCCGTGCTCGCGCATGAAGCGGTTGACCAGGCCGCGGGCCGGGCGGCCGGAGAACGCGCGGGTCAACTCGGTGCGGGTGAAAAGGGGGTTGGTGAGCGCCTGCTTGTGCACGACGTTGGCCGCGGACTCGGGGGTGGCGAGGAACGCGGTGCCGAGCTGGGCCGCGCTCGCGCCCGCCGCGAGGACGGCGGCGATCTGGCTGCCGCGCATCAGACCGCCGGCGGCGACGATCGGCAGGCTCACGGTCTCGCGGATCTGGGCGATCAGGGAGAGCAGGCCCATGCCGGAGCCGTCGATCTCCGGGAGGTCGCGGTGGGTGCCCTGGTGGCCGCCGGCCTCGACGCCCTGCGCGATCACCGCGTCGGCGCCGGCCCGCTCCACGGCGAGGGCCTCCTCGGCGGTGGTGGCGGTGACGAGGGTGAAGGTGCCGGCCCGGCGCAGCGAGTCCAGCACCTCGCGGGTGGGGACGCCGAAGTGGAAGGAGGCGAAGGACACCGGGTTGTCGAGGAGGACGGACAGCTTGGCGTCGTAGCCGTCCTCACGGCCGCTGTCCGGGTCGCCCAGCTCCGTGTCGTACCAGGCGGCCTCACCGGCCAGCTGGTGGGCGTAGACGTCGACGGCCGCCTTGTCCGCATACTCCGGCTGGGGCATGAAGAGGTTCACGCCGAAGGGGCGGGACGTCAGGCTCCGCAGCTGCTTGATCTCCTGGTACATGCCGTCGGCCGTCTTGTATCCGGCGGCGAGGAACCCCAGTCCACCGGCCTCGGACACGGCCGCGGCGAGCTGCGGTACGGAGACACCGCCCGCCATGGGGGCCTGCACGATCGGATGAGGGAAGAGATCGGTCAGTGCGGAGGACATGACGGCATGTTGTCACGTCCTCCGAACAAGTCCGAATCCGGCCTTCCGCCCGGCATAGGACAGCTGCATGACCGACGATCAACGCCCGTTGAAGGCGTCCTTCAGCCGTGAGAACAGGCCCTGCTGGCCCGGCTGGAACTGCCCCGTGGGCCGCTCCTCGCCGCGCAGTTTCGCCAGTTCCCTGAGGAGGCGTTCCTGCTCCACGTCGAGCTTGGTGGGGGTGGTGACCTCGACGTGCACGATGAGGTCGCCCCGGCCGCCGCCGCGCAGATGCGTGATGCCCCGGGTGTGCAGCGGGATCGACTGGCCGGACTGGGTGCCCGGCCGGATGTCGACCTCCTCCATGCCGTCCAGCGTCTCCAACGGCACCTTCGTGCCCAGGGAGGCCGCCGTCATCGGGATCGTCACCGTGCAGTGCAGATCGTCGCCGCGCCGCTGGAACGTGGAGTGCGGCAGCTCGTGGATCTCGACGTACAGGTCACCGGCGGGGCCGCCGCCGGGGCCGACCTCGCCCTCGCCCGCGAGCTGGATCCGCGTGCCGTTGTCCACACCGGCCGGGATCTTCACCGTGAGGGTGCGGCGCGAGCGGACGCGGCCGTCGCCGGCGCACTCCGGGCACGGTGTCGGCACGACGGTGCCGAAGCCCTGGCACTGCGGGCAGGGACGGGAGGTCATGACCTGGCCCAGGAAGGACCGGGTCACCTGCGAGACCTCCCCGCGACCGCGGCACATGTCGCAGGTCTGCGCGGAGGTGCCGGGGGCGGCGCCCTCGCCGTTGCAGGTGTTGCAGACGACGGCCGTGTCGACCTGGATGTCCTTCGTGGTGCCGAAGGCCGCCTCGTCCAGCTCGATCTCCAGCCGGATCATGGCGTCCTGGCCGCGGCGGGTGCGCGAGCGCGGTCCGCGCTGCGACGCCGTGCCGAAGAACGCGTCCATGATGTCCGAGAAGTTCCCGAAGCCGCCCGCGCCGAAGCCGCCGGCCCCACCGCCGCCCGCCTGCGAGAGGGGGTCGCCGCCGAGGTCGTAGACCTGCTTCTTCTGCGGGTCCGAGAGCACCTCGTAGGCGGCGTTGATCTCCTTGAACCGCTCCTGGGTCTTCGGATCCGGATTCACGTCCGGGTGCAGCTCGCGCGCGAGCCGGCGGAAGGCCTTCTTGATCTCATCCTGCGACGCGTCGCGACGCACGCCGAGAACGGCGTAGTAGTCCGTGGCCACTTAGGACTCCGCCAGGATCTGTCCGACGTACCGTGCCACTGCGCGTACCGCTCCCATCGTTCCCGGGTAATCCATGCGGGTCGGTCCGACCACGCCGAGCTTGGCGACTGCCTCGCCGCCCGAACCGTAGCCGACCGACACCACCGACGTGGAGTTGAGTCCCTCGTAGGCGTTCTCGTGACCGATCCGTACGGTCATGCCCGAATCCCCCGCCTCACCAAGCAACTTGAGGAGGACGACCTGCTCCTCCAGGGCTTCCAGGATGGGGCGGATGGTGAGGGGAAAGTCATGTCCGAAGCGGGTGAGATTGGCGGTGCCGCCGATCATCAGCCGCTCCTCGGTCTCCTCGACGAGGGTCTCCAGGAGGGTGGAGAGCACCGTCGCGACCGTGCCGCGGTCCTCGTTCTCGAAGGCCTCCGGCAGGTCCTGCACGAGCTGCGGCACGTCCGCGAAGCGGCGGCCGGCGATCCGGCTGTTGAGCCGCGCGCGCAGGTCCGCGAGCGAGGACTCCCCGAAGGGGGCCGGGCAGTCCACCATGCGCTGCTCGACCCGCCCGGTGTCGGTGATCAGCACGAGCATCACGCGCGCGGGGGCCAGCGACAGCAGCTCCACGTGGCGGACGGTCGAGCGGGTCAGCGAGGGGTACTGCACGACGGCGACCTGCCGGGTGAGCTGCGCGAGCAGCCGGACCGTACGGCCCACGACGTCGTCGAGGTCGACCGCGCCGTCGAGGAAGTTCTGGATGGCCTTGCGCTCGGGGCCGGTCATCGGCTTGACGCCCGCGAGCTTGTCCACGAACAACCGATAGCCCTTGTCCGTGGGGATGCGTCCGGCGCTGGTGTGCGGCTGGGCGATGTACCCCTCGTCCTCCAGGGCCGCCATGTCGTTGCGCACGGTCGCCGGGGAGACGCCGAGGCTGTGCCGCTCGGTGAGCGCCTTGGAGCCGACCGGTTCCTCGGTGCCCACATAGTCCTGGACGATGGCGCGCAGCACCTGAAGCCTGCGTTCGCTGAGCATCGCGCACACCTCCAGTTCTGGTCGCCTTTGCCGCCGCTTGTCGCGAGCCCGCCCTTTCCTGGCACTCTGTGCGCGTGAGTGCCAGCGTTCCCCGGCCCAGTGTACGGCCGTGAGGTACACCCCGGGCAAGGCCGGTCCCGCGAGGTCGCGTCACGGGGTGCCGTCACCGTTAGCGTCGCCGTATGACGGTGACTTGGGAAGAGGCGGGGTGGGAGCGGCTGGCCCCCGGGGTGGGCCGGTGCCGGCTGCCTGGCTGGGACTGCACGGTCGGGCTGGTCGTCGGGGACGGTTCGGCGCTCATGATCGACGCGGGGTCGAGTCTCGCGGAGGGCGCGCGGTTGCGTACGCAGGCGCAGGCGCTCGCCGGGCGCCGTGTGACCCATCTCGCGCTCACCCACGCCCATTTCGACCATGTCCTCGGGGCTGCGGTCTTCGCCGGGGCGACGGTCCTCGCGGCCGGGGGCGCGGGCGAGGTGTTCGAGCGCGGGGGTGAGGAGCTGCGGGCCGACGCGGTGCGCAACGGGCTGGACCCGAGGGCGGCGGAGAACGCGGCGGACGTCCTCGTGCGCCCGGGCCACTTCGTGTGGGGCCCCACGGTGCTCGAACTCGACGGCGGCCCGGACGTCCGGCTGCTGGCGACCCGGGGGCACACCGCCCACGACCTCGTGCTCGTGGTCCCGGGCGATCCGGCGGTCGTCTTCTGCGGCGACCTGGTCGAGGAGTCCGGCGAACCGCAGGCGGGCCCCGACGCCGTACCGTCGCACTGGCCCGCCGCGCTGGACCGTCTGCTCGGCCTGGGCGGCGAGGACGCGCTGTACGTGCCCGGTCACGGGGCGGTGGTGGACGCGGGGTTCGTGCGGGCCCAACGGGACGCGTTGGCAACCCGTTTCGGCGTGTCGTGACGAGGCCCGGCCCGGTTCTCCTATCGTCATCCGAATGCGCCAGTACTCCGCCGACCTGACCCCGCCGTGGAAGAAGCCCAAGCCGGTGCCCGAGGTCCCGGCGGATCCCGGCCTGGTGGTCGAGGAGCCGGGCACCGGTTTCTGCGGCGCGGTGATCCGCTGCGAGGCCGGCACGGTCACCCTGGAGGACCGCTTCGGCAAGCACCGGGTCTTCCCCCTGGAACCACGCGGCTTCCTCCTGGAGGGCCAGGTGGTGACCCTGGTCAGGCCGTCGACGTCGAGTGCGGCGCTACGACCCACTCGTACGGCGTCCGGTTCGGTCGCCGTTCCCGGCGCACGCGCGCGTGTCGCCCGCGCCGGGCGGATCTACGTCGAGGGGCGGCACGACGCCGAGCTGGTCGAGCGGGTGTGGGGCGACGACCTGCGCATCGAGGGCGTGGTGGTCGAGTACCTGGAGGGTGTGGACGATCTGCCGTCCATCGTGGCCGAGTTCGCCCCCGGCCCGGACGCGCGGCTCGGCATCCTGGTCGACCACTTGGTGCCGGGCACCAAGGAGTGGCGTATCGCCCAGTCGGTCACCAGTGAGCACGCGCTCGTCGTCGGCCACCCCTACATCGACATCTGGGAGGCCGTGAAACCGTCCTCCGTCGGCATCACCGCGTGGCCCCGCGTCCCGCACGGCCAGGACTGGAAGACGGGCGTGTGCCGGTCCCTGGGTTGGCCGGAAAACACCGGTGCGGTGTGGCAGGCGATTCTGAAGCGGGTGGGGTCCTACAAGGATCTTGAGCCGGAACTGCTGGGCAGGGTGGAGGAGTTGATCGACTTCGTCACGGATAGCGGTGGGGCCTGACGTCGGGGAACGTTCCGAACTCGCTGGTGTCCAGTTCGAGTCCAAGAACCTCCAACGGGACCGGGTTGCCGAACTTGATGATCTCCTGCGTCAGATAGTTGGCATCCTCGCCGTCGCCCTCAGGCTTCGTCAGCAGGACGCACTGCGCCATGATCGGGTCGAGAATCAGATACGCGGGGACCTTGCCCGCCGCGTAGATGGACCTCTTGACCACGTAGTCCTGATGAACGCTGGACTTGGAGACCACCTCGACGACCAAGGTGACCAGCTGGGACGGCAGAAGATGCCCCGAAGCCGGCAGCACGTCCGGCGCCGCCACGAGCAGCTCCGGGATGGGCACACTCTCCTCGCCGGCGATGTCGACATCCTGGGTCTGGATGGGATACCAGCGATCCATGGGGATCTGCCGCTGTGCGTGCAGCACGATCAGGTTGCGCACCAGATCCGGGCTGGCCATCATCACGATTACCCCCCTGAGAAGCTCAGCTTTGACGCCCTCAGGAGGCTCGAACTTGTCGAGGTAATGGGCCAATCCGCGCTCGTCCACAAGGGTCATCTCCATGGCCTCCCATCCGCCGCGTCCTTTCGGCGGCAGATATGAACGAGGTTAGGGACCGAACCGGCGTTCTGCACCGATTCACTCGCCGGAGTGATCAGTCCACGAGGTCCCGCACCACCGCGTCCGCCAGCAACCGCCCGCGCAGCGTGAGGACGGCACGCCCCTCGTCGTAGGGCCGCTGTTGGAGCAGGCCGTCCGTGAGGGCGCGGCGGGAGGCCTTGAGGCCGTCCTCGTGCAGGAGGTCCAGCGGCGCCCCCTCGCGCAGCCGCAGCTCCAGCAGAATCCGCTCCACCCGGCGGTCCTCGTCCGACAGGATCTCGCGCCCGGCACCGGGCGAGCGACCCGCCGCCAGCGCCCCGGCGTACGCCCCCGGGTGCTTCACGTTCCACCAGCGCACCCCGCCCACGTGCGAGTGCGCTCCGGGGCCGGCGCCCCACCAGTCGGCGCCGCGCCAGTACAGCTCGTTGTGCAGACAACGGCCGGATTCCGACGTCGCCCAGTTCGAGACCTCGTACCAGTCGAAGCCCGCCGCGGACATCACCTCGTCGGCGATCAGGTACCGGTCGGCGTGGACGTCGTCGTCCGTCATCGGGACCTCGCCGCGGCGGATGCGCCGGGCCAGCTGGGTGCCCTCCTCGACGATCAGGGCGTACGCGCTGACGTGGTCGGGGCCCGCGCCGAGGGCGGCGTCGAGGGAGGCGCGCCAGTCGTCGTCGGTCTCGCCGGGGGTGCCGTAGATCAGGTCGAGGTTGACGTGGTCGAAACCGGCGGCGCGGGCCTCGGAGACGCAGGCCTCGGGGCGGCCGGGGGTGTGGGTGCGGTCGAGGACCTTCAGTACGTGCTGTCTCGCGCTCTGCATGCCGAAGGAGACGCGGTTGAAGCCGCCGGCGCGGAGGGTGGCGAGGTAGGCGGGGTCGACCGACTCCGGGTTGGCCTCGGTCGTGATCTCCGCGTCCGGCGCGAGGCCGAACTCGTCCCTGATCGCTGCCAGCATCCGCACGAGGTCGCCCGCGGCGAGCAGGGTGGGCGTGCCGCCGCCGACGAAGACCGTGCGGACCGGGCGCGGGTCGTCGCCGAGGACCTTGCGGGCCAGGCGGACCTCGTCGATCAGAGTGTCGGCGTAGTTGTCGCGGGAGGCCAGCACTCCGCCCGTCCCGCGCAGCTCGGTCGCCGTGTAGGTGTTGAAGTCGCAGTAGCCGCAGCGGGTCGCGCAGTACGGGACGTGCAGATAGAACCCGAGGGGGCGGTCCGCGGCCCCGGCGAGCGCCTGCGCGGGCAGGACACCGTCGTCGGGGACGGGATCACCGTCGGGGAGTGCGGAAGGCATGTCCCCCATTGTCCAGCACCGCACGGGCCCGCTCCGCCTGAACCACCGGCAGCGCAATGTCGTCCGCCCGGCGAGCACCCCCACAACCCGCTACTCCCCCCGCCCCACCGACTCCGCCTGAAGCACCAGCAACGCCAAGTCGTCCTCCGGCGGACGCCCCCCGAACTCGTGCACCAACCGCTTGATCCGCTCCGCGATCGACTCGGCACTCAGGCCGGCGCAGCCGGCTAGTGCGGCGGCGAGGCCGTCCGCGTCGTCGAACTGGGCGGAGCCTGAGCGGCGCTCGGTGACGCCGTCGGTGACGCACAACAGGCTGTCGCCTGGGCGGAGTTCGAAGGTCTCGCTGGTGTAGGTGACGTCCTCGATGACGCCGAGGAGGGTCTGTGGGCGGGCGGTCGTGGCGACGGAGCCGTCCGGGGCGAGGAGCAGGGGCAGGGGGTGTCCGGCGGAGGCGAGGGTACAGCGGACGCCACCGGCGAAGGGGACGAGTTCGCCGTAGAGGAGGGAGAGGAAGCGGGGGCCGTCGCCGACCGGGCCCGGCATGCTGCCCGCGGCGACCAGGGCGTGGGCCGCCGCGTCGGCGGCCTCGGTGGCGTCGTCGAGGAGGAGCTGGTTGAGGCGGTCGAGGACGTCGGCGACGCCGTAGCCCTCGCGGGCGAGGAGCCGTAGCCAGGGGCGGGCCAGGCCGATCACCACGGCGGCCTCGGGGCCCTTGCCCTGGACGTCGCCGAGGGCGAAGCACCAGCGGCCGTCGCCGGCCGGGAAGAGGTCGTAGAAGTCGCCGCTGGGGCCGCCCTTGTCGCAGGGTTCGTAGACGAGGGCGCTGTGCACGCCGGGGATCTCGGCGACCGCGCCGGGCAGCAGGCCGCGCTGGAGGACGCGGCTGATGGTGGCCTGGCGGGCGTACTGGCGGGCCGCGCCGATCGCGAGCGCGACCCGGCGGCTGAGGTCCTCGACCAGGCCGGTGACCTCGTCGGGGAAGCACGGCAGCCCGGACCGGCCGATGACGAGCGTGCCGAGCGGACGGCCGCCCGCGATCAGCCGGTACGCCAGGGCCGCGCCGTGGGTGCCGCGCGGGCCGAGGGCGTCGCCGGGCCAGGGGTAGGACGCGGGCCGCAGCGAGTCCTGCGGGCGGGGCGGGTGCTTCTCCAGGGCGGCGCGCAGTTCCTCGATGCGGTTCTCGCTGCCGTGCCAGACGCGGGCGAGGCGCGGTCCGGCGCCGATCCCGGCCCCGGCTCCGGCTCCGGCCCCGGTTCCGGGGTCCTCGCCCCAGCCCGCGCCGCTCTCGGGTCCGCCGGACCGGGGGGAGCCCCACCGGCCCATCACCTCGTCCTCCAGCCATACGGCGCACCAGTCGGCGAGCCTCGGCACGATCAGCTGTCCGGCGAGCGCGGCGACCAGGTCCTCGTCGAGCTGTCCGGCGAGGAGGTCGGAGGCCTCGGCCAGGAAGGAGAGGGCGCCGCGGCCGAGCCAGTCCCGGTCGCGTTCGGCGCGCCGGGGTTCGGGGGCGAGGATCTCGGCGACGCGCAGGCCGCGTTCACGGCCGTACGTCTCCAACTCCTCGGCGACCGGGCTGCCTTCGGCGGGCAGTCGGGCCCACACGGTCTTGGTGCCGGTGCGGTAGGTGACGCCCCAGGCCTCGGCGAGCGTGGCGACGAGCCGCAGCCCGCGCCCGAACTCCGGTGTCTCGTACGCCGGTTCGCCGCCGTTGTCGCGCGGCGCGCGGGAGGGGTGGTGGTCGGCGACCTCGACCACGACCGACCGGGTGTCCTCCAGCCGGCAGACCAGCTCGACGTCCGTGCCCGCGTGCACGACGGCGTTGGTGACGAGTTCGCTGACGACGACCATCGCGTCGTCGGCGAGCCGGTCGGTGAGGTGTTCGGTGCCGGGCAGGGCGAGTTCGGTCCACTCGCGGAGCGCGGCCCGCACCAGACCGCGGGCGGAGCCGGGCGCGAGGGGGCTGCCGGGGAGCGTGGCGCGCAGGGTCGTGCGCGGGTCCGCGCCGTGGTGCGCGGGCGCGCCGGGAGCACGCGCGGTGGTCTCCCGTTGCGTCGGAATTGCCCCCATGCACAGCTCCCCGAGCAGATCGGACGAATTCGCCTCGGTCGATGCGGACAGAGTGACAGACTGGCCGCGGCCATAAGCGCCGAGTTACCGAAGTGGGCCGCCATGAGTGAGAACAGTGCTACGCGTGTGCTCGAAGACGAACACAAAGAGGACTGGATTCGAGCATCGGATCTCCGCCCGCTGCTCGCCGTGATGACGGCGGCCCGGGACGGCGACTTCACGAAGGCACCGGAGACAGGGCACGGCCTGGTGGCCGAACTGACCGCCGCCTTCAACCAGATCATGGACCGCAGCACCCACTTCAACTCCGAGACGCAGCGCGTCAAACGGGAGCTGATCCGGCACGGCCGCCTCGACGAGCGCCTCTCGGCCAGCCCCGGCCAGGGCAGCTGGACGTCCCGTGTCAACGACGTCAACCAGCTCCTCGACGCCCTGGTCGCCCCGGCCGCCAACGCGACCCGGGTCCTGGACGCGGTGGCGGGCGGCGATCTGACCCAGCGGGTCGATCTGCACGACGGCAGCAGGCAGTTGCGCGGTGATCTACGGCGTCTCGGCCGCACGGTGAACAAGATGGTGGACCAGCTCTCCCTGTTCACCGGGGAGGTGACCCGGGTCGCCCGCGAGGTCGGCACCGAGGGCAGGCTCGGCGGACGCGCCAAGGTGCAGGGCCTGTCGGGCAGTTGGCGGGACGTGACCGAGGCGGTCAACACGATGGCGTCCCGGCTGACCGCGCAGGTGCGGGACATCGCGCTCGTCACCACGGCCGTGGCGCGCGGCGACCTGACGCGTACGGTCACCGTCGAGGCGACCGGCGAACTGCTGGAGCTGAAGCTCACCGTGAACACGATGGTGGACCAGCTGTCGGCCTTCGCGGACGAGGTGACGCGGGTGGCCCGCGAGGTCGGCACCGAGGGCCAGTTGGGCGGGCGGGCGCAGGTGCGGGGCGTCAGCGGGGTCTGGAAGGACCTCACCGACAACGTCAACTTCATGGCCTCGAACCTGACTTCGCAGGTCCGCAACATCGCCCAGGTGACCACCGCCGTCGCGAACGGCGACCTCTCGCAGAAGATCACGGTCGACGCGCAGGGCGAGATCCTGGAGCTGAAGTCGACCATCAACACGATGGTCGACCAGCTCTCCGCCTTCGCCGACGAGGTGACACGCGTGGCCCGCGAGGTCGGCACCGAGGGCAACCTCGGCGGGCGCGCCCAGGTGCGGGGCGTCTCCGGGGTCTGGAAGGACCTCACCGACAACGTCAACTTCATGGCGGACAACCTGACTTCACAGGTCCGGAACATCGCCCTGGTGTCGACGGCCGTCGCGCAGGGCGACCTCGGCAAGAAGATCACGGTGGAGGCCAAGGGCGAGATCCTGGAGCTGAAGTCGACCATCAACACGATGGTCGACCAGCTCTCCGCCTTCGCCGACGAGGTGACACGCGTGGCCCGCGAGGTCGG
>NZ_JBIVUZ010000010.1:470920-482262 GCF_044768565.1 Streptomyces sp. NPDC091280
TCGGCACCGAGGGCAACCTCGGCGGGCAGGCGCAGGTGCGGGGCGTCAGCGGGGTCTGGAAGGACCTCACCGACAACGTCAACTTCATGGCCCTGAACCTGACGTCGCAGGTCCGCAATATCGCCCAGGTGACCACCGCCGTGGCCAACGGCGACCTGTCGAAGAAGATCACCGTCGACGCGCGCGGCGAGATCCTCGAACTGAAGGACACCGTCAACACGATGGTGGAGCAGCTGCGCGCCTTCGCCGACGAGGTGACCCGGGTGGCCCGCGAGGTCGGCACGGACGGCCGACTCGGCGGCCGGGCCCAGGTGTTGGGCGTCTCGGGGGTCTGGCGGGATCTGACCGACAACGTCAACTACATGGCGGACAACCTGACGTCGCAGGTCCGCAACATCGCGCAGGTCGCGACGGCGGTGGCGCAGGGCGACCTGTCGAAAAAGATCGACGTGGACGCGCGCGGCGAGATCCTGGAGCTGAAGACCACCATCAACACGATGGTCGACACCCTCTCCTCGTTCTCCTCCGAGGTCACACGGGTGGCCCGCGAGGTCGGCTCCGAGGGCCAACTCGGCGGCCAGGCACGGGTGGAGGGCGTCTACGGCACCTGGAAGCGGCTGACGACCAATGTGAACGAACTCGCGCTGAACCTCACCACCCAGGTCCGCGCCATCGCCGAGGTGGCCTCGGCGGTGGCGCAGGGCGACATGTCCCGCTCGATCACGGTGGAGACGCAGGGCGAGGTCACCGAGCTGAAGGACAACATCAACCTGATGGTGGCCAACCTCCGCGAGACGACCCGCGCGAAGGACTGGCTGGAGTCCAACCTCGCCCGCCTCGCCGCGCTGATGCAGGGCCACCGGGACCTGATGGAGGTCGCCGACCTGATCCTGCGCGAGCTGACCCCGCTGGTGAACGCGCAGTACGGGGCGTTCTTCCTGGCCGACCCGGACGACGACAGCCTGCGAACGGCCATTCCCGCCAAGGGACTTGCCTTCATCGCCGGGTACGGCTCGGCGCAGGGCGCGACCGTCGACACGGGCGGGATGCCGGTGCACGGGCTGGTGCGGCAGGCGGCGCGGGAGAAGAAGCGGATCCTGGTGGAGGAGGCCCCGCCGGACTACATCAAGATCAACAGCGGGCTCGGGGAGGCCGCCCCGGCGAGCGTGGTCATCATCCCGATCATCTTCGAGGACCGGCTCCTCGGCGTCATCGAACTGGCCTCCTTCTCCCGCTTCTCCGACGTCCACCTCGCCTTCTTCGACCAGTTCGTGAACACCATCGGGGTGGCGATCAACACCATCATCGCCAACTCCCGTACGGAGTCCCTGCTCGGCGAGTCCCAGCGCCTGGCGATGCAGTTGCAGGAACGTTCGGACGAACTCCAGAAGCAGCAGGCCGAGTTGCAGCGCTCGAACGCCGAACTGGAGGAGAAGGCAGCCCTGTTGGCGACCAGCTCCCAGTACAAGTCGGAGTTCCTGGCGAACATGAGCCACGAGCTGCGCACCCCGCTCAACTCGCTGCTGATCCTGGCCCGGCTGCTCTCCGACAACCCGGACGGCCATCTCTCCGACCAGGAGGTGCAGTTCGCGACCACGATCCACCGCTCCGGCTCCGACCTGCTCCAGCTCATCAACGACATCCTCGACCTGTCGAAGATCGAGGCCGGCCGGATGGACGTACGCCCCAAGCGGCTGCCCCTCATCAAGCTCCTGGACTACGTCCACGCCACGTTCCGCCCGCTCACCCTGGACCGGGGGCTCGCCTTCGAGGTGTCGGTCGGCGAGGACGTACCGCGCGAGATGTGGTCGGACGAGCAGCGGCTCCAGCAGATCCTGCGCAACCTGCTGTCCAACGCCATCAAGTTCACCGCGACGGGACGGGTCGAACTCCGCGTCAACCGGGTCGAGGACCCCGACCACCGCTACTCCCACGACAGTGACGAGGTCATCGCGTTCGCCGTCACCGACACCGGCATCGGGATCGCCGCCGAGAAACTCCCGGTGATCTTCGAGGCGTTCCAGCAGGCCGACGGCACCACCAACCGCAAGTACGGCGGCACGGGCCTCGGGCTGTCGATCAGCCGGGAGATCGCCGGGCTGCTCGGCGGCCGTATCGTCGCGGAGAGCGAGCCGGGCAGCGGCTCGACCTTCACGCTGTACGTCCCCGTCGTCAGCCCCGGCCACACGGCGAACGGGCGGACCTCCGAGGACCGCGAACTGCCCGCCATGGACGAGCAGTTGACCACCGAGGCGTTCACCGGGCACGAGGTGGACGACTCCTGGCCGACGCCCACCAAACTGGAGGCGTGGAAGGCCGGCCGGGCCGGTCAGGTGCTGCCGGGGCGGCGGGTGCTGATCGTGGACGACGACATCCGCAACGTGTTCGCGCTCACCCATGTCCTGGGCCGCGTCGGCATGCCGGTGCTCTACGCGGAGAACGGCCGCGAGGGCATCGAGACCCTGGAGCGCAATCCCGACGTCGAACTCGTGCTGATGGACATCATGATGCCGGAGATGGACGGCTACGAGACCATCGCCGCCATCCGCCGCGCCCCGCGCTGGACCGGGCTGCCCATCGTCGCGCTCACCGCCAAGGCGATGCCCGGCGACCGGGAGAAGTCCATCGCGCGGGGCGCCAACGACTACGTGCCCAAGCCGGTGGACGTGGACCAGTTGCTGACCGTCGTCTGCGCACTCCTGGACCCCGAGGCCGTGACCGGGGAGGAGCCGGGGACCACGAGCGAGGCACCGTCGCCATGAGCACCGCGGAAGCCACCGCAGAACGCGCCAGCATCCTCCTGGTCGACGACATGGAGGACAACCTGATCGCCCTGGAGGCGGTCCTCGCGTCCCTCAACGAGCCGCTGGTACGCGCCCGTTCGGGCGAGGAGGCGATGAAGGCGCTGCTGCGGCAGAGCTTCGCCGTCGTCCTGCTGGACATCCGGATGCCGGGCATGGACGGGTTCGAGACCGCGGCCAACATCAAACGCCTCGACCAGACCAAGGACGTCCCGATCATCTTCCTCACCGGCAGCGACTCGGACGCGGGCTACGCGTTCCGGGGCTACGCCACCGGCGCGGCGGACTATCTGACCAAGCCCTTCGACCCCTGGGTGCTGCGCGCCAAGGTCACCGTCTTCCTCGACCTGCACCGCAAGAACCTGCAACTGGAGCGGATGCTCGCACGCGAACAGGGCCAGTTCGACGAACTGGCCCTGCGGCTCAAGGAGATAGAGGCCCGCATGGCGGCGAGCAGCGTCGACGAGGTGGTCGAACTCCGGCACCAGGTACGGCAGATGGAGCGGCTGGTGCGGGAGATGCAGCGGGGACACGGCCGTTAGGTCCGCGCCCCCGGCGCCGACCGGTCAGGCCTCGCGTGAGCCCGCGTACATCTCGTCGATCAGGTGCTTGTACTCCCGCTCCACCACCGGGCGCTTGAGCTTGAGGCTCGGGGTGATCTCGCCGTGCTCCACGTCGAGGTCGCGCGGGAGGAGACGGAACTTCTTGATGGTCTGCCAGCGCTGGAGACCCTCGTTGAGCTCCGTGACGTAGCCCTCGACCAGGGCGACCGTCGTGGGGGCGGCGACGACCTCGGCGTAGGACCTGCCTTCGAGGCCGTTCTCCTTCGCCCAGTCCAGGATGGACGGTTCGTCGAGGGCGATGAGCGCGGTGCAGAAGTTCCGGTCGGCGCCGTGCACCAGGATGTTGGAGACGTACGGGCACACGGCCTTGAACTGGCCCTCGACCTCGCTCGGCGCGATGTACTTGCCGCCGGACGTTTTGATGAGGTCCTTCTTGCGGTCGGTGATGCGCAGATAGCCGTCCGGGGACAGCTCGCCGATGTCGCCGGTGTGGAACCAGCCGTCCGCCTCCAGGACCTCGGCGGTCTTCTCGGGCAGCCCGTGGTAGCCCTCCATGATGCCGGGGCCGCGCAGCAGGATCTCGCCGTCGTCCGCGATCCGCACCTCCGTGCCGGGCAGTGGCTTGCCGACCGTGCCGGTGCGGTAGGCCTCACCGGGGTTCACGAAGGAGGCCGCGGAGGACTCGGTCAGGCCGTAGCCCTCCAGGATGTGGATGCCGGCGCCGGCGAAGAAGTAGCCGATCTCCGGCGCGAGCGCCGCGCTGCCCGACACACAGGCGCGCAGCTTGCCGCCGAAGGCCTCGCGGATCTTCGCGTAGACCAGCGCGTCGGCCACCTTGTGCTTGGCGGCGAGACCGAAGGGCGCGGTGGCCGAACCGGTGCGGCGGAAGTTGTCCTGGGTCACCTTGGCGTACTCGCGGGCGACCTCCGCCGCCCACTGGAAGATCTTGTACTTGGCGGCGCCGCCGGCCCGCGCCTTGGCCGCGACCCCGTTGTAGACCTTCTCGAAGATGCGCGGAACGGCCGCCATGTACGTCGGCTGCACGATCGGCAGCTGCTCGATGATCTTCTCCGGCCGGCCGTCTACGGCGGTGACGTGCCCGATCTCGATGTGCCCGGACGTGAGCACCTTGCCGAAGACGTGCGCCAGCGGCAGCCACAGGTACTGCACGTCCTCGGGGCCGAGCAGCCCGGTCGCGGCGATGGCCTTCGCGAGGTAGGACCAGTTGTCGTGCGGGAGACGGACGCCCTTGGGGCGGCCGGTGGTGCCGGAGGTGTAGATGATCGTCGCGAGCTGGTCCTTGGTGATGCCCGCGATCCGCTCCTTGATCGCCTCCGGGTTCTTCTCCAGGTACGCGGCACCGCGCTGCTCCAGCTCGGCCAGGCTCAGCACCCAGTCGCCGGTCTCCGCGGTGTCGACGCCGGTCGGGTCGATGACCACGACATGCGTCAGCTCGGGCAGCTCGGCGCGCTTCTCCACGGCCTTGGCGAGCTGCGCCGCGTCCTCCGCGATCAGGACCTTGCTGCCGGAGTCGGCGAGGATGAACGTCGACTCGTCGGCGTTGGTCTGCGGATAGACCGTGGTCGTGGCGGCGCCGGCGCACATGATGCCCAGGTCGGCGAGGATCCACTCGATCCGGGTGGCGGAGGCGAGCGCCACCCGCTGCTCGGGCTGTACGCCCAGTTCGATCAGTCCGGCCGCGATGGCGAAGACCCGCTCGGCGGCCTGCGCCCAGCTCAGCGACTTCCAGTCGTCGGGGCCCTCGCCGGAGGCCGCGGGCACCGGGTGCCGGTACGCCTCGGCGTCCGGCGTGGCCGCCACCCGCTCCAGGAAGAGGCCCGCGACGGACGGCGGACGGTTCTCGATCAGGGTCTGTGTGTCGCTCACGACATCCTCCGGGGCCCGCGACGGTGCGGCTGGCTCAGTGCTACGGCTGTTGTTTAACTCGCGAGTAACTATCGAGCAGTGATCAGAGTAAGGCGCGACCGGCCGGTGCGTAAGGGGCGGCGGACTGTCGCTTCCTACAGAGCCAGAACGCGGGGCCCGCCGCGCCACCGCGCGACGGGCCCCGGAAAACGCCTCGGCCCCCTCCGGAATCCCGGTGTACAGGCCCGTTACTTGTTGCTGCTTCCTGCTCCTACTTCTTGCTCTTGGCGCCGCCACCGCTGTCGTCGCTGGAGAGCACCGCGATGAACGCCTCCTGGGGAACCTCCACGGAACCCACCATCTTCATCCGCTTCTTGCCCTCCTTCTGCTTCTCCAGCAGCTTCCGCTTGCGGGAGATGTCACCGCCGTAGCACTTGGCGAGGACGTCCTTGCGGATGGCGCGGATCGTCTCGCGGGCGATGACCCGGGAGCCCACGGCGGCCTGGATGGGCACCTCGAAGGCCTGCCGCGGGATCAGCTCCCGCAGCTTGGCGACCAGCCGCACGCCGTACGAGTACGCCGCGTCCTTGTGCGTGATCGCCGAGAAGGCGTCCACCTTGTCGCCGTGCAGCAGGATGTCGACCTTGACCAGGCTGGACGCCACCTCGCCGGTGGGCTCGTAGTCCAGCGAGGCGTAGCCGCGGGTCTTGGACTTCAGCTGGTCGAAGAAGTCGAAGACGATCTCCGCGAGGGGCAGGGTGTAGCGGATCTCCACCCGGTCCTCGGAGAGGTAGTCCATGCCGAGCAGGGTGCCGCGCCGGGTCTGGCACAGCTCCATGATCGAACCGATGAACTCCGAGGGCGCGAGGATCGTCGCCCGCACCACGGGCTCGAAGACCTTGTCGATCTTCCCCTCGGGGAACTCGCTCGGGTTGGTGACGGTGTGCTCGCTGCCGTCCTCCATCTCGACGCGGTACACCACGTTCGGTGCCGTCGCGATGAGGTCGAGTCCGAACTCGCGCTCCAGCCGCTCCCGGATCACGTCCAGGTGCAGCAGCCCGAGGAAGCCGACCCGGAAACCGAAGCCCAGCGCCGCCGAGGTCTCCGGCTCGTACACCAGCGCGGCGTCGTTGAGCTGGAGCTTGTCCAGGGCGTCGCGCAGCTCCGGATAGTCCGAGCCGTCCAGCGGATACAGCCCGGAGAAGACCATGGGCTTGGGGTCCTTGTACCCGCCGAGCGCCTCGGTCGCCCCCTTGTTCAGGGTGGTGATGGTGTCACCGACCTTGGACTGCCGGACGTCCTTCACACCCGTGATCAGATAGCCGACCTCGCCGACCCCGAGCCCGTCCGCCCCGAGCATCTCCGGCGAGTTGGTGCCGATCTCCAGCAGCTCGTGCGTGGCGTTCGTCGACATCATCCGGATCCGCTCACGCTTGTTGAGCTGTCCGTCGATGACCCGGATGTACGTCACGACACCGCGGTAGGAGTCGTAGACCGAGTCGAAGATCATGGCGCGGGCGGGCGCGTCCGCGTTGCCGACCGGCGCCGGGATCTCCTTGACCACCTTGTTCAGCAGCGCGTCGACACCGAGCCCGGTCTTCGCGGAGACCTTGAGCACGTCGTCGGGGTCGCAGCCGACCAGGTTCGCCAGCTCCTCCGCGAACTTCTCGGGCTGCGCGGCCGGCAGGTCGATCTTGTTCAGTACGGGGATGATCGTGAGGTCGTTCTCCATCGCCAGGTAGAGGTTGGCGAGGGTCTGGGCCTCGATGCCCTGGGCGGCGTCCACCAGCAGCACGGTGCCCTCGCAGGCGGCGAGCGACCGCGAGACCTCGTACGTGAAGTCGACGTGCCCCGGGGTGTCGATCATGTTGAGGATGTGGGTGGCACTGCCGTCGCCCCCGTCGGTGGGGGCCCACGGCAGACGCACCGCCTGGGACTTGATCGTGATGCCGCGCTCGCGCTCGATGTCCATGCGGTCGAGGTACTGAGCACGCATCTGCCGCTGGTCGACCACTCCGGTCAGCTGGAGCATCCGGTCGGCCAGGGTGGACTTGCCGTGGTCGATGTGCGCGATGATGCAGAAATTGCGGATCAGCGCCGGGTCGGTACGGCTCGGCTCGGGCACATGGCTGGGGATCGCGGGCACGCAGGGTCCTGATTCTTGAGGCGTCCGCAGTGTCTGCGGTCTCGGGTCGGATCGATACGTAGGCTCCATGGTCCCACGCGTGGGAGGTGCGGTCCGGTTTGGGCCGGTGCGAGCCGGTAACCGATGGGCCCGCGGAAGCCGGTTTGGGTGGGCCGACACGCTGCTGGTAGCCTGGGTGGCTGTGTCTCATGCCCTCTCACGCAGGAGACACACCCCAAGAAAAATCATCGGCCCGGGACCCGTGCGGCCCCGTGCCAGAACCTGCAAAGGCTCATTTCGTGGCGAACATCAAGTCCCAGATCAAGCGGATCAAGACCAACGAGAAGGCTCGGCTGCGCAACAAGGCCGTCAAGTCCTCCCTGAAGACCGCGATCCGCAAGGCCCGCGAGGCCGCTGCCGCGGGTGACGTCGAGAAGGCCACCGAGTACCAGCGCGCTGCCGCGCGTCAGCTCGACAAGGCCGTCTCGAAGGGCGTCATCCACAAGAACCAGGCCGCCAACAAGAAGTCGGCGCTTGCTTCCAAGGTCACCGCGCTCAAGGGCTGATCCTTCCGCACTTGCCTCGGCCCGCGCTCGCGCGGACCGGACCAGTAGCAATCCACCGTGAGGACAACGTCGAGCCCTCTACCTCGATTCACGGACAGACATCGTGGTCGCCACGCCACGTACAGTGCCCCCGGACCCACTTCGGGGGCATTGCTGTTTCTCCGGCCAGGTGCGTGGCCGGCTCGTCCTCCGACTGAGGACAAGCTCTGAGGGCAGCTCGTCCCCTGACTGAGGGCAGCTCATCCCCTGGCTGAGAGCAGCTCGTCCCTTGACTGGGGGCAGGGGGTCAGGACTGTCCCCGGGACCGGGCGGCCCGGGCGATCGTGACGACCGCCTTCTCCAACGCGTACTCCGGATCGTCCCCACCGCCCTTCACTCCCGCGTCCGCCTCGGCCACCGCCCGCAGCGCGACGGAGACCGCGTCCGGTGTCCAGCCCCGCATCTGCTGCCGCACCCGGTCGATCTTCCACGGCGGCATCCCCAGCTCCCGCGCCAGATCCGCCGGCCGACCGCCACGCGCCGACGACAGCTTCCCGATCGCCCGCACTCCCTGCGCCAACGCGCTGGTGATCAGCACCGGCGCCACCCCGGTGGACAGCGACCACCGCAGCGCCTCCAGTGCCTCCGCCGCCCGGCCCTCCACGGCCCGGTCGGCGACCGTGAAGCTCGACGCCTCGGCCCGCCCCGTGTAGTACCGCCCGACGACCGCCTCGTCGATGGTCCCCTCGACGTCGGCGGCCAACTGGGAGACGGCGGACGCCAGCTCCCGCAGATCGCTGCCGATGGAGTCGACGAGCGCCTGACAGGCCTCCGGCGTCGCGGATCTGCCGGTCGCCCGGAACTCGCTCCGCACGAACGCCAGCCGGTCCGCCGGCTTCGTCATCTTGGGACAGGCCACCTCCCGCGCACCCGCCTTGCGCGCGGCATCGAGCAGCCCCTTGCCCTTGACCCCGCCCGCGTGCAGCAGCACCAGGGTGATCTCCTCGGCGGGCGCCCCGAGATACCCCTTCACGTCCTTGATCGTGTCGGCCGACAGATCCTGCGCGTTGCGTACGACCACGACCTTGCGCTCCGAGAAGAGCGACGGGCTGGTCAACTCGGCGAGGGTGCCGGGCTGAAGCTGATCCGAGGTCAGGTCACGTACGTCCGTGTCGGCGTCGGCGGCCCTGGCGGCGGCCACCACCTCCTGCACGGCACGGTCGAGCAGGAGGTCCTCCTGGCCCACGGCAAGGGTCACCGGGGCGAGAGGGTCGTCATTCGCAGTCTTCTTGGCCATCTCGTAAAGCATCGCACGCGGCACTGACAACGAGCGGGGGGGCGGGGGGATCGGAGTGGGTGGATGGCGAAAGGGGCGGATCGCGGAGGGGTGAATGGTGGAGGGGGTGAATGGCGGTGGGGGTGGATGGCGGTGGGAGCGGTGGGCCCTGGAGATGAGCGTGCGCCCGTGACTGTTACGGCTCCTCGCGCCAGCCGTCCCACTCCCCCGCGAACGCGTCCAGCTCACCGGGGTCGAGCCGTCCCTGCTCGTCCCGCAGCACGAGCAGCCACTGCGCGTCCTCGGCATCGTCCTCGCCGGCCAGCGCGTCCCGCACCAGCTGCGGTTCCTCGTCGAGGGCGAAGCGCTCTCCGAGCACCTCCGCCGCCTCCTCGGCCGCGTCACGGTCGGGCAGCACCAGCACATGTCTCACATCACTCACGAGGACATGTTCCGGTACGACAACCCCCTCACGCGAACTCACGCAGCGTCGGCACCGACTCCAGCTCGATCCCGAACCGCTCCCGATACACCGCCAACACCTCGTCGTCCTCGACCAGTTCACGCACCTCCCGCTTCCCGTACGCTCCCGTCACCGTCAGACTCCGACCACTGAGCGTGATCCTTCCGCCGTCCTCCGTGAGCCGCGAGCACACCAGTGACCGGGTGAAGTGCGACACGGGCGAGGTGCTGTGCCACCACGCCCCGGCCACGAAGTCACCGAGCACCCGGGGCCGCACCTCCAGCCGGTACTCGGGCTTTCCGTTCCGGATCACGTCCAGGTCCGTCTGCCCGACGTCCCCGTCACCGGCTGACGCGGCGACCCTGAACGTGCCGCCGGGATCCTCCTGTTCGCCCCTCTCCTCATAGGCCAGCGGATAGTGGCTGTGCGTCCCGAACCCCACGTCGGCCAGCCACACACTCCCGTCCTCCGCCCGTACCCGCAGCGCGAGATGGTCGTACGGGATTCCCAGGTGCCCGCCGTCCCCGTGGACCCGCGCCGCCAGCAGCGCGACCTCGAATCCCAGCGCGGCGAGCAACGCGCCGAACAGTCCGTTCAGTTCGTAGCAGAACCCGCCCCTGCCCGCGCCCACGACCTTGTCCAGCAGCCGCTTCTCCTCCAGCACGATCTCCTCTCCCAAATGAACCGACAGATTCTCGAAGGGCACGGTCTGTAGATGGCGCAGGTGCAGCTCGCGCAGAACATCGACGGTGGGCAGGGCCGGGCGCGGGACTCCCAGCCGGCGGAGGCAGGCATCAACCTGTGCGGGATTCATGCCACCAGTCTCACGCCGACCCCTGCGAAACGCCTGCGGCGGCTTGGCTCGACGCCGGGGAGGTCCGGGGTCACCACCAATCCCACGTCATCCCCAGTCCCGTGTCATCCCCAGTCCCGTGTCATCCCCAGCCCCATGTCGTCCTCAGTCCCATGTCGCCCTCAGTCCCGTATGACTCGCAGCGCGCCCCCCGCGCCTTCCACCGCCAGGGCCCCGTCCAGGTCCGTCCGTAGGACCACCGCGCCCAGCGCGCGCAGCGCCGCGACCGTGCTGGGGGCCGGGTGCCCATAGGGGTTGTCCTCACCGCAAGAGATGAGCGCCAGTCGCGGGGCCACCCTGCGTATCAGGTCCGGGTCCTGGTACGCCGAGCCGTGGTGGGCGACCTTGAGGACGTCCACATGTCCCAGCAGCGCCGCCGCCGGTGATCTCAACAGCTCCTGCTGGGCCGGGGGTTCGAGGTCCCCGAGCAGCAGGATTCGCAGCCCGGCGGTCCGGACGAGCAGGGTGACACTCGCGTCGTTCGGGCCGTCCTGGACCGGTGCCTGTTCCGGTGCCTGTTCCGGTGCCTGTTCCGGTGCCTGTTGCGGTGGCGGCCACAGCACCTGCCAGGAGAGCGGACCGGCGCGTCGCTCTTCGCCCGCGACAGCCCGGGTGATCGGGATGTGCCGTCCGGCCGCCGTTCTCCGTACGAACTCGGCCTGGTCCGCGGGCTCTTCGAAGGACGTCGTCTCGATCGCGCCCACCGATCGGCCCCGCAGCACCCCGGGCAGTCCCGCGACGTGGTCGGCGTGCAGGTGTTCTCCACCGTTTGGATCTCTCATGAGAGGCGACGGCCCTGGTGTATCGGGGTTTGCTGCGTGTCGTGGTGGTCTGCGAACGTGGCGAGTTG
>NZ_JBIVUZ010000011.1:0-43061 GCF_044768565.1 Streptomyces sp. NPDC091280
GCGTGAAGTTCTTCAACTGGATCGGCACCATGTGGAAGGGCTCCCTGTCCTTCGAGACCCCGATGCTCTGGGCCACCGGCTTCCTCATCACCTTCACCTTCGGTGGTCTGACCGGTGTCATCCTGGCCTCGCCGCCGATGGACTTCCACGTCTCGGACTCGTACTTCGTGGTCGCGCACTTCCACTACGTCGTCTTCGGCACGGTGGTCTTCGCGATGTTCTCCGGCTTCCACTTCTGGTGGCCGAAGATGACCGGCAAGATGCTCGACGAGCGCCTCGGCAAGATCACCTTCTGGACGCTGTTCATCGGCTTCCACGGCACCTTCCTGGTCCAGCACTGGCTGGGTGCCGAGGGCATGCCCCGTCGTTACGCGGACTATCTCGCGGCCGACGGCTTCACCGCCCTGAACACGATCTCGACGATCAGCTCCTTCCTGCTCGGTCTGTCGATCCTGCCGTTCCTCTACAACGTGTGGAAGACGGCCAAGTACGGCAAGAAGGTCGAGGTCGACGACCCGTGGGGCTACGGCCGCTCGCTCGAATGGGCGACGTCCTGCCCGCCGCCGCGGCACAACTTCCTCACCCTGCCCCGTATCCGCAGCGAATCCCCGGCGTTCGACCTGCACCACCCGGAGATCGCCGCTCTCGACCAGCTGGAGAACGCGCACCACGCTGACAAGGCCCTCGCCGGCGGCAAGGAGGCGGGCAAGTGAAGGTCCAGGGCTGGATGTTCATGTGGCTGAGCGCCTTCGTGCTCGCCATGGCGGTTGTCTACGGCCTCTGGTCCAAGGAGGCGGCCGGTACCACGGCCCTCTTCATGGCCTTCGGCCTCTGCGTCATGATCGGCTTCTACCTGGGCTTCACGGCCCGGCGGGTCGACACCCTGGCGCAGGACAACAAGGAGGCCGACGTCGCGGACGAGGCCGGCGAGGTGGGCTTCTTCAGCCCGCACAGCTGGCAGCCCCTCGCCCTCGGCATCGGTGGCGCGCTGGCCTTCCTCGGCGTGGCCATCGGCTGGTGGCTGCTGTACTTCTCGGCGCCCCTCATCGTGATCGGCCTCTTCGGCTGGGTCTTCGAGTACTACCACGGTGAGAACCGCACGCAGTAGCACACGCGATCCGCACCCGGGCCCGGACACTCCGTCAGGAGAGTCCGGGCTCGTGCTTTTGCCGCACGTCCGGTCCCTCGTCCGAGTGACCCACCGCGCCGCCGCTGACGAACCTTCATAGCCTCGGCTCATGAACCACTCTCCGCGTATCCGCACCGTCGTCGGCTGCACCCTGCTGGTGATCTCCCTCGGCGCGGGCGGCACCGCCTGCGGGTCCGGCGGCGGCGACCCGCTGTCGGCCACGCCGTACGACGCGGCGGGGCAGATCTCCTTCAACGGCCTGTCCGCCAAGGGCAAGAAGGCCGACCCCGACAAGCCCCTGGAGGTCACCGCCTCCGGTGACGACGGGCGGATCACGGACGTCACGGCCACCGACGCCACGGGACGCTACGTCACGGGCGAACTCAACGCCGACGGCACCCGGTGGCGCAGCACCTCCCCGCTGGCCGCCAACGCCCACTACACGGTCCGGGTGAGCACGGAGGACGAGGACGGCGCCCCCGGCCGCAAGGTCATCGAGTTCGACACCACGAAGCCGACCAGCAAGCAGAGCCTGACCGTGAAGTTCGGTCCGGACGCGGGCAGCTACGGCGTCGGCCAGCCGGTCACCGCCCAGCTGAACAAGCCCGTCAAGGACAAGGCGCAGCGGGCCATTGTGGAACGCGCCCTGAGGGTGGACTCCGTGCCCGCCGTGGAGGGCGCCTGGCACTGGGTGGACGACACGGAACTCCACTACCGGCCCAAGGACTACTGGCCCGCCCACGCCACCGTCCAGGTGCGCAGCGACCTCGACGGCGTGAAGATCAGCGACCGTCTGTGGGGCGGCAGGTCCAAGGGGCTCAAGCTCACCACGGGCGACAAGATCGTCGCCGTGACGGACGCCGCGTCCCACGAGATGACGGTCTACAAGAACGGCGAGGAGATCAACGAGATCCCCGTCACCACCGGCAAGCCCGGCTTCGAGACCCGAAACGGCGTCAAGGTCGTACTGGGCAAGGAGTACTTCGTACGGATGCGCGGTACCACCGTCGGCATCTCCGAGGGCTCCTCGGACTCGTACGACCTCCCCGTGTACTACGCGACCCGCGTCACCTGGAGCGGCGAGTACGTCCACGCCGCCCCCTGGTCCGTGGGCTCGCAGGGCTCCGCGAACGTCAGCCACGGCTGCACCGGCATGAGCACCAGCAACGCCGAGTGGTTCTTCGACACCATCCACGAGGGTGACGTCGTCAAGGTCGTCAACTCCAACGGCGACGACATGGAACCCTTCGGCAACGGCTTCGGCGACTGGAACCTGGACTGGAAGAAGTGGCGCGCGGGCAGCGCCCTGGTGGGCGGAACACCGGACGCTCCGAGGCCGGAGGACGCGGCACGCTTGAGGCCGGAGTCGGTGTGAAGTGCCCCGTAAGGGGCGCGGGGAACTGCGCGAGCAACCACAACCGGCCCGCAGCCGCGAGACTACGGGCCGCCCCACCCCACTAGGCGCTCAGAGCCCGCTTCTCACGCAACAGAGACGCCAGAGCGGCCGCGAACTCGACAGGGTCCACCGGCAGGGTCACCGCCGCGTCCGCGCGGCTCCACGTGGCCAGCCACGCGTCCTGCGGACGCCCGATGAGCACCAGCACCGGCGGGCAGTTGAAGATCTCGTCCTTGACCTGACGGCACAGCCCCATGCCGCCCATCGGCACGGACTCCCCGTCGAAGACGCACACATCGATCCCGCCCCGGTCCAGCTCCTTCAGGGCCGCCGCGGGCGTCGCGCACTCCAGGAACTCCACCAGCGGCGCGTCCGGAGCGGGCCGGCGCCCGGTGGCCAGCCGCACTTGCTCGCGGGTGTTGGAGTCGTCGCTGTAGACGAGCACCGTGGCAGTCGGCTGCATTGTTCCTCCGCGTCGTCGATCGGGAACTCCAGGTACCGGTGCGGCGGATGCTACTCCCTTGAACACCCCGTCAACACCTGTTGGAACACCCCTGCGATGGGCCATACGGGCAGTACACACGCTGCGAACACTCCGAACGGCACCCCCCGGAGTGAGGGCGGGATAAGCGACCGACATAATGTCGGTCGTGGCGACAGCAACGACAGTAGAAACCGGGCACGCGCACCCGTCGGTCAACCGGCCGAACCTCACCAGCGTCGGAACCATCATCTGGCTGAGTTCCGAGCTGATGTTCTTCGCGGCCCTCTTCGCGATGTACTTCACCCTGCGATCGGTGACCGGTCCGGATCACTGGAAGGAGATGGCGAGCCATCTCAACCTTCCGTTCTCCGCGACCAACACCACGATCCTGGTGCTCTCCTCCCTCACCTGCCAGCTCGGCGTGTTCGCCGCCGAGCGCGGGGACGTGAAGAAGCTCAGGGGCTGGTTCATCATCACGTTCGTGATGGGTGCGATCTTCATCGGCGGTCAGATCTTCGAGTACACGGAGCTGGTGAAGAAGGACGGCCTGTCGCTGTCCTCCGACCCGTACGGCTCGGTGTTCTATCTGACCACCGGCTTCCACGGCATGCACGTGACGGGCGGCCTCATCGCCTTCCTGTTCGTCCTCGGCCGCACCTACGCGGCGAAGAGGTTCACCCACGAACAGGCGACCGCGGCCATCGTCGTGTCCTACTACTGGCACTTCGTCGATGTCGTCTGGATCGGCCTCTTCGCCACGATCTACTTGATCAAGTAGTCGGGCCCGATCCCGCGCGCAGCCAAGAAGCGCACATTCCAGAAGCATCGACGCAGAAGATCCTGACACCGGGGTAATCCGTGAAAAAGCTCTCCACACGACGACGCCATCCGCTGGCGGCGGTCGTCGTACTACTCCTCGCGCTGGCGGTCTCCGGGGGGGTGTACAGCCTGCTCGCGCCCGCGAGCAAGGCGCAGGCCGACGAGTCCGCTCAGTCCCTCTCCATCGACGAGGGCAAGAAGCTCTTCGCCGTCGGTTGCGCCAGCTGCCACGGCACCGGCGGTCAGGGCTCCTCCGACGGGCCGAGCCTCGTGGGCGTCGGCGCCGCGGCGGTCGACTTCCAGGTGGGCACCGGCCGTATGCCGGCCCAGCAGCCGGGCGCCCAGATCCCGGCCAAGAAGGTCATCTACTCCCAGGCCGAGATCGACCAGCTCGCGGCGTACATCGCCTCGCTGGGCGCGGGTCCCGCCATCCCGACGAAGAACGAGTACGGGCCGGAGGGTTCGGACATCGCCAAGGGCGGCGAGCTGTTCCGCACCAACTGCGCCCAGTGCCACAACTTCACCGGCAAGGGCGGCGCGCTGACGCACGGCAAGTTCGCGCCGAGCCTCGAAGGCGTAGCCCCCAAGCACATCTACGAGGCCATGCAGACCGGCCCGCAGAACATGCCTTCCTTCCCCGACACCACGCTGTCGTCGAAGAACAAGAAGGACATCATCGCGTACCTCAACGCGGTCAACGGCGACAACACCGAGAGCCCCGGCGGTCTTGAGCTGGGCGGTCTCGGTCCGGTCAGTGAGGGTCTCTTCGCCTGGATCTTCGGTCTGGGCGCGCTGATCGCGGTAGCCGTCTGGGTCGCCGCTCGGACCGCAAAGGCCAAGAAGTCATGAGTAGCCAAGACATTCCAGAAGAGAACCTGCCCGCTGAGCAGGACGCGCACGGCGCGGTGTCGGTCGCGGACGAGAACGACCCGTTCGCCGACCCGGGACTGCCGCCGCACGAGCACCGGGTCCAGGACATCGACGAGCGGGCCGCCAAGCGGTCCGAGCGCGTCGTCGCCTTCCTGTTCACGCTGTCGATGCTCCTCACGGTCGGCTTCATCGCCTCCTACGTGGCGATCCCGTCCGACAAGTCGATCTTCGTCTTCCCGATCGGTCACATCAGCGCGCTGAACTTCGCGCTGGGCCTGACCCTCGGCGGCGCGCTCTTCACCATCGGCGCGGGCGCGGTCCACTGGGCCCGCACCCTGATGTCCGACGTGGAGATCGTCGACGAACGGCACGCGATCGAGGCGCCCCCGGAGGTCAAGGCCAAGGTCCTGGCCGACTTCAAGCAGGGTGCCAAGGAGTCCGCGCTCGGCCGTCGCAAGCTGATCCGCACCACGATGTTCGGCGCGCTGGCGATGTTCCCGCTCTCCGGTGTCGTGCTGCTGCGCGACCTCGGCCCGCTGCCGGGGACGAAGCTCCGCCACACGCTGTGGTCCAAGGGCAAGCTGCTCGTCAACATGAACACGAACCTGCCGCTGCGTCCCTCGGACGTGGCCGTCGGCTCGCTCACCTTCGCCAAGCCCGAGGGCCTGGAGGAGACCGACGAGGAGTTCCAGACCGAGATCGCCAAGTCGGCCCTGATGATCGTCCGGCTCCAGCCGGAGAACATCAAGGACAAGCGCGAGCTGGAGTGGGCGCACGAGGGCATCGTGGCCTTCTCGAAGATCTGCACCCACGTCGGGTGCCCGATCTCCCTGTACGAGCAGCAGACGCACCACGTGCTCTGCCCGTGCCACCAGTCCACCTTCGACCTCTCCGACGGTGCCCGAGTGATCTTCGGCCCGGCCGGTCACGCCCTGCCGCAGCTGCGCATCGGTGTGAGCGACGAGGGTTACCTCGAAGCGCTCGGCGACTTCGAGGAGCCCGTCGGTCCTGCATTCTGGGAGCGCGGATGAGCACCAACGAGACTCAGACATCGGCCGCTGCCGCGTCGGGTGAACGGCGCGACAAGGCGCCGGCCGGCGAGCGGATCGCCACCTGGGCGGACGGCCGGCTGGGGATCTACTCCCTGGCCAAGACCAACATGCGCAAGATCTTCCCCGACCACTGGTCGTTCATGTTGGGCGAAGTGTGCATGTACAGCTTCATCATCATCATCCTCACGGGTGTGTATCTGACGCTGTTCTTCCACCCGTCGATGAACGAGGTGACGTACCACGGCAGCTATGTCCCGCTCCAGGGGCAGCTGATGTCGGAGGCGTTCAACTCGACGATGCACATCTCCTTCGATGTGCGCGGTGGTCTGCTGATCCGTCAGATCCACCACTGGGCGGCGCTGATCTTCGTCGCCGCGATGATGGTCCACATGATGCGCGTCTTCTTCACGGGCGCGTTCCGCAAGCCGCGCGAGGTCAACTGGCTGTTCGGCTGGCTGCTGCTGGTCCTGTCGCTGTTCACCGGCTTCACCGGCTACTCGCTCCCGGACGACCTGCTGTCGGGCACCGGCGTGCGGTTCATCGAGGGCGTGCTGCTGTCGATCCCGATCGTCGGCACGTACATCTCGTTCTTCGTCTTCGGCGGCGAGTTCCCGGGCGGCGACTTCGTGGCACGGTTCTACGCCGTCCATATCCTGCTGCTGCCGGGCATCATGCTCGGCCTGATGGTGGCGCACCTGATCCTGGTCTTCTACCACAAGCACACGCAGTTCGCGGGTCCCGGCAAGACGAACAAGAACGTCGTCGGCATGCCGCTGCTGCCGGTCTACATGGCCAAGGCCGGAGGCTTCTTCTTCCTGGTCTTCGGTGTCATCGCGACCATCGCGGCGATCGCCTCGATCAACCCGATCTGGGCGATGGGCCCCTACCGTCCCGACATGGTGTCCACGGGCGCCCAGCCGGACTGGTACATGGGCTTCGCCGAGGGTCTGGTGCGTGTGATGCCGGGCTGGGAGATCAACGCGTGGGGTCACACGCTCGTCCTGGGTGTGTTCATCCCGATCGTGGTCTTCCCGCTGGTGCTGGTGGCCATCGCCGTCTACCCGTTCGTCGAGTCCTGGGTCACCGGCGACAAGCGCGAGCACCACATCCTGGACCGGCCGCGCAACGCCCCGACCCGTACCGGGTTCGGCATGGCCTGGCTGTCGGCGTACTTCGTGATGCTGATCGGTGGTGGGAACGACATCTGGGCGACCCACTTCCACCTCTCGATCAACACCATCACCTGGTTCGTGCGGATCGGTTTCTTCGTCATCCCGGTCCTCACGTTCATCGCCACCAAGCGGATCTGCCTCGGCCTCCAGCGCCGCGACAAGGACAAGGTGCTGCACGGCCGTGAGTCCGGCATCATCAAGCGCCTGCCGCACGGTGAGTTCGTCGAGATCCACGAGCCGCTCAGCCAGGACGCGCTGCACACGCTCACCGCGCACGAGCAGTACGTGCCGGCCGCGATCGGCGCGACGGTCGACGAGAACGGTGTCGAGCGCAAGGTCAAGGGCTCCGAGAAGCTGCGCGCCAAGCTCAGCGAGGCGTACTACGGCGAGGAGTCCCAGATCGCCAAGCCCACCGTCGAGGAGTACAAGGAGATCACGAGCGGCCACGGCCACCACTGATCGCTGAGGCGTCGCCACGCCGAAGTCGAAGGGCCCCGTCCGACCACCGGACGGGGCCCTTCGCCGTCAACGGCGGCCTGCGTCAGCGGGGTTCGGGGATCATGAGGAGCGGGCCGGAGCTGAGACTCATGTGCGGGCGCGGGCGGATCGTGGTGTGCGGCACCGGGCGCAGCCGCCAGCGTGCGGCGATCGAGGCGAGGGCCAGGGTCGCCTCGGTCATGCCGAACACGTCCCCGATGCACTTGCGGCTCCCGGCGCCGAACGGCAGGTAGCTGCCCCGCGTCACGTCCTCGGCCCGGGCGGGCAGCCACCGGTCGGGGTCGAAGGACTCGGGGTCGGTGAACAGGGCGGGGTTGTGGTGCAGGACGTAGGGGCTGATCAGGATGTCCGTGCCGGCCGGCAGTTCCCGGCCCGCGAGTTCGGTGGACTCGACGGTGGTCCGGGTGAACAGCCAGGCCGGCGGGTAGAGCCGGAGGCTCTCCGTGAACACCCGCTGGGTGCGGTCCAGTCGGGGAATGTCGGCATACGCGGGTGTACGGCCGTCCAGGACCTCGTCGAGTTCGGTGTACAGGGCGGTCTCGGCGGCGGGGTTGCCGCCGAGCAGATGGAAGCTCCAGGTGAGGGCACTGGCCGTGGTCTCGATGCCGGCCAGCAGCAGGGTCATGACCTGGTCGTGGATCTCCTGGTCGTCGAGGCGCGCCCCGGTCTCCGGGTCCTCCGCGGCCAGCAGGGCCGACAGCAGGTCGCCGCGGTCGGTGGACGCGCCGCGGTAGTCCTCGACGATCCGGCGGATCAGCGCGTGCAGACCCGAAAGCGCCTTGTTGAAACGGCGGTTGGCCGCGATGGGCAGTCTGGCGAGCAGCCCGGTGGGGTCCATCGCCTGCCGGTAGGCGCCGTGCACGATGACCGGCAGCGAGCGCTGGATCTCGGCGACCGCCCGGTCCGCGATGTCGGTGGAGAACAGGGCGCGGGCCGTGACCCGGGCGGTCAGCGTCTGCATCGCGATGCTGAGGTCGAAGGGCCGGCCCGCCTCCCACGCCTGTGCCTCCGCGGCGCATTCGTCCCGCATCACCTCGGCGTAGCCGGGCAGCCGGGCGGGGTGGAAGGCCGGCTGCACCAGCCGCCGCTGTCTGCGGTGGTCCGTCCAGTCCGAGGTGATCAGGCCGTTGCCCAGGATCGGGCGGGCCTTGTCCTTCACGGGACCGCCGGTGTCGTAGACGCGGGCGTTGAGCAGTACCTCGTGGACCAGGTCCGGATGGCAGGGCAGATAGGCGCGGCTCGGGCCGAGCCGGAGCTCGACCAGGTCGCCGCGGGCGGGCAGGGAGGTCAGGAACTCCAGGGGGCTGCGGCCCATCCGCACCGCGTGTCCGACCAGCGGCAGAGCGCCGGGGGCGACCGCGTGGCGCCAGTGGTGGGCGGCGGGCGGTCGGCGTGTCCTCGTACTCATCCGTGGGTCAGCCTCTTTCGCGGGTGGTCGCGTGTCGTCCCGGGGTCTCCTGCGCTCGGCGCGGTTCGCAGAGCATGGGCAGCGGACCGGCTTCCAGGGTGGCCTTCGGTTCCGGCCGCAGTGTGGTCCCGGGGACGGGGCGCAGCCGCCAGCGGCTCGCGACCGTGGCCACGATGAGGGCGGTCTCGGTGAGGGCGAGGACGTCCCCGATGCACTTGTGACTGCCCGCGCCGAACGGCAGCAGTGCCCCGCGCGGTACCTCCTTGGCGCGGTCGCCGATCCACCGGCCGGGGTCGAACTCGCCCGGATCGGGGAAGAGTTCGGGATTGCGATGCAGGGCCTGGGCGCTGTAGAGCACGAGGGTGCCCGCCGGGACGGGGTGGCCGCCCAGTTCGGTGTCGACCGCCGCCACCCGCATCGACAGCCAGGACGGGGGGTACAGCCGCAGCGCCTCCGTGATGACGGCGCGGGTGTACTCCAGCTCCGGCAAATCCTCGTAGCCGGGGGAGCGGTCGCCCACGGTCGCGTCGAGCTCCGCGTGCACCCGCCGCTCGGCCTCGGGATGCGTGCCCAGGAGGTGGAACACGAACGCGAGGGTCGAGGCGGTGGTCTCGCTGCCGGCCACCAGGAACGTGACGACCTGGTCGAGGATCTCCTCGTCGGCCAACTTCTGCCCGGTGTCCGGGTGTTCGGCCCGCAGCAGGGTGGAGAGCAGATCGCTCTCGGCGGCCGCGGACCGGCGGCGGTCGCCGATCATCGACGCGACGATCTCCCGGAGCCGGCGGTTGGCGTGGTCGTAGCGTCGGTTTCCGGGGGTGGGGAGCTTCTCCAGGAAGTCCAGCGGGGAGATCGTGCGCTTGTAGATGCCCTGCGAGACGATCCGCAGACAGTGCCGGGCCTCCTCCACCGTCCGTTCGTCGGCGCCGGTGGAGAACAGGGTGCGGGCGGCCACCCGCATCAGCAGGGCGTGCATGGCCTCGCCGATGTCCTGGGTCCTTCCGGGCTGCCAGGCGCCGATCGCGGCCCGGGTGTCGTCCCCCACGGCCGCGGTGTACTCGGCGATCTTCGTGGCATGGAACGCCGGCTGGATCACGCGCCGTTGATGGCGGTGCTCGTCGCCGCGCGACACCGACAGGCTGTTGCCCAGCAGCTGCCGTGCCTTGTCGAACAGGCCGCCCTTGTCGAAGATCCGCGGGTTGACCAGGACGTGGTGGACCAGATCGGGATGGCAGGCGAGATAGGCGCGGCTGGTCCCGAGCCTGATCTCGACCACATCGCCCCGCGCGGGCAGGGCGGCCAGGAATTCAAGCGGACGGCGCCAGAGCGCGAGCACATGCCCCAGCAGCGGCACCGCGCCCGGGGCGGCGCCGAAGGACCAGGAACGGGCGGGTTTTTCGGACACCTCGGCCGGATTCACGTCTCTCGCTCTCCTATTGAATACGCGAATTGACGTTGTTCACGGCTGCTTTGTACCGTTTGTTGCTCGTGGTCCAGACGAAGTTGCCGTAGATGAGGTCCAGAAAGACATCGCGTGTGATCTCGTCGAACGACTTGATGCACTCCACGTCCTCGACGATGTCGTCCAACCGCTCCTGGAAGAACTTCTCGAACGCTTCGGGGTCCGATACGTCGCACAGCCGGAAACAGTTGGTGATCTGTCCCAGCGCGATCTCGCGATCGTACGAGTAGAAGTCGTTGACGATCGCCAGGCCTCTGGTGGTCATTCGCGCGGCAAGGCCGGACTTCGCGTGTTCCGTGAATTCTCGGTGGCGGTAGATCGGGTACGACATCTTCATCCAGAAGTCGACGCCGACATCTGTCACGCGGAACCGGAAGTACTGTTCCGGGGAGGTGTTGCAGAGTACTTCCTTGATGGGGGAATTGCGGAACATGTGATCGCTGGTGACGAAAGCGCGGGCGCCTTCGTAGGCGAAACGGGCGTCCTCCTCGCCGTAGTACCGCTTGCATATCTTGCGCAGTTCGGGGAGGAACGTCGCGAAGTCGTGCAGGGCCGGGTCCATGTCGTCCCACACGAAGGTGACGCAATTCAGGATGCAGACCGCCTTGAACGCCTCCATGTCCCTGATGTGGCGGGCGCTCTGCGACCACCGGACGACATCCATGTAGGAGATCCAGCGTTCGTCGGACACGGACTTGCCGAAGGCCGCGACCGCCGTATTGCACGCGTCGATGACTTCCCGCAGCTCGGCGTCCGTCAGCTGCACCATCTGCGGCCGGTGGCCGATGCGCTGCTGGAACACCTCGGCGAACCGCTCGGTGCTCCGCTGCCAGTGGCGCATCATGCCGGGGGCGGCGGCGGTCTCGGGGGCGGAGATTTCAGTGGTCATGAGTCCCTCGTCGTGGCCGTACGGGCGATTCGCTTTAGGGCGCCGACGGCGTCGGCGGTGAACGGCGCGTCGTCGAGCGCGCCCAGTGCCTGCCGCAGCCGGTCGTCGATCATCTGCTCGACGGTCTCCCGGGCGCGGACCGCCTCGAAGATCCCGCGCACCACGCTCGCTCCCTCCTCGTCCAGCGAGGGATCGCCCACCAGCCGGCGCAGCGTCGCCTCCTGCCGCGCGTCCGCGGCCCGCAGGGCGAGCGCGGTCAGCGTGGTGTTCTTGCCGGCGCGCAGATCGTCCAGGCGCGACTTGCCGGTGACCCGCGGGTCGCCGTAGACGCCGAGGAGGTCGTCGCGCAGCTGAAACGCTTCGCCCAGTGGGAGGGCGTACGAGGTGAAGGCGGCCATGGCCCCGGCGTCCGCGCCCGCGATGGCGGCGCCGACGTGCAGGGGGCGCTCGATCGTGTACTTGGCCGTCTTGTAGCGGTAGACGTTCAGCGTGGCCTCGACGTCGTCCGTCAACTCCCCGGTGGCGTGCAGATCCAGGTACTGGCCGAGCATCACCTCGGTGCGCATCCGGGACACCAGCGGCAGCACCACCTCGAACTGTGCGGGGGTGAGACCGGCCCCGTGCAGAAGCTCGTCGGACCAGGTCAGTGCCAGGTCGCCGAGCAGCACCGCCGCACTCATGCCGAACCACTCGACCTCGTCCGGGCCCCGGCACGAGGCGTGCTGGGCGGCCAGGGCGCGGTGCACGGTGGGGCGGCCCCGGCGGGTGTCGCTCAGGTCCATGACATCGTCGTGGATGAGCGCGAACGCGTGGAACATCTCCAGGCAGGCGGCCACCCGGAACACCGGGCCGGCGTTCTCGCCGCCGCCGACCGCCTGCCAGCCGGTCACGCACAGCAGGGGGCGAACGCGTTTCCCGCCCGACAGGAAATCCCGGACCAGGCCGGAGAGATACGGCAGATGAGGTTGGCTGACGGAACTGTCCTTCTCCGTCAGGAATTCGGCGAGCGCTTCGTCCACCGACCGGCGAATCATTTCCGGTTCCAGGACGTCCGGACTGGCTAATGGCGTCGTCATAGAGTGGTTCTCCTCTAGTCCGGCGAAGTTTTGCTCATGGCGCACAGCTGGTGGGAATTGCCGCGATGAAAGGGTGAGTGAAGCGTGCGTACCAGGGGCGCTGCCTGTCGGCTATCGCCCGGCTCCGACTCTGGGCGACATCACGCGAAAAGCGCGGTTCCAAGCCCTGAAGAGTCCCTCGCACACCACTCGACTTTCCCCCGTCCGAACGGCCGACTTGTGTGAAGCCCGGCCAGTCTAGGCACACGCTCACCGGATTCGGAAGGGAGCCCTTGGGCGTCCGGGACGGTGAGTGGGATCACGACGGACCACCCGCTGTCGCGGCCTCATACCCAGAGTCGGTGACGCTTGAACATGGTTGCGTCACGTTGAGTGCTGGGGTACGTTCGATCGAGTTGATCAACCCGGTCGGCCAACATTCGTGAGCCCAGATCTATTCATGTTGGTCTTATGCACGGCGGCGGAATGGGATCTGCCGGAGATGCTGCGGTCGCGTGCGTCGAATTCGACGGATGCCGAACAAGTCCGTCGTTCCCCACTGATAGTCGGTGTCCTCCACGACTCGGCGAGCCGGTCCGAGCGCCGCCGCAACGCTCCCCGGGTCGCACGCCGGACGCCGACCCGGGCATCGTCGTCCGGGGTACGGACAGCGCCTCTCCGGGGTCCTCCCGGCTGGATAGGGTGGGCACGTGCTCCCTCTTGTGGGAGTTCCCCTCTCTTACGACACCCAGGAGCGGCCTTATGAGCGCTGTGACCCCCGCTGGAGGCGACACCGCGGCGGCCCGTTCCTGGCCCGACGTGCTGAGTGCTCTGCTGGCCGGGCAGGATCTGAGCACCGCCGACACGGCGTGGGCGATGGACCGCATCATGAGCGGTGAGGCCGCGGACGCGCAGATCGCGGGCTTCCTGGTGGCGCTGCGCGCCAAGGGCGAGACGGTCGAGGAGATCACCGGTCTCGTCGAGACGATGTACGCCCACGCGAAGCCGCTGCACATCCCGGGGCCGGCCGTCGACATCGTCGGTACGGGCGGCGACCGGGCCAAGACGGTCAACATCTCGACGATGTCCGCGATCGTGATCGCGGGCACCGGCGCGCAGGTCGTCAAGCACGGCAACCGCGCCGCGTCCTCCGCGAGCGGCTCCTCCGACGTGCTGGAGAAGCTCGGTATCAACCTGGACCTGCCGACCGAGCAGGTCGCGCGGGTGGCGGCGGAGGCCGGGATCACCTTCTGCTTCGCGGCCAAGTTCCACCCCTCGATGCGGTTCGTCGGCGCGGTCCGGGGAGCGCTGGGCATTCCGACCGCGTTCAACCTCCTGGGCCCGCTCACCAACCCGGCGAAGGTCACCTCGTCGGCGATCGGCTGCTTCGACACCCGCATGGCCGGGCTCATCGCGGGCGTACTGGCCGAACGCGGCTCGTCCGCGCTGGTGTTCCGGGGCGACGACGGTCTCGACGAGCTGACCACCACCGCCACCTCCCGGGTGTGGACCGTCCGCGACGGCAAGGTCACCGAGGAGTCCTTCGACCCCCGGGACGTCGGTCTCGACCTGGTCCCCGTCGAGGCCCTGCGCGGCGCCGACCCCGACTACAACGCGGGCGTCGCCCGCCGGCTGCTGGACGGCGAGCCGGGCCCGGTCCGCGACGCCGTACTCCTGAACTCGGCGGCTGCCCTGGTCGCGCTGGAGCGGGGGGACGGGCCGCTGGCGGACCGGATCCGGGCCGGGATGGAGAAGGCCGCCGAGTCGATCGACTCGGGGGCGGCCAAGCGGACCCTGGAGCGCTGGGCCGCGGCCACCAACGCGTAGCCCAGCGGCGGTTGTCATACCGCGATGTGATTCTGTGACGTCGTCCCGCGATCCGGACACGGGTTGCGGGGCGGCGATCACCTCACGTAAGTTTTCCGATCAGGTCATGAGTGACAGTCATGAGGCCCCGGCCGACTGTCCGGCAACCCTCCGTCCGTGGCGGGGTGCCCCGGGTGAAGACCAGGCCGTGGGCAGCGAGGTCCTCGGCAAGCGCGGGCCCCTCGAAAGACACCAGGGGTCCTGGTCATCGAGGGAGCCCTCTGTGAGCAAGCGAATGCGATAGGGCGTCGAGCCCCGCCTCCGCATACCCCCTTTCACCTCCTCCGTGCTGGAGCCGTCCGCGCTCGCACGGCGGAACCCCCTTGCCTCTCACAGGAGTTCGCCATGTCTGTCGTCACCACGGCCGCCCCCCGGACCATTTGTGCCCCGCTGCCCGTTCTCGGCCGGGATGTCGCCGTCCCGCTCGTCACGGGCGGCGAAGTCACCTACGCGGCGCTCGACTACGCGGCCAGTGCCCCCGCCCTCCAGCGCGTCTGGGACGACGTGGCGGCCTACGCCCCCTACTACGGCAGCGTCCACCGCGGCGCCGGCTACCTCTCGCAGCTCTCCACGGACCTCTTCGAGAACGCCCGGCGGACGGTCGAGGAGTTCCTGGACTGCCGTCCCGAGGACCAGCTGGTCTTCACCCGCTCCACCACGGACTCCCTGAACCTCCTCGCCGCGGCCCTCCCCGCCGACTGCCAGGTGTTCGTCTTCGAGACCGAGCACCACGCGTCCCTGCTGCCCTGGAAGGACGCCCGGGTCACCTACCTCGACGCCCCGCGCACCCCGGCCCAGGCCGTCGAGACCCTGGAGCTGGCCCTCGCCGCCCGCGACCCCTACGGCCCGGCCCTGGTCTGCGTCACCGGCGCCTCGAACGTCACCGGCGAACTGTGGCCGGTCCGCGAACTCGCCGCCGCCGCGCACGCCCACGGCGCCCGGATCGTCCTGGACGCCGCCCAGCTCGCCCCGCACCACCCGGTCTCCGTCCAGGACCTCGACGTCGACTGGATCGCCTTCTCCGGCCACAAGCTCTACGCCCCCTTCGGCTCCGGCGTCCTCGCCGGCCGCGCCGACTGGCTCCAGGCCGCCGACCCCTACCTCGCGGGCGGCGGCGCCAGCCGCAAGGTCACCCGGCGCGAGGGCGGGGGAGTGGACGTCGAGTGGCACGACAGCGCCGCCCGCCACGAGGCCGGCTCCCCGAACGTCATCGGCGCCTACTCCATCGCGTCGGCCTGCAAGGCACTCACGGAGGCGGGCTTCGACACGCTGGTGGCCCGCGAGCAGTACCTCATCGAGAAGGTCCGGGCGGGCCTGGCCGGGATCCCGGCGGTGAAGGTCCTCTCCCTCTTCGGCGACGACGCCCCGCGCGTCGGCGTCATCTCCTTCGTCGTCGAGGGCTGGAACAGCTCCCACTTCGCCGCCGCCCTCTCCGCCGAGTACGGCATCGGCGTCCGCGACGGCCTCTTCTGCGCCCACCCCCTGGTCCGCACCCTCCTCGGCACCGACCCGCAGACGCAGGGCGAGTGCGGTGCCCCGGAGGCGGCCCCGGGCGAGAAGTCCCTCAACGCGATCCGGGTCAGCTTCGGCGCGGGCACCCCGGACGAGCACGTGGACCGCTTCGTGACGGCCGTGCGGGAACTGGTGACCGACGGCGCCAAGTGGAACTACCGCACGGAGAACGGCCGCTGCGTCCCGACGGTGTGAGGCAAACGCCTTCAGGGACAACCCCCCAGGGGCCCGAGGAACTGCGCGGCCAGCCACAACAAACCGGTCACCCGCACACGATCCGGGCCCCCACCCCCCTAGGCGCCCAACCTCACGAGTCCAACCCGATGGCGAACGCCGCCTCAAGGTCGTGCTGCGAGTACGTCCGGAACGCGACGTGCGTGTCCGTCCCCTCCACCCCCGGGATCTTGCTGATCCGGCCCGGGATGACCTCGGCCAGATCCTCGTGCTGGCGTACCCGCACCATCGCGATCAAGTCGTACGTGCCGGTGACGGAGAAGACCTCGCTCACGGATTCGAGCGCGGCGATCGACTCGGCGATCTCCGGAATCCGGTCCACGCTGGTCTTGATGAGGACGATCGCGGTGATCACGGCTGGTTCTCTCCCTCGGGGACCGTTGCTGGGGCGGCCCTCACTCTAGTCGCACGGCCGAATCGCACCCACGCGTAGCAGAACCCGAGCGTGAAGCCCACCAGGTGGGCGAGGTACGCCACCCCCGGCCCCTGTGCCGCCTGCCCCGCCGCCAGCCATTGCAGGGCCGCCCAGAACGGCAGCACCACCCACGCGGGGAACCGCAGCGGCAGAAAGAAGAGGAAGGGCAGGAGGCTCGTCACACGGGCCCGGGGGAACAGGTACAGGAACGCGCCGAGGACCGCCGAGATCGCCCCGGACGCGCCGACCAGCGACTGCGCGGAGTCCGCGTTGGCCACCGCGTACCCCAGCAGCGCGAGATAGCCGCACACCAGGTAGAAGAGGGTGAACCCGACCCGGCCGAGCCGTTCCTCCGTCATCGCTCCGAAGACGTAGAGGAAGAGCATGTTGCCGAGGAGGTGGACCCAGCTGCCGTGGACGAAGAGGGCGGTGACCGGGGTCAGGGCCTCGCGGGCGGGGGCGGCGAACAGGTCGGCCGGTACCACGCCCCAGTGGCGGAAGTACGTCCGCTGCGCCACGAGCAGCGCGTCCCCGGTGCCGTAGGACGGGACGAAGCCCGAGGACGGGCCGAGGACGAAGATCAGGCAGCACAGGGCGATCAGGGTGTACGTCATCGGTGCGGAGGTGTTCCGGAGGGCTCTGACGGACGCGGTCGCCCAGTTGCTGATCATGGACACAGAGCATGGCGTAACGGGACGTACCGGGTCAGCGTGCCTCGCCGCTGTGGACGGCCGAGCGGCGAGTACCCGCCAGGCCGTAGGGTTACGAGCCACACTCGCCGGGCAGACCGGCGATCACGGAAACTGGAACAAGAAGGAAGCGGACAGCCACGATGACGGTACCCCTGCCGACCGCCTCGACGCGGTGGCGCTGCACCCTCTGCGGCAACCTCACGCGCTTCGACGTGACGCGTTCGTCGAAGGTCGTGGAGTACCTCCACCTGGACCTGGCGGGTGAGCCGAAGGTGGAGGAGCGCGAGGTGGTCAGTGAGACCATCGAATCGGTGCGCTGCCGCTGGTGCAATGCCGTGGACCAGGTGGAACTCGTGGACAGGCCGGGCGCCGGCTCCTGAGAGGGAGTGGCCCCGCACAGGTATTGGGGTGTGAGGGATGGTGGAGAACTCAGGCGGGGGGCCGGGCGACGGCGCCGCCGAGGTGCTCGACCGTCCGCTGCCCGACGGGGTGCGGAGAAGGGTCGTGCAGATCGTCTCCGACGGGTTCGGCGGGCTCACCGTCGCCGAACTGCCCGCACAGCTGCGCCAGTACGCCCGCTTCGCACCCAACCGGCGCGCCAAGTTCGCCGGCAACGCCATGGCCTCCGCGCTGGAGACCGACCCGCTGTTCCGGCAGCGGATCGGGGAGAAGCTGAGAGAGGCGCAGCCGGAACTCACCGGGGCGCTCGACTCCGGCGCGCCGCCCCCGGCCGCGGACCCGCTCGATGTGGCGGCCGCGGCCTATGTGCTGCGCCCCACCGGCTGGGTGAAGCTGGTGACCGCCGCCGGCGAGGAGGCGCTGCGCGCCGACGCCGAGCGCGCCGACGAGGAGAACCGGGCCGAACTGGACCGGCTGCGCGAGGAGTTGGCGCAGGCGCGGGACGCCACCCGGACCGAGACCGAGCGGCTGCGCACCGAACTGGACGCGGCGAAGAAGGAAGCGGAGTCGCTGCACCGCAAGCTGCGCTCCGCCCTCAGTGATGTCAAGCGCGGTGAGGCCGCCCTGCGCAAGCTGCGCGCCGAGACGGACGCGTCGCGCGCCGAGGGCCAGGCCCAGGTGTCCGCGGGCGAGGCCGAGACCCGGCGGCTCAAGGCCCGGCTGGCCGAGGCGGAGGCGGCCCTGGAGGCCACCCGCAAGGCGGCCCGGGAGGGACGCAGCGTCGAGGACATGCGGGTACGGCTGCTGCTCGACACCGTGCTGGACGCGGCCCAGGGGCTGCGCCGGGAACTGGCCCTGCCGCCCGTCTCGGTACGGCCCGCCGAGACCGTGGACGCGGTCGAACCGGGACGAATGACCCCGAAGGACATCGCGGCGCGGGCGCTGTCCGAGCACGACCCGGCGATCCTCGACCAGTTGCTCGCGCTGCCGCAGGCCCATCTGGTCGTCGACGGCTACAACGTCACCAAGACCGGCTATCCCCAAATGCCCCTGGAGAAGCAGCGGTTGAGGCTGCTGGGGCAGCTCTCGCAGCTGGCCGCGCAGACCGGCGCCGAGGTCACCTGTGTCTTCGACGGGGCCGAGCTGGCCGCGCCGGTGCTGCTCGCGCCGCCGCGCGGAGTGCGGGTGCTGTTCTCCAAACCGGGCGTCACCGCCGACGAGTTGATCCGCCAGCTGGTGCGCGCGGAGCCGCCCGGCCGGCCCGTCATCGTCGCGTCGACCGACCGCGAGGTGGCCGACGGCATCGCGAAGGCGGGCGCGCGGCCCGTCGCTTCTGCGGTACTCCTGAAGCGACTGTCGTGAAGGTCAACGTACAGGGTTAATGCCGGAATTGACCGAACCGTCACGCAACGTAGTGTCAATCGACCATCACTGCATGTGGGTTATGGGCAAAGAATGCTTTGAGTGACGGCATTTTTTCGTGTGAGGATTTGAACTGATCACAGGATCATCACTAGGGTCATGCCTCGAACCTCCGAACGGGTGATCACTCAATAGAAGGAGCTCGACTCCGTGGCGTCCCATCGTCGACCGAAGCAGCCGAGCCGCGCGCGTGTCACCGTGCTGACCACCGCAGCCGCAGCCGCCGTTGCCATCAGCGCCCAGGCCGCCAACGCCGCGCCGAGCGAGAAGCCCAGCAAGGACGAGGTCAAGGCGAAGGTCGACGCCCTCTACGAGCAGGCCGAGCAGGCCACCGAGAAGCTCGACGGGGCCCAGGAGAAGCAGGAGAAGCTCCAGAAGGAGATCTCCACCATCCAGGACAACGTGGCCCGCGGCCAGGAGGAGCTGAACAAGCTCCGGGACGGCCTCGGCACGATGGCCAGCGCCCAGTACCGCACCGGCGGCATCGACCCGTCGATCCAGCTCTTCCTGTCCTCGGACCCGAGCGACTACCTCGACAAGGCGTCCACGATGGACCAGTTGAGCGCTCAGCAGGTCGAGGCGCTCACGAAGATCCAGAGCAAGCAGCGCGAACTCGCCCAGGAGCGCGCGGAGGCGAGCACCAAGCTCAAGGACCTCTCCGCCACCCGCACCGAGCTCAAGAAGAAGAAGGACGAGGTCAAGGCCAAGCTGGCCGCGGCCCAGAAGATCCTCAACACCCTGACGGCGGCGGAGAAGGCGTCCCTCGCCCAGGAGCAGGCCAACGCGGCCAGCCGCTCCACCTCCCGCGTGAACCTCGGCAACACCGGTTCCGCCTCCGGCCGCGCCGCCTCCGCGTTCGCCGCCGCCCAGTCCGTGATCGGCTCCCCGTACGTCTACGGCGCCTCCGGCCCCTCCTCCTTCGACTGCTCCGGCCTCACCTCCTGGGCCTACGCGCAGGCGGGCGTCTCCATCCCCCGCACCTCCGAGGCCCAGGCGAACGCCGGCACCCGGATCTACAGCGAGAGCGACCTCAAGGTCGGCGACCTGGTCATCTTCTACGGCGACTACCACCACGTCGGCCTCTACGCGGGCAACGGCCAGGTGCTGCACGCCCCGCACACCGGTGCCGTGGTGCGCTACGAGTCGATCGCCAACATGCCGTTCCAGTTCGGCGTCCGGATCTGATCCCGCCCGTACCCGGTCGTTCCCGACCGCCCGAACGGGCGAATCGCGACACTCCAGGCTGACCCCGCGCCCCGCCGATGACCTGCGTCATAGGCGGGGCGTCACGTTGTGTGTCCGCGGAGGTCTTTGGCCCGCACCCCTTCACAGAGCTACTGTCTGGCGCGTTTCCCCGCATCGGGGGAGCGGTCCGTGTCCGCCAGCGGAAGGAGTGCGGCTTCCCGTGGGATCCCGTCGCCGCCAAGCACCGTCCGGGTTCGACCGAGGCGCCAGCGCCGCAGTCTGTGTGTTCGGCGCCGCCGCGGCGGCCCTGGGCGCCCTGCCGGCCGGCTCCGCCCAGGCCGCGCCGCACGAGGACGCCCGGGCCGAGGTGGACCGGCTCTACCAGGAGGCCGAGAAGGCGACCGAGGCCTACGACAAGGCCGACGAACGCGCCGGGCAGCTGCACCGGCAGGTGAGCGACGCCCAGGACCGGATCGCCCGGCAGCAGCAGCGCATCAACACCATGCGGGACGCGCTGGGCGCACTCGCCGGCGCGCAGTACCGCTCCGGCGGCATCGACCCCACCGTCGCGCTGCTCTTCTCCGACGACCCGGCCGACTACCTCGACAAGGCCTCCGTCCTCGACCGCATCACCACCGAGCAGGCGGGCGAACTCAAGGACCTCCAGGACGCCATGCGCGAACTCGCGCAGGAGCGCAGCGAGGCCACCGGGCACCTCGCCGAACTGGAGCGCAGCCGCAAGGCCGTCGCCACCCACAAGAAGACCGTCGAGAGCAAGCTCGCCAAGGCCCGGCAGATCCTCAACGGCATGCCGCTCGCCGACCGCGCCGCCTTCGACCGGGCCTCCCGCTCCTCCCGCGAGGAGATCCCCGAACTCGGCGCGGGGGTGCCCGCCTCGTCCCGCGCCGCCGCCGCGGTGGCCGCCGCCCGCTCCGCACTCGGCAAGCCCTACATCTGGGGCGCCAACGGCCCCGGCGGCTTCGACTGCTCCGGCCTGATGCAGTGGTCGTACGGCCGGGCCGGCGTCCATCTCCCGCGCACCTCCCAGGAGCAGCGCTACGCCGGGCAGCGGATCCCGCTGTCCCAGGCGCAGCCCGGCGATCTGGTCGTCTACCGCTCCGACGCCAGCCATGTCGCGATGTACGTGGGCCACGGCCAGGTCATCCACGCCCCCTACCCGGGCGCCCCGGTGCGCTACGACCCGGTCGGCATGATGCCCGTCTCGTCGGTCACCAGGGTCTGAACCGGCGCGAAGGGGTCGTACGATCGGGAAGTGACTGGTCGTAGGCGGGCGTCGCGCTCCGGAGTGCTCGCGCTGTGTCTGCTGTTCGGCTCGCTGGTGGCGTGCGGCGGGCAGCCCGCGCCGGACAGCGCGAGGACGGCGGTGCAGCGCCTGCTGGACCGGCAGTCCGCGGCGGTCCTGCGCCACGACGGGGCGGCGTACGCCCGGACCGGCGCGCGCACGGCCTACGAGAACCTGTCCGCCGTACCGTTCGCGTCCTGGTCCTACCGGCTCACCTCGCTGCGCCGCACCGGCGCCACCGCGACCGCCGACGCCCAGCTCGGCTACCGCGTCCGGGGCTACGACACCTCGCCCGTCACGGTCGGCCGCACCCTCACGCTCCGCCTGACCGCCGACGGGCAGTGGTACGTCGACTCCGACCGGCCCGCGAAGAAGGCGGGCCGGCAGCTGTGGGACCTGGGGAAGGTGAGCGTCGTGCAGGGCGCGCACAGCCTGGTGATGGGGGTCGGGCAGTCCGCCGAGGCGCTGCGCGAGTACCGCTCGCTCGCCGACCACGCCGTACCGGCCGTCTCGGCGGTCTGGGGCACCGACTGGACCCGGCACGTCGTCGTGCTCGTCCCCGGCTCCCTGGAGGGCATGGCGGGGCTCCTGGGCGCACCGGCCGCGTCCTACCGGGGCATCGCCGCGGTCACGACGGGCGAGGCGGGCGGCTCGGGCGACGCCCCGGCCGACCGGATCATCGTCAACCCGGAGGCGTACGCCATGCTGGGCCCGACCGGCAAGCAGGTCGTGCTCACCCACGAGACGACCCATGTGGCCACCCGCGCCCGCACCACCTCCGCCACCCCCCTCTGGCTCTCGGAGGGCTACGCCGACTGGATCGGCTACCGGGGCACCGGACGCACCCCGGTGCAGGCCGCCCCCGAGCTCCAGCGCGCGGTCGAGGACGGCGACCCGCCGACCGCGCTCCCCGCCGACAAGGACTTCGGCTTCGACAGCGAGGCCGGCGAACTGGCCCGGGCCTACGAGGGCGGCTGGCTGGCCTGCCGGATGATCGAGGACCACTGGGGCACGGCCCGGCTGGGCAGGTTCTACCGGGCCGTCGGTGCCCACAAGAAGCGGGCGGGCGCGGTGGAGGACGCGATGAAGGACGTCCTCGGGACGACCCTGGACGACTTCACCGCGCAGTGGCGGGACTATCTCAAGGACCAACTCGCCTGATCCGGCCGGGAGATGTCCTCGGCACCGCCGGCCCCGCGTCAGGGCGAGGCCGACGTCGCCTTCGAGCGGGTGGCCTGACTGGGCAGCGGCGGTACGTCCGCCCAGGTGACCGAGGCCCGCCACAGTTCGCGGGCGGCGGTGAGCGCCGCCGCGACCAGGAGGCCGTTGCGCACGGCCAGCAGCGTGATGCCGAGGCCGTTGCTGGCGACCACGTCGGCGAACCGCACCGGGAACTCCAGGACCGTCACGAAGGCCGCCGCCAGCACCAGGCCGACCGGGAGCCGCATACGGCTGGCGCGGAAGCAGGAGCAGACGGCCGCGAGGCCGATCAGCCAGACGACGTACTGGGGGCTGATCACCCGGCTGGTGACCGTGAACATCAGCACCGCCACGAAGGCCGCGTCTGCGAGGGTGTGCGGGAGGAAGCGGGCCGCCATCAGCCGCCAGAAGATCAGCCAGCCGAAGGCGACCGCGGTCAGGCCGAGGGCGGCCGTGCTGACCCAGTTGACGTAGGGGCCGACGAACTCGACCGAGCCGTAGTTCAGGAGCACCTGGCCCTGCCAGCCGAAGTGCCGGGCCACATGGAAGACCAGGGAGCCCAGCGACTCCACCTCCGTGCCCCGCTCGCGCTGGAAGGTCAGGAAGGCGAACGCGCCCGGCATCGACACCGCGAAGACGGCGGCGACCGCGACCGTGGTCACCGCCGCCGCGGTCCACGCGCGGCGCCTGACCGCGCCCAGCAGGAGCAGCGCCGGCCACACCTTGAGCAGGGCGCCGAAGCCCACCAGCGCGCCCATCACCCGCGGATGGCGGGCACCGGCCAGCAGCGCGGCCACGGCGACCGCGGTCACCATTACGTCGTAGCGGGCGTACACCGTGGGGCCCAGCAGCGGGACGCCCGCCACCCACACCCAGGCGCCGCGCAGGGTCCGGCCGGGGCGCAGGCCCGTGTACAGGAGCAGGGCCAGGACGGTCAGGTCGGCGAGGCAGGCGAGGACGAAGAACGCCGACGCGTAGTCGAGGAAGCCCAGCAGGGCGGGGGAGAGGATCGGGAGCGCGGCGGCGGGCGGGTACTGCCAGGTGACGTCGTCCAGCGGGAAGCCGCCGTGCCGCAGGGTCTCGTACCAGCCCTGGTAGATCACCGACACGTCGCTGGTGACGTCCGGGCCGGGGAACACGAACACCTTGAAGACGAACAGCAGCAGCACGACCCGGGTCGCGCCCCAGGTCCCCAGCAGCGCTGCCAGCCGCCGTCCCGCGCCCGCGATCTCCACCTGAGCCCCTGTTCCGTGCCGTTCCGCGCCTGCCGGGTGAGGGCCATATGTTCTCCCGAGCGGCTGTGCGATGGCCATGAAGCGCGGCCGTGCCGGGCTGTGAACCCGTCCCGGGCCCGCCCGGGTAAGGTCGGCCGGGTGCGCAAGACCCTGATCGTGACCAATGACTTCCCGCCCCGGCCCGGGGGCATCCAGGCCTTCCTGCACAACATGGCGCTGCGGCTGGACCCCGAGCGGCTCGTCGTCTACGCGTCGACCTGGAAGCGCGGCCGGGAGGGCGCCGAGGCGACCGCGGCCTTCGACGCCGAGCAGCCCTTCATGGTCGTACGGGACAGCACGACCATGCTGCTGCCGACGCCCGCGGCGACCCGCAGGGCCGTCGGGCTGCTGCGTGAACACGGGTGCACGGCGGTGTGGTTCGGGGCGGCGGCGCCGCTCGGGCTGATGGCGCCCGCGCTGCGCAAGGCCGGTGCCGAGCGGCTCGTCGCCACCACCCACGGGCACGAGGCCGGGTGGGCGCAACTGCCCGCCGCGCGTCAACTCCTGGGCAGGATCGGGGAGTCGACGGACACGATCACCTATCTCGGGGAGTACACGCGGTCCCGGATCGCCACCGCGCTGAGTCCGGAGGCGGCGGCCCGGATGGTCCAACTGCCGCCCGGTGTCGACGAGAAGGTCTTCCATCCGGGCTCCGGCGGCGACGAGGTCCGCGCGCGGCTCGGGCTCACCGAGCGGCCCGTCGTCGTGTGCGTCTCGCGGCTGGTGCCGCGCAAGGGGCAGGACACGCTGATCCTGGCCATGCCGCGCATCCTGGCCCGGCAGCCCGACGCCGTCCTGCTGATCGTGGGCGGCGGACCGTACGAGAAGGACCTGCGCCGGCTGGTGCGGGAGACGGGGGTCGGCGACTCCGTGCGCTTCACGGGCGCCGTGCCCTGGGCCGAACTGCCCGCGCACTACGGCGCCGGCGACGTCTTCGCGATGCCCTGCCGGACCCGGCGCGGCGGGCTGGACGTCGAGGGGCTCGGCATCGTCTACCTGGAGGCGTCCGCCACCGGGCTGCCGGTCGTGGCCGGTGACTCCGGCGGCGCGCCCGACGCGGTGCTCGACGGCGAGACCGGCTGGGTGGTGCGCGGCGGGTCCCCGGAGGAGGCCGCCGACCGGATCGTCGCCCTGCTCGCGGACCCGGAACTGCGCCGCGACATGGGCGAGCGGGGGCGTGTCTGGGTCGAGGAGAAGTGGCGCTGGGACCTGCTCGCGGAGAAATTGAAAACCTTGTTGCCCACCGGGGACTAGGCGGAACCGAATAGTCCGCACATGCTGCGCACATGACAGCAAAACTGACGCAGCATCAGCTGACGAGACGTCAAATACTGGGCATGGTAGCCCTCCAGACCGCCGCGGCGGCCGGTCTCACCCGAGTCGGCCTCCAGTCGGCCCAGGCCGTCGAACCCGCGGCCGTCGTCACCGCCCCCGCGATCGTCGTCGGCTCCGGCTACGGCGGAGCGGTCGCCGCCCTCCGCCTCGGCCAGGCCGGCATCACCACCCTCGTCCTGGAGATGGGCAGGCTCTGGAACACCCCCGGCGCCGACGGCAAGGTCTTCTGCAACACCGCCAACCCGGACCAGCGCTCCATGTGGTTCAAGACCCGCACCGAGGCCCCGCTCGCCACCTTCCTGTGGCTGGACGTCGTCAACAAGGACATCAGCCTCTACCCGGGCGTCCTGGACCGCGTGCACTACGACAACATGTCCGTCTACGTCGGCCGGGGCGTCGGCGGCGGCTCCCTGGTCAACGGCGGGATGGCGGTCACCCCGCGCCAGTCGTACTTCACCGAGCAGTTCCCCACCGTGGACGCCACCGCGATGTACAGCACGTACTTCCCGCGCGCCCGCACCATGCTCGGCGTCAACACCGTCGACCCGACCTGGTTCGAGTCGACGGAGTGGTACCAGTTCACCCGCACCTCACGGAAGGCCGCCACCACCACCGGCCTGACCACCACCTTCGTGCCCAACGTCTACGACTTCGGGTACATGCAGCAGGAAGCGGCCGGCACCGCCACCAAGTCCGCGCTCGCCCAGGAGGTCATCTACGGCAACAACTACGGCAAGAAGAGCCTCGACAAGACCTACCTCGCCTCCGCGCTGGGCACCGGCAAGGTCACCATCCACACCATGGAGAAGGTGACCGGGGTCAGCCGCGCGAGCGACGGATCCTACGTCCTGACCGTGAACCGGATCGACGACACCGGCACGGTCGTCGAGACCAAGCAGTACAGCTGCACCTATCTGTTCCTCGGCGGCGGCAGCCTCGGCACCACCGAACTCCTCGTCCGGGCCCGCGACACCGGCACCCTGCCGGCGCTCAACTCCTCGGTCGGGGCGGGCTGGGGGCCCAACGGCAACACCATGGTGGGCCGCGCCAACCACATCTGGGACACCACCGGCGCCAACCAGTCGACCATGCCGGTCATGGGCATCGACGACTGGTCCAACACCGACAACCCGGTCTTCGCGGAGATCGCCCCGCTGCCCATCGGGTTCGAGACCTGGGTGAGCCTCTATCTGGCGATCACCAAGAACCCCCAACGGGCCTCGTTCACCTACGACTCGGCGAGCGGCACGGTGAAGCTGGGCTGGACCGCGGCCCAGAGCGCGGTCTCGGTCGCCATGGCCAAGAAGCTGTTCGACCGGATCAACACGGCCAACGCGACGGTCTACCGCTCCGACCTGTTCGGCACACCGAGCAAGATCTTCGCGGACGACTTCTGCTACCACCCGCTCGGCGGCTGTGTGTTGGGCAGCGCGACCGACGACTACGGCCGGGTGAAGGGGTATTCGAAGCTGTACATCACGGACGGTTCGCTGGTGCCCGGCAACATCGGCGTGAACCCGTTCGTCACCATCACCGCGCTCGCCGAACGCACGATGGAACGGGTCCTCGCCGAGGACACCTGACTCAACTCGCCCTCTACTTCTGGTAGATGGCCTCGATCTCGTCCGCGTAGTCCTTCGCCACCACATTGCGCTTGAGCTTCAGCGACGGCGTCAGGTGGCCCGACTCCTCCGTGAACTGGGAGGACAGAATGCGGAACTTCCGCACCGATTCCGCTTTCGACACCGCGGCGTTGCCGTCGTCGACGGCGTCCTGGATCGCCCGCAACAGATCCGGGTCGTCACGCAGCGACGCCGCGGTGGAACCCACTGGCTTGCCGTGCTCGGCCGCCCAGCGGCCCAGGAACTCGTCGTCGATGGTGACCAGCGCGCCCACGAACGGCCGCCCGTCCCCGACGACCATGCACTCCGCGACCAGCGCGTGCGCGCGGATGCGGTCCTCGATCACGGCCGGGGCGACGTTCTTGCCGCCCGCGGTGACGATGATCTCCTTCTTGCGGCCGGTGATCCTGAGGTAGCCGTCCTCGTCGAGGGTGCCGATGTCCCCGGTGTGGAACCAGCCGTCCGCCAGCGCCTCGGCGGTCGCCGCCTCGTTGTTCCAGTAGCCCTTGAACAGGTGCTCGCCGTGCAGCAGCACCTCGCCGTCGTCCGCGATGCGCACCACCGAGCCCGGCAGCGGCTGCCCGACCGTGCCGATCTTCGTCCGGTCCCAGGGGTTGAAGGCCGTGGCCGCGCAGGACTCGGTCAGCCCGTAGCCCTCAAGGACGGTGAAGCCGATGCCCCGGAAGAAGTGCCCGAGCCGCTCGCCCAGCGGGGCGCCGCCGGAGATCGCGTACTCGCCCCGGCCGCCGAGCACCGCCCGCAGCTTGCTGTAGACGAGCTTGTCGAACGTCTTGTACTTCAGCTTCAGGCCCAGCGAGGGACCCGACGGGGTGTCCAGCGCGCGGCTGTACGCGATGGCGGTGTCGGCCGCCTTGTCGAAGATCTTGCCCTTGCCGTCCGCCTGCGCCTTGGCGCGCGCCGAGTTGTAGACCTTCTCGAAGACGCGCGGCACACCGAGGATCAACGTCGGCCGGAACGAGGCCAGTTCGTCGGTGAGGTTCTTGATGTCCGGGACCAGGCCCAGCTTGATCGGCGCCATCATCGGCGCGATCTGCACCAGCCGCCCGAAGACGTGCGCCAGCGGCAGGAACAGCAGCACCGAGCACTCGCCGGTGCGGAACAGCGGGCGCAGCCGCTCCACGATGTTGCCGCACTCCGCGAAGAAGCTGCGGTGGGTGAGCACACAGCCCTTGGGGCGGCCGGTGGTGCCACTCGTGTACACGATGGTCGCCGGGTCGTCGGCCTTCGCCCGCGAGCTGCGCTCCTCGACGGTCGCGTCCGAGACGTCCTTGCCCGCGCGGCCCAGCTCCTCGATCGCGCCCGCGTCGATCTGCCAGACGTGCTTGAGCGCGGGCAGCCGGTCGCGCACCGACTCGACGGCGGCGGCGTGCCCGTCCTGCTCCACGACGAGCGCGGTGGCCCCGGAGTCGCTGAGGATCCACTGCACCTGCTCCGGCGAGCTGGTCTCGTACACCGGCACGGTGATCGCGCCCGCACACCAGATCGCGAAGTCGAGCAGCGTCCACTCGTACCGCGTGCGGGACATCAGCCCGACCCGGTCGCCGGGCTGGACACCGGAGGCGATCAGCCCCTTGGCGGCGGCGTGCACCTCGGCGAGGAAGACCGTGGCGGTCACGTCCTGCCAGCCGTTGCCCGCCTTGCGGGCGATGACGGCGACATCTGGGTGCTGCGCGGCGTTTCTGCGGACGATGTCGGTCAGGTTGCCGTCCGCAGGGACCTCGTACAAAGCCGGAAGGCTGAACTCGCGCAAGACTGCTGCTCCTCATAGGGCGCCGGCGCCACGACGTTGTGTGATGCGACGGTCCGGTCCAAGGCTCGGGCAGGTGCGTCAGGACCGTTGGTTGAAATCCTGAGCACGACTGGACTGCCCGGACGTTACCCGCCGGTATGGGTCCTACGACAGGGGGGTCCGGCGAGATGTTCGCCGCGTCACACAGATGGGTGTTTCCTCGCGCACAGTAGTCCACCCCTTTCTGGACTGGCCAGTAACCGGGAGCGGGGCCGCCACTGTTCACGTTTGCCGCACACGCCTACGCTTGATCGTCATGGCACCCACACCATCCGGTAACTCCCGGACGCGCGTACATGTGGTCAGCGACGTGCACGGCAACGCCCGTGACCTGGCCGGATCCGGTGAGGGTGCCGACGCCCTGATCTGTCTGGGCGACCTGGTCCTCTTCCTCGACTACGCCGACCACACGCGCGGCATCTTCCCCGAACTGTTCGGCGAGGCGAACGCCGACCGCCTGGTCGAGCTGCGCACCGCCCGCCGCTTCGAGGAGGCCCGCGAACTCGGCGCCCGCCTCTGGAGCACGGTCGGCGGCGACCGCGCGGCCCTCATCGAGAAGGCGGTCCGCAAGCAGTACGCGGAGATGTTCGCCGCCTTCCCCATCCCGACGTACGCCACCTACGGCAATGTCGACATGCCGACCCTGTGGCCCGAGTACGCCGAACCCGGAACCACCGTGCTCGACGGCGAACGCGTCGAGATCGGCGGCTGGACGTTCGGCTTCGTCGGCGGCGGCCTGCGCACCCCCATGCGCACCCCCTACGAGATCAGCGACGAGGAGTACGCCGCCAAGATCGAGGCCGTCGGCGAGGTCGACGTCCTGTGCACCCACATCCCGCCCGAGGTCCCCGAGCTGGTCTACGACACCGTCGCGCGCCGTTTCGAACGCGGCAGCCGCGCCCTCCTGGACGCCATCCGCCGCACCAGGCCCCGCTATTCACTGTTCGGACATGTCCACCAGCCCCTCGTCCGCAGGATGCGGATCGGCGCCACCGAGTGCGTGAACGTCGGCCACTTCGCGGGCAGCGGCAAACCCTGGGCGCTGGAATGGTGACTCCCCGGCCGGCCGCCCCTGATGTCCGCAGGTAGGGGGTGCGGTAAGGGGGTTGGCGGAGAGGTAGCCTTCACGCTGCACGCACAAGCGCACGACGACGCCCTGCCGGTCCGCATCTGGAGGAGCCACAGCGATGGCGGAACACACCAGTTCGAGCATCACGATCGAGGCGGCACCGGCCGACGTCATGGCGGTGATCGCCGACTTCGCCCGCTACCCGGACTGGACGGGAGAGGTGAAGGAGGCGGACGTCCTCAAGACCGACGAGCGGGGCCGCGCCGAACAGGTCCGCCTCGTCATGGACGCCGGCGCGATCAAGGACGACCAGGTCCTCGCCTACACCTGGACCGGTGACAACGAGGTCTCCTGGACCCTCGTCAAGTCCCAGATGCTGCGCTCCCTCGACGGCTCGTACCTCCTCAAGCCCAAGGGCGCGGACGCCACCGAGGTCACCTACCTCCTCACCGTGGACGTCAAGATCCCCATGCTGGGCATGATCAAGCGCAAGGCGGAGAAGGTCATCATCGACCGGGCGCTGGCGGGGCTGAAGAAGCGGGTGGAGTCGGGCGAGAAGTAGGGCGGGCCGGCCGGGACTTCTCCGGCACCGAAGGGGGTCCGGGGGCGGAGCCCCGGGCGACGGCGCCCGACCCCCACCCGCCGACCGACTACCGTTCACTCATATGCGCACCCTCCTGATCACCGGTCCGGGCGGCAGCGGCCGAACCACCCTCGCCGCGGCCACCGCCCGAGCCGCCGCGAACGCCGGCACCCGCACCATCCTCCTGGGCGCCGACCGGACCGACACCCTCGGCGCGGCCCTGGGCGTGCCGACAGGAGCGGCACCCGTACGGGTCACCGAGCACCTCACCGCCTGGCGCCCCGACGCGACGGAGTCCTTCCGCACCGACCTCACCGCCTTCCAGAAGCGCGCCTCCTCCGCCCTCGAACTCCTGGGCGCGGCCCGCCTGGACGCGGAGGAACTCACCCCCCTCCCCGGCGCCGAGGAACTGGCCCTCCTGCGGGCCCTGCGGGACGCGGCCCTCTCCGAGACCCACGACCTCCTCGTCGTGGACCTCCCGCCCACCCCCCAGGCCCTCGCCCTCCTCGCCCTCCCCGAGGAACTCCGCCGCTACCTCCGCCGTCTCCTCCCCGCGGAGCGCCAGGCGGCCCGCGCCCTGCGCCCGGTCCTCGGCCGCCTCGCGGGCGTCCCGATGCCCTCGGAATGGCTCTACGACACCGCGGGCCGCTGGGACACGGAACTCGCCGCGGTCGAAGCGGTCCTCGCCGACCGCGACACGTCCGTACGCCTGGTCGCCGAGCCCGGCCCCGCGGGCGCCGACGCGGTCCGCGCGGCCGGTCTCGCCCTGGCCCTGCGCGGCCTGCGCCCCGACCTGCTGGTCGCCAACCGGGTGCTCCCCGAGTCCGTCGAGGACGGCTGGCCGGCCGGCCCGGTCGCCCAGCAGCGCAAGACCCTGGACGAATGGCAGGGCGCCTACGACGTCCGGCACGTCCCGCACCTGGGCCACGACCCGCGCGGCGACGACGACCTCGCCGCGCTCGCCGTGCCCGGGGCCGACACGACCGGCTCCGCGGTCGAGTGGCCCGTCACCGACGAGGCCACCGCGGACGGCGGCCGGGTCCTCGTCTGGCACCTGCCGCTGCCCGGCGCGATACGGGACGAGCTGGACCTCGTCCGCCGCGGCGACGAACTCGTCGTCACCGTCGGCCAGTTCCGCCGTATCGTCCCCCTGCCCTCGGCCCTGCGCCGCTGCACCGTGGCCGGTGCCGCGCTGCGGGAGGGCGAACTGCGCGTCCGCTTCGCGCCCGACCCGGACCTGTGGCCGCAGGGAAGGTGAGGATTCGGTGGGTGCGAGACGTGAAGCGCGTACGCCCATTCGGGTAACGTCGTAGAGACGAACCGTAGTCAGGAGTCCGTCATGAGCGAAGAGCTCCCCCCGTACGAGGCCGACAAGGACGAGGCGCTCGACGAGGTGCGGGCGACCGACGCCGACGCCTGGGCGACGGCAGCGGCCGAGGACCTCGCGGCGGAGAAGGCCCGCCGCCGCACCCAGTACGGCCCGCCCCCGGGCTCGGCCGCCGAGGAACTGCGCAAGCTCGTCGACACCGTCGCGGACAAGCTGTCCGGCCTCCAGTCACCACTGCTCGGCCAGGTCGCGGGACCGGCCGCCCAGCAGGTGGTGAAGCAGGTCGTCCAGCAGGCCAAGGCCGCCGTCGAGCCCGTCATCGAACGCAACCCGGACGTCTTCGACCACCTCGCGGCGGCCGGCAACGAACTCCTCGCCGCCTACCGCTCCGCCGTCCAGGCCCAGGAACAGCGCTGGACCGCCCGCGACACCGAACTCAAGAACCTCCGCGACCCGGGCGACGAGTCCGGTCCCGGCGAGCGCATCGACCTCGACTAGGCCGTGTCCGCGAGGCCCGCCCTCCGGGCGGACGACGGGACTTCGCGGACACGACCCGGCCCTGTCCCACAGGGCCCGCTCAGCGGACCGACGACGCTGATCCGACGCCGGGCCCTCGGGTACGGTGGGCCGTAGCGGGGCTCGACCGAAACTGAGGGATTCATGGGACTCACCATCGGCGTCGACATCGGCGGCACCAAGATCGCGGCCGGCGTGGTCGATGAGGAAGGCACCATCCTGTCGACCCACCAGGTGCCCACCCCGGGCACGCCGGAGGGCATCGTCGACGCCATCGCCGCCGCCGTCGACGGAGCGCGCGCCGGGCACGAGATCGTGGGCGTGGGCATCGGTGCCGCCGGGTACGTCAACCGCCAGCGGTCCACGGTGTACTTCGCGCCGAACATCGACTGGCGCCAGGAGCCGCTGAAGGAGAAGGTCGAGGCCCGGGTGGGCCTCCCGGTCGTCGTGGAGAACGACGCGAACGCCGCGGCCTGGGGCGAGTACAGGTTCGGCGCCGGCAAGGGCCACCGCAACGTCATCTGCATCACCCTCGGCACCGGCCTCGGCGGCGGCATCATCATCGGCAACAAGCTGCGCCGCGGGCACTTCGGGGTGGCCGCGGAGTTCGGCCACATCCGCATGGTGCCGGACGGCCTGCTGTGCGGCTGCGGTTCACAGGGCTGCTGGGAGCAGTACGCGTCGGGCCGCGCCCTCGTCCGCTACGCCAAGCAGCGCGCCAACGCCACCCCCGAGGCCGCCGAGGTGCTGCTCTCGCTCGGCGACGGCAGCCCCGAGGGCATCGAGGGCAAGCACATCTCCATGGCCGCCCGGCAGGGCGACCCGGTCGCCGTCGACTCCTACCGCGAACTCGCCCGCTGGGCCGGCGCCGGCCTCGCCGACCTCGCCTCCCTCTTCGACCCCTCCGCGTTCATCGTCGGCGGCGGCCTCTCGGACGAGGGCGAACTCGTCCTCGACCCGATCCGCAAGTCCTACAAGCGCTGGCTGGTCGGCGGCAACTGGCGCCCGGTCGCCGACGTGATCGCCGCCCAGCTGGGCAACAAGGCGGGCATGGTCGGAGCGGCCGACCTGGCACGGGAGCCCGACCCGATCATGTAGCGCGCCCGGCCGTACGCGACGAGCCCGCCGTGCCCTCACTCCGGGGCGGCGGGCTCCGTCGTATCTTGATCCGTATGGCGACCTCGACCCCGCTGCTCCCCAACTCCCGTACCGAACCGGACGGTTCGGCGATCATCCGCGTCCTGAGCTACAACATCCGCTCGATGCGCGACGACACCACCGCCCTGGCCCGGGTGATCAAGGCCTGCGCCCCGGACCTCGTCCTGGTCCAGGAGGCCCCCCGCTTCTTCCGCTGGCGCAAGAAGCTGGCCCGCCTCGCGTCCGCCTCCGACCTGGTCGTCCTCTCCGGCGGCGGCACCGCCGCGGGCCCCGCCCTGCTCTGTTCGCTGCGCGCCACGGTCGAGCGCACCGAGGACGTCCTCCTGCCCCTCACCCCCGGCGAACACCGCCGCGGCTTCGCGACCGCGGTGGTCCGCTTCGGCGGCGCCCGGCTCGGTGTCCTCAGCTGCCATCTCAGCCTGCGCGAGGACGAACGCCACGACCAGGGCGGCATGCTCCTCGACCGGCTGGCCGGTATGGGCGTCGACCACGCCGTCGCGGGCGGCGACCTCAACGACCGCCCCGACGGCCGCACCTTCACCCGGCTGGCCAAGGACCTCCAGGACTGCTGGGCCACCGCCCCCTGGGGCGACGAGTACACCTGGACCCCCGGCAACCCCTACCAGCGCATCGACGCGATCTTCGCGACGCGGGGCGTCGAGGTGCTCGGGTGCGGGGTGCCACTCGGCCTGCCCGGGGTCACGGAGACAGACGCGAGGGCGGCCACGGACCACTTCCCGGTCCTGGCCGCCCTCAGAATCCCCGCGCGTTAGACGACGGCCCCGCGCCCGGGGTCGTCCCCCTCCTCGTCGTCCGTCCGCATCCGCATCACCAGCGTGCCGAAGCCGCCGAGGAAACCGCCGATGCCGAGGGTCGCCAGCCACCAGGTCATGTCCCAGCCGAGCAGCACCGCGAGCAGCAGCAGGATCGGTCCGCCGATCACCCCGAGCCAGGCGAACTTGGCCGTCGTGTCGGCGGCCGGCAGCGGAGGCGGCTCCGGCGGCACGAAGTGGCCCTCGTCGTCCTCGTCGAAGTCGTCCTCGGAGGCGTCCGGCGCGCTGTAGTCACGGGGTCCGCCGACCCCGGGCGCGAACGACACCGAGCTGCCCAGCGGCTTGGCGGGCGCCGGCTCCTCCGTGCCCCGGTCCGTGCCCGCGCCCTTGTCCTGGTCCGGGTCGGTGGCCTTGGGCCGCTCGTCGTTCTTCTCCGGGTCGAGCAGCGCCAGGTCCTCGATCGACTTGAACGGCTTGGCGCCCGGCGGATCCTTGGGCTCGTCGCCGTACCCGGCGACGATCGCGGCCCACGCGGCCTCCTCGTCGAACGGGACGCCCTGCTCGTCCGGTTCGAGGCCCTCGCGGTCGGAGTCGTGCTCAGCCACCTGTGGCCGTCCCTTCCTGCTCGCCCACCCGGCCCGTGTCGGACGCCTGCTTGCCGACACTGGGTGCGAGCCGGCCGACGAACGTGAAGCTCTCCTCGAAAATCCGGTCCGCGTCGTGGTCCAACGTCGCGACGTGGTAGCTCTGTTCCAGCAGGATTTCCGTCACGTCGGTCGAGGAAACGCGGCTGAGGACCCGGGCCGAGTCGGCCGGCGGCACCACATGGTCCTGGGTGCTGTGCAGCAGCAGGAGCGGCTGGGTGACCTGCGGCAGCTCGCGGTCGACCTGCCGGAAGAAATTGCGCAGCGAGTGCGCGGAGTGCAGTGGCACCTTGTCGTAGCCGACCTCCTCGCTGCCCTCCTTCGCGATGTCGCTGGCGATGCCCGGCACCGTACGCACCAGATGACGGGCCACCGGCAGGGCGTACGCGGACAGGCCGTGCACCTTGATGCCGGGGTTGACGACCACGACACCGCTGATCGCGTCGCCGTGCTTCGCGGCCAGCCGCAGGGCCAGCGCGCCGCCCATGGACAGGCCCGCGACGAAGACCTGCGAGCAGCGCTCGCGCAGGGCGCGCAGCTCGCGGTCCACCTCCGCGTACCAGTCCTGCCAGCCGGTGACCTGCATGTCCTCCCAGCGGGTGCCGTGCCCGGGCAGCAGCGGCAGCGACACGGTGAGGCCGCGCTCGGCCAGATGCTCCGCCCAGGGGCGCAGCGACTGCGGGGAACCGGTGAAGCCGTGGCAGAGGAGCACTCCGACCTCCCCGCCCTCGTGGCGGTACGGCTCGGCTCCGGGGAGGACCGGCACCTTCGGTCTCCTGTTCATGAGAGGGGCGTGTTCATGTTCATGAGAAGGGTGTGCGTGAGTGGGGCGTGAACGAGTCCAGGTGCGGTTAACCGTACGCGACCGCACTGACACCGACCAGGGTCGTCGGGTCCTTTGCCGGTGCTCCGGGTTAAGGTCTGATCGATGAGCACAGGAGGCACTCGGTTGTTGTACGGCACGATGAAGGTCGCCATCGGTGGGCCGCTGAAGGTCGCCTTCAGGCCGTGGGTGGAGGGCCTTGAGAACATTCCGGCGGAGGGCGCCGCCATTCTGGCGAGCAATCACCTCTCCTTCTCGGACTCGTTCTTCCTGCCCGCGATCCTCGACCGCAAGGTGACCTTCATCGCGAAGGCCGAGTACTTCACGACGCCCGGGCTGAAGGGCAAGCTGACGGCCGCGTTCTTCAAGGGCGCGGGCCAGCTCCCGGTGGACCGCTCCGGTGCGCGCGGGGCGGGCGAGGCCGCGATCAGGAGCGGGCTGGACGTCCTGGCGCGCGGCGAGCTGTTCGGTATCTATCCGGAGGGCACGCGCTCCCCGGACGGCCGGCTGTACCGCGGCAAGCCCGGCGGCCTCGCGCGCGTGGCGCTCGCCAGCGGCGCCCCGGTGATCCCGGTCGCGATGATCGACACGGAGAAGATCCAGCCGCCCGGCAAGGTCGTGCCGAAGCTGATGCGCCCGGGCATCCGGATCGGCAAGCCGCTCGACTTCAGCCGGTACAACGGCATGGAGCACGACCGCTTCGTGCTGCGCGCCGTGACCGACGAGGTCATGTACGAAATCATGAGGCTCTCCGGTCAGGAGTACGTCGACATCTACGCGACCGCCGCCAAGCGGCAGCTCGCGGAATCGGCGAAGGCCGGCAAGGAAGCGGACAAGGCCGCCAAGGCCGCACTCGCACAAGCGGAGAAGGAACAGCCCGGCCCCTAGGGTGGAGCCGGTCTGCGTCGGGGGTGGGGTAGGTGGCCAAGCGCGAGCGTGTCATCAGGATGTCGGTCGAGCAGCCGTTGTGGCGTGCCCTGAGCGGCTACCGCGTGCTGACCATGCTGTACGCGGTCGGGCTGTTCGCCGCCGCCTACGACGACTTCGACCGGCCGGGCGTCGCCATCGCCTTCTACGTCGTCCTCTTCGTCTGGACGCTCGCCACCCTGCCCCGGGTGCAGAGCGCGGTCGCCTGCACCAAGCGCTTCCTCGCCGTCGACCTCGCCATCGCGCTGACCGGCATCGTCCTCACCCCGCTCGCCGCCGACGCCCACCACATCGACAGCGGCGGCCCGACCCTGCCGTCGATATGGACCGCCGGTTCGGTCCTCGCGTACGCCATCAAGGGCGGCTGGCGCTGGGCCGCGTTCGCCTCCACCCCGGTCGCCGTCGCCAACCTGGTCGAGCGCGGCTCCCCGGCCCGCGACACCGTGCACAACGTGGTCCTCGTCTGGGTCGCCTCCATCGCCATCGGCTACGTCGTGGAGGTCGCCCGCGCCTCCGAACGCACCCTGGCCCGCGCCCTGGAGATCGAGGCCGCCACCCGGGAGCGGGAGCGGCTGGCCCGGGACATCCACGACGGTGTCCTCCAGGTGCTGGCCATGGTGCAGCGGCGCGGTGCCGTGCTCGGCGGCGAGGCGGGCGAGCTGGGCCGGATGGCCGGCGAGCAGGAGATCGCCCTGCGCACGCTGGTCTCCGGCGGCCTGGTGCCCGTCTCCCGGGTGTCGCTGGACGCGGCTCAGGGCGCGGTCGTACGGGCCGTGGAGGAGGAGTCCGACGACGAAGGGGCCGACGCCGAGGGGCCGGTCGATCTCCGTGCCCTCCTCGCCCCGTACGCCGCCGCGAAGGTGAGTTTCGCCGAGCCCGGCGCCCCGGTGCCGTTGCCCGCGCCCGCCGCGAAGGAGCTGGCCGCCGCTGTCGGTGCCGCCCTGGACAATGTGCGCAGGCACGCCGGTGACGAGGCCCGTGCCTGGATCCTGGTCGAGGACGAGCCAGGCGAGGTCGTGGTGACCGTGCGGGACGACGGGCCAGGTATCCCCGAGGGGCGGCTCGCGCAGGCCGAGGGGGAGGGGCGGCTCGGGGTCGCCCTGTCGATCCGGGGCCGGCTGCGGGACCTGGGCGGCAGCGCCGAGCTGGTCTCGATTCCCGGGCAGGGCACGGAAGTCGAGCTGAAAGTACCGAAGACGCGGGGGAAGGCGGGGACACGATGAGTGAGCGGCGGGGCCCGATCAGGGTCATGGTGGTCGACGACCACCCGATGTGGCGCGACGCGGTCGCCCGCGACCTGGCCGAGTCGGGCTTCGAGGTGGTCGCCACGGCCGGGGACGGCGAGCAGGCGGTGCGCCGGGCGAAGGCCGCCGCCCCGGACGTCCTGGTCCTGGATCTGAATCTGCCGGTGCTGCCCGGTGTCCAGGTCTGCAAGGAACTGGTGGGCGCCAACCCGGCGTTGCGGGTCCTGGTGCTCTCCGCGAGCGGCGAGCACGCCGACGTGCTGGAGGCGGTGAAGTCCGGCGCGACCGGCTATCTCCTCAAGTCGGCTTCCACGGAAGAGCTGTTGGACGCGGTGCGCCGGACGGCGGTCGGCGACCCGGTGTTCACCCCGGGGCTGGCCGGGCTGGTCCTCGGCGAGTACCGCCGGCTGGCCTCGGACCCGGCACCGGCGGCCGGCAGCGACGAGCCCAAGGCGCCCCGACTCACCGACCGCGAGACCGAGGTGCTGCGCCTGGTCGCCAAGGGCCTGAGCTACAAGCAGATCGCCGAGCGCCTGGTCATCTCGCACCGCACGGTTCAGAACCACGTCCAGAACACCCTGGGCAAGCTCCAGTTGCACAACCGCGTGGAGCTGGTGCGGTACGCGATAGAGCGCGGCCTCGACGACGCGTAGCCGGACCGGGTAGATCAACTGCCCCGCAATCCGGCCGAATTGACCTTCCCGCCCATCCCGCTGTGACCTGGATCACCATTAGCGTGGTGGTCACAGGAAACCGCGGCGAAGGGACTTTTCCATGCGCGTCGGAGTACTGACCGGAGGCGGCGACTGCCCCGGACTCAACGCCGTCATCCGGGGCATCGTCCGCAAGGGCGTCCAGGAGTTCGGCTACGACTTCGTCGGCTACCGGGACGGCTGGCGAGGCCCGCTCGAAGGCGACACCGTCCGTCTCGACATCCCCGCCGTGCGCGGCATCCTGCCCCGCGGCGGCACCATCCTCGGCTCCTCCCGCACCAACCCGCTGAAGCTGGAGAACGGCATCGGCCGCATCAAGGCCAACCTCGCCGCGCAGGAGGTCGACGCGCTCGTCGTGATCGGCGGCGAGGACACCCTCGGCGTGGCCGCGCGGCTCTCGGACGAGTACGGCGTGCCGTGCGTCGGCGTACCGAAGACCATCGACAACGACCTGTCCGCCACCGACTACACCTTCGGCTTCGACACCGCGGTGGGCATCGCCACCGAGGCTATCGACCGGCTGCACACCACCGCCGAGTCGCACATGCGGGTCCTGGTCTGCGAGGTCATGGGCCGGCACGCGGGCTGGATAGCGATCCACTCCGGCCTGGCCGGCGGCGCCAACGTCATCCTCATCCCCGAGCAGCGCTTCGACGTCGACCAGGTGTGCGGCTGGATCACCTCCCGCTTCAAGGCGTCGTACGCCCCGATCGTGGTCGTCGCGGAAGGGGCCATGCCCAAGGACGGCGATGTCGTGCTGAAGGACGGCACCCTCGACTCCTTCGGGCATGTGCGGCTGTCCGGGGTCGGCGAGTGGCTGGCCAAGGAGATCGAGAAGCGGACCGGCAAGGAGGCCCGTACCACCGTCCTCGGGCACATCCAGCGCGGCGGCACCCCCAGTGCCTTCGACCGCTGGCTCGCCACCCGCTTCGGACTGCACGCCATCGAGGCCGTCCGCGACGGCGACTTCGGCAAGATGGTCGCCCTGCGCGGCACGGACATCGTCCGCGTCCCGATCGCGGAGGCGACGGCCCGGCTGAAGACGGTGGACCCGAAGCTGTACGACGAGGTCGGGGTCTTCTTCGGCTGAGCCCGCGTCGCGCTCCCGACGCCGGCCGGGCAGCCCGGCCGGCGTCCGGAGCCTCGTCAGGACAACGTGCTCGCCCCCCGCAGCTGACCCACCAACTCCCGTACGATCGCCGCCCCGTTGAGCGTCAGCACCGACTCCGGGTGGAACTGCACCCCGGCGACCGCGCTCCTCGGCGCGCCTCCGGCACGACGCAGCCCGCGCAGCGCGTGCACCTCACCGCTCGCGCTACGGCTCACCTCCACCCCCTGGGCACTCAGCTCGACGGCGGCCTCGTCGTCGCAGCGCGCCACGAAGCTGTTGTAGAAGCCGACGGTCTCCGCCCGCCCGAACAGGTCGACCGCCGTCTGCGCCCCCTGGTACGGGACCTCCTTCCGGACGATCTCCAACCCCAGCTCCGCCGCGACCAGTTCGTGCCCGAGGCACACACCGAGGACCCCGTGCCGGTTGGCCCGCAGGACCTCGGCGGTCAGCTCCCGCAGGAACCGCATCTTCGGGTCGGACAGGTCCGAGGGGTCGCCCGGGCCGGGGCCCAGCACCACGGGCCCCTCGTGCGCGAGCACCGCCTCCCGCAGCCCCTCCTCGTCGTAGCGCCGCACGCTCACCTCCAGGCCGCCGGAGCGCAGCACATGCGCGAGCATCGCCGTGAAGGTGTCCTCCCCGTCGACGACCAGCGCGTGCCCCGTCAGCTCCGCGGACCGCTCCTGCATCCGCAGCCAGAACGGGGCCAGCGAGGTGCGGCGCCCGTCCAGCGCGGCCCGCACCCGCGGATCGTCGGCGAGCCGGGGCCGCGTGCCCTCCTCGCGCGGCCGGGACGGCCCCACGCCCAGTGCGGCCAGTACGCCGGCCGCCTTCGCGTGGGTCTCCGCGACCTCGCCCGCCGGGTCGGAGCCGCGGACGAGGGTCGCGCCGACCGGGACCCGCAGCCGGCCGGCCGGGTCGATGTCGGCGGTGCGGATGAGGATGGGGGAGTCGAGGGTCTGCGCGCCGCCGGAGTCGCGGCCGACGAGGGCGAGGGCGCCGCCGTAGTAGCCCCTGCCGCCCACCTCGTGGCGTTCGATGACCCGGCAGGCGTTCTGCACCGGCGAGCCGGTGACGGTCGCCGCGAACATGGTCTCCTTCAGGACCTCGCGCACGTCCAGCGAGGACCGGCCGCGCAACTCGTACTCGGTGTGCGCGAGATGGGCCATCTCCTTCAGCCGCGGCCCGACGACGACCCCGCCCATGTCGCCGACCGTGCACATCATCTTCAGTTCCTCGTCGACGACCATCGACAGCTCCTCGATCTCCTTGCCGTCGGCGAGGAAGGAGAGCAGGTGCTCCGGCGTCGGCCCCTCGGCCGGATAGCGGTACGTCCCGCTGATCGGGTTCATGACGACCGTCCCGCCGGACATCCGCACATGCACCTCGGGGCTGGCCCCCACCAGCGTCCGCTCCCCGGTGTGCACGACGAACGTCCAGTAGGCGCCCCGCTCACCCACCAGCAGCCGCCTGAACAGCGCCAGCGCGTCGGCCCTGCCGAACCCGGGGATCTCCCCCTCGTACGTCCGCCGGATGACGAAGTTGGCGCCCTCGCCACGCCCGATCTCCTCCCGCAGCACCCGCCCGACGATCTCCCCGTACGCCTCGTCGTCGACGTCGAAGCCACCGCCCTCGACCCGCACGCCGTGCGCGGGGAGCTGGGCCAGCGCGTCGGCGAGCGGGAGGACGTACGACTCCTCGGGGGTGAGGAAGGACAGGGGGGTGCCGTCGTCGCGGACGTCGAAGCCGCGCTCGCGGATCTGGCGGTGGGGGATCAGCGCCAGGCCCTCGCCGGGGAGGTCGGCGAGGCGGTCGTAGGAGCTGACGCGGCCGACGAACAGCTCCACCGTGTTCTCGTCGTGGCCGGGTGTGCGGCGGCGCAGCAGGGCGAAGGGGCGGTCGTCGGCCAGCAGTTGTGTCAGGTCCATGGTTCCTCTTCCGGCGATGTCGATGTCGGTGAGGAACGGCCCGGGAAACACCGAAGGCCGCCCCTCGGGCGGCCTTCGCGAAGTACTGTCGGGTACGCGCAGTCAGTGGGCCGCCGGATGAGCGGTCCACCACCAGTTCTGGATCGTGTGCGCGAACATGCGACGCACCTTACCCCACGCCCACCTGAGCGTGCGGGTGTCTCACCTGTCGAGCCGTGCGAAAACACCTCGACACGACCCCGTAATGTTGAGGCGTGACCGTGAACGCTAAGACCAGCGCCAGCGCTGGCAACACCTGGCGAGACCTGCCCGCGGCGCAGCAGCCCGAGTACCCCGACACCGAGGCTCTGCGCGCAGTGATCGCGGACCTCGCGTCGTATCCGCCGCTCGTCTTCGCGGGCGAGTGCGACCAGCTGCGTGCCCGGTTGGCGGCCGTCGCCAAGGGAGAGGCGTTCCTCCTCCAGGGCGGCGACTGCGCCGAGGCCTTCGACGCGGTGTCCGCCGACCACATCCGCAACAAGCTGAAGACCCTCCTCCAGATGGGCGCCGTACTGACGTACGCCGCCTCGGTGCCGGTCGTGAAGGTCGGCCGGATCGCCGGCCAGTACTCCAAGCCGCGCTCCAAGTCGACCGAGACCCGCGACGGGGTGACCCTCCCGACCTACCGGGGCGACTCCGTCAACGGCTTCGCCTTCACTGAGGAGGCCCGCGTCCCGGACCCCGAGCGCCTGAAGCGGATGTACAACGCGTCCGCCTCCACGCTCAACCTGGTGCGCGCCTTCACCACCGGCGGCTACGCCGACCTGCGCCAGGTGCACGCCTGGAACCAGGACTTCGTGAAGTCGTCCCCCTCCGGCCAGCGCTACGAGCAGCTCGCCCGCGAGATCGACAGCGCGCTGAACTTCATGCGGGCCTGCGGGACGGACCCGGAGGAGTTCAAGACCGTCGAGTTCTACTCCTCGCACGAGGCGCTGCTGCTGGACTACGAATCGGCCCTGACCCGGGTCGACTCCCGCACCGGCAGGCTCTACGACGTCTCCGGGCACATGGTGTGGATCGGCGAGCGCACCCGTCAACTGGACGGCGCGCACATCGAGTTCGCCTCCCAGATCCGCAACCCGATCGGCATCAAGCTCGGCCCGACGACCACCGCCGAGGAGGCGCTCCAGTACATCGAGCGCCTCGACCCGGACCGCGAGCCGGGCCGGCTCACCTTCATCGTGCGGATGGGCGCGGACAAGGTCCGCGACAAGCTGCCCGAGCTGGTCGAGAAGGTCACCGCGTCCGGTGCGACCGTCGCCTGGATCACCGACCCGATGCACGGCAACACCTACGAGGCGGCCTCCGGCCACAAGACCCGCCGCTTCGACGACGTGCTCGACGAGGTGAAGGGCTTCTTCGAGGTCCACAAGGGCCTCGGCACCCACCCGGGCGGCATTCACGTCGAGCTCACCGGTGACGATGTCACCGAGTGCGTGGGCGGCGGCGACGAGATCTTCGTCGACGACCTGCACCAGCGCTACGAGACGGCCTGCGACCCGCGCCTCAACCGCAGCCAGTCCCTTGACCTGGCCTTCCTGGTCGCCGAGATGTACAGGGACCAGTAACTGTTTCACCTGTTACAGCAGCGTGGCGGGGGGGGGGGGGGGGCCCCACCCCCCCCCCCCCCCCCCCGATTGGGGCCCCCCGCCCCCGGGGGGGGGGTGTTGGGGGTTACAAATACCGGGGGGGGGGGGAGAGCCGGGGAG
>NZ_JBIVUZ010000011.1:43071-462596 GCF_044768565.1 Streptomyces sp. NPDC091280
CCGCCGTTTCCCGGGCCTCTCGGGGCCCCCTTTTTAAACGGCCACATTAAAGTTTTACCCTTTTAACCGCGGGGGGGGGGGGGGGGGTAACCCCCCCCCCCCCCCCCCCCACGGCACTTTTGCGGCACCTGCGAGCCGGGTAAGGTTAGGTTGGCCTTATCAAGTTCCGGCGGGAGGTGAATCCGCGTGTACGTCTGCAGCTGCTTCCAGGTGACCGAGGCGCAGGTCCGGCAGCACGCGGGTGGCGGTGCCTGCACGCCCCGCCAGATCGCCTCCGCCTGCAAGGCCGGTACCGACTGCGGTTCGTGCGTCCGCCGGATCCAGGCGATCCTCGGCCGCGGCAACTGCCCGCGCCGCGATCTCGCGGAAGAGGGCGCGCCGGTCTTCGCCGAACTGGACGAGGCCGCGTAGGGCCGGGCCTGTCCTTGGGGGGCGCGGCGAAGCGCCTAGCTGGGCTGCTCGATCTGCTGCGCGATGTAGAGCGCCTCGCCGAGCTGCTCGATCAGCTGGAGCTGGGTGTCGAGGTAGTCGATGTGGTGCTCCTCGTCCTCAAGGATGTCCTCGAAGATGTTGGCGGACGTGACGTCGCCCTTCGCGCGCATCACCTCGATACCGCGCTTGAGCCGGTCGATCGCCTCGACCTCCACCTGCCGGTCGGCCTGGAACATCTCGGTGACCGTCTGGCCGACCCGGACGTGGAACAGCCGCTGGTAGTTCGGCAGACCGTCGAGCATCAGGATGCGCTCGGTGATCTTGTCCGCGTGCTTCATCTCGTCGATGGATTCTTCACGCGTGTACTTGGCGAGCTTGGTCCAGCCGTTGTTGTCCTGGATGCGGTAGTGCAGCCAGTACTGGTTGATCGCGGTCAGCTCACCGGTGAGCTGCTCGTTCAGGAACTCAAGGACCTCGGGGTCGCCCTGCATCGCAGAGGCTCCTTCCAAAACAAGGGAACTGGCGGGTTGCGCCGCATGATTGCACCGGCGCGAAGACGTCGTCCAGTAAGTGCATGCTTAGTAGGAGTTGCCCGAATCCGCCCAGAGCCGGTCATGTGCACCGGCCCCCGTCTGTCAGGATGGAGCCATGGGTCAGAGAGGGGTCGAACAGTCCGAGCTGCCGCCCGGCCAGCGACTTCAGCGCGGCTGGCCGGTCACGCACTACGGCCCGGTGCCCAAGTTCCGCCCCGAGCGCTGGGAGTTCAGGGTCTTCGGCGCCACCGCCGACGGCGACAAGCACTGCTGGAACCACGACGAGTTCACCGCCCTGCCCTACGACTCGGTCGTGGCCGATCTGCACTGCGTCACGAAGTTCAGCATGCTGGGCGCCGAATGGGGCGGCATCCCCGCCCGCACGATCCTGGAGACAGCCCCGCCCTCGCCCGCCGTCACCCATGTCATGGTGTGGGCGGAGTACGGCTTCAGCGCCAATCTCCGGCTGGCCGACTTCGCGTCCGAGAAGACCCTGTTCGCCACCCACAAGGACGGCGAACTTCTCACCGCCGAACACGGCTTCCCGCTCCGCCTGGTCGTCCCGCACCTGTACGCCTGGAAGGGCCCCAAGTGGGTCCGGGGCGTCGAGTACATGACCGCCGACCGGCGCGGCTTCTGGGAGGAACGCGGCTACCACAACGTCGGGGACCCCTGGCGTGAGCAGCGGTACTCCTACCAGGAGGGGCCGGGCGAGGGCCCCGAACTGTAGCCCCCGGGCCGTAGGCCCCCGGAGGCTACGAGTCCCGCAGCTTCTTCAGCCGCTCCACATCGGCCGCGTGCCCTTCTCTGCCGCCGGGTGTCTCGATGATCAGCGGTACGCCCTCGGTCGCCGGGTGGGTCATCAGCGCGCGGAACGGGTCCTCGCCGATATGGCCGGAGCCGATGTTCTCGTGGCGGTCCTTGTGGGCGCCGACGACGTCCTTGGAGTCGTTGGCGTGGATCAGTCTCAGCCGTCCCGCACCGACCGTGTCCACCAGCAGGTCGAGCGTCCGGTGCATCCCGGACGGGCCGGTCAGGTCGTGCCCGGCCGCGAAGATGTGGCACGTGTCCAGACACACGCCCAGCTTCGGATGGGCGTCCAGCGCCTCGAAGTACGGCCCGAAGTCCCAGGTCCGCGAGCACAGCGACGAACCCTGCCCGGCCGTGGACTCGAGCAGCAGGAACGGATCGTCGTCGTGGGTCAGCTCCTCCAGCAGCGGCAGCAGCCGCTCCCGCACCTGCGCCAGCGCCACCGACCGCTCCCGCCCGCCCGTCGCGCTCCCGGTGTGCACGACCACCCCGAGCGCGCCGATCTCCCGCCCCCGCCGCAGCGAGTGCCGCAGCGACTCGACGGACTTCTCGACGGTGGCCTCGGTGTGCGAGCCGAAGTTGATCAGGTACGGGGCGTGCACGTACGCCGGGATGGACTCGGCCTCGCACACCGCGCGGAACTCCTCGTCCTGGCGCGGGTTCCCGGGCGGGGTCGCCCAGCCGCGCGGGTTGGCGACGAAGACCTGCACGGTCTCGGCGGCCAGCTCACGGGCGTAGGACAGCCCCACGGAGTGGAGACCGCCGGCCACGGGGACATGGCCGCCGACGGGGTTGCGGGAGACGGGGGAGGGGGGCTCGCTGCTCACCCGACCAGGGTGTCACGCGCGCGTGCCGCCCCCGTCACCGGATGGTGATCGTGATCGTCGACCCCTTGGGGGCCTGTTCGCCCGCGTCCACGGACTGGCTCTTCACTGTGTCGCCGAACAGACCGAGCAGTCCGCGGTCCTCCTTGACCTTGAAACCGGACTCCTCAAGGAGCTTCGTCGCCGCGTCGACGCTCGCGCCGACCACGCTCGGCACCTCGACCATCTCCGGGCCCTTGGACAGGGTCAGCGTCACCGTGTCGCCCGAGGCGGCCTGGCTGTCGCCGGCCGGGGTCTGCTGGGCGACCTGGCCCGCGTCGTACTCCGAGGTGACCTCGGTGTCGGACACCTTCACGGTCAGACCGGCCTCCTGGAGGTCCGACTTCGCGTCGTCCAGGCTCTCACCGGTGACGTCGGGCACGTCCACCGCGCTGCCCTTGCTGACGGTCAGGGCTATCGCGGAGCCGGCGCGGCGCTCGGTGCCTGCACCGGGGGCCGTGCTGATCACGAAGCCCTTGGGGACGTCGTCGCTGAACTCCCTGGTGACCATGCCGGCCGCCAGCCCGTCCGTCTTGAGCAGGGCCTGCGCCCTGCCCAGGGCGTAGCCCGTCAGATCGGGCACCTTCACGGTCTCCGGCCCGTCCGAGACGGTCAGGGCCACCGAGTCGTTGTCCCGGATGCGGGCGCCGGGCGCCGGGTCGGTGCTGATGACGGTGCCGCGCCGCACGGTGTCGCTGTAGGCGTGCTTGACCGACTTGACGTCGAGACCGGCCTCCTTCAGCCGCGCCGTCGCCTGCGCCTCGGTCTTCGCCAGCAGCGGCGGGACCTTGGTGAACTGGCCGGAGTTGATGTACCAGACCCCCGCGCCGACCCCGAGGACCAACAGCACGGCGGCGACGATCGCCAGCAGCCCGCGCCGGGGCCGCCGGTCCTCGCGCCGCCGGGGCGGCAGCGGCGGCCCGCTCTCGAACCGGCTGGTCCGGTTGAACGGGTCGCCGCCCTCGTCCTCCTCGTTGACCGGCAGCGGACGCGGCACGGTCAGCGAGCGCGGGATCACGCTCGTACGGTTCTCCGCGTTGGGATGCTCCGAGGTCAGCGCCTGCGGCGGCACCGCGTCCAGCTGCCCGTCGCTCAGCCCGGCCCGCGCCTCGCGGACCAGGCCGAACAGCGCGACCGCGTCGTAGGGCCGGATGTCCGGGGTCCGCGCGGTGGCCGTGGCGACCAGCTCGTCCAGCTCGTACGCCAGGCCGGGCACGACGGCCGAGGGCGGCGGGACGTCCTCGTGCAGGTGCTTGTAGAGCACGATCGCGGGGGAGTCCCCGTCGTGCGGCTTCTCGCCGGTCAGCATCTCGTACAGGACGACACCGCACGCGTACACGTCGACCCGGGGCGACGCGGTGCCGCCCTCGATCTGCTCCGGCGCGAGATACGAGACCGTGCCGAGCACGTTCTCCGTGGTGCTGGTGACCGTGTCCACGGACCGGACCAGCCCGAAGTCGGCCACCTTGACCCGGCCGTCGTCCCCTATGAGCACGTTCTCCGGCTTCATGTCCCGGTGCACGAACCCGGCCCGGTGCGCGGCACCGAGCGCCGCCAGCACGGGCTCCAGGATGTCCAGCGCGGCCCGCGGCTGGAGCGCCCCGCGCTCGCGCAGCACGTCCCGCAGGGTGCAGCCGGCGACGTACTCCATCGCCAGATAGACGTACGCGCCCTGGGCGCCCTGGTCGAAGACCTGCACCACGTTCGGGTGCGCCAGCCGCGCCACCGACTTGGCCTCGCGGATGAACCGGTCGACGAAGGAGGCGTCGGCCGCCAGCGTCGGGTGCATCACCTTGAGCGCGAGAACCCGGTCGAGGCGGGTGTCCACGGCCCGGTAGACCGTGGCCATCCCGCCGACGGCGATCCGCGCGTCGACGCGATACCGGCCGTCGAGCAGCTGCCCGACGAGAGGGTCGGAGAGGGTCGTATCCACGCAGGTGAGTGTACGAGCCGAGGCTGACAGCACCGGGTTTTCGGCCAGGATCGGAGCCTTACTGCAGCGGACCTGTGACGGATCCCACGCTGTGGAGCGCGTGTTCAGAAGGCCGGGCGCTCCGGGTCCAGCCGTGCCAGGCCCGCTGCGGGAGACGAGGCCTCGGCGAAGTGCCTACGGGGGATACGCCCCGCCCGGAACGCCAGCCGGCCCGCCTCCACGGCACTCCTCATGCCGGACGCCATCAGCGCCGGTTCCCGCGCCCGGGTCACCGCCGAGGCGAGCATCACACCCGCGCACCCCAGCTCCATCGCGAACGCCGCGTCGGACGCCGTACCGGCCCCCGCGTCCAGAATCACCGGCACGCGCGCGTGCTCGGTGATCAGCTGGAAGTTGTGCGGATTGCGGATCCCGAGCCCGGACCCGATCGGCGACCCCAGCGGCATGACCGCCGCACACCCGACGTCCTCCAGCTTCCGCGCCAGCACGGGATCGTCGTTCGTGTACGGCAGCACCGTGAACCCGTCGTCGACCAGGGTCTCGGCCGCGTCGAGCAGTTCGACGGGATCGGGCAGCAGGGTGCGCTCGTCCGCGATCACCTCCAGTTTGACCAGTGACGTCCCGAGCGCCTCGCGCGCCAGCCGGGCCGTCAGCACCGCCTCACCGGCCGTGAAGCAGCCCGCCGTGTTGGGCAGCACCCGGATGCCGAGCCGCTCCAGGACGGACAGCACGGAGCCGTGCACGGAGGCGTCCACGCGCCGCATCGCGACCGTCGTGAGTTCCGTGCCGGAGGCGACCAGCGCGCGTTCCAGGACGTCGAGGCTGGGCGCGCCCCCGGTGCCCATGATCAGCCGGGACGTGAAGGACGTACCACCGAGGAGGAAGGGGTCGTCGGCCATGGGTCAGCCTCCTTGGACGGCGGTCAGGACCTCGACGCGGTCCCCCTCGGAGAGGGAGGTCGATGGCCATTCCGCGCGCGGGACGACGGTTTCGTTGAGGGCGGCGGCCACTCCGGAGGGCGACGCGGCCAGGGTGCGCACCAGGGCGTCGAGAGCCGTGCCGGGGGCGATCACCCGGGGCTCCCCGTTGACGGAGACGTTCATGCGGGCAACTCCGTGAGAGCGAATCGCTTCGGGGTGAACGGGCGCGCCTCGTCCGGGAGTTCGCCGGTGGCCAGCGCGTGCGCGAGGGCGTCGCCGGTGACCGGGGTGAGCAGGACGCCGTTGCGGTAGTGCCCGGTGGCCAGCAGCAGCCCGGGGAGGGCGGTGGGGCCGAGCAGCGGCGCGTTGTCGGGGGAGCCGGGGCGCAGTCCGGCCCGGGTCTCGGTGAGCGGCAGTTCGGTGATCCCGGGGACCAGCTCGTGCGCGTCGCGCAGCAGTTCGTAGACCCCGCCGGCGGTCACCGTGGTGTCCCAGCCCAGTTCCTCGCTGGTCGCGCCGACGACCAGCTCGCCGTTCTCGCGCGGCACCAGGTAGACCTGACTGCCGCGCACCACGGCCCGCACGGTCCGGCTCAGGAACGGCTTGTACCGCTCGGGCACGGTCAGCCGCAGCACCTGCCCCTTCACGGGCCGCACCGGCGGCAGGACGTCGTCCGGGACGCCCGCCAGCCGCCCGCTGAGGCTGCCGCCCGCGAGCACCACCTGCTCCGCGCCCAGCACCTCCCCCTCGCGCGTGACGACCCCCGTGGCGCGGTCCTGGCCGACCGTGAGCCGCTCGGCCCACGTCCGGTGGAAAGCGACCCCGGCGCGCTCGCACGCGGCCACCAGCGCCCGCGCCAGCCGCCTCGGGTCGACCTGGTGGTCCCCGTCGACGCGGAGCCCCCCGCGCACGCCCGGCGCGAGCATCGGCTCCAGACGCCGGCACTCGCGCCCGGACAGCCACTCGGAGTCCAGCCCCGACTGCCGTTGCAGGGTGTGCAGTTCACGGAGGTGGGCGCGGTCGTCGGCGTCCAGGGCGACGGCGAGCGTGCCGCAGCGCCGGTAGCCGAGGTCCAGCCCGGTGAGGTCGGTCAGCTCGGCCGCGAAGTCCGGGTAGCGGTGCGCCGAGGCCAGGTTGAGGGCGAGCAGGGTCTGCTCGCCGTAGTGCAGCTCCGTGACCGCGGCCAGCATCCCGGCGGCCACCTGGGCGGCCCCGCCGCCCGGCTCAGGGTCCACCACGGCGGTCGCGAACCCCCGTCCGGCCGCCCGCCAGGCCGTGACCAGGCCGATGATCCCGCCCCCGACGACGAGGACGTCTGACGTACGTGTAGGCATGGGCGTCCAGCCCCTCCCTTCGCCGGCATGACCCGGATCAGGTTCGTACGGTCGGAGGCCGCCAGCCTCCCTCTCAGCCCGGTGCGTCCGGACTCCCGCGAGTGCTTGTACGTCGGCCACCCTAGCCCGTACCCCATGTCCCGGTAAGGGAGCCTCCGTCCACGGCCGCCCGCGCGACGCGCGGGAGGAGCGTTGTGGAACAGGTCACTGGACGCACCCCCTGACTGACGATTTGTCAGGTGTCTATGGTGATCGGATGAGCGAGCAGACACCGGGACGGGACGCGGGCGGCGAGGGACGGCGCGTGGTCGTCGTCGGCGCGGGCATGGCAGGGGTGCAGACCGCGGTCGCCCTGCGCGAACAGGGCTTCACCGGCACCGTCACCCTCCTCGGCGCCGAACCCCATCAGCCCTACGACCGCCCGCCGCTGTCCAAGGCCGTGCTGCTCGGCAAGGCCGAGGGCTCCGCCTTCGACGTCGACTTCGAGGCGCTCGGCATCGAACTCCGGCTCGGCCGCGAGGTCCTGGGCCTGCGCCCCGCCGACCACGAACTCGACACCGCCGAGGGCCCGGTGCCGTACGACGTCCTCGTCCTCGCCACCGGTGCCGAGCCGATCCGGCTCCCGGGCGCCGACGGCGTCCCCGGAGTGCATCTGCTGCGCACCCTGGACGACGCCGAGCGGCTGCGACCGGTGCTCGCGCGGCAGCACGACATCGTGGTCGTCGGCGCGGGCTGGATCGGCGCCGAGTTCGCCACGGCCGCGCGTGAGGCGGGCTGCGCGGTGACCGTCGTGGAGGCCGCCGACCGGCCGCTCGCGGGCGCGCTGCCCGCCGAGGTGGCCGCGCCGATGGCCGCCTGGTACGCGGACGCCGGAGCCGTGCTGCGCACGCACACGCGCGTGGAGCGCGTCGAACCCGGTGCCGTGGTCCTCGACGACGGCACCCGGCTGCCCGCGGGAGCGGTCGTGGTCGGCATCGGCGCCCGCCCCGCCACCGGCTGGCTCGCGGACTCCGGCATCGAACTGGGCGCCCACCGCGAGGTCGTGGCCGACGACCGGCTGCGCACCTCGGTGCCGGACGTGTACGCGGTCGGCGACTGCGCCTCCTTCCCTTCGGGAAGGTACGGCGAGCGCCTTCTCGTCCACCACTGGGACAACGCCCTCCAGGGCCCGCGCACGGTCGCCGCGAACATCGTCGGCTCGACCCCGGCGGTCTACGACCCGGTGCCCTACTTCTGGTCCGAGCAGTTCGGCCGCTTCGTCCAGTACGTCGGCCACCACGCGTCCGCCGACACGCTGCTGTGGCGCGGCGACCCGGCCACCCCGGCCTGGACCGCCTGCTGGCTGCGCGGCGACCGCATGGTGGCCCTCCTGGCGGTCGGCCGCCCCCGCGACCTGGCCCAGGGCCGCCGGCTGATCGAATCGGGCACCCAGGTGAATCCCGGCCCGCTGGCCGACCCTTCCCTCCCGATGAAGGCCGCTGTGGCCTAGTTCGTACCCCGGGTCGGACCGGCCCGGCTTCCGACTGTCAGTCCGGGATGGCACGCTGTTTACGTGACCGAGATTGACGCAAAGATCGATGCTCTCGTCCCCGCCTGGCTCACGCTGCCCGACATCGCAGAGATGCTCGATGTCGAGGTGACACGCGTGCGGCAGCTGGTCAAGGAGGGCCAAGTCATCGCCGTACGGCGTGGTGAGAACCGCGCGCTGCACGTCCCCGCCGCCTTCATCGACGGGGCCGAGCAGAAGGTCGTCAAGGGCCTCACCGGGACCCTGACGCTCCTGCGGGACGACGGCTTCTCCGACGAAGAGATGCTGGAATGGCTCTTCACCCCCGACCCCAGCCTGCCCGGCACCCCCGCGCAGGCCCTGAGCGAGAATCGCGGCACGGAGGTGAAGCGCCGCGCCCAGGCGCTCGCCGTCTGACCCGGGCGACCGGCTGACCGGGACGACCGACTGCCCCGGACGACCGGCAGACCGGACGACCGACCGGTGCACGGGCCGCGGCGCGCCCGCCCGCGGCCCGTACCCGGCACCACCGCGCACCGAAGACGAACGACAACGGGGGGACACACCCATGCCCGACACCGCAGCCGCCGTACGCGCGGAACTCGCCGACGCCCGGGTCTACCTCTGCACGGACGCCCGCAGCCGCCAGGGCGACCTGCCGGAGTTCCTGGACGCGGTGCTGGCCGGCGGGGTCGACATCGTGCAGCTGCGCGACAAGGGCATGGAGGCCGCCGAGGAGCTGGAGCACCTCCAGGTGTTCGCCGACGCCTGCGCCCGGCACGGCAGACTGCTCGCGGTCAACGACCGCGCGGATGTCGCCCACGCCGCCGGCGCCGACGTCCTGCACCTGGGACAGGGGGACCTCCCGGTCCCCGCGGCCCGCGCGATCCTCGGCGACGACGTCCTGATCGGCCGCTCCACGCACGCGGAGACGGAGGCCGCAGCCGCCGCCGTCCAGGAGGGCGTGGACTACTTCTGCACCGGCCCGTGCTGGCCGACCCCCACCAAGCCCGGCCGCCACGCCCCCGGCCTCGACCTGGTCCGGTACACGGCCGGCCTGGGCACCGACCGGCCCTGGTTCGCCATCGGCGGCATCGACCTCGGCAACCTCGACGAGGTGCTCGAAGCGGGCGCCCGCCGGGTCGTCGTCGTACGGGCGATCACGGAGGCCGACGACCCGGGCGCGGCGGCGGCCGAGTTCGCCAAGCGGCTCCGGCAGGCCTGAGGGCCGTCCGGGTGTCGCGCTGTTGTCCGGTGGGTGGACAACGGGGCGACAAATCAGGCAAATTTCCGGTTCCGGTTGGGCGACCGCCGTCCCCTGACTAACCTGCGGGTATGGCCTTCGGAATCGCATCCACCAGGACCGATCGCGCACGGACGGTGCGCGACATGCTCGCGACCGGCAAGAACACGTACTCGTTCGAGTTCTCGGCGCCGAAGACCCCCAAGGGTGAGCGAAACCTGTGGAGCGCGCTGCGGCGGATCGAGGCGGTCGCCCCGGACTTCGTCTCGGTGACCTACGGTGCCGGTGGTTCGACCCGCGCGGGCACCGTCAGGGAGACCGAGCAGATCGTCGCCGACACCACACTCACCCCGGTCGCCCACCTCACCGCGGTCGACCACTCCGTCGCCGAACTGCGCAACATCATCGGCCAGTACGCCGACGCCGGGATCCGCAACATCCTCGCCGTGCGCGGCGACCCGCCCGGCGACCCCATGGCCGACTGGGTGGCGCACCCGCGCGGTCTGACGTACGCGGCCGAACTGGTCCGGCTCATCAAGGAGTCGGGCGATTTCTGCGTCGGCGTCGCCGCCTTCCCGGAACTGCACCCGCGCTCCCCTGACTGGGACACGGACGTCCGGCACTTCGTCGACAAGTGCCGGGCCGGCGCCGACTACGCGATCACCCAGATGTTCTTCCGCCCGGAGTCCTATCTTCGCCTGCGCGACCGCGTCGGCGCGGCAGGCTGTGCCACACCGGTCATCCCCGAGGTCATGCCGGTGACCAGCGTGCGGATGCTGGAGCGGTTGCCGCAGCTCAGCAACGCCGTCATCCCGGACGCTCTGAAAGAGCGAATCCTCACAGCCAAAGACGATCCGGCGGCTGTACGCTCGATCGGAATCGACTTCGCCACGGAGTTCTGCGCCCGGCTGCTGGCCGAGGGAGTGCCCGGACTGCACTTCATCACGCTCAACAACTCCACGGCGACGCTGGAAATCTACGAGAACCTGGGCCTGCACCACCCACCGCGGGCCTAGACCGGCCGCCCGGACATACGACACACTGCGTAGCGGCCACTGGGAGAGGGGCGTACATGGGCTGGACGGTCCTCTACATCGCGTTCGGCATCGTCGCACTGTGGTTGCTCGGTGAGGTGCTGCTGCAGTACAAGGCGCGGCTGCGCTGGCGGCTGCTCGCCTTCGTCGGCTTCCTGGGCGTCGTGCTCGGCGTCCTGATGCCCTCCGTCGTGGTGATCGGACTGGGCGCGGTGGCCTTCGCCGTCGGCCAGACCTACGTCACCCTGTCGTTCCGCCGCGGCTTCGAGGCCGGCTGGGCGGTCTCCGGGCGGCCCGGCGTCGGCGGCTTCAAGCGCCGCGGCGGCGAACCGGACGAGCAGGACATGGAGGCCTCCGGCCTCGACTCGACCGGCTCCCAGCCCGCCTTCCCGGAGTACGGCCGCGACAAGTCCGACTTCGGCCAGGACGACGACTACGACCGCGACGACGTCTTCACCCCCAGCCGGCCGCTCGACCCCACGGCCGCCGAGACCACCTCGGTCTACGAGCCGCAGCCCCTGCCGGACGACACCGGCTCCTACGGCGTCTACAGCGCCGCCGCCTACGCGAACGCCACCGACCCGAACTTCGCGGGCACGGACCAGGCCTACGCGGCGGCGGCAGCCGGTCAGAACCAGGACCAGGCCTATGGGTCGGCCGACCAGCAGCAGTACGGCTACGACACGTACGCGGGCTACGACCAGCAGCAGTACGGCTACGACACGACCGGCCAGCAGCAGTACGCGGCCTACTCCGACCCGTACATCGGCACCCAGACCTACGGCGGCGGCGCCTCGTACGACACGGGCTACGACGGCCAGCAGCAGTACCCCCAACAGGGCTACGCGCAGGACCAGTACGGCAACGGCGGCTATGTCGGCGAGACCCCGGCCGGCGGGGTGTGGGTCCCGCAGCAGCGCAACGACGAGACCTACGGCGGCGAACTCCCGGCGGATCAGCAGTACTACCAGGGCGACGGCCACCAGCAACAGCAGCAGTCGGGCCCCGGCTACGACGAGCAGTACCGTTTCTGAAGCCTCCTGAGACCCGGCCTACTGAGACCCGGCCTCCTTACTGAGACCCTCTGAACCGCGGTCCCTCCACGATCAGTCCGGCCACCAGCGCCCCCGACATACCGGCGTGCGGGAGCCCGCCCCCGGGGTGGGACCAGCCGCCGACGCGGTAGAGCCCGGGCAGGCGGGTGGTGTTGGACGGGTGCAGGAAGCGGCCCCGGGCGGCGGCGAGCGAGGGCGCGGGCACACCGCCGAAGCGGGCACCCGTCTCGTCCTCCGTGTGGTCGGGGGTGCGCACCTCGTGCCACAACAGGCGCTCCCGCAGGCCCGGTACGGCGGACTCGGCGGCCTGGAGAAGGAAGTCGCCGTACCGCCGGGCCGTGCCCTCGTCGTCCCAGGCGGCCTCGCTCGACAGCACGGCGGACACCACCGCCGACTCGTGCTCACCGTCCGGCCGCAGCGCCGGGTCGTCGGGGCGCAGCACGGTCACGGTGGGGCGGCGGGGCTCGTCGCCGCCGGGGGAGGCCAGGAAGTCCAACTCGGCCTCGCGGTCCGGCGCGTGGACCACCGTCCGGTGCGCGGCCCCGGCCTCGCGCGGGCCGCGCAGGGCCAGCAGCAGCGTAAGGCGCGCGGGCCTGGGCGAGACCCGGTCGGCGCGCACGTCACCGTCCTCGTCCAGCGGATGTTCCGTCAGGGCCCACAGGCGCGCCGGATCCACGTCCGCCACGACATGGTCCGCGTCGACCACGGTCTGGTCGGCCAGTTCGACCCCCGCCGCCCGCCCGTCCTTCTCCAGGACCCGGGTGACCTCGGCCCCGAAGACGAACTCGACCTTCCGCGCCAGACACCGCTCGTACACCGCGCGCGCCAACTCCCGCACACCGCCGCGCACATACCAGGTGCCGAAGGCGTGCTCCATGTACGGCAGCACGGCCGCGCTCGCCGGAGCGGTCCGGGGATGCAGGCCGTACGCGAGCGCGTGGCTCTCCAGGAGGGCCGTCAGACGGTCGTCGCGCAGCTCCCAGGCGCCGATCTCGGCGAGGGTGGCCGCCCGGCGGGTGCGCAGCAGCTTCTTGTGCGGGACCGCCGGATAGGGCTCCTGGTCGGCCAGCACCGACCAGTTGGGCCACAGCGGCTCCTCCAGGAGGGGCCTGCGGGTGCGGTCCCAGGCCTCGCGGGCCCGGATCAGGAAGTCGCCCCAGCGCTGCCCGGCGCCGCCGCCCAGCGCCTCGTCCAGGGCGCCGACGACACCCGCGCGGGAGGCGTTCGGCAGCGACACCTCCGTGCCGTCCGCGAAGACGTGCCGCGAGGACGGGTCGACCTGGACCAGCTCGACCAGGTCCTCCAGCGGTTCCTTGCCGGTCTTGATGAACAGGTCGCGGTAGACCGCGGGCACGGACAGCAGCCCGGGGCCGGTGTCGAAGGAGAAACCGTCCCGCTCGAAGCGGCGCACCGCACCGCCGTACGTCTCCGTACGCTCGTACACCGCCACCCGGTGGCCCGCGACGGCCAGCCGGGCAGCGGCCGCCATCGCGCCCATGCCGGCGCCGATCACCGCAATCCGTGCCATGCCTGCGACTTTATCGGCCGCCACTGACAGTCCGGTCACGGGCCGTCACCACGGCGGCCGGTCCGGCGGCCCGCCCGACTGCGCGGCCAGCCGTCTCTCCTCCCGGAGCTGGGCCCGGCGGCGCAGGAACCGGCGGATGCGGGAGACCAGGAAGAACAGGACCGTCAGCCCCGCCGCGAGCAGCACGGCCGCGATGATCGCCGCCGCCTGCGGATGGAACATCGCGAACGAGACGATCCCGCCGACCCCGAGGTCCTCCGCGATGCTCATCACGATGTTGCTGAACGGCTCCGGCGAGGTGTTGATCGCCATCCGCGTCCCGGCCTTGACGGTGTGGCTGGCCAGCGCCGTCGAACCGCCGATCAGCCCTGCCGCCACATCGTTCAACGATCCGCTGTGCCCGGCGAGCACCGCGCCGACCCACGCCCCGGCGGCCGGCCGGATCACGGTGTGCACGGAGTCCCACACGGAGTCGACGTAGGGGATCTTGTCGGCGACCGCCTCGCACAGGAACAGCACGGCCGCCGCGATGAGGACCTCGGGGCGTTGCAGCGACTCGGGGACGGCGTCGCTCACCCCGGTCGCGCCGAAGACGCCGAGCAGCAGCACCACCGCGTAGGCGTTGATGCCGCTGGCCCAGCCGCTGGTGAAGACCAGGGGGAGTACGGACACGGAGGTGATGGTAACCACTCGGCAACAGCGCGTCCTGGGCCTGAGTGCGTACGGCTGAGTACGCGTACCTAGGGAGTGAGATGAGTACGCGCGCGGATGGGGCGCCACCTGCGCGAACGAGAGAGTGGAGCCACGGAAAGGGGCGCGGCTCCGGTACCGCCGACACGGGGCGGCGGAACGGGGCGCGCGCCCTTGGCCGCTCCTTCCGCCGGAACATCGGCGGGAGCGAGGCACGGGGGAGCCCAGGGGGACCGACCGACGGGGGTTCCGACGGGGGGAACGTACGGGGGGAAGCACAAGGGAGCGCCGGTCCGGGGCGGCCCGCGGGGGACGCGGCCACGACGGACCGGCGCTGCTGTGTGCTCAGTGCCCCCCGCTCACCCGCCCCTGGAGCAGCCGGGACAGCGCCGAGTGGACGTCGTCCAGGGAGCGCTCCGGCTGGAACGACTGCCAGTCCAGGGCGGCCACCAGGACCATCCCGACGAGTGCGGCGGCCGTCAGCCGGACATCGATCTCGGGGCTGAACTCGCCGCCCGCCACGCCCGCGTGCAGCACGTCCTCGATGGCCGCGTTCACCTGCTGTCGCACCACCATGAGCGTGGACTGCCAGGCGCGGTTGGTGCGCCACAGCTCGGCCACGTAGAGCTGGGTGAAGGACGGGTAGCGGGCGATGAAACCGAGGCCCGCGCGGATCATCGCGTCCAGGGCGTCGACCTTGCTGCCGCCGTCCCGTTCCGTCTGTTCGGCGGCCTCCCGCAGAGAGGCCGTGAGGAGGCCCACGCCGTGCCGCAGCAGCTCCTCGAAGAGGACGGACTTGCTCGCGAAGTTGTAGTAGACGGTGCCCTTCGCGACCCCGGCGCGCTCGGCGATCTCGTCCACCGTGGTGGCCGAGAAGCCCTGTTCGGCGATGAGCGTGACGGCCGCCTCGTAGAGCTTCTGCCGGGTGGCCTCGCGGCGTGTGCTGCCGCCCGACGGGGTGCTGCTGCTTTCCATGGGCCTGATTGTCACAGGCCCGGCTCCGGCGGCGGGCACGGGTGCCGCGGTCCTGGGGGCGGTCACAGGCTCAGCTCCGGGTGCAGCCGGTCCAGGGTCCACACCTGGCGGCGGCGCGCCGACACGGCGGTCAGCGCGAGCGCGCCCGCGGTGAACGCGACGAGCACCACGCACGCGTGCCACACGGGTTCCGGACCGCCGCCCGTGATGAGCCTCCGTAGTGCCTCGACGATGTAACTCATCGGCAGGAAGGGGTGGATCGCGTTGAAGAAGCCGGGACTGGTCTGCACCGGATAGGTGCCGCCCGCCGACGTCAACTGGAGCATCAGCAGGGCGAGTACGAGGATCCGGCCCGCCGCCCCGAAGCGCGCGTTCAGCCACTGCACGATCGCCGCGAAGCACGCCGTCACCAGGAACAGGAACCCGACCGTGCCGGCCGCGTGTGCCATCTCCAGACCGATCGCCCAGTGCAGTACGGACATCAGCGCCACCGTCTGGAGCACTCCGACCGCGACCACCGGCAGCCAGCCCGCCAGGGCGATCCGCCAGGCCGGGGCACCGGCGGCGAGTGCCCGCCGGTTCATGGGCGCGATCAGCATGTACGCCACCATCGCGCCCACCCACAGGGACAGCGGGATGAAGTACGGGGCGAATCCGGTGCCGTAGTTGGGCGCCTTGTGCAGGTCCTGGGAGGCCAGCCGGACGGGGTCGGCCATGACACCGGTGCGCCGCTCGCGGTCCTGCTTGTCGTAGTCGGGGATCCGCGCGGCGCCGTCGTGCAGTCCGCCGGCCAGCTTCCCGGAGCCGTCGACGAGCTTGTACAGGCCGCCGTTGAGGTCCACGGCGCCCGTCTTCAGCCTGCCGACCCCGGTGTCCAGGTCGGCGGCGCCGGTCTTGGCCGTGCCGAGCCCGGTGTGCAGGGTCCTGGCGCCCGCGGCGACCTTCCCGGCACCGTCGTTCAGCTTGTTGATCCTGGCCACCGCGTCGTCGAGGTCCTTGGAGAGGTGCGGTGCGCGGTCGGCGAGCGCCTGGGCCTGTGTCTGGAGGGTGCGCAGGTTCGCGTCGAGCTTCTTCAGGTCGCCGTTCTGGTCGGCCACCAGGGTGTCGACGTCGTCGGCGACCTTCGCCACGTCCGAGGCGGCCTGGGCCGCCTTCTTCAGGTCGGGACAGGCGGCGTCGGCCAGGACGGCGGTTTCGCAGCGCGCCCTGTAGACGTCGTCCAGGGTGTCCGAAGCCGCGTGCGCCCCCTTGGCGGCGACCGGGGCGGTCTTCACCAGGACGCCGAGGTGGGCGCGGATCGTCTTCGCCGAGTCGGCGACCAGCTGGGCCGTGTCCCCGATGGTCTTCTCGTTGTCCTTGAGGAAGGGCCCCACCTTGTCGGCGACCCCGTTGACGCGGTCGGCGAGGGTCTGCGTCCCGGCCGCGACCTGTTTCGAACCGTCCGCCAGGTCGCCCGCGCCCGTGTCGAGTTTCTTCAGGCCCGCGGAGAGCTTGCCGCTGCCCTTCTTGGCGTCCTTCAGACCGTCGGCGAGATCCTTGGAACCCGCCTCGGCCGTACCGATCCCGCCCTTGAGCTGGTCGGCGCCGTCGGCCGCCTTCACGGTCTGCCCGTGGATGTCGGAGAAGGACACGAAGATCCGGTCCAGGAAGGTCCGCGAGGCCTTGGTGGACGCGGCCGAGCGCACCTCGCTGAACACCGTCCGGGAGATCTGCCCGACGATGTAGTTGTTCGCGTCGTTCGTGCGCACTTGGAGCGCGCCCGTCTCGGGGGAGTCGCCCGCGCTGGAGGCGATGCGCCGGCTGAAGTCGGCCGGCATGGTCAGCGACAAGTAGTACGTGCCGTCCTCGACGCCCTTCCGCGCGGTGGCCGCGCTCACCTCGTGCCACTCGAACGTCCTGCTGTCGCGCAGCCCCCGGGTGATGTCGTCGCCCGCCGTGAGCTTCTTCCCGCCGGCCGTCGTCCCCCGGTCGTCGTTGACGAGCGCCACGGGGATGCGGTCCAGGCGGCCGTAGGGGTCCCAGAAGGACCACAGGTACAGCGCGCCGTAGAGCAGCGGCAGCAGCAGGAGGGCGACGAGCGCGGCGCGCGGCAGCTTCCCCCTGCCGAAGCGCCTGAGCTCAAGCGCGGCCAGTCGTGGCGCGTGCATCGGCCTTCTCCGTCCCTTCGGCTCCTGCGGCGGACACCGCAACGACGGTCGTCCCGGAATCGGCGAGGGACCTCAACAGGTCCCAGATCTCCGCCCGTTCGCTGTCCGAGAGCTTGAGATCGACGTCGTCCACACCGAGCAGCGCCGGCTGCCCGACGAGCGCCAGCGCGATCGACAGCCGCAACTCCTGCGGCCGTTCCAGATCCCGTACGGCGGTCCGGGCGCCCTTGGGCAGCGCGGCGAGGTCGAGACCCGCGGCGGTCAGCGCCCGCTCGATCCGCAGCCCCGCCTCGACCGCCCGCTCCGAGCGTGGCCGCAGCAGCCCGCGCACGGAGTCCCCGAACCGCCTTTGCAGCGCGGCCCGTTCACGCAGGTGCTCGCCGACGGTCAGCGCCGGGTCGAGGTCGGTGACCCCGGCGACATTGGCCAGCGCGCCGACGCGCCGTACGGCCGCCGCCCGCTTCGGCAGCGCGGACCCGCCCACGCGGGCGGTCCCCTCGGACGCCTTCATCCGCCCGGTGAGCGCGAGCAGCAGGCTCGTGCGCCCGGACCCGGACGGCCCCTCCACGGCGATCAGCGACCCGGGCCCGGCGTCCAGGGAGATCCCCCGGAACGCCCAGCCGCGCGGCCCCTTGACCCCGAAGTCCTCGGCCGTGACTGCGACCCCACCCACGGTTCCCCATCCCCTGATGTCGAAATCTTTTTGAACTGACTGGTCAGTGCAAAAACTAACGCGAACCTTCGATCGAAGCAAAAGCGCAGGTCAGAACGGATTGTCAGTGCCATAGCTCACGATGGGCACATACGGCACTACCTGACAGGGCGTGCCGTCACACGACGACAGGAGGTTCGTCATGGCCAACTCGTCCGCAGCCGCCGCCCGCCGGCGCCGCGCCTCCGGCCCTGCCCCCTCACTGACCGGCCCGGCGAGCGACGTGCACCCCGTGCTCCGCCGGGCCACGGCCCCGCCCGCCGCCCTCGACCTGCTCGCCCAGGCCCGCGCCGGACTGGACGAGGCGGCCGTCCTCGAAACGCCGAACGAGCGTTACGCGACGGCCCACCTCGCCGCCCTGCGCACCGCCGCCGCGGTCCTCGCCGCACGCGCCCAGCCCGAGCCCACCGCCCGGCGCCGGGCCCGCATCCGCAGCGCCTGGGAAGTACTCCCCGAGATAGCGCCCGAACTCACCGAGTGGAGCGCCCTGTTCGCCTCCGGAGCCCGGCGCCGCGCCCGGGCCGAGGCGGGCATCCAGGGCGCGGCGACCCGCCGGGACGCCGACGACCTCATACGCGACGTGGCGATGTTCCTGCGCCTGGTGGAGCGGATGCTCGTCCTCCAGCCGGTGCTGCCCCAGCCGCGCCAGGACCCGGAGCGGCCGGGGGACCGCGCCGGGTGAGCACGCCGTTCGCCGCGCGAGACACATGACCAGGTACGGCACCGGAGGCAATAGGGTGGAAGGCGCCTGAAGCCCTCCCTCCGCCCGCCTCCGGGCCGGGAGGCAGCCCGATCGCTCCGCCGTGCCCAGGCGGTGCCGCGCCGAGGAGTCAACTGCCGTGTCGGACCCGAGCCGCCCCCGCGCCTCCCTCCGTACCGCCGTGGTCTGGGACGTCCTTCAGGACGCCCTCGACCGCCGGGTCAAGGCCACGGGTCGGGACGCGCTGGACGTCCTCGACACCGGAGGCGGCAGCGGCAACTTCGCGGTGCCCGTCGCCCGCCTCGGCCACCGCGTCACCGTCGTCGACCCCAGCCCGAACGCGCTGTTCGCGCTGGAGCGCCGCGCCGCCGAGGCCGGGGTCGCCGACCGTGTCCGGGGCGTCCAGGGCGACGCGCACGGCCTCTTCGACGTGGTCGAGCGCGGCGGCTACGACGCGGTGCTGTGCCACGGCGTCCTGGAGTACGTCGAGGACCCCGCCGAGGGCGTCCGCACGGTGGTGGCCGCGCTGCGCCCCGAGGGCGTCCTCAGCCTGCTCGCCGCCGGACTCGGCGGAGCCGTCCTCGCGCGCGCCCTCGCCGGCCACTTCACGGAGGCCCGCCAGGCCCTCGCCGACCCGAACGGCCGCTGGGGCGCCGCCGACCCCGTCCCGCACCGCTTCACCGCCGAGCAGCTCACCGCGTTCGTCGAGGGGGCGGGCCTGGACGTCGGCGCCGTGCACGGGGTGCGGGTCTTCGCCGACCTGGTGCCCGGCGTGCTCGTGGACACCGAGCCCGGAGCCCTGGACGCGCTGCTCAAGCTGGAGGCCGCGGCGGCCGAGCTCCCGGCGTACCACTCCGTGGCCACCCAGCTTCATGTGCTCGGCGAGACGCGGGGTGCGGGAGAGGCCTGAGCGGCCTCCCGTGGCGGAGCCCTGATCAGGGGCTCGGCCGCACATGGAGTACGCCACAGGCCCACCGATCGCGGGCCAGGCGCCGTATGATCGAGGGAGACCGCCCGGCATGACAGGACGGCCGCCGGGGAATGGAAGCCTCAGCGAGTCGGAACAGTCATGACGGGTTCCGGTTGGCCAATTGGCGTAGAGGGGCGGGTTTCACGGGGGCGATTCCCTGCCTATCCTGAAGGGACCCCCCGGGTCGCCCCGGCGACTGCACGATGAGGAGGACTCCGTGCCGCTCTCTGAGCACGAGCAGCGAATGCTTGAGCAGATGGAGCGAGCGCTGTACGCCGAAGACCCCAAGTTCGCGACAGCGCTCGAAGGAAGCGGCCTGCGCACGTACACCCGGCGACGGGTCTACCAGGCGGTGGCGGGCTTTCTCGTAGGTATCGCGCTCCTCATCGCCGGCATGGTCACGCTCCAGATCTGGGTCAGCGTGGTGGGCTTCCTCGTCATGCTGGGCTGCGCGGTACTCGCCGTGACCGGCTGGCGCAAGGCTCCCAAGCCCGGCGAACAGCCCGCGGCGGGCGCTGGACACGCCGGCCGTCAGGGACGGCAGCGGCGCTCGGTCATGGACCGTATCGAGCAGCGCTGGCAGCGCCGCCGCGACGAGCAGCAGGGCCAGTAGCAGGCCCGGTAACGGCGGCCCGGCCGCGCCGCCCGAAGCCGGACGCCCCGCAGGACGAGTGAGGGGGTGACCACCGACCGGTGGTCACCCCCTCACGTATGCCATCTCCCGTGTGCCGTGGCGGGGCGCCTCAGCCCTGCTGTCCCGACGGCTTGCGCAGGGTCGGCCGGAGCGCCGCCGCCCGCGCCGTCACGGACGCCCGCCAGGCCGACAGCGCCCACACCACCCGGACGGTCGAGCGCGGCGCGACCAGTGCGCGCAGCCGCGTGGAGCGGCCGGTCGTGCCCTGGAATCCGGCGACCACCCGGCGCACGTCCTGCGCGAGCCCCGCGGCCGGCTGCGGCCTGGGCGCGTAGAGGACCTGCTCCACGGCGTCCGCCACCCGGTGCACCGAGGCGGCGGTCGGCGGATCGAGATGTCCGAGCCGCACGATCCGGGCGGCGGCCTTGCGCGGAGTCAGCGACTCGTCCGGCGAGATCCCGAAGTCCCAGGCCGTGTCGGTCAGTTCCTCCCAGACCGCCAGCGTGTGCACGGCCGCGTCGGCCGCCGTACGGCCGTGCGTGCCCAGCCGTACCGAGCGGGCCCGGGCCCGCCACAGCATCGGCGAGAACGGGATCGTCAGCAGCAGCAGCGCGCCCAGGCCCAGCAGCGACATCTGGAGGTACCACCACGGGCCCCTGCCGTCGTCGCCCGCCGCGAGCGCCGGGGCCTGGCTCGTGCAGCCCTCCAGCTTCTTCAGCTGGGCCGTGCAGCTCTCGCTCGCCGAGGGGGCGGCCGAGGGCGCGGCGCTCGTCGCGGCCGAGGAGCCGGCCGGGTCCGGGATGTCGCTGCCGGGGGTGGTCTGCTGGGTGTACGACGGCACCGAGCCACGGTTGGGGGTCGGCTCGAAGCGGGTCCAGCCGATGCCCTCGAAGTACAGCTCGGGCCAGGCGTGCGCGTCCTTCAGGCCCACCGACACCGTCTGGTTCGCCTCCGGGGTGCCGGGCGCGAAGCCCACCGCGACCCGGGCCGGGATGCCCAGGGTGCGGGCCATCGCCGCCATCGCGAAGGAGAAGTGGACGCAGAACCCCTGCTTGTCCTTGAGGAACTTCGCTATCGCGTTGCGGCCGGTACCGACGTCCACCTGGGTGTCGTACTGGAAGCCGCCGTTCACCGCGAAGTAGTCCTGGAGCTTGACCGCCTCCTCGTAGGCGTTGGCCGAGCCCGCGGTGACCCGGCGGGCGGTCTGGGCCACCACCGCGGGCAGCGACTTCGGCACCTTGGTGTACTCGGTCTCCAGGGCCTTCGACGGGGCAGGCGCGTCGGCCAGCTGCTCCGCGGTCGGCTCCACGTCGAGGCTGGTGACCGTGTAGGTCACTCCGCGCGTGTTCTGCCCGTGGTCGCCCACGACCGTCATGCCCACGGGTTCGTAGCGCCAGCTGCCGTTGATGTCCACGCGGCTGGGCGGATACGGCATCGGCAGCCAGTCCTGGGCGTACCAGTCGGCGGCCGCTATCCGGGTCTTGATCTCCGCGCGCTTGACGTCGGCGCCGAGACCGGTCGGGGTGGGGAAGGTGTTCGGGACGCTCTCGATGTGCCGCTGCGACGGCTTCCAGGTGATGCCGTCGAAGTCGTCCAGGGACACGATCCGCAGATACATGTCCGACAGGTCGTTCGAGTTGGTGCGCAGGGACAGGACCTGGCGGTTCTCGTCCACGTTCAGGCTGTCGCGCAGCGACACCAGCGGGTTGACGGCGGAGATCGTGCCGCCGCCCCCGGTGCCCGCGCCCACACCGGTCCCGGCGGCGTCCAGCAGACCGCCCGAGATCGTGGGCAGCGGCAGCAGGGCGATGGCCACCGCGACCGCGCCGATCCGCCGCCCGGTGCGGACCGGGGCGAGCGGCCCGGCGGAGTCCGCAGCCGCGGCGGTGCGTGGCGCCCCGCCGAAGACCCGGCCCCACTGGGCGAGCCGGTCGCGGCCCTCGGCCAGCAGCAGCATCAGATAGCCCGCCGCCGCGAACAGGAACCACAGCCAGTCGTAGCCGCTGTTCGACAGGCCCGCCGCCACCGAGTACAGGGCGAGCAGCGGCAGTCCGGCCGGGGCCGCGCTGCGGAAGGTGACCGCGAGCGTGTCCACCGCGAGGCCGATCACCAGCACACCGCCGATGATCATCAGCCGGATGCCGTCGTGCAGCGGGGCGGGAATCGCGTACTGGGAGACGTCGTCGGAGCCCTGCCGCAGCAGGTCGGCGAAGTGCTGGAAGGCCTCGGGGCCCGGCACGAGCCCGGCGAGGGCCTGCTCGCGGGCGAAGACCAGGGTCAGCATCAGCAGCGTGACCAGGGCCTGCGCCACGACGGTCAGCGGCCGGGCCAGCGGGACCCGCCGGGTCGCCGCGCCCACCCCGGCCTGGACCGCCAGCATGAAACCGGCCTGGAAGATCCAGATCGCCGGAGAGACCAGGGGGATCAGCGCGGTGGCCGCCAGCATGGTCGCCGCCCAGGCGCAGAGCGCCAGTCGTGCCCGCCCGCTCATCCCCGTCCCTCCCCGAGACCGGCGGCGGTGATGCCGTTGCGCTCGCGGTCCGCCTGCCGCCACAGCTCGGTCAGGGACGCGCCGCGCGGCACGCCCACGGCGGTCCAGCCCGCGTCGCGCAGCATCCGCAGCCGCTCCTCCCGCTCGTCCTCAGCCCCGGGTACGTCACTCGCCTCGCGCACCCAGCCGCCGCTGTCCAGCACGAAGGCGAGGGCGCCTCCGCTGCGCTGCCGCATCCGGGCGGCGATCGCCGCCTGTTCCTCGTCGAGGTCGCCGAAGAAGGCCACCAGCAGCCCTTCGTTTCCGCCGCGCAGCAGGTCGAAGGCCCGGGACAGACCCGCGCCGTCCGAGTGGTCGATCACCGCGAGGGTGTCCATCATCAGCCCGGCCGCGTCCGCCGACTCCTGGCTCGCGCCCGCGAACCCGTCGGCGCCCTCGCCGGGCACCGAGTTCCCGGTGTCGGTCAACAGCCTTACGGAGAAGCCCCGTTCCAGCATGTGCACCAGGACGGAGGCCGCGCCCGAGACGGCCCACTCGAAGGCCGAGTCGGGGCCCTGGCCGGCGAAGGCGATGCCCCGGGTGTCGAGGAGCACCGTGCAGCGGGCGCGCTGCGGCTGTTCCTCGCGGCGCACCATCAGCTCGCCGTAGCGGGCGGTGGAGCGCCAGTGCACGCGGCGCAGGTCGTCGCCGTAGCGGTAGCCGCGCGGGATCACGTCGTCCTCGCCGGCCAGTGCCAGCGAGCGGTTGCGTCCGTCGCCGTAGCCCTTGGCCTCGCCGCTCAGCCGGACCGGGGGCAGGGCCTCCACGCGCGGGATCACGGTCAGGGTGTCGAACGTCGAGAAGGAGCGGGTCAGTTCGCACATCCCGAACGGGTCCGTCAGGCGCAGCTGGAGCGGGCCCAGTGGATAGCGGCCCCGCAGGTCGGAGCGGACCCGGTAGGACACCTCGCGCCGGCCGCCCGCCTCCACCCGGTCCAGGACGAACCGGGGGCGCGGACCGAGCACGTACGGCACCCGGTCCTGGAGCATCAGCAGGCCGGTGGGCAGCCGCGAGACGTTGTCCATCCGCAGATGGACGCGGGCCTCGCTGCCGGCGGGCACGCGCGCGGGGGAGAGCCGGCGGCTGCCGGCGACCCGGTAGCGGGTGCGGTAGAGGACGGTCGCGCAGACCAGCGGCAGCACCGCCAGCAGCAGTCCGACCCGGAGCAGATCGCCCTGTCCCAGGACGTACGCGCAGACGCCCGCCGCGATACCGGCGGCCAGGAACGAGCGACCGCGGGTGGTCAGCCCCGCCAGGGCCGTGCGGACACCGCCCTTCTCGTCCCGCTCGGGCTCCGGTACGCGCGGCCCCCCGGCGGCCATCACAGCCTCCGGGGCGGCTGCTCGCCGTAGGAGGCGGTGCCGCGGCCCATGCCGTAGCCGCTCTGCTGCGGCGGCGCCGCGGGCACGGGGGTGCGCTGGAGGATCTCCTGGACGACCTGCTCCGCCGTACGGCGGTTGAACTGGGCCTGCGCGGTGGGCAGCAGACGGTGGGCCAGGACCGCGACCGCGAGCGCCTGGACGTCGTCCGGCAGCGCGTACTCACGGCCGCTCAGGGCGGCGGAGGCCTTCGCCGCGCGCAGCAGATGCAGGGTCGCGCGCGGGGAGGCGCCGAGTCTCAGCTCGGGGTGGGTGCGGGTGGCGGAGACCAGGTCCACCGCGTACCTGCGCACCGCGTCGGCGACATGGACGCCGCGGACCGCCTCGACCAGCTTGACGATGTCGTGCGCGTGGGCCACCGGCTGGAGGTCGTCCAGCGGGCTCACCCCGCCGTGGATGTCCAGCATCTGCAACTCGGCCTCCGCGCTGGGATAGCCGATGGAGACCCGGGCCATGAAGCGGTCGCGCTGGGCCTCGGGCAGCGGATAGGTGCCCTCCATCTCGACCGGGTTCTGCGTGGCGACCACCATGAAGGGGCTGGGCAGCTCGTAGGTCTGGCCGTCGATGGTGACCTGGCGCTCCTCCATGGACTCCAGGAGCGCGGACTGCGTCTTCGGCGAGGCGCGGTTGATCTCGTCGCCGATCACGATCTGCGCGAAGATGGCGCCCGGTTTGAACTCGAAGTCCCGCTGCTGCTGGTCCCAGATGGACACACCGGTGATGTCCGAGGGCAGCAGGTCCGGCGTGAACTGGATGCGCCGCACCGAGCAGTCGATCGACCGCGCCAGCGCCTTGGCCAGCATTGTCTTGCCCACGCCCGGGACGTCCTCGATCAGAAGATGTCCCTCGGCGAGCAGCACGGTCAGCGAAAGCCGTACGACCTCGGGCTTGCCCTCGATCACTCCTTCCACCGAACTGCGGACTCGCTCCACAGTGGCGGTCAGATCCGTAAGGCTCGCTCGATCGTCATAGGTCGTCACCCGGCCCTCCTCGGCCCGTTCTTTCCATGGGCCGACGCGCGCAGTGCGGACCGGCCCACCCCGAAACACGGACGGCACGCGGGAAAAGTTCCGCGTGACGCCACACCCGCATTCTTGTTGCCGTTACCGGTTCGTGTCATCCGCCTGTGGACAACTGCCTTCGCTTTGTCGGGTCTTACGACCTTTTGGGTGGTCCCAGGCGGGAGTTTTTCGGGGCGGGCTGGCGGGTCAGGCGGGGTCGATCTCGCGCAGCAGGCCCGACTTCACGTCGAACACGAAGCCGCGCACATCATCAGTGTGCAGCAGGAACGGTGAGGTGCGCACACGCTGCATGGACTGCCGGACGTCCTGCTCCACGTCCCGGAAGGCCTCCACCGCCCAGGCGGGGCGCTGGCCGACCTCCATCTCCAGGTCGTGCCGGAACTCCTCGGTGAGGGACTCCAGGCCGCAGCCGGTGTGGTGGATGAGCACGACGCTGCGGGTGCCGAGCGCCCGCTGGCTGATGGTGAGGGAGCGGATGACGTCGTCGGTGACCACGCCGCCCGCGTTGCGGATGGTGTGGCAGTCGCCGAGCTGGAGGCCGAGCGCCTTGTGCAGGTCGAGCCGCGCGTCCATGCAGGCCACCACGGCCACCTGGAGGACGGGGCGGGCGTCCATCCCGGGATCGGTGAACGCCGCGGCGTACTGGACGTTCGCCTCGACCAGACGGTCGGTCACGGTCCCGCCGTGAGCTATGGCGCCTTCGGACTCTGTGGGTACGGATGCGGAGGTCGTCATACCTATGACGGTACTGGTCAACGGCGGTGCGGTCGCGGTGCGGGACGGGAAAAAGAGCGTCATTGCGTCCTCTTGTGAGGTAACCCACACGGGTGGCGGGGGTGCACCCGAGTGGGTGATTCATCCTGTTCTGAGGCTTCGCGCGCACCCCGGCCCGCGACGCGCAGGCCGGTTGATTGACCGTGAGACAGCGTGGACTAAAGTTGCGCGAAGCGGGAGGCGAGGCTCTCCCTGCTGGACTTTTCCCGGAGACCCCGGCGATTTTCCGGGGCCTCCTCTTCGCGAGCGGGCGGGGACCCGGCGGTGCGTACGGGCCTGCCGGATCTGAGAGGGCCCCTTGAGCAACAGTCGACACGTTCCGGTGATGCTCCAGCGGTGCCTGGACCTGTTGGCACCCGCCCTGGAGCGGCCGGGAGCGGTGGTCGTCGACTGCACGCTCGGCCTCGGCGGCCACAGCGAGGCACTGCTCACCCGCTTCCCGGAGACCCGCCTCGTCGCCCTCGACCGCGACAAGGAGGCCCTGCGCCTCTCCGGCGAACGCCTCGCCCCCTTCGGGGAGCGCGCCACCCTCGTGCACGCCGTCTACGACGAGTTGCCCGACGTCCTGGAGCGGCTCGGGCTCGCGCGCGTGGCGGGCGTGCTGTTCGACCTCGGCGTCTCCTCCATGCAGTTGGACGAGGCCGACCGCGGCTTCGCCTACGCCCAGGACGCGCCCCTCGACATGCGCATGGACCAGACGACCGGCATCAGCGCGGCCGAGGTCCTCAACACCTACCCGGCGGGCGAACTCGTCCGCATCCTGCGGGCGTACGGCGAGGAGAAGCAGGCCAAGCGGATCGTGTCCGCGGTCGTCCGCGAGCGCGACAAGGAGCCCTTCGACAACAGCGCGCGGCTCGTCGAGCTGATCCGTGACTCGCTGCCCCAGGCCGCCAAGCGCACCGGCGGCAACCCGGCCAAGCGCACCTTCCAGGCGCTGCGCATCGAGGTCAACGGCGAACTGTCCGTCCTGGAGCGGGCGATCCCCGCCGCCGTGAAGTCCCTTGCCGTGGGCGGCCGGATCGCCGTCCTGTCGTACCACTCGCTCGAAGACCGCCTGGTGAAGCAGGTGTTCGCGGCCGGCGCCGCCAATACCGCGCCCCCCGGACTGCCGGTGGTGCCCGAGCAGTATCAGCCCCGGCTCAAGCTCCTGACGCGCGGTGCCGAACTTCCCACCGAGGAAGAGGTCGCCGAGAACCGGCGGGCGGCACCCGCGCGGCTGCGGGGGGCCGAGCGCATCAGGGAGGACATCGGGTGAGTACGTACCAAGTCGGTGCGGGGTGCTGGGGTGCGGGGTGCGTACGTGAGTAGGAAACCCGAACTGAGGGGCAGGGCCGCCCGGCTGGCGCGGCTCTTCCCCAGCGGGCCCGCGCAGCAGGGCGGGATCCAGGCGGCCCGGACCCCGTTCGTCCTCCTGGTCGTCCTCCTCCTCGGCGGCGGCCTGATCGCGCTGCTCGTACTGAACTCCGCGCTCAGCGAGGGGCAGTTCAAGCTGGACGACCTCCAGAAGCAGACCAAGAGCCTCACCGACGAGGAACAGGCCCTCCAGCGGGACGTGGACGCCTACTCCGCCCCGGACGCCCTTCAGCGCCGCGCCCACGAACTCGGCATGGTGCCCGGGGGAGACCCGGCCTTCCTCGACCCGGACGGCACCGTGAAGGGTGTCCCGGAGCAGGCCACCGCGGAGAGGACCGTGATCACGCCGGCCGTCCTCGCCCCCGAGGCCCTCGTCAGCAGGCCGAGCCCGAGCCCGACCCCCGCGCCCGGCGCGGCGGCCCCTGCGGCCACCTCCGCCCCGGCCCGGTCCGCGGTGTCCGTGCGGCCGTCCGCCGCGCAGTCCTCGCCAGTCCAGCCCTCCGCCCCGACTACCCCCGGCAGGTGACGGAAGTGTCCGACAGGGAACCGCCGCGCCGCCGAGTGCCCGGACCGGCCAGGTCCGAACGGCCCGATGCCCGCCGCTCCGGGCCCGGAGCCCGCCCGGCCCGCCGCCCCTCGTCCGCCCCTCCCGCGTCGGGCCGTCCAGGAGGCCCGCGCTCGCTCCGGCTCGGCAGCCCCCGCCCCCGGCTGCGCATGATCAGCCTCGCGCTGACCCTGGTGCTGATCGCCTTCGTCGTACGCCTGCTCCAGGTGCAGGCCGTCGACGCGAGCGCGTACGCCGCCAAGGCCGCGCAGAACCGGTACGTCGACTACGTCCTGGCCGCCGAGCGCGGCGAGATCACCGACCGCTCCGGGGTGGCCCTCGCCACCAGCGTGGACGCGTACACGATCACCGCCGACCCGACGCTGTTCACCCGCAAGCAGCTGAAGATCGACGACGGGCCCGAACAGGCCGCCGCCCTCCTCGCCCCGATCCTCGGCGTGGACCAGGCCGGACTGGTCAAGAAGCTCCGGCCCGCCAACAAGAACCTGCGCTACGTGGTGCTCGCCAACCGGCAGACCCCGCAGGTCTGGAAGCAGATCAAGGACCTGAAGAGCGCGCTCATCACGAAGTCGGGAACCGACCCGTCCACGGTCAACGTCCTTGCCGGTGTCCTCGCCGTCCCCACCACCAAGCGCGTGTACCCGAACGGCGATCTCGCCGCCGGGATACTGGGCTGGGTCAACGCCGACGGCAAGGGCGGCGGCGGCATCGAGCAGCAGCTGAACAAGGACCTGACCGGCAAGGACGGCAAGGTCCGCTACGCGCAGTCCGGCGGCCTCCAGGTGCCCACGGCGGGCTCCACGGAGACGCCCGCGGTGCCCGGTTCCGACGTCGAGCTGACGATCGACCGCGACATCCAGTGGGCCGCGCAGAACGCCATCACGGAGCAGGTGAAGAAGTCCAAGGCGGACCGCGGGTACGTGATAGTGCAGGACACCCGCACCGGAGAGATCCTCGCCATGGCCAACGCGCCCGGCTTCGACCCCAACGACCTCGCGCAGGCCAACGCGGCCTCCCTGGGCAACGCGGCCCTCCAGGACGCCTACGAGCCCGGTTCCACCGCCAAGGTCATGACGATGGCCGCCGTACTCCAGGAGAACGTGGCCACCCCGCTGACGCATGTCGTCGTGCCGAACCGGCTGCACCGGGGCGACCGGCTCTTCCAGGACGACGTCGACCACGCGACCTGGAACCTGACGCTCAACGGCGTCCTCGCCAAGTCCAGCAACATCGGCACCATCGAGGCGGCCGGCCAGCTCGGCAAGACGCAGGCGCAGGCCAACGAGATCCTGTACTCGTATCTGCGCAAGTTCGGCATCGGCAGCTACAGCGGGCTCGACTTCCCCGGCGAGACGAAGGGCATCCTCGCGCCCGCCTCCGCGTGGTCGACCTCGCAGCAGTACACGATTCCTTTCGGCCAGGGCATGTCCCTCAACGCGCTCCAGGCCGCCTCCGTCTACTCGACGGTCGCCAACGGCGGGGTCCGCGTCGAACCCACCCTGGTGCGCGGCACACAAGGGCCCGACGGCCGTTTCACACCGGCCGCCACCCCCAAGAAGACCCGGGTCATCAGCGCGAAGACGGCCAAGACCCTCGCCCAGATGCTGGAGTCCGTGGTGGACGACGAGCAGGGCACGGGCGGTAAGGCCGCGATTCCGGGGTACCGGGTCGCGGGCAAGACCGGCACGGCCAACCGCGTGGATCCGGCCACCGGCAAGTACAAGGGCTACACCTCGTCGTTCGCCGGGTTCGCGCCCGCCGACAACCCCCGCATCACCGTCTACTGCGCGATCCAGAACGCCACCAGCGGAAGCTACTTCGGCGGTCAGATCTGCGGACCGATCTACAAGCAGGTGATGGAGTTCGCCCTCAAGACCCTCCAGGTCCCGCCCACCGGGGCGAAGGCCGCGAACCTGCCCGTGACCTTCACTCCCTGATCAGCGCAACAGCCAGGAACCGATCCGTGACCATGATCACTTCCCACTCCGGGAACCAGGGCGAGCCCCGCCCCTCGCTTCGCTCCGAGGCGGGCGGGCCCGGTACGCTCACCGCCGTGCCAACCGCCGATCAGTCCCAACCACCCCAGAAGGGCGCATCCGTGACATACCCGGGGCCGCCCAGGCCGGCGCAGCTCTCCGCCACACCCCTCGCGGAACTCGCCGGTCAACTGGCCGCCGCCGAACCGGCCACGGCCGCCGACGTCACGGGCATCACCCATGACTCGCGCGCCGTCCGCCCCGGCGACCTGTACGCCGCGCTGCCCGGCGCCCGCCTGCACGGCGCCGACTTCGTGGCCCAGGCGGCCGGCCTCGGCGCCGTGGCCGTCCTGACGGACCCGGCCGGCGCCGACCGGGCCGCCGCGACGGGCCTGCCGGTCCTGGTCGTCGCGGACCCGCGCGGGCGGATGGGCGAACTGGCGGCCACGATCTACGGCCACCCCGGCCGCGACCTGCTCCAGATCGGCATCACCGGCACCTCCGGGAAGACCACCACCGCGTACCTCGTGGAGGGCGGCCTGAGAACGGTCCGGTCCACCGGTCTGATCGGCACGGTCGAGACCCGCATCGGCGACGAGCGCATCAAGTCCGAGCGCACCACCCCCGAAGCCACCGATCTCCAGGCCCTGTTCGCGGTCATGCGCGAGCGCGGGGTCGACGCGGTCGCCATGGAGGTCTCCAGCCACGCGCTGGTCCTCGGCCGGGTCGACGCCTGTGTCTTCGACATCGCGGTCTTCACCAACCTCAGCCCGGAACACATGGAGTTCCACTCCGACATGGAGGACTACTTCCAGGCCAAGGCGCAGCTGTTCACCCCGCTGCGCAGCAGGCAGGGAGTGGTCAACCTCGACGACGCGTACGGCCGCAGGCTCGCGGGCGAGGCCACGGTCCCCGTGACCACCTACTCCGCCGAGGGCCACCCGGACGCCGACTGGCGCGCCCAGGACGTCGAGATCGGCCCCATGGACTCGACGTTCACCGCGGTCGGCCCCAAGGGCGAGCTGATCACCGCGCGGTCGCCGCTGGCCGGTTCCTTCAACGTGGCCAACACCCTCGCCGCCATCGCCGCCCTGGCCACCGCGGGCCTCGACCCGCAGCTCGCCGCCGACGGCGTCGCCGCCGTGCCGGGCGTGCCGGGGCGCCTGGAGCGCGTGGACGCCGGGCAGCCGTATCTCGCGGTCGTCGACTACGCCCACAAGACGGACGCCGTCGAATCGGTGCTGCGCGCGCTGCGCAAGGTCACCGAGGGCAAGGTGCACGTCGTGCTCGGCTGCGGCGGGGACCGGGACCGGACCAAGCGCGAGCCCATGGGGGCGGCGGTCGCCCGGCTCGCCGACACCGCCGTACTGACGTCGGACAACCCCCGCTCCGAGGACCCCCTCGCGATCCTCGCGGCCATGCTCCAGGGCGCCGCGTCCGTGCCCGCGCACGAGCGCGGCGAGGTCCAGGTCTTCGAGGACCGGGCCGCCGCCATCGCCGCCGCCGTCGCCCGCGCGCGGCCCGGGGACACCGTGCTGGTCGCGGGCAAGGGCCACGAGCAGGGCCAGGACATCGCCGGAGTGGTCCGTCCCTTCGACGACCGCCAGGTGCTCCGCGAAGCCATCCAGAACACCCAGGGATGAGAATCCTGAAGACCCAGGGGATGAACTTGTGATCGCCCTCTCCCTCGCCGAGATCGCAGCAGTCGTCGGCGGGCAGACGCACGACATACCGGATCCGTCCGTCCAGGTCACCGGCCCGGTGGTCCGCGACTCCAGGGAAGTGGAACCAGGCAGCCTCTTCGTCGCCTTCGTCGGCGAGCGCGTCGACGGCCACGACTTCGCGCGGGCCGTCGTCGAGGCGGGCGCGGTGGCCCTCCTGGCGTCCCGCCCGGTCGGCGTCCCCGCGATCGTCGTGGACGACGTCCAGAGCGCCCTGGGCGCCCTCGCCCGCCATGTCGTACGACGGCTCGGCGCGACCCTCGTCGCCCTGACCGGATCGGCGGGCAAGACCAGCACCAAGGACCTCATCGCCCAGGTGCTCTCGCGCAAGGCGCCCACGGTGTTCACACCGGGATCGTTCAACAATGAGATCGGGCTGCCGCTGACCGCGCTGAGCGCCACCGACGAGACGAGGTTCCTCGTCCTGGAGATGGGCGCCCGCGGGATCGGTCACATCCGCTACCTCACGGATCTGACGCCCCCGCGGATCGGCCTCGTCCTCAACGTCGGGACCGCCCACATCGGGGAGTTCGGCGGCCGGGAGCAGATCGCACAGGCAAAGGGCGAACTCGTGGAGGCCCTCCCCGAAGGGGGCGCCGCGATCCTCAACGCGGACGATCCGCTCGTACGGGCCATGGCGTCCCGTACGAAGGCGAAGGTGATCCTTTTCGGAGAGTCCGGCGAAGCGGACGTACGGGCCGAGAACGTGAGACTCACGGACAGCGGACAGCCCGCCTTCAGCCTTCGCACACCCTCCGGGTGCAGCGAAGTGACCATGCGCCTGTACGGTGAGCACCACGTGTCGAACGCGCTCGCCGCCGCCGCCGTCGCCCATGAGCTGGGCATGTCCGCAGACGAGATCGCCACCGCGCTCTCGGAGGCGGGCTCCCTCTCCCGCTGGCGGATGGAGGTCACCGAGCGGCCGGACGGCGTGACCATCGTCAACGACGCCTACAACGCGAACCCCGAGTCCATGCGAGCCGCCTTGCGCGCGCTCGCGGCCATGGGCAAGGGGCGGCGGACCTGGGCGGTGCTCGGCAAGATGGCCGAGCTCGGGGACGAGGCGCTCGCCGAGCACGACGCGGTCGGACGGCTGGCCGTCCGGCTCAATGTCGGCAAGCTCGTCGCGGTCGGGGGCAGGGAAGCGTCCTGGCTGCAACTGGGCGCATATAACGAGGGTTCGTGGGGTGAGGAGTCGGTGCACGTGTCCGACGCACAGGCGGCGGTCGACCTGTTGCGCAGCGAGTTGCGCCCGGGAGACGTCGTTCTCGTGAAGGCGTCCCGGTCGGTCGGTCTGGAGAGCGTGGCGCAGGCGCTCGTCGAGGCCGGTACCGAGGGTGAGGTTGCCGCCCGATGATGAAGCAGATCCTGTTCTCAGGAGTCATCGGCCTGTTCCTGACCCTGGTGGGCACCCCGCTGCTGATCAAGCTGCTGGCCCGCAAGGGCTACGGCCAGTACATCCGCGACGACGGCCCGCGCGAGCACGCCAGCAAGCGCGGTACGCCGACGATGGGCGGTATCGCCTTCATCTTCGCGACGGTGGCCGCCTACTTCCTGTCCAAGGTCATCACCGGCTACACCCCGAGCTACTCGGGTCTGCTGGTGCTCGGTCTGATGGTCGGGATGGGCCTGGTCGGCTTCCTCGACGACTACATCAAGATCGTCAAGCGGCGTTCGCTGGGCCTGCGGGCCAAGGCGAAGATGGCCGGCCAGCTGATCGTCGGCATCAGCTTCGCGGTGCTCGCCCTCCAGTTCCAGGACGCCCGCGGCAACACCCCGGCCTCCACGAAGCTGTCGTTCATCACGGACTTCGGCTGGAAGATCGGCCCGATCCTGTTCGTGATCTGGGCGCTGTTCATGATCCTCGCGATGTCGAACGGCGTGAACCTGACGGACGGTCTGGACGGCCTGGCCACCGGCGCCTCGGTGCTGGTCTTCGGCGCCTACACCTTCATCGGTGTCTGGCAGTTCCAGGAGTCCTGCGCCAACGCGCAGACCCTGACCAACCCGAACGCCTGCTACGAGGTGCGCGATCCGCTCGACCTCGCGGTCATCGCCTCCGCGCTGATGGGGGCCTGCCTGGGCTTCCTGTGGTGGAACACCTCGCCGGCCAAGATCTTCATGGGGGACACCGGTTCGCTGGCCCTCGGCGGTGTCCTCACCGGTCTGGCGATCCTCTCCCGCACCGAGCTGCTGGTCGCCATCATGGGTGGCCTGTTCGTCCTCATCACCATGTCGGTGGTCATCCAGGTCGGCTCCTTCAAACTGACCGGCAAGCGGGTCTTCCGCATGGCCCCGCTCCAGCACCACTTCGAACTCAAGGGCTGGTCCGAAGTGCTCGTGGTGGTCCGCTTCTGGATCATCCAGGGCATCTGCGTGATCGTCGGCCTGGGCCTCTTCTACGCGGGATGGGCAGCGGAAAAGTGACCGAAGGGCAGGGGCCCTCCTTCGAGGGCAAGCACGTCACCGTCGCCGGACTCGGTGTCTCCGGCATCCCGGCGGCCAAGGTCCTGCACGGCCTCGGCGCGCTCGTCACGGTCGTCAACGACGGCGCCGACGAGCGCTCCCGGGCCCAGGCCGCCGACCTGGAGGCGCTCGGCGTCACCGTGCGCCTGGGCGACGGCGCGACCCTGCCCGACGGCACCGAGTTGATCGTCACCACCCCCGGCTGGCAGCCCGACAAGCCGCTGTTCGCGGCGGCCCGTCAGGCGGGCGTCCCGGTGTGGGGCGACGTGGAGCTGGCCTGGCGTCTGCGCGGCCGGGACGGTACAGAACCAGCTCCCTGGCTGGCCGTCACCGGCACCAACGGCAAGACCACCACCGTCCAGATGCTCGCCTCCATCCTGAAGGCGGGCGGCCTGCGCACGGCGGCGGTCGGCAACATCGGCGTCTCGGTGCTCGACGCGGTACTCGGCGACGAGGAGTACGACGTCCTCGCCGTCGAACTGTCCAGCTACCAGCTCCACTGGGCGCCCTCGGTCCGCGCCCACTCGGCCGCCGTCCTGAACCTGGCACCCGACCATCTCGACTGGCACGGCTCCATGGAGGCGTACGCCGCCGACAAGGGCCGTATCTACGAAGGCAATCGGGTCGCCTGCGTCTACAACGTGGCCGACAAGGCCACCGAGGACCTGGTCCGCGAGGCCGACGTCGAGGAGGGGTGCCGGGCGATCGGGTTCACGCTCGGCAGCCCCGGGCCGTCCCAACTCGGCGTCGTGGACGGCATCCTGGTCGACCGCGCCTTCGTCGAGGACCGGCAGCGCAACGCGCAGGAGCTGGCGGAGATCTCCGACGTCGAGCCGCCCGCCCCGCACAACATCGCCAACGCCCTTGCCGCCGCCGCCCTCGCGCGCGCCTACGGGGTGCCCGCCAAGGCCGTACGGGACGGGCTGCGGGCCTTCACGCCCGACGCGCACCGGATCGCGCACGTGGCCGATGTGGACGGTGTCGCGTACATCGACGACTCCAAGGCCACCAACACCCATGCGGCGGAAGCCTCGTTGGCGGCCTACGCGTCGATCGTGTGGATCGCGGGCGGACTCGCCAAGGGCGCCACCTTCGACGAACTGGTCGCCAAGTCGGCGCGGCGGCTCCGGGGCGTGGTGCTGATCGGCGCCGATCGTGCGCTCATCCGGGAAGCCCTTGCGCGACACGCGCCGGAAGTACCCGTCGTGGACCTCGACCGGACCGACACTGGGGCGATGCTCGCGGCTGTCCAGGAGGCACAGCGGCTCGCCGCCGCCGGCGACACGGTGCTGCTCGCCCCGGCCTGCGCCTCCATGGACATGTTCGCCAACTACAACAAGCGCGGTGACGCGTTCGCCCAGGCGGTTCGCGAACTCGGCGCCTGACCGACGTGAGCGGAGGCGCTGATGCCCAGTAGCCGTACCGGCCGGCCGCCCGTGCAGCAACGGACCCCCAGACGTCCCGCCGCCGCACGGACCGTACGCGACAACCCCGTACGACGGCTGTACGCCAACGCGCGCAGGGCCTGGGACCGGCCGCTGACCGCCTACTACCTGATCGCCGGCGGCAGTGTGCTGATCACCGTGCTGGGTCTGGTGATGGTCTACTCGGCCTCCCAGATCACCGCGCTCCAACTCTCCCTGCCCGGCTCGTATTTCTTCCGCAAACAGTTTCTCGCCGCCTGTATCGGCGGGGTGATGGCGCTGGCCGCCTCGCGGATGCCGGTCAAGTTGCACCGGGCGCTGGCCTATCCGATCCTCGCGGGCGCCGTCTTCATGATGGCGCTGGTGCAGCTGCCGGGGATAGGGATGTCGGTCAACGGCAACCGCAACTGGATCTCGCTCGGCGGCTCCTTCCAGATCCAGCCCAGCGAGTTCGGCAAGCTGGCCCTCGTGCTGTGGGGCGCCGACCTGCTGGCCCGCAAGCAGGACAAGGCGATGCTGTCCCAGTGGAAGCACATGCTGGTGCCGCTGGTGCCGGTCGCGTTCATGCTGCTCGGACTGATCATGCTCGGCGGCGACATGGGGACGGCGATCATCCTCACCGCCATCCTGTTCGGCCTGCTCTGGCTGGCCGGGGCGCCGACCCGGCTCTTCGCCGGGGTGCTGTCGATCGCGGGTGTGATCGCTGTGATCCTGATCAAGACCAGCCCCAACCGGATGGCCCGGCTCGCCTGCATCGGCGCCACCGAGCCCAAGACCGGGGTCGCCGACTGCTGGCAGGCCGTGCACGGGATCTACGCGCTCGCGTCCGGCGGGATCTTCGGCTCCGGGCTCGGGGCGAGTGTGGAGAAATGGGGTCAACTCCCCGAAGCCCACACCGACTTCATCTTCGCCGTCACCGGTGAGGAACTGGGCCTGGCGGGCACGCTGTCGGTCCTCGCCCTCTTCGCGGCTCTAGGCTATGCGGGTATCCGCGTGGCCGGACGCACGGAGGACCCCTTCGTGAGGTATGCCGCGGGAGGCGTGACCACCTGGATCACCGCTCAGGCGGTGATCAACATCGGTGCGGTGCTCGGCCTGCTGCCGATCGCCGGCGTCCCGCTCCCGCTGTTCTCCTACGGGGGTTCCGCCCTGCTGCCGACCATGTTCGCCATCGGGTTGCTGATCGCCTTCGCGCGCGACGACCCCGCTGCGCGGGCGGCGCTTGCGATGCGGCAACCCCGCTTTGGTAGAAAGCGGGGGGCCAGGGGACCCGGTTCCGGCCGGAGCCCCCGCAGATGGAACACGATGCGACGGCGTGCCTCGGCGGCGCGTTCGTCCGGAGAGCGGTGAATTTCGGTGCATGTCGTACTCGCCGGTGGGGGGACCGCCGGCCACATCGAGCCCGCGCTCGCCCTCGCGGACGCCCTGCGCAGGCAGGACCCCACCGTGGGGATCACGGCCCTGGGCACGGAACGCGGCCTTGAGACCCGCCTCGTACCCGAGCGGGGCTACGAACTCGCGCTGATCCCCGCCGTACCGCTGCCCCGCAAGCCCACCCCGGAACTGATCACCGTGCCGGGCCGGTTGCGCGGCACGATCAAGGCCGCCGAGCAGATCCTGGAGCGCACCAAGGCGGACGCGGTCGTCGGCTTCGGCGGCTATGTGGCGCTGCCCGGCTATCTCGCGGCCAAGCGCCTCGGGGTGCCGATCGTGATCCACGAGGCCAACGCCAGGCCCGGGTTGGCCAACAAGATCGGCTCGCGGTACGCGGCCCAGGTGGCCGTCTCCACGCCGGACAGCAAGCTGCGCGACGCCCGCTACATCGGCATCCCGCTGCGCCGCACGATCGCCACCCTGGACCGCGCGGCCGTACGGCCCCAGGCCCGGGCCGCGTTCGGCCTCGACCCCAACCTGCCGACGCTGCTGGTCTCCGGCGGCTCGCAGGGCGCCCGGCACCTCAACGAGGTGGTCGAGCGGGTCGCGCCGTACCTCCAGCAGGCCGGAATCCAGATCCTGCACGCGGTCGGCCCGAAGAACGAACTGCCGCAGGTGCACCAGATGCCGGGGATGCCCCCCTACATCCCGGTACCGTACGTGGACCGGATGGACCTCGCGTACGCCGCGGCCGACATGATGCTCTGCCGCGCGGGCGCGATGACCGTCGCCGAACTCTCCGCCGTCGGACTCCCGGCCGCCTACGTCCCGCTGCCCATCGGCAACGGCGAACAGCGGCTGAACGCCCAGCCGGTGGTGAAGGCCGGCGGCGGACTCCTGGTCGACGACGCGGAACTGACGCCCGAGTGGGTCCAGGGCAACGTCCTGCCCGTGCTCGCCGACCCGCACCGGCTGTACGAGATGTCGCGCGCGGCAAGCGAGTTCGGCCGCCGGGACGCCGACGACCTGCTCGTCGGCATGGTGTACGAGGCGATCGCCTCGCGGCACCGCTAGCCATATGTGAGAGAGGCAGGGGATCGTGGCCGGACCGACGACCGCCGAGCGCGGTGAACGCCAGCAGGAGTCGTCCGGCCCGCCCCTGGTCCGGCGTCTGGGGCGCCGCCGCCTTCGTCTGATTGTCGTACTCGCCCTCGCCGCAGTCCTGTTGGGAGCGGCCACCGTCTGGCTGCTCTACGGCTCGCAGTGGCTGCGGGTCGAGAAGGTGTCGGTCTCCGGGACCGAGGTGCTGACGCCGGAGCAGGTGCGCGAAGCCGCCGGAGTGCCGGTCGGCGGACCGCTCATTTCCGTCGACACCGATGCGATCGAAGCCCGACTCCGTAAGAAATTGCCCCGAATTGACACCGTTGACGTAGTCCGTTCCTGGCCTCATGGAATCGGGCTGAAAGTGACCGAACGCAGCCCGGTCCTGGTGGTGAAAAAGGGCGGAAACTTCATCGAAGTGGACGACGACGGCGTGCGATTCGCCACCGTTTCCACACCGCCGAAGTCCGTCCCCACCCTCGAATTGACACTCTCTCCGACGGCTTCGTCCGCGGCCGGCCTGCGCCGCTTCGGCGAGGACCGGCTCGTCCGCGAGGCGGTGCGCGTCGCGGGTGACATTCCGGCCGCCGTCGCGCGCGACACCCAGGTCGTCAAGGTCCGTTCCTACGACGACATCTCGCTGGAGTTGAGCGGCGGCCGGACCGTCTCCTGGGGAAGCGGCGACAAGGGTGCCGCGAAGGCGCGTACGCTCACCGCTCTCATGAAAGCAGCTTCCGGGGCACGGCACTTCGACGTGAGTGTTCCCACCGCCCCTGCGTCAGCCGGGAGTTGACGCACATTCGCGCAGGCCAGCACCCTGGTTGGGCAGCGCTACGGCTGATCACATAGGGTGAAAAGAAAAACGGGAGGTTCGGCGTGTTCGTTGAACGCGCGCCACTTGTCGACTTAGTGTCCTGTTCAGAAGACTTCAAGGAACGGACACACTGGTAACCCTAAACTTCAACGTTAGGGTTCGGGTCGGCGCTACGGACCGTCCCATTCGGCATCTGCCGTCCCGCGCGGAACCGCACGGTGACGGCGACGTAATTCGAGGCGAGAGGCCTTCGACGTGGCAGCACCGCAGAACTACCTCGCAGTCATCAAGGTCATCGGTGTCGGCGGCGGTGGTGTCAATGCCATCAACCGGATGATCGAGGTCGGCCTCAAGGGCGTCGAGTTCATCGCCATCAACACCGACGCGCAGGCGCTGTTGATGAGCGACGCCGACGTCAAACTCGACGTCGGACGCGAACTCACCCGCGGGCTCGGCGCCGGCGCCAACCCGGCCGTCGGCCGCAAGGCCGCCGAGGATCACCGCGAGGAGATCGAGGAGGTCCTCAAGGGGGCCGACATGGTCTTCGTGACGGCCGGCGAGGGCGGCGGCACCGGCACCGGCGGCGCACCCGTCGTGGCCAACATCGCGCGCTCCCTGGGCGCCCTCACCATCGGCGTGGTCACCCGCCCCTTCACCTTCGAGGGACGGCGCCGGGCCAACCAGGCGGAGGACGGCATCGCCGAACTCCGCGAAGAGGTCGACACCCTCATCGTCATCCCGAACGACCGGCTGCTGTCCATCTCGGACCGCCAGGTCTCCGTCCTCGACGCCTTCAAGTCGGCGGACCAGGTCCTGCTCTCCGGCGTCCAGGGCATCACCGACCTGATCACCACCCCCGGCCTGATCAACCTCGACTTCGCCGACGTCAAGTCCGTGATGTCCGAGGCCGGTTCGGCCCTCATGGGCATCGGCTCGGCCCGCGGCGACGACCGCGCGGTGGCGGCTGCCGAGATGGCGATCTCCTCGCCGCTCCTCGAAGCCTCCATCGACGGCGCCCGGGGCGTCCTGCTGTCCATCTCCGGCGGCTCCGACCTCGGCCTGTTCGAGATCAACGAAGCGGCCCAACTGGTCAGCGAGGCCGCCCACCCCGAGGCCAACATCATCTTCGGCGCGGTCATCGACGACGCCCTCGGCGACGAGGTCCGCGTCACCGTGATCGCGGCCGGCTTCGACGGCGGCCAGCCGCCGACCCGCCGCGAGACCGGCATGAGCTCGTCCTCGGCCCGCCGCGACGAGCCCACCCCGGTACGGCAGCCCGAGAGCCGTCCGTCCTTCGGCTCGCTCGGCAGCGTCAAGCCCAAGGAGGAGCCGGAGCCCGCCCAGGAGCCGGTCGCCGACCTCCCGGTCGCCCCGCCGGTCCCGCCGTCGCGGACCTACTCGGACAGCGCCGCGGAGGAGCTGGACGTACCGGACTTCCTGAAGTGATAGGGCAGTTCGACACCGTGAGCGGCGCGCACTTCGCCTTCACCGACAGGTGGGGCGGGGTGAGCGCCGTTCCGTACGAGGAGCTCAATCTCGGCGGCGCGGTCGGCGACGACCCCGAGGCCGTCCGTACCAATCGTGAACTGGCCGCCAAGTCGCTGGGCCTGGACCCGGCGCTGGTGGTCTGGATGAACCAGGTGCACGGCGCCGACGTGGCGGTCGTCGAGGAGCCCTGGGGCACCTCCGACATCCCCTCGGTCGACGCGCTCGTCACCGCCCGGCGTGGCCTCGCCCTCGCGGTGCTGACCGCCGACTGCACACCCGTCCTGCTCGCCGACCCGGTCGCCGGGATCGCGGGCGCGGCCCACGCGGGGCGCCCGGGCATGGTGGCGGGGGTCGTACCCGCCGTCGTACGGGCCATGGTGGAACTCGGCGCCGATCCCGCCCGGGTCGTCGCCCGCACCGGACCCGCCGTCTGCGGCCGGTGCTACGAAGTGCCCGCCGACATGCGCGCCGACGTCGCCGCCGTGGAGCCGACGGCGTACGCCGAGACGAGTTGGGGCACTCCCTCGGTCGACGTGACCGCCGGAGCGCACGCGCAGCTTGACCGGCTGGGGGTGCGCGACCGGGAGCGGTCGCCGGTGTGCACCCGTGAATCGGACGACCACTTCTCGTACCGCCGCGACCGCACCACCGGACGGCTCGCGAGCTATGTGTGGCTGGACTGAAGGCGCATGACGGACCGTAGGGACGAACTCGCCGCGAATCTGGCGAAAGTGGAGGAGCGCATCGCCGCCGCCTGTGCCGCGGCCGGGCGCAAGCGCGAGGAGGTGACCCTGATCGTGGTCACCAAGACCTATCCGGCGAGCGACGTACGGACGCTGGCCGGACTCGGGGTGCGGCACGTCGCCGAGAACCGGGACCAGGACGCCGCCCCGAAGGCGGCCGAATGCGCGGATCTGCCGCTGAGTTGGCACTTCGTCGGTCAGTTGCAGACCAACAAGGTGCGATCCGTGGCCGGTTACGCCGATGTCGTGCAGTCGGTCGACCGGGCCCGGCTGGTGACCGCGCTGTCGAAGGAGGCCGAGCGGTCCGGACGCGAACTGGGCTGTCTCGTCCAGGTCGCGCTCGACGCGGGAGTGAGCGGGCGGGGCGAGCGCGGTGGCGTGGGGCCGGGCGGGATCGCGGAGTTGGCCGACCTGGTGGCCGCCTCCCCGGGACTGCGGCTCGACGGACTGATGACCGTGGCCCCGCTCACCGGGGAGTACGCGGGACGCCAACAGGAGGCGTTCGGGCGGTTGATGGATTTGTCGACTGACCTGCGCCGAGCCCATCCGGCTGCGAACATGGTGTCGGCAGGGATGAGTGCGGACCTCGAACAGGCCGTGGCGGCCGGAGCGACACATGTGCGCGTCGGCACTGCGGTACTCGGCGTCCGCCCCGGGCTCGGGTAACGTCGCCAGGAAGTCGGACCACAGCAGAAAATATGGTCATTGCCGCCGAAGGCGGGCGTAACGACCTCGTGGATCGCGGGCACTTGGCAGTCGTCAGCCGATCCACCACAGAGCGGAGGACTCAGAGAATGGCCGGCGCGATGCGCAAGATGGCGGTCTACCTCGGCCTCGTGGAGGACGATGGGTACGACGGCCGGGGTTTCGACCCCGATGACGACTTCGAACCCGAACTGGACCCGGAGCCCGAGCGGGACCGGCGGCGGCATGAGCCGTCGCACCAGGCGCACAGTTCACATCAGTCCCAAAGGGACGAACCGGTACGAGTGGTGCAGCCTCCGGCCCCTCGCGACCCGGTGTCCCATTCCGCTTCACTGGGTGCGGAATCGGGGCGTCCGGCGCGCATCGCGCCCGTGGCGTCCATCACACAAGAACGCCAGTCCCTGGAGAAGAACGCACCGGTGATCATGCCCAAGGTCGTGTCGGAACGAGAGCCTTACCGGATCACCACACTTCACCCCCGGACCTACAACGAGGCCCGTACCATCGGGGAACACTTCCGTGAAGGCACCCCGGTGATCATGAATCTGACTGAGATGGATGACACAGACGCCAAGCGACTTGTCGACTTTGCGGCCGGTTTGGTGTTTGGTCTTCACGGCAGCATCGAGCGGGTGACGCAGAAGGTGTTCCTGTTGTCGCCTGCTAACGTCGATGTCACGGCGGAGGACAAGGCCCGCATCGCAGAGGGCGGGTTCTTCAATCAGAGCTGAGACAGACAGCCGCTAGGAAGCACGGAACAGGGGAGAGGGAAACACAGACCATGAGCGTGTTCGCGCAGGTGATCTACATCGCGCTGATGGTGTTCCTCATCGTGCTCATCTTCCGGTTGGTCATGGACTACGTCTTCCAGTTCGCCCGCTCATGGCAACCCGGCAAGGCGATGGTGGTCGTTCTGGAGGCCGCCTACACTGTCACCGATCCACCGTTGAAGCTTCTACGGCGGTTCATTCCGCCGTTGCGTCTCGGGGGCGTGGCGCTCGACCTGTCCTTCTTCGTCCTGATGATCATCGTCTACATCTTGATCTCTATCGTGGGCAATCTCGCGGGGTGACAGTGGACGATACGGTCTTGCCGACTGCCGATGACTACGTTGAGGTGAAGAGATGCCGTTGACCCCCGAGGACGTGCGGAACAAGCAGTTCACGACCGTCCGCCTCCGAGAAGGCTATGACGAGGACGAGGTTGATGCCTTCCTCGACGAGGTCGAAGCCGAACTGACGCGCCTGCTCCGCGAGAACGAGGACCTGCGCGCCAAACTGGCCGCGGCCACGCGCGCCGCGGCGCAGAACCAGCAGAACATGCGCAAGCCCCCCGAACAGGACCAGCAGCAGGGCGGCATGCAGCAACAGGGGATGCCCCAGCAGGGCATGCCCCCGCAAGGTATGCCCCAGCAGGGGATGCGCGGTCCGGGCGCCCCGGTGCCCGCCGGCATATCGGGCCCGCCGCAGCAGCAGATGGGCGGCCCCATGGGCGGCCCGCCCCAGCTGCCGAGCGGCGCCCCGCAGCTGCCGCCCGGCCCCGGCGGCCAGGGTGGCCCGCAGGGCCAGGGTCCGATGGGACAGGGCCCCATGGGTCCCGGTCCGATGCAGGGCCAGATGGGCCAGGGTTCGATGCAGGGCCAGATGCAGCAGATGGGCCAGGGCCCGATGCAGGGTCAGATGGGCCAGCCCCCCATGCAGCAGATGGGCATGGGCGGACCCATGGGCGGCGGCATGCCGCAGCAGGGCCCCGGTGGCGACAGCGCCGCCCGAGTCCTCTCGCTCGCCCAGCAGACCGCCGACCAGGCGATCGCCGAGGCCCGTTCCGAGGCCAACAAGATCGTCGGCGAGGCCCGTTCGCGCGCCGAGGGTCTGGAGCGCGACGCCCGTGCCAAGGCCGACGCCCTGGAGCGGGACGCGCAGGAGAAGCACCGCGTCGCGATGGGCTCCCTGGAGTCCGCCCGCGCCACGCTGGAGCGCAAGGTCGAGGACCTGCGCGGCTTCGAGCGCGAGTACCGCACGCGTCTGAAGTCCTACCTGGAGTCCCAGCTGCGCCAGTTGGAGACCCAGGCCGACGACTCGCTGGCCCCGCCGCGGGCTCCGGCCGCCGCGTCGCTTCCGCCGTCCCCGGCGCCCTCGATGGCCCCGGCCGGCGCGAGCGCCCCGTCGTACGGCAGCCCGCAGGGCATGGGTGGCATGGGCAGCATGGGAGGCGGCCCGGCTCCGGCCGGCCCGTCCTACGGCGGCCAGCAGCAGATGTCCCCGGCCATGACCCAGCCGATGGCTCCGGTACGGCCGCAGGGCCCCTCCCCGATGGGCCAGGCTCCCTCGCCGATGCGCGGCTTCCTGATCGACGAGGACGACAACTGACCGGCCTCTAGTACGCCTCGGGCGTCGGCAGCGTTCAAAGGGCGGGGCCCCCGGATGATTCCGGGGCCCCGCCCTTTGGCGCGGTCCGGCCCGGGTGACGAGAAAGGGCCCGGCCTCCTCCACGGAGACCGGGCCCTCTCTCGGTTCGGCGGGGTGGCTACGCCTTGCGCAGGCGGAACACCAGCGACAGCCCCTCGTCCGTGAACGGGGAGCCGTACGCGTCGTCCGCCTCGCCCTGCGCGAAGTCCGTCGCCAGCACCTCGTCCGCGATCAGTGCCGCGTGCCCGGCCAGCGCGGCGATGACCTCCGGATCGGTCGACGTCCAGCGCAGCGCGATCCGGTCGGCCACGTCCAGGCCGCTGTTCTTGCGGGCCTCCTGGATCAGCCGGATCGCGTCACGGGCCAGGCCCGCCTGCCGCAGCTCCTCGGTGATCTCCAGGTCGAGCGCGACCGTCGCCCCTGAGTCGGAGGCCACGGACCAGCCCTCACGCGGGGTCTCTGTGATGATCACCTCATCCGGAGCCAGCGTGATGGTCTCGCCGTCCACCTCGACGGTCGCAGTGCCCTCGCGCAGCGCCAGGGACAGGGCGGCCGCGTCGGCGTCCGCGACGGCCTTGGCGACCTCTTGGACGCGCTTGCCGAACCGCTTGCCCAGGGCGCGGAAGTTGGCCTTCGCCGTGGTGTCGACCAGCGAGCCGCCGACCTCGCTCAGCGAGGCCAGGCCCTCGACGTTCAGCTCCTCCGTGATCTGCGCGTGCAGCTCCGGGTCCAGGGCCGCGAAGCCCGTCGCCGCGATCAGCGCGCGGGACAGCGGCTGCCGCGTCTTGACGCCCGACTCCGCGCGCGTGGCCCGGCCCAGCTCCACCAGTCGCCGCACGAGGACCATCTGCTTCGACAGCTCCGGGTCGATGACGGACAGGTCCGCCTCCGGCCACGAGGACAGATGGACCGACTCCGGGGCGCCCGGGGTCACCGGGACGACTAGGTCCTGCCAGACCCGCTCGGTGATGAACGGGGTCAGCGGGGCCATCAGCTGGGTGACCGTCTCGACGACCTCGTGCAGGGTGCGCAGCGCGGCCTTGTCGCCCTGCCAGAAGCGGCGCCGGGAGCGGCGGACGTACCAGTTGGAGAGGTCGTCGACGAACGCCGACAGGAGCTTGCCGGCGCGCTGGGTGTCGTAGGACTCCAGAGCCTGTGTCACCTGGTCGGTGAGCGCGTGGAGTTCGGACAGCAGCCAGCGGTCCAGGACCGGACGGTCGGCCGGGGCCGGGTCCGCCGCGCTCGGCGCCCAGTCGGACGTACGGGCGTACAGGGCCTGGAAGGCGACCGTGTTCCAGTACGTCAGGAGCGTCTTGCGGACGACCTCCTGGATCGTGCCGTGGCCCACCCGGCGCGCCGCCCACGGGGAGCCGCCCGCCGCCATGAACCACCGCACCGCGTCCGCGCCGTGACGGTCCATCAGCGGGATGGGGTCCAGGGTGTTGCCCAGGTGCTTGGACATCTTGCGGCCGTCCTCGGCGAGGATGTGACCGAGACAGACCACGTTCTCGTACGACGACTTGTCGAAGACCAGGGTGCCGACGGCCATCAGCGTGTAGAACCAGCCGCGGGTCTGGTCGATGGCCTCGGAGATGAACTGCGCCGGGTAGCGGGACTCGAAGAGTTCCTTGTTCTTGTGCGGGTAGCCCCACTGCGCGAACGGCATCGAACCCGAGTCGTACCAGGCGTCGATGACCTCGGGCACGCGCGTGGCCGTGGTCCCGCACTGGGGGCAGGCGAAGGTGACCGCGTCGATGAACGGGCGGTGCGGGTCCAGCGCCGACTGGTCGGTGCCGGTCAGCTCGGTCAGCTCCGCGCGGGAGCCGACGACGGTGAGGTGGTCCTCCGCGCAGCGCCAGATCGGCAGCGGGGTGCCCCAGTAGCGGCTGCGGGACAGCGCCCAGTCGATGTTGTTGTCCAGCCAGTCGCCGTACCGGCCGTGCTTGACGGTGTCCGGGTACCAGTTGGTGTTCTCGTTCTCCTGGAGGAGGCGGTCCTTGACGGCCGTGGTGCGGATGTACCAGGAGGGCTGCGCGTAGTAGAGCAGCGCGGTGTGGCAGCGCCAGCAGTGCGGGTAACTGTGCTCGTACGGGATGTGCTTGAAGAGGAGGCCGCGCTCCTTGAGGTCCTCCGTCAGCTTTTCGTCGGCCTTCTTGAAGAAGACACCGCCCACGAGCGGGACGTCCTCGGCGAACGTGCCGTTCGGGCGGACCGGGTTGACGACGGGCAGGCCGTACGCACGGCAGACCTTGAGGTCGTCCTCGCCGAAGGCGGGGGACTGGTGGACCAGACCCGTGCCGTCCTCGGTCGTCACGTACTCCGCGTTCACCACGTAGTGGGCGGGTTCCGGGAACTCAACCAGCTCGAACGGACGTTGATAGGTCCAGCGCTCCATCTCGGCGCCGGTGAAGCTCTCGCCGGTGGTCTCCCAGCCCTCGCCGAGGGCCTTGGCGAGCAGCGGCTCGGCGACGACGAGCCGCTCCTCACCGTTCGTGGCGACGACGTAGGTCACCTCGGGGTGGGCGGCGACGGCCGTGTTGGACACCAGCGTCCAAGGGGTCGTCGTCCACACCAGGAGCGCGGCACGACCGGCCAGCGGACCGGAGGTGAGCGGGAAACGGACGTACACGGAGGGGTCGACGACCGTCTCGTAGCCCTGTGCCAGCTCGTGGTCGGACAGGCCCGTCTCGTCGCGCGGGCACCAGGGGGCGACGCGGTAGTCCTGGACCAGCAGGCCCTTGTCGAAGATCTCCTTGAGGGACCACCAGACCGACTCGATGTACTCGGGGTCCATCGTGCGGTACGGGTCTTCGAGGTCCGTCCAGTACCCCATGCGGGTCGTCAGCGCCTCGAAGGCGTCGGTGTGCCGGGTCACGGACTCGCGGCACTTGGCGTTGAACTCGGCGATGCCGTACGCCTCGATGTCCTGCTTGCCGGTGAAGCCCAGCTCCTTCTCGACCGCCAGCTCCACCGGGAGGCCGTGGCAGTCCCAGCCGGCCTTGCGGCCCACGTGGTAGCCGCGCATGGTCCGGAAGCGGGGGAAGACGTCCTTGAAGACGCGCGCCTCGATGTGGTGGGCGCCCGGCATGCCGTTGGCCGTGGGCGGGCCCTCGTAGAACACCCACTCGGGGCGCCCCTCGGACTGGTCCAGGGTCTTGGCGAAGATCTTCTGATCGCGCCAGAAGTCGAGCACGGCGTGCTCCAGCGCGGGCAGGTCGACCTGGGCGGGCACCTGGCGGTACGTCGGCGTTGTCATCAGCGAGCTTCCTCCGGCGGACTTTCTGCCTTCCGTCCGGAGGGACGAGAGCTACGACTTTCCGTACGCCGTGTGCGGCGCGCTCCCGCGGTACCACCCTCCTTGGCTCCCCGGTGCACCCTGCGCGCCAGTGAGCCCCCTCATTGGGGTCGCGATACCGGGTCTACTCGCCGCGGCCGGTCGGCTGCGGGTTTCTTCCGGCGGCTCCGGGGTGATCTTCACGTCGCGCTCGCCCCCGGGCTTCCACCGTCCCCGGGTCGCTCTGGGCTGCGTACGTCGCTACTCGTCCCCATCCACGCTTCTCGCTCCGCCCAGTGTACGGGCCCGCGCCGACAGCGGCGGACCGGTTTTACGAGGCCCTCGGCGGGTGCTTGGCGCGGGGGCTTCCCGGGCCGCCGTATGACTCGAATGGCGCTGAACGCGCGTTCGGTTTCCGGGGCGCTGGGCCCGGCGGATTACCCGGCGGGGAGCTGGGCACAACGGATGAAGGCTCGCCGCGCGGGGCCGGAAGGGTGGACGAATCGGGCGGCGTGCCCCGTTGCCGCGGGACTCAAGTCGATTTATCGTCCCAGCACGATTCGCGTGCGTGATCACAAAATGTGAAGGGGCCGCGGCCATGGTGGCGAAGAAGACCGCAACGAAGAAGACCGCGGCGAAGAAGGCGGTCGCTACGAAGACGGCTTCTTCGGGGCATGCGACCGGTTCGGGGAAGGGGACGGATCCGCGGAAGGGGACCGGTTCCGAGAAGGGGACCGACGCGAAGAAGACGACCGTGAAGAAGGCCGCCGCGAAGAAGACGGCGGCCCCGAAGACAGCCGTCGCCCTCGGCGGGTCCCCGAAGGGGGCGGCCACGACGACCGCAGCGAAATCGGCTCCGGGGACGGCCACGACATCGACATCGACGACATCGACCGCGACGAAGCCGGCGGCCAAGAAGCCGACGACCAAGCCGACAGCCAAGAAGGCCGTGGCGAAAAAGGCCGTGGCCAAGAAGGCCGTGGCGAAGAAAGCGGCGGCGAAGAAGGCGGTGGCCAAGAAGGCGGCCGTGAAGTCGGCGGCCGGGGCGACGGCGACCGCCGGGACGACGAACAGCGCGAAGCGCACGAAGAGTGCGGCCAAGAAGGCAACGGCGGGTGCGGCGCGGGCCGCGGAGCAGACGGGAGCCACGACGGTGGTTGCGAAGAAGACTCCTGGCACGGCCACGGCGGCGAAGACACCGGTTCCCAAGGCGCGGCTCGCCGCGGCGGCCGGGCCGGGCGAGCTGGCGGTCCGCCCGGGCGAGGACCCCTGGACGCCTCAGGAGGTCGAGGAGGCCCGCACCGAGCTGAAGGCCGACGCCGAGCGGCTGAGCGAGGAGATCACCTCCACCGAGCGGGCGCTGGCCGGTCTGATGCGGGACTCCGGGGACGGCGCCGGCGACGACCAGGCCGACACCGGCACCAAGAACATCACGCGGGAGAGCGAGATGGCGCTCGCCGCCAACGCGCGCGAGATGCTGATCCAGACCGAGCGCGCCCTCGGCAAGCTGGACGCGGGCACGTACGGCCTGTGCGAGAACTGCGGCAACCCGATCGGCAAGGCGCGTATGCAGGCCTTCCCGAGGGCCACCCTGTGCGTCGAGTGCAAGCAGAAGCAGGAACGCCGGTACTGAGGGTGCCGAGAGGCGTGCCGTACCCTCTTCCTCAGTCAGGTACCTAGGTTCGAGGGACTCACGTGGCAGAGGCGGAGCGCATCATCGGTACGCCGGATACCCCAGAGGCGGCGGGGGCCGAGCCGGAGCGGGGCGGGACCGCGCGGCCCAGGGGCAGGCGCCGGATCGCGGTGCTGTTCGCGGTGGCCGCGTTCGCCTACACCCTCGACCTGGTCAGCAAGCTGCTCGTGGTGGCGAAGCTGGAGCACCACGCGCCGATCGAGGTCTTCGGGGACTGGCTGGAGTTCCACGCGATCCGCAACCCCGGCGCGGCCTTCGGGTTCGGCGCGGCCTTCACGGTCATCTTCACGATGATCGCCGCCGCCGTCATCGTGGTGATCGCCCGGCTGGCCCGCAAGCTCTACAGCCTGCCGTGGGCCATCGCGCTCGGGCTGCTGCTGGGCGGCGCGCTCGGCAACCTCACCGACCGGATCTTCCGCTCGCCCGGCATCTTCCAGGGCGAGGTCGTCGACTTCATCGCGCCCAAGGGCTTCGCCGTCTTCAACCTCGCCGACTCGGCGATCGTCTGCGGCGGCATCCTGATCGTGCTGCTCTCCTTCCGCGGCCTCGACCCGGACGGCACCGTCCACAAGGACTGAGCACCGGTCCGAGGGGCCCGCGCGCACGGGCTCCGGTACGGCGCTGTCGGACCCGTCCGGCATACTCGACCGGGTGAGCACAGTTCCCGAGATCCGAAACCTGCCCGTGCCCGACGGTCTGGAGGGCGAGCGGGTCGACGCCGCCATCTCCCGGATGTTCGGCTTCTCCCGCACGAAGGCCGCCGAGCTGGCCGCGGCGGGGAAGGTCACGGTCGACGGCTCGGTGGTCGGGAAGTCCGAGCGCGTGCACGGCGGGGCCTGGCTCGAAGTCGAGATGCCGCAGGCGCCCGCGCCCGTGCAGATCGTCGCCGAGCCGGTCGAGGGCATGGAGATCGTCTACGACGACGACGATGTGATCGTGATCGTCAAGCCGGTCGGCGTCGCCGCCCACCCCAGCCCCGGCTGGACCGGCACGACCGTCATCGGCGGCCTGGCCGCCGCCGGGTACCGGATCTCCACCTCCGGCGCCGCCGAGCGCCAGGGCATCGTGCACCGCCTCGACGTGGGCACCTCCGGCCTGATGGTCGTCGCCAAGTCGGAGCGCGCGTACACCTCGCTGAAGCGCCAGTTCAAGGAGCGCACGGTCGACAAGCGCTACCACACGCTGGTCCAGGGCCACCCCGACCCGACCAGCGGCACCATCGACGCCCCCATCGGCCGCCACCCGAACCACGACTACAAGTGGGCGGTCACCGCCGAGGGCAAGCCGTCCGTCACGCACTACGACCTCATCGAGGCGTTCCGCGCGGCCTCCCTGCTCGACGTAAAGCTGGAGACCGGCCGCACCCACCAGATCCGCGTCCACATGGCCGCCCACCGCCACCCGTGCGTCGGCGACCTGACGTACGGCGCCGACCCGACGCTCGCCAAGCGGCTGCGGCTGACCCGCCAGTGGCTGCACGCCGTCCGGCTCGGCTTCGAGCACCCCGCCGACGGCCAGTGGGTCGAGTTCGAGAGCGAGTACCCGGACGACCTCCAGCAGGCCCTGGACCTGGTGCGCGAGGAGACCTACGCATGAGCCCCACGCCCTACGCGGTGCGCGTCGCCGAGGACCCGGCCGACCGGGAGGCCTGCTTCACGGTGCGCAAGGAGGTCTTCGTCGTCGAGCAGGGCGTGCCCCAGGACATCGAGTACGACGCGTACGACGCCGTGGCGACGCATGTGCTCGCCGTGCGCGAGGACGGCGTGCCGTTGGGCACCGGCCGGCTGCTGCACGGCGAGGCCGCCGCGGCGAAGACCGGCGGGGATCCGACCGTGGGCTCCCTGGGGCGGCTCGCCGTCGCCAAGGAGGCACGGGGGCTCGGGGTCGGGATCGCGCTGGTGCGGGCCATCGAGGACGCGGCACGCGCGCGTGGCCTGGCGGCGGTCGATCTGCACGCCCAGACCCACGCGCTGGGGTTCTACGAACGGCTCGGGTACGAGGCGTACGGCCCGGAGTTCCCGGACGCGGGCATCCCGCACCGGGCGATGCGGCGCGCGCTCCACCAGCCGTAGGGCGTCGCAAGAGCCGGTCGGGCGGGCGGCGTGGCAGGCTTTGGGCGTCCGTTGTGTGAACCGAACGTCGAGATCCCGCCGGAGCCCTGACCGTGGATCAATTGGCCCTGTTGTTCGTCCTGTTGCTGGGGGCCGTGGTGAGCGTCCCGCTGGGGGACCGCTTCGGTCTGCCGGCGCCGGTGCTCATGACCCTCCTGGGGATGGTCCTCGCGGTGGCCGACTTCGTGCCGAACGTGAACGTCCCGCCCGACCTGATCCTGCCCCTGCTGCTGCCACCGCTGCTCTACGCGGCCGTACGGCGCACCTCCTGGCGGCAGTTCACCGCCAACATCCGGCCCATCTTCCTGCTCGCCGTCGCGCTGGTCTTCGTCACCACCCTCGCCGTGGCCTTCGTCGCGAGCGCGATCGTGCCGGGGCTCCCCATCGCCGCCGCCGTGGCGCTCGGCGCGCTGGTGGCGCCGCCCGACCCGGTCGCCGCGACCGCCGTCGCCGGTCAACTCGGCCTGCCGCGGCGGCTGGTGTCGATCCTGGAGGGCGAGGGCCTCTTCAACGACGTCACGGCCATCGTGCTCTACCACGTGGCGATCGCCGCGGCCGTGAGCGGATCGTTCAACCCCTGGCGCGCGGGGCTCGACTTCGTGCTCTCCGCCGTCGTCGCCGTGGCCATCGGGCTGGCCCTGGGGTGGGCCGCGAACAAGCTGATGTCGGCCCTGGACGACGCCACCCTCCAGATCGGCCTGACCCTCCTGGTGCCGTACGCCTCGTACGTCCTGGCCGACGAACTGCACGGCTCCGGGGTGCTCGCCGTGCTCACCACCGCGCTGTTCCTGTCCGAGTACGCCTTCGGTGCCGACGACGTCCTGACCCGGCTGGCCGGCGGGACCGTGTGGGACGTCGTCGACACCCTGGTCACCGGGGTCGCCTTCGGGCTCATCGGGCTGGAGCTGCACAACGCGATCCGCACGGCGTCCGGGCGCTGGGGCGAGATGCTGGGCTGGGCCGCCGCGATCGTCGGTGTCGTCGTGGTCGTACGGCTGGCGTGGCTGCTGCCGGCGACCTGGCTGACGAAACGGCTGCACGCCAAGCGGGACTACGACGAGGAGATCCCGACCTCCTGGCGGGAGACCGTGATCATGTGGTGGGCCGGGATGCGCGGGGTGGCGTCCGTCGCGTTGGCGCTGGCGATCCCGCTGACCATGGACGACGGATCGGCGTTCCCGGACCGGGACGAGATCGTGTTCATCGCGTTCGGGGTGATCATGGCGACGCTCGTCCTTCAGGGGCTCACCCTGCCCTGGCTGGTGAAGCGGCTCGGGGTGCGGGCCGACACCGACAGCGAGCAGGCCTTCGAGAAGGAACTCGCGGTGCGGGCGGCGAAGGCCGCGAAGCGGCGGCTGCGGGAGATCGAGGACGTGGAGGAGCTGCCGGAGGAGGTGTCCGAGCAGCTGCTGCGCCGGGCGTTCGACATCGGGGTGCGGATCTCGCCCGAGGTCGGGGAGCGGCGGGAGGCGTACGAGAAGCGGGTGCAGCGGGTGCAGCGGGTGAAGCGGATGCGGCGGATCCAGTCGGAGATGATGAGCGCGGCGCGGCACGAGGTGCTGGCCGCGCGGAGCGAGCCGGGGGCGGATCCGGAGATCGTGGACCGGGTGCTGCGCCATCTCGATGTGCGCAGCCTGCGGTAAGTCGCCCTTGCCTGCGGGCACTTGGATTCCTTTGTAGGCTCGTGCCATGGCTCGCAATGTGGTGATCAGTGGTGGTGGTACGGGAATCGGGCTCGCCGCGGCGCATGCCTTCGCGGCCGGCGGCGACCGGGTGCTGTTGCTCGGGCGGCGGCGGGAGGTGCTGGAGAAGGCCGGGGTGCCCGGGGCGCTGACGTACGCCGGGGATCTGAGCGAGCCCGAAGTGGTGCGCGCGGTCGCGCGGTTCGTCGCCGAGGAGTTCGGCACGGTGGACGTGCTGGTGCACAGCGCGGGCGGCAACGGGACGCTGGAGCCGGGGCGCGTCGGCGGTGACGCGCTGGACGCCGTCGCGCACGACTGGACCGTCAACTTCCGGATCAACACCCTCAGCGCCGCGCTCCTCACCGAGGCCCTGAAGGCACGGCTCGCGGAACCGGGCGGGCGGGTGCTGTTCGTCAGTTCCATCGCCGCGTACCGGGGTTCGGGCAGCGGGGCGTACGGCGGCGCCAAGGCCGCGTTGCACCCGTACGCCTACGATCTCGCCCGGGACCTCGGGCCGCGCGGGATCACCGTGAACGTGGTCGCGCCCGGGTACATCGAGGACACCGAGTTCTTCGGGCCCGAGATCGCCGAGGCCCGCCGCGAGCGGATGATCCGGGACACCTCGACCGGCCGCGCCGGTACTCCCGGTGACGTGGCCGGCACCCTGCACTGGCTGGCCTCCCCGGCGGCCGGCCATGTCACCGCACAGGTGATCCAGGTCAACGGCGGGGCGGAGCGCGGGCGTTGAGGCACCCGCACCCCGGGTCGCTCAGCCCCGGTTCGGACTCGGGGACGGGGGCTCGTCCGGGACCGGGGCCGCGTCCGCCGTGTTGACCCGGGGCAGGGCGTACGGATGCTCCGCGTACAGCCAGCGGATCATCTGCTCGCGGACCGTGACCCGTACCGTCCAGATGTCGTCCGCGTCCTTCGCCGTCACCAGGGCCCGTACCTCCATGGTGTTCGGGGTGGTGTCGGTGACGACCAGGCCGTACTTGCGGCCGTCCCACTCGGGGCAGGCGCGCAGGATCTCGCGGAGCTGCTCGCGCATCGCGTCGACCGGCGCCGAGTGGTCGACCTGGAAGTAGACGATGCCGGTCATCTGCGGGGTGCCGCGCGACCAGTTCTCGAACGGCTTGGACGTGAAGTACGACACCGGCATGGTGATCCGGCGCTCGTCCCAGGTCCGTACCGTCAGGAAGGTCAGCGTGATCTCCTCGATCGTGCCCCACTCGCCGTCCACGACCACGGTGTCGCCGATGCGGACCATGTCACCGAAGGCGATCTGGAGGCCCGCGAAGAGGTTGGCGAGCGTGGACTGCGCGGCCACACCGGCGACGATGCCGAGGACGCCCGCCGAGGCCAGCAGCGAGGCGCCGGCCGCGCGCATCGCGGGGAACGTCAGCAGCATCGCGGCGATCGCCACCACCCCGACGATCGCGGCCACCACGCGTGTGATCAGCGTCACCTGGGTCCGCACCCGGCGGACCCGGGCCGCGTCGCGGGAGGCGCGGGCGTAGCGCGCGTACGACGACTCCACGATCGCCGCCGCGACCCGGATCATCAGCCAGGCGGTGGCGCCGATCAGCACCAGGGTCAGGGTCTGGCCGATGCCGACCCGGTGTTCCTCAAGCAGTTGCGCCTGGTCGTAGGAGCCCCTGAGGAAGGCCGCGCAGAGCAGCAGTTGGTAGGGGACACGGCCGCGGCGCAGCAGGCCCCACAGCGTGGTGTCGTCGTGGCGGGCGTCCGCCTTGCGCAGCAGCAGGTCGGTGACCCAGCCGATGAGCAGCGTGAGGACGACGGAGCCGCCGATGACGATCAGCGGGCGCAGCACGTTCTCCATGTGTCAGACCGTACTGGCACGATGGCTTCATGAACATCATGCTCTTCCACTCGACGTACGGACTCCGCCCGGCGGTGCGCGAGGCCGCCGACCGGCTGCGCGCCGCGGGCCACGAGGTGTGGACGCCGGACCTCTTCGAGGGGCGCACGTTCGAGACGGTCGAGGAGGGCATGGCCTTCAACGAGGGGATCGGCAAGGACGAGCTGCTGAAGCGTGCGGTGCTGGCCGCCGCCCCCTACTCCGAGCGCGGGCTCGTCTACGCCGGCTTCTCGCTCGGCGCCTCCATCGCGCAGACCCTCGCCCTCGGCGACGAGAAGGCGCGCGGGCTGCTGCTCCTGCACGGCACCTCCGACATCGCGGCCACCGCCTCCGTCGACGACCTGCCGGTCCAGCTGCATGTCGCCGAGCCGGACCAGTTCGAGACCGACGACTGGCTCAGCTCCTGGTACCTCCAGATGGGCAGAGCCGGTGCCGACGTCGAGATCTACCGGTACGCCGGAGCGGGCCACCTGTACACCGACCCCGGCCTCCCGGACTACGACGAGGAGGCCGCCGAGGCCACCTGGCGGGTGGCGCTCGGCTTCCTGGACAGCCTCTAGCTACACCGGGTCGTACGTCCGCTCGACCTTCTGCGTGCCGCTGCGCGTGCGGTACGACCGCTCCCAGGACGAGGTCGCGGTGGCCGAGGTGCGGTCGGACAGGACGTAGTAGTCCATCTGCGCCCGGTCGGCGGTGATGTCGAGGACGCCGTAGCCGTGGCGGTCCGTGTCGACCCAGTGGACGTGCCGGTTGGCGAGCTGGATCAGCGGGGCGGCGAGCGCGGAGACCGTGCCCTCGGGGACCTTCACGATGTCGTCGAGGTTGTCGGAGGTCACCGAGGTGATGACGAACTCCGTGGCGGCCGACGGCGACAGGGGGTACGTGCCGGCGTCCACCGGCACGTCGTTGGCCCAGGACATGTGGATGTCGCCGGTGAGGAAGACCGTGTTGCCGATCGCGTTCGAGCGCAGATGGGCGAGGAGTTCACGGCGGTCGTCGGTGTAGCCGTCCCACTGGTCGGTGTTGACGCCGATGCCGTCCTGCGGCAGGTCCAGCAGCTTGGCGAGCGGCTTGAGCAGATCGGCGGTGAGCGAGCCGATGACGAACGGCGCGATCATCACCGAGTTGCCGACCAACCGCCACTTGGTGTCCGAGGCCTTCAACCCGGCCTTCAGCCAGTCGAGTTGGGCGCGGCCCGTGATCGTCCGGTCCGGGTCGTCGACCGAGCCGCTGCCCGAACTCACCTGCTGCGAACGGAAGGAGCGCAGGTCGAGGAGGGAGAGGTCGGCGAGCTTGCCGAAGCGCAGCCGGCGGTAGGTGGTGCCCGCGATGGCGGGGCGGACCGGCATCCACTCGAAGTACGCCTGTTTCGCGGCGGCTTGACGCGCGGTCCAGGTGCCCTCGGCGCCCTCGGTGTGGTTGACCGCGCCGCCCGACCAGGCGTTGTCGGCGAACTCGTGGTCGTCCCAGATCGCGATGACCGGTGCCTTCAGGTGCAGCGCCTGGAGGTCGGGGTCGGTCTTGTACTTGCCGTGCCGGGTGCGGTAGTCGGCGAGCGTGATGATCTCGTTCAGCGGCGCGTGCGGCCGTACGACCGTGCCGCGCGCCGCGTACTCGCCGGACTTGTACTCGTAGATGTAGTCGCCCAGATGCAACCAGGCGTCGAGGTCGCCCCGGCCGGCGAGATGGCGGTACGACGCGAAGTAGCCCGCCTCCCAGTTGGCGCAGGTGACGACTCCGAAGCGCAGACCGCTCACGTCGGCGTCCGCCGCCGGCGCGGTGCGGGTGCGCGCCGTGGGGGAGTCGGTGCCGCCGGCCGAGAAGCGGAAGAAGTAGTCGGTGGCCGGGGCCAGGCCGCGGATGTCGGCCTTGACGGTGTGGTCGGAGGCGGCACTCGCGGTGAGCGAGCCCTTGGCGACGATGCTGGTGAACGCCTTGTCGGTGGCGACGGTCCAGCTCACCTCGGTGTCCGGGCCGAGCCCCGAACCGGGGACCGCCTCGACGGTGGGTGTCACCCGGGTCCACAGCAGGACGCCGTCCGGGAGCGGGTCCCCGGAGGCGACGCCGTGCAGGAAGGCGGGGGCCTCGGTCGCGGCCCCGGCGGGCAGCGCGGCGACGAGCGGGCCGGCCAGCACGGCGGTGGCGGCAGCGGCCTTGACGACCGTACGGCGGCGCGGGAAGGGCGAGTTGACGCCTTCGGTTGCTCTGTATCGACTGGTCACGAGCGAACAGGTTACTGACCGGTATCAACGAGAGCGGGCGAACTCGTAAAAGTTCGCCCGCTCTTCCACCAGCCGTCGACTCAGCTCGCCAGAGCCGCGTCCACCACCCTGGTGAAGTCGGCCACCGTCATGGGCGGGTTGCCCGAAGTGTCGGCGGTGAGCATCTTGCCGTTCATGACGAAGCTCGGGGTGCCCGTCACGCCGTCCTTGTTGTTGTCGAAGGTCTTCGACATGGCCATCGCCCAGGCGTCGTAGGTGCCCTTCTTGACGGCGTCCTGGAACTTCGTGTTGTTCTTCAGCGCGGAGACCGTGTTGGCGACCTTGATGAGGTAGCTGTCGTCCTTGAACTTGTCGGTCGTCTCGTCCGGGTGGTACTTCGTCGAGTACAGCGCGGACTTGTACTCCAGGAACGCGGTGGGGCTGACGTTCAGCGCGGCGCCCAGGGCGCTCAGCGCGTTCTTCGAGCCGACGCCGTTGTCCTTGTTGTCGATGAACGTGCCGCCGATGTACTGGATCTTGAACTTGCCGTCGTCGATGTCCTTGATGACGGTCGAACCGACGGTCTGCTCGAACTGCGCGCAGACGGGGCAGCGCGGGTCCTCGTACTCCTTGAGCGTCTTCTTGGCGGACGCCTTGCCGATGACGACCGTCGTGCCCTTGGTGCCCGAGGTGTTCGCCGGGGCGGTGACCTTGGCGTCCTTCAGGCCCTCCCAGTAGCTGGGCTTGTTGTTCTGCACCACGGCGTAACCTATGCCGCCGGCTATCGCCAGGACACCGACGACCGAACCGGCCACGATGATCTGCCGCTTGACCTTGGCCCGCTTGGCCTGACGCTCGCGCTCGGCGCGCAGCCGCTCACGGGCCGCCGTCTTCGCCGCCGCGCTGTTTCGCTTGCTCATGTCGGTGATCTCCATCAAGGACGCGCACGTCGTGTGCGCGGAATACGTATGGGGGACTGCGCAGGAATGTGCTCGGGTGCCGGTGCGCGGCCTTGTTCAGGCCGCGAGGAGGAGCGAGCGCGGCGGTCCACGCCGTCCCAGGGAGTGCACCAGCAGCCGCTCGCGGACGGCGGCCGTGCGGTGCGTGGTGCGCGGCAGCCGGCGGACCGCGGCGGTGCGCCGGCCGGTCACCGCGGTGACGGCGAGCAGCAGCGGCCGGAAGCCCACCGCCGTCGCCGCGCGCAGCAGTTCGGTCAGCGCGCGCTCGCCGCGGCGCAGATACGCGGCGGCCAGCAGCCCGACGCCGATGTGCGCGCCGAGCAGCAGCCAGGCGGCGGTGGCGTCGGTGTGCGCGAGCAGGGCCGCCGCCTGCTGGGGATCGTCGGTCATCCGGGCCAGCGGGGTGCCCACGCTGCCGCCGCTGCACAGCACGTCCAGGCCGACCGCGCGCAGCGGCCCGGCGACCGGGCCGCCCGCCCGGCCGTAGCAGGCGTGCTGGCCGGTGGTGAAGACCGTGTCGGCGGCCAGTTCGAGCGGGATCAGCAGGGCGGCGATGCGGCCGAAGCCGCGCTCGCGGCCCGCCAGCGCGTAGGCGAGGACGAACACGGCGGCGGCGATGGCCGCCACCGTGCCGAAGGGCAGGGGGACCCGGGACAGCAGCACGTGCGACGCGGTGCTGAGCGTCACGACCAGTGCCGTGAACAGCGCCGCGCGTACGGCCCTGAGCTGGATCCCGGATATGTCCATAGCGGAGAGAGTCTGCCACGTGCTCCTGTAGGGGACCCCTAAAGGGTTCCTGTGGGCGTGCGGATGGTTACAGACCCGGAATCCGGCCGTTGCGGAACAGGTCGACGAAGATCTGGTGGTCCCCGCGCGCGCGGGCGCCGTAGTCGTGCGCGAAGTCGACCAGGACGCCCGCGAAGCCGTCCTCGTCGGCCGCGATGGCCGCGTCGATGGCCCGCTCGGTGGAGAACGGCACCAGGGACTCGCCGGACTGGTCGTCGGCCGCCGCGTGCATGGTGGCCGTGGCCCGTCCCAGGTCGGCGACGACGGCGGCGATCTCCTCCGGGTCGTCGATGTCGCTCCAGTCCAGGTCCACCGCGTACGGCGACACCTCGGCGACCAGCTGCCCCGAGCCGTCCAGCTCGGTCCAGCCCAGCCACGGGTCCGCGTGCGCCTGGAGGGCGCGCTGCGAGATCACCGTGCGGTGGCCCTCGTGCTGGAAGTAGTCCCGGATCGCCGCGTCCGTGATGTGCCGCGAGACGGCCGGCGTCTGGGCCTGCTTGATGTAGATCACCACGTCGTTCTCCAGGGCGTCGCTGTTGCCCTCAAGAAGGATGTTGTACGACGGCAGCCCGGCCGAACCGATGCCGATGCCCCGGCGGCCGACGACGTCCTTCACGCGGTACGAGTCCGGGCGGTCCAGGGAGGATTCCGGAAGCGTCTCCAGGTAGCCGTCGAAGGCCGCGAGGACCTTGTAGCGGGTCGCCGCGTCCAGCTCGATGGAGCCGCCGCCGGAGGCGAAGCGGCGCTCGAAGTCACGGATCTCCGTCATCGAGTCCAGCAGCTCGAACCGGGTCAGCGAACGGGCCGTGCGCAGCGCCCCCAGCAGCGGGCCGTCGGCCGTGTCCAGGGTGAACGGCGGCACCTCGTCGCTCTTCGCGCCGGTCGCCAGGGCGTGGATCCGCTCGCGGTACGCGCCCGCGTAGATCCTCACCAGCTCGGTGATCTGCTCGTCGCTGAGCGCCTTCGCGTACCCGAGGAGCGCGACGGAGCCGGCGAAGCGCTTCAGGTCCCAGGTGAACGGGCCGACGTAGGCCTCGTCGAAGTCGTTGACGTTGAAGACCAGCCGGCCGTTGGAGTCCATGTACGTGCCGAAGTTCTCGGCGTGCAGGTCGCCGTGGATCCACACGCGCGAGGTGCGGTCGTCCAGGTAGGGGCCGCCCCGCTTCTCCGCGTCTAGGTCGTGGTAGAAGAGGGCCGCGGTGCCCCGGTAGAAGGCGAAGGCGGAGGCCGCCATCTTCCGGAACTTCACCCGGAACGCGGCCGGGTCGGCGGCCAGGAGCTCGCCGAAGGCGGTGTCGAAGACGGCGAGGATCTCCTCGCCGCGGTGCTCGTCGTTGAGCTGCGGAACCGACATCGCTCTGTGCCTCCTGGTACGGGTGGTACGTGACATGTGACGGGTCTGTCGTCACCTTCCAACGCTCGACGGTACGTGGGAGTGCCCGCGTCCTGTCAGTGGCGAGGCATAGGATTCGGTCTCGTCCCCCCAGACCGCCCGCTGTCCGTCGTCCCTCGTTTTCCCTGGAGGCCAAGCCGTGTCAAAGCCGCCGTTCACGCACCTGCACGTCCACACCCAGTACTCGCTCCTGGACGGTGCCGCGCGGCTCAAGGACATGTTCAACGCGTGCAACGAGATGGGCATGACCCATATCGCGATGTCCGACCACGGCAACCTCCACGGGGCCTACGACTTCTTCCACACGGCCAAGAAGGCGGGCGTCACCCCGATCATCGGCATCGAGGCGTACGTCGCCCCCGAGTCCCGGCGCAACAAGCGCAAGATCCAGTGGGGCCAGCCGCACCAGAAGCGCGACGACGTGTCCGGTTCCGGTGGTTACACCCACAAGACGATCTGGGCGGCGAACAAGACGGGCCTGCACAACCTCTTCAAGCTGTCCTCGGACGCGTACGCCGAGGGCTGGCTCCAGAAGTGGCCGCGCATGGACAAGGAGACCATCTCCCAGTGGTCCGAGGGGCTCATCGCCTCCACCGGCTGCCCCTCCGGCGAACTCCAGACCAGGCTGCGCCTGGGCCAGGAGGAGGAGGCCCTGAAGGCGGCGGCCGAGTACCAGGACATCTTCGGCAAGGACCGCTACTTCCTGGAGCTGATGGACCACGGCATCGAGATCGAACGCCGGGTCCGTGACGGCCTGTTGGACATCGGCAGGAAGCTCGGCATCCCGCCCCTGGTGACCAACGACTCGCACTACACCTACGCGCACGAGGCGACCGCCCACGACGCCCTGCTGTGCATCCAGACCGGCAAGAACCTCTCCGACCCCGACCGCTTCCGCTTCGACGGCACCGGCTACTACCTGAAGTCGACGGACGAGATGTACGCCGTGGACTCCTCGGACGCCTGGCAGGAGGGCTGCCGCAACACCCTCCTGGTCGCCGAACAGATCGACACCACCGGCATGTTCGAGGCGAAGAACCTCATGCCGAAGTTCGACATCCCCGACGGCTACACCGAGGTCACCTGGTTCAAGGAGGAGGTGCGCCTGGGCATGGAGCGCCGCTTCCCGGGCGGTGTCCCCGAGGACCGCCAGAAGCAGGTCGAGTACGAGCTGGACGTCATCATCCAGATGGGCTTCCCGGGCTACTTCCTCGTGGTCGCCGACTTCATCATGTGGGCCAAGAACAACGGCATCGCGGTCGGCCCCGGCCGAGGCTCCGCGGCCGGCTCGATCGTCGCGTACGCCCTGGGCATCACCGACCTCGACCCGATCCCGCACGGCCTGATCTTCGAGCGGTTCCTCAACCCCGAGCGCGTCTCCATGCCCGATGTCGACATCGACTTCGACGAGCGCCGGCGCGTCGAGGTCATCCGGTACGTGACGGAGAAGTACGGCGCCGACAAGGTCGCCATGATCGGCACCTACGGCAAGATCAAGGCCAAGAACGCGATCAAGGACTCCGCGCGCGTGCTGGGCTACCCGTACGCGATGGGCGACCGCCTCACCAAGGCGATGCCCGCCGACGTCCTCGGCAAGGGCATCGACCTCGACGGCATCACCAACCCCTCGCACCCCCGCTACGGCGAGGCGGGCGAGATCCGCGGGATGTACGAGAACGAGGCGGACGTCAAGAAGGTCATCGACACCGCCAAGGGCGTCGAGGGCCTGGTCCGGCAGATGGGCGTGCACGCGGCCGGCGTCATCATGTCCAGCGAGCCCATCGTCGACCACGCCCCGATCTGGGTGCGGCACACCGACGGCGTGACCATCACACAGTGGGACTACCCGCAGTGCGAGTCGCTCGGCCTGATCAAGATGGACTTCCTGGGCCTGCGCAACCTCACCATCATGGACGACGCCGTGAAGATGGTGGAGAGCAACAAGGGCGTCAAGCTCCAGCTCCTCGACGTCGCGCTGGACGACCCCAAGACCTATGAACTGCTGTGCCGCGGCGACACGTTGGGCGTGTTCCAGTTCGACGGCGGCCCGATGCGTTCGCTGCTGCGCCAGATGCAGCCCGACAACTTCGAGGACATCTCCGCCGTGTCGGCCCTCTACCGGCCGGGCCCGATGGGCATGAACTCGCACATCAACTACGCCGAGCGCAAGAACAAGCGCCAGGAGATCACGCCGATCCACAAGGAGCTGGAGCAGCCCCTCGAAGAGGTCCTCGCGGTCACCTACGGCCTGATCGTCTACCAGGAGCAGGTGCAGAAGGCCGCCCAGATCGTCGCCGGCTACTCGCTCGGCGAGGCCGACATCCTGCGCCGCGTGATGGGCAAGAAGAAGCCCGACGAACTGGCCAAGAACTTCACCATCTTCCAGGAGGGCGCCCGGAAGAACGACTACAGCGACGAGGCGATCCAGGCCCTGTGGGACGTCCTGGTGCCCTTCGCCGGCTACGCGTTCAACAAGGCGCACTCCGCCGCGTACGGCCTGGTCTCGTACTGGACCGCCTACCTCAAGGCCAACTACCCGGCCGAGTACATGGCGGCGCTGCTCACCTCGGTCAAGGACGACAAGGACAAGTCCGCGATCTACCTGAACGAGTGCCGGCGCATGAAGATCAAGGTGCTCCCGCCGAACGTCAACGAGTCGGTGCACAACTTCGCCGCCCAGGGCGACGACGTGATCCTCTTCGGCCTGGAGGCCGTGCGCAACGTCGGTACGAACGTGGTCGACTCGATCATCCGCTCCCGCAAGGCGAAGGGGAAGTACGCCTCCTTCCCCGACTACCTGGACAAGGTCGAGGCCGCCGCCTGCAACAAGCGCACCACGGAATCCCTCATCAAGGCAGGGGCGTTCGACACCCTCGGGCACACCCGCAAGGGCCTCACCGCGCACTTCGAGCCGATGATCGACAACGTGGTGGCGGTCAAGCGCAAGGAGGCCGAGGGGCAGTTCGACCTCTTCGGCGGCATGGGCGAGGAGGACACCAGCGAGCCCGGCTTCGGCCTGGACGTGGAGTTCACCACCGACGAGTGGGAGAAGACCTATCTCCTCGCCCAGGAGCGGGAGATGCTCGGTCTCTACGTCTCCGACCACCCGCTGTTCGGCCTGGAGCACGTGCTGACCGACAAGGCCGACGCGGGCATCGCCCAGCTCACCGGAGGTGAGCACGGGGACGGCGCGGTCGTCACCATCGGCGGCATCATCTCGGGCCTCCAGCGCAAGATGACCAAGCAGGGCAACGCCTGGGCCATCGCCACCGTCGAGGACCTCGCGGGCTCCATCGAGTGCATGTTCTTCCCGGCGACCTACCAGCTGATCTCGACCCAACTCGTCGAGGACACCATCGTGTTCGTCAAGGGCCGCCTCGACAAGCGCGAGGACGTGCCCCGCCTGGTCGCGATGGAGATGCAGGTCCCGGACCTGTCGAACGCGGGCACCAACGCGCCGGTGATCCTCACCATCCCGGCGACCAGGGTCACCCCGCCGATGGTGAGCAGGCTCGGCGAGATCCTCAGCCACCACCGGGGCGACAGCGAGGTCCGCATCAGGCTCCAGGGCCCGACCAAGACCACCGTGCTGCGCCTGGACCGGCACCGGGTCAAGCCCGACCCGGCCCTGTTCGGCGACCTGAAGGTGCTGCTCGGCCCGGCCTGCCTCGCGGGCTGAACGACCAGAACCCCGAGCCGACATGAGGGGCGCGTCCGCCGGCGGACGCGCCCCTCAGTCGTTCAACAACCCTTGAAGCGGGCCTCAGTTGTGGCCGAAGCGCTTCTGTTTGCCCTTGCGGGCCATGTCGCTGGGCGTGGCCTGGGATATGCGCTGTTCGGCCTGTGCCTCCATCGAGGACGACGTGGCCTGCTCCTGGGCGCGTTCCGACTGCGACTGCTTACGGTCACGGTTCTTGTTCTTGGCCATGGTGATCTGCCTCCTGAGGGGGATCTAGGGGCCAGGGCCGCGACCAGATTCACATAGGCTGGCAAAGAACGCATTTCGGATAATTACCGTGTGTGACATGGTCGGTGCGCGAGGGAAGCGCCGAAACGCCACGCCGAAGATCGAGTTTCGGGCCGTTAACCCCAGTGCGGTCGGGCAGACTCGAAGCGAGCCCGAAGCAAACCGACCGGGAAGAGGGTGAGTCGCGTGGACCGCTGCATCGTCCTGGTGGACGCCGGGTATCTGCTGGGGGCGGCGGCCAGTCTCCTTGCCGGAGAGCCCTCGCGTTCCCGCATCACCGTCGATCACGCCGCCCTCATCCAGGGCCTGCGCGAGCGCGCCGAGTCCGACACGGAACGGCCCCTGCTGCGCATCTACTGGTTCGACGGCGCCCCCGACCGCGTCCCGCAGCCCGAGCACCGCAGGCTGCGCGTGATGCCCCGGGTCACCGTCCGCCTCGGCGCCCTGACCCGCAGCGACGGCCGCTGGGCGCAGAAGGGCGTCGACGCCGCCATGCACGCCGAACTGACCGAACTGGCCCGCAACCGCGCCTGCTCCGACGTCGTCCTCGTCACCGGCGACGGCGACCTGCTGCCCGGCATGATGGCCGCCAAGGAGCATGGCGTCGCCGTACACCTGTGGGCCGTACAGGCCGCGGACGGGGACTACAACCAGTCCGAGGACCTGGTCGCCGAGGCCGACGAGCGGCGGGTGCTCGACCGGACCTGGATCACCAAGGCCGTACGGGCGAAGGATCTCGGTGGGGTGTGCGCGCCGCAGCCCGTGCCCCGGCCGGAGATCGCGGCGATCCTGTCCGCGCCGCTGCCCGAGTCCGCGCCGGCGACGCGCGAGCGGCCCGTCGAGGACGGCGAGCACGCGGCGGCCGAGGCCGGCTCGGCGAACGGCACGCAGGAACGCGTGCCCGCGCCCAAGGGCGTGCCCACCCCGAAGGACCTGGCCGGCCTCAAGGCCCCGGGGGCCGCCGCGCCCGCGCCGCATCCCGCGAGCGCCACCCTGCGCTGGTCCTCCGACAAGGGCTGGGTCGACCGGCCGGGCGGCGCCACCGAACCGCCCGAGGTCGCCTCCATGCCGACGCTGGCGCAGCTGACCACGGCCGAGCAGCGCTGGGCCGACCGCGAGGAGGACATCACCACGGTCGGTGGCGACCCCTTCGAAGTGGGCCAGGTCTTCGCCCGCCGGTGGATGGGCCGCCTCGGCGACCAGGGCGGCCACCTGCAAAAACTCTCCGGAATGTATCCCCGCGTCCCGCACCGCATCGACGGGGAGCTGCTGCGCTACGCGGCCCGCTTCGGCCTGCTCGCCCACAAGGACGACCAGATCGACGAGCACGACCGGTACGCGATCCGGGCCGGGTTCTGGCGCGAGATCGACGTACGGACGGCGGCCGAGCACGCCCCCGCGGGGGATTGACGCTCTTTACCGGGGTATTTGCGGTTCTCGACCCACCCGCGGGCGGGCGGGGGCCGCGGACCCCGTAGTCTCGTCCCTTGTGAGTACGCGCGCGGGACAGGCACTTCGACACGCCGGGGATGTCGTGTGCGCGGTGCGCGGACTCAGCAAGACCTATCCGGCGGTGCGCGGCCGGCGCGGAGCGCCCGGCACCCCCGAGGTACGGGCCACCGACGGGGTGACCCTCGACATCCACCGCGGCGAGATCTTCGGACTGCTCGGACCGAACGGCGCCGGCAAGTCCACCCTCGTACGCCAGCTCACCGGGCTCATGCGGCCCGACGCGGGCAGCGTCGAGATCCTCGGGCACGACATCGTGCGCCACCCGGAGCGGGCCGCCCGGATCCTCGCCCACCTCGGCCAGGAGTCCTCCGCGCTCGACGAGCTGACCGTGTCGCTCGCCGCCGAGACCACCGCACGGCTGCGCGGCCTGGACCTGCGCGAGGCACGGGCCGAACGGGACGCCGTACTGGACGAGTTGGGGCTCACGGCCATCGCCGGACGGCCGCTGAAGAAGCTGTCCGGCGGGCAGCGGCGGCTGGCGTGCGTGGCCGCCGCGCTGGTCGGGGAGCGCCCGCTGCTGGTGCTCGACGAGCCGACCACCGGAATGGATCCCGTCGCGCGCAGGGCCGTGTGGTCCGCCGTCGACCGGCGCCGGGCCGAGCGCGGCTCCACCGTGCTGCTCGTCACCCACAACGTCATCGAGGCCGAGACCGTCCTCGACCGGGTCGCCGTCCTCGACCAGGGCCGGGTCATCGCCTGCGACAGCCCCGCCGGGCTCAAGGAACAGGTCGCCGGAGAGGTCCGGGTCGAGCTGGTGTGGCGGGAGAGACCGCCGCTGGACGTCCCGGAGGTCGCCGCGCTGCGGGACCGGGCCGTCGAGTCCGGCCGCCGCTGGACGCTCCGGCTGGCCCCCGAGGAGGCCCGGGTGGCCGTCGCCACCGTCACCGGTGGGGCCGCCTTCGCCGCCCTGGACGACTTCACCCTGGCCACGCCCAGCCTGGAGGACGTGTATCTGACGCTGGGCGGCAACGGACAGGGGCTGGTGAAGGCATGAGTACACGGGCCGTCGTATCCGTATGGGACAGCGCGACTGCCGGCGTCGAGAGGAGCAGCGCGACGTGAGTGTCGTATCCGCCGATGTTCTGCCCAGTGGCCCGCTGGCCGTGCCGGAGGCCGCCGGGGCGGGCGCCGCCGAGCTCGGGCCGAAGGCGCGGCTGTGGCCCTCGCTGGCCGCCGTGTACCGGGCGCAGCTGTCCCGGGCGCGGGTCGCGCGGATCCCGCTGCTGTTCGTGGCGACCTTCCAGTCGGTCGGCATCCTGATCATGATGCGCGGGGTCGTCGACGGCGGGAGCCACGACGCCCGGTTCGTGGTCGCGGGCTCGTCCGTGCTGGTCGTCGCCTACGTCGGACTGAACCTCCTCGCGCAGTACTTCGGCCAGCTGCGCGGCAGCGGCGGGCTCGACCACTACGCCACCCTGCCGGTGCCGCCCGCCGCCGTCGTGCTCGGCGCCGCCGGGGCCTACGCCTCCTTCACCGTGCCGGGGACCGCGATCACCGCCGTCTTCGGATGCGTGCTGTTCGGGCTGCCGATGGGCAACCTCTGGATCCTGGCGGCGGTGGTCCCGCTCGCCGGGGCCGCCCTCGCCGGACTGGGCGCCGCCCTCGGGCTGCTCGCGCCCCGGCCCGAACTCGCCACGCTGCTCGGCCAGTTGGGCATGTCGGCGGCGCTGCTGCTGGGTGTGCTGCCGGCCGACCGGATGCCGGACGCGGTGCGTTTCCTGCGCGATCTGGTGCCCTCGACGTACGGCGTGGAGGCCTTCGCGCAGACCTTCGCCGCGCACCCCGACTGGGCGCTGGTCCTCGGTGACCTCGCCGTATGCGCCGCGGTCGGCGTCGTTTCGCTGGCCGTCGCCGCCTGGGCCTACCGTCGGGCCGCCGTCCGGTGACGCGCCGCACAGCCGGGCCTGGCACGATGGCAGAGTGACCGCACCGCTGACTCCGCCCCCGCCGCCGCGCGACCAGTCCCCGCACGACCCGTGGCAGCCGCCGGGTGACCAGAGCGCCCCGGGCGCCGGGTATCCCGGGCCCGCCCCGCAGGACGTGTCCTACGGCGCGGACGGGCCCGGCATGAAGACCGAACTGATCGAGGCCCTGGTCGTCATGGTCGGTGTGGCGCTCACCGGGATCGTGCTCGGACTGCTGTGGTGGTGGCTCGCGCCGCATGTGCCGCTGGTCGGGGACGTGGTCGACAAGAGCTGGGTCGTCTACCTCAAGGACTCCGAGGGCGAGCAGGCCGTGGGGGTGGACGGAACGTTCACTCTGCTCGCGGTCGGTTTCGGGGTGCTGAGCGCTCTCGCCGCGTTCCTGCTGCGGCGCCGTGGGGGAGTGCCGCTGGTGGTCGCGCTGACCGTGGGCGGGCTGCTCGCGTCGTTCCTCGCCTGGCGGCTGGGGATGTGGATGGGCCCGACGAAGGACGTGCTCGCGCACGCCAAGTCCGTCGGCAAGGGCGTCACGTTCTCCGCGCCGCTGAAGCTGGGCGCGAAGGGGGCGCTGCTGGCCTGGTCGGTGGCCGCGCTGGTCGTCCACCTCGGGCTGACCGCGCTGTTCGGGCCGCGGGACCCGGAACCGCCGTACGCGCAGCAGGGCGTTCCGGCGACGGACGGCTACGGGGCGCCGCTGTCGTAGGGGCGGGGGATTTCCTCGCCCCCGCCGCCCCTACCCGTCCCGTCCCTGGGGGCTGCCGCCCCCAGACCCCGGCTTCGGTCCTGAAGGGGCCTCGTCCTCGAACGCCGGACGGGCTGACCGCACCCGCCCCTTCTCTCCTACGCGGGCCGGTGTCCGTGATTCGAGCGGCGCTTCTTGATGCGCCACTTCCGTTTCCTGGTTTTCTTCGACATGCCCCTTGTGCTTAACCGAGGACGGGGGCGCCGTCGAGGGGTCACGCACGGCCGATGGGGGCCAGTACCGCTTCCGTGAGGGTGGCCAGGTCCTGGGGGGAGAGTTCCACCTCTAGGCCGCGGCGGCCGGCCGAGACACAGATCGTGGCGTGGGCCGAGGCCGAGTCGTCGACGACCGTGCGGAGCCGCTTGCGCTGGCCCAGGGGCGAGATGCCGCCGCGGACGTAGCCCGTGGTGCGTTCGGCGAGGGTCGGGTCGGCCATCGCGGCGCGCTTGCCGCCGACGGCCGCCGCGAGGGCCTTCAGGTCCAGTTGGCCCGCCACCGGGACGACGGCCACCGTCAGCGCGCCGTCCACGTCCGCGACGAGCGTCTTGAAGACCCGGTCGGGGGACACGCCCATCGCCTCGGCCGCCTCCTCGCCGTAGGACGGGTGGGCGGGGTCGTGGTCGTAGGCGTGCACCTCGTACGGCACCCCGGCGGCCGTCAGGGCCACGGTCGCCGGGGTGCCGCCGGACTGGGGCTGCTGTTTCCTGGGCTTCTTCGCCATCGTGGGTCTCAGTTCAGGCTCGTCGGGTTGCGCGTCAGGTCCGAGGCGGGCAGGGACGGCAGATTGCGGATGATGGCCGTCTCGGAGCGCAGGAGTTTCAGCTCGTCGCGCAGGCGGGAGGCAGTGTCGGGGGCCTGGAGCAGGCGCTGCTTCGTCGCCGTGTCGAGCATCATCGCGGCGGCCACCAGGTAGGAGACGACGGCCGGCTCGTCGGGGAGTTCGGCCTCGCCGGTCGACAGGGAGCGCTCGCGGGCGCCGGCCAGCCGCTTCTGGTACTGGCGGAACGCGCGTAGCACGCCCTCCGCCAGCGCGCCCGCCTCGTCGCCCTTCTCCTCGGGCAGCTCCTCCAGCTCGGCCGTCAGGAACGGGCCCGAGGCGTCCACGGTGAGCAGCCGCATCCGGGTGGTGCCCGTCGCCAGCACCTCGAAGGTGCCGTCCGCGCGCTCCCGGACGGTGGCCGCGTCGGCGACGCAGCCCACCGAGTGGAAGGCCTTCAGCGGGTCGGGGCCGAAGCCGGCCGCGGGCCCGCGCTCGGGCACGGCCGTCCGGTCCGGCATGCCCTGGGCGGTCGGGGCCACCTCGTGGCCGTCGCGGATGGCGACGACGGCGAATCGGCGCGGTTCCTCCTCGGGGGTCTTGAGCAGTTCGCGCATCATGGCGCGATAGCGCTCCTCGAAAATGTTCAGAGGAAGCACGAGCCCCGGGAACAGAACCGAGTTCAGGGGGAAGAGCGGCAGCCGGACGGTGGTCACGGCGCAAAAGCCTAGTGGTCGCCGGAGCGGGCGCGACCGCCGTGCTCACTCCGTGGATACGGCGGCGTGTCCTCGAAGCCCCACGGCTGCCTCGGAATCGCCGAGAGAGCGGGCGGAACCGGCCCGCCCAGCGGCAGCTGCGAGGCCACCGCGATCCGCACCCCGTCGCGCACCTCCAGGAACTGCCCGAGCGGGTCGTCGGAGATCCGGTCCCAGGGGAAGGACGTGGCGTACGGGCCGATCAGGCGCAGCTGGTCGAGGGCGTCCGGCCAGCGTTCGAGGCGGATCAGGACGTAGGCCAGCAGGTTGCGGACCTCGGCGGGCCAGGGGTCGGCCGCCGGGTAACGGGCCGAGAGGGCGAGCGCGCGGTCGGCCGCCGCGTCCAGCCGGGCGCGCGGCACGGTCGTCGGGCAGCCGTCGGTCAGACAGGCGAAGGCTGCCCGCACGGGCAGCGCCTGGACGAGGGAGCCGGGCAGGGCGTCCTGCGCGGCCCGTTCGGCGAAGTCGAAGCACTCGCGGTGGGAGGGCCGCGCGGGGTGGGGCGTGTCGCCCCACTGGGCGCAGCAGGCGGCCGAGAGGTACTGGAGGGCGGCGACATGGCAGCCGTAGTGGTGCGGGGAGCGGCGGACCGCCTCGCCCCACAGCTCTTCGAAGCGGGCGTGCCCGGCGTGTGTGCCCCGCGCGTGGTCCAGGGCGATCCGCCAGGGCACCGGGTCGCGGGGTTCGGCCTCGGCCGCCGCCGTGATCAACGGGCCGATCTCGCGGAGCAGTTCGGCGCGGGCGGGCGACTCCCAGCAGCGGTCCACCGCCAGCTGGGCGCCGATCAGCAGCGCGTCCGGGTCGTCCGGGGCGGCGGCCCGCCAGTCGGCCAGCCACTCCGGGCGGCAGCGGGCGAAGGCCGCGAGCCTGCGGGCGCAGCGGTCGCGGTCCTCCCACTCGGCGGCGGCGCGGGTGGTGGCCAGCAGCTCGGCGGCCGGCCCGTACTCGCCGCGGCCGGCCGCGACCAGCACGGGGCCGAGCCGACCGTCGGGCGCGTCGAGGAGAACCTCGTCGTCGGCCGGCAGTCCGGCGCCGAGCCGCGAGGTGTTCCTTGCCATCCGGGCGGTGCGGATGAACGCGCGCAGCAGAGCCATGGTGCCGACCATTGAAGAACCGCGATCCGGAGTGCGCCAGACCGTTTGGGCAGCCCGCGGAAAGTTGTACGACCCTCGGTCAAGCCCAGGTAAAAGGTGACTTTTGCTCACCTGTTCGAGTGCTGTACGCGACCGGCGCCTATCCCCGCCTGAGCAGCCGGGTCGCGCCCGCCGCCACCGTCGTCGCCAGGATCCAGCCCAGCAGGATCAGCACCACCGACAGCCACTGCCAGCCCCCGTGCAACTGCCACTGCCCCACCTGCCCCAGGTCGATCACCGGCAGCAGCAGATCCAGCGCGAACAGGGCGGGACTCCACGGCGGATGCCCGCCGCTGTTCACCGGCACATGCTCCGCGTGCGCGAAGGCCAGTGAACCGGCCGCCCACAGCACCGCCATCCATACGGCGGCCCGGCCCGGCCGGTACCCGTAGGCGACCGTCCAGTCCTGCGCGAACCCCCACAGCTTGGCCGCCACCGGCAGGCTCTCCCGGCGCCGCCGCTGCTTGGCCAGCAGCACCTCGCGCGCGTCCTCGTCCTCCCCGGCGTTGCGCAGCACGGTCGCCAGCCGCTCGTACGGCTCCGGGTTGTACTCGGCGGTCGCGGCGGCCACCCAGTCGAGGCGGGCGTCCAGCGGGAACGGACCCTGCGGTACGAGGTTCTCGTACCCGAAGCCGCCCATGTGGAGGTTGCCCGGCCCCGGCCAGCTGTCCTTGCCGTCGATGAGGTTGACGATCCGCGCCCCCGACAGCACCACCTTGCCGCGCTGCGGTCGCTCCCCGAGGAAGCGCAGTTCGGGCGCCTGGATGCGCAGCAGCGACAGCTCCTGGTCATCGGTGAAGGTGAAGCGGGCCCGCTCCAGGTCCACCGCGTCCCCGAACCGCCCGTCGTCCAGGCGCACCCCGCCCTGGCACGTGAAGCGCTGGATGCGGGTCCCGCGCGCGGGCGTGGTGCCGCTCAGCCAGGGACCGCCGACGCCCGCCGGGGTGAGGTACAGGGTGCGGCCCACGGTCAGCTGCGGCGCGTTCAGGGCGAGCCGTGAGTACGGGTTCGCCAGCCGGGCGCCGCGCAGACTCAGCGAGACCCCGACCTTGGCGCTGCGCAGGCTCAACTCGCCGTGCGATTCGAGGAGTTCCGCCTGGAGATCCTGCCCCACGGTCATGCCGTCGGCGGCGATGGAGCGGCCCGTGCGGTCCCGGTGGACGATCGCCTGGTTGAGCAGCAGATCGGTGCCGATGTGCGCGTCGGTCAGCCGGACCCCGTGGTGGAAGCGGCAGCGCGGCAGATGCAGGTCGCCCTCCGTGTGCACCCGCGCCGCCTCCAGCCGCGGCACCGAGCAGTTCACCAGCCGTACGGTCTGGAAGCGGGCCTCCGGGAGCAGCACGTCCCGCTCGAAGCGGCAGCCCTTCAGCTCGACGAACGGGGCGATCGTGCCGCCCGCCAGGTCCAGGGTGCCGCTGATCTGCACCCCGGTCAGTTTCAGCGAGGCCACCCGGCCCGACAGCGCGGGCGGCCCGTCCAGCAGCAGCCAGCACACGAACCGGGCCCGTACCGTCCGCTCCGGGCCCCACGGATGTCCGCCGTGCGGATCGTCGACGACGGCGTCGCCGCTGCTCAGGTCGTACACGCTGCCGTTGCGGAAGGCCTGCCACATACCGGCCTCGGCGGCGCTCGCGTCGTCCGGCACATCCCCCGCGCGGATGCCGGCACCCTCGGTCACTGCTGTTTCATCCCTCTCGACTACTCACGGGTTTCGCACAGCTGTTCATGCCCGCTCCGTAACGCCCGGAACACTAGACGTGAAGGGGATCTTCCGGGTTCCGGCCACGGTCTGTATCAGCCATTGATATGCGTGAGCAGGCCTCGATCGCCGTCTGAGAGAATTGGCCCTGTGATCTCCCGAATCGATCTGCGCGGCGACGCCCTCCCCGACGGGCCCGCCCTGCGCGACCTGCTGCCCCGAGCCGACTTCGACGTCTCGGCCGCCCTGGAGAAGGTGCGGCCGATCTGCGAGGCCGTGCATCATCGGGGCGACGCGGCGCTGATCGACTTCGCCGAGAAGTTCGACGGGGTGCGGCTGGAATCGGTACGCGTCCCGGCCGAGGCGCTCGCCCAGGCGCTGGAACAGCTCGACCCGGCCGTCCGCGCGGCCCTGGAGGAGTCCGTCCGGCGCGCCCGCCTCGTCCACCGCGAGCAGCGCCGTACGACGCACACGACGCAGGTCGTGCCCGGCGGCTCGGTCACCGAGAAGTGGGTGCCGGTGGACCGGGTGGGGCTCTACGCGCCCGGCGGACGCTCCGTCTACCCCTCCTCCGTGATCATGAACGTGGTCCCCGCCCAGGAGGCCGGCGTCCCCTCGATCGCGCTCGCCTCGCCCGCGCAGGCCGAGTTCGACGGCCTGCCGCACCCGACGATCCTCGCCGCCTGCGCGCTGCTCGGCGTCGACGAGGTGTACGCGGCCGGTGGCGCCACCGCCGTCGCGATGTTCGCCCACGGCACCGAGTCCTGCGCGCCCGCCGACATGGTCACCGGCCCCGGCAACATCTGGGTCGCCGCCGCCAAGCGCTACTTCACCGGGAAGATCGGCATCGACACCGAGGCCGGCCCGACCGAGATCGCGGTCCTCGCCGACGAGACCGCCGACCCGGCGCACGTCGCCGCCGACCTGATCAGCCAGGCCGAGCACGACCCGCTGGCCGCCGCCGTCCTGGTCACCGACTCCGTGACGCTCGCCGACGCGGTCGAGAAGGAACTCGAACCGCAGGTCGCGGCCACCAAGCACATCGAGGACCGGATCGTCCCGGCGCTCGCGGGCCGGCAGTCCGCGATCGTCCTCGTCGACGGTGTCGAGGAGGGGCTGCGGGTCGTGAACGCCTACGGCGCCGAGCACCTGGAGATCCAGACCGCGGACGCGACGGCGGTCGCCGAACGGGTGCGGAACGCGGGCGCGGTCTTCGTCGGCCCCTGGGCGCCGGTCTCCCTCGGCGACTACGCGGCCGGCTCCAACCACGTGCTGCCGACCGGCGGTTGCGCCTGCCACTCCTCCGGGCTGTCCGTGCAGTCCTTCCTCCGGGGCATCCACATCGTCGACTACACGAAGGACGCCCTGGCCGACGTGGCGCATCACGTGGTGACGCTGGCGGAGGCGGAGGACCTGCCCGCGCACGGCGCGGCGGTCAAGGCAAGGTTCGGCTGGAAGGTGCCCGGCAAGTGAGCTTCGGAATCGACGATCTCCCCGTACGGGACGAGCTGCGCGGCAAGTCCCCTTACGGCGCGCCCCAGTTGGACGTCCCCGTACGGCTGAACACCAACGAGAACCCCTACCCGCTGCCCGAGGCCCTGGTCGAGCGGATCGCCGAGCGGGTCCGCGAGGCCGCCCGCGACCTCAACCGCTACCCGGACCGGGACGCGGTCGAGTTGCGCACCCAGCTCGCCAAGTACCTGACGGACACGACGGGTCACCACGTCGGGATGGCCAACGTCTGGGCCGCCAACGGCTCCAACGAGGTCCTCCAGCAGCTGCTCCAGACCTTCGGCGGGCCCGGCCGCACCGCCATCGGCTTCGAGCCCTCGTACTCGATGCACGCGCTCATCGCGCGCGGCACCGGGACGGGCTGGATCTCCGGTCCGCGCCACGCGGACTTCACGATCGACCTGCCGGCCGCCGAGCGCTGGATCGCCGAGCACAAGCCCGACGTCGTCTTCGTCACGACCCCCAACAACCCCACGGGCAACGCCGTTCCGCCCGGGACGGTCCTCGCGCTGTACGAGGCCGCCCAGGCCGCCAAGCCCTCGATGGTCGTGGTCGACGAGGCCTACATCGAGTTCAGCCACGGCGACTCGCTGCTGCCGCTGCTCGAAGACCGGCCGAATCTCGTCGTCTCCCGCACGATGTCGAAGGCGTTCGGCGCGGCCGGTCTGCGCCTCGGCTATCTCGCCGCGCACCCGGCGGTCGTCGACGCCGTCCAACTCGTCCGGCTGCCCTACCACTTGTCGGCCGTCACCCAGGCGACCGCGCTGGCCGCCCTGGAGCACACCGACACCCTCCTCGGGTACGTCGAGCAGCTGAAGTCCGAACGGGACCGGCTGGTGGGCGAGTTGCGGGCACTGGGCTGCGAAGTCGTCGAGTCCGACGCCAACTTCGTGCAGTTCGGCCGGTTCGCGGACTCCCACACCGCGTGGCGGCAGATCCTCGACCGGGGCGTCCTGGTCCGGGACAACGGCATCCCGGGGTGGCTGCGGGTCTCCGCCGGAACCCCCGAAGAGAACGACGCGTTCCTCGACGCGGTCCGTGAGTTGATGAAGGAGCAGAGCACATGAACCGCGTAGGACGGGTGGAGCGGACGACCAAGGAGACGTCGGTCCTCGTCGAGATCGATCTCGACGGCCACGGCAAGGTCGACGTGTCGACCGGGGTCGGCTTCTACGACCACATGCTCGACCAGCTCGGCCGGCACGGTCTGTTCGACCTCACCGTGAAGACCGAGGGCGATCTGCACATCGACTCGCACCACACCATCGAGGACACCGCCCTCGCCCTCGGCGCCGCCTTCAAGCAGGCGCTCGGCGACAAGGTCGGCATCTACCGCTTCGGCAACTGCACGGTCCCGCTGGACGAGTCCCTGGCCCAGGTGACCGTCGACCTGTCCGGCCGCCCCTACCTCGTGCACACCGAGCCCGAGAACATGGCGCCGATGATCGGCGAGTACGACACGACGATGACCCGGCACATCCTGGAGTCCTTCGTCGCCCAGGCGCAGATCGCGCTGCACGTGCACGTGCCCTACGGGCGCAACGCGCACCACATCGTCGAGTGCCAGTTCAAGGCCCTCGCGCGCGCCCTGCGCTACGCCTCCGAGCGCGACCCGCGCGCGGCCGGCATCCTCCCCTCCACGAAGGGCGCGCTGTGACCGGCCTGTCGACCCTCCTCATCGTCGTCGGGCTCTTCCTGCTCGGCGGGGTCTACTCCTTCGTCAAGCAGAAGATGCCCCGCCAGCTCATCGTGCTGATCTCCATCGCCGCCGCGCTGTGCCTGGTCGCCGGCGTCATGAGGCTGGAGGTGTGGAATTGAGCCCGGCGAGGAAAGTGGTCGTCTTCGACTACGGCTTCGGCAACGTCCGCTCCGCCGAGCGGGCCCTCGCGCGCGCGGGAGCCGAGGTCGAGATCACGCGTGACTACGACAAGGCCATGAACGCGGACGGGCTGCTGGTGCCCGGCGTCGGCGCCTTCGCCGCCTGCATGGAGGGCCTGCGCGCGGCGCGCGGCGACTGGATCGTCGGCCGCCGGCTGTCCGGCGGACGCCCCGTGATGGGCATCTGCGTCGGCATGCAGATCCTCTTCGCGCGCGGCATCGAGCACGGCGTGGAGACCGAGGGCCTCGACGAATGGCCCGGCTCGGTCGAGCCCTTGCAGGCCGAGATCGTGCCCCACATGGGCTGGAACACCGTCGAGACCCCGGCGGGCTCCCGGCTCTTCGCGGGCCTGGACGCCGACGCCCGCTTCTACTTCGTGCACTCCTACGCCGTCCACGACTGGTCCCTCGAAGTCACCAACCCGGCGCTGCGCGCCCCCCTGGTGACCTGGTCGACCCACGGCAAGCCCTTCGTGGCCGCCGTGGAGAACGGCGCCCTGTGGGCCACGCAGTTCCACCCCGAGAAGTCCGGCGACGCCGGAGCGCAGCTGCTCACCAACTGGATCGGAACCCTGTAGACCATGGCCAAGCTCGAACTCCTCCCCGCCGTCGACGTCCGCGACGGCCAGGCCGTCCGCCTCGTCCACGGCGAGTCCGGGACCGAGACCTCCTACGGCTCCCCCCTGGAGGCCGCCCTCGCCTGGCAGCGCTCCGGCGCCGAGTGGCTGCACCTCGTCGACCTGGACGCCGCGTTCGGCACCGGCGACAACCGCAAGCTCATCGCCGAGGTCGCGGGCGCCATGGACATCAAGGTCGAGCTGTCCGGCGGCATCCGCGACGACGACACCCTCGCCGCCGCCCTCGCCACCGGCTGCACCCGGGTGAACCTCGGCACCGCCGCCCTGGAGACCCCCGAGTGGGTCGCCAAGGTGATCGCCCAGCACGGCGACAAGATCGCCGTCGGCCTCGACGTACGCGGCACGACCCTCCGGGGCCGCGGCTGGACCCGCGACGGCGGCGACCTCTACGAGACGCTGGAGCGCCTCAACTCCGAGGGCTGCGCCCGCTACGTCGTCACCGACATCGCCAAGGACGGCACCCTTCAGGGCCCCAACCTGGAGCTGCTGCGCAACGTCTGCGCGGCCACCGACCGCCCGGTGGTGGCCTCCGGCGGGGTGTCCTCGCTCGACGACCTCCGCGCCATCGCCGAACTGGTGCCCCTCGGTGTCGAGGGCTCCATCGTCGGGAAGGCCCTCTACGCGAAGGCGTTCACCCTGGAAGAGGCCTTGGAGGCGGTGGCCCGGTGACCGAGCTACGACGCGTCACGACCGGCGCCCCCTGGGAGGAGGCCTTCGGCTACTCCCGCGCGGTGGAGCTGCCGAACGGCCTGGTGCTGGTCTCCGGGTGCACGTCCGTCGTGGACGGCGAGATCGCCGAGGGCGGTCCCTACGAGCAGACGGTCAACGCGTTCAACGTCGCGTTCGCGGCCCTGGGACGACTGGGCCTGGGCCCTGCCGACGTGGTGCGCACCCGGATGTACATCACCCACGCCCGGGACGTCGAGGACGTGGGCCGCGCGCACAAGGAACTCTTCGACGCGATCCGCCCCGCCGCCTCGATGATCATCGTGTCCGGCTTCGTCGACCCCAGCCTGGTCGTCGAGGTCGAGGTGGAGGCCTACCGGGCGGAGGGCTCCTCATGACTCTCGCCGTACGGGTGATCCCCTGCCTCGACGTCGACAACGGCCGGGTCGTCAAGGGCGTCAACTTCCAGAACCTGCGCGACGCGGGCGACCCCGTCGAGATGGCCAAGGTCTACGACGCCGAGGGCGCCGACGAGTTGACCTTCCTGGACATCACCGCGTCCTCCGGCAACCGCGAGACGACGTACGACGTGGTCCGCCGCACCGCCGAGCAGGTCTTCATCCCGCTCACGGTCGGCGGCGGCGTCCGTACGGCCGAGGACGTGGACAAGCTGCTGCGGGCGGGCGCGGACAAGGTCGGCGTCAACACGGCGGCGATCGACCGGCCGGAGCTGATCAAGGAGATCGCGGAGCGGTTCGGCCGGCAGGTGCTGGTCCTGTCGGTGGACGCGCGCAGGACCGAGAGCGGCTCCTTCGAGGTGACCACCCACGGCGGTCGTAAGGGCACCGGCATCGACGCCGTCGAATGGGCGCACCGGGCCGCCGAGTTGGGCGCCGGGGAGATCCTGCTCAACTCGATGGACGCGGACGGCACCAAGGACGGCTACGACCTGGAGATGATCGCGGCGGTCCGCAAGCACGTGACCGTGCCGGTGATCGCCTCCGGCGGCGCGGGCAGGCTCGCCGACTTCGCGCCGGCGGTGGCGGCGGGCGCGGACGCGGTGCTGGCGGCCTCCGTCTTCCACTTCGGCGACCTGCGGATCGGCGAGGTCAAGCAGGCGTTGCGGGAAGCGGGACATCCGGTGCGGTGATCCCTCCCGTGGAGGCGCTGTAAGCCCCGATCGCCTGGCGGTCGGGGCTTACTCATGCGGAGATGCACAAGGAATATTACGCAAGGGATATTGCGCAACTTTTCTTTCGTATCTAGCCTGGAGGAGTGACCGACAAAGACAGGGACCACAGGGACAGGGACCGTCGCATCAAGGACGTGGGCACGCTCAAGGCCATCGCCCACCCGCTGCGGGCCCAGCTGTACCGGCTGCTGATCATCGCCCAGGTGGCGACCGCCTCCCAGCTCGCCGACCAGGTCGACGAGGCCGTCTCACTGGTCAGCTACCACCTGCGCAAGCTCGCCGAGCACGGCCTGATCGAGGCGGCCGAGCCGCGCAGCGGGGACGGCCGGGAGCGGTGGTGGCAGCCCGCCTCGGACGGCCTGAGCGTCCACGACGAGGACTTCCGGGACGCCCCGGAGAAGGCCGCCGCGCACACCGCCGCCAGCCGCCTGTTCTTCGACCAGCGCGTCGACATGTACCGGCGCCACCTCGACGAGCGGGCCCACTGGGGCGACGCGTGGACCTCGGCCGCCGACAACTCCGAGTGGCTGCTGCGCCTCACCCCGGCCGAACTGGCCGCGCTGTCAGCCGAGTTGGGCGATGTCGTGCGCCGGTTCCAGGAGAACAGCCGGGCCGCCGTCGCCGCCGGTGACACCGAGGGCCGCGAGAACGTCGCGGTGCACACGTACGGCTTCCCGTTCCGCGTCTGAGTCTCCGAGAGGGCCAACTCCCTTGACCACCGCGCTCGTAGCCCCTGACAGACCCGCTCACCGCGACCCCAACCTCCTGCGCTGGCTGGCCGCCTACGCGGCGTCGATGGCCGGAGACGGCGTCTACTACATCGCCCTGTCCTGGGCCGCCGTACAGGCCGGCACCCCGGCGCAGGCCGGTCTGGTGATGTCGGCCAGTGCCCTCCCGCGCGCGGTGCTCATGCTGGGCGGCGGGGTGATCGCCGACCGCCTCGGTCCGCGCCGGGTCGTCATCGGCAGCGACGCCGTGCGCTGCGCGGCCGTACTCGCCGTGGCCGCGCTGCTGTTCGTCACCGGCCTCGGGCTGTGGCCGCTCGCCGCGCTCGCCCTGGTCTTCGGCACCGTGGACGCCGTCTTCGTCCCCGCGGTGGGCGCGCTGCCCGCGCGGATCACCGACAAGGCACAGCTCGCGCGCGTGCAGGGCATGCGAGGCCTCGCGTACCGGTTCGCCGTGATCCTCGGCGCCCCGCTCGGCGGTCTCGCGGTGGCGTTCGGGGGCGCGGTGGCCGCGTTCGGGACCGCCGGGCTCCTGATCGCCGTGTCGATACCCCTGCTGATCTCGGTACGGGTCCGGGAACTCCCGCCCGACGACAGGGCCGCCGACGGCACGACCACCCCGTGGCGCGACCTCGCCGCCGGGCTTCACTACATCCGCCGCCACCGGGTCCTCGCGCCCCTGATGCTGGCCATCGCCCTCGGCGACCTGGGGTTCACCGGCCCGCTCAACGTGGGACTGACCCTCCTCGCCGACGAGCGGGGCTGGGGAGCGGCCGGGATGGGATGGGTGCTCGCCGGGTTCGGAGTCGGCGCGGGGACCGCCTCGACGGTGCTGACCGTCCGGGGCCGGCTTCCGCACGCCGGGCGGTCGGCCGGCGGCTCGCTCGTCGCGGGCTGCGTCGCCATCGGTGCCCTCGCCTACGTCCCGGGAGTCCTCGCGGCCGTGGGCATCGCCCTGCTCATCGGACTGCTCGCCGGGCTCAGCGGTGTGCTGTGCGGCGCGCTGCTCCAGACCCACTCCGACCCCGCCTGCCTCGGCCGCGTCACCGCCGTCTCCAGCCTGGTCAGCCTGGGCCTCGCCCCGCTCACCATGCCGCTGTCGGCGGCGGCGATCGGCGCGTGGGGCACCGGCCCGGTGTTCGTGGTCAGCGCGGCGGTCTGCGGGCTCGGCGGGGTCGTCGCTCTCGGCGTACGGGACCTGCGCCGGGCCGAACTGCCCGGTTGACCCCGCTCAGATCCCCAGCTGCTTGGCCTCCTGGAGCTTGGCGATCGCGTTCTCGTCGCCGTCCAGCTCCACCTTGGCCACGCTCTGCCGCCCGTGCGCGAACAGCAGCAGCTCCGAGGGCTCACCGGTCACCGTCACCACCGGCGCCCCCTTGTGGGCGACCGCCGTCTGCCCGTCCGGCCGGCGCAGCACCAGCCCGGTCGGCGCGGAGCGGCCCACCAGCCGGGCCATGCGCTCCAGCCGCGACCACAGCGCGTCCTGGAACACCGGGTCCAGCTCGCGCGGCGTCCACTCCTCCTGCGCCCGGCGGACGTCCTCGGTGTGGACGTAGAACTCGACCGTGTTGGACGCCTCGTCGAGCTGCTTGAGCTGGAACGGCGAGAAGCGCGGCGGGCCGGTGCGGATGAGCTGGATCAGCTCCTCGTACGGCTTCGCCGCGAACTCCGCCATCACCCGGTCCAGGCGCGGTGCGAGCTGCTTGATCATGATGCCCCCGGCGGCGTCCGCGCGGCGCTCGCGCACCACCACGTGCGCGGCCAGATCACGGGTCCGCCAGCCCTCGCAGAGGGTCGGGGCGTCCGGGCCCGTCGTCTCCAGCAGGTCGGCGAGAAGAAGTCGTTCACGCTTGGCGAAGGTCGACATACCGTCAGCCTACGACCGCCCGTCCGGTCCGCACAGTGGACGACCGGCCGGGACTGTCGGTGCCGCGCGGCACAATGGCCCCATGACCAGCGCTCCCCAGTCCGACCGCCTCGACCCCGAGATCGCCGCCCGCCTCAAGCGGAGCGCCGACGGGCTCGTCCCCGCCATCGCCCAGCAGTACGACACCGGTGAGGTGCTGATGCTCGGCTGGATGGACGACGAGGCGCTGCACCGCACCCTGACGACGGGCCGCTGCACCTACTGGTCCCGCAGCCGCCGGGAGTACTGGGTCAAGGGCGACACCTCCGGCCACTTCCAGCACGTCAGGTCCGTCGCCCTGGACTGCGACGCCGACACGGTCCTGGTGAAGGTCGACCAGATCGGCGCCGCCTGCCACACCGGCGCCCGCACCTGCTTCGACGCGGACGTGCTCCTCGAAGAGGCGCACCTCAAGGACGGCGCCGGTTCCGGCACCGCCGCCTCGGATCAGTAGGGTCAGCCGCCATGGACCTCGACACGTTCCGCAAGCTGGCCACCGACCGTCGCGTCATCCCGGTCACCCGCAAGCTCCTCGCCGACGGCGACACCCCGGTCGCGCTCTACCGCAAGCTCGCCGCGGAGCGCCCCGGCACCTTCCTCCTGGAGTCCGCGGAGAACGGCCGCTCCTGGTCCAGGTACTCGTTCGTGGGAGTCCGCAGCGCCGCGACCCTCACCGCCCGCGACGGCCGGGCCCACTGGCTCGGCACCCCGCCCGTCGGCGTCCCGGTCGACGGCGACCCCCTCGCCGCCCTGCGCGCCACCGTCGAGACCCTGCACACCCCGCACCAGGAGGGCCTGCCGCCCTTCACCGGCGGCATGGTCGGCTATCTCGGCTACGACATCGTGCGCCGCCTGGAGAAGATCGGCGCGGGGGAGCGGGACGACCTCCGGCTGCCCGAGCTGACCATGCTCCTCACCAGCGACCTCGCCGTGATGGACCACTGGGAGGGCTCGGTCCTGCTGATCGCCAACGCGATCAACCACAACGACCTCGACACCGGCGTCGACGAGGCCCACGCCGACGCGGTGGCCCGCCTCGACGCCATGGAGGCGGACCTCTCCCGCGCGGTCGCCCAGCCGCCCGCCCAGCTCCCGCCCTCCGAACTCCCCGAGTACACCGCGCTGTGGGGCGGCCCCGACTTCAAGGAGGCCGTCGAGGACATCAAGGAGCGCATCCGCGCGGGCGAGGCCTTCCAGGTCGTCCCCTCCCAGCGCTTCGAAACCCCGTGCACGGCAAGCGCGTTGGACGTGTACCGGGTGCTGCGGGCGACCAACCCGTCGCCGTACATGTACCTGTTCCGCTTCGACGGCTTCGACGTGGTCGGCTCGTCCCCCGAGGCGCTCGTCAAGGTCGAGGACGGCCGCGCGATGGTCCACCCCATCGCCGGCACCCGGCACCGCGGCGCCGGCCCGCAGGAGGACCAGGCCCTCGCCGACGAACTCCTCGCCGACCCCAAGGAGCGCGCCGAACACCTCATGCTGGTCGACCTCGGCCGTAACGATCTGGGACGCGTCTGCGAGCCCGGCTCGGTCGAGGTCGTCGACTTCATGTCGGTCGAGCGCTACTCCCACGTGATGCACATCGTCTCCACGGTCACCGGCCGCGTCGCCCCCGGCCGCACCGCCTTCGACGTCCTCACGGCCTGCTTCCCGGCCGGCACCCTCTCCGGCGCGCCCAAGCCCCGCGCGATGCAGATCATCGACGAACTGGAGCCCTCCAGAAGGGGGTTGTACGGCGGCTGCGTCGGCTACCTCGACTTCGCGGGCGACTCCGACACCGCCATCGCCATCCGTACGGCCCTCCTGCGCGGCGGCACGGCCTACGTCCAGGCGGGCGCGGGGATCGTCGCCGACTCGGACCCGGACCTGGAGGACCAGGAGTGCCGCAACAAGGCGGCGGCGGTCCTGCGCGCGGTGCACACGGCGAACCGGCTCGGGCAATAGGACGAGGGTCATATGAACCCCGGGTGACGGTTCGCCCGGGGTTCGAGCGATAGTGGACCACGTGACTGCTGCTGTTCCGCACCCCCGTTCCGAAGGCGACGGCCCCGCGCGCGCCGGCCGCCGCAGCCTCGCCGTGGCGCTGATGAGCGGTGCGCTCGGCGCGGCCGTGGCGCTGCTGGCCACCCGTCAGCGCTGGTCGGAGGGGATCGCGACGGTGGCGGGCGACCCGTTCCCGCTGTCCGCCAAGGGCAGCGACGTCACGGGCGTGCCCGCGGCGCTCGCCATAGTGGGACTCGCCGCGCTCGTCGCCGTCTTCGCGGTCCGCCGGACGGGCCGCTTCGCGGTCTCCGCCCTCCTCGCGCTCTCCGGCGCGGGCATCGTCGTCGCCGCCCTGCTGGGCGCCGGAGACAGCTCCGCGCTCGACGACAAGGCCACCCAGGCCTCCGGCGGCACCTCGTCCGCCGTGCACGCCTTCGACCACACCGCCTGGCCCTACGTGGCCGCGGTCGGCGGCGCCCTGATCCTGCTGGCCGGCCTGCTCGCCCTGTTCTACGGCCGCCGCTGGCCCGCGATGTCCGGCCGCTACGAGCGCAACGGCGCGCCCCGTCCCCGCCGCGCCCCCGTGGTCGACCCCGACCGCCCCGAGGACATCTGGAAGGCCCTCGACCGCGGCGAGGACCCCACAGGGGCGTAGCCCCACCGAGGGCGCCACCGAGGGCTCCGCCGACGCGCGAGTGCCCCACCCCGAAGCACCGCATCCGCACGCGTGCGGAACAATGAACCGTGAGCGTCTGCTCACACACGCACACAGCAACGAGGAGCACGTCATGGCGGGCAACAGCCACGGTCACACTTTGGCCGCCTGGACCGGTACCACCATTGTCTTCATCGGGTTCTTGGTCGCGGGCGCCTTCATGGTCATGGCGCAGCCGGCCGGCTTCTGGGCCGGTATGGGCATCGTGGTCATCGGCGGCATCGTCGGCTGGGTCATGAGCTCGATGGGTATGGGCATGCCCAAGGACCGTCCCCAGGACCTGACCGAGCTGCTCGGCAAGACCGCGCACGCCGACAGCTGAACCTGCCGCTGTCGGTCACCACTTCGTGGAGGGGCGGTCCCGGATCCACCGGGGACCGCCCCTCACGCGCGCGTGCCGCACCGAGGGCCCAGGGGGCACAATGCGAGACGTGAACGCCGACAGCCGGACCACACCGAACACCCGCGCCCCCGGTTCCGCCTCCGCGCTGAATCGCGTGGCCGTCCCCGCGGGCGTCCTGGCGGCCGTCGCCGGAGCCTTCGCCTACGTCGGCACGGTCGACCCCAACCAGCCCGGCCACTACCCCGTCTGCCCCCTGTACCGCTTCACCGGCCTGTACTGCCCCGGCTGCGGCGGACTGCGCAGCGCGCACGAGTTCGTCCACGGCGACTTCCTGGCCGCCCTCCAGGACAACGCGCTCGCCGTGGTGGGCTATCTGGCCTTCATGGTCCTTTGGACCGTCTGGGTGGTCCGCGCGGCGCGCGGCCGGCCGGTGCGGCTCGATCTCGGCAGCGGCTCGCTCTGGGCGCTGGGCGCATTGGTGCTGGTCTTCACGGTTGTCCGGAACCTGCCGTTCGGTGGCTGGCTACATCCTTGATCGACCGGCGGATGTCCAGGTAGTGGGACCGGCGTCAACCGGATGCGAGGGCTACGCCTTCCTCCGGATACCATCGAGGTCAGATGTGACCATTGCTTTTCCACCGTCCGGAAGGGGGCCGCTCGCGTGAGTGTGCTCGACGAGATCATCGACGGAGTCCGTGCCGACCTGGCGGAACGACAGGCGCGGGTCAGCCTCGACGAGCTCAAGGAGCGCGCGGCGAAGGCACCCGCGGCCAAGGACGGCGTCGCGGCCCTGCGCGGCGACGGCGTCAAGGTCATCTGCGAGGTCAAGCGCTCCAGCCCCTCCAAGGGCGCGCTCGCGGCGATCGCCGACCCGGCGGGCCTCGCGGCGGACTACGAGGCGGGCGGCGCCGCCGTCATCTCCGTCCTCACCGAGCAGCGCCGCTTCGGCGGCTCGCTGGCCGACCTGGAGGCCGTCCGCGCGCGGGTGGACATCCCGGTCCTGCGCAAGGACTTCATCGTCACGTCGTACCAGCTCTGGGAAGCCCGTGCCTACGGCGCCGACCTCGCCCTGCTGATCGTCGCGGCCCTGGACCAGCCCGCCCTGGAGTCCCTCATCGAGCGCGCCGAGTCGATCGGCCTCACGCCGATCGTCGAGGTCCACGACGAGGACGAGGTCGACCGCGCGGTCGACGCCGGCGCGAAGATCATCGGCGTCAACGCCCGCAACCTCAAGACCCTTGAGGTCGACCGCGGCACCTTCGAGCGCGTGGCCCCCGAGATCCCGGCGCACATCGTCAAGATCGCCGAGTCCGGGGTCCGCGGCCCCCACGACCTCATCGCCTACGCCAACGCCGGCGCCGACGCGGTCCTGGTCGGCGAGTCCCTGGTCACCGGCCGCGACCCCAAGTCCGCGGTGTCGGACCTGGTGGCGGCGGGCGAACACCCGGCACTGCGCCACGGCCGCGGCTGATCACCCGGTAGAGTTCCCCGCGATGACTCCGACGACCTCTCCCACGGACCGGTACGCCCGCCTGGCGCGCGGCTGCCGTCCGAGGGGTTGCCGTGCGCCCGCACGCCGGGTGCACGGCCGCAGAGTGCGGTACGTCATCGGAGATGAGCCGGGGCAAGTGAACGGCATGCGATGGCAGCGGCCCACCAGGGGCGCGGGGCTGTATCTGATGTGCGGCTACCGCCGCGCGGGCGCGACGAGCACCAACGGGCGCGCAGTCGACTAACTCCCCCTGCCCCCACGGCGTTTAGTGCTTTTCCACAAACCCACCGTGAGGTTTCCGCATGCCCAGCGAGTTCTTCATTCCCGACCCCGAGGGTCAAGTCCCCACCGCCGAAGGCTACTTCGGCGCCTTCGGCGGCAAGTTCATCCCGGAGGCCCTGGTCGCCGCCGTGGACGAGGTCGCCGTCGAGTACGACAAGGCCAAGCACGACCCCGAGTTCGCCCGCGAGTTGGACGACCTCCTGGTCAACTACACCGGCAGGCCCAGCGCGTTCACCGAGGTCCCCCGCTTCGCGGAACACGCGGGCGGCGCCCGGATCTTCCTCAAGCGCGAGGACCTGAACCACACCGGCTCCCACAAGATCAACAACGTCCTCGGTCAGGCCCTGCTCACCAAGCGCATGGGCAAGACCCGGGTCATCGCGGAGACCGGCGCCGGCCAGCACGGCGTAGCGACCGCCACCGCCTGCGCCCTGTTCGGCCTCGAATGCACCATCTACATGGGCGAGATCGACACCCAGCGCCAGGCGCTGAACGTCGCCCGGATGCGCATGCTCGGCGCCGAGGTCATCGCCGTGAAGTCCGGCAGCCGCACCCTCAAGGACGCCATCAACGAGGCGTTCCGCGACTGGGTCGCCAACGTCGACCGCACCCACTACCTCTTCGGCACGGTCGCCGGCCCGCACCCCTTCCCCGCCATGGTCCGCGACTTCCACCGCGTGATCGGCGTCGAGGCCCGCCGCCAGATCCTGGAGCGCGCCGGACGCCTGCCCGACGCGGCCATCGCCTGCGTCGGCGGCGGCTCGAACGCCATCGGCCTGTTCCACGCCTTCATCCCCGACGCCGGCGTACGCCTCATCGGCTGCGAACCGGCCGGCCACGGCGTCGAGACCGGCGAGCACGCGGCCACCCTCACCGCGGGCGAGCCCGGCATCCTGCACGGTTCGCGGTCCTACGTCCTCCAGGACGAGGAGGGCCAGATCACCGAGCCGTACTCGATCTCGGCCGGACTGGACTACCCCGGCATCGGCCCCGAGCACTCCTACCTCAAGGACAGCGGACGCGGCGAGTACCGCGCGGTCACCGACGACGCGGCCATGCAGGCCCTGCGCCTGCTGTCCCGCACCGAGGGCATCATCCCGGCCATCGAGAGCGCCCACGCGCTCGCGGGCGCGCTGGAGGTCGGCCGGGAGCTGGGCAAGGACGGCCTGATCGTCGTCAACCTCTCCGGGCGCGGCGACAAGGACATGGACACCGCCGCACGCTACTTCGGCCTGTACGAAACCGAAGCCGACGCCACCGTCGCGGCCAACGCGGCCGACACCGCCGAGATCGAGGGGGACGCCAAGTGAGCGGCAACATCCAGCTGTTGAGCGACACCCTCGCCGCCGCCAGGGCCGAGGGACGCGCCGCGCTCATCGCCTACCTCCCGGCCGGGTTCCCGACCGTGGACGGCGGCATCGAGGCGATCAAGGCCGTGTTCGACGGCGGCGCCGACATCGTCGAGGTGGGCCTGCCGCACAGCGACCCCGTCCTCGACGGTCCCGTCATCCAGACCGCCGACGACATCGCCCTGCGCGGCGGAGTCAAGATCGCGGACGTCATGCGCACGGTCCGCGAGGCCCACGCGGCGACCGGGAAGCCGGTGCTCGTCATGACGTACTGGAACCCCATCGACCGCTACGGCGTCGAGCGCTTCACCGCCGAACTCGCCGAGGCGGGCGGTGCCGGCTGCATCCTGCCCGACCTGCCGGTGCAGGAGGCGGGGCTGTGGAGGGAGCACGCGGAGAAGCACGGGCTCGCCACGGTCTTCGTGGTCGCGCCCAGCAGCAAGGACGCCCGCCTCGCCGAGATCACCAAGGTCGGCACCGGCTTCGTCTACGCCGCCTCGCTGATGGGCGTCACCGGCACCCGTGAGTCGGTGGGCGCGCAGGCGCAGGACCTCGTCGAGCGTACCCGGGCCACCACCGACACGCCCGTGTGCGTCGGCCTCGGTGTCTCCGACGCCCGGCAGGCCGCCGAGGTGGCCCGCTTCGCGGACGGCGTGATCGTCGGCTCGGCCTTCGTCAAGCGGATGCTGGACGCGCCCGACGACGCGGCCGGGGTCGAGGCGGTCCGCGCCCTCGCGGGCGAGCTGGCGAAGGGCGTGCGCGGCCAGGCGTAGCGCACCGGCGCGAAGGAACAGTCGGGCAAAGGAACAGTCGGGCAAAGGAACAACCGTCCCTCGTATGGGTGGACCTGGGACCGGGGAGGCGCGCTGCGCCTCCCCGGTTCGTTCTGCGGGGTGTGAGCGAGAAGAACCGTGACGGAAAGCGCACCGCCCGCGAGCGGCTGGCGGCAGAGCGTGAGAAGCAGAAGTCCGCGGAGCGGCGGCGGCGCACGCTGATCGTGGCCGCGAGCGTCGTCTGCGTGCTGGGCCTGGCCTCGGTGATCGGCGTGCTCGCCGCGAACCACGGCAAGGACGACAGCGGCAGCAAGACCGCGGGCCCGGTCGTGGCCCCCTCCGGGGCGACCGGCAAGGACAGCCTGGCGATCCAGGTCGGCAAGGACAGCGCCAAGCCGACGCTCACGGTGTGGGAGGACTTCCGCTGCCCGGCCTGCCAGGCCTTCGAGACGGCGTACCGCTCCACGCTCCACGAGCTGACCGACTCCGGGCAGCTCAAGGTGCAGTACCACCTGGTCACGATCATCGACGGCAACCTCGGCGGCACCGGCTCCAAGCGCGCGGCCAACGCGGCGGCCTGCGCCCAGGACGCCGGAAAGTTCCGCGACTTCCACGACGTGCTGTACGAGAACCAGCCCGAGGAGACCAACGACGCCTACTCCAGCAACGCCAAGCTGATCGAGCTGGCGGGCAAGGTGAGCGGCCTCGACACGCCCGCCTTCCAGAAGTGCGTCAACAGCGGTACGCACGACAGCTGGGTCACCAAGTCCGCCGCCGCGTTCTCGGCCGGCGGCTTCACCGGCACCCCGACCGTCCTCTTCGACGGCAAGAACATCTACGCGGACCAGACGATGACCCCCGCGAAGCTGAAGCAACTGGTCCAGGCCGCCGACAAGGGATGACAGGGGGTAAGCGGGCGGGCCGGTTTTCACACCGGCCCGTTATGGAGCCGTAGCCGGGCCGCTTGCCGCGGTCACGGTCCGGCACGGTAGCGTCGACCCTGCCATGGAAACACTTGCCTACATTCCCAGCCCTTCGCGCGGAGTGATCCACCTCGGTCCCATTCCGCTGCGCGGCTACGCCTTCTGCATCATCATCGGCGTCTTCGTCGCCGTCTGGCTCGGCAACAAACGCTGGGTCGCCCGCGGCGGCAGGGTCGGGACGGTGGCCGACATCGCTGTCTGGGCCGTGCCGTTCGGCCTCGTCGGCGGTCGCCTGTACCACGTGATCACGGACTACGAGCTGTACTTCAGCGAGGGCCGCGACTGGGTGGACGCCTTCAAGGTGTGGCAGGGCGGCCTCGGCATCTGGGGCGCCATCGCGCTCGGCGCGGTGGGCGCGTGGATCGGCTGCCGCCGCCGTGGCATCCCGCTGCCCGCCTGGGCCGACGCCCTCGCCCCGGGCATCGCCTTCGCCCAGGCCATCGGCCGCTGGGGCAACTGGTTCAACCAGGAGTTGTACGGCCGCGAGACCCACCTCCCCTGGGCGCTGCACATCACGTCCTCGACGGACGGCCGGGTCCCGGGCTACTACCACCCGACCTTCCTGTACGAGTCTTTGTGGTGCGTCGGTGTCGGCTTCCTCGTCATCTGGGCCGACCGCCGCTTCACGCTGGGCCACGGCCGGGCGTTCGCGCTCTACGTCGCCTCGTACTGCGTGGGCCGCGGCTGGATCGAGTACATGCGCGTCGACGACGCCCACCACTTCCTGGGCCTGCGGTTGAACGACTGGACCGCGATGATCGTCTTCGTCCTCGCGGTGGTCTACATGGTCATCTCGGCGAAGAAGCGCCCGGGCCGCGAGGAGGTCGTCGAGCCGGAAGCGCCGACGGACACGGACGACGGCGACGACTCGGCCACGGCGGAGGCCCCGAAGACCGACAAGGCCGACGCCCCGGAGACCGAGGAAGACGCCCCGGAAACCGAAGAGGCGGTCGCGGACACGAAGAAGGACGAGCCCGAGTCGGCGAAGAAGAGCTGACGACCGGTTCTACGACGACGAGGGCGCCCCGGGCTCGACGGGGCGCCCTCGCCGTGTGTCAGGTCCGGCGGGCCGACGTGAGCGTGCGCCGCGCCGCGGCCACGATCGCCGCGTCGACGAACCGCCCGCACGGCAGCGCCTGGGCGCCCTCCTCCCGCACGGCCGCCTCGACGATCGTCTCGGCCTCTTCGAGTTCACGGTCGGTCGGCAGGAACGCGCGCTCGATGACCGGGAGTTGACGGGGATGGATCGCCGCCCGCCCCAGGAAGCCCAGGGCCCGGCCGTGCGCGCAGGAGGCGGCCAGCCCCTCCAGGTCGCGGATGTCCGGGTGGACCGACTGGGGCGGCGGGGCCAGCCCGGCCGCCCGCGCGGCGACGACCACCCGCGACCGGGACCAGTCGAGCCCCGCGTCCTCGCGCACGCCCAGGTCGGCCCGTAGATCCGCCTCGCCGAGCGAGATGCCGCGCAGGGCGGGGTGCGCGGAGGCGATCGAGAAGGCCCGTTCGATGCCGAGGGCCGTCTCCAGGAGGGCGAACAGGGGGAGGCCGCCCGTGCTCTCCGCCACGGCCGCGACCTCCTCGGCGGACGTCACCTTCGGCAGTCGCAGGCCGGACACGCCCGGGAGGGGGGTCAGGGCCTTGAGGTCGTCCGCCGCCCAGGGGCTGTCCGGGGCGTTCACGCGGACGTGGACACCGGGCCGGGGCTCCGACAGCAGCTCGGCGGTGGCCGCGCGGGCGTACTCCTTGCGGCCGGGGGCGACGGCGTCCTCCAGGTCGATCACGACCACGTCGGCGCCCGCGACGAGGGCCTTGGCGACCACCTGAGGCCGGTCGCCGGGGACGTACAGCCAGGTCAGCGGGTACGGAGTCACAGGGCGCCCGCCTCTCGCAGAGCGGTCAACTCGGCCTCGGTCAGGCCGAGTTCGGTCAGCACGGTGTCCGTGTCGGCGCCGTGCGGACGGCCCGGCCAGCGAATGGCGCCGGGGGTGGCGGAGAGACGGAAGAGGACGTTCTGCATGCGCAGCGGGCCGAGTTCGGGGTCGTCGACGGTGGTGATCGTGTCCAGGGCCTGGTACTGCGGGTCCGTCATCACGTCCCGTACGTCCTGGATCGGGGCCACGGCCGCCTCCGCCTTCTCGAAGGCGGCCAGGACCTCCGCGCGGGTGTGCCGTGCGATCCAGTCCCCGACCGCCGCGTCGAGGACGTCGGCGTGCCGGGCCCGGTCCGCGCCCGTCGCGAACCACGGTTCGTCGATCAGCTCCGGGCGGCCCACCAGGCGCATCACGCGCTCGGCGATCGACTGCGCCGAGGTGGAGACGGCGACCCAACTGCCGTCCGCCGTACGGTAGGTGTTGCGCGGGGCGTTGTTCTGCGAGCGGTTGCCGGTGCGCGGCTGGACGTGACCGAGCTGGTCGTACCAGAGGGGCTGGGGGCCGAGCGCGGTCAGGATGGGCTCGATGATCGCCATGTCCACCACCTGGCCTTCGCCCGTGCGGTCCCGGGCCGCGAGGGCCGTCATCACCGCGTACGCCGTCGCCAGGCCCGCGATCGAGTCGGCGAGGCCGAACGGCGGGAGCGTCGGGGGTGTGTCCGGTTCGCCGGTGATCGCGGCGAAGCCGCTCATCGCCTCGGCGAGGGTGCCGAAGCCGGGACGATGCGCGTAGGGCCCGAACTGGCCGAACGCGGTGACCCGGGCGAGCACCAACCTCGGGTTGGCGGCGGAGAGTTCGGCCCAGCCGAGGTCCCATTTCTCCAGGGTGCCGGGACGGAAGTTCTCGATGACGACGTCGGCGGTGGCCGCGAGGCGGAGCAGGGTGGCGCGCCCGCCCGGCTTCGACAGATCGAGCGTGATGGCCCGCTTGTTGCGGCCCAGCAGCTTCCACCACAGGCCGACACCGTCCTTGGAGGGGCCGTGGCCCCGGGACGGGTCGGGCTTCGCCGGGTGCTCGACCTTGATGACCTCGGCGCCGAAGTCGCCGAGCATGGTGGCGGCCAGCGGCCCGGCGAAGAGTGTCGCCAGGTCGAGAACGCGCAGGCCGGACAGGGGAGTTGTGGTCGGCTCGGTCATGAGGCGTACTGCTTGTCGATCTCCGCGCGGTAGGGCATCGAGGCCGTCGCCCCCGGCCGCTGGACGGAGAGGGCCGCCGCCGCTGCCGCCCAGCCCAGCGCGTCCCGTGTCGGGCGCCCCTCGGCGAGGGCGACCGCGAGCGCGCCGACGAAGGTGTCGCCCGCGCCCGTCGAGTCCACGGCGGTCACCCGCGGCGCGGGGACGGTGAACGGCTCGGCGCCCCGGGCCGCGTACAGACTGCCCGCCGCGCCCAGGGTGACGATCACCTCGGGCACCTGGCCGAGCAGGACGGCCGCCGCCTCGCGCGGGTCGGCGCGGCCGGTGAGGGCGCGGGCCTCGTGCTCGTTGGGCACCAACAGGTCGGTGGCGGCGAGGAGTTCGGGTGGCAGGGGTTGCGCGGGTGCGGGGGTGAGGATGGTCCGCACACCGTGCCGGCGGGCCGCCTCGGCGCCCGCGACGACCGCGGCGAGGGGGATCTCCAGTTGGAGGAGGAGGGCGTCGGCGGAGGCGATCAGGGCCTCGTCGCCGGGGGCGAGATGGTCGACGGTGCCGTTGGCGGCGGGGATCACCACGATCGCGTTGCCGCCCTCGTCGTCCACCACGATGTGCGCGGTCCCGGACGGGCCCCGGACGGTGCGCAGATGGTCGGTGTCGACGCCGGAGTGCTCGAAGGTGGACCGGAGTTGTGCCCCGTAGGCGTCGTCGCCGACCGCTCCGACGATGGTCACGTCGGCGCCCGCGTGGGCCGCGGCGATGGCCTGGTTGGCGCCCTTGCCGCCGGGGATCGTGCGGAACTCCCGTCCCGTCACGGTCTCTCCGCGCCCCGGGGCCTTCGTGACGTAGGCGACGAGGTCCATGTTCGTGCTGCCGAGCACGGCGATGAGGGTCATGGGCGGGCGGTCTCCTGGTGGGTGAGCCGGGCGAGGGTGTCGAAGCCGATGCCGTTGAAGTCGCCTACGGAGGTGGCGAGTCGGTTCTTGAGGGGGGCCGTCCAGCGGTCGGGGAGCGCGGCCGGGGTGCCCGCGAGCAGGGCGGAGACCGAGCCGGCCGTGGCGCCGTTGGAGTCGGTGTCGAGGCCGCCGGAGACCGCACGGCAGACGGAGCCGGTGAAGTCGCCGTCCGCGTGGGTGAGGGCGGCGACGATCAGCGCGGTGTTGGGGATCGCGTGGACCCAGTGGTGGGTGCGGGCGTGGGTGGCGTGCAGTTCGTCCACGACGGTGTCGAAGTCCCGGTGTCTCCGGGCCAGTTGGAGGGCGTGCCGGACGGCCCCGGCGAGGCGGGAGGCGGGCGGTACGACCGTCAGGCCGGTGCGCAGACAGCCGTGGACGTCCTGGGTGCCGGTGGCCGCGACCGCGATGACGGCCGCCGTGAACATCGCCGCGTAGACGCCGTTCGCGGTGTGGGTGAGGGTGGCGTCGCGGTGGGCCTGTTCGGCCGCCGCGCCCGGGTCCCCGGGGTTGGTCCAGCCGTGCACGTCGGCGCGGATCAGGGCGCCGATCCACTCGCGGAACGGGTTGCGGTGGCGGGCCGTTCGCGGGGGTTCGAGGCCGGAGAGCAGATTGCGGTAGGCGACGCGTTCGGCGGTGAAGGTGCGGCCCGCGGGGAGTTCGTCCAGCCAGAGCTTCGCCACGTCGTCGGTGGTGAAGTCCTTGCCGTGGCGTTGCAGCAACAGAAGGTTCAGTAAAGGGTAGTTGAGGTCGTCGTCCTCGGGCATGCCGTCGATGTTCTCGGCGAGGGAGGTGGGGGCGGAGCGGCGGTTCCAGGGGTGGGCGGCGAGGAGTTCGGCGGGGACGCCCCGGGCGGTGAAGTAGCCGTCCAGGGGCCAGTTGCCCGTCACCTGGGCGAGTCGGCGGATGCCGTCCAGGGTGATCTTCTCGACCGGTTTGCCGAGGAGACAGCCCACGGCCCGGCCCAGCCAGGCGGCCTGAAGGGTGGCCGGGCGGGGCGGGGAAGCGGCCTGCGGGGCGGGCCAGTCGGGGCACAGGGCCCTGATCCTCGCGAGGTCCGTCGGCTCCTGGTCCGCCAACCGGCTGGGCAGGTCGGCGAGTTCGTCGAGCAGGTCCTCGGCGAGCAGCCGGAGGTAGCGGGAGGCCGGTCGCGCGGACGCGCCGGTCCGGTCCGGGGCCTGCGCACCGCCCGCCGCCCGCCAGCGGGCCGCGATGGCCGAGGGCTCGCGCCCGTCCTGGACGGCCTGGCGCAGTTCGTGGCCGAGCAGGTCCTCCGGCTGGACCCAGGTCAGTCGGAGCACCGCTCCCCTCCGATCCCGGTGAACGCGGCCTCGTGCGCCCGGCGTCGGCGGACGTCGCGTGCGAACACCTCGCGGGTCACGGCGGTGAGCGTGGCCGCGGGTTCCCACAGGTCCAGGCGGCTGGCCTCGGCGACCGTCTTCGACCAGTCCTGTGGAACCGGCGAACCGAGGGCCCCGGCCACCGCGCCCGCCATCGTCGCGATCGAGTCGCAGTCCCGGCCGTAGTTCACCGAACCCAGCACCGCGTGCCGGTAGTCGCCGCCGGAGACCACCAACATGCCCAGCGCGACCGGGAGTTCCTCGATCGCCCGGGTGCGGGACGGGCGGCGGGCGTCCAGGGAGGGGGAGCGGTAGACGGGGCCCACCGTGTCGTACGGCGCGACCGCCTCCCGCAGCGGAGCCAGCGCCGACTCGAAGTCCGAGTACCGGGCGGCCACTTCGCAGACCTTCTCGATGGCGGTGCGGGTGCCGTCCTTCGCCAGGGCGAGACAGGCCGTCACCACCGAGTCGGGGGTCGCGCCCGGTGCGCAGGCCGCGGCGACGGCCGCCGCAAAGACACCGGCCGCCTCACGGCCGTACGACGACTGGTGGGCGCCCGCGATGTCGATGGCCTCGGCGTAAGCCCCGGCGGGATGCGCCGCGTTGACCAGGCCGACCGGCGCCATGTACATCGCGGCACCGCAGTTGACGATGTTGCCGACGCCGGCCTCGCGGGGGTCGACATGGCCGTAGTGGAGCCGGGTCGCGAGCCACTTCTCGGCCAGGAAGATCCGCTGGAGCGGGATGGCCTCCGCCTCCAACTCCGGGATCCAGCGCGGGTTCGTGATCAGGTCGGGGACCAGGTGGTCGGCGACGGAGTAGGCGTCGAGGTGGTCGCGGACGGTCGCGTAGACCCGTACCAGAGCATGGGTCATCAAGGTGTCGTCGGTGACGTGGCCGTCGCCCTTGTGGTACGGCGCGATGGGGCGGGCGGTGCGCCACGCGTCGCCGTTCCAGGGGCCGACGACGCCGTGCACACGACCGCCGTGGCGTTCGAGGATCTGGTCGGGGGAGTAGCCCTCGACGGGACCGCCGAGGGCGTCGCCGACCGCGGCGCCCACGAGGGCTCCGGCGATCCTCTCCTCAAGGCTGCTTTCTGGTTCTTTGGGCGTCATGCACCGAATCATCCTCCTGGCGGGGGCGGTTGTGTCGCTACCAGGAGTTCGGCGAGTTCCACCAGGTCGGTGCCGGTGAGGCGGGGGAGGGCGCAGCCGGAGAGGGTGCGGCAGGCGTCCCGCCAGGCGGACGGGATCGCCCGGCCGCCGCTCAACGCGCCGGTGAGAGCGCCCGCGAGGGCGGGCGCGGAGTCGGCGACGCGGGAGAGACAGGCAGCGGCGGGGACCGCTTCCGCGATACGGCCCCGGGCCGCGATGGCGAGCGCGAGGGCGACCGGGACGGTTTCGGCGGCGGCGATGCCGTAGCTGTAGACGTGGTCCACGATCTGGTGTTCCAAGAGGGGGATCAGCGCGAACGCGTTGTCGCAGCCCCGGGCCAACTCCAGTGCGTGGCGTGCGTTGCGGCCGATCTCGGTGGCTTCGGGCAGTTCGGCCAGGGCCGCCGCCGCGCAGTCGTCCACGGTCGCGCCGACGAGCGCGAGGGCGAGGGCCGCCGCCATGGCTCGCGCGCCGTGCACCCCGTCGCCGTCCTGGGTGTAGCGGGCGTCGAACTCGGCGAGGGCGGCGGCGCGTTGGGGGTCGCCGGGGTGGGCCACGGCCAGCACGCAGGCCCTGACGCAGGCCGCGTCGTCGAAGTAGTGGGGGTTGTCGTGGCCGGTGGCGGGTGGCCGCAGACCGGCGGCGAGGTTGCCGAGCCCGGCGCGTACCGAGATACGGGCGCGCAGGGGGAGCACGGCGGACTCGACCTCGGGGGCGCGGTCAGCCGCCGCGGCCACTTCGCTGGCCACGGCGTTCCAGCCGAGGTCGATGGCGGCGCGGGTCCGGCGTTCCCTGCTGAGGTCGCCGAGGACGGTGTCGTCGCCGGCCCGCAGTACGGCCTCCGCGGTGAACGCCGCCCACTCGGCGTCGTCGGAGGGGCCCAGGCGGAGCGGCTCGGGCGGTTGGTTCAGGGCGATGGGGACGGGGAGTGTCGTGGTCGCGTTCTGCTCGGCGAAGGTGTCGAGTTCCCGGGTCAGCCGGCGGGTCCACTCCGGCATCCGGGCGGCGCGGTGCCGTGCGGCGGGCCAGCCGGCGGCATCCCCCGCGGCGAGCCCGAGCAGCAGCCCCTCCACCCGGCGCACCTCGCCCTCGACGGCGGCGAGCGGCCCCGCCGCCGGGCGACCGCGCTCGGCCGCTCCCACGCCCACGTTCCCTCCCATGCTCAGGTCCCCTCCCGCTTCCGTGTCCACCGGATACTGCGGGGTGTTCGCGTCCCCGGCGGCGAGCCCGTCGCCGTGGGCCGTCCTCATACCCGCACCTCGTCCTGGTCGCGTCGCACCGCGCCACCCCACTTGGTGTCCTCTCCCGGTACCAGCAACTCCGCGATGTCCAGGACGTGATGGCCCGCCATCGCCGGCAGGCAGCTGCCCCGGGCCGGGCCGATCGCCGACGCCCAGTCGGCGGGGATCGAGGAGACGCCTCGCGTGGCGCCCGCCAGCGCGCCGGCCACCGCCGCCGTCGTGTCCGCGTCGCGGCCCATGTTGACCGCCGTGAGGACGGAGTCCACGAAGTCGCCGTCCGCCGCCGCGTACGCGCCGAAGGCCAGGGCGACCGCCTCGGGGGCCAGGTCGGTCCAGGGGTACCCGCCGATGACGACCGCGGAGCGGACCGCGCGTTCGCCGCGGTGGGCGACCGCCACCGCCCGGCGCAGCGAGCGGGCCGTCCAGGAGTCGTCCGGGACGACCGCGAGTGCCGAGGCGACCACCGCGATCGTCGGCGCTCCCGCCATCGCCGCGGCCACTCCCGCCGCGACCGCCTGGCCGCCGTAGATGCCCTCGCCGTCGTGGCTGACCGAACCGTCGATCGCGACCAGGCGGGCGGCCTCGGCGGGGCGGCCGGCCGCGAAGACGCCGAAGGGGGCCGCCCGCATGGCCAGGCCGTCGCTCCAGGCGTGCCGGTGCTGGGCGGAGATGGGGGCGGCGAGGCCCCGGCGGAGGTTCTCCAGGGTGCCGCGTTCGCTGAAGCCCGCGCCCCGGAAGGGGCCCTCGTCGCGGTCCGCGATCCACTCGTGCCAGGCCGCTTCCACATGGGAGGGCGTCAGGGCCGAACCGTGGCGGGCCAGGAGCAGGCCGGAGAAGATCGCGTACTCGGTGTCGTCCGTGCCCGCCGGGTGCTCCGCCACGTATCCCTCGATGCGGCCCCAGCGGGCGCGGATCTCCGAGGGCTTCATGTTCTCGGCGGGTGCCCCCAGGGCGTCCCCGACCGCGAGGCCGAGCAGCGCGCCGCGCGCCCGTTCGCGGAGTGCGGTGGCCTTCTCGGGCGCCGGGACCGGGGGAATGCGGGCGATCGATGCCATGCGCGGCCTCTCCCTACGGGGTTCCCTCAGAGCGCCTCGGGGCGCGGAACCCTTTGCGGATGTCTGCCACGGGAGGCCTTCGGCAGAGCCTGACGGAGCGCAGCATCACCCGGTCGACATCTGATGGGTAGCTGGCTCGGATGAGCGTTCGAGGGTAAACGTGCAGGTTAGCCCAGCCTTTCCTTGCTGGTGGGCGGGAAATGAAAGGCGTATGTTCGGTGTTGTCGAACAATGGAATCTGTCTAAACTTAGCCTAGCCTTAGCTTTCTGGGGGATCACCGCATGGCCGTCATCGAGACCGGGGCGACGCTCCACGAGGCGCACCGCGACAACCACACCCACCGCGATGTGAACGGCGGCTGGCTGCGCCCCGCGGTGTTCGGCGCGATGGACGGTCTCGTCTCCAACCTCGCCCTGATGACCGGAGTCGTCGGCGGCGCCGTGGGTCATCAGACCGTCGTCATCACCGGACTGGCCGGACTCGCCGCCGGCGCCTTCTCCATGGCGGCCGGCGAGTACACCTCCGTCGCCTCCCAGCGCGAGCTGGTCGAGGCCGAACTCGACGTCGAGCGGCGGGAGTTGCGCAAGCACCCGGAGGACGAGGAGGGCGAGCTGGCCGCCCTCTACGAAAGTCGCGGGGTCGAGGCCGATCTGGCCCGTGAGGTCGCCCGGCAGCTCTCGCGCGATCCCGAGCAGGCCCTGGAGATACATGCCCGGGAGGAGCTGGGGATCGACCCGGGCGACCTGCCCTCGCCGCTCGTGGCCGCCGTGTCGTCCTTCGGCTCGTTCGCGCTGGGCGCGCTGCTTCCCGTGCTGCCGTTCCTGCTCGGGGCGACCGCGCTGTTGCCGGCGCTGCTGCTCGCGTTCCTCGGGCTGTTCGGCTGCGGTGCGGTGGTGGCCCGGGTGACCGCGCGGACCTGGTGGTTCAGCGGGCTGCGGCAGCTCGCGCTGGGCGGTGCGGCGGCCGGTGTGACGTACGCCCTGGGCACCCTGTTCGGAACGGTCGTAGGATAGCTCGACGCGCACTTATGCGGAGGTCTGCATAAGTAGCCGTTACTCGCTGGTTTCGAACGCTTAACCACTGGGCATGAGCCGTAAGCGCCGCAGGCAATGACGCCTGGGGCGCACCCGCGGGACGGGCGACGACGCTCCCTCTGCCCTGGACCGGTGGACACCGATCTGTCCGCTTCGGTCCCCTTGACCTCCACCGCCTGTGCGGTGCCGCGCCGCCACCCTGCGGCGTCCGCATGTTGGAACGGAGTATCCGGTTCCCGAGAGCCGCTCCATCATGTAACCTGCACGAAATTTTGCGCTTACCCCGCAGAGGGCCAACGTCGTCCCTATGCACTTGCATATGCCACGACGACGACGGGAGAGCCGATGCGTACGCCGCGCCAGCCGTCCCAGCAGCCCACGAATGGCCAGAACTGGTCCTTCATGGATGCTCGCCCTGCCGCGCAGGGTATGTACGACCCCCGCAACGAGCACGACGCCTGTGGCGTCGGCTTCGTGGCCACCCTCACCGGCGAGGCGAGCCACGCGCTGGTCGAGCAGGCGCTCACGGTGCTGCGCAACCTGGAGCACCGCGGTGCGACCGGTGCCGAGCCCGACTCGGGCGACGGCGCGGGCATCCTGTCCCAGGTGCCGGACGCCTTCTTCCGTGAGGTGGCCGGATTCGACCTCCCCGCCGCCGGTGGATACGCGGTCGGCATCGCCTTCCTGCCGAAGGACGGCACCGACTCCGCCGTCTCACAGATCGAGACGATCGCCGCCGACGAGGGCCTCACCGTCCTCGGCTGGCGCGAGGTCCCGGTCGCCCCCGAACTCCTCGGCGCCACCGCCCGCTCCACCATGCCGCTCTTCCGGCAGGTCTTCGTGAGCGACGGCGAGACCCAGGGCATCGACCTCGACCGCAAGGCCTTCGCGCTGCGCAAGCGCGCCGAGCGCGAGGCCGGCGTCTACTTCCCGTCGCTGTCCGCGCGGACCATCGTCTACAAGGGCATGCTCACCACCGGTCAGCTGGAGCCCTTCTTCCCGGACCTGTCCGACCGGCGCTTCGCCTCCGCGATCTCCCTCGTGCACTCCCGGTTCTCCACCAACACCTTCCCGTCGTGGCCGCTGGCCCACCCGTACCGCTTCGTCGCGCACAACGGCGAGATCAACACGGTCAAGGGCAACCGCAACTGGATGGCGGCCCGCGAGTCCCAGCTCGTCTCCGACCTCTTCGGCGACCAGGACAAGCTCGACCGCGTCTTCCCGATCTGCACGCCCGACGCCTCCGACTCCGCGTCCTTCGACGAGGTGCTGGAACTCCTCCACCTCGGCGGGCGTTCGCTGCCGCACTCGGTGCTGATGATGATCCCGGAGGCGTGGGAGAACCACGACTCCATGGACCCGGCCCGGCGCGCCTTCTACCAGTTCCACTCCACGATGATGGAGCCCTGGGACGGCCCGGCCTGCGTCACCTTCACCGACGGCACCCAGGTCGGCGCGGTCCTCGACCGCAACGGCCTGCGCCCCGGCCGCTACTGGGTCACCGACGACGGCCTCGTCGTCCTCGGCTCCGAGGTCGGCGTCCTCGACATCGACCCCGCGAAGGTCGTCCGCAAGGGCCGCCTCCAGCCCGGCCGGATGTTCCTCGTGGACACCGCCGAGCACCGCATCATCGAGGACGACGAGATCAAGGCCGCCCTCGCCGCCGAGAAGCCGTACGCGGAATGGCTGGAAGCCGGCGAGATCGAGCTGTCCGACCTGCCCGAGCGCGAGCACATCGTGCACACCCACGCCTCGGTCACCCGCCGCCAGCAGACCTTCGGCTACACCGAGGAGGAGCTGCGCGTCATCCTCGCGCCGATGGCCAAGGCCGGTGCCGAGCCGATCGGTTCGATGGGCACCGACTCGCCGATCGCCGCGCTGTCCTCGCGCCCGCGACTGCTCTTCGACTACTTCACGCAGCTGTTCGCGCAGGTCACCAACCCGCCGCTGGACGCGATCCGCGAGGAGCTGGTCACCAGCCTCCGTTCCTCGCTCGGCCCGGCGAGCAACCTGCTGGAGCCGACGGCCGCGTCCTGTCGTAGCGTCACCCTGCCCTTCCCGGTGATCGACAACGACGAGCTGGCCAAGCTCATCCACATCAACGCCGACGGCGACATGCCCGGCATGAAGGCCGCGACCCTCTCCGGCCTGTACCGGGTCTCCGGCGGCGGCGACGCCCTCGCCGCCCGCCTCACCGAGATCTGCGCCGAGGCCGACGCGGCCATCGAGAACGGCGCCCGGCTGATCGTCCTCTCGGACCGGCACTCCGACGCCGAGCACGCGCCGATCCCCTCGCTGCTGCTCACCGCCGCCGTCCACCACCACCTCATCCGCACCAAGCAGCGCACCCAGGTGGGCCTGCTGGTCGAGGCCGGTGACGTCCGCGAGGTCCACCACGTCGCCCTGCTCATCGGCTTCGGCGCCGCCGCCGTCAACCCGTACCTGGCGATGGAGTCCGTCGAGGACCTCGTCCGCGCGGGCACCTTCCTCACCGGCATCGAGGCCGAGCAGGCCATCCGCAACCTGATCTACGCGCTCGGCAAGGGCGTCCTCAAGGTCATGTCCAAGATGGGCATCTCGACGGTCGCCTCCTACCGGGGCGCCCAGGTCTTCGAAGCGGTCGGCCTGGACGAGCGGTTCGTGGGCGCCTACTTCAGCGGCACGGCCACCAAGATCGGCGGCGTCGGCATCGACGTCATCGCCAAGGAGGTCGCCGCCCGGCACGCCAAGGCGTACCCCGCCTCCGGCATCGCGCCCGCCCACCGCGCCCTCGACATAGGCGGCGAGTACCAGTGGCGCCGCGAGGGCGAGCCGCACCTGTTTGACCCGGAGACGGTCTTCCGCCTCCAGCACTCCACCCGCACCAAGCGCTACGACATCTTCAAGAAGTACACGGACCGCGTGAACGAGCAGTCCGAGCGCCTGATGACGCTGCGCGGGCTCTTCGGCTTCAAGTCGGACCGCCCGTCGATCTCCATCGACGAGGTCGAGCCCGTCTCCGAGATCGTCAAGCGCTTCTCCACCGGCGCCATGTCGTACGGCTCCATCTCCCTGGAGGCGCACGAGACCCTCGCCATCGCCATGAACCAGCTGGGCGGCAAGTCCAACACCGGTGAGGGCGGCGAGGACCCGGACCGGCTCTACGACCCCGCGCGGCGGTCCGCCATCAAGCAGGTCGCCTCCGGCCGCTTCGGCGTGACGAGCGAGTACCTGGTCAACGCGGACGACATCCAGATCAAGATGGCCCAGGGCGCCAAGCCCGGCGAGGGCGGCCAGCTGCCCGGCCACAAGGTCTACCCGTGGGTCGCCAAGACCCGGCACAGCACCCCCGGTGTCGGTCTGATCTCCCCGCCGCCGCACCACGACATCTACTCCATCGAGGACCTGGCTCAGCTGATCCACGACCTCAAGAACGCCAACCCGGCGGCACGTATCCACGTGAAGCTGGTCTCCGAGGTCGGCGTCGGCACGGTCGCCGCCGGTGTGTCCAAGGCGCACGCGGACGTCGTCCTCATCTCCGGCCACGACGGCGGTACGGGTGCTTCGCCGCTCACCTCCCTCAAGCACGCGGGTGGACCTTGGGAGTTGGGCCTCGCCGAGACCCAGCAGACCTTGCTGCTCAACGGACTTCGGGACCGGATCGTCGTCCAGACCGACGGCCAGCTCAAGACCGGCCGTGACGTCGTCATCGCCGCGCTGCTCGGCGCCGAGGAGTTCGGTTTCGCGACCGCGCCGCTCGTCGTCTCCGGCTGCGTCATGATGCGCGTCTGCCACCTCGACACCTGCCCGGTCGGCATCGCCACCCAGAACCCGGTGCTGCGCGACCGGTTCGCGGGCAAGGCCGAATACGTCGTGAACTTCTTCCAGTTCATCGCCGAGGAGGTCCGCGAGATCCTCGCCGAGCTGGGCTTCCGCACCATCGAGGAGGCCGTCGGCCAGGCCGGCACGCTCGACGTCGAGCGCGCGGTGGACCACTGGAAGGCACAGGGCCTGGACCTGGCCCCGCTCTTCCACGTGCCCGAACTCCCCGAGGGCGCCGCCCGCCACCAGGTCATCGTGCAGGACCACGGCCTGGAGAAGGCGCTCGACAACGAGCTGATCAAGCTCGCCGCCGACGCCCTCGCCGCGTCCAGCGCCACCGACGCCCAGCCGGTCCGCGCCCAGATCGCGATCCGCAACATCAACCGCACGGTCGGCACCATGCTCGGCCACGAGGTGACGAAGAAGTTCGGTGGCGCGGGCCTGCCCGACGACACCATCGACATCACCTTCACCGGCTCGGCCGGCCAGTCCTTCGGCGCCTTCCTCCCGCGCGGAGTCACCCTGCGCCTGGAGGGCGACGCCAACGACTATGTCGGCAAGGGCCTTTCGGGCGGCCGGGTGATCGTCCGCCCCGACCGGGGCGCCGACCACCTCGCCGAGTACTCCACCATCGCGGGCAACACGATCGCCTACGGCGCGACCGGCGGCGAACTGTTCCTGCGCGGCCGGACCGGTGAGCGCTTCTGCGTCCGCAACTCCGGTGCCACCGTGGTCTCCGAGGGCGTGGGCGACCACGGCTGCGAGTACATGACCGGCGGCCGGGCCGTCGTGCTCGGCGAGACCGGCCGCAACTTCGCGGCGGGCATGTCCGGCGGCATCGCCTACGTCGTCGACCTGAACCCCGACAACGTGAACGTCGGAAACGTGGGCGCCGTCGAGGAGTTGGACGACACCGACAAGCAGTGGCTGCACGACGTGGTGCGCCGCCACGCCGAGGAGACCGGCTCCACGGTCGCCGAGAAGCTGCTCGCCGAGTGGGCCGTCGCCGTGGACCGCTTCAGCAAGATCATCCCCAGTGCCTACAAGGCAGTGCTCGCCGCCAAGGACGCCGCCGAGCGAGCGGGTCTCTCCGAGACCGAGATCACCGAGAAGATGATGGAGGCGGCGACCAATGGCTGACCCGAAGGGCTTTCTGAACCACGGGCGCGAGGTCGCCAAGTCCCGTCCCGTGGACGTCCGGTTGAAGGACTGGAACGAGGTCTACGTCCCCGGTTCGCTGCTCCCGATCATCGGCAAGCAGGCCGGCCGCTGCATGGACTGCGGCATCCCGTTCTGCCACAACGGCTGTCCGCTGGGGAACCTGATCCCCGAGTGGAACGACTACGCCTACCGGGGCGACTGGACGGCCGCCTCCGAGCGCCTGCACGCGACGAACAACTTCCCCGAGTTCACGGGCCGGTTGTGCCCGGCTCCCTGCGAGTCGGCGTGCGTGCTGGGCATCAACCAGCCGCCGGTGACCATCAAGAACGTCGAGGTCTCCATCATCGACAAGGCCTGGGAGACGGGCGACGTCGCCCCGCAGGCCCCGGAGCGCCTCTCCGGCAAGACCGTCGCGGTCGTCGGCTCGGGCCCGGCGGGCCTGGCCGCCGCCCAGCAGCTGACCCGGGCCGGCCACACGGTCGCCGTCTACGAGCGCGCGGACCGCATCGGCGGCCTCCTGCGCTACGGCATCCCCGAGTTCAAGATGGAGAAGCGGCACATCAACCGCCGCATCGAGCAGATGCGCGCGGAGGGTACCCGCTTCCGCACCGGCATCGAGATCGGCGTCGACCTCAAGGCCACCGACCTGCGCAAGCGCTACGACGCGGTCGTCATCGCCGCCGGTGCCACCACCGCCCGCGATCTCCCCGTCCCCGGGCGGGAGTTGACCGGTGTCTACCAGGCGATGGAGTACCTGCCCCTGTCCAACAAGGTGCAGGAGGGCGACTACGTCACCGCCCCGGTCTCGGCCGCGGGCAAGCACGTCGTCGTGATCGGCGGCGGCGACACCGGCGCGGACTGCGTCGGTACGGCCCACCGCCAGGGCGCCGCCTCCGTCACGCAGTTGGAGATCATGCCGCGCCCCGGCGACGAGCGGAACCCGGTCTCCCAGCCCTGGCCGACCTTCCCGATGCTCTACAAGGTGACCTCCGCGCACGAGGAGGGCGGTGAGCGGGTCTACTCCGTCAACACCACCCACTTCGAGGGCGACGAGGACGGCAACGTCCAGTGGCTGCACCTCGTCGAGGTCGAGTTCGTCGAGGGCAAGCTGACCCAGAAGCCGGGCACCGAGCGCAAGATCCCCGCCCAACTGGTCACCCTGGCCATGGGGTTCACCGGCACCGACCGCGAGAACGGCCTGGTCGACCAGTTCGCCCTGGACCTCGACGAGCGCGGCAACATCGCCCGCGACGCCGACTTCCACACCAACGTCCCCGGCGTGTTCGTCGCCGGTGACGCGGGCCGCGGCCAGTCCCTCATCGTGTGGGCCATCGCCGAGGGCCGCTCGGCCGCCCGCGGCGTCGACCGCTTCCTCACGGGCGCCAGCGAACTCCCGGCCCCGATCCGCCCGACGGACCGTTCCCTGCTGGTCTGACGGTTCATCAATAAGCGTCCCGTACAAAGGCGTACGGAACACATCGCGGCGCCTGCCCCGTCCCCGACCGGACCCGGGCAGGCGCCGCAGCACTGTCACGGCACCCGGTACGTCTCGCCGTACACCTTCCACACCAGCGGTGTCCGCAGCTCCAGGTTCCCCTCGTCCAGGAACTTTCGCTGGGCCGTGTCGACGCGGGAGGTGTCGATGCCGGGGTGCATGGTCCGCATCGCGGCGCGGCGGATGTCGAGGAAGACGCTCAAGTAGGCTTTCTCGTCGCCGCCTTGGGCCGGGGGCCGGGCCTGTCGCAGCGCGCGCTCCCGGATGCCGTAGAAGCCGTCCGTGCCCGGACCGTGGAAGACCATCGCGTCGTAGTAGATGAACTGCCCGAGCGGGCCCAGGCCGTCGCGTTTGGCCGCGTCGACCGCCGGGTCGAAGTAGACCCGGTCGCGTTCCGCGTCCTGGGCCGCCTGGAAGGCGGGGACCTTGGCCTCGGCGCGCCAGGCGGCCGGGAAGCCCGGGTCCAGGCCCTGGTGGGAGTCGGTGCCGTCGACCTTGCGCAGGGCCGTGAGGTAGCGGGCGAGGCCGTTGCCGGGGTGTTCGGCGGTGTAGCGCTCGACGAGGACGAGCAGGTCGTGGGTGCCGGTGCAGAAGCCGATGATGCCCGCCGTGTAGCCCTGGCCGTCACCGATGTCCTGCACATATCCGTACGCGCTGCGCCAGTCGAGCGTCGAGTTCTCGGCGCTGGCCACCAGCTCCTGCGCGAGGTTCTTCATGGCCGGCGCGGCCAGTCCCTCGGGTGTTCTGGGGTGGGTCGCGGCGGACGGGCGCGCGGGCCGCGGTTCGGTGTGGGCGGTGAGTGAGGAGCCGTAGGCCGTCGCGGCGATGGCGACGGGTACGGCGGCGAGCATCAGGACGCCGGCGCGTTTCATGGGGCCAGAGTAGGGGCGGTTACGTCCGATATTCCGGGGGTTGGGGGGACATTGAACCTGCCGGACCTCCGTGGCGTAATCTCGGTCCTTTCGCCGTGATCCGAAGGGAGTCCCTGTGGCCGCGATCTCGCTCAGCAAGGTCGAGGAGACCGCGCCCGCGCTGGTCAGCCTGTACAAGAGCGCCGGGGTCTCGCTCCGCAAGCACGGGCTGGACGGGCAGCGGGCGGCCGTCTATCTGGTCGTGGACTACTCGGGCTCCATGAAGCCGTACTACAAGGACGGCAGCGTGCAGGCCCTCGCCGACCGGGTGCTCGGCCTGTCGGCGCACCTGGACGACGACGGGACCGTGCCGGTGGTGTTCTTCTCGACCGAGGTCGACGCCGTCACGGACATCGCCCTCGCCGACCACGCGGGCCGGATCGACCGCGTGGTGGCGGGACTTGGGCACATGGGCAAGACGAGTTACCACCTGGCCATGGACGCGGTCATCGACCACTACCTCGACAGCGGCTCCAAGGCGCCCGCGCTCGTCGTCTTCCAGACGGACGGCGGCCCGATCAACAAGCTCGCCGCGGAACGGTATGTGTGCAAGGCCGCGAGGCTGCCGATGTTCTGGCAGTTCGTCGGGTTCGGCGACGCCAGGAGCAAGCAGTTCGAATTCCTTCGCAAACTCGACGAGTTGGCGGTGCCGCAGAAGCGGGCGGTCGACAACGCGGGCTTCTTCCACGCCGGTTCGGACCCGCTGCGGATGTCCGACGCGGAACTCTACGACCGGCTCGTGGGCGAGTTCCCGCAGTGGCTGTCGGCGGCCCGCGAGCGGGGGATCGTCCAGTGACCCGTCCGCTGCCCGCCTCGGCCCGAACCGCCGTGCCCTGGAAGAACGGTGGCGGTGTGACGCGCGAGATCGCCGCCCGGCCCGAGGGCTCGGGCATGGACGACTTCGCCTGGCGGGTGAGCCTCGCCGAGGTCGGCGCGGACGGGCCGTTCTCCGCCTTCCCCGACGTCGACCGGACCTTGACCGTGGTCGAGGGCGCGGGCATGGACCTCACCGTCGACGGCACCCGGCAGCTCGTCGACACCCGTTACGCGCCACGGGACTTCAGAGGCGATGTGCCGACCGACTGCCGGCTGCTGGACGGCCCGGTCATCAACCTCAACGTCATGTGGCGCAGGGGCGCGGTCGCCGCCGCCCCCACGGTCGCCGTCGTCCGGGGCCGGCTGCCGCTGCGCCCGGACACCCTGGTCGTGGCCCTGGACGGAACCGCGGAGCTGGCCGGAGCGACCCTCGGGCCGTACGACGCCCTGTGGCTGGGCGAGGAGGCCGTGCTGCACGCCCGGGGCCGCGCCGCCGTGATCGGATGGTCGCCGTCCGCTGACGCACCGTTGGCTTAACCCGGCCCCCGTGACACCCTGTTGGGTGATCCGACGGGAGGGCGGCCACCATATGGACGGCGCACGATCGGTGAACGGAGCGGTGGGCACCGGACGGCCGCGCGAGGCCGGCAAGGGAGAGAAGCTCGCCGACTGGGCGGACGGACGGCTCGGCCTGTACGGGCTGGCCAAGGCCAATATGCGCAAGGTCTTCCCGGACCACTGGTCCTTCATGCTGGGGGAGATCTGTCTCTACAGCTTCATCGTCCTGATCCTCACCGGCATCTATCTCACCCTGTTCTTCGAGCCGAGCGGTGTCGAGGTCATCTACCACGGCTCGTACACGCCGTTGAACGGCATCCCGATGACCCGGGCGTTCGAGTCCACGCTCGACATCAGCTTCGACGTGCGCGGTGGACTGCTGATCCGGCAGATCCACCACTGGGCGGCCGTGGTCTTCATCGCGGGCATGCTCATCCACATGATGCGGGTGTTCTTCACCGGCGCCTACCGCAAGCCGCGCGAGCTCAACTGGGTGTTCGGCTGGACCCTGTTGTTCCTCGGCATCATCACCGGTCTGACCGGCTACTCGCTCCCAGACGACCTGCTGTCCGGCACCGGCATCCGCTTCGCGGACGGCGCGATCCTGTCCGTGCCGATCGTCGGGACGTACCTCTCGATGTTCCTGTTCGGCGGGGAGTTCCCGGGCCACGACATCATCTCGCGGCTCTTCCCCGTCCATGTCCTGCTGCTGCCGGGGATCATGCTGGGACTGGTCGTCGCGCATCTGATCCTGGTCTTCTACCACAAGCACACGCAGTACCCCGGGCCCGGCCGCGACCAGAAGACCGTGGTCGGCATGCCCTTCCTGCCCGTCTACATGGCCAAGGCGGGCGGCTTCTTCTTCCTCGTCTTCGGGGTGCTCGCCATCATGGGCGGGATCGCCAGCATCAACCCCGTGTGGGCCTTCGGACCGTACCGGCCCGACCTGGTGACGACCGGCGCGCAGCCCGACTGGTATCTCGGCTTCTCCGAGGGGCTCGTCCGCGTGATGCCGGGATGGGAGATCAACGCCTGGGGCCACACACTGGAGTTGGGCGTCTTCATCCCCTTCACGCTCTTCCCGCTGATCCTCGCCGCCATCGGCGCCTACCCGTTCATCGAGGCGTGGATCACCGACGACAAGCGCGAACACCACATCCTGGACCGGCCGCGCAACATGCCCGTGCGCACCGGACTCGGCGTGGCCTGGCTGAGCCTGTACGGCGTGCTGCTGATCGGCGGCGGCAACGACGTGGTCGCCACCCACCTCCATCTCTCGATCAACGCGATCACGTGGTTCGTACGGATCTCGTTCTTCGTGATGCCGGTGGTCGCGTTCCTCGTCACCAAACGCGTCTGCATGGGACTCCAGCGCCGCGACCGGGACAAGGTGCTGCACGGCCGCGAGTCCGGCCTCATCAAGATGCTGCCGCACGGCGAGTACGTCGAGGTCCACGAACCCCTCGCGCGGGACGAGCTGTTCAGGCTCACCCAGCACGAGCAGGAACCGCCGTACTCCATCGGTCCGCTCGTCGACGGGAACGGGGTGCGGCGCCAGGTCAAGGGCGGTCAGCGGGTGCGGGCCCGGCTCGCCAGGGCGATGTTCGGCCCCGAGACCCGCATCCCGAAACCGACGGTGGAGGAGTACCGGGAACTCACCAGCGGCGATCACCACCACTGAACCCCGCGAGCACGGCGGCCCGGCACTCGCCCGGGTCGCCCCAACTCGCCAGCAGGCAACGGGCCTTGGTCAGCCACAGGGACAGGTCGTACTCCGCGGTGTAGCCGATCGCGCCGTGCAGCTGGAGCGCCGTACGGGCCGTCGCGTACGCCGCCTCGCACGCGGCGACCTTCGCGGCGGCCACGTCCGCCTCCGTCATGGTCAGCGCGGCACCGAGGACCAGCGGACGCGCGAACTCCAACGCGATCTTCGCGTCGGCCAGTTGGTGCTTCACGGCCTGGAACGAGCCTATGGGCACGCCGAACTGGGTCCGCTGCTTGACGTAGGCGACGGTCTTGTCGAGCAGTGCCAGGCCCACACCGAGGGCCTGGGCGGCGGTGGCCAGCCGCGCCCAGACGAGGGCGTGCGCCAACGGCGGCTCGGGGGTGAGGAGTTCACCGCCGGGGAGCAGCCGGGTGAGGCGGCGCGCGGGGTCGAGGGAGGCCCGTACCGGTCCGTCGTGGCCGGGCGCCAGCCGCAGCCCGTCACCGTCCCAGCTCAGCCGGACCGTCGCCACGTCCCCGTCCAGCGCGTACGACCCGGCGGGCGCCGCCGTGGCCATCGCCCCGCCCGCCGCCAGCGCGGGCAACAGGCGCTTGGCCGGGCCGGGTTCGCCCAGCAGCGCGGCTGCCGCCACCGTCTCCACCAGCGGTCCCGGGACCGCGTGCCGCCCCAACTCCACGAACGCGACGGCGAGTTCGACCGGCCGGGGACCGAGTCCCTCGTACGCTTCGGGCACCGCGAGCGCGAACACCCCGGCCCCCGCGATACGGCGCCACAGCGCGCGCCCGCCCGTGTGCTCGCCGCGGCTCCAGGACCGTACGACCGACGGGGTGTCCGCGGCGGTCAGCATGGCGTTCAACGAGGCGGCGAACGCCCGCTGTTCGGGGTCGAGGAGGAAACGCATCAGCGGCGGCCCTTCGGCAGGCCGAGCAGGCGCTCGGCGATGATGTCGCGCTGGATCTCGTTCGTACCGGCGTAGATGGGCCCCGCGAGGGCGAAGACGTATCCCTCGGCCCAGTCGGTGTCCGCCGACTCGCCGTCCGGGCCGAGCAGTTCGAGGGCCGTCTCGTGCAGGGCGATGTCGTACTCGGACCAGAAGACCTTGTTCGGGCTGGACTCCGGGCCGATGGACTCGCCGTCGAGGAAACGGGACGCGTTGGCGTAGGTGAACAACTGATAGGCGCGGGCCCCGATCAGCGCGTCCGCCACCCGGTCCCGGGTCGACGGTGAACCGCCCTGTGCCCGCCAGAGGTTGAGGAGGCGGTCGGCGGCGGCGAGGAAGCGGCCGGGGGAGCGGAGGGTGAGACCGCGTTCGTTTCCGGCGGTCGACATGGCCACCCGCCAGCCCTGGCCCGGTTCGCCGATCACGTCCTCGTCGGGGACGAACACCTCGTCCAGGAAGAGTTCCGCGAAGGCCGGTCTGCCGTCGAGGCGGCCGATCGGGCGGACCGTGACGCCCGGTGCGCGCAGGTCGAACATCAGGTAGGTCAGGCCCTGATGGGGCTTCGGGGTGTCCGGCTCGCTGCGGAACAGGCCGAACGCGCGGTCCGCGAAGGCCGCCCGCGAGGACCAGGTCTTCTGCCCGCTCAGCAGCCAGCCCCCGCCCGTGCGCACCGCCCGCGAGGTCAGCGACGCCAGATCCGAACCCGCCTCCGGCTCCGACCAGGCCTGCGCCCACACCACCTCGCCGGTCGCCATCTCCGGCAGCACGCGCGCGCGTTGCTCCCGTGTGCCGTGGTCGAAGAGGGTCGGGGCGAGCAGGTTGATGCCGTTCTGCCCGACCCGGCCCGGCGCGCCCGCCGCGTAGTACTCCTCCTCGAACAGCAGCCACCGCACGATGTCCGCGCCCCGCCCGCCGTACTCCTCGGGCCAGGACACCACCGACCAGCGCTCCGCGGCGAGTCGCGCCTCCCACGCGCGGTGCGCGGCGAAGCCCTCCTTCGTCTCCAGGGAGGGGAGCGGCACGGCCGGCACCTGCGCGCGCAGCCAGGCGCGGGCCTCGGCGCGGAACGCCTCCTCGGCGGGAGTGAAGTCGAGGTCCATCGGCAACCGTCCTTCCCTAACAAGTGTTTGGTAGGTTAGCGTGGCCGTATGACAGGCGTCGAGAGTCCGGTATACGTCCCCGGGCACGGGCTGCTGACGGGGCGCACCGCCGTCGTCACCGCCGCCGCGGGCGCGGGGATCGGCGGCGCCACCGCGCGCCGCTTCCTCCAGGAGGGCGCCCGCGTGCTGATCAGCGACGCGCACGCGCGCCGGCTCAAGGAGTACGAGGCCGAGCTGGCCGGGGAGTTCGGCGCGGACGCGGTCGCCGCGCTGCCGTGCGACGTCACCGACGAGGCGCAGGTGCGGGCGCTGTTCGACGCGGCCGTCGCGGCCCACGGACGGCTGGACGTCGTCGTCAACAACGCCGGTCTGGGCGGCACTTCGGACCTCGTCGACATGACGGACGAGCAGTGGTCGAAGGTGCTGGACGTGACGTTGAACGGCACCTTCCGCTGCACCCGGGCGGCCCTGCGCGCGATGCGCGGAGCGGGCGGCGGGGTGATCGTCAACAACGCCTCCGTCGTCGGCTGGCGCGCCCAGGCCGGACAGGCGCACTACGCGGCGGCCAAGGCGGGCGTGATGGCGCTGACCCGGTGCGCGGCGATCGAGGCCGCCGAGTACGGCGTGCGGGTCAACGCGGTCGCGCCGAGCCTCGCCATGCACCCGCACCTGGTGAAGGTGACGACCCCCGAACTGCTCGCGGACCTCACCGCGCGCGAGGCCTTCGGGCGGTACGCGGAGCCCTGGGAGGTGGCCAACGTGATCGTGTTCCTGGCCTCGGACTACTCCTCGTACATGACCGGCGAGGTCGTCTCCGTGAGCAGCCAGCGTGCGTAGCGGCGAAGGAAGCCGCCCGAGGGGCCCGACAATGGATCCGTGCCGACCAAGAAGAAACCCCCGGTGACCGCCGCCCCGGCCCGCCGCCGTGAACTCCTCGACACGGCGGCCGAGGTCTTCGCCGAGCAGGGCTACAACGCCACCACCGTACGGAAGATCGCCGACCACGCGGGCATGCTCGCGGGCAGCCTCTACTACCACTTCGACTCCAAGGAATCGATGCTGGAGGAGATCCTGCGCACCTTCCTCGACGAGCTCTGGGGCGGCTACGACACCGTCCTGGACGCCGGGTTCGGGCCGCGCGAGACCCTGGAGGCCCTGGTCACCGAGTCGTTCCGGGAGATCGACCGGCACCGCGCCGCCGTCGCGATCTACCAGAAGGAGAGCAAGCACCTGGTCGCGCAGGAGCGGTTCGCGTTCCTCGCCGAGTCGCAGCGCAAGTTCGAGAAGGCGTGGCTGTCCACGCTGGAGCGCGGGGTCGCCGCCCAGGTCTTCCGGGCCGACCTCGACGTCCGGCTCACCTACCGGTTCGTCCGCGACACGGTGTGGGTCGCCGCGTCCTGGTACCGGCCCGGCGGACAGCACAGCGCCGAGGAGATCGCCCGGCAGTACCTGTCGATGGTGCTGGACGGGATCGCCGTACGCACGTAACCGAAGCGTGAGTCTGGGGAGTTGGCATGGCCGAGGCCTACATCGTCGAAGCGGTCCGGACACCCGTCGGGCGGCGCAAGGGAGGGCTGAGCGGGGTCCATCCGGCCGACCTCGGAGCGCATGTGCTCACGGAGCTGGTCGCCCGCTCGGGGATCGACCCCGCCGCCGTCGAGGACGTCGTCTTCGGGTGTCTGGACGCGGTGGGGCCGCAGGCCGGGGACATCGCGCGGACCGCCTGGCTGGCGGCCGGGCTGCCCGAGGAGGTGCCGGGCGTGACGGTGGACCGGCAGTGCGGGTCCTCCCAGCAGGCCGTGCACTTCGCGGCCCAGGGCGTGCTCTCCGGCACCCAGGACCTGGTCGTCGCGGGCGGGGCCCAGAACATGTCGCTCATCCCCATCGCCTTCGCCTCCCGGCAGGCCGCCCTCCCGCTCGGCCTCACGGACGGCCCCTTCGCGGGCAGCGAGGGCTGGCGCGCCCGCTACGGCACCCAGCCCGTCAACCAGTTCGCCGGGGCCGAGATGATCGCCGCGAAGTGGGGGATCAGCCGGCAGGACCAGGAGGAGTTCGCACTGCGCTCCCACCGGCGGGCCCTGCGCGCCATCGACGAGGGCCGCTTCGAACGCGAGACGGTCGCCTACGGCCCGGTCGCGGTCGACGAGGGCCCGCGCCGGGACACCTCGCTGGAGAAGATGGCCGCTCTGAAACCGGTCGTCGAGGGCGGCACCATCACCGCCGCCTGCTCCTCCCAGGTCTCCGACGGCGCGGCGGCCCTGCTGCTCGCCTCCGAACGGGCCGTGCGCGAGCACGGGTTGACGCCCCGCGCCCGCATCCACCACCTCTCGGTCCGGGGCGAGGACCCGATCCGGATGCTCTCGGCGCCGATCCCGGCCACCGCCCACGCCCTGAAGAAGACCGGCCTGACCATCGACGCCATCGACCTGGTCGAGATCAACGAGGCCTTCGCGCCCGTCGTCCTCGCCTGGCTGAAGGAGACCGGCGCGGACCCGGAGCGGGTCAACGTCAACGGCGGCGCCATCGCGCTGGGCCACCCGCTGGGCGCGACCGGCGTCAAGCTGATGACCACCCTCCTGCACGAACTGGAGCGCACCGGCGGCCGGTTCGGCCTCCAGACCATGTGCGAGGGCGGCGGCCAGGCCAATGTGACGATCATCGAACGGCTCTGAGGACCGACGGGGTCGAAGGGGGCGAAGGCGCCGCCGGGACCGGTGGGACTGGTGGGCCGTTCAGGAGTCGGCCCTGACCAGTGTCCACAGCGCCTCCTCCGCCTCCTTCATCACCCGCGCCACCAGCTCCGCGCACGAGGGCAGGTCCTCGATCACCCCGGCGACCTGCCCGGAGGCCATCACCCCGAGGTCCGTCCGGCCGTCCACCATCGAGGACTTGAGCAGCATCGGTGTGTTCGCGGCCAGCAGCACCTGGCTCCAGGTCAGCTCCTTCCCGTGCTTCATGGCGAGGCCGTCGCGGATCATCCGGCGCCAGGTCAGACCGGACAGCCGGCGGAAGCCCGCCGCCCGCCGCACCGCCTGGAACAGGGTCCGCGTACGGCCCGAGCGCTCCAGGGCGTCGACCAGTTCCGTCCGCAGCATCCGGTGCGGCAGGCCGTCCACCGCCCGCGTGACCGTGACGTCCTTGACCGTCGCCGCCAGATAGGCCGCCTTCACCGGGTCCGGAACCGTCGAGTCCGAGGTGAGCAGGAAGCGGGTGCCCATGGCGACGCCGGCCGCGCCGTAGGCCAGCGCCGCGACCAGCCCCCGCCCGTCGAAGAAGCCGCCCGCCGCCACCACCGGTATGTCCACCGCGTCCACCACCTGCGGCAGCAGCACCGTCGTCGCCACCTCCCCGGTGTGGCCGCCGCCCTCCCCGCCCTGCACGATCACCGCGTCCGCGCCCCAGGCCGCCACCTTCTCCGCGTGCCGCCGCGCCCCGATCGACGGGATCACGACCACCCCCGCCTCCTTCAGCTCGGCGATCAGCTCGGCGGACGGGGCGAGCGCGAAGGACGCGACCCGTACGCCCTCCTCGATCATGATCCGCACCCGGTCGCCCGCGTCCGCCGCGTCCGCCCGCAGATTCACCCCGAACGGCGCTCCCGTACGGGACTTGACCTCCCGGATCGCCTCCCGGAGCCGGTCGGTGTCCATCGTCGCGGAGGCCAGGATGCCCAGCGCGCCCGCGTTCGCCGTGGCCGACACCAGGCGCGGGCCCGCCACCCAGCCCATCCCCGTCTGCACGATCGGATGCCGCACCCCGACCAGTCTGGTCAGCGCGGTCTGCATCAGACCGCCACCTCCTTGCGGCGGGTGTCCGCCGGGTCGATGACCTCGCGGATCAACCGCAGCTCCGCCGGGGTGGGTTCACGGGTCGGCGCCACCTCGTCCGGGATCACCAGCGCGAAGCCGGTCGCCTCCTCGACCTGCTCGACGGTGACGCCCGGATGCAGCGAGGCCAGCCGCATCGAGCGGTCGGGCGTCTGGAAGTCGAACACGCCGAGGTCGGAGACGACCCGGGGGATACGGTGGAAGCGGGCCGTCCCCGGGTGCTGGGCGACCCGGTCGTAGCCCACCCCGCACACCATGTCGACCTTCTCCACGAACACCCGGGGCGAGTGCCGGGGTATCCAGTAACTCGTCGGATTGTTCAGCGTGTTGATCGGCGCTCCGCGCACCCCGAGCAACTGCCGCTTGGGGCGCGCCCAGTCGCCGATGCACGAGATGTTCTGGTTGCCGTGGCGGTCGATCTGGCTCGCGCCCATCATCACGTGCCGGCGTCCGCCGGACACCAGGGCCAGATGCTGGCGGTAGGGCAGCCAGCCCTCGGGTGTGCCGTCGGGGCGGATCAGCAGGGCCTCGCCGTCGGTGAGCAGCAGGTCCGGGGCGAAGGTGAGCCGGGCGAGCCGGGCCCCGACGGAGGGGATCAGCCCCATCGGGCTGGCCAGGATCTCCCCGGCGTCGCGCCACGCCTCGGCACAGGCGATCACGCAGTACTCGGAGCGCGAGACCCCGGTGGGCTGTCGATCCGTCATTCTCCCGCCTCCTCCTGCCAGTCGCGCACGGCCGAGAGGTAGTCCGCCTCGTCACCGGTGAGGAAGCGCGCGGAGAACTCCGCCCAGGGTGTCGTCGCGTACAGCCGCTGGAACTCCTCGTCCCTGCCGTGGTCGGGGGCGCACGACGTGAAGTGCGCGCCGCCGGGCGCCTCGACGACCCCCGTCACGTTCAGCCGCTTGACGAGCAGGGACTGGGGTGCCGCCTCCTTCGTCAACTCGGCCGTGTCCACGATCCGTTCGCAGGAGACGTAGGCCGCGTCCGCCGCCTCGCAGAACAGGTCGTCGAAGTAGGGGTCCGGGCCCAGATACTGCCCGTTGCCCAGCCGGTCGGCCCGGTTGACGTGCACGAGGGCCGCGTCCAGGCGCAGCGCGGGCATCGCCACGAACGTCTCGCCGTCGTCGTAGGGCGAAGTGACCGTCCGCAGGCCGGGGTTGACCCGCATGACGTCCGAGCCGACACCCGCGCGCACCGGCAGGAACGGCAGCCGGTTCGCCGCCGCGCGCAGGCCCCACATGAACATGCCCTCGTCGACCTCGGTCAGCTCGAACTCCCCGCGCTCGCGCCCCGCCCGGTAGTGCGGTTCCAGCGGAATGGAGTCGAGGGTGACGAAGGGCGCCACCAGTCTGCGGACCCGGCCGGCCGCCACCAGCATCCCGACGTCCGGGCCGCCGTAGGAGACCAGGGTGAGATCGCCGATGTCGCTCCGCAGCAGCGCTCTGACCAGTGACATCGGCTTGCGCCGGGAGCCCCAGCCGCCGATGCCCAGGGTCATGCCGCTCGTCAGCCGGGAGACGACCTCGTCGGCGGTCATCGTCTTGTCAGCCACGTTCGGCACCCTCCTTCCCGAAGGTGTCACGGACCCGGTCGGCCACCCCGCTGACGTTCGCCTCGAAGGTGAAGCCCTGCTCGAAGCGGTAGCTGCGGCGGACGTCGACGGGGTCGATGCCGTTGATCGCGGACTTGGCGAGCCGGATCAGCTCGCCGTCCTTGGCGGCTATCTCGGCCGCCAACTCCAGTGCGGCGGGCAGCAGTCCGGCGCGCGGTACGACCCGCCAGACCGAGCCGTGCGCGTGCAGCTCGGCCGCCGTCGCGGTGCGCGAGGTGTAGTACAGGGCACGCATCAGATGCTGGGGGACCAGCCGGGCCAGATGCGTGGCCGCACCGAGCGCGCCCCGGTCCAGCTCGGGCAGCCCGAAGGTGGCGTCCTCGCTCGCCACGATCGCGTCCGCGTTCCCCACCAGCCCGATGCCCCCGCCCAGACAGAAGCCCTGCACGGCCGCCACCACGGGCACCTCGCACTCGTACACCGCGGCGAAGGCCTCGAAACAGCCGCGGTTCACCCCGACCAGGGCCGACTGCCCGCGCGCCTGTATCTCCTTGATGTCCACGCCCGCGCTGAAGCCCCGCCCCTCGGCCGCCAGCACCACACAGCGCACGGCGGGGTCGCGGCCCGCCGCGCGCACGGCGTCGGCCAGCGCGAACCAGCCGTCCACCGGCAGCGCGTTCACCGGCGGGTGGTCGACCGTGACGACCACGACACCGTCTTTCTCGGGCCCCTTTTTCACGGAGGAGGTGGAGACACCCATGGACGCATCAGCTACCTTTCCACCAAACATTTGTTAGGTGCGATGCCTCGAAGCTAGCAGCCGGGGATTCAGAGCGGGAGGCCCTGTGGACAACTCGCACGAGCGGTGGCCGGCCGGGCGAACCGTCCTCGTCACCGGGGGCACCCGGGGCGTCGGCGCCGGTATCGCGCGGGCCTTCGCCAACGCCGGTGCCGAGGTGCTGACCTGCGCGCGCAGACCCCCCGAACAGCCTGTCGAGGGAACGGAGTTCAGGCCCCTGGACCTCCGGGACCCGGACGCCGTACGGGAGTTCTTCGCCGCCCTGCCCCGACTCGACGTCCTCGTCAACAACGCGGGCGGCGCGCCCTACCGCCCCCTCGTCGAGGCGGAGGCCGAACGGCACGCGCGGATCATCGAGTTGAACCTCCTCGCCCCGCTCACCGCCTCCCTCGCCGCCTACGAACACCTCAGGCGGACCAAGGGCTCGGTCGTGATGATCGGCAGCGTCAGCGGCAGCCGCCCCTCGCCCGGCTCGGCGGCGTACGGGGCGGCCAAGGCCGGACTGGAGAACCTGGCCCGCTCGATGGCGGTGGAGTGGGCGCCGGACATCCGCGTCAACACCCTCGTCGTCGGCATGGTCCACACCGAGTCGTCCCACCTGCACTACGGCGGCGAGGACGCCGTCGCGGCCGTCTCCCGCACGGTTCCGCTCGGCCGCCTCGCCGACCCGGCCGACGTGGGCGCGGCGGCTCTCTTCCTCGCCTCCCCCGCCGCCGCCTACGTCAGCGGCGCGAGCCTCCTGCTCCACGGGGGCGGGGAACGACCGGCCTTCCTGGACGCGGCGACCGCCAACAAGGCGGCACGAAAGGAGACATGAGACATGAGTGCTCTCTGCGACGGCCGGGTCGTCGTCGTCACCGGCGCGGGCCGGGGCCTGGGCCGCGCCCACGCCCTCGCCTTCGCCGCCGAGGGCGCCAGGGTCGTCGTCAACGACCTCGGCGTCGGCCTCGACGGCACCCCGGACCCCGACAGCCCCGCCGCACAGGTCGTCGCGGAGATCCGCGCGGCGGGCGGCGAAGCGGTGGCCCACGGCGCCGACATCGCCACCGGCCCCGGCGCCGCGTCCCTGGTCACGACCGCCCTGGAGACCTACGGCCGGCTCGACACCCTGGTCAACAACGCCGGTTACCTGCGCGACCGCATGCTCGTCAACCTCGACGAGGACGACTGGGACGCGGTGCTGCGCGTCCACCTCAAAGGCCACTTCCTGCCCCTGAAACACGCCGCCGCACACTGGCGCGCCGAGTCCAAGGCGGGCCGTACCCCCACCGCCCGGATCATCAACACCAGCAGCGGAGCGGGCCTGTTGGGCTCGGTCGGCCAGGGCAACTACAGCGCCGCCAAGGCCGGCATCGTCGGCCTCACCCTCGTCGCGGCGGCCGAACTCGCCCGCTACGGCGTCCAGGTCAACGCGATAGCCCCCGCGGCCCGCACCCGCATGACGGAACACACCTTCGCCGAGACGATGACGGCCCCCGACTCCGGTTTCGACGCGATGGCCCCCGAGAACGTCTCACCCTTGGTGGTGTGGCTGGGCTCGGCCGCGAGCGCCGGGGTCACGGGCCGGGTCTTCGAGACGGAGGGCGGGCGCATCACCGTGATGGAGGGCTGGCGGGCGGGCCCGAGCGCGGACAAGGGCGCGCGGTGGAGTGCGGGGGAGGCGGGGGAGACGGTGCTGAAACTGCTGGCGGAGGCGGAGGTTCCGGGGGCGGTGTACGGGGCGTAGCGCGCACGGGCCGGGTCCGGGGGCCGACCCCCGGGGCGGTGCACCGGCTTGGGGGTCGCAGGCCTGGATGGTGCAGGCCTGGGCGTCGCAGGCCCAGGTGTCGCAGGCCTAGGTGTCGCACTCCAGCACCGTCCGGCACAAGGAGCACCGGGCCCGTACCCGTCCCCGCACCGGCACCCTGATCCGCTGATGACAGGTGGGGCACGGGAACGACACCCGCAGACTCCCGTGCCCGTCCCCGCTGAAGGCGTACGGCACCCCTTTCCGGTCGCCGGGCCCGTGCCGCCGGTCGTGGGCGTAGCGCCGCCGCCCCGCCCACCCCGCCGCCGTCAGCGGAGGCTGCTGCTCGTCCCGCCGGGCCTGCTCCATGCCCTTGACGTACGCCGTGTAGGCCTGCGGACTCGTGAACCACACCGAGGGGTCCTCACCGAAGACCAGCGCCCGCTTGGCGAGCACGTACCCGAACTCCTCCGGCGTGAGATACCCGAGCTTCTGCGAGGACGCCGAGTCCTCCCGGTACGCGTCCAGCAGCAGCCACCCCGCCCCCAGATACGTCGCCGCCGTGTCCGTGAGGATCTCGTTCTCCCGGGTGCCGGGGAACGACAGGTCCAGGCGGTGCAGATAGACGTGCATCACCTCGTGCGCGAGCGCCGCGCCGATGTCCCGGCGATGGGTGCGGAACCGGTCGTTCAGCTCCACGAAGTACTCGGGCCCGGCGGTGAGTTCGACGTTCGCCGCGTGCGTCATCTCCCGGAAGCCGACGATCAGCCGGGCATCCGGGAGCCGGTAGTGCCGCACCATCTCCCGGGCCACCCGCTGCGCCCCCAGATGCAGGTCGTCCGTGTCGCAGAACGCCACGTCGACGGGGGCCACACTGGTCGCGAACATCTGGACGGTGTCGTAGGACAGGCGCTTGTAGAGCGCGGTGATGGAGTCCCGCACCGTGTCCAGGTGCGGGTACCCGTGCTCGACCGGTCCGTCGTCCGCCACGTCCACAACCCCCAAAGACGCCCCCCGACCTGTTCTCCACTCTAGGCGCTCACACCGCCCGCAGCAGTAGGGCCGACGTGTCCGCCGCCCGCTCCTGGAGCTCCAGCACCCACACGTCGTTCACGCCTTCCCGCAGCACGGGCCCGGGGACGTACAGCTCCCGTTGCGGTCCGGCCGACCAGTAGCGTCCCAGGTTGAACCCGTTGACCCACACGAACCCCCGCGTCCAGCCCGGCAGTTCGAGTACGGCGTCGCCGGCGCCCCGCACCTCGACGGTGCCCCGGTACAGGCCGGGGGAGTCACCCGGGGGCAGCGCCCCCAGCGGCAACCCGTCGATGTCCTCCGGCGCGTCGAGCGCGTCCAGCCGCAGGCCACGCGCGCGTACGTCGTGCAGGTACTGGCGCTCGTGCAGCAGGCCCCCGGTGACGCCCTTCGGCTCCCCGAGCCGGGGTCCGTAGTTGGCCCGCCCCAGGGACTCCACCCACAGCTCCACGCGCGCGTGCCCGGCGACGGGCTCCTTGAGCTGCTCGTCGCCCTCCGTGAGGATCCCGGCGCGCTCCCCGTCGACGTACACCACCGCCAGGTCCCGCAGCCCCCGCGCGGTGAGCGGATACGGGGCGCGCGGTCCCGGCACGGTCACCGCGTAGCGGACGAGACCCCGGTCGACGTCCAGTTCCTCGAAGGTGGGCGGGACCGGGTCCGTGTGCTCCGGGCCGCCGCGTGCCTCCAGCACGTCGGCGAGGGACGCCCAGCCGGTCAGGACCACCTCGCCCGCACGGCCCAACACCGGCGGCGCGGGCGGCACTTCGGGCGGCGGGGTGTCGGCGTACTCGGCGAACACCTCGCGCAGGCGCCAGAACTTCTCCGTGGGGCGGCCGTACTCGTCGATCGGGGCGTCGTAGTCGTAGGACGTCACATCGGGCTCCAACGGGCCCTCGTGCAGCGCGCCGCCGCCCCGGTTGGCGCCCGCCCAGCCGGCGAAGTTGGTGCCGCCGTGAGCCATGTAGACGTTGACGGAGGCGCCGCACTCCAGGATCTCGCGCAGCGCCGAGGCCGCGTCCTCGGCGGCACGGACGACGTGCTCGCCGCCCCAGTGGTCGAACCAGCCGCACCAGAACTCCATGCACATCAGCGGCCCCTCCGCGCGGAAGGCACGCAGCGTCTCGAAGGCCACGCGCGCGTGGGACCCGAAATTCACCGTCGCCAGGACACCGGGAAGGGAGCCGCCGCCCAGCATGTGGTCCTCGGGCCCGTCCGAGGTGCACAGCGCGGCCGTGACCCCCTGGTCGCGCAACAGCGCCTCCACCTGCCGCAGATAGGCCGTGTCGGAGCCGTAGCTGCCGTACTCGTTCTCGACCTGCACCATGATCACCGGGCCGCCGCGGTCGAGCTGGCGGGGCACCACCTCGGTCAGCAGCCGGCCGAACCAGCGCTCCAGGTGCTCCATGAAGCGTGCGTCACGGGTACGCGCGCGTGGCCCCAGCTCGCCCGTCAGCCAGTGCGGGAGCCCGCCGTTCTCCCACTCGGCGCAGATGTACGGCCCCGGGCGCACGATCGCCCACAGGCCCGCCTCCCGGGCCGCGTCCAGGAACCTGCCCAGCGCCTCCACGTCCCGGAAGTCGCCCGGCGCCGGCTCGTGCAGGTTCCACGGGACGTACGTCTCCACGCAGTTGAGGCCCATCGCCCGCAGCATCGCCAGCCGGTGCCCCCACTGCGCCTCGTGCACGCGGAAGTAGTGCAGCGCCCCGGACAGCAGCCGCACCGGCCGCCCGTCCAGCAGAAAGTCCCTGTCGCCCACGGTGAACTCGCTCATGCCCCGACTCTCCCCTCTTGGCGGCGATCACGTCCATGGACAAAGATCGCCTCTACTTGGACGCAGCAGACCGGGCAATGCGTGAGGGGGCGCCGGTGTACCACACCTGGATGCGGTTCTTCACGCCCACGCCCGCCCACCACCGCCTCGGCCTCGCCTGCCTCGGCGTCGGCCTCCAGTACGGCGAACTGCCCACGGTCGGCCCCCGCACCCTCGACCACCACGTGGCCGTGGTGATCAGCGCGGGCGGCGGCTGGTACCTCACCCCGGACGGACGCCGTACGACCGTCACCGCGCCCGCGCTGCTGTGGCTCACCCCCGGAGTGCCCCACCACTACGCGCCCGACCCCGGCACCGGCTGGGACGAGGGCTTCGTCGACTTCACCGGGCCCGCGACGGCGACGTACACCGAACTCGGCTACATCGAGCCGGAGCGGCCCGTGGTGGCCCTCTCGGACGCGAGCGGACCCCGCGCGGTCATCGGGCGCATGGCCCGTGCCGCGCGGCGCGGGAACCCCCTCCTGGAGGTGGAGACGGGCGCTGCCGTCCACGAGCTGCTGGTGGCCCTGCGCCGGGCCCGCGCCGACCTCGCCCCGGACGGCGACCCGGTCCTCCAGGCCCTGGCCCGCGACGCCTGCCTCCCGCTGACCGTCGCCGACCACGCGGCCCGGCACGGCATGACCCCCGCCGCCCTGCGCACCGCCGTCCGCAGGGGCGCCGGATGCAGCCCCAAGGACTACCTCCTGGGCATCCGCCTGGGGCGCGCGAAGGAACTCCTCGCCGCCACCGAACTGCCCGTCGCCGCCGTCGCCCGCCGGGTCGGCTACGACGACCCCGCCTACTTCTCCCGCCTGTTCACCCGCCGCGTCGGCACGCCCCCGGTCCGCTTCCGCGCCCAGCAGGGCCGTACCGTCCCCGGCGGCTGGAGCGACCAGGTGCCCGATCCGGCCGATCCGCCGACGATCGGGTGGGCGCACGCCACGGAGGCCGGATGATCGGGCGGGCGCCCGCCCCGTAGGGTGGTCGCCCATGACCACCAGCAACAACGCGACCGGTGACGTCGACCCCGCCGTGCGCGAGGAACTGACCAGGCTGCGCGACAGCATCGACAACATCGACGCGGCCGTCGTCCACATGCTCGCCGAACGCTTCAAGGCCACCCAGCAGGTCGGCTTCCTCAAGGCCACCCACCGGCTGCCGCCCGCCGACCCGGCCCGCGAGGCCCGCCAGATCGAGCGGCTGCGCACCCTGGCCGAAAGCGCCAAGCTGGACCCGGCGTTCGCTGAGAAGTTCCTCAACTTCATCATCGCCGAGGTGATCCGGCACCACGAGCGCATCGCGGAGGACACCGTGAACGGCGGTTCACCCACGGCGAACTGACCCCCGCGGACCCGTAGGGGGCGTGACAGCGGGGTCCGTTCGGGGCGATGCTGCGCTGTGCGCCTGCATGTGCACTCCTCGTCAGCCGACGGGCACACCCCGTCAGCACCTGCGCCATAAGCTGGTCGTCCCACGCGGGAGGGACCTCGGGTCATGCCGTCGGATGCCAGGATCCTCATCGTCGACGACCATGAGGACACGCTGTACGCGCTGGAGAGCGCCCTCGCGCCGCTGGGTCACCGGCTCGCCCGGGCCACCAGTGGCGACGAGGCGCTCAAGCAGGTGCTCCGCGGCCCGGTCGGCCTGCTCCTGCTCGATGTGCGCATGCCCGGCGTCAGCGGCCTGGACGTGGTCCGCTATCTGCGCCGCCTCGAACAGACCCAGTACATCCCCGTGGTCCTCCTCACCGGCTTCGGCCTCGACCCCGAACTGACCGCCGCCGCCTTCTCCCTCGGCGTCGCCGACCTCATCACCAAACCCGTCGACCCCTGGACCCTGCGCACCAAGATCCGCTACCTCTACGACGCCCACCAGCGCCACCTGGCCCTGGAACAGGAGATCCGCGAACTGCGCGCCCTCCTCAAGGATCCACCGGACCCGAACCCCGACCCTGCCCCCGACTCGACCCTCACCCCCGCACTCGACCGGACATAGGCCGCGTAACGGACCTCCCCTGTGCCATGTCAGTGCCATCAGGCAGCATGTCCACCATGTCCGTACTGACGCGCGACGAAGCGCAGACCCGTGCCAGGCTCCTCGACGTCCACCGCTACACGATCGAACTCGATCTGACCACGGGCGAAGACACCTTCGACTCCCGCACCGTCATCGCGTTCACCGCTCGTGCCGACGCGGACACCTTCGTCGAACTCAAGCCCGCCGAGTTGCGCTCCGTCACCCTCGACGGCCACCCCCTCGACCCCGAGCACCTCGTCGAGAACCGGCTCCCGCTGCCCGCCCTCACCGCAGGCGAGCACGAACTGCGCGTCGACGCCCGCATGCGCTACTCCCGCACCGGCGAGGGCATGCACCGCTTCACGGACCCCACCGACGGCGAGACCTACCTCTACACCCAGCTCTTCATGGACGACGTCCAGCGCGTCTTCGCCGCCTTCGACCAGCCCGACCTCAAGGCCGTCTTCGACCTCACCGTGACCGCCCCCGAAGGCTGGACCGTCCTCGCCAACGGCATCACCGAACACCTCGGCGAAGGCCGCTGGCAGGCCGCCACCACCCCCCGGATCTCCACCTACCTCGTCGCCGTCGCCGCCGGCCCCTGGCACTCCGTGCGCACCGAACACCGCGGACTGCCCTTCGGCATCCACTGCCGCCGCTCCCTCGCCCCCCACCTCGACGCGGACGCCGAGGAGATCCTCGACATCACCCGCCAGTGCTACGACCGCTACCACGAGAAGTTCGAGGAGCCCTACCCCTTCGACTCCTACGACCAGGCCTTCGTCCCCGAGTTCAACGCCGGCGCCATGGAGAACCCCGGACTGGTCACCTTCCGCGACGAGTTCGTCTACCGCTCCGCCGTCACCGACACCGAGCGCCAGACCCGCGGCATGGTCATCGCCCACGAGATGGCCCACATGTGGTTCGGCGACCTCGTCACCCTCCAGTGGTGGGACGACATCTGGCTGAACGAGTCCTTCGCCGAGTACATGGGCTACCAGACCCTCACCGAAGCCACCCGCTTCACCGACACCTGGACCGACTTCGGCGTCGTCCGCAAGGCCTGGGGCTACGACGCCGACCAGCGCCCCTCCACCCACCCCGTCGCCCCCGAGAACGTTGACGACACCGCCTCCGCCCTCCTCAACTTCGACGGCATCTCCTACGCCAAGGGCGCCTCCGCGCTGCGGCAACTGGTGGCCTGGCTCGGCGAGAAGGACTTCCTCGCCGGCATCAACACCCACTTCGCCCGCCACAAGTTCGCCAACGCCACCCTCGCCGACTTCATCGACTCCCTGGCCTCCGGCACCGAACGCGACGTCCACGCCTGGGCCGACGCCTGGCTGCGCACCACCGGCGTCGACACCCTCACCCCCACCGTCACCCGCGCCGACGACGGCACCCACACCCTCACCGTCGACCGCGCCGGCAGCCGCCCCCACCGCATCGCCGTCGGCCTCTACGACCCGGACCTCGGCGACACCGGCCGACTCGTCCTGCGCGAACGCATCGACCTCGACATCCCGCAGAGCGAACCCCAGCCGCTGGGCAAGCGCCCCGCCCTGCTCCTCCTCAACGACGGCGACCTCACCTACGCCAAGGTCCGCTTCGACCCCGACTCCGCCGAAGCCGTCCGCACCGGCCTGGCCGGTCTCCCCGAACCCCTCACCCGCGCGGTCGTGTGGAACGCGCTGCGGGACGCCGTCCGCGACGGCCAACTCCCGCCCTCCGCCTACCTGGACGCCGCCCGCGCCCACCTCCCGCACGAGACCGACCTCGCCCTCGTCCAGGGCGTCCTCGCCTTCGCCTCCGCCCAGGTCACCGACCGCTACCTCACCCCCGAGGCCCGCCCGGTCGCCCTCGCCACCCTCACCGCCCTCTGCCGCGACCTGCTGCGCCGCACCGAGGACGGCTCCAACCCCGGCCTGCGCCTCATCGCCGTACGCCACCTCATCGACGTCGCCGCCCACCCCGACACCATCGCCGCCTGGCTCGCCGAAGGCACCGTCCCCGGCGGCCCCGAGCTCGACCCCGAGCTGCGCTGGCGCGTCCTGAGCCGCCTCGCCGTCCTCGGCGCCGTCGACGAGACCGCGATCACCGCCGAGTCGGAGCGCGACCCCTCCGCCACCGGCCAGGAGGGCGCCGCCCGCTGCCGCGCCGCCCTCCCCGACCCCGAGGCCAAGCGCACGGCCTGGGAGGCGATGTTCACCGACGACAACCTCTCCAACTACCTCTTCACCGCCACCGCCCAGGGCTTCTGGCAGCCCGAACAGGCCGATCTCGTACGGGAGTACGTGCCGCGCTTCTACCAGGACGCCGTCGCCCTCGCCGCCCGCCGGGGCCCCGCCATGGCCGACGCCGCCGGCCGCTGGGCCTTCCCCACCCACGCCGTGGACCCCGAGACCCTCCGCCTCGGCGAGGAATGCCTGCGCACCGCCGACCCCATCCCGTCCCTGCGCCGCAAGCTCGTCGACCAACTCGACGACCTGGCACGGGCGTTGAAGGTCCGCCAGGCGTAGGCCCCCGGACCTGCGCCACCACCGGGCCACCACCGGCCCACCTCCTTCCTGCCGACGACGCGGCGGGCCGACCGTCCTTCCCGGGCTCGATGCCGCCGAGGACGGTCGGCCCGGGAGGACTCCCCGTGATCGCGGCGATCGGCGCCACCGGCAACGTAGGCCGCCCGTTCGCCGCTTGGGCGCGGGACCACGCGGACGACTTCCGGTGACCCGCCGCCCGCGTGCACACAACACTTTCGGGTTCTGATCGTTGTACTTCCCGGGCGCGCCGACCCACCTGAGTCCAAGCTGGAACTCACCCCGCCCCGCGCCCCGGAGGACAGCCCATGAGCAACGCGCCCCTCGCCTCAGGCGCCGAAGGCCCCGACGCCCTACGGCCGTTGCTCGACACCGTCCTCGACGCCCTGGGCACCGGACGGCGGGCGCGCGGCGGACCCTTCCCCGCGGGCGGCCCCGACGCGGTCGCCGCCCGCCTCCGGGACGCCGTGGGGGACATACTCCCCGAAGACGGCGACCCGACCGCCCTGCGCACCCTCGTGCACGCCCTCGCCGAAGGCGCCGCCGACCCCGCCGACCCGCTCTGCGCGGCCCATCTGCACTGCCCGCCGCTCGCCGTGGCCACCGCCGCCGACCTCGCCGTCAGCGCGCTGAACCCCTCCCTCGACTCCTGGGACCAGGCCCCCGCCGCCTCCGCCCTCGAAGCCCTCGTCACCCGCACCCTCGCCCACCAGATCGGCCTCGCCGACGCCCTCGTCACCAGCGGCGGCACCGAGGCCAACCAGCTCGCCCTGCTGCTCGCCCGCGAAGCCCACGGCTCCGCCGTCCAGTTGATCTGCGGCTCCAACGCCCACCACTCGCTGCCCCGCGCCGCCTGGCTCCTCGGACTGCCCGACCCCGTCGTCGTCCCCGCCCCCGCCGGCACTCTCGACCCCGCCGCCCTCGACGAAGCCCTCACCGCGCTCCCCGGCCCGCGCGGCTCCGTCCTCGTCGCCGCCACCGCGGGCACCACCGACGCCGGACTCATCGACCCGCTCCCCGAGATCGCCGGCCTCTGCGCCGCCCACGGCGCCCGCCTGCACATCGACGCGGCCTACGGCGGAAGCCTCGTCTTCAGCGACCGCCACCGCGACAAACTCGCCGGCCTCGACCGCGCCCACACCGTCACCCTCGACCTGCACAAACTCGGCTGGCAGCCCGTCGCCGCCGGCCTCCTCGCCGTACGCCACCCCCGCGACCTCGCCGCCCTCACCCAGCGCGCCGACTACCTCAACGCCGACGACGACACCGAAGCCGGCCTCCCCGACCTCCTCGGGCGCTCGCTGCGCACCACCCGACGCCCCGACGTCCTCAAACTCGCCGTCACCCTGAAAACCCTCGGCCGCACCGGACTCGGCACCCTCGTCGACCAAGTCTGCGCCCGCGCAAGGGAGTTCGCCGCCATGGTCCACAACCACCCCGGCTTCGAGCTCTACGACCCACCCGTCATCAGCACCGTCCTGTTCCGGCCCGCCGAAGCCACCGACGAAGCCGTCGCCGCCGTACGCCGCCAACTCCTCCACGACGGACGCGCCGTCCTCGGCCGGGCCGCCCTCGACGGCCGGCTCTGGCTCAAGGCCACCCTCCTCAACCCCCACACCCGGCCCGACGACCTGGCCGCCCTCCTGAAACTGGTGGAAGGACACACCCCCCGATGAACCACCCCCCGACCGGTCACCCCCAGACCCCCAACCCCCCACGCCACGAACCCGATCCACCCCGCGACCTGGTCGGCATCGGCATCGGCCCCTGCAACCTCTCCCTGGCCGCCCTCGCCCACCCGCTCACCGAACTCGACACCGCCTTCTACGAACAGCGCCCCGGCTTCGACTGGCACCCGGGCCTGCTCATCGACGGCGCGACGGTCCAAGTCCCGTTCCTGGCCGACCTGGTGACCCTCGCCGACCCCGGCAGCCCCTGGTCCTTCCTCAACTACCTCAAGGACCGCGACCGCCTCTTCCCCTTCTACTTCGCCGAGCGCTTCCACATCCAGCGCGCCGAGTACGACGCCTACTGCCGCTGGGTGGCCGACAGCCTCCCCGGACTCCACTTCGGCCACCAGGTCGACGCCGTCCGCTTCAACCCCGAACGCGACGTCTTCGAGGTCGACTTCACCCAGCTCGACAGCGACGGCGAAGCCGAAGCCCTGGGCCGCACCTACACCAAGAACATCGTCCTCGGCATCGGCACCGCCCCCTACGTCCCGGACCCGCTCAAACCCCTCGTCGACGCCCCCGGCGTCCCCGTCATCCACGCCGCCGACTACCTCGCCCACCGCGAGGCCTTCCTCGCCGCCGAGCACATCACCGTCATCGGCTCCGGACAGAGCGGCGCCGAGGTCTTCCTCGACCTGCTCCGCAACCGGCCCGCCGGACACGAGAAACTCCACTGGATCGGCCGCAGCGAGGCCTTCGCCCCCATGGAGTACTCCAAGCTCGGCCTGGAGCACTTCACCCCCGACTACACCCGCTACTTCCACGCCCTCGCCGAACCCGTCCGCGACCGCCTCGTCACCGCGCAGTGGCAGCTCCACAAAGGCATCGACGCCGACACCATCGCCGCCATCCACGACGAGCTCTACCGCCGTACCCTGCACGGCGGTTGGCCCGACACCGTCCTCACCCCGGGTGTCCGCGTCCGTACCGCGGGCCGCATCGCGACCACCAAGGTCGAACTGCACCTCGAACACATCCAGCAGAACACCCGCTCCCGCCTCACCACCGACGCCGTCGTCCTCGCCACCGGCTACCGCGAACGCCCCCTCGGCCGCATCCTCGCCGGACTCGACCCCTACCTGCGCCGCGACAGCGCCGAACGCCCGCGCGTCGACGAGGAGTTCAGACTCGTCCTCGACCCCTCCGTCACCGGCGCCGGCTGCCACGTCTACGTCCAGAACGCCGAACTCCACACCCACGGAGTCGGCGCCCCCGACCTCGGCCTCGCCGCCTGGCGCAGCGCCACCATCCTCAACTCCCTGACCGGCAAGGAGCCTTACCCGCTGCCGGGCCGAACGGCCTTCACGACCTTCGGACTCGAAACCCGCCCGCAGATCCCCGCGGCCCGGCAGACCCGCACCCTCACCCCGCTCGTCGAGGGACGCTAGGAAGGGACACCCCTAGAACACCGGCGTTCCGTTCCGCGTCAACTTCCAGTCCACCGAGGCGAAGTCGGCCGGGTCCAGCACACCCTTCGCGGTCACCCACTCCGCGATCCGCGTCCGGATCTCCGTCGACTCCGACCACACCTCGGTCGCCGACGCCACATGCGGGAACGCGCCGCCGCCGTTCGCCCGGTAGTTGTTCACCGCCAGCACGAACTGCCGCGCGTCGTCGAGCGCCGCACCCTCGTACGTCAGGTTCTTGATCCGCGCCCCGGCCGGCTGCGCGATGTCGATCTCGTACGAGAAACCCGACACGTAGTCGTAGTTGTAGTCCGGACGGCCACCCGCGTTCGTCAACTTCTCCGTGTCGACAGCCGCGTCGGCGGCCGTCTGCACGAAGTACTCCGCCGAGTACTCCAGGTACGCCCGCACCTGAGCGCCCGTCAGCACCTTCGCGACCAGCGTGTTGTCGTAGACGTACAGCCCCGACAGATCCCGGATCGTCACCTCGCCCGCCGGGATCTCCGAGGTCCGCGAGAACGGCGACGCCTGCGCGATCACCGGCAGCGACGCGTACGCCGTCCCCGCCAACGCGGCCTTCACCACGTCCTCCTGGACCTTGGTGATCAGATCGATGATCGGGGCGTCCTTGTACCGCGCCTCCACCGTCGTCAGCGTCGCCGTCGCCGTGCCGACCACCTGGTTGACGTACTCCACGACCAGCGCGTGCTCGTCCTTCAGCAGCCGCGTGATCTTCGGATCGTCCGCGACCGTCTTCGCGTCCCGCAGCGAGGCCGCCACCGACTCGACGGTCCAACGACCCTTCTCGAAGACGAGGTCGAAGTCGAACACGCTCAACCGCTCGGCGTAGCACAGCGGTTCGGACAGCACGACCGTCTTCCCCGTCGCCGTGTTCGTGACCTTCAACTCCGGGATCTCCACATGCGCGTGCCCGACGAGGATCGCGTCGATCCCGGGCACCTGCTGCGCGACCAGCGCCGCCGAGTTCTCCACATACGGCAGCTGGTCACCGTACGACGACGTCCCCGAGGACCCCGAGTGCGCCGACACCACGACGACGTCCGCCCCCATCGACCGCAGCTTCGGCACCCACTTCGCCGCCTGCTCCTCCAGCCCCGGGAACGTCAACTTCCCCTGCACATACGCCTTGTCCCAGATCGCGATCCCCGGATTCGTCAGCCCCAGCACCGCCACCTTCACCGGCGGCGCCCCCGGCACCCGGAACTCCTTCATGAAGTACGGCGGGAACGCGGGCCGCTGCGTCTTCGCGTCCAGCGCGTTCGCGCCGAGCAGCGGGAAACGGCACTGGTCCTCGAACTTCCGCAGCGTCTCGATGCCGTAGTTGAACTCGTGGTTGCCCAGCGCCGCCGCGTCGTAGCCGATCGCGTTCATCGCCTGCGCCATCGGGTGCACCGGCCCGCCCTTGGCGGTGATCGGGTCCACCTTCGCGAAGTAGTACGTCAGCGGGGTGCCCTGGATCGTGTCGCCCGCGTCCAGCAGCAGCGTGTTGTGCCGCCCCTTCTCCTTGCGGATCTGCTCCACCAGCGTCGAGACCCGCGCCAGACCCATCGCGTTGCCCTTGGCGTCGGAGTACTCCGCGTCCTTGAAGTAGTCCCAGTTGAAGACATGCCCGTGGAGGTCGGTCGTGCCCAGCACGGTCAGCGAGTACCGCTTCGGCCGCCGCCCCGGCTTCTTCTTCTCCGCGGCCTGCGCCGCCGGAGCCGCCGCCGCACCGGCCAGCGCCACCCCCGCACCCGTCACGGCGGACTTCTTCAGGAACTTCCGGCGGTTCAAGGGCATGTCTGGATCTCCTCGGGAAACGGTCAACAACGCGCGTAGATTCTTACTCGCTTCTTACCGCAAGCGACAGGCTCCGCAGGTTTCGATCTGATGACCAGCAGGCGGCCCGGCTGACAGAGTGGGACGTATGACCACCCCCGGCACGGACGACCAGCAACCCGCCGTCCCCTACGGCACCCCCGACGCCCCCCGCATCGCCGTCCGCGGCGAAGCCCACCTCGAAGTCGACCCCGAGATCGCCCGCATCGGCATCACCGTCGCCGCCCGCGGCAGCGACCGCCGTGCCGCCCTCGACGACCTCACCCGCCGCAACACCACCGTCCTCGACCTCGTCAAAAGCTACGGCGACGCCGTCGAACACCTCGAAACCGGCGGCTTCTCCATCACCCCCGAACTCACCAGGCACGGTCGCGGCGAACGCGTCCACCGCTACCACGGCAGCGTCCACATCACCGCCGAACTCGCCGACTTCACCACCCTCGGCGAACTCACCACCCGCCTCGCCGACCTCGAACTCACCCGCGTCGACGGCCCCTGGTGGGCCCTGCGCCCCGACTCGCCCGTCCACCGCCAGGCCCGCCAGCAAGCCGTCCGCGAAGCCGTCCAACGCGCCCGCGAATACGCCGAGGCACTCGGCACCACTCTCGCCGCGCTCGTCGAACTCGCCGACATCGGCGCCGAACACGCCGAGACCTACGGCGCCCCCCAGCGCCGTATGCGCTCCATGTCCCTCGGGGCGGCCGACGCCGACGCCACCGCCGCCGCACCCCTGGACCTGGAACCCCAGCGGCAGCACGTCTACGCCCAGGTCAACGCGCGCTTCACGATGAGGCCCCCCAGCCTGTGACCGCAGCCCCGATTCAATGCGCTTCTTTCGACTATTCGAACGCTCATTGGAGCACCCCGCCGCACATTCAAGCCTTGTCAACAAGGCTTCACCCAAAGGTTGTTGAGTAGTCATGCGCGACGAATTCCCTACCCGTCGGTAAGGCCTAGGCTCGGACTATGCGCCGAGCGAAAATCGTCTGTACTTTGGGCCCCGCCACCGACTCGTACGACCAGATCAAAGCCCTGGTCGAAGCCGGAATGGACGTAGCCCGCTTCAACCTCAGCCACGGCACCCACGCCGAACACGAGGAACGCTTCCAGCGCGTCCGCAAGGCCGCCGAGGAAACCGGCCGCAGCATCGGAATGCTCGCCGACCTTCAAGGCCCGAAGATTCGACTCGGCCGATTTGCCGAAGGCCCCGTACTCCTTGAACGCGGAGACACCTTCACCATCACCGTCGAAGAAGGCGCCGAGGGCGACCGCCAGTCCTGCGGCACCACCTACACGGGCCTCGCCACCGACGTCACGCCCGGCGAACGCGTCCTCGTCGACGACGGCAAGGTCTGCCTCGAAGTCACCTCCGTCGACGGCCCCCGCGTCCACACCAAGGTCGTCGAAGGCGGCATGGTCTCCGACCACAAGGGCCTCAACCTCCCCGGAGTCGCCGTCTCCGTCCCCGCCCTCTCCGACAAGGACGAGGACGACCTGCGCTGGGCGCTGCGGGCCGGCTTCGACGTCATCGCGCTGTCCTTCGTCCGCAGCGGCAAGGACATCGACGACGTCCACCGCATCATGGACGAGGAGGGCCACCGCCTCCCCGTCATCGCCAAGGTCGAGAAGCCGCAGGCGGTCGAGGCCATCGAGGACATCGTCGCCGCCTTCGACGGCATCATGGTCGCCCGCGGCGACCTCGGCGTCGAAATGCCCCTGGAACAGGTCCCGATCGTCCAGAAGCGCGCGATCAAACTCGCCAAGCGCAACGCCAAGCCGGTCATCGTCGCCACCCAGATGCTCGACTCGATGATCGAGAACTCCCGCCCGACCAGGGCCGAGGCCTCGGATGTGGCCAACGCCGTCATCGACGGCACGGACGCGGTGATGCTGTCCGGCGAGACCAGCGTCGGCAAGTACCCCATCGCCACCGTCACCACCATGGCCCGCATCGTCGAAGCGGCCGAGGAGGACATCCTCGCCAAGGGCCTGCCCCCGCTGACCGAACGCAACAAGCCCCGCACCCAGGGCGGCGCGGTGGCCCGGGCCGCCGCCGAGATGGGCGACTTCCTCGGCGCGAAGTTCCTGGTCGCCTTCACCCAATCCGGCGACACGGTACGGCGGTTGTCCCGCTACCGGTCCCCCATCCCGGTCATGGCCTTCACCCCCGACCCGGCCACCCGCGCCCAACTCACCCTCACCTGGGGCGTCGAGACGATCCTCGGCCCGCACGTCGACTCGACGGACGCGATGGTCGACCAGGTCGACGAACTCCTCCTCAAGTACGGCCGCTGCCAGAAGGGCGACACCGTCGTCATCACGGCGGGCTCACCGCCCGGGGTCGCCGGCTCGACGAACCTGGTCCGGGTCCACCATGTGGGCGAGGACGACAGCCCCAAATAACGCCGGGGGATTAGTACTTGGGGCCCACGTGGGTGTCCATGAGGGCGACTGAGGCGCGGCGGGCGACGGAGATGTTGTACGGGTTGCCGTTGCGGATGCAGTGCGTCCAATCGACGCCGAGCTTGTCGAGCGTGTCGGTGTAGAGCTGCCGAATGTCGTCGGAGACGTTGGTGAAGAAGTACCGAGGGTATTCGTAGCGCTTGAGTTCACCTGCGACGCGGCGAGTGGTCCAGTTGGTGAAGCGGCACCCGTCGGAGTGGATGAGGCCGCGGACGAATTCCCAGGGGTGGGCGTCGACGATTTCCTGTTGCCAGGGTTCGAGGACGATCGGGCGCTCGTGTTTCCTGCCGGGGCCGTGTTGGGGGAAGAGGCAGTGCAGGTGCTTCGAGTAGACCTTCACGTTGCGGCAGCCGACCTTGCGGACCCGGCATACGGAGTTGTCGGGGAAGACGGCGTGCATGGCTTCTTCGCAGTGGTCCATGAGCCCCGGCCATGACTCGTCGCACGTGATCATGAGACTGGGTACGCGGTGCTCCGAGTACTGACTGATGTGACCATCACCGAGGTAGAGGCCGAGCAGGTAGCCATATGCCGCGCGGTCAAGGTCTCGGCCGTCGCAGCGTGGGCACTTCGGGTCGTGCTTTCCCGGGCATTCGCCGCGTTCCGCGCGATCCAGGTGCTTCCAGTAGCCGATGGTGCCGAGTGGGATGTTGAGCCGGCGTGCCACTTCCGCGTTCCCCACGCCGTCGCGCAGCAGCGTCTGCGCCTGTTGTCGAACCTCAGTGCCGTGAAAGTTCATGCGAACACTCTGTGTGACTGACCGGCATCGGGCGCAGCAAAAAGCGGAGGATCACGCGAACGTGATCCTCCGCTTCAGAGGTGCCGGGTGCGGGAGTCGAACCCGCACGTCCTTTCGGACAGATGTGTTTGAGACATCAGCGTCTGCCATTCCGCCAACCCGGCTGGCCAACCCCAGAGGAGTGTACCGGGTCACCGCAGCGAGGTGCAGCTAGGTAGGCTCTTGTCAGCACCACCCCCGTGCCCTGAACGAGGAGCCCCCGTGACCGCCCCCGAGTCGCCCCAGCCCGTGGACGCGCCCGACGACGACAAGTCGCACGTGCCTCCGCTGACGACCCGTGTCGTCATCGCCGAGGACGAGGCCCTGATTCGGCTCGATCTCAAAGAGATGCTCGAAGAAGAGGGGTACACCGTCGTCGGCGAGGCCGGTGACGGTGAGCAGGCCGTCGAGCTGGCCCGTGAGCACAAGCCCGACCTCGTGATCCTCGATGTGAAGATGCCCAAGCTGGACGGTATCTCCGCGGCCGAGAAGATCGCCGAGGAGGGCATCGCGCCCGTACTGATGCTCACCGCCTTCTCGCAGCGCGACCTCGTCGAGCGGGCCCGGGACGCCGGTGCGATGGCGTACCTGGTGAAGCCGTTCAGCAAGAGTGACGTCGTACCGGCGATCGAGATGGCCGTCTCGCGCTTCACCGAGCTGAAGCAGCTGGAGCAGGAGGTCGCCGACCTCACGCTGCGGCTGGAGACCCGCAAGCTGGTCGACCGGGCGAAGTCGATCCTTCAGACGGAGTACGGGCTGAGCGAGCCGGCCGCGTTCCGGTGGATCCAGAAGACGTCGATGGACCGTCGGATGTCGATGCAGCAGGTCGCCGAGGCGGTCATCCAGGACGCGGACGAGAAGAAGTCGTCGAAGGGCTGACGACGTCCGAGGCTGTGACGGCGACGAGGCCCGCGTCCCCTGAGCTGGGGGCGCGGGCCTCGTCGCCGTAGGAGACGGACGGTGCGGGGCTAGTCCTCGCCGAGGTACGCCTTCCGTACCGACTCGTCGTGCAGGAGGTCCTCGCCGGTGCCGGAGAGGACGATGTTGCCGACCTCCATGACATGGCCCTGGTCGGCGAGGGACAGGGCCGCCTGGGCGTTCTGTTCGACCAGGAGGATGGTCGTGCCCGATGCCTTCAGTTCGACGATCGTCGCCATGATCTTCTGCATCATGATCGGCGAGAGGCCCATGGAGGGTTCGTCGAGCATGAGCAGCTTCGGCTGGGACATCAGGGCGCGGCCCATCGCCAGCATCTGCTGTTCGCCGCCGGAGAGGGTGCCTGCGGCCTGCTTCTGGCGCTCTCCCAGGATCGGGAAGAGGTCGTAGGCGCGCTGGATGTCCTTCTCGATGCCGTCCTTGTCCTTGCGGAGGAAGGCGCCGAGTTGGAGGTTCTCCGCGATGGTGAGGCGGGGGAAGATGTGCCGGCCTTCGGGGGAGTGGGCCAGCCCGAGGGAGACGATCTTGTGGGCGGGGACGTTCTTCAGCGGTTTGCCGTCGAAGGTGATCGTGCCGCCGGAGGGCTGGAGGAGGCCCGAAAGGGTGCGCAGGGTGGTCGTCTTCCCGGCGCCGTTGGTGCCGATGAGGGTGACGACCTGGCCGGCCTCGACGCTGAAGGAGATGCCCTTGACGGCTTCGATCTTGCCGTAGGAGACCCTGAGGTCCTCGACCTCTAGCAGTGCGGTCACTGGGCTTCTCCCTCGGCGCTGGTGGTGCTGGTGGTGCTCTCCGGTTCCGCCGCGGGCTGGGTGTCCTCGGGGGTGCCGTCGGGGGTGCCTTCGAAGGGTTCGCCGAGGTAGGCGGCGACGACGCGTTCGTCGGCCTGGACGACGTCGGAGGTGCCTTCGACGAGTTTCTCGCCCTGGACGAGGACGGCGACGCGGTCGCAGAGGTTGAAGATGAAGCGCATGTCGTGCTCGATGACGAGGACGGCGATGCCCTTGTCGCGGATGGCGAAGACCAACTCCTCGGTGGCCCGCGTCTCTTGGGGGTTCATGCCGGCCGTCGGCTCGTCGAGCAGGAGGAGGCCGGGTTCGGACGCGAGCGCCCGCGCGATCTCCAGCTTGCGCTGTTCGCCGTAGGGGAGGTTGCGGGCGAGGTGGTCGCGCTTGTGGGCGAGGCCGATGAACTCCAGGAGTTCCATGGCGCGTTCTTCGCTGGCCTTCTCGGCCTTCTTGAAGCCGGGGCCGCGCAGGAGGGCCGACCAGAGGCCTTCCTTGGTGCGGGTGTGGCGGCCGACGAGGACGTTCTCCAGGACCGTCATGTTGGCGAACAGGCGGATGTTCTGGAAGGTGCGGGCGATGCCGGCCTTGGTGACCAGGTGGGGCTTCGGGGGCAGGACCGTGCCCTGGTAGGAGACGGTGCCCTCGGTGGGGACGTAGAGGCCGGTGAGGCAGTTGAAGAAGGTGGTCTTGCCGGCGCCGTTGGGGCCGATGAGACCTACGATCTCGCCGCTGTTGACGGTGAAGTCGACGGATCGGACGGCGGTGAGGCCGCCGAAGCGCATGGTGACGTCACGGGCTTCGAGTACGGGTGTGGTCATGGCTCTCTACGCCCCTGCCTTGGTGATGGCCGGTTCGTCGGTCAGGGTCGTGGTGTCCGGTACGTCGAGTTGGCCGGTCTCGTGGAATTCGAGCTGGCGTCGCCGGTTGGGGATGATGCCTTCGGGGCGGAAGCGCATCAGCAGGATGAGCGCGATGCCGAAGGCGAGGAGCGACTTGTCCTGGAGGGCGACGAGCTTCTCCGGGAGCAGGTAGAGCAGGGCGGCGCCGAGGAAGGGTCCGGAGACGGTGCCCATGCCGCCGAGGACGACGGCGGCCAGGAGGAACGCGGAGTTGGGCGGGGCCGCTCCGGCGAACTGGTACGGGTTGGGCACCACGCTGTAGGTGACGTGGGCGCTGACCGTGCCGGCGAGGCCGGCGAGGGTGGCGCCGAGGGCGAAGGCGATGAGCTTGACGCGGAAGCCGTTGATGCCCATGGCGGTGGCGGCGGTCTCGTCCTCGCGGATGGCGATCCAGGAGCGGCCGATGCGGGAGTCGGAGGCGCGGCGGTAGATCGTGACCACGAGCGCCATGATCAGGACCATCAGCAGGTAGTAGTTGGCGAAGCGGCCGATGGTGAATCCGGCGATGTCGTGGTTGTCCCCGAAGTTGAAGCCGAAGAACGACAGGTCGGGGATGGACGGGATGCCGTTGGGGCCGTTGGTGATGTCGGGGCCGGAGACGCCGTCCATGTTGTTGACGGCGATGCGGAAGATCTCTCCGAAGCCGAGGGTCACGATGGCGAGGTAGTCGCCGCGCAGGCGCAGGGTGGGGGCGCCGATGAGGACGCCGAAGACCAGGCTGGCGGCGGCGCCGGTGAGGGCGGCGGCCCAGAAGGGGAACTGGACGCCGGAGAACTTGGAGAACTCGGAGCCGGAGACCAGGGCGGCGGTGTAGGCGCCGACGCCGAGGAAGGCGACGTAGCCGAGGTCGAGGAGTCCGGCGAGGCCGACGACGATGTTGAGGCCGAGGGCGACGGTGCCGAAGATCAGGATGTTCACGCCGAGGTTGGCGTAGTGGTCGTTCGTCTGCGTGAACGGGAAGGCGATGGCCGCGACGAAGCCCATGGCGAGGGCGAAGCTGCGGTTGGTGGCGGTGAGGTGGCTGAACCGGTCGAAGAGGCCGGCGGTGTGCAGCGCCCAGGCGGTGAAGACGACCACGATGAGGAAGCCGACGAAGAGTTCGTCCTCGGCGTCGATGCCGTAGGCGAAGACGGTGAGGGCGAGGGCAGCGACGATCGTGATGGTCAGTCGCTGGATCCAGGGTGCGGTGGCCTGGGGGGCGGGGATGCGGTCGGCCTTGGCGATGTACGCCTTGAGCGCGTCCTTGGTGGTGTCGGTGGCGTCCTGCGGGAGGGCGAGGGCGCCGATGACGGGGAGCAGGGAGGCGACGGCGGCGATGTAGGTGCCGGGTTCCCAGTTGGCGATGCCGCCGAGTTCGGCGGCGATCGCGATGACCGTGTACCAGGTGACGGCGAAGCCGCCGAGGGCGGTCAGGACGACGGGTGCGTTGTTGCGGGCGGGCAGCAGCCAGCCGAGTCCGCGGACGCCGTAGGTGGCGAGGGCGAAGAGGGCGGTGATGAGGCCTGCGACGAGGCTGAGGATCTGGAGGCCGCCGGGGTAGCCGTTGACGGTGAGGTCGCCGGGGAAGTCGGAGGTCCAGGTCCAGGCGAGGAACGTGGAGGCGGTGGTGGCGATGCCGCCGACGAGGAGGAGGGCGCGGGCCGCCGCGAGAGGCAGCGGGATCAGGCCGCGCTGTTCCGTGGTGGCGGCGGGCGTCTCGGGGGTCTCGGTCGTCTCGGTCATGTGATCACGCCCTGTCCGCGACGCGTTCGCCGAGCAGACCCTGTGGCCTGAACAGCAGTACGAGGATGAGGAGACAGAAGGCCCAGACGTTGGCCCAGCTGGAGCCGCCGAGCTGTTCCATGCCGGGGATGTGGCTGATGTAGGCGGAGGCGAGGGTCTCGGCGACGCCGAGGACGACTCCGCCGAGCATGGCGCCGTAGATGTTTCCGATGCCGCCCATGACGGCCGCGGTGAAGGCCTTGAGGCCCATCAGGAAGCCCATGCGGTAGTCGATGTTGCCGTACTTGAGGCCGTAGGAGACGGCGGCGACCGCGGCGAAGAACCCGCCGATGGCGAAGGCTATGACGATGATGCGGTTGGTGTCGATGCCCATGAGCTGCGCGGTGTCCGGGTCCTGGGCGGTGGCCTGCATGGCGCGGCCGGTGCGGCTCTTGCGCACGAACCAGGCGAGGCCGGACATGCAGACCACGGCGGCGATGACCAGGAAGATGTCGGCGTCCGAGATGGTGACGGAGCCGATGTCGTGGTTGCCGTCGAGGCTGGGGAAGGAGCGGGCCTTGTCGGCGCCCGGGTAGAAGTTCCGGACGAGTTCCTGGAGGGAGAGGGACAGGCCGATGGCGGTGATGAGGGGGGCCAGTCGTGGTGCTTGCCGCAGGGGGCGGTAGGCGAATCGTTCTGCCCCCACTGCGACGAGGACGGAGACGATTCCGCCGCCGATCAGCATGAGTGGTACGGCGACCACCATCGCGGTGCCGTCGGGCAGGATGTAGGCGTAGACCGTGAGGGCGCCGAAGGCCCCGGTCATGAAGATCTCGCCGTGCGCGAAGTTGATGAGCTGGACGATGCCGTACACCATCGTGTAGCCGATGGCGATCAGCCCGTACATCGAGCCTAGGAGCAGCCCGTTGGCCAGCTGCTGCGGCAGGGTGTTCACCGCATGGCCTCCATGTCGCTGGTGGTCGTGTGCACAGATCGCGTGCCTGGGGGTGGGGGGGTGTGACAACGGGCCGCGCGGTCGGGATCCTCCTCCCGCGCGGCCCGTGGTGCGGTGATGCTGGAGCTGGTGAGGTCAGCTGCCGTTGAACGTGCCGGTCTTCACGGCCTTCCAGGCGCCGTTGGTGACCTGGTAGACGGTGAGCTGCTTGTTGGTGGTGTCGCCGTACTCGTCGAACGCGACCTTGCCGGAGATGCCCTCGAAGTCGGACTTCTGGACGGCGTCGACGACCTTGGAGCGGAGGTCGTTGCTGGCGGGCAGCTTGTCGCTGTTGGCGTCCTTGACGGCCTTCACGGCCTTGATGATGGCGGTGGCGGCGTCGTAGGCGTAGGCACCGTAGGCGCCGTAGTCACCCTTGTAGCCCTTGGCCTTGTAGGTCGCGATGAACTGCTTGGCGGCGGGCAGGGTGTCGGCGGGGACACCGACGGAGGTGGCGAGGTCGCCCTCCGCGGCCTTGCCGGCGGTCTGGATGTAGGTGGTGGCGAACATGCCGTCACCGCCGAACAGCGGGATCTTGACGCCGGCGCCCTTGAGCTGCTTGGTGATCTTCTCCGACTCGTCGTACTGGCCGCCGTAGTAGAGCAGGTCGGCGCCGGAGTTCTTGATCTTGGTGACGAGAGTGCTGAAGTCGGTGTCACCGGTGTTGACGTGGTCGGTGCCCGCGATGGAGCCGCCGAGCTTCTTGAAGGCGCTGTTGAAGATCCCGGCCAGGCCGGCGCCGTAGGTCTGCTTGTCGTCGACGACGAAGGCCTTCTTCTTCTTGAGGCCGTTGTACGCGTAGTCGGCGGCGAACGCACCCTGGAGGGCGTCGGTGGTGGCGGTGCGGAAGTACGTCTTGTAGGGCCGCGTCTTGGTGGTCGCCCAGTCCTTGCCCTGGGTCAGGGCCGGGTTGGTGTTCGAGGGGGAGATCTCGACCATGTTGGCGGAGGCGAACACCTGCTGCATCGACTGGGCGACGCCGGAGTTCAGCGGGCCGACGGCGCCGACAACGTTGCTGTCGCCGGTGAAGGCGGTGGCGTTGGACTGGCCGGTGGCGGGCTGCGCCTTGTCGTCCAGGGCCTTGACCTTGAATTTGACGCCGGGGACCCAGTTGTTCTTGTTGGCGTCGTCGACGGCGATCTGGACGCCGTACTGGATGCCGAGGCCGGTGGTGGAGTTCTCACCGGACAGGGGAGCGTCGACGCCGATCGTCAGGGTGGTGGACCCACTGTCACTCTTACTGCCGCTGTCCCGGGAACCGCAGGCGGTCAGGGTCAGAGCTCCGGTGGTGAGTACGGAGGTAAGAATCACCAGAGAACGCTGTCGCACAATCTGTCCTTTCCGCAGGCACAGTCGCCCGGGTGGGGCGGAGGGTGCTGCGCTGGTACCGAACTCCCGATGGAGCGGTGACTGGCCGTGACTCTAAGCCCGGTCTGTGGGCATGGGCATCGTCGTGCGCTGGCTTGTGACTTTCTTGTTATGACGTGCCGGTTGGCGGGCTTCGCGGAAGGTGGGTCTCGGCCGGTTTGGCGGAATTCAGCCGCGGTCCACATTTTGAGAACCTGCACTTCCGCTTGGCCGTGGGCCTGGCCTGGCGTTTGTCGTGCCGCAAGCCCTGTGCAGGAGCTGGGAAAGGTCCTTGGAGTAGGTGGCGCCGAAGATGAAACTGTGGCGTTGTATTGCGCGCGTGTTACGGAGCGTTACGTCCAGAAAGGCGAGGTCCGCATTCAGGGGCAGTCCCGAACAGTCGGAAACGGATATCTCCACGGTGATGCGGCGGGTCGCTCCGGTGTGCACGGTGAAGGACGGTTCCGGGACGGCCTGGGCGGTGAGTCCGTCGAAGGCGGCGCCGGTGACGCGCAGGGTGACGGCGGGTCCGCGCTCGACGGACACGGCGAAGCGGAAGAAGCCGGTCGTGGTGGGGGAGTCGATGGTCTGGGCCAGCCCGACGTAGCGCCAGGAGGTGACGTTCGCGGGCCAGGGTGTGGGGGGCCGCGGGTCGCTGTGCCCGAGGGAGTGGACGGGTTGCAGGAGGAGCGCTCCGACCCCCAGGGCGAGGACCGAGCCCGCCGCGAGCACGGCTCTGCGGGCACGCGGCGACAGGCTGTGCCAACGGTCCGTCAGATGGGGCGGATCGCCGCCGATGACTTCGTAACTCCCGTGCGTCTCCGGCGAGTCGACGGATTCGACGGGCCCGATACCGCTCATGCCGACAGCCTCATGGGAAAACGGTAGGCGAGCGGACGGGGGTGCGGAAGACGGGGTCCGGCCCACCGCCGCCCCCGACAGACCGACGGGTCGGTGGGCCGATGGGGCGGTGGGATCAGCTCGCGGTGCCCGCGGGGATTCCGTCCCCCGGCTTCACGTCCCGCAGCAGACAGGTCAGCCGCGCGCTGCACACCCGCCGCCCCTCCTCGTCACTGATCACGATCTCGTACGTCGCCGTCGAGCGGCCCCGGTGCACGGGTGTGGCCACGCCGGTGACCAGGCCGGAGCGGACGCCGCGGTGGTGGGTGCAGTTCAGGTCGACGCCCACGGCGATCTTCGAACTGCCGCCGTGCAGCATGGCCCCCAGGGAGCCGAGGGTCTCGGCGAGTACGGCGGACGCGCCGCCGTGCAGCAGGCCGTAGGGCTGGGTGTTGCCCTCGACCGGCATGGTGCCGACGACGCGCTCCGCGGACGCCTCCACGACGTCCACGCCCATGCGCGTGCCGAGGTGGCCCGCCGAGAACAGGGCGACCAGGTCGACGCCGAGCGCCGAGTACTCGTCGATGACGTCCTGCGGGAACCTCGTTCGCTGCTGCTCGCCCATGGGACCGGACTCCGTTCGTCTTCGCCTGGCTGGTTGGATCTGACGGTCGGCTGAGCAAACGCTCAGTCGGTCGCCGATTGTTCCAGACGTACGACGACGGACTTGCTGGCCGGGGTGTTGCTGGTGTCGGCGGTGGCGTCCAGCGGGACGAGGACGTTGGTCTCGGGGTAGTAGGCGGCGGCGCAGCCCCGCGCGGTCGGGTAGTGCACCACCCGGAAGCCGGGCGCCCGCCGCTCCACGCCGTCCTTCCACTCGCCGACCAGGTCGACGTACGAGCCGTCGGCTATCCCCAGCCGGGCGGCGTCGTCGGGGTGGACCATGACGACCCGGCGCCCGTTCTTGATGCCCCGGTAGCGGTCGTCGAGGCCGTAGATCGTGGTGTTGTACTGGTCGTGCGAGCGCAGCGTCTGCAACAGCAGGCGCCCTTCGGGGAGTTCGGGGTATTCGACGGGCGCGGCGGTGAAGTTGGCCTTGCCGGTGGCGGTCGGGAAGCGGCGTTCGTCGCGCGGGGCGTGCGGGAGGGCGAAGCCGCCAGGGCGGGCCACGCGAGTGTTGAAGTCGGTGAAGCCTGGTATCACGCGCGCTATCCGGTCGCGGATCGTCGCGTAGTCCTTCTCGAACTCCTCCCAGGGCGTGCGGGATTCGGCGCCCAGGACACGGCGGGCGAGACGGCACACGATGGCCGGCTCGGACAACAGGTGGGCGCTCGCGGGCTCCAGCCGGCCGCGCGAGGCGTGCACCATGCCCATGGAGTCCTCGACGGTCACGAACTGCTCGCCGCCGCCCTGGAGATCGCGCTCGGTGCGGCCCAGGGTGGGCAGGATCAGGGCGCGCGCGCCGGTGACCACGTGCGAGCGGTTCAGCTTCGTCGACACATGCACGGTGAGCTTGGCGCGCCGCATGGCCGCCTCGGTGACCTCGGTGTCGGGGGAGGCGGACACGAAGTTGCCGCCCATCGCGAAGAACACCTTCGCCTCGCCGTCGCGCAGCGCGCGGATCGCGGCGACCACGTCGTAGCCGTGCTCGCGCGGCGGGGCGAAGCCGAACTCCTTCTCCAGGGCGTCCAGGAAGGCGGGCGCCGGGCGCTCGAAGATGCCCATGGTGCGGTCGCCCTGCACGTTGCTGTGGCCGCGCACCGGGCACACGCCCGCGCCCGGGCGGCCGATGTTGCCGCGCAGCAGAAGGAAGTTGACGACCTCGCGGATGGTCGGCACGGAGTGCTTGTGCTGGGTGAGGCCCATCGCCCAGCACACGATGGTGCGTTCGGAGGCGAGCGCCATCTCCAGGGTCCGCTCGATCTCCGCGCGGGTCAGGCCGGTCGCGAGCAGCGTCTCGTCCCAGTCGGCCGCGCGCGCGGCCTTCGCGAACTCCTCGTAGCCGTGGGTGTGTTCGTCGACGAAACCCTGGTCGACCGCGCCCTCCGTCTCCAGGATGAGCTTGTTCAGGAGGCGGAAGAGGGCCTGGTCGCCGCCGATGCGGATCTGGAGGAACAGGTCGGTCAGGGCGGCGCCCTTGAGCATGCCCTGCGGGGTCTGCGGGTTCTTGAACTTCTCCAGGCCCGCCTCGGGCAGCGGGTTGACGCTGATGATCTTCGCGCCGTTGGCCTTGGCCTTCTCCAGCGCGGACAGCATGCGCGGGTGGTTGGTGCCCGGGTTCTGGCCGGCCACGATGATCAGGTCGGCCCGGTAGAGGTCCTCCAGCAGGACGCTGCCCTTGCCGATGCCGATCGTCTCGTTCAGCGCGGAACCCGACGACTCGTGGCACATGTTCGAGCAGTCCGGCAGATTGTTGGTGCCGAGCTCCCGCGCGAACAACTGGTACAGGAACGCCGCCTCGTTGCTGGTGCGGCCCGAGGTGTAGAACAGCGCCTCGTCCGGCGAGCCGAGGGCGGCGATCTCCTCGGCGACGATGTCGAACGCCCGCTCCCAGGTGACCGGTTCGTAGTGCTCGGCCCCTTCGGGGAGGTACATGGGGTGCGTGAGCCGACCCTGCTGGCCCAGCCAGTAGCCGCTGCGCGTCGCGAGGTCGGCCACCGGATGCGCGGCGAAGAACTCGGGGGTCACCCGGCGCAGGGTGGCCTCCTCCGCGACCGCCTTCGCGCCGTTCTCGCAGAACTCCGCCGTGTGCCGGTGGTCCGGCTCCGGCCAGGCGCAGCCCGGACAGTCGAAGCCGTCCTTCTGATTGACCCGCAGCAGTGTCAGCGCGGTGCGCTTCACGCCCATCTGCTGCTGGGCGATGCGCAGCGTGTGCCCGATCGCCGGCAGTCCGGCCGCGGCATGCTTCGGCTCGGTGACCTGCGGCGCGTCCTGGACCGGATCACCCTGGGGCGGCTTCGTGGCCATCGCGGGCCCTCCTTCGCTGGCACGTGTGCACTACATGTCCGATCCTCGCACGGAGGACCGACAACGTCCGAGGCCGTGTACCGACAACGCCCGAAGCCGCGTACCGACAACGTCCGAGGCCGTCCCCGCACGACTTCCCTGCACGACTTCCCCGCACGGCATCTCCGCACGGCTTCTCCGCACGCCGTCGCGGCGGCCGTGACCCCGACTGTCAGTGGGGCGTGGCAGGATCGGGGTCGTGGCAGAGACAGCATCGAAGAAGACCGACAAGACCTCCGGCGGAGACCGTCCACGGCTGATGCTGATGGACGGGCACTCACTGGCCTACCGCGCGTTCTTCGCGCTGCCCGCGGAGAACTTCACGACCGCGACGGGCCAGCCGACGAACGCGATCTACGGCTTCGCGTCGATGCTGGCCAACACCCTGCGTGACGAGGCGCCCACGCACTTCGCGGTGGCCTTCGACGTGTCCCGCAAGACCTGGCGCTCCGAGGAGTTCACGGAGTACAAGGCGAACCGCTCCAAGACCCCGGACGAGTTCAAGGGCCAGGTCGAGCTGATCGGCGAGCTGCTCGACGCGATGCACGTCTCCCGGTTCGCGGTCGACGGCTTCGAGGCCGACGACGTCATCGCCACGCTCGCCACCCAGGCCGAGGCCGAGGGCTTCGACGTCCTGATCGTCACCGGCGACCGCGACTCCTTCCAGCTGGTGTCCGAGCACACCACGGTGCTCTACCCGACGAAGGGCGTCTCCGAGCTGACCCGGTTCACTCCGGAGAAGGTTGTCGAGAAGTACGGGTTGACGCCCGCCCAGTACCCCGACTTCGCCGCCCTGCGCGGCGACCCGTCCGACAACCTCCCCGGCATCCCCGGCGTCGGCGAGAAGACCGCCGCGAAGTGGATCAACCAGTTCGGTTCCTTCGCCGAGTTGGTCGAGCGCGTCGACGAGGTCAAGGGCAAGGCCGGCCAGAACCTCCGCGACCACCTGGACGCCGTCAAGCTCAACCGCCGCCTGACCGAGATGGTCAAGGACGTCGAACTGCCCAGGACGGTCGTCGACCTGGAGCGCGCCCCCTACGACCGCACGGCCGTCGCGATGGTCCTCGACACCCTGGAGATCCGCAACCCCTCGCTGCGCGAACGGCTGCTGGCCGTCGACCCGGGCAGCGAGGAGGCCGACGCGGCCCCGCCCGCCGAGAGCGGAGTGGCGGTCGACGGCTCGGTCCTCGCCACCGGTGAACTCACCGGCTGGCTCGCCGACTACGGCACGGAACCCCTCGGTGTCGCCACCGTCGACACCTGGACCCTCGGCTCCGGCTCGGTCACCGAGGTCGCGCTCGCCACCGCCGGGGGACCGGCCGCCTGGTTCGACCCGGCCGAGCTGGACGAGAGCGACGAGAACGCGTTCGCGGCCTGGCTGGCCGACGTCGACCGCCCCAAGGTGTTCCACAACGCCAAGGGCGCCATGCGGGTCTTCGCCGAGCACGGCTGGGACATCGCCGGCATCACCATGGACACCGCGCTCGCCGCCTACCTGGTCAAGCCCGGCCGCCGCTCCTTCGACCTGGACGCGCTGTCCCTGGAGTACCTCGGCCGCGAGCTGGCCCCCGCCGCCACCGCCGACGGCCAGCTGGCCTTCGGCGCGGAGGACGGCGCCGAGGCGGACGCCCTGATGGTGCAGGCCCGCGCGATCCTCGACTTGGGGGACGCCTTCGGGGAGCGCCTCCAGGAGGTCGGTGCCACGGACCTCCTGCGGGACATGGAGCTGCCCACCTCGATCCTGCTCGCCCGCCTGGAGCGGTACGGCATCGCGGCCGACAGGGCGCACCTCGAAGCCATGGAGCAGATGTTCGCCGGAGCCGTGCAGCAGGCGGTGAAGGAGGCGCACGCGGCGGCCGGACACGAGTTCAACCTCGGCTCGCCCAAGCAGCTCCAGGAAGTCCTCTTCGGCGAACTCGGCCTGCCCAAGACCAAGAAGACGAAGACCGGCTACACCACCGACGCCGACGCCCTGGCCTGGCTCGCCAACCAGACGGACAACGAACTGCCGGTCATCATGCTCCGCCACCGCGAACAGGCGAAGCTGCGCGTCACCGTCGAGGGCCTGATCAAGACGGTCGCGGCGGACGGCCGGATCCACACCACGTTCAACCAGACGGTCGCCGCGACCGGCCGTCTCTCCTCCACCGACCCGAACCTCCAGAACATCCCGGTCCGCACGGACGAGGGCCGCGCGATCCGCAGGGGCTTCGTCGTCGGCGAGGGCTTCGAATCCCTCATGACCGCGGACTACAGCCAGATCGAACTGCGCGTGATGGCCCATCTCTCCGAGGACGAGGGCCTGTTGGAGGCCTTCACCTCGGGCGAGGACCTGCACACCACGGTCGCCTCGCAGGTGTTCTCCGTCGAGGGCTCCAAGGTCGACGCGGAGATGCGCCGCAAGATCAAGGCGATGTCGTACGGCCTCGCCTACGGCCTGTCCGCCTTCGGCCTCTCCCAGCAGCTGAACATCGACGCGGGCGAGGCACGGGTCCTGATGGACACCTACTTCGAGCGCTTCGGCGGGGTACGGGACTATCTGCGCCGCGCGGTCGACGAGGCGCGGGCCACGGGCTACACGGCGACCCTCTTCGGCCGCCGCCGCTACCTCCCCGACCTCAACAGCGACAACCGCCAACGCCGTGAGGCCGCCGAGCGGATGGCCCTCAACGCACCCATCCAGGGCACCGCGGCGGACATCGTCAAGATGGCCATGCTCAAGGTCGACACCGCCCTGCGCGAGGCCGGCCTGAAGTCCCGCATGCTCCTCCAGGTCCACGACGAAATCGTCCTGGAGATCGCCCCCGGCGAACGAGCGGCCACGGAGGAGCTGGTCCGCCACGAGATGGCGGGCGCGGTGCATCTCCGGGCACCGCTGGACGTCTCGGTGGGAGCGGGGCCGGACTGGGAGTCGGCGGCACACTAGCCCGCGGCGGTGCGGCGGAGGGCTGTCCCGGTCGAGCCATCCCACTCGGTCGGAGCCGACTCTCCGCCGCGCGCGCTTCCCCACCCCGGCGACAGAAAAGCCCCGTACAGCCCCCGCAGGGCCCCCGCCCGATCCTCGCAAGGCCCCGCCCGACCCCCGGCCTGCCCCGTCACCCGCGTGGCCCCCGCGAAGGCGCCCCCCGCGCCCGGAGACCGTAAGGATGCGGGCATGGGTATACGCATGCTCCATCGCCGGTCGGGCCGGGCACGGACGCAGGCGCGGGCGGCGGGCGCCGCCGCCGCACCGGTCACGCCCCGCCGGCCGGTCCCGGCCCTCGCCGCCGGCGCAAGCACCGCCCGCATCCCCGCCGACCTCGCCATGGCCGTCCGGCACACGGCCGAGGGGCTTCGGAGCCGCCTCACGTTCCGGGACGACACGGCCCTCGACCCCCGAGAACAGGCCAGACACCCGCAGGGGCCGGCCACCACGCCCACCGGCACGCCCGTGTGGCGGCTGTGGGCGGAGCTGGGGCGCGGCTACCTGGACCTCGTGCTCGCCCGGCTGCCGAGGTCACATGCCGCGCACACCATGACGGTGTTCATCGCGACCCCGTCGGACGGCTCCGGTCCGCGCTGACCTCGTCGGACACCCCGGAGGCCACCGGGCGCCACACACGGACGCCCACGGCGTACAGCAGCACGCCCAGGACCAGCCCGGCGCCCGCGCCGAAGCACAGGGTCGGGATCAGGTCCCAGGCGGTCGCCGTCGAACCCCAGTAGGCCCACCAGTGCGACGCCCGTTCCAACGCCGCCACCAGCGCGCAGCCGCCGATGACGGCACCGGCCGCCCACCGGTCCCGTACCGACAACTCCGGCACCCCCACGGGCCCGGCGGCCGGAGTCCGTCGTAGCGCACGCACCACGAACGCGGCGATCAGCAGGGCGCCGACCGCCGAACTGCCGTACTGGAGAGCCGAGAACAGGGGTCTGCCGCCCACCACGCGGTCGAGGACGGGGAACAGCCGTACGCCCCACCGGTCATGGTGGGTGAACGCGTCCCACACGACATGGGTCAGGCCGCCGAGGACCGCCGAGACGTACCACCACGCGGCCAGTGACGGGGTGGCACGCGCGCGTGGCGTTCCGCAGCGCAGCAGGGTCGCCGTCCGGGGCCGACGGGCGCGGGGGAGGAGGGCCACCAGGGGTTCGCGCAGCAGCAGCCACAGGGCGACCGTCGTCCAGGTGATGAGGACGTCGACCGTGAGGACGCCCGGGAAGGAGTGCGTGACGTTCCCGAACTCCATCGCCCCGGGGACCGCGCTCGCCGCGTAGTAGGTCATGTCGGGGGCGAAGGAACCCGCCACCAGCACCGCCGGTACCAGCCGGCCGCGCCCCCGGCCGTCGCCGCGCACGGCGGGCAGTACGGCGGCGGCATGACTCAAAGTGAACGGCAACAGGGCTCCCCGTAGGAGTCATCGGCATATGGCCAGGTGGTGAATAACGGCCACCAACGGGTGCCCGTGCAAAGCAAGTTGTCGTAGGGTCGCCTGGGCCCCCACGCGGGGCCCGCCGGCGGGCGGAGACGGAGAACAAGTACACACCATCCGATAACCACCACGAGGGCAACCTGCGGGGCGGCTCGACCGTCACAACAGGCGCAGAGGCAACAGAGAAGGCGGGCGCTCGCGCGTCCCTGGGAGGGGTTCACTCCATGACGGCGCATTTCGGCAAGCGGCTGCGCAAGGGGGCGGCGACGACAGCGGTGGCCGCGGCAGCGGTCGCGGCACTGTCCGCGTCCCAGGCTCCGGCGGCGACCGGCGACCACAGAACGCTCCCCGCCGGCCGGACCGTGCCCGAAGGAAGCGACGCGAGCACCGGTCGCAGCGCCACCGGGGACTCGCCGTACTACACCGACCTCCCGCCGCTCAGCAGCCCGCTCCCCAGCCCCAGCCAGTCGCCCTCCATAGGGACCCCGGTCTCGGTGGGCGCGGCCGAGGCGGGCATCCCCGCGACCGTCCTGGACGCCTACAAGAAGGCCGAGGCCGAACTCGCCGGCTCCAAGCCCGGCTGCAACCTGCCCTGGCAACTCCTCGCCGCCATCGGCAAGGTGGAGTCGGGCCAGGCGCGCGGCGGCCAGGTCGACGCGAACGGCACCACGACCTCCAAGATCCTCGGCCCCGCGCTCGACGGCAACGGCTTCGCGCTCATCCGGGACACCGACAACGGCAAGTACGACGGCAACAGCGAGTACGACCAGGCCGTCGGGCCGATGCAGTTCATCCCGTCCACCTGGGCCTGGGCGGGCCGCGACGGCAACGGCGACGGGGTCAAGGACCCCAACAACGTCTACGACGCGGCGCTCGCCGCCGGGCACTACCTGTGCCGCAACAACTGGAACCTGTCGACCGACGCGGGCCTGCGCAGCGCGATCCTCAGCTACAACAACTCGACGGACTACCTCAACACGGTCCTGTCGTGGCTGGAGTTCTACCGCAAGGGCACCCACTCGGTCCCGGACGGCACGGGCAGCCTGCCCTCGAACCGCAGCGACGACGGCTCCAGCGCCGGTTCCACGCCTTCGGAGTCGCCGTCGACCCCGTCCACGCCGGCCACGCCGAGCACCCCGGCCAAACCGACCACTCCGGCCACGCCGAGCACTCCTTCCACGCCGACGCCCACGCCCACCCCCACCGACACGGTGGCCAAGCTGGCGGACGCGGGCACGGCGAAGCTCACCGCCACGGCGGGCGACGCGTTCACCAAGAACATCAGCACCCGCGCCCAGGACTCGGCCGGCAAGGGCGTCGCCAAGGTCAGGATCCGGTTCACGATCGTGGGGACCACGGACGCCACGTTCGCGGGCGGCGAGCAGGTCGCCCTGGTCTCCACCAACGCCTCCGGTGTCGCCGTCGCCCCGGCCCTCCAGGCCGGCGAGACCACCGGTGACTTCACCGTCCGCGCCACGCTCCTGGGCCGTGCGATCACCGCCCTCGACTACACGGCGAGCGTCACGCCCCGGGTCGCCGACACCCTCGTGCGCACCAGCACCACCGCGCTGACCTGCACCCCGGGCGGCGAGTTCGCCGACCAGGTCGAGGTGAAGGCCACCAATGGCGGCGCGGTCGCCGGCAAGGTCGCGGCCACCGCGACCCTCATCAAGGCGGCCGACGACGCCACCGAGAACGACAAGGGCCCCTACTTCAAGGACGCCGACGGCAAGACCGTCCGCACCCTCACCGGCCTGGCCACGGACGCGGATGGCCTCCTGAAGCTGCCGAAGCTGTACGCGGACGACACCACCGGCACCTTCCTGCTCCGCATCACCACCACCGGCGGCGCGACCCTCACGGTCGAACTGACCGTGGCCGCGGCGACCGACACCTCCTCGCCCAGCCCGAGCCCCAGCCCCAGCACGTCGGCCGACCCGAGCACTTCGGCCTCGCCGAGCGCCTAGTACGGCCGCACCACCCCGCGACAAGGGCGCCCCTCCGCTTCGGCGGACGGGCGCCCTCGCCGTGTCGTCCTCCCATACGTGTGCGACGTGTTCTCATCTCGCCCGCGCGTTGCTACGGTGCCCGACCTGACGACCTATCAGTTCCTGTCCGCCGGGAGGCCCGTCATGCGTGCCCTGATCGCCGCCGCGACCGGACTGGTGCTCGCCTTCGCGCTGATCCTGACCATCACCGCGTTGGGCTCGCCGATGGGGAAGACCTCCCCGAAACCGCTGCTGACGACAGTGCCCGCGCATCCGTAAACGATTGCGCAAGCGTTTACGCAAGCCTTTGCGCAAGCGTTCAACCGCCCGGGATGGAGGCCGAGATGCGCCGCAAGGCCAGCCTGATCCTGCTCGCCCTCGCCGTGTTCTTCACGGCGCTGTCCCCGCTGCTGCGCTGGTACGCCTTCCCGCGCCTGGCCAAGATCCCGGCGAACCAGTACCAGGCCGTGGTCCTGGAGGCGAAGAACGCCACCCTCCTCGACTACGGCACCATGCAGGCCAAGACGGTCCCCAAGGTCACCATCGTGCAGACCCTCAAGGGCAACGTCGAGGCCGCCAAGAAGATCGACAAGACCGCGGGCCGGGACGTCGTCGTCTGGGACGGCCTGTCCTACGTCCAGGGCCCCGACGGCAAGATGGTCTCCTCGATCCCCGAGCGCTACATCTTCGACGCGCACACCCAGGAGCCCGTCCACGCCACCGGCGAGATGGTCGACGGCGACCCGGTGAAGCGGGACGGCATCGAGTTCAAGTTCCCGTTCCTGACCCAGAAACGGGACTACGAGTACTTCGACGCGCAGACCCGCACCACCAACCCCATCCACTACAAGGGCACCCAGGACTTCCGCGGCGTCAAGGTCTACTACTTCGAGCAGACCATCCCCTGGACCAAGGTCCCCTTCCCCAAGACGATGCCGGTCAAGGGCATCACCCCGGAGTCCGTCGCCAAGACGGGCACCACCCGCTGGTACACCACGGTCCGCAGGTTCTGGGTCGAACCCGTCACCGGGGCACCGGTCTACGGCGAGGAGATCCACAAGGAGGAACTGCGCGGCGGCACCCTCCTGGGCGGTCGCGCGAAGGTCACGGCGTTCGCCGGCGACGTGAAGATGCGCGAGGACTACATCAAGCACACCGTCGCCCTGGTGAAGTCCAACCGCACCCTCGTCCTGCTGCTGGTCTCCTACCTCCCCTGGGGCTTCCTGACCCTCGGCATCCTCCTGCTCGCGCTCTCCCTCTACCTGGAGGCCCGCAGCAGGCGTCCCGGAGACCCTGCCCCCGCCGAGGTCCAGGAACCCGAACCCGTCACCGCCTGAGCCGCGCGTTGGTGAACCGCGTGGCCTCGGCGGTCGACGGGTCCTCGGGCCACGGGTGCTTCGGATACCGCCCCCGCAACTCGGCCCGCACGTCCCGGTACCCGTCCTTCCAGAAGGACGCGAGATCGGCGGTCACGGCGGCGGGCCGCCCGGCCGGAGACAGCAGATGCACCAGCACCGGCACCCCCGCGAGTTCCGGCGACTCCTGGAGCCCGAACATCTCCTGCAACTTCACGGCGAGCACGGGCTGTTCGGGGTTCCCGTAGTCGATCCGGATCATGGACCCACTCGGTACGGCGATCCGCTCCGGCGCCAGCTCACCGAGCCGCCCGGCCTCCCCGGAGGCCCACGGCAGCAGTCTCTGGAGCGCCTGCCCCGCCTCGATCCGCCCCAGGTCGCTCCGCCGCCGGGCCCGCCCCAACTCGGGCTCCAGCCACTCGTCCACGCGCGCGTGCAGCGCGTCGTCCGACACATCGGGCCAGGGCGCCCCGACACGCAGCCACAGGAACGCGAGCCGCTGCCGCAGCAGCCGGGCATCGGCCGACCACCGCAACAGCCCGAACCCCTCCTGCCGCAACCCGTCGACCAGCGCGTCCCGTACGGCCACGGGGTCGGCGTCCTTCAGCGGCCGAACCGCCAACTCGACGGCCCCCAGCCGCTCGACGCGCCGGGCCACGACGTCACCGTCGGCCCAGTGCACCTCGTCCGCCTCGCTGAGCAGCGCCCGCGCCGCGAACCGGGCGACGTCCTCGTCGACGACGGCACCGAGCTGCACGCGCGCGTGCCCCTTGCCGACGGGCCGGTCCGCCGCGGCGACGGCGATCCAGGGGGCGCCGCGGAGGGGGCTGCCGTCGCGTAGCTCGGCACGGGTGCCGGAGACGAGGAGACAGGAACCGCCGTCGGCCTTGGCGACCCGCTCGGGGTAGGCGAGGGCGGCGACGAGGCCGGCGAGGGCGTCGTCGCTCGTGCCGTTCACTTCTGGAGCGCTGTGACGGGTGGGCTCGTCGGACATCTCCGCCCCCACGGCCCGCAGCCGCCGGACCTCCGCACGCCACCGCCCGGCATAGGCGTCACCCCCACGCCGGGCGCGCCGCACGGCGGACGCGAGATCGTCGCCGTACTCCCGCGGAGCCTCCTCGCTGAGTAGTGCGACGACCTCCGCACCCGCCGCGCCCGTGTCCAACAGCGCCCGTCCCAGCCGGGGATGCAACCCCAGCCGAGCCAGCCGCACGCCCCGGTCCGTGGCCCGCCCGGCGGAGTCCACCGCGCCCACCGCGGCCAGCACAGCCCGAGCCGCCGCCATGGCCCCGGAAGGAGGCGCGTCGAGCAACGCCAGCCCCGACGCCCCGGGATCCCCCCAGCACGCCGCCTGAAGGGCGAACGCCGTCAGGTCGGCCACCTTGATCTCCGGCGCCGGAAAACGCGGCAGACGCGCGTCCTCGGCCTCCGCCCAGCACCGGTACACCACCCCCGGCGCCTCCCGTCCGGCCCGCCCCGCCCGCTGCCGCCCGGCCGCCTGCGAGGCCCGTACGGTCGTCAACGCGCTGAGCCCGCGCGCGTGATCGACCCGCGGCTCCCGGGCCAACCCGGAGTCCACGACCACCCGGACCCCGGGAACCGTCAGCGAGGACTCCGCCACGGACGTCGCCAGCACCACCCGCCGCCGCGCCCCCGGGGAGAGCACCGCGTCCTGCACGGCGGCCGGTGCCCGCCCGTGCACCTGGAGCAGCTCGATGTCCCCGAGGTCCCCCAACTGCCCGGCGACACGGGCGATCTCGCCCACGCCGGGCAGGAAGCACAGCACGTCCCCGTCCCGATCCGACAGCGCCCGCCGCACCACCGACGCGACGTGGGTGAGCAGCGCCGGATCCACCCGCATCCCGTGCGGCGGCCGTACCGGCCGTACCGGAGGCGTCCACACGACCCCCACCGGGTACGCGACGCCCTCCGCCTCGACCACCGGCGCGTCCCCCAACAGCCGGGCCCAGCCCTGCGCGTCGGTGGTCGCGGACGCCGCGAGCAGCCGCAACTCGGGCCGCAGCGCCTCCCGTACGTCGACCAGGAAGGCCGCCGCGGTGTCCGCGTCCAGGTGCCGCTCGTGGCACTCGTCCAGGACCACGGCGTCGACGCCCGCCAACTCCTGGTCCCGTTGCAGGCGTTGGAGCAGCACTCCGGTCGTGACGACCTCCACGCGCGCGTGCCGTCCCACGATCCGCTCACCGCGCACGGTGTAGCCGACGCTCTCCCCGACCCGCTCGCCCAGCAGCCACGCCATCCGCCGGGCCGCGGCCCGCGCCGCGATCCGCCGCGGCTCGGCGACGACCACGCGCCGTACGGGCCGCCCCTCGTCGAGCAGCCCGGCCAGCGCGAGCGGTACCAGCGTCGTCTTGCCGGTGCCGGGCGGCGCGACGAGCACCGCGGCGCCGCCCGCGTCCAGGGCGGCGTCGAGTCCGGGCAGGGCACTGCGGACGGGCAGCGCGTCGAGGGCGTCGTAGCGGATCACGCCCCCAGTGTCGTACGACCGCCGGAACGGCCCCTACGCGCGCGTGCCCCTTGTTCGCGGCGGGGCTCGGTCAGTTGCGGTCGCGTTCGCAGACGTAGATGGCCGTGCCCGGGATCAGGTTGCCGCGCAGGGGCGACCAGCCGCCCCACTCGGCGGTGTTCCAGGACGGCCACTCCGGCTCGACCACGTCCACCAGGCGCAGGCCGGACGCCACGATGTCGCGGACGCGGTCGCCGAGGGTGCGGTGGTGCTCGACGTAGACCGCGCGGCCGTCGTCGTCCTGCTCGACGTACGGAGTGCGGTCGAAGTAGGAGGCCGAGACCGTGAGTCCCTCGGGGCCCGGCTCGTCGGGGAACGCCCAGCGGATCGGGTGCGTGGCCGAGAAGACGAACCGGCCGCCGGGGCGCAGCACCCGGTGCACCTCGCGCAGCACCAGGGCGGGGTCGGCGACGAACGGCAGCGCCCCGTAGGCCGAGCACGCCAGGTCGAAGGATGCGTCCGCGAAGGGCAGCGCGCCCGCGTCGGCGCACACCAGAGGGAACGATCCGCCGATCCGCAGCGCGTGCTGGAGCTGGCGGTGCGAGAGGTCGAGGGCCACCGGACGGGCACCCTGGGCGGTCAGCCAGCGCGAGCACTGGGCCGCGCCGGCGCCGATCTCCAGGACGTCCTTGCCCTTCAGTTCCTCGGGCGGGCCGAGGAGTTCGGCCTCCACTTCGTCGAGGCCCTCGGGGCCCCACACGAACCGGTCGTCGCCGAGGAAGGTGCCGTGTTCGACCTGGTAGTCGTCCGCGTTGCGGTCCCACCAGCCCCGGTTGGCGCGGGAACTCTCGGTGACGTCGGCGTCACGCCGGGTGGCTTCCGGTTCGAACGCATCGGGCTCTTGGATGATCGGCTCCCTCGTCGTACTCTTCCGTCACCTCTACGGTGCGGCTGCCCCGGCGGCGTCACTGAAGGGGTGTGTCAGGCCTGCGTGGCCTCGCGGGACACGTTTTGTGCCGGGTATGCGGCGATCCGCCCCGGGTGTGCGCCTTCGCGCATTGACCCTGTCCGGCTGCCCCCGTATGCTACAAGTTGCGCTGCGGGCCTGCGCACCTCAGACGTAGCAGGTTGCGCTCGCATCTGTATGTATGTCCCCTCGGTTTTCGAGGCGCCACCGGACACCTGGTGTTCCGGATCGGCGCTTCCTTGGCTGTCCGGCCTTCTGCAGAGCGATGCGAAAAAGGCTCCCGGCGTGAGCAGTACCTACGACTTCAATGTCCGTACCGGAGCCCTTTCCCACATGACGAGCAGCACCGAGACCACCGCCACCACCCCGCAGGTAGCGGTCAACGACATCGGTAACGAGGAAGCCTTCCTCGCCGCGATCGACGAGACGATCAAGTACTTCAACGACGGCGACATCGTCGACGGCGTCATCGTGAAGGTCGACCGGGACGAGGTCCTGCTCGACATCGGTTACAAGACCGAAGGTGTCATCCCGAGCCGCGAGCTCTCGATCAAGCATGACGTCGACCCGAACGAGGTCGTCAAGGTCGGCGACGAGATCGAGGCCCTTGTTCTCCAGAAGGAGGACAAGGAAGGCCGCCTGATCCTCTCGAAGAAGCGCGCCCAGTACGAGCGCGCCTGGGGCACCATCGAGAAGATCAAGGAAGAGGACGGCATCGTCACCGGTACCGTCATCGAGGTCGTCAAGGGTGGTCTCATCCTCGACATCGGCCTCCGTGGCTTCCTGCCGGCCTCCCTGGTCGAGATGCGTCGCGTCCGCGACCTCCAGCCCTACGTGGGCAAGGAGCTCGAAGCCAAGATCATCGAGCTGGACAAGAACCGCAACAACGTGGTCCTGTCCCGCCGTGCCTGGCTGGAGCAGACCCAGTCCGAGGTCCGTCAGACCTTCCTCACGACCCTCCAGAAGGGTCAGGTCCGCTCCGGCGTGGTCTCCTCGATCGTCAACTTCGGTGCCTTCGTGGACCTGGGTGGCGTCGACGGTCTGGTCCACGTCTCCGAGCTGTCCTGGAAGCACATCGACCACCCCTCCGAGGTTGTCGAGGTCGGCCAGGAAGTCACCGTCGAGGTCCTCGACGTCGACATGGACCGCGAGCGCGTCTCCCTGTCGCTGAAGGCGACCCAGGAAGACCCGTGGCAGCAGTTTGCCCGCACCCACCAGATCGGCCAGGTCGTGCCCGGCAAGGTCACGAAGCTGGTTCCGTTCGGTGCGTTCGTCCGCGTGGACGAGGGCATCGAGGGTCTGGTGCACATCTCCGAGCTGGCCGAGCGCCACGTGGAGATCCCGGAGCAGGTCGTCCAGGTCAACGACGAGATCTTCGTCAAGGTCATCGACATCGACCTTGAGCGTCGCCGGATCTCGCTGTCCCTGAAGCAGGCCAACGAGTCCTTCGGTGCCGACCCGGCCTCGGTCGAGTTCGACCCGACGCTCTACGGCATGGCCGCGTCCTACGACGACCAGGGCAACTACATCTACCCCGAGGGCTTCGACCCCGAGACCAACGACTGGCTGGAAGGCTTCGAGGCCCAGCGCGAGGTCTGGGAGAACCAGTACGCCGAGGCGCAGCAGCGCTTCGAGCAGCACCAGGCTCAGGTCATCAAGTCCCGCGAGGCCGACGCCCAGGCGGCGGCCGAGGGTGTCGACACCCCGGGTGCGGCTCCGGCCGCCGCCGGCGGTGGCGGTTCGTACTCCTCCGAGGGTGCGGACACCTCCGGTGCGCTGGCTTCCGACGAGGCGCTCGCCGCGCTGCGCGAGAAGCTGGCCGGTGGGCAGAGCTGAACGCCCACTGAGCAGTAGCTCTTGAGCTGAGGGGCCGTACCTTTCGGGGTGCGGCCCCTCAGCCGTTTCCTCGGGCTTGCAGAAACGCGCGGGACACGTCAGCAACTGCCGTGCCGTAACCGGCCGTTGGCACGCTTCCCCGGTCATTCATGATCGGAGAGGGGAGCCGGACCATGGCAAGCAACCAGAGCCGACGCGCTTTTCTGCGGAACGTGGGCCTCACCGGTGGCGCGGGCACGATGTTCGCCACCATGGGGGCCCTCGGGCTCGCCCCCACCGCGCAGGCCGCCCAGCGGGAGCGGCCCTTCCGCGCCCTGAACGCGAGCGACTTCACGCTCACCGGACGCGGCGCCGCCAAGATCGTCGTCGTCGGCGGCGGCATCGCCGGACTGACCACGGCGTACGAACTGGGCAAGGCCGGCTACGACTGTACGGTCCTGGAGGCCAGGGACCGTACCGGGGGCCGCAACTTCACCGTCCGCGGCGGCGACACGACGACCGACCTCTACGGCAACCGGCAGACCGCCCGTTTCGCCGACGGGCACTACATGAACTGCGGTCCCGCGCGGATCCCGCAGTGGATGGTCACCCTCGACTACTGCCGTGAACTCGGCGTCCCCATCCAGGTGTTCACGAACGTCAACGCGGACGCCTACATCTACAACGAGTCCGCCGGGATGACAGGGCCCGAGCGCTACCGCACCGCCAAGGCCGATGTCTACGGCCATGTCTCGGAGTTGCTCGCCAAGGCCACCGACAAGGGCGCCCTGGACAAGGAGTTGACCACCGCCGACCAGGAGCGGCTGGTCGAGTTCCTGAAGGACTGGGGCGAGCTCGGCGACACACTGACGTACACGGGCGGTGAGCGGCGCGGATACACGACCGTACCGGCCGCCGCGGGCACCCCCGGGGTGCTGCTCGGCGACGTACCCAGCGCCTCCGACGTCCTCGCCAGCGGTGTCGGCCGCTACTTCTCCTTCGAATTCGGCTTCGACCAGGCCATGTTGATGTTCCAGCCGGTCGGCGGCATGGACCAGATACCGAAGGCGCTGACCCGGGCGATCGGCGCCCACCGCATCCGCACCGGAGCGGTCGTCTCGAAAATCACCGACAAGGGGAGTGGCGTTTCGGTCACCTACACCCAGGGAGGCCGCACCAAGGTGGTCGAGGCCGACTACTGCGTCGGCGCCCTGCCGCCGAACATCCTCGCCAGGATCCCGCACAACCTCGGCACCGGCGTCCAGACCGCCCTGGAGGCGATCACCCCGTCGTCCGCCGCCAAGATCGGCCTGGAGTACACGTCCCGCTGGTGGGAACTCGACCACCGGATCTACGGCGGCATCACCGAGACCGACCAGGACGTCACCCACATCTGGCACCCTTCGTACGGCTTCCACGGTGAGCGGGGCGTCCTGATCGGGTACTACAACTACGACGACGACGCGGACTCGTACGCGAAGCTCTCCCCGAAGGGGCGTGAAGCGCGGGCGGTGGCCGCGGGCGTGAAGATCTACGGCGAGAAGTACCGCAGCGAACTAGCGTCGTCCTTCTCCCACCACTGGCGTCAGACGCCCCACCTGGAGGCCGCGTGGCACGACACCCCGGGCGGCCCCGACGACATCCGCTACAAGCCGCTCACCGAACCCACGGGACGCGTTCACTTCGCCGGCGACTGGCTCAGCTACACCGACGCCTGGCAGCACGGCGCGTTCTCCTCCGCCCGCAGGGCCGTGACCGCGCTCCACGCGCGCGTGCTGTCCTCGTGACGTGGGCGCCCTCCTGGTGACACGGGGGCGCGGCGCATGAAAAGCCCGTAAGAGGTGCCTGATCAGGGGCATGGGCGGGAATGCCCATGCCCTGGAGGGCGTTGTGCAGTACGAACACGAGGAGGAGCGGTCACAGTGCTTGATCCGCAGGGTTTGTACGCATGGGAGCCGAAGGGCCTGGCCGTCGTCGACATGGCGCTCGCTCAGGAGTCGGCCGGTCTGGTCATGCTCTACCACTTCGACGGATACATCGACGCGGGCGAAACGGGCGACCAGATCGTCGAACGACTGCTCGACACGCTGCCCCACCAGGTCGTGGCCAGATTCGACCACGACCGGCTCGTGGACTACCGCGCCCGCCGCCCGCTGCTCACCTTCAAGCGCGACCGGTGGACCGACTACGAGGAGCCCACCCTCGACGTACGGCTGGTCCAGGACGCCACCGGAGCGCCCTTCCTGCTGCTCTCCGGCCCCGAGCCGGACGTGGAGTGGGAGCGCTTCGCCCTGGCCGTCCAGCAGATCGTGGAGCGCCTCGGCGTCCGCCTGTCGGTGAACTTCCACGGCATCCCCATGGGCGTCCCGCACACCCGCCCGGTGGGCCTGACCCCGCACGGCAACCGCACCGACCTGGTCCCGGGCCACCGCAGCCCCTTCGACGAGGCACAGGTCCCCGGCAGCGCCGAGGCGCTCGTCGAGTACCGCCTCATGGAGGCCGGCCACGACGTCCTGGGCGTCGCCGCGCACGTCCCGCACTACATCGCCCGCTCCCCGTACCCGGACGCGGCCCTGACCGTCCTGGAGGGCATCACGGCGGGCACCGGACTGGTCCTGCCGGGCATCGCGCACGCCCTGCGCACCGAGGCCCACCGCACCCAGACCGAGATCGACCGGCAGATCCAGGAGGGCGACGAGGAACTGGTGGCGCTGGTCCAGGGCCTGGAACACCAGTACGACGCCGCCGCGGGCGCCGAGAGCCGCGGCAACATGCTCGCCGAGCCGGTCGAGATCCCCTCGGCGGACGAAATCGGGCAGGAGTTCGAGCGCTTCCTGGCGGAGCGCGAGGGCGACACCTGACGGACACGTCGGCGGTCGCGCGTTGCCGGTCGCGCGTCGCCGGTCGAAGGTCGCCGGACGGCCTGTCAGTGACAGGCCGTAGGCTTCTGTCCATGCTGAAGGTCGGCCTCACCGGGGGCATCGGTGCCGGTAAGAGTGAAGTGTCGCGGCTGCTCGTCGGGTACGGCGCCGTACTGATCGACGCCGACCGCATCGCGCGCGAGGTCGTGGCGCCGGGAACTCCCGGCCTCACGGCGGTCGTCGAGGCCTTCGGCGAGGGCGTGCTCGGTGCGGACGGCGGCCTCGACCGCCCCAAGCTGGGCACCATCGTCTTCGCCGACCCCGAGCGGCTGGCCGTCCTCAACTCGATCGTCCACCCGCTGGTGGGCCGCCGCTCCCGGGAGCTCGAAACCGAGGCCGCCGACGACGCCGTGGTCATCCACGACGTACCCCTCCTCGCCGAGAACGCCCTCGCCGCGCTCTACGACCTCGTGATCGTCGTCGACGCGAGCCCCGAGACCCAGCTCGACCGGCTGGTACGGCTGCGCGGCATGACCGAGGAGGACGCCCGCGCGCGGATGGCCGCCCAGGCGACGCGCGAGAAGCGGCTCGCCATCGCGGACATCGTCATCGACAACGACGTACCCCTGGAGGCGCTGGAACGGCGCGTACAGGACGTATGGGCCGAACTCGTCCGCAGGGCGCACGCGCCCCAGCAGCCACCCCAGGAATAGCGGGCCTTCCACCGGGCGTTGAAACGTCCGAGCGAGGGAAGGAATTCGCCGTGCCCGAGAACAGCGGAACGACCGGACGTACTCCGGAGACGCATGTCATCGACTTCCGCGCCGCCGAGCAACTGCTCGCCGCGCGGGACCCGCGGGGCGCGGTGAAGCTGCTCGACAACGTCATCGACGCGCACCCCGAGAACACCGCCGCACGCCTGCTGCGCGCCCGTGCCTTCTTCGCCGCCGCGCAACTGCGCCCCGCCGAGCTGGAGTTCACCATCGTCCTGGAGCGGGAGCCGGACAACGCGTTCGCGCACTTCGCGCTGGCCCGTACCTACGAGCGCCAAGGACGCGCCGACCAGGCCAAACGCCACTTCCGGCTGGCCGCCGCGCTCGACCCCCAGCCGCAGTACCTGAAGGCGGCCCGCTTCGACGGGTAGGCGTCTCCCGTGAGTGCCGGGCGGGCGTCTCCCGCGAGTGCGGTCAGGGGTGGCGGTGCTCCGGCGGCCGGTACGGCGGGACGTCGGGGCCCGGCTGGTAGTGCGGGCCTTGGCGCATATGTCTGAGGATCATGGTCATGTCGATCGTGACGACCAGCCACAGCACCCCGCAGGCCGCCGCCCAGCCGGGACGCCCGGCGAGCGCGAACGCGGCCGTGCCGAAGATCGTCCAGACCAGGCCCCACACGCTCAGCCAGAACCGCGCCCGCAGCGGACTGCGCGCGGTCGTCGGCTCACTGCCCGTACGCATCAGGATCACTACTCCTCCTTGAAACGTACTCTTCGGGTCGGACGTTCTCCACAGGTAGGAGACCCGACAGGGAGGGGAAACGCACTGTGCTGCCGGACGCCGAGGAACTGCCCGAGATCCTGCTCGACCTCGCCGTACCCCACGAGGACATCAACGAACTGGTCCGACTGCGCCGGGTGTTGGCGCGCACCCCTGACGCGATGCGGCTCCTGGAGGAGTGCGTCGAGGCACTGGTGAAGGACATCGGGGAGCACGGCCACTGGACCCGGCTCACCGAGCTGCTCCTCGCCCGGCTGCCCGAGGCCCCGCCGGAGATCGGCGCCTACTTCTCCGTGTACGTGTTCGCCGCCGCACTGCCCGCCACGCGCGCGTACCACCGCGCACGCGGCATCCCCGCCGACGTCTCCCGGCACACCCTCGCCGACCTGGGCCGCAACATCGCCGTGCACCACAGACGGTACGGCGGGGGAGGCGTCCCGATCCCGCAGTGGCTCGTCCCGCACTTCCGCGGCGAGCTGTACCAACTGGGGCGACTTCAGTACGAACGAGCGCGGCTCGGGGAGCGCACCGCGCGGGCGCTCATGGCGGCCGGGCTGGACGTCGAGCCGGGGTCGCCCTGCCTGAACCTGCACATCCCCGACTTCCAAGGACCGCTCTCACCGACCGCCTGCGACCGCTCACTGGAACTGGCCCGCCCGTTCTTCGCCCGGCACTTCCCCGAGGAGGGCCACGCGGTCGCGGTCTGCCACTCCTGGCTGCTGGACCGGCAGTTGAAGCAGCACCTGCCGGCCGACTCGAACATCGTCCACTTCCAGGAACGGTTCCGGGTGGCCTACGACGACACCGAACCGGCCGACGGCGATCCCGTCCAGTTCGTGTTCGGCAACTCCGATCTGCCGGTGGCGACCCTGCCCCGGCGCACGTCCGTGGAGCGGGCCGTCGGTGATCATCTGCGGGCGGGCGGGCACTGGTACATCGGGCACGGGTGGTTCCCGCTCTGAGCCGGGGCAGGGGCCGCGGCTGGGGCCGGGACCGGGCTGGGGCAGGAGCCGGTGCCGGTGCCGGCGCAGCGCCAAGTGTTCCCGTTCCAAGGCGAATTGACTCGTACGGGTGAACCAGTGCGAGTCGGGAACGGGCGTGCGGGCGCGGACCGTTTGACGGGCATGCGAAGCGAAATGCGTGCGGGGCACGAGGGGACAGGGCCTGGGGTGATCACGCCTGACGGCTGCGCGGTGGAGTTCTACGCACGGCTGCCGGTCGGCGAGGAGCCGGACATCGTCGCCGCGGCGGTGCCGGCGGGCGCGCGCATCCTGGAGCTGGGCAGCGGGGTGGGACGGGTGACCCACCCCCTCCTGGAGCGCGGATTCAAGGTCACGGCGGTCGACGAGTCCGCCGAGATGCTGGAGCGGGTCCGGGGCGCCCGCACGATACGCAGTGCGATCGAGGACCTGGACCTGGGCGAGACGTTCGATGTCGTGATGCTCGCGTCGTTCCTGGTGCACACCGGAGACATCGAGGTGCGGCGAGGACTGCTGAGCGCATGTGCCCGGCACGTGGCGGCGGGCGGCTGTGTGCTGATCCAGCGCGAGGGCGAGGACTTCCACGCGAACGTGCCACGCGAGCGGGTCGACCCCAGTGGCTTCACCGTCCGAGTCGTGTCGGTGGAGCCGGTCGGGGACGGGGTGAATTCGGTGCACGTGACCTATGAGTTCCCGGACACGACCTGGACGCAGACGATTCACAGCCGACCGCTGACCCAGGGCCAGTTCGAGGAGGCGCTGACCGAGGCGGGACTGAAGGTGGACAGCTATCTCACACCGGACCGGATATGGGTGCGGGCGGTGCCGATGGACTGACTGACGGACGGACGGGCGTGAAATCCCGTACGGCGGCGATGAGTTCCCGAGGCGGGGCCGGTCTACCCCTACGACAGCGATACGGACCGCCCAGCTCAGGAGAACCCCATGTCCCAGACCGTTGCCTCGACCACCGCCGCTTCCACTTCCGCTCCCGCCACCTCCGAAACCGCCCGCGGACGCCGTGCCCGGATCGCGCTGCGCGTCCTCCAGGTGCTGCTCGCCCTGTTCTACGGCATCGCGAGCGCGCTGCCCAAGCTGATCGCGAACTCGGCGGCCGTGGAGTCCTTCGACAAGATCGGCTGGGGGAGCGGGGCCATGTACACCATCGGCGCGCTCGAACTGGCCGGAGCGGTCGCCCTGTTGGTTCCGCTCCTCCAGTCGGTGGCGGCGACGGCGCTCGGCGCGCTGATGGTGGGCGCGTTCATCGTGCAGCTGACCGCGTTCCATGGTCAGAACGCGGCGACACCGGTGATCCTGATCGTTCCGCTCGCCCTGATCGCCTGGGCCCGGCGGGGACAGAACACGGAACTGCTGAGGCTGCTCCGACGACGGGCGTGAGCCGAGCGCGGCCCCGTTACGTGTCCCGTTGCGCACCCCGTTGCGCGCCCCGGCGTTGGTCGCCGCGAGCGTCCCGGTGGGTGTCCCGGCGGGCCTCGGGAGCGGCTCCGGTGCCGGGGACGCCGAGCAGTCGTTCCATCTCGCGGCGGTCGCGCTTGGTGGGGCGGCCGGTGCCGCGGTCACGGATGCCGGCCGGGGCGACCGCCTCGCGGGGCGGGGGTGGCGGGGAGTTGTCGACGTAGCACTGGACGGCGACGGGGGCACCGACCCGCTTGCGGATGACCTGCTTCACGACGACCACGCGTTCCCGGCCCTCGTGGCGCAGGCGTACCTCGTCGCCGACGTGGACGGAGTGGGCGGGCTTCACCCGCTCGCCGTTGACGCGGACGTGGCCGCCCTTGCAGGCGGCGGCGCCCATGGAGCGGGTCTTGACCAGGCGGACGGACCAGATCCAACTGTCGACACGGACGCTCTCGCCGTTCGAGGGACCGGCGGCCCGGGCGGCGGCCACGGCGTCGCCGCGCGGTTCGGGTGCGGGGCGACGGTCGTGGGTCTCGCCGCCGGTGTCGTCTGCGCTACCCACGTCACCCATGTCACCCGCGTCGCTCTCGTGCACGCCCTGGGAAGCCATGCGCCGATTTTAGTCCCCGGGCGACGGCGGGCATGGCTGTTGCCCGGCAGTTGTCGGCACTGCTGGTCCCCGTGACCGTGCTCCTCGGTGCTCGGTGCTGGCCGCGTCGGAGCCCGTACGGTGAGGGGATGAACCTGTCCGACCTCGATCGCGGGATCACCGGCTGCCGGGCCTGTCCCCGGCTGGTCGCCTGGCGTGAGGAGGTCGCCCGCACCAAACGCGCGGCCTTCGCCGACTGGACGTACTGGGGCCGCCCGGTACCCGGCTTCGGCCCCGCCGACGCGCCCCTGCTGATCATCGGCCTCGCCCCGGCCGCGCACGGAGCGAATCGAACCGGTCGTATGTTCACGGGCGATCGTTCCGGGGACGTGCTGTACGAGGCCCTGTACGACGTGGGGCTCGCCTCGCAGCCGACCGCAGTGAGCGTGGACGACGGCCTGGAGCTGTACGGGGTGCGCATCACCTCGCCGGTGCGTTGCGCACCGCCCGAGAACAAGCCCACTCCTGAGGAGCGGGACACCTGCCGTTCCTGGCTCGTCGACGAACTGACGCTGCTGCGGCCGACGTTGAAGGCCGTGATCGTGCTGGGCGGCTTCGGCTGGCAGGCCGCGCTGCCCGCGTTCGCGGCGGCGGGATGGGCCGTGCCGAGGCCGCGACCGGTGTTCGGGCACGGGGTGCGGGTGCCGCTCGACGGCCTCGACCTCTTCGGCTGCTTCCACGTCAGTCAGCGCAACACGTTCACCGGGAAGCTCACCCCCGAGATGCTGCGGGACGTGCTGCGCACGGCGGCCGGGGCGGCGGGGCTGCCGACCGCGCCGTAACGGGTGGCGGGGGGTTCGCGGCGACGGCGGTCGTGATGCCGATGCCGATGCCGATACCGCTGCCGGTCAGTCCGGTCGGTCGCCGAAGAGGTGGTGGACCGTTGAGCGGTAGTTCGCCTGGACGTGGGCGAGGGCGTGGGCGCGGGCCCGGTCCGGGTCGCCGGATGCGATGGCCTCGTACAACTCCTCGTGTTCGGTGAGGAGTTGGGGCCATTCCTCGTTCTGCCGGGTGAGCCAGCGCAGTCGGCCGTCGACGGGTTCCATGACCGAGATCAGCAGGCTGTTGCCGGCCAGGGCCAGGATGCGGTCGTGGAAGCGGGTGTTGACGTCGGTGATCGCCTCGGCGTCGTCGGACCGGGTGGCCTTGGCCGCGCTGTCCAGCAACTCCCGCAGTTCGGCGAGGGCTTGAGGGGTGGCGCGGGTCGCGGCGAGTCCGGCCGCGTACACCTCCAGCGCTTCGCGCAGCTCGAACAGCTCCTTGACGTCGGTCGGGGTCAGTCGTCGTACGACCGTACGGCGGGCCGACTCGAACAGGACGAAACCCTCCGCGACGAGGGCGCGGATCGCTTCCCGGACCGGCACCCGCGAGACACCGAAGCGTTCGGCCAGCTCGCGTTCCACCAGCCGGTCTCCGGGGTGGAGGCGACCGGCGATGATGTCCTGCCGCAGGGTCGCCAGGACGTGTTCGCGCACCGCCCCGAGGGGTTCGATCTTCGCTGCCATGGAGCTCATGGGGCCATCTTCGCCGACTCCGGGCCTCTTTTACGGAGCGTTAACAACGGCGACATCGGTCGGAACGGTTGACGGGAGGACCATGACGGCAGTTTGGTATACCAAACGACATCGACAGCCGTCCTGTTTCCCCCCTCCGCCCCCGCTCCTCCCATTTCCTCCCCGCACTTCCGTCTCCGCCCCCATCCCCACCCCCGTCCCGCCCCCATCCCCGTTCCCTGGAGGCCTCGTGTCCCTCGCCGACCGTGCTGAAGCCACTGGCGCGCCAGCGTTCGTCCCCGACCCCCGTCTCACCAACGAAGACCTCGCCCCCGCCGGCAAGCGCAACTGGAAGGTCTTCGACCTCTTCGCCATGTGGATGTCGGACGTCCACAACCTCGGCAACTACACGTTCGCCGCCGGCCTGCTGGTCCTCGGCATGAACGTCTGGCAGGTCTTCACCTCGCTCCTCGTCGGCTTCGTGCTCATCTACGTCGGCATGAACTGGATGGGGCGGATCGGGCAGGCGCACGGCGTCCCGTTCCCGGTCGTCAGCCGCATCAGCTTCGGCGTCTGGGGCGCCAACATCCCGGCCCTCATCCGGGCCGTGATCGCCATCATGTGGTACGGCATCCAGACCTACCTGGCCTCCGTCGCCGTCAACGTGATGCTGCTGGCCGCCTGGCCGGGCCTGGACTCCTGGACTCACCACTCCTTCCTGGGACTTGACGCCCTCGGTTGGGTCTCCTTCGTGTCCCTGTGGCTGATCCAGGCGGTGATCATCAGTCAAGGCATGGAATCCGTAAGGAAGTTCCAGGACTTCTGCGGACCGGCGATCTGGCTGGTGATGATCGCGCTGGCCATCTGGGTGCTGGCGAAGGCCGGTTGGTCGATCTCGCTGACCTCCACCCCGCACCCGGTGTCGTTCGGCGAGCAGTGGCGGCAGTGGTTCGGCGCGATCGGCCTGATCCTCGCCACCTACGGCACGCTGATGCTCAACTTCTGCGACTTCTCCCGCTTCGCGCCCGACTACAAGACCGTCCGCCGCGGCAACTTCTGGGGTCTGCCCATCAACTCCACGGCATTCGTGGTCGTTTCGGTGATCGTGACAGCAGGTTCGCTGGAGGTCTGGGGACAGGCCATCACGGATCCGGCCGAGTTGGTCGCCAAGGTCGGCAACACCTGGGTCATGGTGCTCGGCGCGTTCACGTTCGCCGTCGCCACCATGGGGGTCAACATCGTCGCCAACTTCGTCTCACCGGCGTACGACCTGGCCAACGTCTGGCCGCAGAAGATCACCTTCAGGATCGGCGGCATGATCAGCACGGTCGCCGCCCTGGTGGTGACCCCCTGGAACCTCTTCTCGAACCCGACCGTCGTCAACTACTTCCTCGGCGGCCTCGGCGCCTTCCTGGGCCCGCTGTTCGGCGTGATCATGGTCGACTACTACTGGGTCAAGCGCGGCCGTATCGACGTCGACCAACTCTTCGACGCGACCCCCGGCTCCCGCTACTACTACCGCAAGGGCGTCAACCCGAAGGCCCTGTGGGCGTTCCTGCCCTCGGCGGGCGTCGCGGCCGTACTCGCGCTCGTGAAGACGTTCAGCGATGTCGCCCCGTACTCCTGGTTCATCGGCACGGCACTCGGCGCGGGCCTGTACCTGCTGATCTGCCGCTCCGAGCGGGCCGCGGCCGAACCCACCCCCGAGCCGGTGGAGGGCTGAGCGGAGTGCGCATCGTCGTCACCAACTGCAACACCACGCAGGAGATGACCGAGGAGATCGTGCGAGGTGCCCGGGCCGCCGCAGGCCCGGGCACCACCGTGACCGGATTGACTCCCACGTGGGGACCGGAATCGGCGGAGGGCTGGCTCGACAGCTACCTCTCGGCGGCGGCGGTCATGGACACACTCCGCACCTACGACGGCCCGCCCTACGACGCCGTCGTCATGGCCGGCTTCGGCGAGCACGGGCGGGAAGGCGTCCGGGAGCTGGTGGACGTACCGGTCGTCGACATCACCGAGGCGGCCGCCCATCTGGCCTGTCTGCTGGGCCGCCGCTACGGCGTCGTCACCACGCTGGAACGCTCGTGCGGCCAGATCGAGGACAGCCTGGAACTGGCCGGGGTGGGCCGCAACTGCGCGGCGGTGGTGGGCACGGGGCTGAACGTCCTCGACCTCGCCGAGGACGAGGACCGCACGCGGGCGGCGTTCCTCGCGGCGGCCGAACGGGCCTGCGCGGCCGGCGCCGAGGTCCTGGTACTGGGCTGCGCGGGGATGACCGGACTCCAGCGGGCGGTGGGGGAGAAGCTGGGACTGCCGGTGGTGGACGGGGTCGGCGCGGCGGTGAAACTGGCGGAGTCCCTGGTGGGACTGGGCCTGACGACGAGCAGGGCGGGGAGCTATGCACGGCCGGTGCCGAAGAGGAGGGCGTGGGGCAGCGCCCCTTAGCGCCCTTTAGCCTCCCTTCCGGGCCTCGGGCCTCGGGCCTCGGGCCTCGGGCCTCGGGACCTGGGGACCTGGGGACCGTGCGATCGGCTGCGCCGCCGCCGCAGCCGTAACCGCAGTCGCCGTCGCCGTCGCCGTCGTCGAACAACATCACGCGCCACGCTCGACAGCGCATCCGTCGGGGTGATCTTGCGGCGATCAGGCAGGCGTCACGGCGACTCGTGGAGACGTGCCGCGCAGACTCCGGGAAGGACGCGTCACCCCTGGCCAGAACGGAGCCTCTCTTGCCCACGCCGGTACGGCGAGCCCTCCTCGCCACGCTCCTCGCGGGACTCTGCTGCGCCGGCGCGGCACGGGACGTACCGGAACCACCGGAAACTCCGGAACCGTTCTGGACCGCCCCCGACTCGTCGGCCGCACAGCAGGCGGCCACCTGGCGCGCGGTCGGTCGAACGGCCGACGCCGCGCTGATGGACCGCATCGCCGCCAGACCCGAAGCCGAGTGGCTCAACGGCCCCGACCCCGGCCCGTTGGTCCGCGCCCGCACCACCGCAGCCGCGCGCGCCGGACAGACCGCCGTACTCGTCGCGTACTACATCCCGAACCGGGACTGCGGCCAGTACTCGCTGGGCGGTGCCCCCACGGCGGCGGCCTACCGCGCCTGGATCGACGAGTTCGCGACCGCGCTCGGCGACCGGGACGCCTACGTCATCGTCGAACCGGACGCGGTGGCCCAGGTGGTGGCGGGCTGCACCAGGGTGGTGGCGGCCGACCGCTACGCCCTGCTGGCCGAGGCCGTCGACCGCCTCAAACGCCAACCGCACGCCCGCGTCTACGTCGACGCGGGCAACTCCGGCTGGATCCCCGAGGCCTGGCGCCTGGTCGACGCGCTGAAGGCGTCCGGGGTCGCCCGCGCCGACGGGGTCGCCCTGAACGTCTCCAACTTCCAGACCAACAAGGCGAGTTCGACATACGGCGACCAACTCTCCAAGGACCTCGCGGGCAAGCACTACGTCATCGACACCAGCCGCAACGGCAACGGTCCCTACGCGGGCACCGACGCGTGGTGCAACCCGCCCGGCCGGGCACTGGGCACCCCGCCGACCACCCGGACGAACAACCCCCTTCTCGACGCCTACCTATGGATCAAACGCCCTGGCGAGTCCGACGGCACCTGCCGGGGCGGCCCCGCGGCGGGCCGGTGGTGGCCGTCGTACGCCCTGGAGCTGGCCCGCAACGCGGCGCCCTGACCCGCGAATTGGGCCCACGTACCGCACGTCGGCGGCGGGGAGGGCGTCGAGGGCGGTTGCTGGGCGGAGGGTGACGCTGGTCGTGGTCGTGGTCGTGGTCGTGGTCGTGGTCGCGGTCGCGGGGCCAGGGCAGTGCCCGGGGCCGGGATTCACGACGGCACTGCCTCTTCCGAGTCGGCCGCTACGACGGCTTCCGCTACGAGGTGTTCCGGTACAACGGCTGTCGCCGTGATCTCCACGAGTTGCCCGGTGTACCCGAGGCAGGCCACGCCGATGAGTGTCGACGAATGCGGTCCCACGCTCAGCCCGGATGCCTCGACCACCTCCCACACGGCGGACAGCACCGAGGTCTCACTGCTGACCACGTACACATCCGTCGCCACGACATGCCTCAAGTCGCTGCCGATGGACCGCAGTTGCTCCCCCAGATTCGCGAGCACCTGTCCGGCCTGCCGCACCGGGTCCCCCACGCCGACCACCGCGCCGTCGGCGTCGAGTGGCACGGCCCCGGCGAGGAAGGCGAGCTTCGTGCCGGCTTCGACGACGGTGGCGTGGGAGTAGGTGGGCGGCGGGAAGAGGGAGGGGGCGGTGACGCGTTCGATCACGAGGACTCCCAGTGGATCGGTTGATCGACGGCCGACGGCCGACGGCCGACGGCCGGTGGCGGGCGGCGGGCGGCGGGCGGTGGGTGGTGAGTGGTCAGATCGGGGGTGGGCGGTCGGCACGGTACGGCTGTCAGCCGATCACGTGGACGGCCGCGCCCGCATCCGTTTTTCCGCCCGCTCGGACAACTGGCGCTCGCACTCCCCGGCGAGAAACGGATACGCCTCGGCAATCGCGCCGTAGACCCGTCGCTGAAGCAGTTCCTCGGCGGCGGCCCGACCGGTGCCTCCGTGCAAGCCCTTCAACAGCTCCTCGTAGCGGGCCAGCCGGTGCCGCAGGAAGTCGACCTTCCACCGGTCGAGCCCGCAGGGATCCGCGTTCCCGGCCACGAGGCGGCCCCCAACCACCCCCGTCTCGTCGCGGTACTCGGCCGCCAGTGTCGCCAACTCCTCCGGAGTCAGGCGCGGTACGTCGATCGGCTCGGCCGCGATCCGGGCCAGTACCTCCCGCCGTCTGCGCCGGGCAACGCCCCGCGCGGTGTCGGACCGCCGCGCGGCAGCGGCCGTCACCGCCCGGAACTCCTCGCTCCGCTCAGCCGCCTCGACCCGCTCGACCCCGTACAGCCCAATCCGAGGCGCCGCCCGAGAATACGGATTGACCCGCAACACATCGGGCGCTCCGAGCAGTTGACGCACCATTCCGGGCGGCCATCCCCGCGCCCGCAACCCGGCGACCGAAAGATGCGCACGAGCCGACTGCGCGCCGCCGCCACCCTCCACTCCCCGGCCCTCGGCCCGCCGCCCCTGTCCTTGACCGCTCTCATCCGCCCCATGCGCTGCCATCGACCGCTCCCCCGTGGTGACTCTCAGTGACCACTCCAGTGAAGCGCACGCCACTGACAATCGGCCCGCGAGCGAGGTCTCGGGCCGGGAGAACGGCCCCGGCCGCCGGAAGCGTCAGGAACTCTCTGGCCTCCGGCCGCTGCGACTCGTAGGAAGGTGCAGAGCGGTGCAGAGCGAGGACAGGGCCTCACGCAGAAAGCCCTCGTCGGGCGCGAGTTCCTCGACCGAGACCCGGGTGATCAGTTCCAGGTACGACTCCCACGCCGCACTGCGTTCCGCGTCGGCCGGTTCCCAGGTTCTCGCGATCACCCGCCTCAGTAGCCCCAGTAGTGTGAGTCGCCGTGTGGGACGTCTTTCTCAGCTACAGCCGCGGTGACGTGGAGCGGGTGCGACCGCTCGTGCGGGTGCTGCGGGACGGTGGGCTCGACGTGTTCACCGACGAGACCGGGGTCGCGTCCTTCGCCGGCATCAGCGACACCATCCGGCGCGAACTGTCCCGCTCCAAGGCGCTGCTCGCCTACTACTCCGTCGGCTACCCCGAACGCGAGGCCTGCCAATGGGAGTTGACGACGGCCTATCTGGCGGGCCTGCGAGAGGGCGATCCGCGTGGTCGCGTCATGGTGGTCAATCCCGAGGCGACCAGCGACCACATCCACCCCGTCGAACTCCGCGACGCCCGGCACGCCACGGCGGACGACCTCACCGCCCTGGTGGCCGACGTGCGTGGCCATGTCGCCCGCCTCGACGGTCCGATGGCCATCCAGGAACACGCCCTGCGCCGATGGCTGTTGGGCTCACCGGAACCGCGCCCCGACTTCCTGGGCCGCCTCTCCGAACTCTGGCAGGTGCACTCCGCCCTGCACGCCCACTCCGTACCCCTGGTCACCGGCCGCGCCGCCCCGCGTGCCGTGCAGATCTGCGGTATGGCCGGCATCGGCAAGTCCGCCCTCGCCCAGGAGTACGCACTCCGCTTCGCGGCGGCCTACCCGGGCGGGGTCTACTGGGTGAGCGGACAGGCGTACGACGACTTCGTGCGCGCGCTCTCCGATTCCGGCTCCACCCCCTTCGATACCGCCGAACCGTTCCTGTGGATCGTCGACTCCGTGCCCGCCGACCGGCTCACCGCCCGCGACATCGCCGCCATGGCCGCACCCCACCCGCTCGGCCACACCGTCTTCACCCTGCGCAGCCGTGCCTACGACGGGATCGGCACCCCCGTGGACCTGGGGCCGCTCGACGCCCCGCACGCGCGCGTGCTCGTCGGCGGGGACGAGACACTGGCCGAGGCAGTGGACGGACATCCCCTCGCCCTCAGCCTGCTGGGCCGCGCGATCCGGGCCGGTTATCAGCCGCGCGAGCTGTACGGCAGGCTGCACGCGCGCGGGAGTTCTCTCCTCGACACCCTCGCGGAGGGAGACGTGACGGGTGCGCTGGTGCGGGACGTGGACACGGCGGACTCCGCCGACGCGCTGCGCTGCGCCGCCGCACTGCATCCGCTGCCATTGACCGCGGAGGACGCGGAGCGGGTGTTCGCCGCCGCCGACCGGGTGCCCCGGGCCGTAGCCGCCCGGCGGGCCGCGAACGGCGTCGCCGAACTGCGCGTACGCAGCCTGCTGACACCCGCGGCCGACGGCGGCTGGCGGCTCCACCCCGTCACCCTGCACGCCTGGCACCACCATGATCCGGCCCCCGCCCGCACCGAGTCCCTGCGGCAGGCAGCGCTGCGCGTCCTGTGCGGTCACCGCGGCCCGGCTACGCTGGCCTTCCCCGGTGGCCGGAGGGAGGCGCCCATGGCGGCACCCAGTGAGTCGGAGCGGATGGCCGCCTTCGACCTACAGGTCGAGCTGGTCACCCGGATCGGGGTGCAGGAACTGGCGCCGGGTACTGGCAGTCTGCGGGAGGCGCTGGCATCCCTGAAGGCGCTGATCGACTTCACGCGCGGGACGCTGCACACATACAGCGTCGGCCTGGAATGCGGCTCCGGCGCACCGACCGTCCAGAGCCTCGCCTACGCCCTTGTCAACGACACCATCCGTCCCTTCACCAGCACCTGGCACCCCCGCCTCGCCGCGTACGAGACCCGCTGCCCCGCCGACACAGCCCCCTTCGAGCACGAGGCCGCCTGGCCCCAGGCCGAGGCGATGCGCACCGAGCTGACCGCACTGCGTGAGCCGTTGCTCCGCATCACGAAGGCGCTCGGGGGCATCTCGGGAGCGGACTTCGGGCTGGCGACGACGGGCTGAGGGCTCCGGACGTAGGCCGGAGGCACTCGCAGGACCCCGGACACCGGAGGCACTCCCGGCGCTCACTCGCGCCGTTCCCGACCCGGAAGCCCCCTCCCAGGTGTTGCGTTCATATTGAAAGCGCCTTTGCGGCCGACCTTCACACCCTCGAAATAAGAGCGGCCCGTTCCGCACTCGTTCCGCAACTACCGTGGACACCACAGCCCCAGCCCAAGCCCCGGCCGCCGTCGCCCGAAGGCACACCCCGCCCTCGTCAGGACAGGAGCCCCGTGTCCCGTCGCGTCGTCGTCCTCTCGCTTCCGCCCTGGCTCGCCCACGCGCTGCGTGCTCAGCGGGGGCCGGTGCCGTGGAGCGCGGTCACTCGGGGGGCCTTGTCCGCGGGGCCGTTGCTTCTTGTGGCCGTGCTCGTCGGGCGGACGTCTCTCGGGGTGCTGGCCGCGCTCGGGGCCATGCTCGCCGGGATCAACGACCGGCCCGGCAGCCGGCGGGCCTCGGTCAAGCGGCTCGGTGGTCCCGCGCTCGCGGGTGCCTCGGGGCTGCTCGTCGGAACGTATGCCGGACAGCATGTCGGGGCCGTCGTACTGACGCTGCTCCTCACCGGGATCGGGCTGGTCGCCGGCGGGTTCAGCGCCATCGGGCCGGTCGCGTCCGGTGCCGGTACGCAACTGCTCGTCGCCTCCGCCATCGGCGCCGGGATGCCGTTGCCCGAACCGGGATGGGAACGCGCCCTCGCCTTCCTCGCCGGAGCCGTCTGGCTGGTCGGGCTTCGGCTGGCGCTGCCCACGCCCGGTGCCCTCGCCGGTGACTACCGTTTCGACGGCGAGCGGGACGCCGTAGCCGCCGTATACGACGCGATCGCCGCGCTGCTCGACGCCACCGGTGGTCCGGAGGCGACGGCCCGGCGCGCCGCGCTCACCGCCGCGCTCGATCACGCGCAGGACGCCCTTGCCGGTCCCCGGCTGCGCAGGTACGCGAGTTCCGCGGCCGAACGGCGGCTGCACGGGCAGTACGCCGCCGCGCTGCCGCTCGCCGAGGCCGCGACCGCCCTCGCGTGGGGCGGGGAGGCCGTGTCCGCCCGGGCGGGGGAGGGGCCCCGGCGGCTCGCCGCCGCCGTACGGGACAACGCGCACACCGGGCCGCTGCCCGCACCCAACCGTTCGGCCCCCGCGCTGCGCGCCCTCGACGACGCCCTGTTGCAGGCCGCCGACGCCTTCGACCAGGCGGAGGGGGAGCGGGGGGAGCGGAGCGACCTGCATACGCGGCGGCGGTCGGCGAGTGGTCTGTTCCGCAGGGCGTTCGGGGCCGGGGGGCGGGAGTACGGTCTGCGGGTCGCGCTCTGCTTCGGGGTGAGCGTCGCGGTCGCCCAGGCGTTGCACCATGCCCGCTGGTACGGGCCGCACGAGCACTGGTACTGGCTGCCCGCCACCGCCGTGTTCCTCGTCAAGCCCGACCTCGGACCGCTCGCCTCCCGGGTGTTGTGCCGGGCGGCGGGGACCGTGCTCGGGGCGGTCGTCTTCGCCGGGTTCGCCGCCGTGCTGCCCCGGCCGGAAGGACTCGTCGCGCTCGTGGCGCTCAGCGGGGCGCTCATCCCGGCCGCCACCCGGCACTTCGCCGCGCAGACCGCCGTCGTCACCGTCCTCGTGCTCTCGCTCGTGATGGTCGGCGGCGAACCGCAGGCTTCCGCCGGCCGGATCGGCGAGACGTTGATGGCCTGCGCGATCGTGCTGATCGTCGGGCATCTGCCGATGCCGGGGAAGCACGGCGGGGGAGTGCGGGCCCGGCTCGCGGCGGCCGGCGACGCCGCGCGTGCCTATCTCGTGCACGTGCTCAACGAGTCCGGAGACCGTGCCGAGCGCTGGACCCTGCGGCGCGAGGCCTACCGCACGCTCGCCGAGGCCCGCGGCGCCATCGCCGTCTCGGCCGCCGAACTCCCCGCCCTCGCCCGGCACACGGAGGGCACCGACGAGGTCGCCGCCGTCCTCGAACGACTCGTCGACGCCACCACCGCCTGCGCCGTCCACCTCGACGACACGGGACGGCTCACCCCCCGGCACATCCAGCAACTCACCGAACTCCTGGCGGAGTTCGAGCGGGGACGGGGGCAGGCCGGGCTGCGCGCCATCGAACTCCCGGTCGCCGTATAGCCACTTGGGCCGCCCCGCTCACCCACTCGCCCATTCAATCCACCCGTACCCACACCGGTGCGTGGTCCGACCCCGGTGCCTCGCGCCTCGCCGTCGGATCGGGGCCGATCGAGGGCAGGTGCAGCGGCTCGGTGCCGGGGAGGCCCGTGCCCGCCGCGGTCACCCGATGGACCAGGTGATGGCTGGCCAGGATGTGGTCGATCAGTTCGCGGCGGCCGGAGTTGACGCGGGAGTAGCGCTGGTCGGCGGGGATGAGCGGGGCCACGTCCCACAGGCGGGTCGCGTCGCCCTGGTCCGGGCGGTCGTAGCCGGGTGTGCCGAGTTCCGAGCCGGGCGGGCCGAGCAGGATCTGAGTGGTGGCCGCCTGGACCTCGTCGTTCATGTCACCGAGCACGGCCACGTCCCGGGTACGGCCCTCACCGGCCAGCAGTTCGTCGGCCAGCGCGCGCAGCGTCGCCGCCTCGGCGGCCCGGCGGTAGAGGGCGTACGCGCCGTAACGGGCCCGTTCGCCCTCGTCGTGCGGGAAGAAACGGTCCCCCGGGTACGTCAGCAGCTTCGACTTCAGATGGGCGACCGCCACCGTCAGCGGCCCGGTCGCCGTCGTGATCTCCACCGCCAGCAGACCGCGGCCCGTGGTCGGTTCCTCGGCGCCCGAGTCGTCGGACTGCACCGGGCGCAGCTCCGAGGGGAACGCGTTCGTGTCGGCCACGACCCGCGGTTCGGCGCGGCTGAGGAAGCCGACCCGGATGCCCCGGACGTCCGGGTGCGTGGACAGGGCGATGTGCCATTCGCCGCCCAGCATCCCCGCCAGGTCCTGGAGCGCCTCGGGCTCCCCGACCTCCTGCACGCCCAGCAGAGCCGGGTCCAGCTCCGTGATCACGGCGGCGAGGGAGGCGAGCTTCGCCTCGTAGGCGGCTTTGTCCTTGGGGCCGAACGGGCCGCCGGGACGGTACAGGTTCTCCAGATTCCAGGTGCCGAGGAGCATGCCGGGCCCCTTCCAGAAGCCTTGGTCCAGAAACCTTGGTGGTGAGGCAAGCGTGCTGGTCCGGGGCGGCTCGCGACAGCGCCACGCCGGGATGCGCGATTCGGCTCACACGGGGCGAGGACGGCGTCGTACGTCGGGAGAGTGAGCCACTCTCCCGCCGGGCCCGACCTCACTGCGAAGGACGTGGAGTTGGGGGCGCGGCTCGTCCGCGCCGGCACCGGGATCGCGCTCACCGCCCTCGCTGCGCGCCCGGGGCTGCTCGCGCTTCCGGTGTCGTACGGGACGGCCTCGGCGCGTTCTGGCTGAAGTTTCTTTCGGGGCAGCGATGAGTTCCCGTTCCCGCTCCGGTCCATCCCTCAACGGACCGTTGTCACAGGAGGGCCCATGTCGCTTCCGGAGATCGTCTCGCGTGCGCAGTGGCGGGCGGCGCGCGAAGAACTGCTGGTCAAGGAGAAGGCGGCCACGCGCGCGCGGGACGCGCTCAACGCCGAGCGGCGCGGGCTGCCCATGGTGGAGATCGAGAAGGAGTACCTCTTCGAGGGCGGCGACGGGAAGGCCACCCTGCACGATCTCTTCGAGGGACGCGGCCAACTCGTCGTATACCACTTCATGTTCGCGCCGGAGTGGGAGGCGGGCTGTCGCAGTTGCTCGGCGTTCCTCGACCAGATCGGGCATCTCGCCCATCTGAAGGCGCGCGGTACGACGTTCGCCGTCGTGTCGAGGGCGCCGTACACGAAGATCCTGCCGTTCAAGGCGCGGATGGGGTGGACGGTGCCCTGGTACTCGTCCTTCGGCGGGGAGTTCAACTGGGACTTCGACGTGACGCTCATCGGGGACGGGGAGCCCTTCGAACGGCCCGGTGTCAGCTGCTTCCTGCGGGACCACGACCGGGTGTTCCACACCTACTCGACCTATGAGCGGGGGCTCGACGGACTCGGTTCGACCACCTCCTTCCTGGACCTGACCGCGCTGGGGCGGCAGGAGGAGTGGGAGCGGCCGAAGGGGCGCGCGTCGGCGCTCGGGGCGCCCGCGGGCAGTGAGCGCGTCCGCTATCACGACGAGTACGAGGACTGAGGCGCGGACGAGAGACGCGTACGAGGACTGCCTACTGGTACGGACACCTGTGCTGAAGTCGCGTTGCCAGGTGTCGACTATGTCTCAGTACCGTCACTTCGCGAGCCGTTCACCGTACTGTCTGCGTTTAACTCAACGAGGCTTCACCAAGGTCTCTGAGTTCAGCGGGACAGGCACGACATGGAGGTACAGGGTGAACGGGCGAACGGTGCTTCAGCGTTTTCCCGCCGGCGGGCCGCGCGGGTCGTGGCCGGCGGAGGAGTTCGCGCAGGCACGCCGTCTGGAAGGGCTGCCCGCCGAGGTCGTCATGGACATCGCGACCGACATGTTCCTGGTGATCGTGCGCGGCGCCGACACCGTGGACGTGGCCGCCTGACCCCTCAGCCCGCCTTCGGGGCGGGCACCTTCGCCGTGAACTGGTCCGCCTGGAGCGCGTACAGCTCCGCGTAGACACCCCCGCTGAGCAGCAGTTCGTCGGGCGTACCGGACTCCACCAGCCGCCCCTGGTCCAGGACGTGCACCAGGTCCGCGTGGCGCACGGACGCCAGCCGGTGGGTGATCAGGACCACCGTCTGACCAGTGCCGGCCAGCGCGCGGATCTTCTCGAAGACCTCCAGCTCGGCGCGGGCGTCGAGGGCCGCGGTCGGCTCGTCCACGATCAGGATGCGGCCCTTGCGGTAGGCGGCCCGCGCGATCCCGAGCCGCTGCCACTGGCCGCCCGACAGCTCGTGACCGCCGCTGAAGTTGCGGGCCAGCAGCGTGTCCAGACCGCGTGGCAGATCCGCGACCACGTCCTCGGCGCCGGCCTCGGCGAGCGCGCCCGCCACCCGCTCCTCGGTGAGCGGCGCGGCCGACCGCCCGATGGCCACGTTCACGCGCGCGGTGAACGGCCAGCGCTTGAAGTTCTGCGCCACCATCGCGATCCGGTCGGCCAGTTGGTGCCGGTCGGCCGTCGCCGCGTCGACGCCGTCCCACAGGATGCGGCCCCGGTCCGGCCGGTACAGCCCGGCCAGCAGCTTGACCAGGGTCGTCTTGCCGGAGCCGTTCTCGCCGACCAGTGCGATGATCCGGCCGAGCGGCAGCCGGAGGGTGACGTCGTCGAGCGCGGGGTGGGTGGACTCGCCCGGGTAGCTGAACGTGACGTTCTCGAAGCGGATCTCCCGGGGCTCCTCGGGCAGCGCCGCCCCGCCCACCGGGATCGCCCGCTCGGCCGCCTCCTCGTACAGCTTCTGGAGATCGCCCACGAACAGGGCCTCCTCGTGCAGCTGGTTCACCGCCAGCACCAGCGTGTCCAGGCTTCCGGAACCGGTGCGGATCGCGATCACCGCCGTACCCGCCACCGACAGCGCCATCGCACCGGACAGCAGCAGCCCGCCCAGCGTCGCGTACGTCGCCGCCGTCGCCAGGCCCGTCCAGGTCGCCGCGATCAGCCCGGTACGGGCCGCGAGCCGGGCCAGCCGGGCCTGTTCCGCCTCCGCGCTCTCCGACATCGAGTGGAAGTGGCGCAGCAGGAACGGGCCGACCCCGTGCACACGGATCTCCGGCGCGGCCTCCGGTTCGGTGAGCAGACCGCTGATGAGATGGCCGGCGCGGGCGTGCTGCACCCAGATGTGGAAGGACTCGTAGCGGCGGCGCGCGTTCGTCAGGGCGCCCCACGCGCTCGGCAGCGTCATGGTCACCAGCAGCGGCAGCAGCGCCGGGTGCAGCACGGTCAGCACACCGGCCGCCGCGATCAGCGAGATCACCGCGTTCATCACCCGCGTCGCCAGCGAGATCATGCGGCGGGCCGAGGAGGCGCCGTACTGCGCGGTGTCCAGCAGCTTGTGGAACGCGTGGTCCTCGATCGCCGCCAGCTCCACGGCCGCCGCCCGCTCCAGGTACAGCTCGGTGGCGACCCGCTCCACCTTCGGCTCCAGCCGCCCGGTGGCGTACGTCGACGCGGCCCGCAGCAGCGCTCCCACCAGCAGTACGGCGGCCATCGTGACCAGCGCCGGTACGGCACCGTGCAGCCGGTCCGCGATCGTGCCGCCGTTGATCAGCTGCCCCAGCACGCTGTTGACGGCGAGCAGACTCACCGCCTGGGTGGCACCCCGGCCCGCCTCGGCGGCCAGCACGATCCGGACGGCCCGGGGATCGGCCTGCCAGGCCAGCCGGAAACTCGACCCCAGCATCGCGGGCAGCCGCGTCACCATGGCCCGGAAGCTCAGCTCCAGGAACGCGTCGTTGTGCTGGTTCCACCCCATGTCGTAGCGCAGGGGCCCACCGAAGAGCAGCCGTTCCGACGCGGACGGCCCCACCTGTCCCGAGTCACCCTTGCTTCCCACCGTCGACCTCCCCCGATAGCGGACGAACGGCCACTATCGCGGGGTGGGGCGGTGAGGGGCAGGGCGCGAGAGGGAGAGGCGGGGGCACGCGGGCGTGCGCCCCGTCAGGGGCGCGGGGCCGTGTCGATCCGCGGCTCCGCGGCGCGGTCGCGCCCGGCCCTACCGGACCTGCGGACGAAGCCCGCCCGGCCCGCTGACCGCTACGCGCTGATGGGCCGGGACCAGGACGGCGTGGTCCCCGTGACCCGGCAGACCGCCAGATACAGCGGAATCGGCGGGGTGTACGGCAACTTCCCGTCAGGCCGATGGATGAGCCCGGGCGCGCGCGGCGCGTCCGGCACCAGCGCTCCCGTGGTGTACCGCGCCGGTGCCGGCCAGTCCAGCGCGTAGTCGGAGTCGGACGGCACGATCCACCACCAGTGGCTCGCGTCGGCGTAGACACAGCCGACGCGCGGCAGACGGGGCAGGACCAGCGGTCCGAAGCGCGCGGGCACCGCCACCGCGTCGCAGCCGAGCGGTGCCGTCATGCCCTCGGGGACGGGCAGTCGCCGAGCCGTGCCCGGTCCGTGCAGCGCGCGCCCCAGACGGACCAGCGTGTCGAGACTGAGTACCTGGCCGGGACCGGAAGCGCCGCTCAGACCCATTCGGCCCCCGATCCGAAGTTCCCGAACCCGCCGGTGTCCCCAGTTCCCGTCGTGTCCCCAGTATTCGTCGTGTCCCCGGTACCCGCCGTGTCCGCGGAGTCCGGGAGGTCGCCGGCGTCCAGGTGGCCCCGGCCTCTGGAGGATCCTGTTTCCTCCCGGCCCGGCTCCCCGAAGTGTCCGGCGGCCTCCCGGCTCCGGTGCACGGAGCCGGCCCCTTTGAGGGGACCCACCCCGTTTCCGTGTTCCCGGCCTCCGAAGCCGCCGAGATCCAGGTCTCCGAAGTCGCCGGCACCCCCATGCCCGCGGGAGGCATCCCCATGCCCCCGTCCCGGAAATACGCCCAGATTCTCGAAGGCCCCGAAGTGTGACGTCGCCTCGTCCTCGTCGCCCGAACCGCCCGACGGCACCGGTTTGGGTCGTGCGCCCCAGCCCAGGTCGTTGTGCGGTACGGAACTGTCGTGGCCGGAGGCCGGGTGGTGGCCGTGGATCGGGTCCGCCTGCCGTGGCAGGTCGGCCCAGACGAGCAGGCCGGGGCCGTGTTCCTGAGCGCCCCAGGCCCGGCACAGCGCGTCGATGAGAAGCAATCCCCTCCCGTGCTCCTCATCGGGCCGCTGCGGTGACGGATGCGGCTCACCGGGAGCGCAGCCCTCGTCACGGACGGCTATCCGCACCAGGTCGTCGCCGTCGTGCAGCTCGCAGACTATGTGGCTGCTCGCGGTGTGCACGATGGCGTTGGTGACCAGCTCGGAGACGACCAGAACCGCCGTGTCGCAGGTGTCCTCGCACACGGACCAGCCGGACAGCCGGGCCCGCGTCAGGCGTCTCGCCTGGGCAGGGGAACCCGGATGTGCGGCCAGCTCGAACCGGAACCGGCGCTCGGCAGCGGCCCCACCTGGGGCGGCTCCCGTGGCGGCACCGAGACCGAGGCGGCCTGCGGCGGCGTCTGTTCCTAAGGGCGCGGACGGAATCACGCTTGCCACTATCGCCCCGCCGTGAACACTTGGCAAGTGTCACTATGAAAAATGCAGAGTGCCGTATGACGCTCTGGACGGTCGTGGCACACTGCTCGCAACAGAACGTCGCGCGGCGCCAGTTGGAATCTCCGGAGGTCTGTCCCGATCTTCGAATGAGTCTTCGAATGGCGCCGCAGGGCTGTCAGGATTCGAGCGCCGGGCCCGTGCGCCGCGGCGGGACCCTACGGAACTCGGCGGGACCCGACGGAACCAGGCGGGACCCGACGGAGCTCAACGGAATTCAACGGAACTCATTGGGGGGAGGTGGAGCGTGAGCGAGCCGCGGTCCGCACCGACGGTCGGCCAGGTCGTCCTCGGCAGACGCCTGCTGGACCTGCGGGAACGCGCCGGGCTCAAGCGCGAGGAGGCCGCCAAGGTCCTGCGCGTCGCACCCGCCACCGTCCGCCGCATGGAGATGGCCGAGGTCTCCCTCAAGATCCCGTACCTCCAGCTCCTCCTGAAGTCCTACGGCGTCACCGACGAGGAGGCCGAGGCCTTCGTCCGCCTCGCGGAGGAGGCCAACAAGCCCGGCTGGTGGCAGCGCTTCCACGACATCCTGCCCGGCTGGTTCTCCATGCACGTCAGCCTGGAGGGCGCCGCCGCGCTCATCCGGTCGTACGAACCGCACTTCGTGCCCGGGCTGCTTCAGACCGAGGAGTACGCGCGCGGGGTGCTGCGCTCGGGTGCCATCGGTCAGACCGAGCCCGACGAGATCGAGCGCCATGTCGCGCTGCGCATGCAGCGCCAGGACCTGCTGACCCGCCGTGACGCGCCCCGCTTCTGGGCCGTCATGGACGAGACCGCCCTGCGCCGCCCGGTCGGCGGCCCGGAGGTGATGCGTGCCCAGATCGACAAACTGCTCGACGCCACGAAGCTGCCGAACGTGACCTTGCAGGTCGCCCCGTTCTCCTCGGGGCCGCACCCGGGCACGTACGGGCCCTTCGTGCTGTTCCGATTTGCCATGCCGGAACTTCCGGACATGGTCTACAGCGAGTACCTGACCGGCGCCGTCTATCTGGACGCGCGCGAAGAGGTGGCGACTCACCTTGAGGTCATGGACCGCATGGCGGCGCAGGCCGCTACGGCACATCGCACGAAGGAGATCCTCAGGGATCTCCGCAAGGAGCTGTGAATGGATCGCATCAAACCGCGTATGAGCGTCTACAACGGTATGCCCGCGCGGGACTTGGGGAGCGAGGGCTGGCACAAACCGTGGAGCGGCGGCAACGGCGGCAACTGCCTGGAGGCGATGAAGCTCGCCGACGGCCGGATCGCCGTACGCCAGTCCACCGACCCGGACGGGCCGGCGCTCATCTACACCACCGACGAGATGACGGCCTTCATCGAGGGGGCGAAAGCCGGCGAGGCGGATTTCCTGCTCTCATGACCCGGCCTGTCACTCAGCTGTGCTGAATGCTTTTTCCTTGGCGAATCTCCTTATTTTGGTACTGAGTTGACCACACCGGCATCCCCGGATGCCCCGTCCGAGAGCCACGACAGCACGCGCCGAGGCGCGGGGCCGAGGCTCAGCACTTAGCGGATCTGCCCGATCGGGGGCGGTACGGCGGCACGATCCCGCCGGACCGCCCTCGTCGCCGTTTCCCGCCGTTTTCTGCCTGGTTCCCGCCCGGTCCCCGCGGGCTACGCGGGCGGCAACACCTCGCACAGGGCCTCGCACAGTGCATCCAGCGCCGCCCCGAACCTGGCCTCGGAGGGCGTCGCGTACCCCACCACGAGACCGTCCTGAGCCGCCGCCCCCGCCCCCTCGGCGGCCGCCTCCGGATGCCGGAACGCGGCCAGCCCGTCCAGCGCGACGCCCTGCCGCGCGGCGGCCTTCAGCGCGGAGCGCTCCGTGCCGGGCGGCAGCCGCAGCACCGCGTGCAGGCCCGCGGCGACCCCGGTGACCTCGATGTGCGGGGCCCGCTCGGCGAGGGCCGCGACCAGGCGGTCGCGACGGCTCCGGTACCGCTGCCGCATCCGCCGCACATGGCGGTCGTAGGACCCCGAGGCGATGAGGTCGGCGAGGGCGAGCTGGTGGGGGACGCCCGTCCAGGCCTCGCGCTCGCCCTTGGCCGCGAGCACGCCCTCGACGTACCGCTCCGGGAGGACCATCCACCCCAGGCGCAGCGCGGGGGACAGGCTCTTGCTGACCGAGCCGAGGAGGATCACCCGCTCCGGGTCGAGCCCCTGAACGGCGCCCACAGGCTTGCGGTCGTAGCGGAACTCGCCGTCGTAGTCGTCCTCCAGGACCACACCGCCACGCGCGCGTGCCCAGTCGATCACGGCCGCCCTGCGCTCGGCGTGCAGCGGACCGCCGGTCGGGAACTGGTGCGCGGGCGTGAGCAGTACGGCCCGTTCCTTCGCCAACTCCCCGACGCGCGCGCCGTGTTCGTCGACCGACAACGGTACGGTCCGGACGCCGGCCGTCCGCAGCAGCTCCCGGTGGAAGCCGAGCCCGTACGCCTCCACGGCCAGCGGTCCGCGCAGCACCCCGCCGCCGCCCTGGCCGAACAGCAGCCGCAGCCCGTGCGCGAAGCCGGAGCAGATCACGATCCGTTCGGGCGCCGTGCGTACACCACGCGCGCGTGCCAGATATTCGGTGAGCGCCTCCCGCAGCTCGATCCGGCCGGCCGGATCACCCGGCCCGAACACCTCGTCGGGCGCCTGCCGCAGCGCCCGCCGGTACGACGCCAGCCAGGCCGCGCGCGGGAACGCCGACGCGTCGGGCGTGCCCTGCCGCAGGTCGTGCCGGGGCGCACGCGCGCGTGGAGGTGCCGTAACCGGGCCGTTCCCGGCGTGTCGCGTCGGCTGCGCCCGGAGCGGCCGGGTGACGTCGGCGACCCGGGTGCCCGAGCCCTGGCGGGCGGTCAGCCAGCCCTCCGCGACGAGTTCCGCGTACGCGTCCGCGACCGTGTTGCGGGCGACCCCGAGGTCCGCGGCGAGCGAGCGGTACGGCGGCAGCCGGGTGCCGGGAGCGAGCCGCCCGCCGCGCACGGCCTCCCGCAGCGCGTCGATGAGGGCGGCCCGCCGACCACCACCGCCCGACAGCTCCAGATGCAGATCGGCCCCGATCCGCTCCGCCGAATTGACCCACGATTCCGCCATGGAAATGCACCCTACAGAGGGTCTTTCCGGCTCCTAGATTTGTCGCATGACGACGAACACGAACGCTCCCGCCGACGCCACCGCGACCGCGACCCGAATCGACCTCGCCCGCTCCGCCCCCAAGGTCTTCCGCGCCCTCGTCGGCTTCGACGCCGCCGCCCGCGAGGGCCTCGACCCGGCCCTGGTCGAGCTGATCCAGATCCGCGCCTCGCACCTCAACCACTGCGCGTACTGCCTCCACCTGCACACCAACGACGCCCGCAAGGCCGGCGAGAGCGAGGACCGGCTGCACATGGTCGCCGTCTGGCGCGAGGCCCGGCACTTCTTCACCGAGCGCGAGCAGGCGGCCCTCGCCCTCACGGAGGCGGTGACCCTGGTGGCCGACGGCGGTGTCCCGGACGACGTCTACGCGCGGGCCGCCGCCCAGTTCGACGACACGGAACTGGCCCACGTCCTGTCCCTGATCCTCACGATCAACACCTGGAACCGGGTGGCCCTGTCCACCGCGAAGGCGGCGGGCACGGACCAGCGACGCTGACCCGGCCCGTCACACCGCCAACGGCCGGTCGTACGGCCCGATCGGCGCCGGCAGCCTCGAACTCCCCGTGAGATAGCGGTCGACGGCCGCCGCCACGGCCCGCCCCTCCGCGATGGCCCACACGATCAGCGACTGGCCCCGGGCGGCGTCGCCCGCGACGAACACGCCCCGCGCGCTCGTCGCGAAGTCCGCGTCCCGGGTGATCGTGCCGCGCGGCGCCATCGCCAGCCGCAACTGATCGATGAGCCCGTCCGCCCGGTCGGGCCCGGAGAACCCGAGCGCGAGCAGCACGAGACCGGCGGGCAGGCTGCGCCCGGAACCCGCCAACGGCCGCCGCTCCGCGTCGACCTCGACCAGCCCCAGCGACCGCACCCGCCCGTCCGCGTCCCCCTCGAAACGGAGCGTCGACGCGGCGAACAGCCGGGCGTCCGCGTGCGCGGCGGGCGCCGTCTCCAGGTCCCGGGCCTCCTCGTGCGCGGCCGACAGCCGATAGATCTTCGGATACGTCGGCCAGGGCTCCGCGTCCTCGTCGCGCTCGGCGTCCGGCTGGGCGTAGATGTCCAACTGCGTGACGGACGCGGCCCCTTCACGCACCGCCGTGCCGAGACAGTCGGCCCCGGTGTCGCCGCCGCCGACGATGACGACATGCTTCCCGGCGGCGGACAACGGAGACCGCGCCATGTCCCCCTCGCACACCCGGTTGGCCAGCGGCAGATACTCCATCGCCTGATGGATACCGGTCAATTCCCTTCCCGGTACGGTGAGTTCACGCCAGGCCGTCGCCCCGGTGGCGATCACCACCGCGTCGTAGCGCGCCCGCAGCTCGGCCGCTCCGACATCCCGTCCGACCGTCGTGGACGTACGGAACTTGGTGCCCTCGGCCCGCATCTGCTCCAGCCGCCGTTCCAGATGGCGCTTCTCCATCTTGAACTCGGGGATGCCGTACCGCATCAGCCCGCCGAGCCGGTCGTCCCGCTCGTACACGGCGACCGTGTGCCCGGCGCGCGTCAACTGCTGGGCGGCGGCGAGCCCGGCGGGCCCGGAGCCGATCACCGCGACCGTCCGCCCCGACAGCCGGTCCGGCGGCCGGGGTGGCGTGAAACCGTCGGCCCACGCGCGGTCCGCGACGGCCACCTCGACGTTCTTGATGGTGACCGCCGGCTGGTTGATGGCGAGCACGCAGCCCGCCTCGCACGGCGCCGGACACAACCGCCCGGTGAACTCGGGAAAGTTGTTGGTGGCGTGCAGCCGGTCCGCCGCCGCCCGCCAGTCGTCCCGGCTGACCAGATCGTTCCACTCGGGGATCAGGTTGCCGAGCGGACAGGCGTCGTGGCAGAACGGCACACCGCAGTCCATGCACCGGTCGGCCTGCCCGCCCACGATCGGCAGCAGCGCGCCCGGGACATACACCTCGTCCCAGTCCCGTACCCGCTCGTCGACGGGCCTGCGGGGCCACTCCTCGCGCGGAGTGGTCATAAAACCCTTGGGATCGGCCATGGCGGTCTTCCTCGCGTCCGCATGCGACAGGCCGTGCGTCATCGAGCGGCACTCTTTCAGCCACGATAAGGCCCACCGGCCGAGCGCGCAGAGTGGACGAGACCGGCTTTCTCGCGGCGGTTTCCGCGTGCTCCCGCCGCCCATTGCCGGGGCCCCTCAGCCCGCACCCAGTTGATCTTGCGGGACCGCTCAGGTGAGGGCCAGCATGTAGACCAGCGCGGCGGCGGCCGAGGCCGTCGCCCGCACGTGGTTCCACATCGTCCACTCGCGTATGTACGACGGCCAGTACGCGGCGGCCTCCGGGGTCCCCGGGTCCAGCTTCAGCAGGGCGTCGTTGCGCGGCACGTTCGCGACGAGGGTCAGCCCGAACGCCCCGAGCAGATACAGCGCGCTGCCCAGCAGCAGTTCCGCGGTGCCCCGATCCGGCCACAGCACGAACGTCACCACCGCGATCACCGCGCACACCAGCGCCGAACCGGCGAACAGCAGCATGAACGCGGGAGTCAGCGCCGCCCTGTTGATCGCGTTCATCGCGGCCACCCCCTGCGCGGGCGGCAACTCCGCCAGCCCCCGCACGACCAGCACGGAGAAGGCACAGAACACCCCGGCCATCACCCCGGTCGCGAGCACCCCCAGAACCGTCAGCGCGAAATACGGTTCACCGATCATGCCGACACCAACTCCCCCCCCATAGAGCCGAGATCCTGCCCACCACCGACCGCCCCGGCAAGTCGGTCCCGTCCCCGCCTCGGCGACCATGGCCGAGAATCGCCGGGGCATACGCGAGCGCCCACGACACCGCCCCCGGCATCGGCGGGCATCACGCCGCGTCCTCCCGCCAGTGCCGCAACACCCGTTCCACCTCCGCCGTGATCCGCCGGCGCGCCTCGTGCCTGGGCACCCCGCTCATCAGCAACTGGTCGTACGGCGTGTCCACATGCCGTACCGACGCCACCACCGCCGACACCACCGCGCCCTCCGACAAGGTCCGCCCCGCCGCGCTCCGCCCCACCCGCCCGCTGCCCCGCAGCGAGGCGTGCGCGGCGATCGCCCGGGCCCGCTCCTCGGGGCAGCCGGGGAGCAGCCGTCGTATCTCGGCCGCGAACACCTCCGCGAACCGCACGTCCTCCACCGCCCGCCGCCCCGCGTCCCGCACCCGGCGCCGCCGTCGCGCCTCCGCGTCCGCGAGGCACCGCTCCTCGGCCCGGGCGAGCCCCGCCTCCTCGACGAGGACGCCCTGCCGCTCGTAGCGGCCCCGGCGCCGGTTGAACCGCACGACCACCGCCGACAGCGCGCTCTCCTCCCGTGCCCTGCGTGTCAGCGCCGTGTCGCCGCGCGGCAGGAACACCAGATGCCCGAGGTCGGCACAGTCGAGACACTGCGGCACTCCACCCTCGACGGCCAGCAGCGCCAACGGCCCGCGACGGCACCCCGCGCAGTGCCGTTTCCTGAGCGGCTGGACGACCACGGGTCCGCCGGGCACCACAAGTCCGTTGCGGATCGGGGGAGTCGAGAGCGATGCCATACGAAATCCCTTCCCTGCCACGGCGCACCTCTCTCCTGGCTCCTCTCCTTTCCTCTCTTCGTCACCTGGAGAGAGCCCTGTCTCCCGGGGCTGACGCATCATGGGCGATGTGCGACTGGAAGCGATCACCTGGGACCGGCTCGGCGACCTGCTCGCCGAGCGCCTGCTCGACCTGAAACCGGCCGACGGCAGCCCCTGGCCTCGCATCGCCTTCGACGGCGCCCCGGCGGCCCGCCCGGGCGACCTCGCCGAGCGGGTCGCGGAGACGCTGCGGGTCCGTGGCCGTTCCTCGCTCGTCGTCGGCACGGAAGGCTTTCTGCGCCCCGCCTCGGTGCGCCTGGAGTACGGGCACCAGGACGCCGACGCGTACTACGACGGCTGGTTCGACACCCGGGCCCTGTGGCGCGAGGTCTTCGGCCCGCTCGAACCGGACGGCGACGGCCGCGTCCTGCCCGACCTGTGGGACCCGGCCGCCGACCGCGCCACCCGCAGCCCCTACGTCCAACTCCCGCCCGGTTCCCTCCTGTTGCTGCACGGCCCCCTCCTTCTGCGGCACTGGTTCCCCTTCGACCTGACCCTTCACGTCCGCCTCTCGCCGGGCGCCCTGCGCCGCCGTACCCCCGAGACCGAGCACTGGACCCTGCCCGCCTTCGAGCGCTACGAGGACGAGACCGACCCGGCCGGCACGGCGGACGTCCTGGTGCGCGCCGACGATCCGCGGCACCCGGCGTGGGGCGGACTGCCCGAATCCTGAGCGAGCCGGCCGGAGGATCGCGCGCTGCAATGTCCGAGCCGAGCGCTGTGCGAGTGCCGTCCGGAAGTCCCGGCCGTCCGGGTGCGTTCGTCCCCTCGCGCGGCGAGAATGTAGGGCGCCGGGACTAGCGGAACGTTCTGTGCCGCGCCGGCCGTCCGGCACCGGGAGGTACTTCATGACCACCGCCGGAGACATCATGCACCGGGGCGCCCAGTGGATCCCCGCCCATGAAACCCTGGACCGCGCCGCCCAGCTGATGCGTGAACTGGGCGTCGGCGCCCTGCCCATCAGCGACGAGAACGAACGGCTCTGCGGCATCCTCACCGACCGGGACATCGTCGTCGGCTGTGTGGCCATGGGCCATGACCCGGCGAAGATCACCGCGGGCGAGATGGCCCAGGGCACGCCCCGCTGGATCGACGCCGGAGCCGATGTCGGCGAGGTGCTCCAGGAGATGCAGGGACACCAGATCCGCCGGCTTCCCGTCATCGAGAACAAACGCCTCGTCGGCATGATCAGCGAGGCCGACCTCGCCCAGCATCTGACGGAGGACCAGCTCGCCACCTGGGTGGAGAACGTCTACGCCCGAAGTGCCATGCGCTGAGCGGCCGGACGGCTGTGCTCTGGCCCCGGGGCGCCCGCGCTCCCCGGACGGTTCAGAGCCAGCCGTTGCGCCGGAAGCCCCGGTACAGCGCCAGACAGGCCACGGATATCACCCCGAGCACCAGGGGATAGCCGAACCGCCAGTGCAGCTCCGGCATGTGGTCGAAGTTCATGCCGTACACACCGCACACCATCGTCGGTACGGCGATCACCGCGGCCCAGGCCGTGATCTTCCGCATGTCCTCGTTCTGCGCGACCGTCACCTGGGCGAGGTGCGCCTGCAAAATCGAGTTGAGCAGTTCGTCGAAGGACGCGATCTGTTCCTTCGCCCGCAGCAGGTGGTCGGAGACATCGCGGAAGTAGGCCTGTATCTCCGGTCCCACCACCCGCATCGGCCGCGTGGACAGCGCCTCCAGCGGGCCGCTGAGGGGGACCACCGCCCGCTTCAACTCCAGCAGCTCACGCTTGAGTTGGTAGATGCGGCCCGGGTCGGCCCGCGCGCCGTTCTCCGCGAACACGTCGGTCTCCACCTGGTCGATGTCCGCCTGCACCGAGTCCGTGACGCTCAGATAGTCGTCGACCACGTGGTCCGCGATGGCGTGCAGCACCGCGGCCGGCCCCTTGGCGAGCTGCCGGGGGTTCGACTCCAGCTCCTCGCGCAGCGGCCCCAGCGAGCCGTGCCGTCCGTGCCGCACGGTGATGACGAACTCGGCGCCGACGAACACCATGATCTCGCCGGTGTCCACGACCTCGCTCGTCGCCGTCAGCTTCTCGTGCTCGACGTAGCAGACCGTCTTGAACACCGCGAACAGCGTCTCGCCGTAGCGCTCCACCTTCGGGCGCTGATGGGCCTCGATCGCGTCCTCGACCGCCAGCGGGTGCAGGTCGAAGAGCTCGGCGATGCCCGCGAACTCCTCGTTCGTCGGCTCGTGCAGACCGAGCCAGACGAACCCGTCCTCCTTCTTGCGCACCCGCTCGACCGCGTCCACCAGATCGCCGCCGACCGGGACCCGGACACCGTCCTGATAGGTGACACACTTGACCACCGAGGAACCCAGGGGCGACCGGGCGTGGTGGCTCAGGTCGACCCGCGGGCGCCGTCGCGCCAGCCGCGCCACCTTGCGGAGGCCGCCGACCCTGCCCAGGCCCGTGACCTTCCGAAGATTCCCTGCCATGGACATCCGGATCTCCTCGCGTGGATCCCCTCACATCGCATTTCTGCGCCTTGGCGTGCCAGTTTGCCAGGCGGAAGTGAGCGGCGGGTAAGCCTGTGGGAACGGAATCCTCCGCTTTGTTCCCGCCTGTGGACAAAGCCACGCACCGCTCGGCGCCGGGCGCGGAACCGGAGCGTCGCCCCCTGTCGACAAGCGGGGCAACTGGGATGATCGCGGCATGACGCGATCCGACGGGTATCTCCTCGACAACCGGCAGTCCGAGGCGGGGCAGCGCTTCGACGCCTTCGCCACGCTCTTCGACCCCACGACGTTCCGGCACCTGGAGGGGTTCGGCGTAGGACCCGGCTGGCGGGTCTGGGAGGTCGGGGTCGGCGGCACCTCGGTGGTGTCCTGGCTGGCCAAGAAGGTCGGCCCGACCGGGAAGGTCCTCGCGACCGACATCGACACCTCCCAGGTCGCCTCGGCCGCCCGCCCGCCGATCGAGGTACGCGTCCACGACGTCGGCGCCGAGGAACCGCCGGGGGAGGGCTTCGACCTCGTGCACGCCCGCCTGGTCCTGGTCCATGTCCCGGACCGGGAACGGGCGTTGCGCTCGATGATCAAGTCCCTGCGCCCCGGCGGACGCCTCCTGATCGAGGACGCCGACCCCGCCCTCCAGCCCCTGCTCTGCCCCGACGAACACGGCCCCGAGCAGCAACTGGCGAACCGTCTCCGCAACGGCTTCCGCGCCCTCCTCGCCGACCGCGGCGCCGACCTCTCCTACGGCCGCAGACTCCCGCGTCTGCTCCGCGAGGCCGGACTGCGCCGGGTGGAGGCCGACGCGTACTTCCCGGTCACCTCACCGGCCTGCGCCGCCCTGGAGTCCGCGACGGTCCGCCAGATCCGCGACCAGCTTGTCGCCGCCGGCCTCGCCACGGACGAGGACATCGACCGCCATCTGGCCAACGTCGCCTCCGGCACGATGGACCTGGCCACGGCACCGATGATCTCGGCCTGGGGCCGGAAGGCGTAGGCGCCGGGCGGGAGTCGGACGCAGGAGTCGGATGTGGGGGGCCGGATGTGGTGCCGGACGCGGGGGCCGCGGGTGGCGGGTCGCTTCGTCACTCCCGACCGGGCGGTCGTCCCCCCGACTCCCGAGCGGGCGGTCGTCCTCCCACCCGTTCCACCGCTCGCGCCCCCGCCCGGCACCCTTCCCGCGCCGCCTTCTCGGGATCGGCGCCCGCCAGGAGCGTCGCGAGGAACGCCCCCGTGAACGCGTCGCCCGCGCCCGTGGTGTCCCGGGGTGTCGCGGGCTCGGCCGGCACGCGCGCGTGGACCGTGCCGGAGTGGGCGAGGAGGGCGCCCTCGGCGCCCTGCTTGGTGACGACCAGGGGGACATGGCGGCTCAACTTGGCCGCCGCGTCCGCCGGTTCGGGCAACCCGGTGAGCAGACACGCCTCGTCACGGCTGGGCAGCAGCACGTCCACCCCCTCGACGAGCGCCAGGAAACGGTCCACCCCCAGCTCCACCAGGAACCCCGCCGACGCCGGATCCAGACTCACCGGCACCCCACGCGCGCGTGCCGACGCCAGCGCCGCGGCCACGAACGCCCGGCTCGGCTCCGAGAACAGCAGATAGCCCGACAGGTGCAGCCGTCCGACGCCGTCCAGCAGCGCGTCCGACCAGTCCTCGGGGCCGAGCCGCAGCGCCGCGCCGCTGTCCGTGAGGAACGTCCGCTCGGCCGACGCCCCCGTGTCGACCAGGCAGATCACCGTCCCGGTCGCCGCCTCCGGGTCGACCACCAGACGGGGCCGCACCCCGGAGGCGACCAGCTCCCGTTCGTGCCACGCGGCGGCGTCCGCACCCACGCGGCCGAGCAGCCGTACCTCCGCACAGCCCCAATGGGCCGCCCAGCACGCCACGTTGGCACCCGCGCCGCCCGGCACGGTCCGGATCGCGGCGGCCGTGTCGGTGCCCGCGGCGAGCGGACCCCGGTGCCGGGCCACGATGTCCGTGACGACGTCCCCGACGACCAGGAGCGCGCCGTGCGGCCCGGTGATCACGCCTCCTCGGCCCAGGCCGCCGCGATCCGCCCCGCCAGCCGTACGTTGCCGCGCACGGCCGCCAGGTTGGCGCTCAGCGAGGCACCGGCGGTGTGCTCCACGAGATAGCCGAGCAGGAACGGGGTGACCGCCTGGCCGGTGACGCCCTCCGCCTCGCACGCGTGCAGCGCGTCCGCGAGTACGCGCGCGTGCAGCTCGGGGTCCAACTGCTCGTCCTGGGGCACCGGGTTGGCGACGATCAGCGTCGACTCCGGGCCGTCGAGCGCGTCCTGCGCCCGCATGACGGCCGCCACCTGCTCGGGGGTCTCCAGCGTCCAGTCCACCGGGTACCCGGAGTCGGAGAGGTAGAAGCCGGGGAAGCGGTCCGTGCCGTAGCCGGCGACCGCCACGCCCAGCGTCTCCAGCCGCTGCAAGGTCGCCGGCACGTCCAGGATCGACTTCACGCCCGCGCACACCACGGTGATCCTGGTGGACGCCAGCAGTCCCAGGTCGGCGGACTCGTCCTGCGTCACCGTCCACTCCCGGTGCACCCCGCCGAGGCCCCCCGTCGCGAACACGCGCACGCCCGCCCGGGCCGCCAGCAGCGCCGTCGCCGACACGGTGGTCGCCCCGCTGGCCCCCGCCGCCACCGCGAGCGGCATATCGCGGTGGCCGAGCTTGCGGATCCCGTCCTCGTTGGCGACCCGCTCCAACTGCTCCTTGTCCAGGCCGACATGGGGCCGCCCGTCCAGCACTGCGATCGTCGCGGGGACGGCGCCCTCCTGCCGTACGGCCGCCTCCAGTTCCAGCGCCACCTGGAGATTGCGCGGGCGCGGCAGCCCGTGCGCGATGATCGTCGACTCCAGGGCCACCACGGGTCGACGCGCGTCGATCGCCTCGCGTACTTCCTCGGACACCACCAGCACCACGCGCCTCCTGTCGTTCGGTCTTCCCTCATCCCTGGCGGGCTCGGTGCCCGGTCAAACCCTCGCGGGCTGTGGGGGACATCATCACCTCCGGCATGGAAAACGGGGGCCACGCGTGCGTGACCCCCGCGTTCCCCGGCGTCAGACCGGGCTGACACCCGCCAGCGTCCCGTGCGGATCGAGCACGTACTTGCGGCTGGCGCCCTGGTCGAACTCGGCGTAGCCGCGCGGTGCGTCCTCCAGCGCGATCGGGGTCGCGTTGACCGCCTTGGCGATGTGCACGCGCCCGTGCAGGATCGCCATCATCAGACTCCGGTGGTACGTCATCACCGGGCACTGGCCGGTCGTGAACCGGTGGCTCTTGGCCCACCCGAGGCCGAGCCGCACCTTCAGGGTGCCGCTCTTCGCGTCCTCGTCGATCCCACCGGGGTCGGCGGTCACGTACAGCCCGGGGATGCCCAGCGCACCACCCGCGCGCGTGAGGCCCATCAGCGAGTTGAGGACGGTCGCCGGCGCCTCCGGGGCGTCCGGGCCGTGCGCCCGCGCCTCGAAGCCGACCGCGTCGACCGCCGCGTCCACCTCCGGCTCGCCGACGATCTCGGCGATCTGCTCACCGATGTCGCCGCGCGAGACATCGACGGTCTCGCAGCCGAAACTCCGCGCCTGGGCCAGGCGTTCGGCGTTGAGGTCGCCGACGATGACGACCGCGGCGCCCAGGAGCTGCGCCGACGCCGCTGCCGCCAGACCGACCGGACCCGCCCCGGCGACGTACACCGTGGACCCGACCCCGGCGCCCGCGGTGACCGCGCCGTGGAATCCGGTCGGGAAGATGTCGGAGAGCATGGTCAGATCCAGCAGCTTCTCGCGTGCCTCGTCCCGGTCGGGGAACCTCAGCAGGTTGAAGTCCGCGTACGGGACCATGGCGTACTCGGCCTGACCGCCGACCCAGCCGCCCATGTCGACATAGCCGTAGGCCGCCCCCGGGCGGGCCGGGTTGACGTTCAGGCAGATGCCGGTCTTGCGTTCCTTGCAGTTGCGGCACCGCCCGCAGGCGATGTTGAACGGTACGGAGACGATGTCGCCCACGTCTACGAACTCGACGTCCGGACCCCGTTCGACGACCTCTCCGGTGATCTCGTGTCCGAGGACCAGCCCCTCGGGCGCGGTCGTCCGACCGCGCACCATGTGCTGGTCGCTGCCACAGATGTTGCTGGCGAGCACCTTCAGGATCACCCCGTGCCGGACCTTCCGGCCGATGTTGGCGGGGGCGACTCCCGGCCCGTCCCGCAGTTCCAGTGTCGGGTGGTCGATGGTCCTGACCTCGACCGCTCCCGGTTTGAGATACGCGACTGCCCTGTTTCCGCTTCCACTCATGCGTGATCGCCGTCCCTTCGGCTCCGATCCCCCGGATGCCAGTGGCTGTGCGCGCGCATGGCGGAGTCTGCTACCGGCCGGGCCTCCCGGCCACCCTTCGCGGGGCATCGGAAACCGGGCTTTTCCGGGAGCGGGTGAACAGCGCCAGCGCGGCCAGGGGTATCAGCAGGCAGGCGGCGGCGAGGTTCAGCCAGCCGTAGCTCGCCTCCGCGACCACCAGCCCGGCCACCGCCCCGCCGATGCCCGCCGAGGCGTTCATGGTGAGGTCGGACAGGCCCTGCGCGGCGGCGCGCGCGGACTGCGGCACCGAGTCGGTGAGCAGCGCCGAGCCGGAGACGAGCCCCGCCGACCAGCCCAGCCCCAGCACGAACAGCCCCAGCGCGATCCGGCCGTGACTCCCGCCCGCCGTACCGGCGAGGAACGCGGCACAGGCCAGCAGCCCCACGGCGAGACCTATTCCCGACAGCCGCCCCACCCGGTCGGACAGCCTGCCCATCAGTGGCGAGAACGCGTACATCCCCGCGATGTGCCCGCTGATCACCAGCCCCACCAGATCGATGCCCGCCCCGTGATGCCCCAGTTCGACCGGGGTCATCGCCATCACCGACACCATCGCGGTGTGTGTCACGGCCACCGTCACCAACGCGAGCCGGGCCCGGGGCGAGGCCGCCACCGCGGCGAACCCCGCCCGCAGCGACCGCGCGGCCGGCGACCGGTCCTCGTCCGGCGCGAGCGCCCGGGCCGTCAACAACGGGTCGGGCCGCAGCAGTACGGCGACCACGACGGCCGAGACCAGGAAGATCCCGCCGGCCCACAGGAAGGGTCCCGCCGCCTCGGGTATCCCGAGCCCGGAGACGCTACGGCCCGCGGGCGCCGCGATGTTGGGTCCGAGGACCGCCCCTATGGTCGTCGCCCACACGACACGGGAGATGGCCCGCGCCCGCTGCTCCGGCTCGGCCAGATCCGCGGCGGCGAACCGGGACTGCAGATTCGCCGAGGAGGCCGCCCCGAAGCCGGCCATCCCGCACAGCAGCAGCGGAAAGCTCCCGATGCTCGCCGCGAGCACCACGACACCGGCTCCCAGCGCCCCGACCAGATAGCCGAGGACCAGCCCGGGACGCCGGCCGCGCGCCGTCATCAGCGCGGCGAGCGGCATCGACAGCAGCGCGGTGCCGGTGACGGTCGCCGTGGGCGCCAGCCCGGACAGCGACTCCGTCCCGCTGATCCGCTTGGCCAGTACGGCGGCCAGCGCGATTCCGGTCGCGACACCGAGCCCGCCCAGGATCTGGGTCGCGATCAGCACCGCGGACACCCGGCGCCGCAGCGCGGGCAGCTGCTCGGCCGTGAGGGCCCGCTCCTCGACGGCTGTCACCGCGCGCACCCGGTATCGCCGTGGTCGCACGCGAGCGTGCAGCCGATCTTCACCAGCACGATCTCTCCCCCCGTGGTCCCCTGCCTGCCCGAGCCCTCAGAACAACGGCTCGGGCAGCACCCCCTCCAGCGCCAGCAGCTTCCTCTTCGTCTCCAGGCCACCCCCGAACCCGCCGATGCCGCCGTCGCTCTCGACGACCCGATGGCACGGCACGACGACCGGCAGCGGGTTGGAACCCATCGCCACCCCCACCGCCTGGGCCGCGCGCGGCTGACCGACCCGCCCGGCCAGGTCGCCGTAGCCGACGACTGAGCCGTACGGGACGCCGGCCGCCAGCTCGCGCAGCACCTGCCGGTTGAAGCCGGAGATCAGGGACCAGTCGAGCGGCAGGTCGAAGTCGCGCCGCGTGCCGGCGAAGTAGGCCTCGAACTGGCGTATCGCCTCGGCCAGCAAGGGGGAGTCGGGTGCCTCGACCGGGTCGGTGCCCAGCCGGGACGCCAGCCGGTCCAGCGACCTCTCGCGGACCGCGTCCGTGGCGTGGAAGACGACGTTGACCAGGCCGTCCGGTGTCGCGGCCAGCAGCAGCGGACCGATGTCGGTGCCGACGACGCTCCACACGACCCGCTGCTCGTTCTGCCCATGGCTGTCCATGCGCCCACCGTACGACCCGGCACTGACAACGCCCCGCGAGCGGGCTCAGAACCCGTGCAGCGCGGACCGCACCACGTCCGGCTTGTTGGTGATCAGGCCGTCCACGCCGTACCCGGCGACCTTCCACGCCGTGGGCGCGTCGTCGACGGTCCAGGCGTACACCTCCATCGGACTGCCGTGCGGGCCCGTCAGCCCGTGCACCGCGGAGACGTAACTCGCGGAGATCGAGCCGTACGACGGGTTGATCAGATCGGTGTAGGCGGCGTACTCGTGCAGGGCGGACAGATGAGGTGTGCCGAGGAAGGCCGTCCTGATGCCCGGGGCGAGGTCGTGCACGATCCGGATGCTGGCCGCGCTGAAGCTCTGCACGATCAGCCGGCCGTCGACATGGGACTCGTCGAGCCATCCCTCGTTGCCCAGGACCTTGAGCGTCTGCTGCTCGATGCCGGGGTACAGCTCCGGGTTCTTGATCTCCAGGAGCAGGCTCTGGTCGTTGTGCTCCACCTCGCGCATGTACTGCGTGAGCGTCGGCACGCGCGTGCCGGTGTACGCGGGGCCGAACCAACTGCCCGCGTCGAGCCGGGCGATCTCGGCGGCGGTGAAGTCCTTCACCTTCCAGGGGGCCCGGTCGGGGAACACCTTCGCGACGTCGGTGGTGCGCTGGAGACTGTCGTCGTGGATGACGACGAGCTCGCCGTCCTTGGTGCGCTGGACGTCGTTCTCCACCCACTGGAAACCGAGCCGGGCCGCCTTGTCGATGGAGGCCAGGGTGTTCTCGGGGGCGTAGGCGGACGCGCCGCGATGGGCGACCACGGTGGGCCACTCGGCGCCGTCACCGGCCCTGGCCTGGGGGGAGGGGAGCAGGAGGGCCACGGCCCCCAGGAGTGCGGTGGTCGAGGCGGCGACTGCGCGCAGGTGCATGCGTACTCCTCGCGTCGAGCGATCACATACAGCTCAAGAGTGACGGCGGTACGTCACTACCCTTGGGGTACAGGATGGACACAGAATGAATGGAGTTGCCCAAGTCCGCTCACCGGTGCCGCACAAGTGGGGCAGGGCCGTGTTTCTTTGCCGGAAAATCGTTCGACCATTCCGGTGGGGGTCATACTCTCTGCGTCGACCCTGACCGTTCCCGCGGTCCTGGGGCTGGGCGGGTTACACGAGTTCCGGGACGGAACAGGGCGGAAGGGTTACTGCGCATGCGGGGCACGGTCGACGGATTCAGCTACGGACTCGTCACACCGCTGGTGGCCTATCTCATGGCCTGCCTCGGCGGTGCGCTCGGCCTGCGCTGCACCGCCAGATCGATGCTCGTGGCCCAGTCCTGGCGCCCCGGCTGGCTCGCCCTGGGATCCGCCGCGATCGGTTCCGGCATATGGACGATGCACTTCGTCGCGATGATGGGTTTCTCGGTCCGCCAGACACCGGTCCACTACGACAAGCCGATGACCTTCGCGAGCCTCGCCGTCGCCATCGTCATGGTCGGCGTCGGGATCTTCATCGTCGGCTACCGGGGAGCCAGCGGGACCGCCCTGTTCACCGGCGGCACCCTCACCGGCCTGGGCATCGCCTCGATGCACTACCTGGGCATGGCCAGCATGCGCCTCAACGGAAAGCTCGAATACAACACCTTCACCGTGGCCGTCTCCGTGGTCATCGCGGTCGTCGCCGCGATCAGCGCCCTGTGGGCGGCCGGACAGGTCCGCGGCTTCCTGTGGAGCGTGGGCGCGAGTCTCGTCATGGGGCTCGCCGTCACCGGCATGCACTACACCGGCATGGCCGCCCTCACCGTCCACGTCCACGGCACGGCCGCGACCACCGACGGCGTCTCCGCCGCCTCACTGCTGGCGCCCATGATGATCGGCCCCCTCGCCTTCCTCCTCCTGGCCGGCGTCGTCGTGATGTTCGACCCCCTGATGGTCATGGGCAGGCCCGCCCGGCTCCCCGTCGAGCACAAGCCCGGCGTCCCGGCCGGCGCCCTCGTCCCGCACCCCCGGCGCGCCCCGGCCCGCACCGACCGCGACCTCGCCCACCGCCGCTCCAGCACCCCGTAGAACCGCTGATCCGACCCGGTTGTCAGTGGCGGGTCGTACGGTTGGTTCCATGCGGCCCGTTTCCCACATCGAACGCACGGTGGCGCCTTTCGAGGTCGTCAGTTCCTACCAGCCCAGCGGCGACCAGCCGGCGGCCATCGCCGAGCTGGCCCGGCGCGTCGAGGCGGGTGAGAAGGACGTCGTCCTGCTCGGCGCGACCGGCACCGGCAAGTCCGCCACCACCGCGTGGATGATCGAGAAGCTCCAGCGCCCCACCCTGGTGATGGCGCCGAACAAGACCCTGGCCGCCCAGCTGGCCAACGAGTTCCGCGAACTCCTGCCGAACAACGCGGTCGAGTACTTCGTCTCGTACTACGACTACTACCAGCCCGAGGCCTACGTCCCGCAGTCGGACACCTACATCGAGAAGGACTCCTCGGTCAACGAGGAGGTCGAGCGCCTGCGCCACTCCGCGACCAACTCGCTGCTCACCCGCCGCGACGTCATCGTGGTCGCCTCCGTCTCCTGCATCTACGGCCTCGGTACTCCGCAGGAGTACGTGGACCGCATGGTCCCCCTCAAGGTCGGCGACGAGATCGACCGCGACCAGCTGCTGCGCCGCTTCGTGGACATCCAGTACACGCGCAACGACCTGGCCTTCACCCGGGGCACCTTCCGCGTCCGCGGCGACACCATCGAGATCTTCCCGGTCTACGAGGAACTCGCCGTCCGCATCGAGATGTTCGGCGACGAGATCGAGGCCCTCTCCACCCTCCACCCGCTCACCGGCGAGATCATCAGCGAGGACGAGCATCTCTACGTGTTCCCGGCCTCCCACTACATCGCGGGCCCCGAGCGCATGGAGCGCGCGGTCAACGACATCGAGAAGGAACTCGCCGAGCGGCTGGCCGAGATGGAGAAGCAGGGCAAGCTCCTGGAGGCCCAGCGGCTGCGCATGCGCACCACCTACGACCTGGAGATGCTCCGCCAGATCGGCTCCTGCTCCGGCGTCGAGAACTACTCGATGCACTTCGACGGCCGCGAGCCCGGCTCCGCGCCGAACACCCTGATCGACTACTTCCCCGAGGACTTCCTGCTCGTCATCGACGAGTCGCACAACACGGTCCCGCAGATCGGCGCGATGTACGAGGGCGACGCCTCCCGCAAGCGAACCCTCGTCGACCACGGCTTCCGGCTGCCCTCCGCCCTGGACAACCGCCCCCTGAAATGGGAGGAGTTCCAGAAGCGCATCGGACAGACGGTCTACCTCTCGGCGACCCCGGGCAAGTACGAGCTCTCGCGCGCGGACGGCACCGTCGAGCAGATCATCCGCCCCACCGGCCTCATCGACCCCGAGGTCGTGGTCAAGCCCACCGAGGGCCAGATCGACGACCTGGTGCACGAGATCCGCAAGCGCACCGAGAAGGACGAGCGCGTCCTGGTCACCACCCTGACCAAGAAGATGGCCGAGGACCTCACCGACTACTTCCTCGAACTCGGCATCCAGGTCCGCTACCTGCACAGCGACGTCGACACCCTGCGCCGTGTCGAGCTGCTGCGCGAACTGCGCTCCGGCGAGTTCGACGTCCTGGTCGGCATCAACCTCCTCCGAGAGGGCCTCGACCTGCCGGAGGTCTCCCTGGTGGCCATCCTGGACGCCGACAAGGAGGGCTTCCTGCGCTCCGGGACCTCTCTGATCCAGACCATCGGCCGCGCGGCGCGCAATGTCTCCGGCCAGGTCCACATGTACGCCGACAAGATCACCCCGGCGATGGAGAGGGCCATCGAGGAGACCAACCGCCGCCGGGAGAAGCAGGTCGCGTACAACACGGCCAACGGCATCGACCCCCAGCCGCTCCGCAAGAAGATCAACGACATCGTCGCGCAGATCGCCCGCGAGGACGTCGACACGGAGCAGCTGCTCGGCTCCGGCTACCGCAAGGCGGCCAAGGACGGCAAGGGCGCCAAGGCCCCCGTGCCCGCGCTCGGCGGCAAGGCCGCGAAGGCCGCCAAGTCCGCCAAGGGCAAGGCGAAGGACGGGACGCCGACCGACCGTCCCGCGGCCGAACTCGCCGAGCAGATCGAGGACATGACCCAGCGGATGCGCGCCGCCGCCGCCGACCTGCAGTTCGAGGTCGCGGCCCGGCTGCGCGACGAGGTGCACGAGATGAAGAAGGAGCTGCGCCAGATGAAGGAGGCGGGCATCGCCTGACCTCCTCGGGGGAGTGCCGGACCTCGGGATATGCGCTCTGTGTTGCAAGACCGACACAAAGTCCGATGCGGGGTTCGGCACTGTCAGTGGCGCTGCGTAGGGTTCTGGGCAGCCGGGGATTCCGCGGCAACAGGGGACAGTTCGAGAGGGGAACAGCCGTGACCGTCAACATGACCAAGGGTCAGGCCATCAGTCTGCAGAAGAACGACGGGTCGGGCCTGACCGCGGTGCGCATGGGTCTCGGCTGGCAGGCGGCTCCCCGGCGCGGCCTGTTCGGCTCACGCACCCGGGAGATCGACCTCGACGCGTCCGCCGTGCTGTTCGCGGACAAGCAGCCGGTCGACGTGGTGTTCTTCCGCCACCTGGTGAGCGACGACGGCTCCGTCCGGCACACCGGCGACAACCTCGTCGGGGGCGTCGGCCAGGGCGGGGACGACGAGGCCATCCTCGTGGACCTCGCGCGCGTGCCGGTCCACATCGACCAGATCGTCTTCACCGTGAACTCCTTCACGGGCCAGACCTTCCAGGAGGTGCAGAACGCGTTCTGCCGCCTGGTCGACGAGACCAACGGCCAGGAGCTGGCCCGCTACACCCTCGCGGGCGGCGGCCAGTACACGGCCCAGATCATGGCGAAGGTGCACCGCGCCGGCTCCGGCTGGACCCTGACGGCCCTCGGCACACCGACCAACGGCCGCACCTTCCAGGACCTGATGCCGGCGATCCTGCCGCACCTGTAGGGCGGCTCGGCGCACGCGAGACGACACGGCTGAGCAGGGGGACGAGAGCGATGGCGGCCGAGCTGGTGCGGGGGCAGAACCACCCGCTCTCCCGGACACGTCTGGAGATCCGGGTCGCGGTCGGCAAGCCGGTCGTGGCCGCCGCTACGCTCGGCGACGAGCGGGGCAGGATCCACGGCGTGGAGTGGGTGGCCCATCCGGGCACACCCACGCTGCCCGGTCTGGAGGTCTCCAAGCAGGCCGCCGCCGACCACCGCCTCGCCGTGGATCTCGACGCCATGCCGGAGGCCGTGCACCGCGTCAGCGTGCTGCTGGCGCTGCCCCTCGGCGCCGACGGCCCCACCCGTTTCGGGGCCGTCGCCGCACCTTTCGTCGCGGTCACCGGCCTGGACGGGACCGAGGTCGCCAGCTACACGATCACCGGCCTGGACGCCGAATCGGCCGTCGTGGCCCTGGAGTTGTACCGCAGACAGGGTGCCTGGAAAGTGCGCGCGGTCGGCCAGGGCTACGCGGGCGGCCTCGCCGAACTCCTCACCGACCAGGGCCTGTCCCAGGCCGCCCACCTCGCGGGCGGCATCAACGAAGCGGTGGCCCAGGGCCTGGCCCGCTCCGTTGCCTCGCCCCCGCCACGCACCGCGGACGGCGACCGCACCCGCCAGACGGCCACACCGGGCACCGGCCCCGAGGGCGGCGGCGCTACGACACCCGGTGCCGCCGGCGCCGTGGCACCACAGCCGTCGACCTCTCCCTACGGGGCGCACGGCGCTGGGGCGCCGCCGTCCGGATATCCCGCGGACCCGGCCCCCGCTCAGCCGACCACGCCCGGCACCGGTGGTCCGGTCGACTACAGCCACCCGCGTCGGCAGACCGGGGCGCCGCCGTCGCCCGCGCCGACCGCGCCCCCGGCTCCGCCCGGACAGGCCGCGCGGCCCGTCGCCGGTGACGCGACCGGGTGGTCGATGGAGGAGCGGCTCTACAACCAGGTGTGGGGCATGTTCGAGGACCTGGCCCGCACCATGGCCGCGTACCGGAGCGCGGTCGACTTCGCCGACTCGCGCATGGAGAAGGAACTCGACCAGGCGCTGTCCGACCCGCGCAGCCGGATCGGGGGTCAGGGCGACGCGGCCCGTGAGGCGGCCCAGGCCAAGCACGCCCAGCTCGTCGACCAGGCGCGGGCGGCCCTCGACCGGGACCTCGCCCAGCTGGCCGCCGAGTCCGAGGTGGTCGAACCCGCGCTGCCACCGGCCTTCGCCGGCTGGGACAACCCCGTCTGGCACGGCTACCGCGTCCCGATGGAGATTCCCATGGCCCTGCGCCTGGGCGACCTCCATCTCCCGGAGAGCCCCGAGCTGCGGATCCCGATGCTGGTCCGGCTGCCGTTGGAGCGCGGTCTGTGGATCGACAGCGGGGGCGGGGAGTCGCTCGACGGCTCGTTCGCCGACCCGCACGAGCTGCGGCGCCTCGCGCTGGACACGGCCGTGGCGCACGCGGCCCGGCTGCTGGCGGTCTACCCGGTGGGCGAGTTCGCCGTGCACGTCATCGACCCGGCCGGTTCGGCGGCGCAGGCACTGGTCCCGCTGGTGCACACGGGCGTGCTCGCGGCGCCGCCCGCCGTGGGGGCGGCCGGGGTCGCGGACGTGCTGGCCCGGCTCACCCAGCGGGTGGACCTGGTGCAGATGGCGGTGCGCGGCGGGGCCGCCGACTCGCTGCCGCCCGGCCTGGACACGGCCGAACAGCTGCTGATCGTCAACGACTTCCCGCACGGCTTCGACGACCGTGCCGTGACCCAGCTGCGCTATCTCGCGGACGAGGGCCCGGCCGTCGGCGTCCATCTGATGATGGTCGCGGACCGTGCGGACGCGGCGGGCTACGGCCCGTTGCTCGACCCGCTCTGGCGTTCGCTGATGCGACTCACCCCGCTGCCGGACGACCATCTCGCCGACCCGTGGGTGGGGCATGCCTGGACGTACGAGCCCTCGCTCGTGCCGCCCGGCAGCCAGGTGCTCCAGCGGGTGCTGGGCGAGGTCGCGACTGCTCGCACCAAGTACAGGTAAAGAGCTCTGACCTGGCTTTTTGTCTTTCTTTTGCCAATTCCTTTACCTTTCCTTGGTGATTGGGGTAGTCTTCTCCGTACGGAGGGGAGTACTCCCTATCTGCTGCGGCGTACCCGTCAATACGGATCAGGCCAGATCCCGGGGCGTCGGCCCTGGACGCCCGTCCAAGGTGGAAGAGACCTCCGGTAGCGACGACGCTGACCATTTGCCGTTAATACCGCCGGAGGAGCAGTAGTGGATGTTTCCGTGACCCTGTGGGTCCTGACCATCGTGGGGCTGGCCGCCCTCATCGCGGTCGACTTCTTCATCGGCCGCAAGCCGCATGACGTGTCGATCAAGGAAGCCGGAATCTGGACCGTCGTCTGGATCGCCCTCGCCGGACTCTTCGGAGTCGGCCTGCTCATCTTCGGAGGCGGCCAGGCCGGCGGAGAGTTCTTCGCCGGATTCATCACCGAGAAGTCGCTGAGCGTCGACAACCTCTTCGTCTTCGTCCTGATCATGGCGAAGTTCGCCGTGCCCTCGCAGTACCAACAGCGAGTGCTGCTCATCGGCGTCCTCATAGCCCTGGTCCTGCGGGCCGTCTTCATCGCGGCGGGCGCCGCCGTCCTCGCCAACTTCGCGTGGGTCTTCTACATCTTCGGCGCCTTCCTCATCTGGACCGCCTGGAAGCTCATCCAGGAGGCCCGCGGCGACGACGAGGACGAGGAGTTCGAGGAGAACAAGCTGCTCAAGGCCGCCGAGCGCCGCTTCGGCGTGGCCGACCGGTACCACGGCACCAAGCTGTGGATCCAGGAGAACGGCAAGCGGGTCATGACCCCGATGCTGGTCGTGATGCTCGCCATCGGCACGACGGACGTGCTGTTCGCCCTCGACTCCATCCCCGCGATCTTCGGCCTGACGCAGGACCCGTACATCGTGTTCACGGCCAACGCGTTCGCCCTGATGGGCCTGAGGCAGCTGTACTTCCTCATCGGCGGCCTGCTCAAGAAGCTGGTCCACCTCAGCTACGGCCTGTCGGTCATCCTCGGCTTCATCGGCGTCAAGCTGGTGCTGCACGCCCTGCACGAGTCCGGGGTCCATGTCCCGGAGATCTCTATACCGGTCTCCCTCGGCGTGATCTGCGGGGTCCTGATCGTCACCACGATCACCAGCCTGATGGCCAACAAGAAGCAGGCGGCGGCCGAAGCGGCGAAGGAGGGGACCGAAGGCGCTCCGAAGGACAGCATCGACGCCTGACCACGCCTGACGTAGGAACAACGACCACCGGGAGCACCGCACGATGAATTGCCGACCACCGCTCCCGGTGCTTCGTTGGATACCGAGCGCCCCCGCCCCGGGGGTGGCACGGCCGGGCGGAGGCAGCCATGGACACCTCGATGAAGTTCGTGCAGATCGTCGACTTCGAGACCGACCGCTTCGACGAGATGCGGGCGGTGGCCGAGGAGGCGGACAAGAGCTTCGCGGGCCGGGCCGGCGGACCGACACACCGTCTCGTCCTGCGGGACCGGAGCAATCCGGGCCATGTCCTCGTCGTGGTCGAGTTCGACTCCTACGAGGACGCCATGCGCAACAGCCAGGACCCCGAGACGGGCGAAATGGCCGCGCGGATGGCCGCGTTGTGCACCAGGCCGCCGATGTTCACCGACTGCGACGTCCTGGACATGACCGAGTTCAAGTAGCGCTCGACGGGCTCTGCGGTGCCGGAGTGCGGGGCCCGTACGCCTCTGCGAGGATCGCTTCATGATCACTCGGCTCAGGTCGCTCACCACCCGGTGGACGACCCTCGTACCGGTGCTCGCGGCCGTCCTGCTGGTCCTCACCTGGGGGCGCAAGGACCTGCCCGGCGTGGTCGTCGCCCTGGTCACCCTGGTCCTCGCCGGGGCCGTCCTGGCCGCGGTGCATCACGCCGAGGTGATCGCCCACCGCGTGGGCGAACCCTTCGGCTCCCTGGTCCTCGCCGTCGCCGTCACGATCATCGAGGTCGCCCTGATCGTCACCCTGATGGCCGACGGCGGCGACAAGAGCTCGACGCTCGCCAGAGACACCGTCTTCGCGGCCGTCATGATCACCTGCAACGGCATCGTCGGCCTGTGTCTCATCGTCGCCTCGCTGCGGCACGGCACGGCGGTCTTCAACCCCGAGGGCACCGGCGCCGCCCTCGCCACCGTGGCGACCCTGGCCACGCTCAGCCTGGTCCTGCCCACCTTCACCACCAGCAAGCCGGGCCCGGAGTTCTCCGCCACCCAGCTCACCTTCGCCGCACTGTCCTCACTCGCCCTCTACGGCCTCTTCGTGGCCACGCAGACCGTGCGGCACCGCGACTACTTCCTGCCGATCTCCCGGCAGGGCGAGGTCATCACCAAGGACCACCACGCGGACGCGCCGCCCGCCCGCACCGCCCTGATCAGCCTGGGCCTGCTCGGTCTCGCCCTGATCGGTGTCGTGGGGCTGGCCAAGGGCGTGTCGCCGACCATCGAGTCCGGCGTCGAGGCCGCCGGGCTGCACCATGCCGTCGTCGGCGTGATCATCGCGCTGCTCGTCCTGCTCCCCGAGACCATCGCCGCCCTGCGCTCCGCCCGCCGCGACCGCGTACAGACCAGCCTCAACCTCGCGCTCGGCTCGGCCATGGCCAGCATCGGCCTCACCATCCCCGCCGTCGCCCTGGCGTCCATCTGGCTCTCCGGACCCCTCGTCCTCGGCCTCGGCTCCACACACATGGTGCTGCTCGCCCTGACCGTCGTGGTCAGCTCGCTGACGGTGGTGCCGGGACGGGCGACACCCCTCCAGGGCGGGGTCCATCTGGTGCTGTTCGCGGCGTACTTGGAGCTGGCGATCAATCCGTAGCCGCGATCATCCGGTGGCCGGCTCGGGGAGTGCCACCGGTACCGGCCGTGTCTCCGGCAGCAGCGCGAAGCAGCCCAGGCTGAACAGCGCGACCCCCGTCAGATAGGCGCCCACACCCCAGGGCACGCGCCCGCCGTGCTCGGCGAGCGCCGTCGCCACGATCGGGGTGAGCGCGCCGCCGAGCACCCCGCCGAGGTTGTAGCCGACGGCGGCGCCCGTGCAGCGCACCCGCGGCTCGTACAGCTCCGGCAGATACGCGCCGAGCACCGCGAACATCGTCACGAACGCGAGCAGCGCCCCCAGAAAGCCGAGGAACATCAGCAGCGGTGCCCCCGTGGCGAGCAGCGCGACCATCGGGAACATCCACAGCGCGGCGGCCGTGCACCCCAGCAGACACAGCGGGCGACGACCGTAGCGGTCGCTCAGCAGCGCCACCAGCGGGGTCAGCGAGCCCTTCACCACCACGGCGGCCATGATGCACGCCAGCATCTCGGTACGGCCCACCCCGAGCCGCTCGGTGCCGTAGGCGAGGGACCAGGTCGTCACCGCGTAGAACACCGCGTATCCCACCGACAGCGCCCCGGCGGTCAGCAGGACCAGCCGCCAGTGGTCGCGCACGACCTCGGCGAGCGGCACGCGCGCGTGGTCGTCGAGGTCGAGGAACCGGGGGCTTTCCACCAGCGACGAACGCAGCCACAGCCCGCCCAGGGCCAGCGCACCCGCCACCCAGAACGGCACCCGCCAGCCCCACCGCGCGAACTGCGCGTCGGTCAGGGCCGCCGACAGCGCCAGCATCACGCCGTTGGCGAGCAGGAAGCCCACCGCAGGCCCGATCTGCGGAAAGCTCGACCACAGTCCGCGCCGCCCGGCGGGCGCGTGCTCCGCGGTCAGCAGCACCGCCCCGCCCCACTCCCCGCCGAGCCCCAGCCCCTGGAGAAAACGCAGCACCAGAAGGAGCACGGGAGCGGCCACCCCGATCGAGCCGTACGACGGGACGCAGCCGACCGCGACCGTCGAGGCACCGGTCAGCAGCAGCGAGGCGACGAGGACCGGCCGCCGCCCGCGCCGGTCCCCGAAGTGCCCGAACAGGACCGCGCCCAGCGGCCGTGCCACGAAGCCCACACCGAACGTCCCGAAGGCGGCCAGTGTCCCCGCGACCGGCGAGAACGTCGGGAAGAACAGCGGCCCGAGAACCAGGGCCGCCGCCGTGCCGTAGACGAAGAAGTCGTAGAACTCGATGGCGGTTCCGGCGAGGGAGGCGGCGGCGAGCCGCAGCATGGACGGGGGGCTTACGGTGCGTGCATCGTGCATGCCGCGTCAACTACCCACAGTGAGCAACGGTTACGGGGGCGCACGGTGGTGCGGGGACGGCGTGATAGACCGGGTCCGAGCAGCGGTCGTCAACCGGCGGCCCCTCTCGAACGACATGTCCGAACGGACCGGAGGAACCGTGCCCCGCACCCTGGCCAACGCCCCGATCATGATCCTCAACGGCCCCAACCTGAACACCCTCGGCCAGCGCCAACCGGAGATCTACGGTTCCGACACGCTCGCCGACGTCGAGGCGCTGTGCGTCAAGGCGGCGGCCGGGCACGGCGGCACGGTGGACTTCCGGCAGTCCAACCACGAGGGCGAGCTGGTCGACTGGATCCACGAGGCGCGGCTCAACCACTGCGGCATCGTGATCAATCCGGGGGCGTACTCGCACACGTCCATCGCGATCCTGGACGCCCTCAACACCTGCGACGGGCTGCCGGTGCTGGAGGTCCACATCTCCAACATCCACCGGCGCGAGTCGTTCCGGCACCACTCCTACGTCTCGCTGCGCGCCGACGGTGTGATCGCGGGGTGCGGAGTGCAGGGGTACGTGTTCGGTGTGGAGCGGGTCGCCGCGCTGGCGGGGGCGGGCCAGGCCGATGCGTGAGGCGTAAGCACCGGCCTCCAGGCGGACGCCCCTTACAGACCACCCGTCACAGACCAGCCGTTACAGTCGGCCCGCCTCCACGATCCGTCGCAGGAAGCGCCGGGTGCGCTCCTGCTGCGGGTCGTTGAAGATCTGCTGCGCGGTGCCGCGCTCCAGGACGACCCCGCCGTCCAGGAAGCACACCTGGTCGGCGACGTCCCGGGCGAAGCCCATCTCGTGCGTGGCCAGCACCATGGTCATGCCCTCGTCCTTCAAGTCCCGGACCACGGCGAGCACTTCGCCGACCAGCTCGGGGTCGAGCGCGGCGGTGATCTCGTCGAAGAGCAGCAGCCGGGGCCGTACGGCCAGGGCGCGCACGATCGCCACCCGCTGCTGCTGACCGCCGCTCAGCCGGTCCGGGTAGGCGCCCGCCTTGTCCCCGAGCCCGAGCCGCTCCAGCAGCTCGCGCGCGTGCGCCTCGGCCTCCGCGCGGGAGCTGCCGTGCACCCGGCGCGGGGCGAGGGTGATGTTCTCCAGGACCGTCATGTGCGGGAACAGGTTGTACGCCTGGAACACCACGCCGATACGGCGCCGTATCGCGTCCTGGTCGACGCGCGGATCGGTGATCTCCTCGCCGTCGAGCCAGATCGCGCCGTCGTCGATGTCCTCCAGGAGGTTCGCGCACCGCAGCAGCGTGGACTTGCCGGAGCCGGACGCCCCGATCAGCGCGGTCACGGTGTGCTGAGGCACCTCCAGGTCGACGTCCCGCAGGACGACGGACGTACCGAAGGTCTTGCGGACGGACTCCATGCGCAGCACGGGAGTGGCGGCGGAGGTGTCGTCGGTGCTCATGTCGTGCCTCCCTGGGCGCGCTGCCGGTCCATCCTGGCCGTCACCCAGTCCGTGAAGCGGGTCATCGGGATGGTCAGCGCCACGAAGACGATGCCCGCGACGATGTACGGCGTGTAGTTGAGGGCGCGCTGCGCGATGATGTCGGACGCCCGCACGGCGTCGATCGCGCCGCCGATCGACACGAGACCGGTGTCCTTCTGGAGGGACACCAGATCGTTCAACAAGGGGGGCACCTGTCGGCGTACGGCCTGGGGGAGCACCACGTGCCGCAGCGCCTGCCGGTTGGTCAGGCCGAGGGAACGGGCCGCCGCGCGCTGCGAGGGGTGCACGGACTCGATGCCCGCGCGGAACACCTCGGCGACGTACGCCGAGTACGTCAGCGTCAGCGCCGTACCGCCCAGCCACACGGGGTCGACGGTGACGCCCTGGAGGCGCAGCGCGGGCACTCCGAAGACCACGATCATCAGGTTGATGATGAGCGGCAGCCCGCGGAAGAAGTCCGTGTAGGCCGCCGCGAGCACGCGCAGCGGGAAGAACACCGGTCCGCGCAGGGTGCGCGCGATGGCGATCAGCATCCCCAGGACCAGCACCAGGGCACCGCAGATCAGCAGCAGCCGGATGTTCAGCCACAGTCCTTCGAGGACCTTGGGGAACGCCTCGCGCGCGTAGTGCCCGTCGAAGAACGTCTCCTTGGTGCGCTCCCAGCCCGGCGCGCTGACCACGACCAGGTACAGCACGACGGCCGTGACCAGCGTCGACACCGCGGCGAGCGCGGTCGCGCGACGGGCCCGCGCGCGTTTGTGGTGCTCGCGCTCCAGCCGCCGCTGCGAGGGGACGTACGTGTCGCCCCCGCCGGGCATGTCGCCGTTGTCGTCGGCGCCCTCCCGGCCCGACTCGTCCTTCACCACGGTCACTTGAGGACCGGGGCGTCGACGGCGTCGGACAGCCACTGCTTCTCCAGGGCGGCCAGCGTGCCGTCCTTGCGGAGGGCGTCCACGGCCGACGTCACGCACGAGGTGAGGTCGCTGCCCTTGTCGAGGACGAGCCCGAACTGCTCGGGCGTGCCGCCCTGGTTCTCGAACTGGCCGACGATCTTGGCGTTCGTCACCTCGGCCGAGGTGATGTAGAACGCGGTCGGCAGGTCGACGACGATCGCGTCGACCTGGCCGTTCTTGAGCGCGGAGACGGCCTGGTCGTTCTTGGAGAACGCGGCCTCCTGCTGCGTCGGCTTCACCACGTCGCTGATGTAGTTCAGGCTCGTGGTGCCGACCTGGGCGCCCAGCTTGAGGCCCTTGAGGCCCGCGATGGTCGTCGCCTTCGCGGCCTTGCTGCCCTTGAGCGCGATGACGGCCTGACGGACGTCGTAGTAGCCGGACGAGAAGTCGACGGCCTTCTTGCGCTCGGCGCTGATCGACACCTGGTTGATGTCGAAGTCGAAGGTCTTCACACCGGGCGCGAAGGCCTTGTTGAAGGGGACGCTCTGCCAGACGACGGCGCTCTTGTCGTAGCCGAGCTGCTTCGCCACGGCGTAGGCGACCGCCGACTCGAAGCCCTTGCCGTTGGCCGGCTTGTCGTCCTCGAACCAGGGCTCGTACGCCGGTTCGTCGGTCGCGATGGTCAGCTTGCCGGAGGTCTGGGTGGCCAGCTTGCCCTTGGCACAGGTGGTCCCGGCCGACGCGGAGGCCTGGTCGGAGGCCTTGTCCTCCGGTTGCGGAGCACAGCCGACGGCGGTGGCGAGGAGGGCTACGGTGACGGCGGCTATCGCGCGACTCGGTACGCGAGGGGCAAGGTGCATGGCGGGAGAGTGACAGCCAAACGTCCTGTTTGTCGAGGTCACAGCGCTCAATGTCCGCATATTGGGAACGGGTGTTGCGTTCTCGTGAACGGCTCCGGCGCGATCCCGCCCGCGACGCGCCGGCCGGGGCCGCCGGTCGAGGGCGGGGAACGATGGACCGGCGGCCCATCCGCGCAGGAGCCGTCATCCTGAGCGGGGCTGTTTCCAGTTGACCGCGCAACCATGTGTGCCGGGAGCGCGCGTACGACACCGGCGTGTGCGAAGGATTCACACGGGGCGCGCGGGCACCGCCGCACGCGCCCCACGGTTCACCACCCGCGCGCGTGCCACTCCGGCAGGTGCGGGCGTTCCGCGCCCAGCGTCGTGTCGTTGCCGTGTCCCGGGTAGACCCATGTCTCGTCCGGGAGCGTGCCGAAGATCTTCGTCTCGACGTCGTGGATCAGGCTGGCGAAGGCCTCGGGGTCCTTCCAGGTGTTGCCCACCCCACCGGGGAACAGGCAGTCCCCGGTGAACACGTGGGGGTGCCCGTGCGGGTCGTCGTAGACGAGCGCGATCGAGCCCGGTGTGTGGCCCACCAGGTGGCGCGCGGTGAGCTCCACCCGTCCCACCCGGATCGTGTCGCCGTCGTCGACCAGGACGTCCGTCGGCACCGGGATGCCCTCGGCGTCCTCGCGGCCCGCGTACGTACGCGGGCCCGTGGCCGTCACGACCTCGGCGAGCGCCTGCCAGTGGTCGCCGTGCCGGTGGGTGGTGACGACGGACGCGACGCCGTCGTCACCGATCGTGCCGAGCAGGGTCTCCGCGTCGTTGGCCGCGTCGATCAGCAACTGCTCGCCCGTGGCCCGGCAGCGCAGCAGATAGGCGTTGTTGTTCATGGGCCCGACCGCGATCTTGGTGATCATCAGGTCCGTGAGCTCATGCACGTCCGCCGGACCGCCGACCGTCACCTCTCCGCTGTACGTCATGCCGGTCAGCCTAATCCGTTTCCGAGGGGCGTTCCGAAGTGGCCGGTGTTTCCCGGACGTTCCGCCACTGCGTGGAGACCGGCCCGGAGGCCTACAGCGGGGGAAGCGCCGGCAGGGCGCCGCCGTCGACCGTCAGGCCGGACCCGTTACGACGTCCGCAGAGCCAGCCGAGCAGCTCCTCCGGGCTGCCGGTGACCGTGACGTCGGGCTTCTCGGCGGCCCGGCCCGTGCTCCACGCGCGCGTGCCGTCCGACAGGTGCGTCGACGGCACGTCGGGGTGCCCGGTGAACCGCTCGGCGAGGAAGCCGATCTCCCGCCGGGTGAACTCCTCGGGCAGGTCCTCCAGTTCGTACCCGATCCCCAGGTCCACGTGGTGCAGCTCGACCTCGCTCCACCGCCGGAACGGCACGCGCGACGCGGTGTCGGTGACCCCGTTGCGCAGCTCCACGGTCCGCGACCAGTCCGCGGGGACGGCGCCCGCCGCCTGGAAGCGGGCCGAGCTGTCGCGCACGTCGGCGAGCTGGACGTCGAGGGGGCGCGGGGCGTCGCGCTCGATGTCGGCGTCGCGGACGCCCGCCGTCGGATACATGAGGCGGCCCTCCAGGACGTTCACGAGGGCGTCCGCGTTGCGGGCGACATGGGCGAGGACGTGATTGCGGCTCCAGCCGGGGAGCCGTGACGGCTCGGCCGCCGAGGCGTTGTCCAGTGCGGCGGCTGCGGTGAGCAGCCGTTCGGTCGCGTCACGTACAGAGGCCAGGTCATGAGCGTGATCAATCATGCTGCTGACCCTAGCCCCGCCACACCTTTGGGTGAAGGTGGTGAAGCAGTGCCGTAAATCGAATGCACGTGCTATATCGTCGGGTGTGGCGTCGGGCATGCTGGAAGGCCGGAGGTTGTTATGCCTCGGCCGGGATTCCGACCGGCGTTGTCAGTGGCTCCCCCTAGTCTGGGAACGACGGGGGCCCCGCCCCTGTCACTTCTCTCAAGAAAGGTGCGGACCGGCGTGGCCGACCGTCTCATCGTCCGTGGCGCGCGCGAGCACAATCTGAAGAATGTCTCGCTCGACCTGCCACGCGACTCGCTCATCGTCTTCACGGGCCTGTCCGGGTCGGGCAAGTCCTCCCTGGCCTTCGACACGATCTTCGCCGAGGGCCAGCGGCGCTACGTGGAATCGCTCTCCTCGTACGCGCGCCAGTTCCTCGGCCAGATGGACAAGCCGGACGTCGACTTCATCGAGGGTCTCTCCCCGGCCGTCTCCATCGACCAGAAGTCGACCTCGCGCAACCCGCGCTCGACGGTCGGCACCATCACCGAGGTCTACGACTATCTCCGCCTGCTCTTCGCGCGCATCGGCAAGCCGCACTGCCCGGAGTGCCGCCGGCCGATCTCGCGCCAGTCGCCGCAGGCCGTCGTCGACAAGGTCCTCGCCCTCCCGGAGGGGAGCCGCTTCCAGGTTCTGTCGCCGCTGGTGCGCGAGCGCAAGGGCGAGTTCGTCGACCTGTTCGCCGACCTCCAGACCAAGGGCTACAGCCGCGCGCGCGTGGACGGCGAGACCATTCAGCTCTCCGAACCGCCCGTCCTGAAGAAGCAGGAGAAGCACACCATCGAGGTGGTCATCGACCGCCTCACGGTGAAGGACTCCGCCAAGCGCCGCCTCACCGACTCCGTGGAGACTGCCCTCGGGCTGTCCGGCGGCATGGTCGTGCTCGACTTCGTCGACCTCCCCGAGGACGACCCCGAGCGCGAGCGCATGTACTCGGAGCACCTCTACTGCCCGTACGACGACCTGTCCTTCGAGGAACTGGAGCCCCGCTCCTTCTCCTTCAACTCGCCCTTCGGCGCCTGCCCCGAGTGCTCCGGCATCGGCACGCGCATGGAGGTCGACGCCGAGCTGATCGTCCCGGACGAGGACAAGTCCCTGGACGAGGGCGCCATCCACCCGTGGTCGCACGGCCACACCAAGGACTACTTCGGCCGCCTCATCGGCGCCCTCGCCGACGCGCTCGGCTTCCGCACCGACATCCCCTTCGCGGGCCTCCCGCAGCGCGCCAAGAAGGCCCTGCTCTACGGCCACAAGACACAGATCGAGGTGCGGTACCGCAACCGGTACGGCCGCGAGCGGGTCTACACGACACCCTTCGAAGGCGCCGTCCCCTTCGTGAAGCGGCGGCACGGCGAGGCGGAGAGCGACGCCAGCAGGGAGCGCTTCGAGGGCTACATGCGCGAGGTGCCCTGCCCTACCTGTCATGGCACGCGCCTGAAGCCCGTCGTCCTCGCGGTCACGATCATGGACAAGTCGATCGCCGAGATCTCCGGCATGTCCATCAGCGACTGCGCGGAGTTCCTGGGCGGCATGAAGCTCGACGCCCGCGACAAGAAGATCGCCGAGCGCGTCCTGAAGGAGTGCAACGAGAGGCTGCGCTTCCTGGTCGACGTTGGCCTCGACTACCTCTCGCTGAACCGCGCGGCCGGCACCCTCTCCGGCGGCGAGGCCCAGCGCATCCGCCTGGCCACCCAGATCGGCTCCGGACTCGTCGGTGTCCTGTACGTCCTCGACGAGCCGTCCATCGGCCTGCACCAGCGCGACAACCACCGGCTGATCGAGACCCTGGTCCGGCTGCGCGACATGGGCAACACGCTCATCGTCGTCGAGCACGACGAGGACACCATCAAGGTCGCCGACTGGATCGTCGACATCGGCCCCGGCGCGGGCGAGCACGGCGGCAAGGTCGTGCACAGCGGCTCCCTGAAGGAACTGCTCGTCAACGAGGAGTCCCAGACCGGGCAGTACCTGTCGGGCCGGAAGGCCATCCCGCTGCCCGAGATCCGCCGCCCGCGCGACCTGTCCCGGCAGCTCACGGTGCACGGCGCCCGGGAGAACAACCTCCAGGACATCGACGTCTCGTTCCCCCTGGGCGTGTTCACCGCGGTCACCGGCGTCTCCGGCTCCGGCAAGTCGACCCTGGTCAACGACATCCTGTACACCCACCTGGCGCGCGAGTTGAACGGCGCGAGGAACGTGCCGGGGCGGCACACGCGCGTGGACGGCGACGACCTCGTCGACAAGGTCGTGCACGTCGACCAGTCGCCGATCGGCCGCACCCCCCGGTCCAACCCGGCGACGTACACCGGAGTCTTCGACCACGTCCGCAAGCTGTTCGCGGAGACGACCGAGGCGAAGGTGCGGGGCTATCTGCCCGGCCGCTTCTCCTTCAACGTCAAGGGCGGTCGCTGCGAGAACTGCGCGGGCGACGGCACCATCAAGATCGAGATGAACTTCCTGCCGGACGTCTACGTCCCGTGCGAGGTGTGCCACGGCGCCCGGTACAACCGGGAGACGCTGGACGTCCACTACAAGGGCAAGTCCATCGCCGACGTCCTGAATATGCCGATCGAGGAGGCCACGGAGTTCTTCGAGGCCGTCCCCGGGATCGCCCGTCACCTCAACACCCTCAAGGACGTCGGCCTCGGCTACGTCCGGCTCGGCCAGTCGGCGACCACGCTGTCCGGCGGTGAGGCCCAGCGCGTCAAGCTCGCCAGCGAGCTCCAGCGCCGCTCCACCGGCCGTACGGTCTACGTCCTGGACGAGCCCACCACCGGCCTGCACTTCGAGGACATCAGCAAGCTGCTCACGGTGCTCGGCGGACTGGTCGACAAGGGCAACACGGTCATCGTCATCGAGCACAACCTCGACGTGATCAAGGTCGCCGACTGGGTCGTCGACATGGGCCCCGAGGGCGGCGCGGGCGGCGGACTCGTCATCGCCGAGGGAACGCCGGAGCAGGTCGCCGCCGTACCGGCCAGCCACACCGGCAAGTTCCTGCGCGAGATCCTCGACGCCGACCGGATCAGCGACGGGGCCCCGGTGAAGGCCCCGCGCAAGGCCGCCGCCAAGAAGACCGCCGCGCCCGCGAAGAAGACCGCGGCACCCGCCAAGAAGGCCGCGCCCGCGAAGAAGACCACGCGAGCCCGCAAGGCCTGACCGGAGCGAGGACACCGATGCGGTGCCGCGCGGGGGAGTACCCCGCGCGGCACCGCATCGGTTGAACGCCCGCTACAGAGCGTCCAGTTCGGAGGCGTACGGCGGCTCCGCCCCCGCGCGGGAGCAGGTGACCGCCGCCGCCCGCGCCGCGTAGCGCAGCAGCCGGGTCCAGCCGTCGCGGCCGAGTCCGTCCAGCCCCTCCGGGGACAGCGCGTTCCGGGCGGACAGACCGTGCAGCAGCGCCGCGTTGACGGTGTCGCCGGCCCCGATCGTGTCCACCACGTCGACCTTCTCGCCCGGCACCGGGTACACCGTGCCGTCCCGGGTGAACGCGGTCAGCCCGTCGCCGCCCTGGGTGATCACGACGGCCGAGGGACCCGCTGCCAGCCACTCACGGGGACTGCCCCCCAGCCACAGCGCGTCCTCCTCGGAGAGCTTCAGCAGCGACACATACGGCAGCCAGCTCCTGAACCGCGCCCGGTAGGCGTCCGCGTCGGGGATCAGACCGGCCCGGATGTTCGGGTCCAGCGCGGTGAACACGCCCCGCGCGGCAGCGGTCCGCATCAGCTCCTCGTAGGCGCTCGCGCCCGGCTCCAGGACCAGCGAACAGGTGCCGAAGGACACCGCCTCGGTCTCGGCGGGGAGCGTGCAGGGCATCGAGAAGAGCCGGTCGGCGGTGCCGTCGACGTAGAAGGAGTAGGTGGCGGAGCCGTTCGCGTCGAGGGTGGCCGCCGCGAGCGTGGTCGGCTCCGGGCCGCGCTGTACGTCCAGGACGTCCACGTCGGCCTGCCGCAGCCCGGCGAGCAGCGCCTCGCCGAACGCGTCCTGGGAGACACGCGAGCAGAAGGCGGTGGCCGAGCCCAGGCGGCCGAGGGCGACGGCGGTGTTGTAGGGGCCGCCGCCGAGCGTCGGCTTGAGGACCGCGAGGGCGCCCGGGCCCTGCGGTACCAGATCGATCAGGGCCTCACCGGCGACGACGATCACGAGACGTTTCCCTTCGTGGACTTCACGGGCTGGTCGGGGCAGCCGCACGAGGTGCGGTGGACGAACGCGCAGGGGAGCCGCAGCACCCGGCCGGACCGGTCCGGCGCGGCGAGCCGCTCCAGCAGCAGCCGTACGGCCTCGGCGGCGATCTCCTTGCTGGGCTGGGCGATCGCGGTGAGCCGGGGCTCGAACAGGTCGGCCCAGACGAAGTCGTCGAAGCAGCACAGCGCGAGATCGCCGGGGACGGACAGCCCGCGCTCGCGCAGGGCGCGCAGGGCGCCGATGGTCATCGCATTGTTGGCGGTGACCAGGGCCGTGGGCGGGGCGGCCAGGGCCAGCAGGGTCGCGGTGGCCCGTTCGGCGGCGGCCGACTCGGAGTCGCCGTGCGCCAACAGCCGCTCGTCGTAAGGGAGTCCGGCGGCGGCGAGGCCGTGCCGGTAGCCGGCGATCCGCTCGCCGGTGGTGCTGAGCCCGGGCCGGCCCGCGACCAGGCCGATCCGGCGGTGGCCGAGTCCGGCGAGGTGGGTGACCAGCTGTGCCGTCGGTTCGATGTTCTCGGCGCACACCTGGTCGAAGGGGAGCGCCGAGTCGAGGGCGCCCGCCCGGTCGGCCGGGGACGCGTCGGCCGGGGACGTCTCCACCACCCGGTCCAGGAACACCGTCGGTACGGCGTGCCGCCCGAGGTAGGCGACGAGGGCGCCGGGGTCCGCCGAGGGCGCGACGATCATGCCGTCCACCCGGCGCTCGTGCAGGAGCCGGCCGACCTTCAGTTCATGCTCCGGGTCGTCGTGCGGGTCGGCGATCAGCAGGCTGTAGCCGTGCTCCAGGGCGCCGGCCTCGACGCCCTGGAGGATCTCCGTGAAGTACGGGTTGCTGATCGCCGACACGGCGAGGCCGATGGAGCGGGTGCGGGACGTCACCAGCGAGCGGGCGAGGGTGTTGGGGGTGTAGCCCAGTTCCTCGATCGCGCTCAGTACGGCCTGCCGGGTGCTGGGCAGCACCGGGCGGGTGTCGTTCAGGACGTGCGAGACGGTCGCGACGGACACTCCGGCGCTGCGTGCGACATCGGCCATGGTGGCCACCGCGAGTCCCCCTGTCTGGAGTACGGCAGGTCTTCCGGCCGGAACGTATCCCATCCGGCGCCCGACGTAAACGCTTGCGCAAGCGTTTACGTACCGTGAGTGCCTCTTCGGTGAACCCACCGCAAAGCGGGCGGAACGGCACGGGTATCGTCGGCGTGCGCCGGCCTGAACAGCCCGGCTGAACAGCCCGAACGACAGCTGGAGATCCCCATGCCCGCCCGCCCCGCTCCGAGCCGTCGTACCGTCCTGCGCGGAGCGGCCCTCACGCCGGTCGCCGGACTCGGGCTCGCGGGCTGCTCCGGCGGCGGCCCAGGGGCCCCCGCGACGCCGACCGCGCCCGTGGACCTCGGCGCGGAGAGCGAGATCCCCAAGGGGAGCGCCAAGCTCTACCGGGACAGCGGCGTGGTGGTCGGCCGGGCCGCGAACGGCACCCTCAAGGCGTACAGCACGATCTGCACGCACGCGCGGTGCCCCATCAACAAGCTGGACGGTACGACGCTGATCTGCCCGTGCCACGGCAGCGAGTTCGACGCGACCACGGGCAAGGTGCTCCGGTCCCCGGCCACCGAGCCGCTGACCGAGCTGAGGGTGACGGCCGAGAACGGCAGGATCGTCGCGGGACCCGGCGCCTGACCCCGGGGGCCGCCGGACCCGCGGCGGCTCACTCCCAGTCCCAGCCGATCCCCACGATCCCCGACCGCATCCGCGGCTCCACGAGGTGCACCGAGCGGTGTCCGGTCAGCCGCAGCTCCTGACGGCCGCTGCGCGGGGCCGCCGCCGAGTGCTGGGTGAAGCGGTGGCAGCGGGCGGGCAGCGCGTTCTCGTCGAAGCTCACCTGGAGCGCGTACTGGCCGCCCGCGGAACCGAAGTCCCGGACGTACTCGCGGGACACTCCGGCGGTGCCGTCCTCGACGCCGTAGCGGAAGAGGAACGTATCTCCAGAGCGCAACCGGGTACCGAAGAGGAGCTCGGCGACCAGCATGCCGGTGTCCTGGTGGCGGCGGACGCGGCCCGTGCGGCAGTTCTCCAGGGCGTGCACGCTCATGTGCTCCGGGGCGCAGCCCGGGTCCCCGTAGTGGACGGCGATGAAGCGGTCGACGCCGTCCCGGTGGGCGCGGACGATGTGGTGCGACTCGCGGCTCGCCAGCTCGCGGCGCGGGCCGACCCGCACCCGCTCGTGGTGCCCGAAGGTGTGCAGCCCGCTGTCGGGCGTGGACTCCAGCTCGGCCAGCAGCTGTTCCAGGACGCCCGAGGCCTCGACGAAGGAGCGGTAGGAGCGGGCCGCGGGCCGGGCGGCGACCGCGCGTTCCTCGGCCTCGGCGAGGAGCCGGATCAGGGACTCCTCCGGGAGCTGGAGGATCTCCTCCAAGGCCCGTACGGCCCGCAGCGACTCGGGGCGCTGCGGGCGGCGGGCCCCCTGCTGCCAGTAACTCAGGCTGGTGACGCCGACCTTGACCCCGTAGCGCGTCAGATGGTGCTGGACGCGCTGCAACGGCAGGCCTCTGGCGGCGATGGCGGCGCGCAGCGCGACATGGAAGGGGCCGCCGCGCAGGACCGAGTCGAGTTCCGCGGTGGCGACATCCGCCTGCTGTGTGGCGTGCGGCATGCAGGGGCCCTTTCTGTGAATGTTCACAACGGCTGGTCAGACCGTTCACGCGGGTTGCTTCGGGGCCCCCGTCGGCGCCGGAGAAGGGTCTTCACATCCGTACGCCGTCATTCACGCCCCGAGTTCCCCCGCATTGAAGCGTGTTGACCAAGTCCCGACAACACCTGCCGCCCAACAGCCCGGTGCGACCTGGCCGAGTCGTGGGGGTGGCCTCAGGGCGGCGCGGCCGGCCCGCCGTCGCCGAGGACGTCCCTGATCGCCCGCGCGGACAGGGACGACTTGTGCAGGAATCCGCGCGCGGGGCTGGCTGCGATCAGTTCCTGGAAGTCCTCCCGGGAGTGGGTCGAGATGAGGATCACCGCCGGTACGTCGCCCACCAGCCGGCGCGCGACGTCGAAGCCGTTCTCGCCGTCGAGGTCGAGATCGACCAGGACGACGTCGGGGGCCGTCTCCCGGGCCTGGGCGAGGGCGTCCGCGCCCGTGGAGGCGATGCCGACGACATCGATGCCGCCACGCTCCAGCAGGGCGCGAGCGGCCTCCAGGAACCGGGCGCTGTCATCGACGAGGAGACAGCGCAGCGACATGTCCACAGCTTGCCAACAGGTGGTCATCCGCGCCTTCCAGCTAGCCGGAAAGTGCTGAAGTCCCGTGCCGTGAACGAAGGTTCTCGTTCACACAGGGCGATGGCGACACGACGGGCGGTAGCATGTCGGGGCCCTGGGGAGGCCGAGCCGGCCGGTCGAGTGGGGGTGTGCCATGAAGGGTGGAGGCGCCACGCGCGCGTGGCCCGCGATGCGCCGGGTACGGGGCACCCTGGTCCCCTGGGTGCTGTGCGGGGCCCTGCTGCTGGCCGCGTGCGACGGCGGCGGGAGCGACGCCAAGGGGGCGGGCGCGTCCCCGAAGGACACCACGTGCGACGGGAAGATCAACGGCACCGCGCACATCACCGTGTGGTACCACGCGGGCCCCAGCGGCGAGTTCACCACGCTCCAGAGCCAGGTGAAGGAGTTCAACAAGCGGCAGAAACAGGTGCGGGTCGAACTGGTCACCCTCCCGGAGGACCGCGCCTACACCGACCTGGTGCTGTCCGCCGCCGCCAGCGGCGACCTGCCCGACCTCCTCGACTTCGACGGGCCCAACCTCTACAGCTACGCCTGGTCCGGCAAGCTGCGGCCGATCGACTCCTGCGTGCCCGCGAGCGTCCGCGCCGACCTGCTGCCGACGATCCGTCAACAGGGCACCTACGCGGGCAGGTTGTGGGGCATCGGCACCTTCGACTCGGGCATGGGCCTGTATGTGCGCAAGTCCGTCATGAAGAAGGCCGGAATCCGTATCCCGACCGGCCCCAAGGACGCCTGGACGGCCACCGAACTGACCGGCATCCTCCGCAAGTTGCGCACCCAGGGCTACAAGGCGCCGCTCGACCTGCGGCTCGTCTACTCGCAGCCGGGCCAGGAGTGGAACACCTACGGCTTCGCGCCCGCCGTGTGGTCGGCGGGCGGCGACCTCATCGAGCCCGGCGACCACCGCACCGCCGACGGCTATGTGAACGGCCCCGGTGCGGTCAGCGCGCTCACCACGATGCAGAACTGGGCCAAGGCGGGGCTCATCGACATGGTCAAGGACGACAAGGCGTTCGTCAGTGGCCGCAGCGCGATCTCTTGGTGCGGCCACTGGACCTATCCGGAATTCAACAAGGCATTCCCCGGGGACGTCACGATCGTCCCGCTGCCCGACTTCGGCCACGGCACCGTCACCGGCATGGGCTCCTTCCAGTGGGGTGTCCCGGCGGGCAACGCCGACGGGGACGCCGTGTGGCGCTTCCTGTCCTTCCTGCTCCAGCCCGCCCAGGTGCACCGGATGACCGTGGCCAACGGGGCGATCCCGGCCACCGAGAGCGCGATCAAGCTCTCGCCGCAGTACGCGCCCGGCGGCCCCGAGCACCTGTTCATCGAGCAGCTCCGGGACGGCGTGGCCCACCCCCGGCCGCAGACACCGGCCTACCCGGCGATCACCGACGCCTTCTCCCGGGCCTTCGCGAAGATCATCTTCGATCGGGCGCCGGTGCGGGCCACCCTCGACGAGGCCGCCAAGAAGATCGACAAGGACCTCGCGGCACACGACGGGTATCCGATGAACCCCTCGTGAAAAAGGGCGCCACGCGCGCGTGCCCGCCCCGCACGGCACACGCGCGTGCCCGACCTCGCGCCGCCCGTCCTCGCCAAGACCCTGACGATCATGGCTGGTTCGAGGCAGGCTGAACACGTGACCGACCAGCACCCGTACTCCCCACCCGCCGGCCGCTGCTGAGCGCCCGACATGCGCCGCCCCAGGCCCCCCGCCGCCCTCCGCGTCCCCTTCCTCGCCCGGCTGCGCGTCGGCCGCAAGCTGATGCTCCTGGTGCTGCTCCCGGTGACCGGCATGATGGCGTTCACCGCGTTCGGCGCCGTCTCGCAGTGGCACGACGCGCAGACCCTGCGGGACTTCCGGACGGCGACCGAACTGTCGTTCCGGACCACCGCCCTGACCGATGCCCTCGCCCGGGAACGCATCGCCGCCGTGAAGGCCCGGCTGCGCCCCGGACCGACGACCCTGAAGGAACGCGCCGGAGCACAGCACGCCACCGACGCAGCCCTGCGCACGGCCCTCCTGGACACCACCGGCTGGACCGGACCGCCCGACGTACCGGGCCGCCTCGACGCCCGCAGCCGTCAACTGCGCGCCCTGCGACTGCAGACCGGCACCGGCTCCCTCACCGCGCCCCAACTCGCCGGCCAGTACGACACGATCGAGAACGACCTCCTGGAGCTGGCCGCCACCCTGGAGTCGGGCCGCCCCACCCGCTCCTCGGGCCAGGCCGCCGACGCCCACATCGCGCTCCTGAACGCCATCGAGGCCGCCGAACGCGAACGCACCGAGCTGGCCGTCCTGTTCGCCGCCCCGGACGCCCCGCACCCCACCGCCACGGACCGCTGGTCCGCCCTGGAGAAGGCGCTCCTGGACGACTTCGACCAGACCGCGCCCGCCGACCTCAGGGGCACGCTCTACGTCACCCTCCTCCAGCACCCCGGTCTCGTCGTCCGCAAGACCCGAGAGACCCTCGCCGACCCGCACGCCAAGGCGAACTCCTGGCCCACGTACGACAGTTGGCTGACCGCCTCCACCCGGCGCATCGAGGCCCTGCGCGTCATCCAGCACCGGGCCGCCGCGGACCTGGGCCGTGACGCCACGAGCGACCTGGACTCCGCACGCGCGCGTGAGGCCCGCGACCTCACCGTGTCGCTGGCCGTCCTGGCCGCCGTCACCGGCCTCGCGCTGGCCCTGCGGCTGTCGATCACCCGCCCCCTCAGCGAGGTCTCCACGGGCGCCCGGGCCCTCTCCGAGGGAGACCTGTCGTACGACATGAGGTACGTCGGCCGGGACGAACTCGGCGCCGTCGCCGACACGTTCCGCGAACTGCGGGTGACCACCGGACGGCTCGCCCGCGAGATCGGCAGCATGAGCACGGCGATCGACGACAACCGGCTGGACCATCGCGCGGACGTGGCCGCGTTCCAGGGCACATGGGCGCAGTTGCTGGCCGGAATGAACGACACCATGGAGTCCTTCACGGCCGCCCTGGCCCGGCGCGACAAGGCCGAGCGGGAACTGGCGGGCATCTTCCACCTCTCGCTCGACCTGCTGTGCATCGCGGGACTCGACGGCTACTTCAAGCGCGTGAACCCCGCCTTCGAGCGGACCCTGGGGCACTCGGCCGAGACGCTGCTGAGCACGCCCTGGCTGGAGTTCGTGCACCCGGAGGACCGGGCACGCACGCGTGCCGTCCTCGACCGGCTGGCGAGCGGCGTCGAACTGGGCGAGTTCGAGAACCGCTTCCTGCGGGCCGACGGCACCGAACGCTGGCTCCAGTGGAGCGCCCGCCCGGTCGCCGGAGAAGGCCTGATCTACTCCGCCGCGCGCGATGTCACCGAGAGCCGCCGCGCCGCCCGTGAACAGGCCGCGCTGCGCGAGGTCGCCACCCTCGTCGCCCGCGGGGTGCCGCCGCACGAGGTGTTCTCCGAGGTCGCCCGCCAGGTGGGAGCCGTGCTGGGCAGCGGCTCGGCCGCCGTCCTGCGCTACGGCGCCGACGGGGTCGCCACCGTCGTGGGTTCCGCCCACAGTCCCGCCGTGGAGGCCGAGGCGGCCGCCGCGGCGGAGGTGGCACGGACCGCACGTCCCGCGCGCGTGGGCCGCTCGGTCGGCGCCCCCATCGTCGTAGACGACCGGTTGTGGGGTGCCGTCGTCGCGGCCGTCGCCGGGCCCGAACCGCTGCCCCTGGGCATCGAGTCCCGGCTCGCCGACTTCACCGCGCTCGTCGCCACCGCCCTCGCCAACGCCGACAGCCGCGACCAGCTCACCGTGTCCCGCGCGCGCGTGGTGGCCGCCGGGGACGCCTCCAGGCGCCGTATCGAACGCGATCTGCACGACGGGGTCCAGCAGCGCATCGTCTCGCTCCAACTCGACCTCAGAACCGCCCAGTCGATGCTGGACGACCAGCCGGCGGAACTCGTCGAGCAGCTGGACCACATCGCCAAGGGACTCGACGACGCCTTCACCGACCTGCTCCAGGTCGCGCGCGGCATCCACCCCGCGATCCTCTCCAAGGGCGGCCTGGGCCCCGCCCTGCGCGCGCTCGCCCGCCGCTCCGCCGTCCCGGTGGAACTCGATCTGCGGCTGCCCCCGGGCCGCCTCCCGGAACAGACCGAGGTCGCCGTCTACTACGTGACCTCCGAGTCCTTCACCAACGCGGCCAAGCACGCGCGCGCGAGCTTCGTGCGGGTGACCGCGCGGGCCGAGGACGACGTCCTGGAGGTGACGATCTCCGACGACGGAACGGGCGGCGCCGACCCCGGCCACGGCTCCGGGCTCATCGGACTCGTCGACCGGGTCGAGGCGATCGGCGGCAGGCTGCGCGTCGACAGCCCGCCGGGGGAGGGTACGACACTCACCGTGCGACTGCCGCTGCCGGCGACGGAGTCATGACCGCCCGAGGCGTACGCGGTGGGGTCCAGGCCGGGGGGAGCGTGGACTCGGTGACGTCGCGCACGCGTCGGGCGGTCTTCTCGGACGGAGAGGCGACCGTCCGGCTCTATGGGTGCCGCAGGGGCCCGGCACGCAGCTGCTTGGCGCGCACGATGTCCGGGTCCCGGGGGTCCCGGAGATCCGTCAGGGACCGGATGTCTTCCTCGTGCCTGCGGACACGGACCGACCGCCGTCGTCTGCCCGCCCGTGTCCGCCGCATCTCCCGCAGCCCTTCCGACCCGCGGCCCGTCACCCCTCGCCCGGGGCGACCGGTCCGCCTGCGTCTGCACTGCTACGAGAATCGCCCGGACACGGCCTTCTGTCGTCACGGTCACCCCCCAATTCCCTTACCGGCTAGCCGTACCCGACCGGGTCGGGCAGGCTGTGCGTGGCGCACGGCACGGGCCGGGCAAGGGGAGCCGAGACGATGGACGCATCGCAGCAGACCGCGCGGGGGCGGGTCGTTCTCGCGGACGACGACGTCCTGCTCAGAGAGGGCCTGGCGAGCCTGTGCGAACGCCTGGGCTACGAGGTGACGGGCCAGGCCGGTGACGCCGAACGGCTCCTGGAACTGGTCGAGACCGAGCGGCCCGACCTCGCGATCGTCGACATCAGAATGCCCCCGGACCACTCGACCGAGGGCCTCAAGGCGGCCCGTACGATCCGTGAACGCCACCCGGGCACCGGCATCCTCGTCCTCTCGGCGTACGTCGAGGTCGAGGAGGCCCTGGAGCTGCTGGCGGGCGGACACAAGGTCGGCTACCTCCTCAAGAGCCGGGTCACCGTCGTCGACGACTTCATCGAGGCCCTCGACCGCATCCACAAGGGCGGCTCCGTCGTCGACCCCTCCCTGGTGCACGAGCTGTTCTCGGCGCAGCGCCGCGACGACCCGCTGTCCGTCCTCAGCAACCGCGAGCGCGAGGTCCTGGCGCTGATGGCGGAGGGCCGCTCCAACGCCGGCATCGGCCGCAGACTCTGGGTCACCGAGGGCACCGTCGAGAAGCACGTCCGCAGCATCCTGGGCAAACTCCGCCTGCCCGAGGCCGCCGACGACCACCGCCGTGTCCTGGCGGTTCTCACCTTCCTGGAGTCGCGGTAGGGGTTGCGGAGACCGCCGCGCCGGGCTCACCCGGCGTTGTCCACAGCCCCGCCGCGCTGTCACTCCGCGCCAGTAGGGTGTGAAACATGGCCGATCCCTCCAGCTACCGCCCCAGGCCGGGAGAGATCCCGGACTCGCCCGGGGTCTACAAGTTCCGCGACGAGCACCGCCGGGTGATCTACGTCGGAAAGGCGAAGAGCCTGCGCCAGCGCCTGGCGAACTACTTCCAGGACCTGGCCGGACTCCACCCGCGCACGCGCACGATGGTCACCACGGCCGCGTCGGTGGAGTGGACGGTCGTGTCCACGGAGGTCGAGGCACTTCAGCTGGAGTACTCCTGGATCAAGGAGTTCGACCCCCGGTTCAACGTCAAGTACCGCGACGACAAGAGCTATCCGTATCTCGCGGTGACGATGAACGAGGAGTACCCGCGCGTCCAGGTGATGCGCGGTCACAAGCGGAAGGGCGTCCGCTACTTCGGGCCCTACGGACACGCGTGGGCGATCCGCGACACCGTGGACCTCCTGCTGCGCGTCTTCCCCGTCCGCACCTGCTCGGCCGGCGTCTTCAAGAACGCCACCCGCACCGGCCGGCCCTGTCTGCTCGGCTACATCGGCAAGTGTTCGGCGCCCTGCGTGGGCCGTGTCTCCGAGGAGGAGCACCGCGAACTGGCCGAGGAGTTCTGCGACTTCATGACCGGCCGCACCGGCACCTACATCCGCCGCCTGGAGCAGGCGATGGCGGACGCGGCCGAGGAGATGGAGTACGAGCGGGCGGCCCGGCTGCGCGACGACATCGAGGCCCTGCGCAAGGCCATGGAGAAGAGCGCGGTCGTCCTCGCCGACGCCACCGACGCGGACCTGATCGCGGTAGCCGAGGACGAGTTGGAGGCGGCCGTCCAGATCTTCCACGTCCGCGGCGGACGCGTCCGCGGCCAGCGCGGCTGGGTCACCGACAAGGTCGAGGACGTCACCACCGGAGCCCTCGTCGAACACGCCCTCCAGCAGCTCTACGGCGAGGAGACCGGGGACTCCGTTCCCAAGGAGGTCCTCGTCCCGGCCCTGCCCGACCCGGTGGAGCCGGTCCAGCAGTGGCTGACCGACCGGCGCGGTGCGAACGTGTCGCTGCGCGTCCCGCAGCGCGGCGACAAGAAGTCCCTCATGGAGACCGTCGCGCGCAACGCCCAGCAGTCCCTGATCCTCCACAAGACCAAGCGCGCCTCCGACCTCACCACCCGCTCGCGCGCCCTGGAGGAGATCTCCGAGGCCCTCGACCTGGACAGCGCCCCCCTCAGGATCGAGTGCTACGACATCTCGCACCTCCAGGGCGACGACGTGGTGGCGTCCATGGTCGTCTTCGAGGACGGGCTGTCCCGCAAGAGCGAGTACCGCCGCTTCCAGATCAAGGGCTTCGAGGGGCAGGACGACGTCCGCTCCATGCACGAGGTCATCACCCGCCGCTTCCGGCGCTATCTCGCCGAGAAGGAGAAGACGGGGGAGTGGGCCGACGGGGACGCGGCGAGCGACCTCAAGGACGAGGAGGGCCGCCCCAAGCGGTTCGCCTATCCGCCGCAGCTCGTGGTGGTCGACGGCGGGCAGCCCCAGGTCGCCGCCGCCAAGAAGGCCCTGGACGAGCTGGGCATCGACGACATCGCCGTGTGCGGTCTCGCCAAGCGGCTGGAGGAGGTCTGGCTGCCCGACGAGGACGACCCCGTGGTGCTGCCCCGCACCAGCGAGGGCCTCTACCTCCTCCAGCGCGTCCGCGACGAGGCCCACCGCTTCGCGATCACCTACCAGCGCGCCAAGCGCTCCAAGCGTTTCCGGGCGAGCCCCCTGGACGACGTGCCCGGACTCGGCGAGACCCGCAAGCAGGCGCTGATCAAGCACTTCGGTTCGGTGAAGAAGCTGCGGTCCGCGACAATCGACCAGATCTGCGAGGTTCCGGGCATAGGTCGCAAGACCGCCGAGACCATCGTGGTGGCCCTCGCTCAGGCGGCCCCGGCCGCCCCCGCCGTGAACACGGCGACTGGAGAGATCATGGATGACATGGAAGACGGGACACCCGGGACGACGGCGGGTGCACCGGGGGAGCCCGTACCCGCGGGCGCCCCGGACGAGCGACGGGGGCAGGAGACATGACCGGACAAGAGAAGCAGCCCACAGCGGGCCGAGATCGGACGCACAAGGAGAACGGCGACGATCAGGCTTCGCAGCAGGCGGTCCAGGACGACGGAGCACAGGTGAGTACGGACAGCACGACAGCGGGCGGGGTCCCCGAGGCGGCCATCCCCGAGCTGGTGATCATCTCCGGCATGTCCGGGGCCGGGCGGTCCACGGCCGCCAAGTGTCTGGAGGACCTCGGCTGGTTCGTCGTCGACAACCTCCCGCCCGCCCTGATCCCCACCATGGTGGAGCTCGGCGCCCGCTCCCAGGGCAACGTGGCACGGATCGCGGTCGTCGTCGACGTACGCGGCCGGCGCTTCTTCGACAACCTCCGCGAGTCCCTGGCCGACCTGGAGTCCAAGCACGTCACCCGGCGGATCGTCTTCCTGGAGTCCTCCGACGAGGCCCTGGTGCGCCGCTTCGAGTCCGTGCGCCGTCCGCACCCCCTCCAGGGCGACGGCCGCATCGTCGACGGCATCGACGCCGAGCGCGAGCTGCTGCGCGAACTGCGCGGTGACGCCGACCTGGTCATCGACACCTCCAGCCTCAACGTCCACGAACTGCGCGCCAAGATGGACGCCCAGTTCGCCGGCGAGGAGGAGCCCGAACTGCGGGCCACCGTCATGTCCTTCGGCTTCAAGTACGGCCTCCCCGTGGACGCCGACCTCGTCGCCGACATGCGTTTCCTGCCCAACCCGCACTGGATCCCGGAACTGCGCCCCTTCAACGGCCTCAACGAGGAGGTCTCGGCGTACGTCTTCAACCAGCCCGGCGCCAAGGAGTTCCTCGACCGCTACGCCGAGCTGCTGCGCCTCATCGCGGCCGGCTACCGCCGCGAGGGCAAGCGGTACGTGACGATCGCGATCGGCTGCACCGGCGGCAAGCACCGCTCGGTCGCCACGGCGGAGAAGCTCGCCGCGCGGCTCGTGGCCGAGGGCGTCGAGACGGTGGTCGTACACCGGGACATGGGACGGGAATGACGGGACGTAGTCCACGGCTCGGCAGGCTGCGCCGAGTGGTGCCCGAGGGGCGTACCACCCGGCCCGTGGAGGCCCGCGGCGGCAAACCGCGCCGGCGCGGCACCCAGCCCAAGGTGGTCGCCCTCGGCGGCGGCATGGGCCTGTCCGCCTCGCTCACCGCGCTGCGCCGGATCACCGGCGACCTCACCGCCGTCGTCACCGTGGCCGACGACGGCGGCTCCAGCGGACGCCTGCGCGACGAACTGGGCGTACTGCCCCCGGGCGACCTGCGCAAGGCGCTGGCCGCGCTGTGCGGCGACGACGACTGGGGCCAGACCTGGGCCCGCGTCATCCAGCACCGCTTCCAGTCCAAGGGCGACCTGCACGAGCACGCGGTCGGCAATCTGCTGATCGTCGCCCTGTGGGAGCAGCTCGGCGACCATGTGCAGGCCCTCGACCTGGTCGGCAAGCTGCTCGGCGCGCACGGGCGCGTGCTGCCCATGTCCGCCGTACCGCTGGAACTCCAGGCCCTGGTGAAGGGGCACGACCCGGCGCGGCCCGACGACGTGGACACCGTGCGGGGGCAGGCGACCGTGGCGCTCACGCCCGGCGAGGTGCAGTCCGTGCACCTCGTGCCGCACGACCCGCCCGCCGTGCCCGAGGCCGTCGCCGCCGTGCTCGACGCGGACTGGGTGGTGCTCGGCCCGGGCTCCTGGTTCTCGTCCGTGATCCCGCACCTGCTGGTGCCGGAACTGCTCGACGCGCTCACCGAGACGAAGGCGCGCCGGGTCCTCTCCCTGAACCTCGCGCCGCAGCCCGGAGAAACCGATGGCTTCTCCCCGCAGCGTCATTTGGAGGTTTTGGGACGACACGCCCCTAAACTCGCCCTGGACGTGGTGCTGGCCGACGAGGCCGCCGTGCCCGACCGAGCGTCGCTCACCGAAGCCGCCAAGCGGCTGGACGCCGCGGTCGAGCTGGCGCCGGTGGCCCGGACCGACGGAACTCCAAGGCACGACCCGGAGCTGTTGGCCGCCGCGTACGACCGTATTTTTCGGATGCATGGAAGGATCGGCCCATGGCGATGACGGCAGCGGTGAAGGACGAGATCTCCCGGCTCCCCGTCACCCGGACCTGTTGCAGGAAGGCGGAGGTCTCCGCCATTCTGCGGTTCGCCGGCGGCCTCCACCTGGTGAGCGGGCGCATCGTGATCGAGGCGGAGCTGGACACCGCGATGGCGGCGCGCCGGCTCAAGCGGGACATCCTGGAGATCTTCGGCCACAGTTCGGAGCTGATCGTGATGGCGCCCGGCGGGCTGCGCCGCGGCTCCCGTTACGTCGTCCGGGTGGTCGCGGGCGGCGATCAGCTGGCGAGGCAGACGGGGCTCGTGGACGGCCGCGGACGCCCCATCCGGGGCCTGCCGCCGCAGGTGGTCTCCGGGGCGACCTGTGACGCCGAGGCGGCCTGGCGCGGCGCGTTCCTGGCCCACGGCTCGCTGACCGAGCCCGGCCGGTCCTCCTCCCTTGAGGTGACCTGCCCGGGTCCTGAGGCCGCGCTCGCGCTGGTCGGCGCGGCCCGCCGGCTGTCGATCGCGGCCAAGGCGCGCGAGGTGCGCGGGGTCGACCGGGTGGTCGTCCGCGACGGCGACGCGATCGGCGCCCTGCTCACCCGGCTCGGCGCGCACGAGTCGGTGCTGGCCTGGGAGGAGCGCCGGATGCGCCGCGAGGTGCGCGCCACGGCGAACCGCCTCGCCAACTTCGACGACGCGAACCTGCGCCGTTCGGCCCGCGCGGCCGTCGCCGCCGGTGCCCGGGTGCAGCGCGCGCTGGAGATCCTCGCCGACGAGGTCCCCGAGCACCTCGCCGCCGCGGGCCGGCTGCGCATGGACCACAAGCAGGCCTCCCTGGAGGAGCTGGGCGCGCTGGCCGACCCGCCGCTGACCAAGGACGCCGTGGCGGGCCGTATCCGCCGCCTGCTGGCGATGGCCGACAAGCGGGCCCAGGACCTCGGCATCCCGGGCACGGAGTCGAGCATCACCGAGGAGATGGCCGACAACCTGGTCGGCTGACGGTTCCTCAACATGCCGGTGCGGACGGTCTCTTGGGTCGTCCGCGCCGGCATTTGTATTGTCGTTGAGGCGCCCTTGACTCGATCATGGAGTGTCATGAGCCTGGCAACTGTTCGCCGCTGTGGCGGACCGTTGCTAGGGGGATTCATGAGACACAGAGCGAGATCGATCCTCGCTGTCGGTGCACTCCTGATCGCCGGGGCGAGCATCGCACCCATCGCCCAGGCGCAGGGCGGCAGTTCCACGAAGTCCGACCCCGACGAGGTCAAGGTCTTCCACGCCGACGTCACTCAGCAGCAGATACCCCTGCTCCTGAAGGCGGGACAGGACGCCCACGAACTCGGTGACAACCAGTTCTCGGCCTCCGGAAAGACCGCCGTCGAGGTCTACCTCACCGACCGGCAGGCCCGGAAGCTGGAGAAGCAGGGCGTCGACCTCACCGAGCACACCCTCTCGGCGAAGGCCGAGACACGCGTCGAGGACGCGTCGCAGGGCGTGTTCCGGCCGTACAGCGGAAGCGGCGGCCTGAAAGAGGAGATCGTGCGGACCGGGCAGGCCAACCCCGGCCTGACCAAGGTCGAGTCCATCGGCAGGACGATCGACGGCCAGGACATCCTCGCGCTCAAACTGACCAAGAACGCGAAGAAGACCAAGGACGGCTCCAAGCCCTCGGTGCTGTACGTGTCCAACCAGCACGCGCGCGAGTGGATCACACCGGAAATGACCCGCCGGCTGATGCACTACTACCTGGACAACTACAAGACCGACCAGCGCGTCAAGAAGATCGTCGACTCCACGGAACTGTGGTTCGTGCTCTCCGCCAACCCGGACGGCTACGACTACACCTTCAAGAACTCCGACACCCGCCTGTGGCGCAAGAACCTGCGGGACGTCAACGGCGACGGTGTCATCTCCACCGGCGACGGCGTCGACCTCAACCGCAACTTCGCCTACAAGTGGGGCTACGACGACGAGGGTTCCTCCCCGAACCCGACCAGCGAGACCTACCGCGGCGCGGCCCCCGCCTCCGAGCCCGAGACACGGGCACTCGACAACTTCGAGAAGCGCGTCGGCTTCACCTACGGCATCAACTACCACTCCGCCGCCGAACTGCTCCTCTACGGAGTCGGCTGGCAGGTCGCGACCCCGACCCCGGACGACGTGCTCTACAAGGCACTCGCGGGCACGCCCGACAACCCGGCGATCCCCGGCTACCACTCGCAGGTCTCCTCGGAGCTCTACACGACCAACGGCGAGGCGGACGGCCACGCGTCGAACGTCAACGGCATGTCGATGTTCACCCCTGAGATGTCGACCTGCCAGACCGCGTCGAACATCGACCCCGACGACGCCTGGAACGCGGCCGACTGCCAGTCCGTCTTCAACTACCCCGACGACGAGAAGCTGATCCAGGACGAGTTCGCGAAGAACATCCCCTTCGCGCTCTCCGTCGCCGAGACCGCCGCCCACCCCGACCGGCCGAGCTCGTCGGTCGGCCTCAGCGCCGCCGACTTCACCCCGGCCGCCTTCACCACGTCGTACGCGCGCGGCGCCGACCAGGAGGTCTCCGTCGTCGTACGGAAGTCCGTGCGCGACAAGAAGCTCAAGTACCGCGTCGACGGCGGCCGTACGCACGAGGCGGCGCTCAAGCCCTGGAAGGGCGGCCTGACCTACGGCGGGGACGACAACCTGTACTTCGACGAGTACCGGGCCAAGGTCAAGGGCGGGAGCCAGGGCGCCAAGGTCGAGGTCTGGTTCACCGGCACGACGCAGGCCGGGAAGCCCACCTCCAGCGCCCACTTCACGTACACGGTGGCCAAGCTGCCCTCGGCCGACACCCTCGTCGTGGCCGAGGAGGGCGCCGCCGCCACCCAGGCGCAGGCCTACGTCGACGCGCTGAAGGCCGACGGCCGCAAGCCGCTCGTCTGGGACGTCGCCACCCAGGGCGCGCCCGACGCGCTCGGCGTGCTCGACCACTTCAAGACGGTCGTCCACTACTCGGGACCGGCCGGGCCGCGCAACGACACCCAGCTCCAGCTGCGCGCCTTCCTCAACGAGGGCGGCAAGCTGATCGAGGCCGGCGAACAGGCAGGCGGTTCCGTCGCTCTCGCCGACGGCACCCTCTCGAACGACTTCAGCCAGTACTACCTGGGCGCCTACTCGCGTACGTCCACCCCCGGGGCCAACGGCTTCACCGGCTCCGGCAAGCTCGACGGCTTCACCGGGGCGCTCAGCGGCGCGCCCGGCAACCCGCTGGACCGCGCGGGCACCTACAGCGTCACCTCCGACTCGCTCTCGCCCACCACGTACCCGCAGTTCGCGAGCGCGGGGGCCGGCAGGTTCGCCGGGACCGTCAACCCGTACGCCCCCTACGCGGGTTCCTACATGGCGGCGGCCGTGCACAACGACGACTCCTACAAGCGCCTCACCCGCACCATCGACCTCACCGGGGTGACCGCGGCCGACAAGCCCACGCTGCGCAGCGAGCTGCTGTGGGACACCGAGCCCGGCTACGACCACGCCGTCGTCGAGATCCACACCACCGGGGCCGACGACTGGACCACGCTCCCGGAGGTGGGCGGCGCCACCAGCACCGCCGTACCGACGGAGTGCGAGGCCGGGTTCCTGGTCGCCGAACACCCCTGGCTCAAGCACTACCTGACCGTCGCGAGCAGCGGCTGCACCGCGACCGGCACCACCGGCTCGTGGAACAGCTTCACCGGTGCCTCCAACGGCTGGCAGCAGGTCGGCTTCGACCTGAGCGCCTACGCGGGCAGGTCCGTGGAGGTCTCGCTCAGCTACATCACCGACCCGGGCAGCGGCGGCCACGGTGTCCTCGCCGACGACACCTCGCTCGTCGTGGGCGGCACCGCGACCCAGACCGAGGGCTTCGAGACCTCCCTGGGCGCCTGGAGCGTGACCGGACCGCCCCCGGGCAGCCCGGCCGTCCTGAACGACTGGACCCGCACCGGAGCCCTCTTCCAGACGTACGGCGCGGTCACCACCGACCGGACCGTGCTGCTGGGCTTCGGCCTTGAGCAGGTCACCTCGGCGGCCGACCGGGCCGCCCTGCTCAAGAAGGCACTGGCGGCCCTGCGGAGCTGACTCGATGTGACGATGTCATGAACATCAAGGGCGGTCCGTACCCCTACTGGCGGGTACGGACCGCCCTGCGGTGTATGGGGCATCTCGATGTCACCACGGAGGGCTCAGGGAGGTAGGGTCGTAGGCGGTCGGGGACATCCCATACAGCTCGCCGGATTCGAACCCGGCGTACCAACGAGGAGATCGGTTCGTGACGATCCGCGTAGGCATCAACGGCTTTGGCCGCATCGGTCGTAACTACTTCCGCGCGCTGCTGGAGCAGGGTGCTGACATCGAGATCGTGGCTGTCAACGACCTGGGTGACACCGCGACCACCGCTCACCTGCTGAAGTACGACACCATCCTGGGCCGCCTCAAGGCCGAGGTGTCGCACACCGCCGACACCATCACCGTCGACGGCCACACCATCAAGGTGCTGTCCGAGCGCAACCCCGCCGACATCCCGTGGGGCGACCTCGGCGTCGACATCGTCATCGAGTCGACCGGCATCTTCACGAAGAAGGCCGACGCCGAGAAGCACATCGCCGGCGGCGCCAAGAAGGTCCTCATCTCGGCTCCGGCCAAGGACGAGGACATCACCATCGTGATGGGCGTCAACCAGGACAAGTACGACGCGGCCAACCACCACGTCATCTCCAACGCCTCCTGCACCACCAACTGTGTGGCGCCGATGGCCAAGGTCCTCGACGAGAACTTCGGCATCGTCAAGGGCCTGATGACGACGGTCCACGCGTACACCAACGACCAGCGCATCCTGGACTTCCCGCACTCGGACCTGCGCCGCGCGCGTGCCGCCGCCGAGAACATCATCCCGACCACCACCGGTGCCGCCAAGGCCACCGCCCTGGTCCTCCCGCAGCTCAAGGGCAAGCTCGACGGCATCGCGATGCGCGTCCCGGTCCCGACCGGCTCCGCCACCGACCTCGTCGTCACGCTGGCCCGCGAGACCACCAAGGACGAGGTCAACGCCGCGTTCAAGAAGGCCTCCGAGGACGGCGACCTCAAGGGCTACCTGGCGTACACCGAGGACCCGATCGTCTCCTCGGACATCGTCAGCGACCCGGCCTCCTGCACCTTCGACTCCTCCCTGACCATGGTCCAGGAGGGCAACACGGTGAAGATCCTCGGCTGGTACGACAACGAGTGGGGCTACTCCAACCGCCTCGTCGACCTCACGGTCTTCGTCGGCGGCCAGCTCTGACTCCCGGAGCGGGCAACACGATGTGAGCCAGGGCTCGGACAGCGCACGCCGCGCTGCCCGAGCCCTGCGCTGCGTGGTGATCCAGCGGCCCGCCCGGAACCGAAGAGCCCGAAGAGCCTGAACAGCCTTCCCTAGGAGCCCCATTCATGAAGACGATCGACGAACTTCTCGCCGAAGGCGTGGCCGGCAAGCGGGTCTTCGTCCGCGCCGACCTGAACGTCCCGCTGGCCGACGGCCTCATCACCGACGACGGCCGCATCCGCGCCGTACTGCCCACCATCAAGACCCTCGTCGAGGCGGACGCCAAGGTGATCGTGGCCTCGCACCTGGGCCGCCCCAAGGGCGCCCCGGACCCGGCCTTCTCCCTCCTCCAGCCCGCCGAGCGACTCGCCGAACTCCTCGGCGCGCCCGTCGCGTTCGCCCAGGACACCGTCGGCCCCGCCGCCCACGACGCGGTCCGCGGCCTGGAGCCCGGCCAGGTCGCCGTCATCGAGAACCTGCGCTTCAACGCGGGCGAGACCGCCAAGGACGACACCGAGCGCGGCGAGTTCGCCGACCAGCTCGCCGCCCTGGCCGACGTCTACGTAGGCGACGGTTTCGGCGCCGTGCACCGCAAGCACGCCTCCGTCTACGACCTCCCGGCCCGCCTGCCGCACTACGCCGGCTACCTCATCGCCACCGAGGTCGGCGTCCTGAAGCAGCTCACCGAGGACGTCAAGCGGCCCTACGTGGTGGCGCTCGGCGGCTCCAAGGTCTCCGACAAGCTCGCCGTCATCGACCAGCTCCTCGGCAAGGCCGACCGCATCCTCATCGGCGGCGGCATGGCCTTCACCTTCCTCAAGGCCAAGGGCTACGAGATCGGCGCCTCCCTGGTCCAGGACGACCAGATTCCCGCCGTCACCGAGTACGTCGAGCGCGCCGAGAAGAACGGCGTCGAACTGGTCGTCCCGGTCGACGTCGTGACCGCGTCCGCCTTCCCCGACCTGAAGACGAAGGCTCCGTCCCACCCCACCACCGTCGCCGCGGACGCCATCCCCGCCGACCAGATGGGCCTCGACATCGGTCCCGAGACCGGTGCCCTGTACGCCTCGAAGCTCGCCGACGCGGCCACCATCTTCTGGAACGGCCCGATGGGCGTCTTCGAGCACCCCGACTACGCCGAGGGCACCAAGGCGGTCGCCCAGGCCCTCCTCGACTCCCAGGCCTTCACCGTCGTCGGCGGTGGCGACTCCGCCGCCGCCGTCCGCATCCTGGGCTTCGACGAGACGGCATTCGGCCACATCTCGACCGGCGGCGGCGCCTCCCTCGAATACCTAGAGGGCAAGACGCTCCCCGGCCTCGCCGCACTGGAGGACTGACCTTAATGAGCACGCGCACGCCGATCATGGCGGGCAACTGGAAGATGAACCTCAACCACCTTGAGGCCATCGCCCACGTCCAGAAGCTCGCTTTCGCCCTCGCGGACAAGGACTACGAGGCCGTCGAGGTCGCCGTCCTGCCGCCCTTCACCGACCTGCGCTCCGTGCAGACCCTGGTCGACGGCGACAAGCTCAGGATCAAGTACGGCGCCCAGGACATCTCCGCGCACGACTCCGGCGCCTACACCGGCGAGATCTCCGGAGCGATGCTGGCCAAGCTGAAGTGCACCTACGTGGCCGTCGGCCACTCCGAGCGCCGCCAGTACCACGCCGAGACCGACGAGATCGTCAACACCAAGGTCAAGGCCGCCTACAAGCACGGCCTGACCCCGATCCTGTGCGTCGGCGAGGAACTCGACATCCGCGAGGCCGGCAACCACGTCGGCCACACGCTCTCCCAGGTCGAGGGCGGCCTCAAGGACGTCCCGGCCGAGCAGGCCGAGTCCGTCGTCATCGCCTACGAGCCCGTCTGGGCCATCGGCACCGGCAAGGTCTGCGGCGCCGACGACGCCCAGGAGGTCTGCCAGGCCATCCGCGGCAAGCTCGCCGAGCTGTACTCCCAGGAGCTGGCCGACCAGGTCCGCATCCAGTACGGCGGCTCCGTCAAGTCCGGCAACGTCGCCGAGATCATGGCCAAGCCCGACGTCGACGGCGCCCTGGTCGGCGGTGCCTCGCTGGACGCCGACGAGTTCGTCAAGATCGTGCGCTTCCGCGACCAGTGAGACCGTGAGTAGGCCGTAGCGACGATCCGTCGTACCCTTGCGGGGACATGGCTCCACAGCCATGTCCCCGTCGTCCGTCCGAATCCGAGGAAGTTGGTCCAGCCGTGGTTTTGGGGTTCTCGATCGCCCTGATCGTCTTCAGCCTGCTGCTGATGCTGCTGGTGCTGATGCACAAGGGGAAGGGCGGCGGTCTCTCCGACATGTTCGGTGGTGGCATGGCGTCGTCCGTCGGTGGTTCTTCGGTCGCCGAGCGCAACCTCGACCGCATCACCGTGGTGCTCGGTCTGCTCTGGTTCGCCTGCATCGTCGTGCTCGGCCTGCTGATGAAGACGAGCTGACCGCACGTTCCTTCGCACATTCCGTACGTAAGGCCCCATGTTCGGTACGCGCAGCTGAGCGCGGCCTATCATGGGGCTTGCGTCTAGGTGTAGGGGCCTGTAACTCCAACCACTGGACGCGCGTTGGGCCTTACGTAGACTGAGGCGCTCGCAACGGAGCGAAACGCCGACTCGCTTCGCGGCACCATCACGCAGGGAGTTACGACCGTGGCAAGTGGCAACGCGATCCGTGGAAGCCGGGTCGGGGCGGGGCCGATGGGCGAGGCCGAGCGTGGCGAGTCCGCGCCCCGGCTGCGCATCTCCTTCTGGTGCTCGAACGGGCACGAGACGCAGCCCAGCTTCGCCAGCGACGCGCAGGTCCCCGACACCTGGGACTGCCCGCGCTGCGGCTTTCCCGCCGGACAGGACCGGGACAACCCGCCGGACCCGCCGCGCACCGAGCCCTACAAGACGCACCTCGCGTATGTACGGGAGCGGCGCAGTGACGCGGACGGCGAGGCGATCCTCGCCGAGGCACTCGCCAAACTGCGCGGCGAGATCTAGGAGTTGAACCGGCCGGACGCCCACAAGGTGCCCGGCCGGAGCTGTTTGACGGCAGCTCCCGCCAAGCGGCGGCCGGCCGCCTCCGGACCGATTGTCAGTGGCACCCTCTACGGTTTGTGCATCGGCGAATCGTGAGGGGGAGCCGTGACGACGGTCGAGGTGACGGGCAGTCATGTGCCCGCGTGGCGCGGGGGGTTCGGGCGGTTGTGGAGCGCCGCCGTGATCTCCCGCTTCGGGGACGCGCTGCGCGGTGCGGCCCTGCCGCTGCTCGCCGTCTCGCTCACCGACCGGCCGCTGCTCATCGCGTCGGTGACCGCCTGCGGCTATCTGCCCTGGATCGTCTTCGGGCTGCTCGGCGGCGCGGTCGCCGACCGGGTGGACCAGCGGCGCGCGATGTGGACGGTGGACGCAGCCCGCGGGGTGCTCGTCGCCGCCTTCGCCGTAGCCGTCGCGCTCGACCACGCCTCGATCCCCCTGCTCATCGCGCTGGCCCTCGCGCTGACCACACTCCAGACCCTCTTCGACAACGCTGCCACGGCCCTGCTGCCGACCCTCGTGGACCGCGCGGCGCTCGGCAGCGCCAACGCCCGGCTGCTCACCGGCCAGCAGATCGCGGGCGGCCTGATCGGAGCACCCGTGGTGCCCCTGCTGATCGCCGCCGGGGCGGCCGTCCCCTTCGTGGCCGACGCCGGGACCTTCCTGCTGGCCGCCGCGCTGGTCGCCTCCCTGCGGACCGGCGCACCCGAGCGGGCGCCGAGACCGGCGGGCGGCACCCTGCGCGGCGAGATCGCCGACGGACTGCGCACCCTGTGGTGCGACCGGCCCCTGCGCGGACTGTGCGCCGCGACGGCCCTGTGCAACATCGGCATGGGCGCCCTCATCGCCACCCTGGTCGTCCTGGTGACCGGCTGGCTGCACGCGGGCACCACCGGCTACGCGGCGGCCACCACCGCTTACACGGTCGGCGGCCTGGCCGGGGGAGTCCTCAGCCGGCGGATCACGACCCGGCTCGGCCCCTCGCGCAGCGTGCTGCTCGCGGGCCTCGTACAGATCGGCGCGCTCGTCGTGATGGGCAGCGTGCGCAGCCTGACCGCCGTAGTGGCGTCCCTGGTGGTCTTCGGCTTCATGGGGATGCTGTGGAACGTCAACACGACCACCTTGATGCAGCAGCGCGCTCCCGCCGACATGCTGGGCCGGGTCAGCTCCGCCTTCCGCACCCTGGCCGTCGCCGGGGCCCCGCTGGGCGCCCTCCTCGGCGGTGCCGTCGCCGAGGCCTGGGGACCGAACACACCGGCCCTGCTCACCGCCGCCTTCTTCGTCCTGTCGGTCGTCGCACTGATACCTGGGGTCAAGCCGGACGTACCTGTTGTTGCCCCGCAGGACGGCGCGACGACGGCTCACGCCACGGGCTGATCAATTAGGTTGGAACCGACCCCCAGGTCGGTAGGAAAGAAGGCTGAAGTCGCAATGAACGCAGACGGCCGTACCAGGCTCAACCAGACGCCCGAGTGGACCGCCTTGGCCAAGCACCGCGAGGAGCTCGGCGAGGTGCAGCTGAGGGCGCTGTTCGCCGCCGATCCCGGACGCGGCACCGGTTACACGCTCCGGGTCGGTGACCTGCACCTCGATTACTCCAAGCATCTGATCACGGACGAGACCCTGGCTCTGCTCCGGGAACTCGCCGCCGCGACCGGTGTGTTCGGCCTGCGGGACGCGATGTTCCGCGGTGAGAAGATCAACGTCACCGAGGACCGCGCGGTCCTGCACACCGCGCTGCGTGCCCCGCGTGACGCGGTGGTCGAGGTCGACGGCGAGAACGTGGTGCCGCAGGTGCACGCTGTGCTCGACAAGATGGCCGGCTTCGCCGACCGGGTCCGCTCCGGGGAGTGGACCGGCCACACCGGCAAGCGCATCAAGAGCATCGTCAACATCGGCATCGGCGGCTCCGACCTCGGCCCGGCCATGGCGTACGAGGCGCTGCGCGCGTTCACGGACCGCTCGCTGACGGTTCGCTTCGTCTCCAACGTGGACGGCGCGGACCTGCACGAGGCCACCCGTGACCTCGACCCCGCCGAGACGCTGTTCATCATCGCCTCCAAGACGTTCACCACGATCGAGACGATCACCAACGCGACCTCGGCCCGCGACTGGCTCCTCACCGGGCTCAAGGCCGGCCAGGACGCCGTCGCCCGCCACTTCGTGGCCCTGTCGACCAACGCCGCCAAGGTGGCCGATTTCGGGATCGACACGGCCAACATGTTCGAGTTCTGGGACTGGGTCGGCGGACGCTACTCCTACGACTCCGCCATCGGCCTCTCCCTGATGACCGCGATCGGCCCGGAGCGGTTCCGGGAGATGCTCGACGGCTTCCACCTCGTCGACGAGCACTTCCGCACCGCGCCCGCCGAGTCCAACGCACCCCTGCTGCTGGGCCTGTTGGGCATCTGGTACGGCAACTTCCACGACGCCCAGTCGCACGCCGTCCTGCCCTACAGCCACTACCTCTCCAGGTTCACCGCCTACCTCCAGCAGTTGGACATGGAGTCCAACGGCAAGTCCGTGGACCGGCAGGGCAGCCCGGTGGCCTGGCAGACCGGGCCGGTGGTGTGGGGCACCCCGGGCACCAACGGGCAGCACGCCTACTACCAGCTCATCCACCAGGGCACGAAGCTCATCCCGGCCGACTTCATCGGCTTCGCCACCCCGGTCGGGGAGCTGAGCGAGGAACTGGCGGCCCAGCACGACCTGCTGATGGCCAACTTCTTCGCGCAGACCCAGGCGCTGGCGTTCGGCAAGACCCCCGACGAGGTCCGCGCCGAAGGCGTGGCGGAGGAACTCGTCCCGCACAAGACGTTCAAGGGCAACCACCCCACCACCACGATCCTGGCCTCCGAGCTGACCCCCTCCGTGCTGGGCCAGCTGATCGCGCTCTACGAGCACAAGGTGTTCGTCCAGGGCGCCGTCTGGAACATCGACTCCTTCGACCAGTGGGGCGTCGAACTGGGCAAGGTCCTCGCCAAGCGCGTCGAACCCGCCCTCACCGAAGGCGCCGACGTACCCGGCCTCGACACCTCCACCACGGCCCTGGTCGCCAAGTACCGCGAGCTGCGCGGGCGTTGAGACGGCGAAGAGCCCGTACGACCGAAGTCGTACGGGCTCTTCGGCACCACGTGGGTGTCAGGCCGAAGCCGGTGGATACAGCGCGCGGGGCAGCTGTGAGGCCGCCGCCGCGTCCAGCAGCCACAGGGTGCGGGAGCGGCCCTGGGCGCCGGCGGCCGGTGCCTGGATCTCACCCGCGCCGGACAGCGCGATGGCCGCGGCCTCCGCCTTGTCCGCGCCCGCCGCGAGCAGCCACACCTCACGCGCGGAGCGGATCGCCGGCAGGGTCAGGCTGACCCGGGTCGGCGGCGGCTTGGGCGCGCCGTGCACACCGACGACCGTGCGCTCGGTCTCCCGTACGGCCGGCAGCTCCGGGAAGAGCGACGCCACATGGGTGTCCGGGCCGACGCCCAGCATCAGGACGTCGAAGGCCGGCACGGCGGCATGGTTCTCCGGACCGGCGGCCCCGGCGAGTTCCTCGGCGTAACCGGCCGCCGCCGCGTCCACGTCCGCGCCGTAGGGACCGTCCGACGCGGGCATGGCGTGCACGCGCTTCGGGTCCAGCGGCACCGCGTCGAGCAGCGCCTCGCGGGCCTGGGTGACATTGCGCTCCGGGTCACCCTCGGGCAGGAACCGCTCGTCGCCCCACCACAGGTCCAGCCGGCCCCAGTCGATGGCGTCCCGGGCGGGCTGCCCCGCGAGGGCCGCCAGCAGACCGTTGCCGTTGCGCCCGCCGGTGAGCACGATCGAGGCGTGGCCGCGCGAGGTCTGCGCGTCCACGATCTTCGTGATCAGCCGGGCCGCGGCGGCCTGGGCCATCAGTTCCTTGTCGCGGTGGACGACGAGCTGGGGGGTGCTCACTGCTGATCAGCCTTCTTCACCGGGGGCATCTTCGCCGGGGTGGGCCGGTCTGCGTCGCCGTGGTCGGCCGAAGCCGTCCCCGCCGCCGAGGCGGCCTTCGGACCCGGGGCGGCCTTCGCACCCGGGGCGGAGACGGGCTCCTGCTCGGGCGCGCCCTCCGTCACCGCCCGCACCGGCAGGGCCGGCACCGGCTGGTCGGCCGCCGCCTCGGCCCGCTCCGCCGCCGACTGGATACCGCCCAGCCGGTCCACGCCGAACCGCAGCGCGGACGCGTACGTGTCGTCCGGGTCGAGCCGGCGCAGCTCCTCCGCGAGCAGCTCGGACGTCTCGCGGCGCTTGAGCGCCACCGCGCGGTCCGGCTGGCCGGGCAGGGCCAGGGTGGCCATCGCCCCGTCCGACCGGTGCAGGGTGATGGGCCCGCCGGTCGTCTCCAGGCGCACCTGGGTCAGCCCGGGACCCGCCGAGATCGCCCGCCGGACGTGCACGTGGAGGCGGTCGGCGAGCCACATCGCGAGCAGTTCGACGCTCGGGTTGGACTCCTCGCCCGCCACCTCGACGGAGACGATCTCCGAGGAGACCTGGTCGAGCGCGGCGGCCAGCATCGAACGCCACGGGGTGATCCGGGCCCAGGCCAGGTCGGTGTCGCCGGGCTGGTAGCTCTCGGCGCGGGACCGCAGCTCGTCGACGGGCTTCTCCGCCGCGTAGCTGTCGGTGACCCGGCGCTGGCTCAGGGCGCCCAGCGGATCGGCCGAGGGGTCGCGCGGCGCGTCCACCGACCACCAGACGACCACCGGCGCGTCCGGCAGCAGCAACGGCAGCACCACGGACTGGGCGTGGTCGGAGACCTCGCCGTACAGCCGTAGGACGACCGTCTCGCCGCTGCCCGCGTCCGCGCCCACCCGGACCTCGGCGTCGAGGCGGGACTGGGTGCGGTTGCGGGAGGAACGCGAGACGCGCTTGATGACGACGAGCGTGCGCGAGGGGTGCTCGTGCGACGCGTCGTTGGCGGCCTTCAGGGCGTCGTAGGCGTTCTCCTCGTCCGTGACGACGACGAGGGTGAGCACCATGCCGACGGCCGGGGTGCCGATGGCGCGCCGACCCTGGACCAGAGCCTTGTTGATCTTGCTGGCTGTGGTGTCGGTGAGGTCTATCTTCATGGCCGGCGCCAGCTCCGTCCCTCTCGTGCGAGCATTTCGTCCGCCTCGACCGGACCCCAGGTGCCGGACTGGTACTGCGCGGGCTTGCCGTGCTTGTCCCAGTACCGCTCGATCGGGTCGAGGATCTTCCAGGACAGCTCGACCTCCTCGGTGCGCGGGAAGAGGTTCGAGTCGCCCAGGAGGACGTCGAGGATCAGCCGCTCGTACGCCTCGGGGCTCGACTCCGTGAACGACTCGCCGTAGGCGAAGTCCATGGACACGTCCCGGATCTCCATCGAGGTGCCGGGCACCTTGGAGCCGAAGCGGACCGTGACGCCCTCGTCGGGCTGGACGCGGAAGACGATCGCGTTCTGGCCCAGCTCCTCCGTCGCCGTGTGGTCGAAGGGGGAGTGCGGGGCGCGCTGGAAGACCACCGCGATCTCGGTGACCCGGCGGCCGAGGCGCTTGCCGGTGCGCAGATAGAAGGGGACGCCCGCCCAGCGGCGGTTGTCCACCTCGACCTTGATGGCCGCGTAGGTGTCGGTCTTCGACTGCGGGTCGATGCCGTCTTCCTGGAGGTAGCCGACGGCCTTCTCGCCGCCCTGCCAGCCCTCGGCGTACTGCCCGCGGACCGTGTTCTTCCCCAGGTCCTTCGGCAGCCGTACCGCGCCGAGCACCTTCTCCTTCTCGGCGGCCAGCGCGTCGGCGGAGAAGGAGGAGGGCTCCTCCATCGCGGTCAGCGCCATCAGCTGGAGCAGGTGGTTCTGGATGACGTCACGGGCGGCGCCGATGCCGTCGTAGTAGCCGGCCCGGCCGCCGATGCCGATGTCCTCGGCCATGGTGATCTGCACATGGTCCACGAAGGACCGGTTCCAGATCGGCTCGAACATCGTGTTGGCGAAGCGGAGCGCCAGGATGTTCTGGACGGTCTCCTTGCCGAGGTAGTGGTCGATGCGGAAGACCTGGTCCGCGGCGAAGACCTCGTGCACGACCTTGTTGAGCTCCTCGGCCGACTTGAGGTCGTGGCCGAAGGGCTTCTCGATGACCGCGCGGCGCCAGGAACCCTTCTCCTGGTCGGCGAGGCCGTGCTTCTTCAGCTGCTGGATGACGACCGGGAAGGACCTCGGCGGCACCGACAGATAGAAGGCGAAGTTGCCGCCCGTGCCCTGCGCCTTGTCGAGTTCCTCGATCGTGTCGCGCAGCCGCTCGAACGCGTCGTCGTCGTCGAAGGTGCCCTGCACGAAGCGCATCCCCTGGACGAGCTGCTGCCAGACCTCCTCACGGAACGGCGTACGGGAGTGCTCCTTGACCGCGTCGTGGACCTCCTGTGCGAAGTCCTCGTGGGCCCACTCGCGCCGGGCGAACCCGACGAGCGAGAAACCCGGCGGCAGCAGACCGCGGTTCGCGAGGTCGTACACCGCGGGCATCAGCTTTTTGCGTGACAAATCGCCTGTGACGCCGAAGATGACCAGGCCCGACGGCCCCGCGATACGCGGGAGCCGTCGGTCGGCGGGGTCACGAAGCGGATTCGCTCCGGAACCGGAATGAGGAGCCAAGGTCTCAGCCCTCCGAGGGGGCGAGGCGGGACAGCTCCGCCTCGGTCGACTTGAGCAGGTCGGTCCAGGCCGCCTCGAACTTCTCGACGCCCTCGTCCTCCAGCAGCTGCACCACTTCGTCGTACGAGATCCCGAGCGCCTCCACGGCGTCGAGCTCGGCGCGCGACTGCTCGTAGGTGCCGGCGATGGTGTTGCCCGTGATCTGTCCGTGGTCGTCGGTGGCCTCAAGGGTGGCCTCCGGCATGGTGTTCACCGTGTTCGGCGCCACCAGGTCGTCCACGTACAGGGTGTCCTTGTACGCCTTGTCCTTCACACCGGTCGAGGCCCACAGCGGACGCTGCTTGTTGGCCTGCGCCTTGTCCAGGGCCAGCCAGCGGTCCGAGGAGAAGACCTCCTCGTACGCCTGGTAGGCGAGCCGCGCGTTGGCCAGACCGGCCTTGCCGCGGGCGGCCTTGGCCGCGTCGGTGCCCAGCGCGTCGATCCGCTTGTCGATCTCGGTGTCCACGCGGGACACGAAGAAGGACGCCACCGAGTGGATCTTGGAGAGGTCCAGGCCGCGCTCCTTGGCCTTCTCCAGGCCGGTGATGAACGCGTCCATGACCTCGCGGTAGCGCTCCAGCGAGAAGATCAGCGTGACGTTGACGCTGATGCCCAGACCGATGGTCTCGGCGATGGCCGGGAGGCCCGCCCTGGTCGCCGGGATCTTGATCAGCGTGTTGGGCCGGTCCACCAGCCAGGCCAGCTGCTTGGCCTCGGCGATGGTCGCCGCCGTGTTGTGCGCCAGGCGCGGGTCGACCTCGATCGACACCCGTCCGTCCTGGCCGCCGCTCGCGTCGAAGACCGGGCGCAGGATGTCGGCGGCGTCACGGACGTCCGCCGTCGTGATCATGCGGATGGCTTCCTCGACGGTCACCTTGCGGGCGGCGAGGTCGGTGAGCTGCTGCTCGTAACCGTCGCCCGACGAGATGGCCTTCTGGAAGATCGACGGGTTGGTGGTGACGCCCACGACGTGCTGCTGGTCGATCAGTTCGGCGAGGTTGCCGGACGTGATCCGCTTGCGCGACAGGTCGTCCAGCCAGATCGCGACGCCTTCTTCGGAGAGGCGCTTGAGTGCGTCTGTCATGGAAAATGCATCTCCTACGTGTCGTTTGTCAGCGTCAGCTCTGGGCGGCGGCGATGGATTCCCGGGCCTTGGCGGCCACGTTCTCGGCAGTGAAGCCGAACTCCTGGAAGAGCACCTTGCCGTCGGCGGAAGCACCGAAGTGCTCCAGGGAAACGATGCGGCCGGCGTCCCCGACGAACCGGTACCAGGTCAGACCGATCCCGGCCTCGACCGCGACGCGCGCCTTGACCGACGGCGGCAGCACGCTGTCCCGGTACTCCTGGTCCTGCGCGTCGAACCACTCCACACACGGCATGGACACGACCCGCGTCGGCACACCGGAGGCCTCCAGCTGCTCGCGCGCCTCGACGGCGAGGTGCACCTCGGAACCGGTACCGATGAGGATCACCTCGGGCGTGCCCGTGGACGCCTCGAACAGGACGTAACCGCCCTTGGCGGTGCCCTCGTTGGGCTCGTACGTCGGCACACCCTGGCGGGTCAGCGCGAAGCCGTGCGGGGCGCCCTCGCCGTAGACCTTGGTGTAGCGGCGCAGGACCTCGCGCCAGGCGATGGCGGTCTCGTTGGCGTCGGCCGGGCGGATCACGTTCAGGCCCGGGATGGCGCGCAGCGAGGCGAGGTGCTCGACCGGCTGGTGGGTGGGGCCGTCCTCGCCGAGGCCGATGGAGTCGTGCGTCCACACGTACGTCACCGGCACGTGCATCAGCGCGGAGAGCCGCACGGCGTTGCGCATGTAGTCGGAGAAGACGAGGAACGTACCGCCGTAGACACGGGTGTTGCCGTGCAGCGTGATGCCGTTCATCTCCGCGGCCATGGAGTGCTCGCGGATGCCGAAGTGGATCGTGCGGCCGTACGGGTTCGCCTCCGGCAGCGGGTTGTCCGCCGGGAGGAACGACGACGTCTTGTCGATCGTCGTGTTGTTCGAGCCCGCGAGGTCGGCCGAGCCGCCCCACAGCTCCGGGATGACCGCGCCGAGCGCCTGGAGCACCTTGCCGGACGCGGCACGGGTGGCGACACCCTTGCCCGCCTCGAACACCGGGAGCTGCTCCTCCCAGCCGGCCGGCAGCTCGCCCGCGGCGATGCGGTCGTACTCGGCGGCGCGCTCCGGGTTGCCGGCGCGCCACTCCTGGTACGACGGCTCCCATGCGGCCTTCGCCTCGCGGCCCCGCTCCAGCGCCTGGCGGGTGTGCTTGAGGACGTCGTCGGAGACGTCGAAGAACTTCTCCGGGTCGAAGCCCAGGACGCGCTTGGTGGCGGCGACCTCGTCGGCGCCGAGCGCCGAGCCGTGCGCGGCCTCGGTGTTCTGCGCGTTCGGCGCGGGCCAGGCGATGATCGAGCGCATCGCGATGAACGACGGCCTGTCCGTCACCTTCTTCGCGGCCTCGATGGCGTTGTAGATGGCGTGCGGGTCCAGGTCGCCGTCCGGCTTCGGGGCGACGCGCTGGACGTGCCAGCCGTAGGCCTCGTAGCGCTTGACGGTGTCCTCGGAGACCGCGGTCTCGGTGTCGCCCTCGATCGAGATGTGGTTGTCGTCCCACAGCAGGATCAGGTTGCCGAGCCGCTGGTGGCCGGCGAGCGAGGACGCCTCCCCGGAGATGCCCTCCTGGAGACAGCCGTCACCGGCGATGGCGTAGATGAAGTGGTCGAAGGGCGACTCGCCCTGCGGGGCGTCCGGGTCGAACAGACCGCGCTCGTAGCGGGCGGCCATGGCCATGCCCACGGCGTTGGCGACACCCTGGCCCAGCGGGCCGGTGGTGGTCTCCACCCCGACCGTGTGGCCGTACTCGGGGTGCCCCGGAGTCTTCGAGCCCCAGGTGCGGAACGCTTCCAGGTCGGCCAGCTCCAGGCCGAAACCGGCCAGGTAGAGCTGCGTGTAGAGGGTCAGGGACGAGTGGCCCGCGGACAGGACGAAACGGTCGCGTCCCACCCAGTCGGCGTCGGCGGGGTCGTGGCGCATCACCTTCTGGAAGAGGGTGTACGCGGCCGGGGCCAGGCTCATCGCCGTACCGGGATGGCCGTTACCGACCTTCTGTACGGCATCGGCTGCCAGGACGCGCGCGGTGTCCACCGCGCGCTGGTCCAACTCGGTCCAGTCGAGGTCTGTTGTGGTCGGCTTGGTGCTCACCCTGGGTCAGGGCTCCTCTCCACATGTCACGCATGTCGAATGCCGGTGCACGCGGCGCCCACCGGCCGTTGTCGAGCCTACCCCCGTGCGAACGTGCATTTTTTCGAGTCATTCCAGACTGCCGGGACTCTCGGGGATCCGCCTCCCGACCGGTCCGTTCCGTATTCGGCAACTGAATACGGAGGTGCTCGTTCGAGTGCTCAACAGAGTCGTGATCAGCTCTTCCGGAGGTGCTGCCCAACACGACCCCACCCCCGCGAATGTCCGGGTCTGGGCAACGTCTACAGTGGCGTGGTACGCGCGAGCCTTTACGGGGAGTTCACACCCCGAGGCTTGCTGGGATGTCTCTGTCAGGGGTGTGCGTGACGGCCGTTGAATCCCGTCCAGCGGGGATTGTCGGGGCGAGTCAGAGCCCGAGCCGGCGGCCGATCGGGGCCCGGGTCATGGCCTTCGTGGCGCTGACCAAGCCGCGGATCATCGAACTGCTGCTGATCACCACCGTTCCGGTGATGTTCCTGGCCCAGCAGGGTGTGCCCGACCTCGGGCTGGTCCTCCTCACCTGCCTCGGCGGCTATCTCTCCGCCGGTGGCGCGAACGCGCTCAACATGTACATCGACCGCGACATCGACGCGCTCATGGACCGCACCTCGCAGCGCCCCCTCGTCACCGGCATGGTCAGCCCCCGCGAGTGCCTCGCCTTCGGCATCACCCTCGCCGTCGTCTCGACACTCCTCTTCGGCCTGACCGTCAACTGGCTGTCCGCCTGGCTCGCCCTCGGAGCCCTCCTCTTCTACGTCGTCGTCTACACGATGATCCTCAAACGACGTACCTCGCAGAACATCGTGTGGGGCGGGATCGCCGGCTGCCTCCCCGTCCTCATCGGCTGGTCCGCGGTCAAGGACTCCATGTCCTGGGCGCCGGTCATCCTCTTCCTCGTCATGTTCTTCTGGACGCCGCCGCACTACTGGCCGCTCTCCATGAAGGTCAAGGACGACTACGCGCGCGTGGGCGTGCCGATGCTCCCGGTCGTCGCCTCCAACAAGGTCGTCGCCCGGCAGATCGTGATCTACAGCTGGGTCATGGTCGCCGTCTCCCTCCTCCTCACGCCCCTCGGTTACACCGGCTGGTTCTACACCCTGGTCGCGCTGCTGGCCGGCGGCTTCTGGCTCTGGGAGGCGCACGGCCTCCAGAACCGCGCCAAGGCCGAGGTGACCGGCGGCAAGCTCAAGGAGATGCGGCTCTTCCACTGGTCGATCACCTATGTGTCGATCCTCTTCGTGGCCATCGCGGTCGACCCCTTCTTGAGGTAGTCCGTCTCCTCCTGAGGCAGGAGTCACTCCCCCCGCCCGTCGCCGTCCGAACTACCCGTCGGTAGCATCCTGGCCATGGCAGACACGCAGCAGGCAGACACGCAGCAGGTCGACGCGAAGGCCGAGCGCCAGGTGAACCGCCTCGCCAAGCAGATCGGCAGCTTCTCCAAGGCGCACGGCGGAGCCGAGGGCCAGATCGCGTACATCGGCGAACGCGGCGCCCGCATCGTCCTCGTGGGCGAGGACGGCGGCTGGGGCGACCTGGTCGCCAGGTCCTACGAGATCGCCCGGCAGGCCGTGACGAAGGCCGGGATCACCCTCCACGAGGACTTCGACGGCGAGTTCGCGGCCAAGGTGACCACGGGCCGGTACGAGTGGAGCCGCATGGCGGGCATCCAGGTCGGCGGCCCGCGCAACGGCTGACGAGGAGGCGCCCGCTCACACGGGGTGTGCGCGAGCAACACCTGACACCCGGTTCACCCGTTAGGACCTCAGGAAGGCACGGTCCAGCCACGGGGAGCCCGGATGATCGAAACGCCGTCCCTCGTGGACCAGTACTGCCACGGCGTACTGAGAACGGAGCTGGGCCTCGGCACCTTCGAGGCCCAACTCGCCCGCACCGAGGGCCCGCCCGCCCCCGGCACCACCCTCTTCGACACCCAGACCGGATTCGCCGTACGGCGCTGGTGCCCGCCCCTGCTCGGTCTGGAACCGCACTGCCCGCCCGCCCGCTATCTCGCCCGGCGCCGTGAACTCGGCGTCCTGGAAGCGGGCCGCAGGCTGCTGCGCGGCAGCGGCATCACGACGTATCTCATCGACACCGGCCTGCCCGGCGACCTCACCGGCCCCGCCGAGATGGCGCGGGCGGGTCAGGCGGACGCGCGGGAGATCGTCCGCCTCGAACTCCTCGCCGAACAGGTCGCCGACACCTCCGGCACCGTCGAGTCCTTCCTCGCCAACCTCGCCGAGTCGGTGCACGGTGCCGCGGCCGGCGCGGTGGCCTTCACCTCCGTGGCGGGCGTCCGGCACGGCCTCGCGCTCGCCCCCGAGCCGCCCGGCCCGGGCGAGGTCCGGGGCGCGGCGGGCCGCTGGCTGGCGGCCCGCACGGTCGGCGGCCCACTGAGCGACCCGGTGCTCCTACGACACCTGCTGTGGATCGCCGTGGCCTCCGGGCTGCCCCTCCAACTCCACGCGGGCCTCGGCGAACCGGGCCTGCGCATCGACCGCACCGACCCCGTCCTGCTCACCGACTTCGTGCGCGCGACGGCCGGGCTCGGCACCGACCTCGTGCTGCTGCACAGCTACCCCTACCACCGGCACGCGGCCCATCTCGCGGGTGTCTTCCCGCACGTCTACGCCGACTCCGGCGCCGCCCTCGTCCGCACCGGTGCCCGCGCCGCGACCGTGCTCGCCGAGATCCTGGAGCTGGCCCCCTTCGGGAAGATCCTGTTCTCCAGCGGGGCCCACGGACTGCCCGAACTGCACGTCGTGGGCGCGCGGTTGTTCCGCGAGGCGCTCGGCCGGGTGCTCGGCGGCTGGGTCGCCGAGGGTGCCTGGTCACTGGCCGACGCGCAGCGGGTCGCGGGACTGCTCGCGGTCGGCAACGCGAAGAGGGTGTACGCGCTGGAGTGAGCTGTACAGACTGGGGCCCATGCCGACCGACGCGTTGCTCGACCGCTTCCTGGACGAACTGGCCCCCCTGAAGCCCGTCGCCGTGTGGGCCCACGGTTCGCTCGCCGGGGGCGACTACCAGGAGGGCCGCAGCGACCTGGACCTGATAGCCATCCTGGACCACCCGCTCAAGCCGAGCACCGCCCGCCGGCTCGTCGCCCTGCACCGGGGACTGCGCACCACCCCCCTCGCGACCCGCCTGCATTGCAGCTACCTCGCGCCGGGCACCCAGGACGCCCCGAACCAGCGCCACCTGACCTGGGCGCACGACCACGTCACCCGCAGGCCGGTCACGCCCGTCACCCGGCGTGAACTGCACGTCTTCGGGCGGGTGTTGCAGGGTGGCTCACCGAAGGACCTGCTGCCGGCGGTGACCGAGAAGGAACTCGCCGAGTTCGTCGTACGCGACCAGCGGGACTACTGGCGACCGGCCGTGGACAAGCCGCAGGTGTGGCTCCAGGACATCTGGGTCGACGTCGGCCTGACCACGTTCGCCCGCGCGACCGTGACCCGGCGGGAGGGCCGGCTGATCACCAAGCGCGAGGCGCTCGACATCCTCCCCGGCCTCGGCGCCCCCGTGGACGTCGTCGAGGACGTCGTACGGCGGCGTTACGACGATCCGGTACCGTCCGCCGCCGAGGCGGACGACGACTGGCTGGACCGCCGGGCCGCGCTGACACGCGACTATCTGGGCCCGGCGATCGACGACCTGGTGACCCGCTACGGGTGAGGCCTCACGCGCGCGTGGGCAGTGACTGCTCCACGGACGGCCCCGGCAGGTCCGCCACGACCACCGGGCGCTCGCGCAGCGACAGCAGCACCCGCAGCACCCCGATCCACACCAGGCAGGAGCCCAGCATGTGCAGGCCGACCAGGGCCTCGGGGAGGTTCGTGAAGTACTGGACGTAACCGATGACGCCCTGGGAGAGCAGGATCAGGAACAGCTCCCGGGTGCGGTCCAGCGGGCCCTTGGGGGCGTCGACCGCCTTGAGGACGAACCACAGGGCGAAGGTCAGCGTGACCACGATCCAGGCGAGCACCGCGTGCAGCTTGGCGACCGTCTCCCAGTCGATCGGGATCCGGTCGACCTCCTTGGAGTCACCCGCGTGCGGACCCGCGCCGGTCACCACCGTGCCGACCGCGATCAGCAGCACGGAGGCGGTGACCAGGAACCACACCAGCTGCTGCACGGCCTTGCCGACCAGCGGCTTGGACTCCGCGTCGCCCTCCCGGCTGCGCTGCCACATCAGCGTGGCGACCGCGATCAGCGCCGAGGAGAGCAGGAAGTGGGCCGCGACCGTGTACGGGTTGAGGCCGACCAGCACCACGATCCCGCCGAGGACCGCGTTGCTCATCACGATCCAGAACTGCGCCCAGCCCAGCCGGGTGAGGGAACGGCGGTACGGCTTCTCCGCGCGCGCCGCGACGATCGCCCAGCCGACCGCCGCGCACAGCACGTACGTCAGCATGCGGTTGCTGAACTCGATGACCCCGTGGACGCCCATCGCGCTGGTCGTGGTCAGCGAGTCGTCCGTGCACTTGGGCCAGGTCGGGCAGCCGAGCCCCGACCCCGTCAGCCGCACGGCACCGCCGGTGACCACGATGACCACCGACATCACGAGCGCGGCGAGAGCCGCCCGCCGGACGGTCCGGGGATCCGGGGTCCAGCGTGCGGCGATGAAGGCGAGGGGATTGCGCGCGGCGGCTACGACATCGGCGCGGGTCACGTTTGGCACGGGGACCATCGTAGGGCGCCGCTTGTGCACGCTTTCACGAGGGTCCGGTGCCGGTGCGCGAGAGCCCGGGGCCGGCCTACTCCCAGCGGAAGAGGGCGCCCGCCGCCGCCAGCCCCGCGACCGCCCACACGCCCAGGATCCCCAGGTCGCCCCACGGCATCCCCGCCCCGTGCTGCAACACGTCCCGCAGCCCGTCCGACAGGGCGGAGATGGGCAGCAGCCCCAGCACGTCCTGGACCCCCGACGGGTACTTGTCCATCGGCACGATCACGCCGCCGCCGACCAGCAGCAGCAGGAACACCAGGTTCGCGGCGGCCAGGGTGGCCTCCGCCTTCAGCGTGCCCGCCATCAGCAGGCCGAGCCCGGAGAAGGCCGCCGTGCCGAGGACCAGGAGGAGGAGTACGGCGAGGGGGTTGCCGTGCGGCGACCAGCCCAGGGCGAAGGCGATCGCCGTCAGCAGGACGATCTGGAGGACCTCCGTGACGAGCACCGACGCCGTCTTCGCGGTCATCAGGCCCCAGCGGGGCAGCGGGGAGGACGCGAGGCGCTTCAGGACGCCGTAGCGGCGCTCGAAGCCCGTCGCGATGGCCTGGCCCGTGAACGCCGTCGACATCACGGCGAGCGCGAGGATCCCGGGGGCGAGGAAGTCGACCGACCTGCCCTTGCCGGTGTCGACGATGTCCACCGAGCTGAACAGGACCAGCAGGAGGGTCGGGATGACCACCGTCAGCAGGAGCTGTTCGCCGTTGCGCAGGAGCATCTTCGTTTCGAGGACCGCCTGCGCCGCGATCATGCGGGGGAGCGGGGCGGCCCCGGGCCGCGGGGTGTACGTCCCCGGAACGGTCGTGCTCATGAACGCAGCTCCTTGCCGGTCAGCTCCAGGAAAACGTCCTCCAGGGTGTGCCGTTCGACCGAGATCTTCTCCGGCATCACCCCGTGCTGCGCGCACCAGGAGGTGACGGTGGCGAGCAGTTGCGGGTCGACCTTGCCGCCGACGCGGTAGGAGCCCGGGGTCAGCTCGACGGCCGTGGAGTCGGCCGGCAGGGCCTTCAGGAGCGAGCCGACGTCGAGGCCGGGGCGGCCGGTGAAGCGCAGGGTGTTCTCGGCGCCGCCCCGGCACAGCTCCTCGGGGGAGCCGTGCGCGATGACCTTGCCCGCGTCGATGATCGCGACGTCGTCGGCGAGCTGCTCGGCCTCGTCCATGTGGTGGGTCGTGAGGATGACGGAGACGCCGTCCGCGCGGAGGTCGCGGACGAGGTCCCAGGTGGCGCGGCGGGCCTGCGGGTCGAGGCCCGCGGTCGGCTCGTCCAGGAAGACCAGTTCGGGGCGGCCCACGACGGCCATCGCCAGCGCGAGGCGCTGCTGCTGGCCGCCGGACAGCCGGCGGTACGTCGTACGGCCGCAACTGCCCAGCCCCAGGCGCTCGATCAGGGCGTCCACGTCCAGGGGATGCGCGTGCAGCTTGGCGACATGGCGGAGCATCTCGTCGGCGCGGGCGCCCGAGTAGACGCCCCCGGACTGGAGCATCACGCCGATTCTGGGGCGCAGCGCGGCGGACTCGCGGACCGGGTCGAGGCCCAGGACGCGTACCGTGCCGGAGTCCGGCTTCCGGTACCCCTCGCAGGTCTCGACCGTGGTCGTCTTGCCCGCCCCGTTGGGACCCAGCACCGCGGTGACGCCCGCTTCGGCCACCAGGTCGAGGCCGTTCACCGCGGTCTTCGTGCCGTACCGCTTCACCAGGGCCTGGACCTGGAGCACGGGCTCGCTTCGCATGGGCCCGAGTCTAGGTAGGTCCGCCTCGCCTCAGAGCGGCGGGTGCTGGATCTCCTCCTCACGGGGACGGTGCAGGGGCAGCCACCGCTCGGCGTAGGCCACGGCGTCACCCACCGGGAACAGCCGCACGTCGGCCGCGCCCGCTCTGCCGCGGACGACGGGACGGTCCCGTTCGAAGTCGTGGCCCAGTTCGTCGAAGCGCTCGGAGGAGATCGACACCTCGGTGACCGTCTCCCAGCCGTCCGGGCCGGGGCGGCCCACCTCGACCAGCGGGGACGGGATCCGGTACTCGGCGAGGTGGAAGCTCGTGCAGGTGTCGTAGCCCGCGCCGAGCAGCAGCACGCGCGCGTGCAGGGCCTCCAGCCGGGCCAGCGGACTGTGTTCGCCGAGGCGGCAGTCCGGGGCGTGGCCGGCGAGGATCTCGGCGGCGCGCGGGCCGAGCGCCGCGAAGGAGGTCTGCGGGTGCGCGGAGCGCAGGGCGCCGGGCCAGGTGCGCACGGTCTCCGGGACCACGCCGACACCGCGCGAGGGCGTGACGAGGGGGTCGTAGGACGGCATGGAGGCGCGGACGGCGGGCCACCACTCGCGGGGGACCGGCGGGTTTCCCCAGTGGGCCGGGTCCGAGAGGTCGCCGGTCTGGGTGGGGACGACCAGGGTGCCGTCCGGGCCGAGCGCGTCGAGGATTCCCCGCACCACCGCCACGGCGCCTCCGCAGACCCATCCGAGGGAGCTGAGGGAGGTGTGCGCGAGGAGGATCTCGCCGGGGCGCACGCCCGTCTCGCGCAGGTCGGCGCAGAGGCTGTCCCGGGTGACAAGTGGGCCGGTGGGAGGGGGTACGGGCATGGGTGTGGAGTCTCCCGGAAGGGGGTCGGCGGCGCCACCGGATTGATCGATCAAAGATCGTTTCCGCAGGTCAGATTAGGTATACCTAAGTGACGCAGCGCACCGCCGGGCGGCCGGGACGCGGGTTGCCTGCGTCTGAGGAATTACGCAACAATGGCGTTGTGAAAAACGTTGGCGAGGTTCCGCAGGAGGAACTCGCGACCGGTGAGCGGTCCACCCGCAACCGCGTCGCGCGCTCCATCCTGGACCACGGCCCGTCGACCGTGGCCGACCTCGCCGGCCGGCTGGGGCTGACCCAGGCCGCCGTACGCCGTCACCTCGACGCACTCGTCGCCGACGACGTCGTGGAAGCACGTGAGCAGCGGGTCTACGGAGCGCGCACGCGCGGCCGGCCCGCCAAGGTGTTCGCCCTGACCGACTGCGGCCGGGACGCCTTCGACCAGTCCTACGACAAGCTCGCCGCCGACGCGCTGCGCTGGATCGCCACGCACAGCGGCGGGGACGAGGCCGTCGTCGCCTTCGCGCGCGACCGCATGGCCGCCCAGGCCATCGCCTACCGCGCGGCCGTCGAGGCCGCCGCGCCCGAGCACCGCGCGGAAGCGCTGGCCAAGGCCCTGAGCGCGGACGGGTACGCTGCTACGGCGCGTAGCGCACCGGTCGGTGAGCAGCTCTGCCAGCACCACTGCCCGGTCGCCCATGTCGCCGAGCAGTTCCCGCAACTGTGCGAGGCGGAGACGGAACTCTTCTCCCAGTTGCTCGGCACCCATGTCCAGCGACTGGCGACCATCGCCCACGGCGACGGCGTGTGCACCACGTTCATCCCAAAGATTTCCCATACCACACATAACGCATCTGCAAGTACCGCCGGGAGGAACCCCGCATGACGCTCCCCATCGAGGAGACTGCCCACCCCGAACTCGAGGGTCTGGGTACGTACGAATACGGCTGGGCCGACTCCGACGTGGCCGGTGCCTCCGCCAAGCGCGGCATCAACGAGGACGTCGTCCGGGACATCTCGGCCAAGAAGAACGAGCCGGAGTGGATGACCAAGCTCCGCCTCAAGGGCCTGCGCCTGTTCGAGAAGAAGCCCATGCCGAACTGGGGCTCCGACCTCTCCGGCATCGACTTCGACAACATCAAGTACTTCGTGCGCTCCACGGAGAAGCAGGCGGAGTCCTGGGAGGACCTGCCCGAGGACATCAAGAACACCTACGACAAGCTCGGCATCCCCGAGGCGGAGAAGCAGCGCCTCGTCGCCGGCGTCGCAGCGCAGTACGAGTCCGAGGTCGTCTACCACCAGATCCGCGAGGACCTGGAGGAGCAGGGCGTCATCTTCCTCGACACCGACACCGCGCTGAAGGAGCACCCGGAGCTCTTCAAGGAGTACTTCGGCACCGTCATCCCGGTCGGCGACAACAAGTTCGCGTCGCTCAACACGGCCGTCTGGTCCGGCGGTTCCTTCATCTACGTCCCCAAGGGCGTGCACGTCGAGATCCCGCTCCAGGCCTACTTCCGCATCAACACGGAGAACATGGGCCAGTTCGAGCGGACCCTGATCATCGTCGACGAGGGCGCCTACGTGCACTACGTCGAGGGCTGTACGGCGCCGATCTACAAGTCGGACTCGCTGCACAGCGCGGTCGTCGAGATCATCGTCAAGAAGAACGCCCGCTGCCGCTACACGACCATCCAGAACTGGTCGAACAACGTCTACAACCTGGTCACCAAGCGCGCCGTCGCCTACGAGGGCGCCACCATGGAGTGGATCGACGGCAACATCGGCTCCAAGGTGACGATGAAGTACCCGGCCGTCTACCTGATGGGCGAGCACGCCAAGGGCGAGACCCTCTCCATCGCCTTCGCGGGCGAGGGCCAGCACCAGGACGCCGGCTCCAAGATGGTCCACATGGCGCCGAACACCTCCTCCAACATCGTCTCCAAGTCGGTGGCGCGCGGCGGCGGCCGTACCTCCTACCGCGGTCTCGTGGAGATCGGCGAGGGCGCCCACGGCTCCAAGTCGAACGTGCTGTGCGACGCGCTGCTCGTCGACACCATCTCCCGCTCCGACACGTACCCGTACGTCGACGTCCGCGAGGACGACGTGTCCATGGGCCACGAGGCGACCGTCTCCAAGGTCTCCGAGGACCAGCTCTTCTACCTGATGAGCCGCGGTCTGACCGAGTTCGAGGCGATGGCGATGATCGTGCGCGGCTTCGTCGAGCCGATCGCGAAGGAACTGCCCATGGAGTACGCCCTTGAGCTCAACCGGCTGATCGAGCTCCAGATGGAAGGCGCGGTCGGCTGACCGCCGACCACCGCCCCCATCAAGCAACTTACGTAGGAAGAGAGCAGACCGACAGCCATGGCTGAGGCTCAGAATATCCCGGTGGGCAGCACCACCGCCGGCGCGGTGGCCGTTGCCGCCGAGTCGACCGTCGCCACGCGCATGAGCGCGCCCCCCTCCTTCGACGTGGCGGACTTCCCGGTCCCCCACGGCCGCGAGGAGGAGTGGCGGTTCACCCCGCTGGAGCGCCTGCGCGGGCTGCACGACGGCACCGCGGTCGCCACCGGCGACGGCGTCAAGGTCGCCATCGGCAGCCCCGAAGGGGTCACCGTGGAGACCGTCGGCCGTGACGACGCGCGGCTCGGCAGGGCCGGCACCCCGGTGGACCGCGTGGCCGCCCAGGCCTACTCGTCCTTCGAGAAGGCCTCGGTCGTCACCGTCCCCAAGGAGACGGTCCTGACCGAGCCGATCCGCATCGTCGTGCACGGCGAGGGCGGGGTCGCCTACGGCCACCAGGTCATCGAGCTGGGAGCCTTCGCCGAGGCCGTCGTCGTCATCGACCACACCGGTGACGCGGTCCTCGCCGCCAACGTCGACTACGTCCTCGGTGACGGCGCCAAGCTCACCGTCGTCTCCGTCCAGGACTGGGACGACAAGGCCGTGCACGTCGGCCAGCACAACGCCCTGATCGGCCGGGACGCCACGTTCAAATCCTTCGTCGTCACCTTCGGCGGCGATGTCGTACGACTGCACCCGCGCGTGGCCTACGCCGGTCCCGGCGGCGACGCCGAGCTGTTCGGCCTGTACTTCACGGACGCCGGCCAGCACCAGGAGCACCGCCTCCTGGTCGACCACAACACCCCGCACTGCAAGTCCAACGTGATGTACAAGGGCGCGCTCCAGGGCGAGGGCGCCCACGCGGTCTGGATCGGCGACGTCCTCATCGAGGCCAAGGCCGAGGGCACCGACACGTACGAGATGAACCGCAACCTCGTACTGACGGACGGCGCCCGCGTCGACTCCGTGCCGAACCTGGAGATCGAGACCGGCGAGATCGTCGGCGCCGGACACGCCTCCGCCACCGGCCGCTTCGACGACGAGCAGCTCTTCTACCTGATGGCCCGCGGCATCCCCGCCGACGAGGCCCGCCGTCTGGTGGTCCGCGGCTTCTTCGCGGAACTGGTCCAGCAGATCGGTGTCGCCGACATCGAGGAGCGGCTGCTGGAGAAGATCGACGCGGAGCTGGAGGCGTCGGTCTGATGTCGGCCTTCGTCCGCGCCTGCGGCCTCGGCGAGCTGGAGGAGGACACCCCGAAGCGGGTGGAACTCGACGGCACGCCGGTCTCGGTCGTGAAGACCGAGGGGGAGGTGTTCGCGATCAACGACATCTGCTCGCACGCGAACGTCTCGCTCTCCGAGGGCGAGGTGGAGGACTGCCAGATCGAGTGCTGGCTGCACGGCTCCGCGTTCGACCTGCGCACCGGCAAGCCGTCCGGCCTCCCCGCCACCCGCCCCGTCCCCGTATACCCCGTAAAGATCGAAGGGGACGATGTGCTCGTCTCCCTCACCCAGGAGTCCTGAGGAACCCATGGCAACGCTTGAAATCCACGACCTGCACGTCACCGTCGAGGCCGACAACGCCACGAAGGAGATCCTCAAGGGCGTCGACCTCACCGTGAAGCAGGGCGAGACCCACGCCATCATGGGCCCCAACGGCTCCGGCAAGTCGACCCTCGCCTACTCGCTCGCGGGCCACCCCAAGTACACGATCACCGGCGGCACCGTCACCCTCGACGGCGAGGACGTCCTGGAGATGTCGGTCGACGAGCGCGCCCGCGCCGGCCTGTTCCTCGCGATGCAGTACCCGGTCGAGGTCCCCGGTGTGTCCGTCTCCAACTTCCTGCGCACCTCCGCCACCGCGATCCGCGGCGAGGCCCCCAAGCTGCGCACCTGGGTCAAGGAGGTCAAGGAGACCATGGAGCGCCTCTCCATGGACCCCTCCTTCGCCGAGCGTAACGTCAACGAGGGCTTCTCCGGCGGTGAGAAGAAGCGCCACGAGATCCTTCAGCTGGAACTGCTCAAGCCGAAGATCGCGATCCTCGACGAGACCGACTCCGGCCTGGACGTCGACGCCCTGCGCGTCGTCTCCGAGGGCGTCAACCGCGTCCGCGAGACCGGCGAGGTCGGCACCCTGCTGATCACGCACTACACGCGCATCCTGCGCTACATCAAGCCCGACCACGTGCACGTCTTCGCGAACGGCAAGATCGTGGAGTCCGGCGGCCCCGAGCTGGCCGACAAGCTGGAGGCCGAGGGCTACGAGGCTTACACGAAGGGTGGCGTATCAGAGTGACGCAGTTGCCGGGCCTCCTCGACACTGAGGCGATCCGCAAGGACTTCCCCATCCTGGACCGCACGGTCCACGACGGCCGGAAGCTCGTGTACCTGGACAACGCGGCGACCTCGCAGAAGCCGCGCCAGGTCCTGGACGCCCTGAACGAGTACTACGAGCGCTACAACGCCAACGTCCACCGCGGTGTGCATGTGCTCGCCGAGGAGGCCACGGCGCTGTACGAGGGCGCGCGGGACAAGGTCGCCGCGTTCATCAACGCGCCCTCCCGCGACGAGGTGATCTTCACCAAGAACGCCTCGGAGTCGCTCAACCTCGTGGCCAACATGCTGGGTTGGGCCGACGAGCCCTACCGCGTGGACCACGAGACCGAGATCGTCATCACGGAGATGGAGCACCACTCCAACATCGTGCCGTGGCAGCTGCTCTCGCAGCGCACGGGCGCGAAGCTGAAGTGGTTCGGCCTCACCGACGACGGCCGGCTGGACCTGTCGAACATAGACGAGGTCATCACCGAGAAGACGAAGATCGTCTCCTTCGTGCTGGTCTCCAACATCCTCGGCACCGTCAACCCGGTCGAGAAGATCGTGCGCCGCGCGCAGGAGGTCGGGGCCCTGGTCCTGATCGACGCCTCGCAGGCCGCGCCGCACATGCCGCTGGACGTCCAGGCGCTCCAGGCCGACTTCGTGGCCTTCACCGGCCACAAGATGTGCGGCCCGACCGGCATCGGCGTCCTCTGGGGCCGCCAGGAACTCCTGGAGGACCTCCCGCCGTTCCTCGGCGGCGGCGAGATGATCGAGACCGTGTCGATGCACTCGTCGACGTACGCTCCCGCCCCGCACAAGTTCGAGGCGGGCACCCCGCCGATCGCGCAGGCGGTCGGGCTGGGCGCGGCGATCGACTACCTCTCGTCGATCGGCATGGACAAGATCCTCGCCCATGAGCACGCGCTGACCGAGTACGCGGTCAAGCGCCTCGGCGAGGTTCCCGACCTGCGGATCATCGGCCCCACCACGGCCGAGGACCGGGGCGCGGCGATCTCCTTCACCCTCGGTGACATCCACCCGCACGACGTGGGCCAGGTCCTCGACGAGGAGGGCATCGCGGTCCGGGTCGGCCACCACTGCGCGCGCCCGGTCTGCCTGCGCTACGGAATTCCCGCGACCACGCGAGCGTCGTTCTATCTGTACTCCACGCCGGCCGAGATCGACGCACTGGTCGACGGCCTGGAGCACGTACGGAACTTCTTCGGCTGAGGAGCTGGCTGAGCGTGAAGCTGGATTCGATGTACCAGGAAGTCATCCTGGACCACTACAAGCACCCGCACGGCCGGGGCTTGCGGGACGGCGATGCCGAGGTGCACCACGTCAACCCGACGTGCGGCGACGAGATCACCCTGCGCGTGAAGTACGACGGCGAGCAGATCACCGACATCTCCTACGAGGGTCAGGGCTGCTCCATCAGTCAGGCCTCGGCCTCCGTGCTGAACGACCTCCTGGTCGGCAAGGAGCTCGCCGAGGCCAGGAAGATCCAGGAGACCTTCCTGGAACTGATGCAGTCCAAGGGCCGCATCGAGCCCGACGACGAGATGGAGGAGGTGCTGGAGGACGCGGTCGCGTTCGCCGGTGTCTCCAAGTACCCGGCACGGGTGAAGTGCGCCCTCCTCAGCTGGATGGCGTGGAAGGACGCGACGGCCCAGGCCCTGGGCGGAGCCGACGCCGACGCGGAAAGGAAGACGGCATGAGCGACACCGAGACCATGGAGATCAAGCCCGCCTCCGAGGAGGAGGTCCGCGAGGCCCTGCTCGACGTGGTCGACCCCGAACTGGGCATCGACGTCGTCAACTTGGGCCTCATCTACGGCGTCCACATCGACGACGCGAACATCGCGACGATCGACATGACGCTGACCTCGGCGGCCTGCCCGCTGACGGACGTCATCGAGGACCAGGCCAAGTCCGCCACGGACGGCCTCGTCAGCGAACTGCGCATCAACTGGGTCTGGATGCCGCCGTGGGGCCCGGACAAGATCACGGACGATGGCCGCGAGCAGCTGCGCGCGCTGGGCTTCAACGTCTGAGCCACGGCTCACCGGAAACGGCCATACCTGTGAGGTATGGCCGTTTCGCCGTTCTCCGAGCAGGAACGCGAAGTCGTCGTCGGACCAGGAACCGAAGTCGTCGTCGGGCCGAGAACCGACCGCACTTCGACGGCCTCGCTGATCGCCTTCCGCGACGCGAAGGTCAGCTGAGCCCGTCCACCAGCCGGAACGCCGAGTCCGACCGGTACAGGCTGCTGTTCTGGTACTGGTCCAGCTTGAGCTGGAAGTTCTGGTGACGCAGATAGCGGCCCGGGTAGTTGACCGACTCCAGCATCACCGCGCCCGAGTAGGACGACGCGCGGGGGCAGAACGTGGCGTCCTGCTTGAAGAGGTACGAGCCGTCGTTGCGTTCCGAGCGGAGGATGAAGTTGCGGTGGCGGAGGTAGTCGCCGTCCGCCGTGGCGAAGGAGTAACAGGAGCTGTCGGCAAGGCCCTTGACCAGTTTGAAGGTCGAGGCGCTGCGGGCCGCGGCGGAGCCGGCCGGGTTGAGCTTGACGTAGTCGCCGTTCACCTGCCAGTAGCGGTCCGGGTAGTTGACCGAGCGCACCGACTTCCAGACGGTCGAGGAACTCGAAGACCCCGAAGACCCCGACGACCCGGAAGAGCCGGAAGACCCTGACGACGACCCGGAGGAACCGCCCGAAGAGGAAGAACCCCCTTGGGAAGACGTCGACTTGGACGGTGCGGGCGCCTTCGTGGGAGACGTGTCGCTCTCCTCCCCGGGAGTGGTCGAGGCGCTGGGCGACTTCGTGGCGGCCGGTGTGCGCCCGTCGGGCGTGGGCGCGTCCGTCTTCGACGGCGAGGCGAAGGAGAGCAGCCCGGGACCGTCCGCTCCGAGCGACGCGGGGTCCTTTGCCTCCTTCGTGCGTACCGGGTCGTCGGGCTGCCTGTCCGTGACGACGATCGCCGTGGCACACACGGCGACCGTGGTCAGGGCGAGCGCCCCGGCCAGCCAGAGCCGGCGGGTTCCGGGAGCCCGGGAGTTGTCGGGGTTCCAGCCGTTCTCCCAAGAGCTGTTGTGCGGGGGAGGGGGCTGGGACGTGCTGTCTGGCATGCGCTGTTCCTCCAGCGGCGCCCATGGCGACGGCCTCGGCCGTGAAAACCAGGTGAGTGAACGGTGAAACAGTAGTGGAGCGAGGGGACTGTGAGCAGCCGTTTCAGTGAGCGGTTTCTGCGAGATTCCCGGGCTGACGTGCCACGTATCGGATTTCTGGCCCCAATTCTCGGTGTGAGTCCGTCAACTCTGCTCAAAACAAAGCGACTTGGCGGAGCGCCGCGCAACGGCCGGACAGCTGCGGCCTCGCCGGCCGGCCCATCGCGAGCCCCGTTATGTACACTCGTACACATGGGATTCCTGATGCTCCTCACGGCCATCGCCGCGGAGGTGGGCGGCACCACCGCCATGAAGTTCAGCCACGGCTTCAGCCGGCTGTGGCCGTCGGTCCTCACCGTCGTCGGATACGTGCTCTCCTTCGCGCTGCTCGCACAGACGCTGAAGTCCATGTCGGTCGGCACGGCCTACGCGATCTGGGCCGGCCTGGGCACCGCCGCGATCGTGGGCATCGGCACGGTGTTCCTGGGCGAGGGGATGACCTTCGTGAAGGCGGCCGGTATCGCGCTGATCATCATCGGGGTGGTCGTCCTCAACCTGGGCGGCGCGCACTGATGGCCCGGCGCTACGACCCCGAGCGGCGCCAGCGGATCATCGACGCGGCGATCCGGATCGTCGGACGGAAGGGCATCGCGGGACTCAGCCACCGTTCCGTCGCCGCCGAGGCCGATGTGCCGCTCGGCTCGACGACGTACCACTTCACGACCCTCGACGAACTGATGGTCGCCGCACTGCGCCAGGCCAACGAGGGCTTCGCCAAGGTGATCGCGGCGCGCGGCGGTCTGGAGGACCCGCGCACCGATCTGGCCGCGGAGTTGGCCGCGTGGATGGGGGAGTGGCTCGCGGGCGACCGTACGGGCGTGGAGCTGGAGTACGAGCTGTACCTCGCCGCCCTGCGCCGCCCCGCGCTGCGCCCCGTCGCCGACGAGTGGGCCAGCGACCTGGCCGGCCGGCTCTCCTCGCGCACCGACCCGGTGACCGCGCGGGCCCTGGTCGCGCTGATGGACGGGATCTGTCTCCAGGTACTGCTGACGGACACGGCGTACGACGAGGAGTACGCGCGGGAGGTACTGGGCCGGATGATCCCCTGACGCCTCCTGCTGGGCCGTGTCCGCGAAGTCCCGCCTGCCTCGCGACGCCCGGCACGCTCGCCGCACCGCCCGCCGCGAGGCCCGCCCGCCGGGCGGACGACGGGACTTCGTGGACACGACCTGGGCCCGTGCGTGTCGTTCCCTGAGACGCCCCGTGGACGAGTTGGTCCCCGCCGCCCCCTCCAGGTTAGGTTTCCCTCATGACCGACACGACCGCACCTCGCACCACCGGCGCCGTTGCCGCCGGCCTCGCCACCGTCACCGCTGACGGAACCGTCCTCGACACCTGGTTCCCCGCGCCCGAGCTGTCCGCCGAACCCGGCCCCGCCGGTACCGAGCGACTCTCCGCCGAGCGCGCCGTGGAACTCCTCGGCGAGGGTGCGGCGAAGGCGGTCGGCCCCGACGCCCGCCGCGGCGTCGAAGTGATCGCGGTCCGCACGGTCGTCGCCTCCCTCGACGACAAGCCGCTCGACGCGCACGACGTGTACCTGCGCCTGCACCTCCTCTCGCACCGCCTGGTCCAGCCGCACGGCCAGAGCCTGGACGGCATGTTCGGCTTCCTCGCCAACGTCGCCTGGACCTCGCTCGGCCCGGTCGCCGTGGACGACGTCGAGAAGGTCCGGCTGAACGCGCGCGCCGAGGGCCTGCACCTCCAGGTGACGTCCATCGACAAGTTCCCCCGCATGACGGACTACGTGGCCCCCAAGGGCGTCCGGATCGCCGACGCCGACCGCGTCCGCCTCGGCGCGCACCTCGCCGAGGGCACCACCGTGATGCACGAGGGCTTCGTCAACTTCAACGCCGGCACGCTCGGCACGTCGATGGTCGAGGGCCGGATCTCCGCCGGTGTCGTGGTCGGTGACGGCTCGGACATCGGCGGCGGCGCGTCCACGATGGGCACGCTGTCCGGCGGCGGCAACGTCCGCATCACCATCGGCGAGCGCTGCCTGATCGGCGCCGAGGCGGGCGTCGGCATCGCGCTGGGCGACGAGTGCGTGGTCGAGGCCGGTCTCTACGTCACCGCGGGCACCCGCGTCACGATGCCCGACGGCCAGATCGTCAAGGCCCGCGAACTCTCCGGCGCCTCCAACATCCTCTTCCGCCGCAACTCGGTCACCGGCACGGTGGAGGCCCGCCCGAACAACGCGGTCTGGGGCGGCCTGAACGAGATCCTGCACAGCCACAACTAGCGCTGCCGCGAAGGGAGTCGAGCGCCTTTCCGGACTCCGGAAGGGCGCCGACCGCCCTCGCCTAACCGCCGGAGCCCCCTACGGCCACGAACTCCTCGTACGCCGCCAGCAGCGCGGCGGTCGCCTCGGGGCCGGCGGGCCGTAGCGGTGCCCGGACCGAACCACCCGGCAGGCCCAGGGAGTTGAGGAGCGCCTTGACCGTCACGGTGCCGGGCAGTCCCGCCGCCATCATCAACTCGATGAGGGGCGTGGCGCGTTGCTGGAGGCGGGCGGACACGGAGGTGTCGCCCGCCTCGAACGCGTCGAGGATCGCCCGGAGTTGGGCCGGTACGACGTTCGCGACCGTGCTCACGTACCCCGCCGCTCCCACCGCGTACAGCGCCAGAATGTGTTCGTCGCAGCCCGCGTAGTACGCCAAGTCGGTGCGGTCCAGCACCTTTTGGGTGCCGAGGAAGTCGTAGGAACAGTCCTTGACCGCCACGATCCGGGGATGCTCGGCGAGCCGGATCATGGTTTCCGGCTCGATCCGGGTGCCGGTGCGCCCCGGGATGTCGTAGAGCACGAGCGGGAGTCCTGAGGCGTCGGCGACCTCGCGGAAATGCGCCTCCAGGGCGTCCTGCGGAGGCCTGCTGTAGTACGGCGAGACCACCAACACCCCGTCCGCACCCGCCTTTTCCGCCTGCCGGGCGAGTTCCACGGTGTGCCGGGTGTCGAAGGTGCCCACGCCCGAGACGAGCGGGACGCCGTCCCCGACGGCCTCGCGGACGGCCGTGACGAGCGCCGCCTTCTCCGAGTCCGTCGTGGTCGGCGACTCCCCGGTCGTCCCGGACAGCACGAGCCCGTCACACCCCCGCGACACCAGCCGCTCGGCGAGGAGTTGGGCCCCGTCGAGATCGAGCGCTCCCGACGCGCTGAAGGGCGTGACCATCGCGCACAGGGCGCGGCCGAAGGGGGGTGGGGTGGCGGTCGCGGGGTTAGTCATGGGGGTAGTCTCGGCGGGGCGACAGTGAAGCTCCACTTAATTCTTCTTCGAGATATTCGTAAGTATTGGTAAGAAGTGCTGCCGCCGCTCCCGCCGCCCCCCCACAAGGCCCTATGTCCATTTGGCCCCTTCATGGGTCACCATGGCCAGGAAGGTCGCCGACGTGGGAAGTCGGTCCACCCCTGGTCACGGGAGGCGTCATGAAGCTCGGCAAGGCACTGGCCACCGGAGTCGCCGAGGAGCGGCCGGAGATCCACCACGAGGGCCACGAGGAACTCGGACTCCCCGCGAGCATCGCGGAGTTCACGGAGGTCACGGAGGAGAAGGCGCCCGAAGAGGTCCCGGCCGCCCGATGAGACTGCGGCTCCCCGAGGAACACCCCACGGAGCCGCCGACCGGATTCAAGATCGCCCACCCGGTGCTGTCCCAGGACGGCACCCGGGCCGGGTTCACCGGTGTGTCACTGGGTGGCGCGCTGCCGTACGGAGTCGTGGCCGACGCGTCCTGCGTCTACGGCCGCCGCCACCGTTCGCCCGCGCGCCGCTGCGACTGCGGTTTCCACTGTGTGCACGAACGGACGGCGGCGGAAGCCCTGTTGTGCACCGCCGAGCACCGCGAGGCGGTCCTCCTCGACATCACCGTCCTCGGCCCCTACATCCGCTTCGAACTCGGCTTCCGCTACGGCCGCCAGCGCGTCCGCACCGCCACCGTCGGCCCCTGCGCCTGCGGCGCCCGAGCCGTCGCGCTCGCCGACGCGGGCTGGGGCAGGCCGGGTTGGCGCGCCCTCGCCGCCGCGTGCGCGGGGTGCGTGCGTGGTCGTACGTCCGTCTCGCTCGCCACGTTCGCCCGGCTGGCCGGGGACGGACTGCGGGTGGTGGCGGCCGGCGGCGGAGCGACGACGACCACCGCGTCCGAACCGCCCGAGGGTCTCGGCGTGCCCGAACTCGTCGCTGAGGCGGCCTTGTTGCAGGCGCGGCTGGACTGGTTCCAGAGTCGGCTGGCGCGGTTGGAAGGGGGTACGGCGCAGCAGCAGAACGGGCCTTGACCTCAATCTCGGTCGAGGTTGAAGGCTGGTCGGCGTACCCACCCGTACCGATCAGCGGAGGCCCGCATGACCCGTCGTACCGCTTCGCACCCCGACCTCTCCGACCCCCGCGTCGCCGCCCCCTTCTTCAGCACCTGGCGCGTGGGCACACCGTTGCGCCAGCGGCAGACGGTCGAGGCGGTCGCCGCGGCCTGGGAGCGTCGGCCCTGGCCCGCCGACGACCTCCTCGCCCATCACCTCTACGCCGGACACGACACCTCCACCCTGCTGCACTACTCGCAGTGGACGAGCGAGCAGGCCTACGAGGCCTTCGCCAGGACCCGCCGCCAGGAGCGCGCCGACGAGATCGACACCGCCGTACCGGGCATCGAGCGGCTCGGCCTCGGCCGATACCGGTACTACCGCGGCACCGGCGGCCCGGCGGACCGGGGCGGGCGCGTCCCGGGGTGCGTCGTGCTCGTCGACGTCGAGTTCGAGGGAGCCGACCCCGACCGCCAACGGGAGTGGGTGGACGCGGTGTTGGAGGCGCTGGCGCACGAGCCCGCGCCGCACCCCGGCGGCATCTCCGGCCACTTCCACCTCTCCACCGACGGCACCCGCGTCCTCAACTACGCCGAGTGGGAGAGCGCCCAGTCCCACATCGAAGCGCTCGCCGCCCCGGGCGACGGCATCGGCTCCGCCACCGCGTCGTGGGAGCGCGTCCAGACCTGGCCCGGCCTGAAGAGCACCACGGTCAGCCGCTACACCCACGCTCTGGGCCTCGTCCCCGACTGATCGGCCCGAGCGGGCGCCCTCCCACCGACAACCCCGCTCCCCTGGACAAAAAAAGTTTTCGGTGAGACGGTGGGCGCATGCTGGACGTCACCGTGATCGAGGACCCCGAGGCCGCAGCCGTCTCGCTTGACCCCATAAGGGCCCGGCTGCTCGCCGAGCTGGGGGCGGGACCCGCGTCCGCCGCCATGCTGGCGGGCAAGGTCGGACTGCCCCGGCAGAAGGTGAACTACCACCTCAAGGCGCTGGAGCGGCACGGCCTGGTCGAACTGGCGGGGGAGCGGCGCAAGGGCAATGTCACCGAGCGGCTGATGCGCGCGACCGCCGCGTCGTACGTCATCTCGCCGCTCGCGCTCGCCGCCGTGCAGCCGGACCCGGACCGGTTCCGCGACCAGCTCTCCGCGCGCTGGCTGCTGGCGCTCGGCGCCCGGCTGGTGCGGGACGTCGGTTCGCTGATCACCGGCGCGGCCAAGGCCCGCCGGCGGCTGGCGACCTACGCCCTGGACGGCGAGGTGCGTTTCGCCTCCGCCGCCGACCGGGCCGCGTTCATCCAGGAACTGACCGCCGGGGTGAGCGCCCTTATCCGCAAGTACGACGCGGGTGAGGCGGAGGAGGGCCGCGACCACCGGATCGTCGTCGCCGTCCATCCCACGGTGAAGCAGCCGCCCATTCCAGAACTGGGCCAGTAGATCCAGAGGGTCAGGGGTCCGGAGGGCCAGAAGTCCAGAAGTCCAGAGATCCAGTAGTAAGTCAGTAGCACGTCAGGAGTCAGTCATGTCCAAGGAATTCGAGATCGTCTACGAGTTCGAGGTCGACGCCACGCCGGAGCAGGTGTGGGACGCCATCACGTCCGGTACGGGCGGCTGGCTGTGGCCGATGGAGTTCGACGGTGAGAAGCGGGTCGGGCCCTTCGGCTCCAAGCTCACCAACTTCGACCCGCCGCACCGGCTCACCGCGCTCACCGAGGACGTCGGTTTCCCGACCCAGAGCCTCAACCAGATCGACGAGACCATCGAGCCCCGCGACGACGGCCGGCGCGCCTGGGTGCGGTACGTGCACAGCGGGATCTTCACCGACGACTGGGACAACCAGTACGACGGCGCGCGCAAGCACAACGCGTTCTACCTGCACACGCTGCGGGAGTACGTCACCCACTTCGCGGGCCGGCCGGTCGCGTTCGCGACGCTCAACGGCCCGGACGCCTCAACCGCCGCCGACGCCTTCGGAGTTGTCGGCCGGGCGCTCGGTCTCGCGGACGACATCGAGGCGGGGGCGAGGGTGCGGGCCCACGGTCCCGAGGGTCAACTCCTCGACGCCGTACTGGACTTCCGCGACCCGTACTTCATCGGACTGCGCACCGACAGCGCGCTGATCCGCTTCTTCGGGCGCAACCACTGGGGTGCCCCGGTCGGCGTCAGCGTCCACGACTTCGCCCCGGACGCCGACGCCAAGACCAGTGAACTCGCCTGGCAGAACTGGCTGGACGGGGTCTTCGCCTGACCTGGTGCGAGTCGGCGAGACCCCGTCCACCCACCCCCGTGGGCCGTTCCCGCGGGGGCTACGGCTGGAAGCGCAGCACCTGCGGGTCGTGGTCGCTGATCTGGTCGTTGAACTCCGAGTTGATGTGGACGCTGTCGTACTCGAAGCAGTCCTTGCGGATCGACGGGCTGATCAGGATCTGGTCCAGGACCTGCTGGTTGCCCTGGTAGTCGTACGTGTAACGCTCGTTCTTCGGCAGGGACCTGATCGCCGAGTACAGCTCGCCCTTGCCTTCGAGGATCTTCGCGGTGTCGGAGAACTCGAAGTCGTTCATGTCGCCGAGCGTGATGACGTCGGCGTCCTTCTGCGCGGCGAGGATCTGGTTGACGAAGGCGTTGACCGCCGTCGCCTGGGCGTGCCGCTGGGTCTCCGAGCTGCGGGTGACCGGCTGGTACTGCGCGGTCAGCGGCTGGTCGCCGCCCTTGGAGATCAGGTGGTTGGCGATCACGAAGACCGTCTTCCCCTTGAACACGAACTCGCCCGCGAGCGGCTTGCGGCTCGCGGTCCAGGCCGCGTTGGCGGGGTCGATCCGGCCCGGGGAGACGGTGAGCTGGGCCTTGCCGTGCACCTTGGTGACACCGACGGCGGTCGTGGAGTCGCCGCCCGCGCGGTCGGTGAAGGAGACCCGCTCCGGGTTGAACAGGAACACCTGGCGGATGTTGCCGCCGGGCTCGCCGCCGTCCTGGTCGTTGACCGGGTTGATCGAGCGCCAGTCGTACTTCGGGCCGCCCGCCGCGACGATCGCGTCGATCAGCTTGCCGACCGTGACGCTCGCGTCGACCGTGCCGTCGTCCGTCGCGCCGTTGTTGTCCTGGATCTCCTCCAGGGACACGATGTCGGGGGACTGGAGGTTGTTCACGATCGCGGCGGCGTGCGCGGCGAAGGTGCCGTCCGAGGGGTCGAGGTTCTCGACGTTGTACGTCGCCACCGCGAGCTGGTTGCGCGACTGCTTCTTCGTCGTCTCGCGCTTGAGGCCGCCGCTCTTGACCGCGCCGATCTCGTTCGCGACGAGCGTGTAGCCGCCGTACTGGTTGAAGTCCAGCGGGCCGGCCGTGGTGCCCGTCAACTTGTCGCCGACGTTGACGACCGGGAAGTCCGCCGTCGCGCCCAGGGACTGGATCTGGAGGCGTCCGCCGTTCTGCGAGTCGTAGGAGCCGTAGAGCGTGCCGCCGCGCGGGGTGGCGTTCTCGTGCGGCTTGACCGTGACCCACAGCTCCGAGTACGGGTCGGTCGCGGTGACCACGCGCGCGTCGGAGACCTGGACGTTCATGCCCTCAAGGGACTCGTAGTAGTCCAGGGCGTACTTCTTCGGCTGCAAGGGCAGCGCGTTGATCGAGTTGCTCGCGGCGGTGTCGCCGGCCGGCGTGTACCTGCTCGGCACCGACTTGGCGTCGATCACGACCGGGGCCGGTACGGCGTTGCCGCTGGAGACGACGGTGACCGTCGGCTTGGTGATCTCCGTCAGCGACTGGTTGCCCGTGGCGGCGCCGCCCGGGACGTACTCGGAGACCGTGCCGGAGACGGTCACCGAGTCGCCGACCGCGACCTTCGGGGTCGAGCTGGTGAAGACGAACACGCCTTCACTGGTGGCCGGGTTGTCGTCCGGGGTCGCGTCCTGGAACCAGAAACCCTTGGACGAGCCGTACGTGCGTACGCCCGTGACGATGCCCGGTACGTCCGCGACCTTCTGGCCGGCGTACGGCGACACCCGGGTCGTGCCCTGGATGTCGTGGATGCGGACGCCGTCGGCGTGCGCGGGCGAGGTGAGAACGATCGTGGACGCCACGGAGCAGACGGCGGCGACGGTGAGCGCGGCGAGGCGCGCGGAGGACTTGCTCGGCAACGGGATCCCTCCGGGGACATGCATGAGTGCCGGGACGAGGGTGGACTGGGCTGTGCGGCGGCGGTGGGAGCCGCGACCGGTGGGGCGGTAGCGACGCGCGTAGAAGATACCGGGATCAGGTGTCCATGACATTTCTACGCGCGTCAATCTCATTGCGGGGCCGCCCAGTTGTCAAGGTTTCAGCCATGTACACCTCGTGGCCGGGACATGAACCGGGCGGCATGGGGCGAAATCCGTCTAGGCTGAGCGGCTGAGTCGTGTGTCGTGTACGGCCGTCGTACGGCCTTCGAGGCGCCCTAGGAGAACCCACCGATGTCAGACAGCTCCCCCCTGCCGCCGGTGCGGCTGCACTCCGAAGCGGAGCTGGCGCGTGCCGCGCTGTCCACACCCCTGCTGGCCCGCGCGGCCCGGCTCGCCCGCTGGGCGGGCCCCGACACCCGTATCGACGCCGGTGGCGGCCTCGTCGACGAGCAACTGCCCGCCGCCGCCGAACTCCTCGGGCTGACCGGTGACGACGCGGCGGCCGACGCGAGCGAGGCCTGGCGGGTCGCGGTCGACACCGGGCTCGTCGAGATCGTCGACGAGGACGAGGGCACCGTCGCGGCCGGCGAGGAGCTGGCGCTGCTCACCTCCGGCTCGCCGCACGACGTCCTCGCGGTCTGGCTCGGCGCCCTCGACACCCTCCTCGCGGACGCGAGCGTGCCCGATCTGGACGGTCTTGTCGACGCCGTGGACGAGGGCGGCGAGGTCGATTTCTCGTCACTCGACTGGGACCCCGAGGCGGAGGCCGAGTTCCTCGACGGCGTCCTCGGCAACCTCTACCTCCTCACCGTCAACGAGGAGGGCCCCGGCGACGGCCCCGTCCCGTTGCCCGCGCTGGCCGCCTCCATGATCGTGCCGAGCGACATGGGCGAGCCCACCAACGACGTCCTGGAGCAGGTCTCCGACGCGATGATGCGCCTCGACGACCAGTTCCGGCTGCTCGAACCGGTCGGCATCGTCGAGTACCAGCCCGTGGACGAGGCCCTGATGGCCGACTTCGACGAGACGTCCGACGACACCCCGCCCTCCGTCGACGAGACCGACGTCACCCGCTACGGCATGGTGCGGCTCACCCCGCTCGGCCTCTACGGCCTGCGCGCCCGCCTCCAGGAGGCCGGCTTCGTCGCACCCGCCGTCGGAGACCTCGCCGACAAGGGCGCGGACGCGCTCCTCGACGGTACGTCGACCTTCCCGCAGAAGGCCGCCAGGGCCGAGACCGAACAGTGGCTGGCCGGCCGCGAACCCCTCGCCGCCGCACAGGAGTTGCTGGCGGCGGCCCGCGGCGTCGACCCCGGCGCACCGCTGCGCCGGCTGCTCTGCCAGCAGGCCCTCTCGCTCGTCGGCCCGAAGGCCGAGCCCGCACTGCGCGAGGTGCTCGACGACCCCGAACTCGGCGGCCTGGCCCGGGTCTGGCTGAGCGAACACGGCGCGAGCGACGTGCCCGCGCCCTCCGAGGACCTGGTCTTCTGGCTGACCGTCGACACGGTCGCCGCCCAACTCGCCGCCGAGGGCAACTCCGAGGAGTTGCAGGCCCTGGTCGAGGGCCTGGCCCAGCAGCACAACGGCTTCTTCGCGGCGGCCTGGCGGGTGGACCACCCGGCGACCGCGGACGTCCTGGAGGCGATGGGACGCCTGCACCCCGACAAGCGGATCGCGAAGGAGGCCCGCAAGGCGGCCTTCAAGGCGCGCTCCCAGCAAGGGAGTTGACCCGGCGCGCACCCGGGGACTTTTGATTCCCTTGGGTGAGCGGATATGGGTTCATGGTGGTGTCCATACGGATTCATGGAAGAAGGTCCGGCGAAGTCGACCGGCGTTCAACTCCTGTTCAGGCATGGGCGGGAGCGTGGCGCCGACCGAGGTCCGCCACCCTCCACGGCACACCCACCGTCACAGGAGACACACCATGTCGCTCACCCGCAGAGACTTCGCCGCGAAATCCGCGATCACCGGTGCCGGGGTCGCCCTGGCGGGCAGCGTCGGCGCCCTGGCCACCGCCCCCAACGCCCTCGCCGCCACCGACACCGACAGCGCGGCCGAGGCGTCGGCGGCCGGCCACGGACACGGACACCCCGGCGTCGGCTACGGCCCGCTGATCGCCGACCCCGACGGCCTCCTCGCGCTGCCCGCCGGCTTCAAATACCGCGTCATCACCTACAGCGGCAAGACCAAGCTGGAGTCGGGCGAGTTCACCCCCTCCAACCACGACGGCACCTCCACCTTCGACGGCCCGCGCGGCGCCACCCTCCTCGTCAACAACCACGAACTGGCCGGCCCCCGCGCCAACTGGCCCCACCCCGTCCCGCTCACCGAGGGCCTCGTCTACGACCCCGCCGCGGCCGGCGGCTGCACGGTCGTCGAGGTCCGCCGCGACCACGTCGCCGAGTGGGTCGGCATCGCCGGCACCGCCACCAACTGCGCGGGCGGCAACACCCCTTGGGACACCTGGCTGACCTGCGAGGAGACCGAGGACAAGGCCGGCACGAACGGCTTCACCAAGGACCACGGCTACGTCTTCGAGGTCGACCCGGTCGACCGCCGCGCCAACAAGAACCCCAAGCCCATCAAGGCACTCGGCCGCTACGCCCACGAGGCGGTCGTGGTCGACCCCAAGCGCGGCCACCTCTACCTGACCGAGGACGCGTCGAACCCGAACGGCCTCCTCTACCGCTGGACCCCGCCCGAGCACTTCCACCACGGCCGCGGCAAGCTCCGCACCCTCTCCGACACCGCGGGCGTCCTCGAAGCCTTCAAGTGCTTCGACTCCGGCGGCAAGTTCGTCGACGACCTCTCCCGCGCCACGAAGATCGGCACGGTCTACGGAGTCGACTGGGTGACCGTCCCCGACCGCGACGCCAAGTCGACCTCCGTCCGCAAGCAGTTCGCCACCGGAGAGGTCACCCGCGCCCGCAAGCTGGAGGGCATGTGGTGGGGCGACGGCGGCACGTACATCGTCTCCTCGTTCGCCCGCACGGAGAGCCCCGTCCAGCACGACGGCGCCGTCTGGTTCTACGACCCCAAGCGCCGCACCCTGACCCTGAAGGTCCTCCTCGGCGTCAACCCCGACCCGTCCGTGGACGGCGCCTTCGACGGCCCCGACAACATCACCGTCTCCCCCTACGGCGGCCTCGTCATCGCCGAGGACGGCGAGGGCATCCAGCACCTGTTCGGCGCGACCGACAGCGGACGCACGTACCCGATCGCCCGCAACGAACTCAACATCGGCACCGAAGAGAAGCCGGAATACAGCGAGTTCACCGGCGTGACCTTCTCCCCCGACGGCAAGACCCTGTACGCGAACATCCAGACGCCGGGGATCATGCTGGCGATTACGGGGCCTTGGAAGCGGCAGAAGCGCTGACGGGTCGGCAACAGCCCCTTCACAGCCGCTCGTCGGGTGGGAACAGCAGATGTTCCGCGGCGATCCTGACGAGCGGCACCTCGCGTCCCAGGGCGAGTTCGTCGGTGTAGGGGCTGTAGCTGTCGCCGGACTCCTTGCTGTGCGTGATCGCGCACCGCACTTGGTAGATACGTTCCGCGGCGAGCTCTGTCAGAACTGCCCGCCCGGCCGCGTCACCGGCACGCCCGAAGTCCAGGTGCGGCACCCGGGCGAAGGGAACCGTGGAGGTGGCGAAGTGGTCGGCCGCGCCCGACAGGTACCGGTCCAGGTCGGCGGCGAGGGCGCGGATGTCGAGATGCCGGTCCAGTACCGCCGTCAGGCCCCGGATCTCACGGAAGCTGAGATCCTCGGTACGCTCGCCGAGGGCGTCGGCCGCGAGCTTGGCCGCCTTGCGGATCCCGTCCGCGGGCCGTTCCAGCACACCGCCGACGGATTCGACCCGGCGGCGCAGTGCCTGGAACCACTCCTCCTCCATGCTGTACTCCAGCACTTGGTAGTAGCCCATGAAGGCGGCGAAGGGATCGCTCGCCGCCATGGCCCGGAGATAGCGCTGAGACAACTCCTCCCGGATCTCCTGCCCCGCCCGCACGGTCGGCGTGACCAGAAGTCGGTCGCCCGTGTGCCCAGTGGCCGTTCCCTGACCGATCGCCTCTACGAACTCTTGCGCCCTCAGCGGGATTTGGCGGATCAGGCGAGGCTGTGACGACCCGTCGAGACGGTCTACGTCGAGCACCGGCACCAGCACGATGTCGCTCTCGTAGGCCAGCCGGACCCGGAACGCCGTCGCGACCTGCTCCAGCTCGGCGTGACTGAGGCCGGGTGGGCCGTCGAGGCGTATCGAGCGCAGGCGGGGCTCGGCCGTCTCCGTGAGCAGCCGTCGTGCCGATATCCGGGCGACGGAGCCCTCGCCCAGCTTCTTGCGCCGCTCCTGCTCGACAAGGTGGGCCAAGGTCCGCTCACGGTCGAACACCCCCTTGAGGCGCTCCACGCCGGTCCGGCGGAGTCCAAGGCGCAGCAGCAGCGCGGCTGAGGGCGGACCGACGGTGACCCGGCAGGTGCCCTTCGGCGTGGGCACCTCGTGCACGGTGGCGGTGCCCTGTGGAGCGAGCAAGGCCGTGTGCCCCGTCTCGTCACGGACGAGAACCTCCAGCAGGGCCGGTCCGACGATCTGGGTATCGGGGCGTTCCCGTGAGTCCAGCAGCGTTCGGGCCAGTGCGGTGATCGCGTCGAGGTCCGCCTCCACGTGCCACTGCGCGCGAGGCCGGTCGTCGAAGGACAGATATGCCGCCCGGATGGTCTCGCCGATCTCGGGGATGCCGGTGTCGGCCCGCAGCATGCTCGCGCCGAACACGAAGTCGACCCGCCGTCCGTCCTCGCGCTGCGGCCCATAGTCGTTGAACAGGGTGCCCAGAAGATCGACGATCGCCAGGGCGATCCCCTCGACATCGGCCAACGGCGCCGGTTCCCACTGGTTCATTCGCCCCCCTTTGGCTGGACGGACACACTATCGAGGAAAAGGACCTTCCTTCCCTCCCATTGACATCTAACATTTCAGTTCTAGCATTACGGCCATGGAAGCCCTCCGCCCCGTCCCCCGCACCCTCCTCAGGGACCGTGCCTACGAAGCGATCCGTGACGCCATCGTCGCCGGGGAGATCGAACCCGGCGCGGTGGTGCGGGACGCCGAGTTGGCCGAGCGGCTCGGGCTGTCGCGGGCGCCGGTGCGGGAGGCGTTCTCGCGGCTCGTGGACGACGGGCTCCTGGAGAGCAAGCCGCAGAGCTACACCCGGGTGACTCCGGTCGTGGCCGCCGACGTCCGGGACGCGGCGGCCGTCGTCGGCGCCCTGCACGAGTTGGTGACGCGGATCGCCGTACCCCTCCTGCGGCGCGCGGACGTCGACGTGATGCGCGCGGCCAACGACCGGTTCGCCGCCGCCGTGCGCGCCGGGGACGTTGACGCGGCCCTGCGCGCCGACGACGAACTGCACGACGTCCTGGTCCGGGTGAGCGGCAACCGCGCCGCCGCGGCCACCGTCGCCCGCTACACCCCCCTCATCCGGCGCCTGGAGCGACGGCGCTTCGGCGAGGGCGGCAACTGCCGTTCGGCAGGACTGCACGAGCGGCTCATCGAGGCCTGTTCCGACGGTGACGTGGACGACGCGGTCCGCGTGACGGCCGAGATCTGGCGGGGTCTCGAAAGCCTCGCCGACACCGACTGACCCGCGCCCCACCGACCCGCGCCCCGACCGAACAGCGACCCGGGAGAACCCTCATGTCCCTTTCCTCGTACGACCGTTACCCCCTCCTCTTCGGCCCCTCGCCCGTCCACCCGCTGGAGCGGCTCACCGCGCACCTCGGCGGCGCCGCCCTGTGGGCCAAGCGCGAGGACTGCAACTCCGGTGTGGCGTACGGCGGGAACAAGACCCGCAAGCTGGAGTACCTGGTCGCGGACGCCCTCGCGAAGGGCTGCGACACCCTTGTGTCGATCGGCGGTGTGCAGTCCAACCACACCCGTCAGGTCGCCGCCTGTGCCGCCCGTGCCGGGCTCAAGTGCGTGCTGATCCAGGAGAGTTGGGTGGAGTGGCCCGACTCCGTCTACGACAAGGTCGGCAACATCCTGATCAGCCGGCTCGCCGGAGCGGACGTACGGCTGGTGAAGGCCGGGTTCGGCATCGGCTTCAAGGAGAGCTGGGAGCAGGCGCTGCGCGAGGTCGAGGAGAGCGGCGGCAAGCCGTACGCCATCCCGGCCGGCGCCTCCGACCACCCGCTCGGTGGCCTCGGTTTCGCCAACTGGGCCCACGAAGTCGCCCAGCAGGAGCAGGAGTTGGGCGTCTTCTTCGACACCGTGGTGGTGTGCTCGGTGACCGGTTCCACCCAGGCGGGCATGGTCGCCGGGTTCCGGGCGCTGGAGGAGGCGGGCGGGCGGGCGCGCCGGGTGCTCGGCGTCGACGCGTCGGCCAAGCCCGCCGAGACCCGCGAGCAGGTGGCCCGCATCGCGCACAACACCGGCCGACTGATCGGAGTCGAGCGGGAGTTGACCGTCGACGACGTCGAACTGGACGACCGCTACCACGCGGGTATCTACGGCATCCCGGACGAGACCACCCTGGAGGCGATGCGCCTCGCCGCCCGCACCGAGGGGATGGTCACCGACCCCGTCTACGAGGGCAAGTCGATGGCCGGGATGATCGACCTCGTCGCGCGCGGCGAGATCGCCGCCGACTCCACCGTGCTCTATGCCCACCTCGGCGGACAGCCCGCGCTGAACGCGTACAGCGCGCTGTTCTAGGCGGCCCCCTCGCCCTTCCCGGTCCGTTCGGTCCGCCTGCCGGTGATCACGAACGCCGACACCAGCAGCGCGGCCAGGGCGATCAGCGCGCCGACGCCGAAGGCGCGGGCCGCGCCGTGGACGAGGACGGCGGACGGCGATCCGGTCGCGTGCCGGGTCGCCGTGCCGAACACGGTGACCAGGACGGAGAGTCCGAGGGTGCCGCCGAGCCACTGGAGGGTCTGGAGGAGACCGGACGCGGCGCCCGCCTCGCGGGGTTCGACGCCCGCGAGGATCGTCGCGTTGAGCGGCATGAAGCTGAGGCCGACGCCCGCGCCCATCAGGACGAGGGGGCCGAGGAGACCGGTCACGTAGTCGTCGCCCGGGCGCAGTCGGGAGAGCCAGCCCGCCGCTACGACGAGCAGGGCCATGCCGGTGAGCAGGAGCGGTTTCGCGCCGAGCCGGCCGAGCAGGCGCGGCACGAAGCGCACGACCGTGAACATCACGAGGGTCATCGGCAGGAAGGCGAAGCCCGCGCGCAACGGGCTGTAGTCCAGGACCCGTTGGCTGATCAGGGTGAGGAAGTAGAACGCGCCGAACATGCCCGCCGGCAGCAGCAGGACGCCCGCGTAGCCGCCCGCGCGGTCGCGGTTCGCGAACAGCCGCAGCGGCATGATCGGCTGTTCGGCGCGGGACTCCACCAGGGTGAAGCCCGCCAGCAGGGCCGCCGCCACGCTGAAGCCCCACAGTGCCTGGAGGTCGCCCCAGCCGTCCGAGGAGACCCGGATGAACGCGTACACCAGCGAGGTCATTCCGGCGGTGCCGGTGAGCGCGCCCGCCGCGTCGAACCGGCCCGCGTGGCGCGGGGTTTCGCCCACGAAGCGGGGGAGGGCGAGGGCCACGGCCGCGCCGATCGGCACATTGATCAGCAGGGACCAGCGCCAGGACGCCCAGGAGGTGAGCATGCCGCCGACGACCACGCCTGTCGAGGCGCCGATGCCGGCCATGGAGGTGTAGATGCCGAGCGCGTGGTGACGGCGCGGTCCCTCCGGGAAGTTGGTGGTGATCAGGGCGAGGGTGTTGGGCGCGATGAGCGAGGCGCCCAGGCCCTGGAGCGCGCGGGCCGCGAGCAGCCAGGCGCTGTCGGTGGCGAGTCCGCCGAGCAGCGAGGACGAGGCGAAGAGCAGGACACCGATCGTGAGGGTCCGGCGGCGGCCGACGATGTCGCCGACCCGCCCGCCCAGCAGGAGCAGTCCGCCGAAGGCGAGGGTGTAGGCGTTGAGCACCCAGGACAGCCCGGTGGGGCTGAAGCCCAGGTCCTGCTGGATGTCCGGCAGCGCGACGTTGACGACGGTGGAGTCGACGCCGACCATCAGATAGGCGGTCACGACGACGATGAGGACGGTGCCGAGCCTGGCGGGTCCGGGCGGTGCGGGGAGAGGATCGGCGGTGGTGGACGGTGCGGACGGGGTGGACATGGAGTTCTCCCGGTCTGGCGTCCCCGGCCGAGCGACGTGCGGGCAGCGCGGACTGTCCGTCACGGCCACAGCCATAAGCGGGGACTGTCTCCGTTTAATGCTCGGTAAGATACGGAGAGAGTCCCCGGTTCGCAAGGAGTAGCTGGATGGCGCAGGTCAGGCCGATGCGCGCGGACGCCCGGCGCAACTATGAGCGCTTGTTGAAGGTGGCCGCCGAGGCGTTCGCCGAACACGGGGAGAACGCCTCGCTCGACGACATCGCCAAGCGCGCCGGTGTCGGCTCGGGCACGCTCTACCGGCACTTCCCGACCCGTCAGGCGCTGTTGGAGGCGGCCTACGTCGACCGGATCGAGGCGCTGGGAACCCGCGCCGACGAACTGGCGAAGGAACTCCCGCCGGGCGAGGCGCTGGCCGAGTGGCTGTACGAGGTGTGCGTCGGCACGATCCAGGTGCGCGGTATGAAGACCCTGTTGGGCTCGGCCGTCACGGACGGCGGCAATCTCGCGCTCACGGCCTGCGGCACGCGCATGAAGGACGCGGCGCGGCGACTGGTCGAGGCGGCACAGCGGGAGGGGACCCTGCGCCGGGACGTCGAGCCGATCGAGGTCCTGCGGCTGGCCCACGGGGTGGCCACGGCTTCCGAACTGGCCGACGGGCAGGGGAAGTTCCTGCGCCGCTATCTGTCCCTGCTGACGGACGGGCTGCGGCCCGCCGAGGGGGAGTGAACGCCGGGCGCCCCTCGGCCGGGGGCGCCCGCAGCGGTCGTAGGAGTGCTTACAACGCCTGGGCCGCCGGCTTCACCATCCCCCGGACCGTCCGTGACTTCACGAAGTCGCCCATCGCGGTCATGTCCCACTCGCCGGAGAACTGCTTGATCAGCTTGGCCATCATCACGCCGGTCTGGGCCTCGGCGTTGGTGAGGTCGAAGCGGACCAGTTCCGCGCCGGTCGCCGCGTCGATGAGGCGGCAGTAGGCCTTGGCGACCTCGGTGAACTTCTGGCCGGAGAACGAGTTGACCGTGAAGACCAGGCCGGTGACCTCCTGGGGGATGCGGCCGAGGTCGACCACGATCACCTCGTCGTCACCGCCGCCCTCGCCCGTGAGGTTGTCCCCGGAGTGCTTGATCGCGCCGTTCAGGATCGACAGCTTGCCGAAGTAGCAGCTGTCGATGTGGTTGCGCTGCGGGCCGTAGGCGATGACCGAGGCGTCCAGGTCGATGTCCTTGCCGCGGTACGCGGGCTCCCAGCCGAGGCCCATCTTGACCTGGGAGAGGAGCGGCCGGCCGCCCTTGACCAGGGACACCGTCTGGTTCTTCTGGAGGCTGACGCGGCCCTTGTCGAGGTTGATCTTCCCGGCGCCGAGCGGCGGCGCGGCGGGCGGGGCCGGGGGAGCGGCCGGGACCGGGGGCGCCACCGGGGCCTGGGGCACGGGCGCCGGCGGAGCCACCGGGGCCGGGGCCGGTTCCTCGACCGAGACGCCGAAGTCCGTGGCGATGCCCGCCAGGCCGTTGGCGTAGCCCTGGCCGACCGCGCGGGCCTTCCAGGCGCCGTTGCGGAGATAGATCTCCACGACCACGAGCGCCGTCTCCGCGCCGAGCTGCGGGGGCGTGAAGGTGGCGAGCACCGAGCCGTCGTCCGCGCTGCGGATCGTGGCCGTCGGCTCGATGCCCTGGAAGGTCTGTCCCGCGGCGTCGGGGCTCGCGGTGACGACGATCTTCTCGATCCCGGGCGGCACCGCGCCGGTGTCGACGACGATCGCGTCCGGGGACGCGCCGCCGCCGGAGCGGTACGTCACACCCGGGCCGCTGGGCTGGTTGTAGAAGATGAAGTCGTCGTCCGAGCGCACCTTGCCGTCGCCGGTGAGCAGCAGGCTCGACACGTCGAGCCGCACGGGGGCGGCGACATCCACGGTCACCCGGGAGACCGGAAGCGGGATGTTCGAGCCTGGGGTCATAGCTGTCATGCCTCGTGAACGACCGAGACCATTTTGCCGTTCCCTTACCAAGTCACCAATTGGCCAAGCTTTGGAAGTACCGGCCCGAACCCGTCGTTGCGCCGATTCCCTACGGGATCACCACGATCTTCCGCCCCACTCCCGCCGCGAACTGGGCCAGCGCCTCCGGATAGCGCTCCAGTTCCAGCCGGTCGCTGATGAAGATCTCCGGGTCGAGGACGCCGTTCGCGAAGAGTTCCGCCGCCCGTTCGAAGCTGTGCAGCACCGCCATGGAGCCGGTGATGGTGATCTCCTGGTTGTAGATGCGGTACGGGTCGATCGACACCCGGGTCGCGTAGTCGGCCACCCCGAACTGGAGGAACGTGCCCGCCTTCGCCACCCGGTCCAGGCCGTCCTGGATCGCCGCCGCGTTGCCGGTCGCGTCGACGACGAGGTCCCAGCCCTGCGGCCGGTCCAGCTCGTCCGCGTCCGCCGCCGACCCGGAGACCCCGAGCGTGCGCGCGGTCTCCAGGCGGGCCGGGTTCAGGTCCACGATGTCGACGCTCGCCGCGCCGGTGCGCTTGGCCAGCTCCAGCATCATCAGGCCCATGGTCCCGGAGCCGTAGATCAGGACGTGCGCGCCGAGGCGGGACGTGAGGACGTCGTAGCCGCGCACCGCGCAGGACAGCGGTTCGACGAGGGCCGCGTCCTGGGTGCGGATGTGCTCGGGCAGCCTGACGCAGTTCGCCACCGGGGCGAGTGCGTACTGGGCCGCGCCGCCCGCCGTGGTGACGCCGATCGCGGCCCAGCGTTCGCAGAGGTTGTTGTGGCCGTTGCGGCACTGCCGGCACTCGTGGCAGTAGAGCGACGGGTCCACGGCCACCTGGTCGCCGACCGCGACCTCGGTGACCTGGGTGCCGACCGCGACGATCTCGCCCGCGAACTCGTGGCCCGGCACGATCGGCAGCTTGGGCGCGAACTCGCCCTGGAGGATGTGCAGATCGGTGCCGCACAGCCCGCAGGCGGCGACCTCGACGACGACCTCGCGGGGGCCCGGCGTCGGGTCGGGGACCTCGGTGACGACGGCGCGGCCCACGGACTCGATGACGGCGGCCTTCATTTCACGGCTCCCAGGGAGAGGCCCTGGACCAGCTTGTCCTGGGCGGCGAACCCCGCGGCGAGCACCGGCAGGGAGATGACGAGCGACGCGGCGCACACCTTGGCCAGGAACAGGCCCTGGCTGGTGATGAAGCCGGTCAGGAAGACGGGCGCGGTCTCGGCGACGACACCCGTGAGCACGCGGGCGAACAGCAGCTCGTTCCAGCTGAAGATGAAGCAGATCAGGGCCGTCGCCGCGATACCGGGGAGGGCGATCGGGGCCACCACGCGCGCGAGGACGGTCGGCAGCCGGGCGCCGTCGAGCTGCGCCGCCTCGATGACGGCGACCGGGACCTCGGCGAGGAAGGACTGCATCATCCACACCGCGATCGGCAGGTTCATCGAGGTGTAGAGGATGACCAGGAGCCAGATGTTGTCCAGCATCCCGGCGTTCTTCGCGAACAGGTAGATCGGCAGCAGGCCCGCGACCACCGGGAGCATCTTCGTGGACAGGAAGAAGAACAGGACGTCCGTCCACTTCTTCACCGGGCGGATCGACAGCGCGTAGGCCGCCGGGAACGCCAGCAGCAGCACGAAGAGCGTCGACGTCACGGACGCGACAAGGGAGTTGACCAGTGCGGGCCAGGGGCTCGCGCCGCCGCCGGTGCCGAAGAACTCCCGGTAGCCGTCCAGGGTGAGGGCGGCCCCGAAGGACGGCGGGTTGGTCGCCGCGTCGCTCTCCGAGTGGAAGGACGTCAGCGCCATCCAGGCGATGGGCAGGAAGAACACGATGCCGAGCACCCAGGCCACCAGGCCGAGTCCGGCGCCTTTGCGGCGGGCACGCGCGCGTACGGCGATGCTGCTCATGCGCGGGACGCCTCCTCACGGAACAGGGACGACACGACCCGCAGGGCGAAGGTCGCGATGACGATCGAGCCGATGACGACCAGGACGCCGGCCGCCGAGGCGAGGCCGTTCTCGTGGGCCTGGTAGAAGCTCTGATAGACGGTGTAGGGCAGGTTGGCGGTGCCCAGCCCGCCGGACGTGATGGTGAAGACCGCGTCGAAGTTCTGCACGATGTAGATCGAGCCGAGCAGGGCGCCGAGTTCGAGATAGCGGCGCAGGTGCGGCAGCGTCAGATGGCGGAAGATCTGCCAGTCGTTCGCGCCGTCCACCTTCGCGGCCTCGATCTGCTGGTGGTCGCGGCTCTGGAGTCCGGCCAGCAGGATCAGCATCATGAACGGCGTCCACTGCCACACCAGGGAGGCCTCGACGGCGAGCAGCGGGGTGTTGGAGATCCAGTCCGGCTGCGGGCCGCCCACATAGTGCAACAGGCCGTTGAGCAGCCCGTATTCGGGGTTGTAGAGCACATGCTTCCAGAGCAGGGCCGCAGCCACCGGCACCACCAGGAACGGCGCGATCAGCAGGGTGCGGACGAAGCCCCGGCCGCGGAACCTGCGGTCCAGGAGCAGGGCGAGCAGCAGGCCCAGGACCAGGCTGGCCAGCACCACCGCGACGGTGAGCAGGACGGTCGTCCACACCGAGTGGCGCAGGTCGGGGTCGCTGAGGACCTGCCGGTAGTTGTCGACGCCGGTGAAGTGGCGGGCCTTCGGGTAGAGCGCGTTCCAGTCGAAGAAGGAGATCACCAGCGTGGCCACGAACGGGAGTTGGGTCACGACGATCATGAAGATCAGGGCGGGGAGCAGCGGGGCGCGGGTGGCCCAGGCGCGCAGCCGGTCCGAGGGCGGGCGCGCGGTGCGGGTCGCGGTGGCGGCCAACGGGGCCGTGGTCGTGGCGGTCATCGTCCCTCGTACTCCTTGGAGATCTTCTCGGCGAGTTTCTGGGACTTCTTCAGGGCCGAGCCTGTGGACTGGCGCCCGGCGATGGCCGAACTGATCTCCTGGGAGACCTTCGTGCCGAGGTCGGTGAACTCGGGGATGTCGACGAACTGGATGCCGGGCGCGGGGCGCGGCTGCACCCCGGGATCGTTGGGCCTGGCGCCCTCGATGGCCTCCTTCGTCTGCTCCTGGAAGGCGGCGGCCTCCTTCACGTACTCGGGGTTCGTGTACGTCGAGGCGCGCTTCCCGGCCGGCACGTTGGCCCAGCCGTCCGTCTCGCCGACCAGCCGCTCGTACTCCTTGCCGGACGCCCAGGACACGAACCGCCAGGCCTTGTCGGAGTTGTGGGACGCCTTCTGGATGCCCCAGGCCCAGGTGTAGAGCCAGCCGGAGGAGCCGGTCTTCTCGACCGGCGCGGGGACGTAGCCGATCTTGCCCCTCACCGGGGAGCCCTTGGCCTCCAGCGATCCCGCCGCCGAGGTGGCGTCGTACCACATGGCGACCTTGCTCTGGGTGATGTTGTTGAGGCACTCGGCGAAGCCGGACTGGGCCGCGCCGGACTCGCCGTGCGCGCGGACCAGGTCGACATAGAACTTCGTCGCCTTCTCGAAGGCGGGGGAGTCGAGCTGTGCCTTCCAGTCCTTGGTGAACCAGGTGCCGCCGAAGGTGTTCACGACGGTGGTCAAAGGCGCCATCAGCTCGCCCCAGCCGGGCAGTCCGCGCAGGCAGATGCCCTTCATGCCCGACTGCGCCCCGTCGACCTTGGCGGCGATGTCGGCCACCTGGGTCCAGGTCGGGTGCGCGGGCATGGTGAGGCCCTTCGCGGCGAGCACGTCCTTGCGGTACATCAGGAAGGACGACTCGCCGTAGAACGGCTGCCCGTAGAGCTTGCCGTCGTCCGCCGTCAGGGACTCCCGCATCGGCTTGAGGATGTCCTGCTCGTCGTAGCCGGGGTCCTTCGCGACGTACGAGTCCATCTCGTGCAGCCAGCCGTTGCGGGCGTAGATCGGGATCTCGTAGTTGGAGAGGGTCGCCACGTCGTACTGGCCGGCCTGGTTGGCGAAGTCCTGGCTGATCTTGTCGCGGACGTCGTTCTCGGGCAGCACCGTGAAGTTGACCTTGATGCCGGTCTCCTTCGTGAAGTGCGGGGCCAGCTTCTGGAGTTCGACCATCTGGGGGTTGTTGACCATCAGGACGTTGATCGAGTCGCCGCCCGATCCGGCGCCGCCCGCTCCGACCCAGCAGCCGGAGAGCAGCGGGGCGAGCAGCGTCCCTACGGCGGCCAGGGCGAGCGTGGCTCGCGGCGGCCGTCGTCGGCTCTGGGTTCGCATGGATCGCTCCTGCACATATGGGGAGAAAAAGGGTGCGCGCGGGAACGGCACACCCCTGGTGGGTGAGGGGGAATCTCGAACGGTGCGCTAGACGCGGATGACCTGTGGCCCCAGCAGTGAGTAGCGGTGGGCCTCGGCCGAGGGGAGCAGGGTGCTGGTGACGATCGTCTCCAGGGCGCCGATCTCGGCGAACCGGCAGAAGCTGACCGCCCCGAACTTGGTGTGCACACCCGCGAACACGGTGCGCCGGGCGGCGCGGACGGCCTGCGCCTTGACCTCGCACACGGCGGGGTCGGGCGTGGTCAGCCCGTGTTCGCGGGAGACGCCGTTGGCGCCGATGAAGGCGAGGTCGAGGACGAAGCCGGCGAGCATCTTCGTCGTCCAGTGGTCCACGGTCGCCAGGGTGCCGTGCCGGACCCGGCCGCCGAGCAGCAGCACCGAGGTGTGCTCGGACTCGGCGAGCACGCCCGCGACCGGCAGGGACGCGGTGACCACGGTCAGCGGCCGGTCCCTGGGCAGCGCCTCGGCGATGAGCCGGGGCGTGTAGCCCTCGTCGACGAAGACCGTCTCGGCGTCCCCGAGCAACTCGGCCGCGGCGAGCGCGATCCGCCGCTTCTCGGGTACGTGGCTGGTGGCGCGGAAGGCGAGCGTCGTCTCGAAACCGGCGCTCTCCACGGGGTAGGCGCCGCCATGGGTCCTGCGCACCAGCCCGTGGTCCTCCAGGGCGCGCAGATCCCGCCGTACGGTCTCCTTGGCCACGCCCAGCTCGGCGGCGAGCGCGGTGACGTCGACCGAGCCGGTGCGGCGCGCGGTGCGCACGATCTCCCGTTGACGCTCCTCCGCCGAACTCGTCCCCATGGCCGACACCGCCCTCCCGCTCGCCCGGAGTACTGCCCGTTCGGGCCCGGTGGGACCCTTGGGGGAAGTTCTACAGCGGGTGTGCGGCACTGACCAGGCCTGTTGCAGGCCCGATGCTGCCCGGGTGCGACCGTTTGCCGCGCGCGGTGCCCGTCGCGGACCTGCGCCGTAGTGCGCCGGGGCGGGAGACCGGGCGGAGTCCGTGCCCGAACACGGCGGCGGGCGGGCCCGTTCGGTGCCCGCCCGCCGCCCCGGAGTCCCTTTTCCGGTCAGTACGGCCAGATCGGCGGGTCGGTCACGAACTGGCCGCCGAGATAGGCGTGCGCCTCGACCCCCGGCACCAGCTCGCCCTGCTCGGCGATCAGCTTCTCGGCGTACGGCTCGGAGTCGTCCCGCGGCTCGTAGCCGAGGGCCCGCGCGGTCGACAGGTCCCACCACAGGCGGGTGTTGGCGGAGGAGCCGTAGACGATGGTGTGCCGTACGTCCTCGGCGGTCAGGGCCGCGTGGAAGAGGCGGGCGCCGTCGGCGGGGCTCATCCAGATCGACAGCATGCGCACACTGCTGGGCTCGGGGAAGCAGGAGCCGATGCGCACGGAGACGGTCTCCAGGCCGTGCTTGTCCCAGTAGAGCTGCGCGAGGTCCTCGCCGAAGGACTTGGACAGGCCGTAGAAGGTGTCGGGGCGGTGCGGGGTGTCGACCGGGATGAGCGGGTCGTCCCCCTGCGGCCTCGGGGTGTAGCCCACCGCGTGGTTGGAGGAGGCGAACACGACACGGCCGACGCCCTCCTCGCGGGCGGCCTCGTAGAGGTTGTACGTGCCCTGGATGTTCGACGCGAGGATCTTGTCGAAGGAGGCTTCCAGGGAGATCCCGGCGAGGTGGACGATCGCGTCGACGCCCCGCACGGCCTCCCGGAGCGCCGCCCTGTCGGAGAGGTCGGCGGTGATCGCGTCCGGCTCGCCCTCGATCGGGCGCAGATCCAGCAGCCGCAGGTCGTAGCCGTAGGAGGGGAGCAGGTCCCGCATCAGGGTGCCGAGTCCGCCTGCGGCGCCGGTGAGCAGAACGGTGCGGGGAGCGGTGCGGGGGGCGGGCATCCTCGGTCTCCTTGGGATCGGCGGTGAAGGGCTGACCTCATTCATGAATCTTATTCACATGCATGGACACGCTAAGGATCGGTCACCATGCCCGTCAAGTGTGGCGCGGACCTGGGAAATCCGCTTCCTTCTTGCTCATTTGCCCGCTTGACCCACCCTGAGGCAGATCCTTAGGGTGGAGCTGTTCAGAAATGTAGACATTGATCAGAAGAACGCACGCGCCTGTTTCAAGGGAGAGCCCGTGACGCCAGCCCCTCTCGCCGACCGGCTCAGTATCCCCAGCGGGCCGCTGTTCTTCCCCGTCACCGCGTACGGCCCCGACGGCGCCGTCGATCTCGACGTGTACCGCGCGCATGTCCGCCAGGGCGTCGAGGCCGGCGCCGCCGCCGTGTTCGCGTGCTGCGGCACCGGGGAGTTCCACGCGCTGCTCCCCGAGGAGTTCGAGGCGTGCGTGCGGGCGGCCGTGGAGGCGGCCGGGGGCCGGGTGCCGGTCGTCGCGGGCGCGGGCTACGGCACCGCGCTCGCCGTACGGTACGCACGGCTCGCGGAGGCCGCCGGGGCGGACGGGCTGCTCGCGATGCCGCCCTACCTGGTGGTCGCCGGGCAGGAGGGGCTGCTGCGGCACTACCGGGAGGTGGCCGCGTCGACCGCGCTGCCCGTCATCGTCTACCAGCGCGACAACGCCGTGTTCACCCCGGCCACGGTCGTCGAACTCGCCCGCACCGAAGGCATCATCGGCTTCAAGGACGGCCTCGGCGACCTCGACCTGATGCAGCGGATCGTGAGCACCGTACGCGCCGAAGTCCCCGGCGACTTCCTGTACTTCAACGGACTGCCCACCGCCGAACAGACCCAGCTCGCCTACCGGGGCATCGGCATCACCCTCTACTCGTCCGCCGTGTTCTGCTTCGTCCCCGAACTCGCGCTCGCCTTCCACCGGGCCCTCGCGACCGGCGACGACACCACGGCGAACCGCCTCCTGGACGGCTTCTACCGGCCGTTCGTCGAACTGCGCGCCCAGGGACGCGGTTACGCGGTCTCGCTCGTCAAGGCGGGGGTCCGCATGCGGGGCCTGGACGTCGGCGAGGTCCGCCCGCCGCTGACCGAACCGGCCGAGGACCATGTCAAACAACTGGCCCAACTCGTCGAGCGGGGCCACACGTTGATCGACTCGTCGGCCGAGCCCGCGGCCAAGTCGCTGATCGAGGAGGGCGCGTGAAGGCGTCGACATTCGTCTATCCCTGGGACGTCAACGGCGACCCCGAGGCGGGCCGCAGGATCGCCGCGCTCGGCGTCCGGCAGGCCACCCTCGCCTCCGCGTACCACTCCACCCGCGCGTTGACCCCCCGCCACCCGCGCCACCGGATCGTCACCGCCGAGCACGCGGCCGTCCTGTATCCACCGGACTCCCGTTGGCAGGGCCGGGAGTTGAGGCCGTACGAGGCCGGCGACTGGGCACCGGGCGACGCCTTCGGGGAGGCCGCCGCAACCCTCGCGGACGCGGGCCTTGAGGTGCACACCTGGGTCGTCCTCGCCCACAACTCCCGTCTCGGCGCCGACCATCCGGACACCTCGGTGGTCAACGCCTACGGCGACCGCTACTCCTGGGCGCCCTGCGTCGCCCAGCCGGCCACCCGCGAGTACCTCGTCGACCTCGCCGCCGAAGCGGCCGTACGCCCCGGCGCGCAGGGCACCGAACTGGAGTCCCTCGGCTGGTACGGCCTCTCCCATCTCAACGCCCACGACAAGACCGGCGGAATCCCCCTCGGGGACGCGGGCCACTACCTGATGTCCCTGTGCTTCTGCCCGACCTGCCGCCAGGGCTACGGCGAACAGGGCCTCGACGCACAGGAGTTGGCGGCGACGGTACGTGCCGCGCTGGAACCGGTGTGGCAGGGGGCGCCCTCCGACGGCGGCTGGGCGGGGGTCGGCAAACTCCTCGGCGAGGCGAACGCGACGGCCACGCGCGCCTGGCGCGACGAGCGGGCCCGCACCCTCCAGGAGACGGCGGTCGCCGCGGTCCGGGCCGCCGCGCCGGACGGCTTCCAGATCCTGCTGCACGCGGACCCGGAGTCGTACCACTGCGGCGCCAACGCGGGCGTGGACCCCGGGCACATCCTCTCGGTGGCCGACGGTGTGGTCGTCCCCTGCACGGGCGGCGCGGGCCTGCTGACCCCGTTCGCCGAGCGGGGACGGGACGGTGCCGTGCTGGCCGCCAACTTCGCCGTCGTCTCCGGGATGGGCGGACGCCCCGGGGCACTCGCGGCGGACGCGGTCCGGGCACGCGGCCTCGGTGCGACCGAACTGCGGCTGTATCACGCCGGGTTGGCGTCGGACGGGGACCTGGCGGAGGTGCGGTCGGCGCTGGCCGCGCTCTGATCCGCGACCGCCTTCGGCCCGAACAGCGCCAGACACAAGCCCGTTGCGCACAGCGCCAGGGCGGTCAGCCCCAACAGCAGCCGGAAGTCCGCCAGTTCGACCAGTGCCGCGCCCACCGCCAGACCGATCACGTTCGGGGTGAAGAGGAGGGTGTTGGCGGTGGCCGTCGCCCGGCCCAGCAGCGGGCCCGGCAACTCCCGCTGCACGGCGGTGAACGCGGCGATCAGCACGCACGGGAGTCCCAGGCCGACCGCCGCGTTGCCCAGCAGGACCGCCGGGTCGGACGGCAGCGCCCGCGCCGCCACCCCCACCGCCGCCACGGCGATCCCGGCCGCCCCGAAGCAGCGCTCGCCGAGCCGTCGCAGCGCGGGCCCGGAGACCAGCCCGACCGCGACCGAGCCGACGCCCTGGGCCGTGTACAGCACGCCCGTCCAGGCGGGGGCGTGCCCCAGCGACTCGACGATCGCGTAGTTCGTCGAACTGCTCAGGGAGGCCAGGAACATCATGGTCCCGCCCGCCAGGACCAGCGGGCGCAGCAGCGGATGCCCCCACAACTCCCTTACGCCGTCGGCGGTCTGGGTCCGCCAGTCGCCGGCGGGACGCCCCGGTCGCTCCTCGCGCACCCGCAGGAGCAGCCACAGCGCCGCCGCCAGAACGAACGTCGCCGCGTCCAGAGCGGCCACCGCGGGCCCGCCGAACGCGGCGTACAGACCCGCGCCGGTGAGCGGCGCGACCAGTTTCATGCCCTCCACCGCCGTCATCCGCAGCCCGTTGAAGTCGCCGAGGAGATCCCGGTCCACCACGGCGGCGACAAGAGCCGACTCGGCGGGGTCCTGGACGACGACGAGGGTGCCGTAGCCGAGCAGGACCGTGAACAGGAGCCACAGGTCGGTGCGGGAGTCGACGGCGAACAGGGTGAGGAGGAGGGCGGCGAGGGCGAGGTTCGTCCGGATCAGCAGGGGGCCGCAGCGGACGCGGTCGGCGATCGTGCCGAGGGCCGGGCCGCACAGGGTCGGCGCCCAGATCACGAACCCGCACAGCGCGGCCAGCCCGTTCGAGCCGCTGAGGTCCTTCACCCACACACCGGCCGCCAGCCCCAGCGCGGACGTGCCGAAGGCGGACACCACCAGCCCCGTGAAATACAGCCCCGCGTCACGGTCCCGCAGGATGCGGGTCACCGTCCAGTTCTTCGTCATGCCTGGTCATCGTGGGTCTAAGGCCGGGGGCTCGGCATCGGGCAGGTGCCGTAGAACGCGCGGGGAGCGCGGGGAGCGCGATGAGTTCCGGGTCCGCCGTCGGTCTACCCCCCGACTGAGGACCGACCCCCGGAAGGGAAGCGCATGACCGACAGCATCTTCGACCTCGGCCCGCAGACCCGTGTCGTCGCCCGGCTCGTGGCGGGCGTCACCGACGAGCAGCTCACGGACGTGACCCCGTGCCCCGGCACCGCCGTACGCAACATGCTGGGACATCTCCTCGGCCTGTCCGTGGCCTTCCGCGACGCGGCACACAAGGACCTGGGCGTCATGACGGACACCGCGCCCGACTCCGCCGCCTCCGACCCCGGCCCCGGCTGGCGCGAGGACCTCCCCAGAGTGCTCGACGCGCTCGCCGAGGCCTGGCGCGACCCGGCCGCCTGGACCGGCATGACCCGCGCGGGCGGCATCGACCTCCCCGGAGCCGTCGCCGCCGCCGTCGCGGTCGACGAACTCGTCATCCACGGCTGGGACTTGGCGGTGGCCACCGGCCGGCCCTACGAGCCCGACCCGGTCGCGCTCCAGGCGTCGTACGACTTCCTGCTCGCCGCCGCCCAGGACCCGAGCCGCGGAGGCGGCATCTTCGGACCGGTGGTGCCCGTACCGGAGGACGCGCCACTGCTGGACCGGGCACTGGGGCTCAGCGGACGCGACCCGGGGTGGAAGCCGTAGGCCGTGTCCGCGAAGTCCCGCCTGCCTCCGGGCGGACGACGGGACTTCGCGGACACGACCTAGGGCATCCCGGGGCCCGGCGCCACGGAACGCCCTGAAATGTGAGTGCCGGGCGCCCCGGAACCGTACTCTTCCCCACCATGCCTCTCAGTCTCACCATCCTCGGCACCGCCTCCCCGCATCCACGCCCCGGCCGACCCTGCTCCGGGTACCTGCTGCGCGGCGGCGGCGCCGAGGTGTGGGTGGACGCGGGCACCGGAACGTTCGCGGAGTTGCAGCGGCACACGGATCCCGCGCGGCTCACCGCGATCTGGATCTCGCATCTGCACGCCGACCACAGCGCCGATCTCCTCGCCGCGGCCTACGCGTTCGCCTTCGGCGGGATGACCCCGGCCGCCCCGATCCCGCTCTACGCCCCGCAGGACTGCGCCCGCCGCCTCGCCGGCTTCTTCGGACAGCCGGACGTACGGTTCCTGAACGGCGTCTTCGACTTCCGCCCGCTCTACGACGGCCACACCGTGAGGCACTGGAACCTCCGCCTCACCGCGCGCGCCGTCGTCCACGACACCGAGGCCTACGGGCTGCGTGCCGAGTGTCAGGGGAGCGTCCTCGCCTACTCGGGGGACAGCGGGCCCTGCGAAGCGCTGGCCGAACTCGCGGCCGGCGCCGACGTGTTCCTCTGCGAGGCCGACATCGACCGGCATCGCGAAGGCGAACGCCAGGTCCATCTGACGCCCGAGGACGCCGGCGCCTGCGCCAAGGGCGCGCGCGAACTCCTCATCACCCATGTGGGACCCACCCTGACGAGGGAAGCGGCGCTGGAGCGCGCCGCCGCGATCTTCCCCGGCCGCACCTCCGCCGCGCTCGAAGGCGTCACCAAGACCATGTGAAGCACGGCCATGTGAAGCGCTTTCTAGTTCTTCTGTCAGAAGCATTGACGAAACACAGGGCCGCTCCTACCTTCAACGCGTCGTACTTCGTACGTCATATATGAGACGCGATATGTGAGATCCGATGAGATCCGAGAGGCGCGCATGACCTCTGTGCCCACGCCGATCCCGTCCCGCACGCAGTACGTGCTGGACGCGATCAAACACCGCATCCTCACCGGGCAGTTGACCCCCGGTCAGCCACTCGTCGAGACCGAACTCGCCGCACAGTTCGGGGTGTCCAAGACCCCGGTGCGCGAGGCGCTCAAGACCCTGGCCGGCACCGGGCTCGTCGTGATGAGCCAGTACAAGGGCGTCACGGTGCGCATGGTGGACGCGGACATGGCGCGCGAGGTGTACGACGTCCGGCTGCTCCTCGAACCCGAGGCGCTGCGGCGGGCCGTACGGCTGGGCGCCTCCCTGGACGCCGCCCGCGAGGCGCTGACCCGCGCCGACGAGGCCACCGACACCGCCGAACGCTCCCTCGCCAACCGGGAGTTCCATCGCGCCCTGTACCTGCCGTGCGGCAACCCGCTGCTCGGCCGGATGCTCGACGAGGTCCGCGACCAGGCCGCCCTCGTGTCCGCCGTCGCCTGGGCCGCCTCGCCCTCCTGGGAACGGGAGGCCGGCGAACACCGCGAGATCCTGCGGCTCGCCCTCGACGGCGACGCGGACGCCGCCGCCACCGCGCTGCACGCCCACATCGCGTCGTTCGTTCAACGGGCCTTCCCCGACGCCGAGTCGGGGCAGGGCCCCGGCACCGGGCCGGCTGCCCACGGAGAGGACGGTCGGGCATGACAGCGGCGTTCGAGGCCCAACGGGCCGCCCTGGCCGGCGTGGTGGCGATCCCGGTGACCCCGTTCGCCGCGGACGGCACCGTCGACCAGGACACCCACCGGACCCTGCTGCGCCGCCTGCTCGACGGCGGGATCGGCATCCTCACACCGAACGGCAACACCGGCGAGTTCTACGCCCTGACCCCCCAAGAGCGGCAGCTCGTCACTGAGTTGACCATCGACGAGGCGGCCGGCCGCGCCGCCGTCCTCGTCGGCGTCGGCCACGACGTGCCCACCGCCATCGCCTCCGCCCGGCACGCCCGCGAGCGCGGCGCCCAGCTGGTGATGGTCCATCAGCCCGTCCACCCCTACGTCTCGCAGGGCGGCTGGGTCGACTACCACCGCGCCATCGCCGAGGCCGTGCCCGAACTGGGCGTCGTCCCCTACATCCGCAACGCCCAGCTCCTCGGCGCCCGCCTCGCCGAACTCGCCGACGACTGCCCGAACGTCATCGGCGTCAAGTACGCCGTCCCGGACGCGGCCCGCTTCGCCGCCTTCGCCCGGGACGCGGGCCTCGAACGCTTCGTGTGGGTGGCCGGGCTGGCCGAGCCGTACGCGCCCTCCTACTTCTCGGCGGGCGCCACCGGCTTCACCTCCGGGCTCGTGAACGTGGCCCCGTCCGTCTCCCTGAACATGATCGAAGCGCTTCGATCCGGCGACTATCCCGGGGCGATGAAGGTGTGGGAACAGATCCGCCGATTCGAGGAACTGAGGGCGGCGAACGGCTCCGCCGACAATGTCACGATCGTGAAGGAAGCGCTTGCGTCCCTCGGCCTGTGCCGCCGTGACGTACGGCCCCCCAGCAAGCCCCTGCCCGAGAGCGAGCGCGCCGAGGTCGCCGCGATAGCCGCCGGATGGTCCGTATGAAGGCACCGGAAGAGCTCAGAAGCCACCAGTGGTACGGCACCGACGGGCTGCGCTCCTTCAGCCACCGGGCCCGCACCCGCCAGCTCGGCTACCTCCCCGAGGAACACCTCGGCAAGCCCGTCATCGCGGTCCTCAACACCTGGTCGGACATCAATCCCTGTCATGTGCACCTCCGTGAGCGCGCCCAGGCGGTCAAGCGGGGCGTGTGGCAGGCGGGCGGCTTCCCGCTGGAGTTCCCCGTCTCGACGCTCAGCGAGACCTTCCAGAAGCCGACCCCGATGCTCTACCGCAACATGCTCGCGATGGAGACCGAGGAACTGCTGCGGTCCTATCCCGTCGACGGTGCCGTCCTGATGGGCGGCTGCGACAAGTCGACGCCCGCCCTCCTCATGGGCGCGGCCAGTGTCGACCTGCCCACGGTCTTCGTCCCCGCCGGACCGATGCTGCCCGGCCACTGGCGGGGCGAGGTCCTCGGCTCCGGCACCGACATGTGGAAGTACTGGGACGACAGACGCGCCGGCCTCATCGGCGACTGCGAGCTGACCGAACTGGAGAGCGGGCTCGCGCGCTCGCCCGGGCACTGCATGACCATGGGGACCGCGTCCACGCTGACGGCCGCCGCCGAGGCGCTGGGCGTGACCGTGCCGGGCGCGTCGAGCATTCCGGCCGTGGACTCGGGGCACGATCGGATGGCCGCGCAATCCGGCATGAGGATCGTTGAACAAGTCCACAAGGGGCGTGTTCTCTCGTCGATCCTCACCCAGGAAGCCTTCGAGGACGCGGTCACCACCGTCCTCGGCCTCGGCGGCTCCACCAACGCCGTGATCCACCTCATCGCCATGGCCGGCCGCGCGGGCGTGCGGCTCACGCTCGACGACTTCGACCGCATCGCCCGCACGGTCCCGGTCCTGGCGAACGTACGCCCCGGCGGACGGACGTACCTCATGGAGGACTTCCACTTCGCCGGCGGCCTGCCCGGATTCCTCTCCCGCATCACGGACCTGCTCCACCTGGACCGTCCGACCGTCTCTCACGACACCCTGCGCGAGCAGCTCGACGGCGCGCTGGTGCACAACGACGACGTGATCCGCACCCGCGACAACCCGGTGGCGAGCGAGGGCGGAGTCGCCGTCCTGCGCGGCAACCTCTGCCCGGACGGCGCCGTCATCAAGCACATCGCCGCCGCACCGCACCTGCTCAAGCACACCGGCCCGGCGGTCGTCTTCGACGACTACCGGACCATGCAACGCACCATCGACGACCCGGGGTTGGGCATCACCGCCGACAGCGTGCTGGTGCTGCGCAACGCGGGCCCCAAGGGCGGACCCGGCATGCCCGAGTACGGCATGCTCCCGATCCCCGGCCACCTCCTCAAGCAGGGCGTCCGGGACATGGTCCGGATCTCCGACGCCCGGATGAGCGGCACGAGTTACGGCGCGTGCGTGCTGCACATCGCGCCCGAGTCGTACATCGGCGGACCACTCGCCCTCGTCCGCACCGGCGACACCATCACCCTGGACGTCGCGGCACGCACCCTCCAACTCAACGTGGACGACGAGGAGTTGGCGCGACGCAGGGCGGAGTGGACCCCGCCGCCCGCACGGTACGAGCGCGGCTACGGCGCGCTCTACAACGACCAGATCACCCAGGCGGACACCGGCTGCGACTTCGAGTTCCTGGCCCGGCCGGGCAAGGTGCCGGACCCGTACGCCGGTTGAGCCTCTCCCCATGTCCGTCGAGCAAGCGCTTCCTGTACCGAACGGAGAACAGTCATGGCCCAAGCCGCAGCCGTGGCGAAACCGCCCGCGCCACCCCGGCGGCGCCGTGCCTCCGCGACCCCGCGCAGGCTCCCGTACCTGTTGATCGCCCCGGCCGGGCTGCTCATGCTGGGCTTCATCGCCTACCCGGTCATCAGCGTCTTCTACTACAGCCTCCAGAACTACAACCCCACCAAACCGTGGCGCAACGGCTTCGCGGGCCTCGACAACTTCACCCACGCCTTCACCAGCGACCCGCAGTTCTGGGACACGCTAACCTTCAGCGCCAAGTGGGTCGTCGTGGAGGTGGGCCTCCAACTCCTCTTCGGCCTGGCCCTCGCGCTCATCGTCAACCAGACCTTCGTGGGCCGGTCCGTCGGCCGAGCGCTGGTGTTCTCGCCCTGGGCCGTGTCGGGCGTCCTGACCTCCGCGATCTGGGTGCTGCTCTACAACTCCCAGACGGGCGTGACCCGTTATCTCGCCGACATGGGAATCGGCCAGTACGGCACGAGCTGGCTCTCCGACCCCTCAACGGTCTTCTCCGCGGCGGTCGTCGCGGACCTCTGGCGGGGCGTCCCCTTCTTCGCGATCCTCATCCTCGCCGACCTCCAGTCCGTGTCGAAGGACCTCTACGAGGCCGCCGAGGTCGACGGAGCCGGCCGCTTCAAGCAGTTCCTGCACATCACCCTGCCGCACCTCAAGGACGCGATCGTGCTGTCCACGCTGCTGCGCGCGGTCTGGGAGTTCAACAACGTCGACCTCCTCTACACCCTGACCGGCGGCGGCCCGGCCGGCGAGACGACCACTCTCCCGCTCTACGTCGCCAACACCAGTGTCGAAGCACACGACTTCGGCTACGCGTCCGCCCTCACCACGGTCGCGTTCGTGATCCTGCTCTTCTTCTCGATCGTCTATCTGCGCCTGAGCAAGTTCGGAGGCGGCGACAAGTGATCACCGAGATCGCCCCGGCCCGCGAGCGGGAGGCCCCCGCACCCCAACAGCCGCGCACGGTCCGCCGCGCCTGGGACGAGGTCCCGCGCTGGCAGATCTACGTGCCCCTCGGCATCTACCTCGTCTTCACCCTGATCCCCTTCTACTGGATCCTGCTCTTCGCGTTCCGCCCGGCCGGCTCGACCTCCCTGGTGCCCTGGCCGATGACCCTCGACCACTTCCAGAAGGTGTGGACCGAACGCAGCTTCGGCGTCTACTTCCAGAACAGCGTCTACGTCGGCGTCGCCACCCTGCTCCTGACCACCGTCGTCGCCCTGGCCGGCGGCTACGCGCTGGCCCGCTTCGAGTTCAGGATCAAGCGCACCTTCATGCTGGCCCTGCTCTGCTCCCAATTCGTGCCGGGCGCCCTGCTGTTGGTGCCGCTGTTCCAGATCTTCGCCAAGCTCCAGATGATCAACTCGCTCGCCAGCGTCATCATCGCGGAGACCGTCTTCCAGCTCCCGCTCTCGATGATCCTCATCAGCGGCTTCATCCGGAACGTCCCGCAGTCGCTGGAGGAGGCGGCCTGGGTGGACGGCTGCAACCGCCTCGCCGCCTTCCGGATCGTCGTCCTCCCGCTGCTGCGGCCCGGCCTGATCGCGGTCGGCTCCTTCGCCTTCGTGCACGCCTGGAACCACTTCCTCTTCGCCCTGATGTTCCTCTCGGACCAGAGCAAGCAGACCATCCCGGTCGGCCTCAACACCCTGATGAGCGCGGACAGCGTCGACCTCGGCGCGCTCGCCGCCGGCGGCATCGTCGCCGCCGTCCCCGTGGTGATCGTCTTCGCCTTCATCCAGAAGTGGCTGATCACCGGCTTCAGCGCGGGGGCGGTGAAGGGATGAGGCAACCGCTTACCCTGCTGGCGAAGATCGTCGACGCAGGGAGAATCCCATGACATCCGAGACCGGCCCCATCACCGGCCCCACGACCGCCGCCGCGCCCGCCGCCGCGGGGGTCACCCCACCCGTCACCGCACCTGTCACCGTCGTCCTCGCCGGCGCCCGCGGCCACGGCCGCTGGCACGTCGAGAACATCCGCCGGCTCCAGGACAAGGGCCTGGTACGCCTCGTCGGCATCTGTGAGCTGACCCCGCTGACCGAGGAGGAGTTCGGCGGTGAACTCCCGGCCCAGTCACCGGACTTCGGGGAACTCCTCGACTCGACCGGCGCCCGCGCGGCGGTGATCTGCACCCCGATCCCGACCCACACGGACCTCGCCCTGGCCGCCGCGAAGCGGGGCGTGCACCTGCTGCTGGAGAAGCCGCCCGCGCCCTCGTACGCCGAGTTCCGCCGGATGGCCGACGGGATCGCCGCGGCCGGAGTGGTCTGCCAGATCGGCTTCCAGTCGCTCGGTTCGCACGCCGTGCCCGCGATCCGGAAACTGATCGCCGAGGGCGCGATCGGCACGCCGACCGGAGTCGGCGGAGCCGGTGCCTGGGCCCGCGACGAGGCCTACTACCGGCGCGCCCCCTGGGCGGGCAAGCGCCGCCTGAACGGCGTCGACGTGATCGACGGCGCGCTCACCAATCCCCTCGCGCACGCCGTCGCCACCGCCCTCGCCCTCAACGGCACGACCCGCGCCGAGGACGTCACCCGCATCGAGACCGAACTCGTCCGGGCCAACGACATCGAGTCCGACGACACCTCCTGCGTCCGGGTCGGCACGGTCCAGGGCCGCCCGGTCACCGTCGCCGTCACCCTGTGCGCCGAACACCCCGGCGACCCCTATGTGGTGGTGCACGGCAGCGAGGGCCGGATCACCTACTGGTACAAGCAGGACCGCGCCCTGCTCCAGCGCGCGGGCCACGGCCCCGAGGAGTTCGAGTACGGCAGCACGGATCTGCTGGAGAACCTGGTCGCCCATCTCGTCGACGGCGAGGCGCTGTTGGTCGAACCGGACGCGACGGGCGCCTTCATGAAGGTCGTCGAAGCGATCCGCCAGGCCCCCGACCCGGTACAACTCCCGGCCGAGGCATGGCACTTGCTGCCCGCCGAGAACCGCCGGGTGGTCCCCGGCATCGACGCGCTGGTCACCACGGCGGCCGACACCCTCGCCCTCTACTCCGAGCTGGGCGCCCCCTGGGCCCCACCGAAGGAGGTGAGCCCTTGATGAACACCCAGCAGGACACGCCGGTGCTCCGCGTCGCGGGGCGCCCGGTCGCCCGGTACGTCACCAGGCCCGAGCTGCCCGACCGGCTCTCTCCGCGCCCGTATCTGCACCCGGTGACCACCCTGTCCGGTACGGCGGTCACCGAACTGAGCCCCGCCGACCACACCCACCACCTCGGCGTCGGTGTCGCCGTTCCCGACGTCGAGGGGCACAACTTCTGGGGCGGGCGCACCTACGTCCGCGACCAGGGGCCCACGGAACTGGACAACCACGGCGCCCAGCGCCACTCCGGTTTCCAGCTGCGCGACCCCGACGGCTTCGTCGAGGAACTGCGCTGGGTGGCCTTAGGCGCGGTGCTGCTGCGCGAGCGCCGCACCGTCGCCGCCACCGAACTCACCGACACCGCCTGGGCGTTGGACTTCACCTTCTCGCTCACGAACGTGACGTCCGGCCCCCTCTCGATCGGCAGCCCCGCCACCAACGGCCGCCCCGGAGCCGGGTACGGAGGCTTCTTCTGGCGGGCCCGCAAAGAGGCGGCGGCCCCGCGTGTCTTCACCGCCGACCGCGAGGGCGAAGGGGCCGTGCACGGCACCCGCGCCGACTGGCTCGCCCTCGCCGGCACCGGCTGGACCCTGGTCCTGGCCGGCGCCACCGACCGCTCCCGCCAGGACCCGTGGTTCGTCCGCACCGCCGAATACCCGGGCGTGGGCGCCTCGTTGGCCGCGGACCGACGCCTGCCGGTCCCGCCCGGCGACACGGTCGTGCGGCGCGTCGTCACCGTCGTCGCGGACGGCACCCTGGACCGGGCCGAGGCGGCGGTACTGGTGCGGAAGGCGGTCGGCCAGTGACCCCCGAGACGTACACCAACCCCGTCCTGAACGCCGACTGGTCCGACCCGGACGTCATCCGCGTCGGCGACGACTTCTACCTCACCGCGTCCAGCTTCGGCCGGGTCCCCGGACTGCCCCTGCTGCACTCCCGCGACCTGGTGAACTGGACCCTGGTCGGCCACGCCCTCCAACGCCTGGAACCGGCAAGCGTGTTCGGGACCCCACGGCACGACTGCGGGGTCTGGGCCCCCGCGTTGAGGTACCACGACGAGCGCTTCTGGATCTTCTGGGGCGACCCCGACCAGGGCATCTTCCAGATCAACGCCCCCGAGATCAGAGGACCTTGGACCCGCCCCCACCTCCTCAAGGAGGGCAAGGGCCTGATCGACCCCTGCCCCCTGTGGGACGAGGAGAACGACGGCGAGGCCTACCTCGTGCACGCCTGGGCCAAGTCCCGCGCGGGCGTCAAGAACCGCCTCACCGGCCACCGTATGCACCCCGACGCCACGACCCTGCTCGACGACGGCAAGGTCGTCGTGGACGCGGACCGCCTCCCCGGCTGGTTCACCCTGGAGGGCCCCAAGGTCCACCGGCGCGACGGCTGGTTCTGGATCCTCGCCCCCGCCGGGGGAGTCGGGACCGGCTGGCAGGGCGCGTTCCGCTCCCGCGGCTTCTTCGGCCCCTACGAGGAGAAGGTCGTCCTGGAACAAGGGGCCACCGACGTCAACGGCCCCCACCAGGGCGCGTGGGTGGACACCCCGTCCGGCGAGGACTGGTTCCTGCACTTCCAGCAGCGCGGCCCCTACGGCCGGGTCGTCCACCTCCAGCCGATGCGCTGGGGCGACGACGACTGGCCGGTCATCGGCGACGCGGGCACCCCCGTCGCCGTACACCCGAAACCCGGTCTGCCGCCGCAGCCGCCCGCCGCGCCCGCCACCGACGACGACTTCCCCGGCGGGCGGTACGGCCGCCAGTGGCAGTGGACGGCCAATCCCCGGGACGGCTGGGCCACGCACCACTCCGGCGACGGACTGCGGCTGACCTGCGCCCGTACGGCCGACACGCACGACCTGCGCAGGCTTCCGAACCTCCTCACCCAGCGCCTGCCCGGCACGCCCGTCGCCGTCGAGGTGGACCTGCGGCTGCGCGGCCAGGAACCGGGGGCGAGGGCGGGGCTGGCCGTGCTCGGCGACGCGTACAGCTGGATCGGGCTCCAGCGGGGCGCGGACGGGCAGGCGCGGTTCGTGCACCGCTTCGCCGAGCCCGCCGTCGAGCGCGAACGGGACGCGGGGGAGTCCTGCCCCGCACCCGAGGACCGGGTCCGGCTGCGGATCGAGATCGGCGCCGGGGCGCGCTGCCGCTTCTTCCACGACGTCGGGGACGGGCCGCGGCCGAGCGGCCAGGTCTTCGCCGCCACCCCCTGGCGCTGGGTCGGTGCCCTGCTCGGGCTGTTCGCGCTCGCACCCGTGGGCGCGGGACATGCCGGCGCGGCGGTGTTCACGCGGTTCCGGATCAGTTCTCTCCACTAACTCGCCCTGCCCGTACGCCTGTTGGGAGTCGCCATGACGCACCTCCGTAGCAAGCGCTTGCCAGTCACTGCCGGTGACCTCATCACCCCGTTGGACCCACCAGAAGAGAGCCGACCTATGAAGACCAGCATCCGCAGAACCCGGCGGGCCGCGACGGCCGTCGCCCTGGGCTCCGTGCTCGCGCTGACCGCCACCGCCTGCGGCGACGACGGCAGCGGCGGCGCGGGGGACAAGGGCGGTGAGGGCTCCGGCAAGGGCACGATCACCTTCTGGGACAACAACGGCGGTGTCCGTACCGACATCTGGAAGCAGATCATCGCGGACTTCGAGAAGAAGAACCCCGACATCAAGGTCAAGTACGTCGGGATACCGGCGGCCAGCGCCCAGTCCAAGTACGACACCGCGATCCAGGGCGGCGGGCTGCCCGACGTCGGCGGGGTGGGCACCGCGGTGCTCGCCGAGGTCGCCGTGCAGGGGGCACTGGAACCCTTGGACAGCCGGCTCAAGTCCAGTGCGCTGAACGGCAAGTTGAGCCAGAACCTGCTCGACGTCAGCAAGTCCGCCGGCGGCGGGGGCGCGCTGTACCAGATCCCGACCTCCGCGAACAACGGCACGCTCTGGTACCGCACCGACCTGTTCAAGGCGGCCGGTCTGGACGCGCCCACCACCTGGGCGAAGTTCTACGCCGCCGCCGACAAGCTCACCGACAAGGCGAAGAACAGGTTCGGCTTCACCATTCGCGGCGGTGAGGGGTCGATCGCGCCGGCCCTCGACGCGGTGTACGGGCAGACCGGGATCACCTCGTTCTGGAACGGCGACACGACGACGGTCAACGACCCCAAGAACGTGGCCGCGTTGGCGAAATACGTGAGCCTGTTCAAGAAGGACACACCGTCCGCCGACCTCAACAACGACTTCACCAAGATGGTCGCGCAGTGGGACAGCGGCACGATCGGGATGCTCAGCCACAACCTCGGGTCGTATCAGGACCATCTGAAGGCGCTGGGCGCGGACAAGTTCAAGGGCATTCCCAATCCCACGCTCGACGACGGCACGCGTGTGCAGATCTCCAACCCCGTCGACGGGCTGAGTCTGTTCAAGTCGAGCAAGAACAAGGAAGCGGCCTGGAAGTTCATCGAGTTCGCGGTGTCGGCGGCGGAGAACTCCAAGTTCAACGAGTCGGCGGGGCAGGTCCCGGCGAACACGGACGCGGCGAACGCGGCCTGGATCCAGAGCTCCGAGCCGACCCGGTTGGCGGCACAGGCGCTCAACGGCACCGACACGAAGATCGTGCAGCTGCCGTACTACCTGCCGGACTGGAACACGATCTCCAAGGCGGACAACGAGCCGAACTTCCAGAAGCTGCTGCTCGGGAAGATGACGGCGAAGGAGTTCCTGGACACGCTGGCCGACCAGCTGAACAAGGCCCAGGCGGACTGGAAGAAGAACCACTGACATCAGGTGGTTCTGGTGGGTGAGCGGGTGAGTGGGCGGGGGAGCGCGGGCCGGTGAGGGCCGGTCGCGCGCCCCCCCGCGCCCTCCCCGAAGGACAACGACCGGAAGGTGGGCCAATCGTGTCAATTACTCGGCGGCAGGTCGCGTTGGGCGCTCTCGCCGCCGTCCCCCTGCGAGGCGGTCGGCGAGAGCGCACGCTCTTCATCGCCGGAGATTCCACCGCCGCCCAGAAATACGTGCCCGAAGCGCCCGAGACCGGATGGGGAATGGCGCTTCCCTTCTTTCTGCGGAAGGGCGTGAAAGTCGCCAACCATGCCGTGAACGGCCGGAGTTCGAAGAGTTTCATCGACGAAGGGCGGCTGGCGGCGATCCTCTCCGTCATCCGGCCCGGTGACCTCCTTCTCGTCCAGTTCGCGCACAACGACGAGAAGACCGCCGATCCGACCCGCTACACCGAGCCCTGGACGACGTACCAGGACTGTCTGCGGCGCTATCTCGACGGCGCCCGCAGCCGCGGTGCCCGGCCGGTGCTCGCCACCCCCGTGGAGCGCCGCAGGTTCGACGCCGACGGCAACGCCCTCGCGACACACGGGGACTACCCGGCGGCGATGCGCGCGCTCGCCCGGCAGGAAGACGTCGCGCTGCTCGACATCGAGGCGTTGTCGCTGGCGCTGTGGCAGCGGCTCGGCGTCGAGGAGACGAAGGTCTACTTCAACTGGACCGACACCGAGCAGGACAACACGCACTTCAATCCGCCCGGCGCCATCGCCGTGGCGCGGCTCGTGGCAAGGGAGTCGGCCCGTACCCGGGTGCTCGCGCCGCACGACCTGATCCGGCTGCGCGAGGAGATTCCCACGTCCTGGATCACCTGGCCCGAGGCCACGGACGCCTCGGACCTCCGCTGAGCAAGGAGACCCGCACCGTGCGTATATCAATGTGTCATGAACGCGTCATGAGTGTGCTGGTGGTGGGGTGCACGGCACTGACCCTCGCCCTCACCGGCACCACCGCCCAGGCCCACCCGCGCGACCTCGCCCGCGAGACCCTCGGCGCCGGCGACGGCTGGGCCTCCTACGGCACCGGCACCAGCGGCGGTGCCGCCGCCACCCCCGACCACGTCTACACCGTCTCCAACTGGACTGATTTCAAGGCCGCGTTGGCCGCCGCCGGCACCGCGCCGAAGATCATCAGAATCAAGGGGACCATCGACGCCAACGCCGAGGGCTGCGACTCCTTCGCCGCGCCCGGCTACGACTTCGCGCAGTACCTCGCCACCTACGACCCCGCCGTCTGGGGCTACGACCGGAACCTCGACAACGAGCCCGCCGACAGCCCCGAGGGCCTGCGCCGCGTCTCCGCCGCCAACCAGAACAAGGTCATCAAGGCGGCCGTCCCCGCCAACACCACCATCGTCGGCATCGGCAGCAACGCCGGATTCAAGGGCGCCAGCCTCCAGATCACCGCCGTCGACAACGTCATCGTCCGCAACCTCGCCTTCGAGAGCCCGCTGGACTGCTTCCCGCAGTGGGACCCGACCGACACCGCCGTCGGCAACTGGAACTCCGAGTACGACAGCGCCGTCGTCTACGGCTCCACCCATGTGTGGCTGGACCACAACACGTTCACCGACGGCGCCCACCCGGACAGTTCGCTGCCCACCTACTACGGGCGGATCTTCGAACAGCACGACGGCGAACTCGACATCGTCAAGGGCGCCGACTACGTCACCGCCTCCTGGAACGTCTTCGCCGACCACGACAAGACGATCCTCATCGGCAACAGCGACAGCGCTTCGACGGCCGCCGTCGACCGGGGCCATCTGAAGGTCACCCTCCACCACAACCTGTTCTCCAACCTGGTCGAGCGCGCACCCCGCGTCCGGTTCGGGCAGGTCGACTCCTACAACAACCACTTCGTCGCCGAACCCGGCTACGGCTACAGCTACGGCATCGGCCTGGAGTCCCAACTCGTCGCCGAACACAACGCGTTCACGGTCCCGGCCGGCGTCTCCGAGGCGACCATCCTCAAGAAGTGGTCCGAGGCGCCGCTGACCGCCGACGACAACTACGTCAACGGCGAGCCCACCGACCTGATCGCCGTCCACAACGCCGGTGTGCCGAGCGAGATCCTCCGGTCCGGCGCGGGCTGGACCCCCACCCTGCGCACCCGGATCGACCCCGTGAGTGCCGTGCCGTGCATCGTCGACCACAACGCCGGTGCGGGGCACCTGCGCTGACCCCTCGTCACAAGGAGCACCCGCATGCCCTCGCACGAGCACCCCCGACACCCCCTGTCCAGAAGGGGGTTCCTCACGGCGGGCGCCGCCGCGGCCGTACTCGGCCTCGCGCCCGCCCCGGCCCGCGCAGCCACCCGGCCCCGCCCGTTCGGCCGCCACGGCTCACCGGCCGCCCGCCTCACCCCGCTCACCCTGTACGTCGACCCGTGCGGCCGGGGCGACTTCACGACCGTCCAAGCCGCCGTCACCGCCGCGACCGGTCCCGGGTACACCCTGGTCATCGCGCCCGGCGTCTACCGCGAGACGGTCACCGTCGGCCGCACCGACCCGGCGACCGGTCAACTCTCCGCCGCGGCGGGCGAGATGACCTGGCTCGGCGCCGCCGAGGACCCGCGTGCCGTCGTCATCGTCTACGACAACGCCAACGGCACCCCGAAACCCGACGGTTCGGGCACCTACGGCACCTCCGGCTCGGCCACCACCCTCATCCGCACCGACGGCTTCACCGCCCGCCGGATCACCTTCGCCAACGACTGGCTGCGCGCCGACCACCCCGGCATCACCGGCACACAGGCGGTCGCGATCAAGGTGCAGGGCGACCGGTCGGCGTTCCACGACTGCCACTTCCTCGGCCACCAGGACACCCTGTACGCCGACTCGTCGGCCCTCGGTGTCTTCGCCCGGCAGTACTACACGCGCTGCTACATCGAGGGGGACGTCGACTTCGTCTTCGGGCGGGCGACCGCCGTCTACGACCACTGCCACTTCCGGACCCTGAACCGCGCCGACCTGGCCACGGCACCGTACGGCTTCGTCTTCGCGCCCTCCACGGCGGTCGCCAACCCGCGCGGCTACCTGGTGACACACAGCCGCGTGAGCAGCCAAGCCCCGGACGGCTACTACAAGTTGGCCCGCCCCTGGGTGCCCGGCTCGGACCCCACCGCCCGTCCGATGCTCACCGTGCGGGAGACGCTGCTCGGTGCGGGGATCGACGCGGTGGCGCCGTACACCAACATGTCCGACGCCTATCCCTGGCAGAGCCAGCGGTTCGCCGAGTACCGCAACACGGGACCGGGCGCGGTCGTCGGCGTGCCGGAGAACCGGCCCCAACTCACCGCCGAGCAGGCCGAGTCGGCGACGCGAGAGGCCTATCTCGGCGACTGGGAACCGGGGCGGCGATGACCCCGCGCAGACGCACACTCCTCGCGGGGATCGCCGGGGGACTGGTGGCCGCCGCTGTCGCACCCGCCGAGGCCCTCGACCGGCGACGCGTCCTGCACGTCCGGCCCGGCGACTCCGTGCAGGCGGCCGTGGACACGGTCGACGGCGACGGCTGGACGATCGTCGTGCACCCGGGCGTGTACCGGGAAGTCGTCAACGTACCCGCGGAGGCGGCGGAGTTGACCCTGTGCGGCGCCACCCGCGACCCGCGTGCCGTCGTCATCGTCCACGACAACGCCAACGGGACGCAGAAACCCGACGGTTCGGGGACGTACGGCACCGCGGGCTCGGCGACCTTCAGCTCGGCGGCGCCCGGGCTGACCGTACGGGACCTGACCCTCGCCAACGACTGGCTGCGCGCCGACCATCCGGAGATCACGGGCACACAGGCGGTGGCCGCGTATGTCACCGGTGACCGCTCGCGGTTCGAGCACGTCAGGCTGCTGGCCCACCAGGACACGCTGTTCGTGGACACGACCGCACTGGAGGTGTTCGACCGGCAGTACTTCTCCCGCTGTTACATCGAGGGGGACGTCGACTTCGTCTTCGGGCGGGCCACCGCCGTCTTCGCGGACTGCCACTTCCACACCCTCGGACGGGACGTCGCCTTCACACCGAAGGGCATGGTCTTCGCCCCCTCCACCGCCCGCGCCAACCCGCACGGCATCCTCGCGGTCCGCTCCCGGATCACCTCCGGCGCCGAGGACGCCGCGTACAAGCTGGCCCGGCCGTGGGTCCCGTCGTACGAGACGACGGCGTGGCCGTCCCTCGTCGTGCGGGACACCCGGATCGGGCCCGGCATCGACCCGGTCGCGCCCTACACGAACATGCGCGACGCCTACCCCTGGCATTCGATGCGCTTTTACGAGTACCGCGACACGGGACCGGGCTCCGTGATCACCGTCCCGGAGAACCGGCCCCAACTCACGCCCGCCGAAGCCCGGTTGCACACCCCGGCGACCTATCTCGGCGACTGGCGACCCGTCCGCCCGCTCTGATCGACGAAAGGACCCGCACGTCATGCGTCGTATCAGCACCTTCACCGCGCTGGCCGTGACCACGGCCTCGCTCGGACTCGCCGTGATCGCCTCCCCGGCGCACGCGGCCACCGTGGTGGTCAGCAACTCCACCGACCTGACCAGCGCCATCAAGAACGCCACCGCCGGCACCGTCATCCAGGTCCGGGGCGGCACCTACTACCCGACCGCCACCCTTCAGTCGACGGCCAACGGCACCTCCTCCGCGCCGATCACCCTCACCGCGTACGGCTCGGAGACGGTGAAGATCGACGGCTCGTCGCTGCCGTCGGGATCCTGGATCTTCAAGCTGACCGCCGACTACTGGAACGTCTCCAACATCACCTTCCAGAACTCCCCGGACAGCGCGGTCGTCTGCCAGTCCTGCACCGGCACCAACTGGAACAACGTCAAGACCATCAACGGCGGCGACTCCGGCTTCACGCTCACCGGCGACGGCACCGTCGGCAACACGGTCAAGAACCTCGACTCGTACGGCAATTACGACGCCGCCACGCACGGCCAGAACGCCGACGGGGTCGCCATCAAGTTCGGCTCCGGAACCGGCAACCTCGTCACGGGCGCCCGCCTGTACAACAACTCGGACGACGGCATCGACCTGTGGTCCTTCTCGTCGACGGTCACCATCGAGCACAGCTGGTCCTTCGGCAACGGCGTCAACCGCTGGGGCGACTCCGCCTTCGAGGGCAACGGCAACGGCTACAAACTGGGCGGCAACGGCGTCACCCCCGCCCACGTCGTCAACAACTCGGCGGCCTGGGGCAACGCGGGCAACGGCTTCACCGAGAACTCCAACACCGGGGCCCTCGTCGTCAACCGCACCACCGCGTACGCCAACGGCAAGTGGGGCTACTACTTCGCCACCAGCTCGGCCAAGCTGGGCAAGAACCTCGCGGTGGGCAACGGCGGCGGTTCGGTCAGCAAGGGCTCCGCGGTCACCTCGGCCGACAACAACTGGGACTCCGGCGTCGCCACCCCGTCCTTCATCTCCACGGACGCGTCGTCGACGTACAACGCCCGTTCGTCGAGCGGCACTTTGCCGACGACGACGTTCCTGACGACGGGCAGCACGACGATCGGGGCGACGATGAACTGACCCGGCGCGTGGGCCCGCCCTCGGCGACAGGGCCCGTTCGCCGGGGGCGGGCTTCCGGTGCCGACGCCCTGCTCGAACCGGCTCTCGCGGAGCGCCTTGCCCGGATGGACTGCTGCCGTCTGGAAGTCCGATGCCGCCAGGGACATCCCAAGGGAGGGTCAAGTGCGCCCCATGGTGGGGTAATTCCGTGGTCTGTGGGTTATGTATCGATCGGATAAAGGCCCTCGCCTCCACGGTGTGATGCGCGTAGACAGTCTCTGACCTGGTGCATCACCCGAACAACCAGATCCGGAGATTCCATGCGGAAGTCCCTCAGAGCGGCCGCCGTCGGCGCCGCCTGTGTCGTGGCCGGCGCGGCCCTCTACGGCACGGGCGTCGCCACGGCCGGTCAGTCGACGGCCAACTCGACCCACGAGCCGTACAACATCGGCCTGTTGACGAAGGACATCGACACCTACTACGGCACCACGCTGGACAGCAACGGCGTCTACCAGGCCTCGGCGACCAGCCCCTACGCCAAGGACCTGGCGCGCATCGACGCGTCCGCCAAGAAGTACATCGACCAGGCGGCCCGCAAGCACCACAAGGGCGCCAAGCCGGCCGTCGTCTTCGACATCGACGACACGCTGCTGCTCAGCCTGGACTACGAGAAGAAGAACAACTACGGCTACAGCTCGGCCACTTGGGCCGCGTACGTCGCCCAGGCCAACCGCCCGGAGGTGTTCGGCACCCCCGAGCTGGTCAAGTACGCCGCGTCCAAGGGCGTCACGGTCTTCTACAACTCGGGTCTGAAGGAGTCGCAGCGCGCCTACGCGGTCGACAACCTGAAGAAGGTCGGCGCCGACGTCAACCTCGACGCCGACCACATGTTCCTGAAGGACGCCGACAACCCGCCGTCGTACCTGAGCGGTTGCGCGACCGCGGGTACGTGGACCTGCACCACGGTGCAGTACAAGTCCGGCACGAGGAAGCACATCGAGTCCCTCGGGTACGACATCATCGCCAACTTCGGCGACCAGTACTCGGACCTCGACGGGGGCTACGCCGACAAGACGTACAAGATCCCGAACCCGACGTACTTCGTGAGCTAGGTCTTTCCCGTTCCGTGGCAACCCTTTCCGGCCACGGCGGCGACCAGGACACAGAAACGGGCCGGGGCGGCCCCTCCGGCCCGTTTCGTCCTCGTCATCCAGGAAAGGAACCACCGCCGTGCGTACGAGCACCGGACGCCACCGCAGGACCCGCACCCTCTCGATCGCCGCCGCGGTGGCCGTCGCCGCGGGGGCGGGCGGCGTCTACCTCGGCCTCAACAGGGGCGGCGCGCAAGCCGCTTCGGCCACGATCACGGTCTCCACGACCGCCCAGCTGGAGTCGGCGGTCGCGAACGCCGTCGCCGGTACCGTCATCCAGGTCCGCGCCGGCACCTACACCCCGGCCGCCACCCTCAAGTCCACGGCGAACGGCACGAGTTCGGCCCGCATCACGCTGGAGGCGTACGGCACGGAGAAGGTCAGGATCGACGGTTCCAAGCTGCCGGCGGGCCAGTGGCTGGCCGGGGTCTACGGCGACTACTGGACCGTCCAGAACCTCACCTTCCAGAACTCCCCGGCCCAGGGCTTCGTGGCCACGTCGTCGGTCGGCGGCATCTTCAAGAACCTGGTGACGGCGAACAACGGCGACTCCGGCTTCACCCTGCGCGGCGACGGCACGACCGACAACCTCGTGCAGAACCTGGACAGTTACGGCAACTACGACGCCGCCGGACACGGTCAGAACGCCGACGGCATCGCCATCAAGTTCGGCTCCGGCACCGGGAACAAGGTCACCGGCGCCCGCCTCTACAACAACTCCGACGACGGCCTCGACCTGTGGCAGTTCTCCTCGCCGGTGACCATCGAACACTCCTGGGCCTTCGGCAACGGCAGGAACCGCTGGAACGACTCCGCCTTCGAGGGCAACGGCAACGGCTTCAAGCTCGGCGGCGGCGGAGTGGCGGTCGCCCACGTCGTCAACGACAACGCGGCCTGGGACAACAGCCTCAACGGCTTCACCGAGAACTCCAACACCGGCGCGATCGTCCTCAACCGCAACACCGCCTACGCGAACACCGCGGCGGGCTTCTTCTTCGAGACCAGCAAGTCCCGCCTCGCGCGCAACCTGGCCGTCGGCAACAAGGGCGGCCCGGACAAGCTGGGTTCGAGGGCGGTGTCCGCGGCGAACAACTGGGACAGCGGGGTCGCCACCCCGTCCTTCAAGTCGGTGGACGCGACGACGGCGTACGGGGCGCGTGCGGCGGGCGGGGCCCTGCCGTCCACGACGTTCCTCACCACGGGCTCCACGGTGATCGGCGCGACGATGGACTGACGCGGCCCTCAGGGCCGTTGACTGACGACGCCCCCGCCGGTCGTCACCGGCGGGGGCGTCCCTCTGCTGACCGAGGGGGGCTCAGGTCAGCAGGCCGAGGCAGTACGTCGCGCTGCGGCGCGTCCGAACTGCACGTACTGAAAAGGACGTTGAAAACGAACGCGGGGTTGTGTCCGTAGTGGGACCCGTCGTGCCTACGACTTCTGTGCCGCGAAGTCGCCCTTCACGGACAGCTGCCGGCCGGCCGCCGTGCCCGCCGCCGAGTAGCTGTCGTCCTTGGCGTCCCGGCCGCCGCGGTCATGGTTGTACTGTCCGGCGAAGACCCAGTCCCCGACCGCGACCGTACGGCCCTCCTTGAGCACCCATGTGTAGACGAGGAAGCCGTCCTGTTCCGTCACCGTCTGCGTGAAGTCCTGCTCGGGCAGCGAGCGCCAAGCGCCCGAGGAGGTGACCCCGCCCGTCTGCTTCACCTTCAACTGGACGGTGAGGGAGGTGAGTTGCTTGGTCGTCTTGAGGGTGACGTCGCTCTGCGCCCAGAAGTCGTTGCTGCCCGGGTCGATCGAGCCGTCCGACCACAGCGGGCCGTCCTGGGTGCCGGAGGCGGCCGGGAGCACCGGGGGCGCGGAGGACGACGTGCTCGCGGACGTGGTCGGAGTGGCGGTCGCTCTCGGCGTGCTGTGCGTGCCGCCCGAGCCCGAACTCGGCTTCGGGGCAGCCGGTGCGGTCGGCGTGCGGCTCGTCGCGTCGGGTGACGGCGTGGCGGCCGGGGTCGGTGAGACGGACACCGTCTGCTCGGCGGTGGAGCCGCTCTTCACCGCGGACGCCACCGCGTAGCCGCCGATCGCGAGGACGCTCGCCACCGCCGCCGTCGCGCCGACCACCCGCACCCAGCCGAACACGGGCGGCCGGGTGGCCCGGTGGTCGGGGCGCGTCTGCGCGGCCATACCGCGTTCGAGCCGCGCCAGGATGCGCGAACGGTCGGGTTCGTGCCCCTCGGCCGCCTCGCGCAGCCGGGCGCCCAGCCCGACGTCGTCGACGTCCTGGTGCCTCATCGCGTCCTCCCTCCGGTCTCGCCGCCACGTCCGATCGCCGCGTGCATCCGCAGCGGAGGGCTCTGCGGGCCGAGCAGACGCTGCAACTCGGCCATGCCCTTGGACGTCTGGCTCTTAACCGTACCGACGGAAACACCGAGGGCGAGCGCGGTGTCCTTCTCCGACAGGTCGAACGCGTGCCGCAGCACCACACAGGCCCGCTTGCGGAACGGCAGTCTGCGCAGCGCCTCCTGGACGTCGACCACGCTGGCCACGTCCGGGTTCTCGGTCTTCTCCTCGCGCTGCGACCAGAACAGGGCGACCCGCCGCCGCTCGCGCACCGCGCTGCGGATCCGGGTGCGGGCCAGGTTGGCGACGACGCCACGGGCGTAGGCCGCGGGATGGTCGGCGGCGCGCACGCGGTCCCAGCGGTGCCAGAGCGCGAGCAGCGCGTCGGCCGCGAGATCGTCGGCGGCGTCCGCCTCGCCCGTCAACAGGTGGGCGAGACGGGACAGTTCGGCGTAGTGGCGTTCGAAGAAGGCGTGGAACTCCACGGAGGCGGCGTCGTCGACGACTGTGCCCACGGCGGACCTCTCCCTCGCTGCGCGGTGGTGTGTGTCATGTAGATGACACGTGATCATTCCGGGGTGACCCTGGCGAGATCCGGAAGCGTAGCAGTGATCAACCGGCCGGATTGGTACAGGCCTTCGAATGGTGTCCGGCCGGTCGGCCGTGGATCGGCGTGCCGACTCCGATTCCGTAACACGGGGAAAACCTGAAACAGGTTCAACGCGGGAACAATCCAGCCAGCATCCGCGCACCGATCACTGAGGCAACGAGGAGTACCCGCATGTCCGAGTCACAGAAGGTGGCCGACCGGCCAAGTGCCGAACCACCGGCGGCGAACGGTGTCGACCGGTTCTTCAAGATCTCCGAACGGGGATCCACCTTCGGTCGTGAGATCCGCGGCGGCTTCGCCACGTTCTTCACGATGGCCTACATCCTGGTCCTGAACCCGATCATCCTGGGCAGCGCCAAGGACAAGTTCGGGCACTCGCTCGACACCGGCCAACTGGTCACCGCCACCGCCCTGGTGGCCTGTGTGATGACGGTCATCATGGGCGTCGGCGGCAACCTGCCCCTCGCCATCGCCGCGGGCCTCGGCCTCAACGCCGTCGTCGCCTTCCAGCTGGCGCCGCTGATGAGCTGGCCCGACGCGATGGGGCTTGTCGTCATCGAGGGCGTCCTGATCTGCGTGCTGGTCCTCACCGGGCTGCGCGAGGCGATCATGAACGCGATCCCGCAACAGCTCAAGCAGGCCATCGGGGTCGGCATCGGTCTGTTCATCGCGTTCATCGGCTTCGTCGACGCCGGCTTCGTCAGCCGTATACCGGACGTGGCACAGACCACGGTCCCCGTGCAGCTCGGCGCCGTCGGTCACCTCACCGGCTGGCCCGTCCTGGTGTTCTGTCTCGGCGTACTGCTGACCATCGCGCTGGTCGCCCGCAAGGTGAAGGGCGCGATCCTGATCAGCATCGTCACCATGACCGTGGTCTCGATCATCATCAACTCCGCCGCCGACATCAAGAGTTGGGGTCTGATGACCCCCAAGGTGCCGGACAAGATCGTGGACACCCCCGACTTCGGGCTCATCGGCCACTTCAGCCTGTTCGGGGCCTTCGGCGAGACCAGCGCGATCACCGTGATCCTGCTGATCTTCACGCTGATCCTGTCGGACTTCTTCGACGCCATGGGCACCATCGTGGGCATCAGCGCGGAGGCCGGTCTGCTGGACGAGCAGGGGCAGGTGCCGAACATCGGCCGTGTCCTGTTCATCGACGGTGCCGCCGCCGTCGCCGGCGGCATCGGTTCCGCGTCCTCCAACACCGCCTACATCGAGTCCGCCTCGGGTGTCGGTGAGGGCTCGCGCACCGGGTTCTCCAACCTGATCACCGGTGGGCTGTTCGGGCTCGCGCTGTTCCTCACCCCGCTGCTGACGATCGTCCCCTTGCAGGCCGCCGCGCCCGCGCTGATCGCGGTCGGGTTCCTGATGATGACCCACGTCAAGCACATCGACTGGGACAAGTACGAGATCGCGATCCCGGCGTTCCTGACCATCGCCGTGATGCCGTTCACGTACTCGATCACCGACGGGATCGGCGCCGGGTTCGTCGCCTACGTCGTGATCAAGGCGGTGCTCGGCAAGGCGAAGGAGGTCAACTGGCTGCTGTGGGGTGTCTCGGCGCTGTTCTTCGTGTACTTCGCCATCGACCCCGTCGAGCAGATCCTCGGCGTGAAGTGACGCACGCTGCGCGACCGGCCACGACAAGTCGTCGCCGCCGGTCGCGCAGCGCGAGGCGTCACAGCAGCGCCGCCTTCATCATCGCCTTGGCCACCGGGGCCGCCAGGCCGTTGCCGCTGATCTCGGACCTCGCCGCGTCCGACTGCTCGACCACCACCGCCACCGCGACCTCCTTGCCGGTCGAGTCGGACTTGCCGTAGGACGTGAACCAGGCGTACGGGGACTGGTCGTTGTTCTCGCCGTGCTGGGCCGTGCCCGTCTTGCCGCCGACCGTCACGCCCGCGATCTGCGCGTTCGTGCCGGTGCCCTCGGTGATGACCGTCTCCATCGCCGACTGGAGCTGCCGGGCGGTGCGCGAGCTGACGATCTGCTTCGTCGTCGTACCGCTGTCGTAGTCGTGGACCACGTCGCCGCCGCTGTCGGTGGTCTGCGACACCATGTGCGGGGAGACCAGCTTGCCGTCGTCGGCGATGGCGGCCGACACCATGGCCATCTGGAGCGGGGTGGCGGTCACGTCGTACTGGCCGATGCCGGTCAGGGCCGTGGACGACTTGTTCATGTCCGACGGGTAGACGCTTGGGTAGGCCCGCACCGGGACGTCCAGCTTGTCGTCGTTGAAGCCGAACTTCTCGGCCATCGCCTTGACCTTGTCCTGCCCCAGGTCGACGGCCATCTTCGCGAACACGGTGTTGCACGAGTACTGGAGCGCGACCCGGATCGAGGCGTTGGTGCAGGGCGCGGAGGAACTCTCGTTCCGCAGCGGGGTGACCGTGCCCGGCAGGGTGTACGGCGAGGGGCTGGTCGTCTTCTCGTCGACCGAGGAGTACAGCCCGTCCTCCAGGGCGGCTGCCGCCACGACCAGCTTGAACGTCGAGCCCGGCGGCAGCGGCTGGCGCAGCGCGCGGTTGGTCAGCGGCTTGTCGGGGTCCGCGTTGAGCTTCTTCCAGGCGGTGGCGGCGGTGTTCGCGTCCGTCAGCGACGAGGGGTCGTAGGACGGCGTCGAGACGACGGCGAGGATCTTGCCGGTCGTCGGGTCGATCGCGACCGCCGCGCCCTTCTTGTCGCCGAGCGCGCGGTACGCGGCCTTCTGCACGTCCGGGTCGATCGTCGTGACCACGTTCCCCGGGGCGGCCCGCTCGCCGGTGATGGTGTCCATGACCGTCTTCAGGCCGCTGTCCGTGCCGTCGAGGAGGTTCGCGTAGATCCCCTCCAACTGCGTCGGCGCGTAACTCTGCGAGGCGTAGCCCGTCACCGCCGCGTAGAGCTCGCCGTCCGTGTACGTGCGCTTGTACGCGAGGTCGCTGTCGCCTCCGGTCCGCGTCGAGCCGGTGATCGCGTTCCCGGCCACGATGATGTTCCCGAGCGGGTCCGCGTACGTCGCGATCACGTTGCGCCGGTTGTCCTTGTCGTCCGCGAGCGCCTTGCCGTCGTAGAACTGCACCCAGGTCGCCCTCACCAGGAGAGCGAACACCAGGAGCAGTACGAACACGGAGGTGCGCCTGATCGTCTTGTTCATCCCGCACTGAAGACGACCGGGAGGGAGGGAATCGTTCCCCTTACGGCGCTTTTCTCATCCGGTGCTCATCAAGTCAGGGCCAGCACCAGCTCGTCGATCTGAGCGCCCCGCGCGTTCGCGAACCCCCGCGCGTGCGCCGTCACACGGAAGCCGCACTTCTCCAGCACGCGCCGGGAGCCCGCGTTGTCGGCCGCCACGCGCGCGTGCAGCGGCCGTTCGGGCACCTCGGCCAGCAGGTCGCGCAGCGCGGCCGTCGCGATGCCCTGGCCCCAGTAGGCACGGTCGATCCAGTACGTCACCTCGCGCGCGCCCGCCTCGCCGTACACGGCGGCGCTGCCCACCACGTCACCGTCCACCAGGACCGTGCGCAGCACGTCGGACGAGGCGCGGACGCGCTTCCAGTGGGCGTCGAAGGCGTCCCGGTCGGCCGGGGCCGCGGGCGTGAAGGCGGCCATCCGCAGCGACTCGGGATCGTTCGTCTGCCGGAAGAAGACCGGCAGATCGCTGTCGTGGACCGGGCGCAGTGCGACCTGCATGGGTCAGAGCCTCCGGGTGGCGAGCGTCAGCCGGTCACGGGCGTCGAACAGGGCGTCCTTCACCATCTGCTCGTGCGCGGGCGTCAGCCGCGCCACCGGCACCGAGCAGCTGATCGCGTCCCGGGCCGGGGTGCGGTAGGGGATCGCGACGCCGAAGCAGCGCAGGCCGAGGGTGTTCTCCTCGCGGTCCACGGCGAAGCCCTGCTCGCGGACCTGGTGCAGCTCCTCGATGAGCTTCTCGCGGTCGGTGATCGTGTGCTCGGTGAGCGCGGGCAGCGTCTCCGGGAGCATCTTGCGGACCTGCTCGTCCGAGTAGGTGCTCAGCAGCGCCTTGCCCAGCGAGGTCGAGTGCGCCGGGAGGCGGCGGCCGACCCGGGTGAAGGGCCGTAGATAGTGCTGGGACTGGCGGGTGGCCAGATAGACCACGTTCGTGCCGTCGAGGCGGGCGAGGTGGATGGTCTCGGTGGTGTCGTCCGAGAGCCGGTCCAGGGTGGGGCGGGCCGCCGCCACCACCTCGTCGCCGTCGATGTACGAGGTGCCGACCAGCAGCGCCCGTACGCCGATGCCGTACCGCGTGCCCGTGGCGTCCGTCTCCACCCAGCCCAGTTCCACCAGCGTGCGCAGCAGCATGTAGAGGCTGGACTTGGGATAACCGACGGCCTCCTGGACCGCCGCGAGGGAGTGCATACCGGGCCGGCCCGCGAAGTATTCGAGCAGCTCCACCGTCCGCACCGCGGACTTGACCTGTGCCCCGCCGCCTGTCTCGCCTGCCGACATCGCCCTTGACCCCTTCGTTCGACGAGAACCTTGAGTTATCGTCTCCACGAGCATATTCATCATCAGAGACAGCGTTCAGCATATCGAACGAGCCTGGTGAATGACCCAGAACTGCGGCATTACATGTGGAGGGACCCGCGGTGGCAGCAGCACCAGTCTGGAGTGTCGACCCCCGAACCGGGAAGCAGCGGGAACAGGTTGCGGTGGAGGCCACAGCCCAGGAGGTGGACGCCGCCGTCCGCGCGGCCCACGCCGCCCGCGGCGCACTCGCCGACCGCACGGTCCGCGCGGCCTTCCTGCGCGGCGCCGCCGACCAGCTCGAAGCGGCCCGGGACCAGCTGGTCGAGGTCGCCGACGCGGAGACCGCGCTCGGCCCGGTCCGGCTCAACGGCGAACTCGCCCGCACCTGCTACCAGTTGCGCGCCTTCGCGGACATCGTCGACGAGGGCGCCTTCCTCGACGTCGTCATCAACCACCCCGACGACACGGCCACCCCGCCGATCCCGGACCTGCGCCGCTACAAGGTGCCGCTGGGCGTCGTCGCCGTCTACTCCGCCTCCAACTTCCCCTTCGCCTTCTCCGTCCCCGGCGGCGACACCGCGAGCGCGCTCGCGGCCGGCTGCCCGGTCGTCGTCAAGGCGCACCCCGACCACCCCGGCCTGTCCGAGCTGGTCGCCAAGGTGCTGCGCCGGGCCGCCGCCGAGCAGGGCGTCCCGGACGGCGTCCTCGGCCTGGTGCACGGCTTCGAGGCGGGCGTCGAACTGGTCCGGCACCCGCTGGTCGCGGCGGCCGGCTTCACCGGTTCGGTACGCGGCGGCCGTGCCCTCTTCGACGCGGCGGCCTCCCGGCCCGTCCCGATCCCCTTCCACGGCGAACTGGGCTCCCTCAACCCCGTGGTGATCACCGAGGCGGCGGCGGCCGAGCGGGCCGAGGCGATCGGCACCGGGCTCGCGGGCTCGATGACCCTGGGCGTCGGACAGTTCTGTGTGAAGCCGGGACTCGTCCTGGTGCCCTCGGGCTCCGCCGGGGACGGGCTGGTCAAGTCCCTCACCGACGCCGTCAGCGACACGGACTCCGGAGTCCTGCTGGACCACCGGATGCGCGACAACTTCCTCGCGGGGGTCTCCGAGCGGGCCCAACTCCCCGACGTGGACTCGCCGGTGACGCCCGGCGCGGGCAGCGAGCACACCGTGAGCCCCGGCTTCCTGACGGTGCCGGCGGACAGGCTCGCGGCCGAAGGGGCGTACGACCTGCTGCTCGAAGAGTGCTTCGGGCCGGTCACCGTGGTGGCCCGCTACGACGACGACGCGCAGGCGAACGCCGTGCTGTCGCGGCTGCCGGGCAACCTCACGGCGACGGTCCACCTGTCGGCCGAGGAGGCGGCGGGCGAGGGCCGGGGGGCCGAGATCCTGGCCGAACTCACGCCGCTGGCCGGGCGGGTGCTGGTGAACGCGTGGCCCACCGGGGTCGCCGTGGCACCCGCGCAGCATCACGGCGGGCCGTACCCGGCCACCACCTCCACGTCGACCTCCGTCGGCGGCACGGCCATCGAGCGCTGGCTGCGGCCGGTCGCCTACCAGAACACCCCCGAGGCTTTGCTGCCGCCGGAGCTGAGGGACGACAACCCCCTTGGGCTGCCCCGGCGTTACGACGGGCACCTGGAGCGGTGACGTTCGCCGGGGCCTGACATAGTGGGCGGATGGACTTGGAACTCCCCGAACTGCCCTTCCCCCTCCGCAGTTATGGTCCCGACGGGCATTGGTCCTACGAGGACGGTGTGCTCACCGGATGGGCGGGGCCCCGGCAGGACCGGTTCGTGCCGCCCACCGGGGAGGGGCTGGACCCCGCCTCCGACGCGCCCCGGCTGCTCGGGGCGCCGCACGGGGACTTCCAGCTCGTCGCGCGCGTGACCGTGGGCTTCGCGGGGTCCTTCGACGCCGGGGTGCTCTACGCGCATGTGGGGGAGCGGGCCTGGGCGAAGCTGTGCCTGGAGTACTCGCCCGATGTGCCCACCGTCTGCACGGTCGTCACGCGGGGGCACTCCGACGACGCCAACTCCTTCACCGTGGAGGGGAGTTCGGTGTGGCTGCGGGTGAGCCGCACCGGCCGTGCCTTCGCCTTCCACGCCTCCCGCGACGGCGAACGGTGGATCTTCGTACGGCTCTTCACCCTCGGCGACGAGAAGGAGACGGACGCCGCCCTGGTCGGGTTCATGACGCAGTCGCCGATGGGCGAAGGGTGTGTCGTGACCTACGACCACCTTGAGTTCAGGGCGAGTTGGCCGGACGACCTGAGAGACGGAAGCTGAGCGAGGCCGTCACCGCGAAGAGGGCCGCGCTGATCGCGAGGCTCTCCCGCAGTCCCCTCGTGAACCCGTCGGAGACCAGCGCCCCGAACACGGCGATCCCCAGCCCGCCGGCCACCTGCCGCGCCGAGTTGAGGACCCCGGCGGCCAGCCCCGCCCGCTCGGCCGGAACCGCGTCCATCATCGCGATGGTCAGCGGCGGGACGGTCAGCGCGCAGCCCAGGGCCATCGGGACCAGCAGCCAGGCCACCAGGAGCGGAGGCGTGCCCTCGTCGACGCCGAGCAGCAGCAGCGCGCCCACCGCGGCGAGCGACTGGCCCGCCCGCATGGGGAGTTGGGGACCGTGGCGGGCCGCCAGCTTCCCCGACACGAGGTTCGCCACCCCGATCAGACCGGTCATCGGCAGGAACATCAGCCCGGCGTAGAGCGCCGAACGGCCCTGCACCTGCTGGAAGAAGAGCGAGAAGACGAAGACCAGGCCGAAGAAGGCGACGCTGCACGCGGCACCCGACGCGACCGCCACGGACACCGTACGACTGCGGAACAGGCGGAACGGCACCACCGGATGCGACCGGCGCAGCTCGACCCGGACGAAGAGCGCGCCCGCGAGGACCCCGACGAGCAGCGCGACCGCCCCGGTCGTCCCGCCCTCGATCACCGCGAAGGTCACGCCCGTCAGCGCGAGCACCGCCAGCAGCTGGCCCGGGACGTCCAGCGGCGCGGGCCTGCGCTCCGAACGCGGCGCGCGGACCAGCAGCAACAGCGCCGCCGCGCCCAGCGGCAGGTTGACGAAGAACACACCCCGCCAGTCCCAGAGCGTGGTCAGCGCGCCGCCCGCCACCGGACCCAGGGCGACCGCCACCGCGCCTCCGGCCGCCCAGGTCGCCACCGCCCGCGCCCGTCCGGCCGGCTCGGGGTAGGCCTGTCGGACCAGGGACAGCGAGGCCGGCAGGACGACGGCCGCCGCCACGCCCTGCGCCGCGCGCGCGGCGATCAGCGCGGGCAGGTCCGGGGCCAGGCCGCAGGCGGCCGAGGCGAGGGTGAAGACCGCGAGGCCGATCGCGTACGCGCGGCTCGCCCCGGCCCGGTCCGCGAAGGCTCCGGTGGACAGCATCAGCGCGGCGAAGGACAGCGTGTACGCGTCGACCACCCACTGGAGCCCCGCCATCCCGCCGCCGAACGCGGCCTCGACGGACGGCAGCGCCACGTTCACCACGGACGCGTCGAGGCTGATGAGCGCGAAGCCGAGGAGGGCGGCGGCGAGGACCAGCCCGGGGGAGGGGCTCTTCAACCCGCCATCGCGGAGCGTGAGTCGAGTGGCGGACGAGGGGGCGGGGGACGTCATACGTCCATGCTGCGGGCGGGCGACGCCGTGGAGTAGTGGCCGCAACGCCATGCGCCCGGAGGTTCCGGCCATAGGTTCCGGCCATCGACCGGTCCGGCCGTCCCCGCCCCGGGTCGCCGTCCGGGAACCGCAGCGGGGCACCTCACGTCCTCGGTCCCATGACGAGCGCTCGCCCCACCGACACCCCGATGATCCGCCCGGCCCGGCCCGCCGACGTCGAGACCATCACCGACCTGCACTTCCGCGCCCGGTCCACCTACTACCCCGACGGGCTTCCGCCGTCCGACTTCGACTGGGGCGCCGCCTGGCTGGCCTCCGTCGAACGCCCGGACGGCCTTGTGCTGTGCGCGGTCGAGGAGGGCCGGCTCGTCGCCGTGGCCTCCTCCCGCACCCCGGAAGACGGCCCCGCGGACACGGTCAAGCTGTTCCAGTTCCACGTCGACCCCGACCGCTGGCGCTCCGGCCTCGGCACGGTCCTGCACACGGCCTGCGTCGAGCGCTGGCGGGCCGACGCCCGCAGGGCCGCCGTACTGGACGTGCACGCCGACAACGAACGCGCGCAGGCCTTCTACGTCCGTCAGGGCTGGGTCGCCGACCCGGCCGACGGCGGTCACCATCTGGGGATGCGGCTGGACCTCGCCGGGGAATGAAGCGGGCCGGAGGGGCGTTCACGGGGGAAACGGAGGGAGTCTCCGTCCACCGCACACGTCCTGGAAAGAGCCGAAGAATGCGCGTCGAGATCTGGTCGGACATCGCCTGCCCCTGGTGCTATGTCGGAAAGGCCCGCTTCGAGAAGGCCCTCGACGCCTTCCCGCACCGCGACGGCGTCGAGGTCGTCCACCGGTCCTTCGAACTCGACCCCGGGCGCGCCAAGGGCGACATCCAGCCCGTGCTGAAGATGCTCACCAAGAAGTACGGCATGAGCGAGGCGCAGGCACAGGCCGGCGAGGACAACCTCGGCGCCCAGGCCGCCGCCGAAGGCCTCGACTACCGCACCCGCGACCGCGACCACGGCAACACCTTCGACATGCACCGCCTGCTCCACTTCGCCAAGGAACAGGGCCGCCAGGACGAACTGATCCAGGCCCTGTACAAGGCGAACTTCGCCGAGGAGCGGTCCGTCTTCGGCGACGACGAGCGCCTCGTCGAGCTGGCCGCGGGCGCCGGCCTCGACGCGGACGCCGCCCGCAAGGTGCTGGCCGACCCGAGCGCCTACGCCGACGACGTCCGCGCCGACGAGCGCGAGGCCGCCGAACTGGGCGCCAACGGCGTCCCGTTCTTCGTCCTCGACCGCAAGTACGGCGTGTCCGGCGCCCAGCCCGCCGAGGTCTTCACCCAGGCCCTGACCCAGGCATGGGGCGAGCACGCACCGCTCAAGCTCATCGACAACGGCGACGCCGAGGCCTGCGGCCCGGACGGCTGCGAGGTCCCGCGGTCCTGAAAGCCGCAGGTCGGGGCGGACGCATAAGCATCGCTTAGAGGACGCACGCAAAAATCCGCAATGGACGAGGCCCGGACGGCGCCGCACAGTGGTGCCATGGAGACCTTCGAGAGCCTCGTCCGCGCAGAGTTCGCCCCGAAGAACACCTACCTCAACACGGCGAGCACCGGCCTCCTGCCCAGGCGGACCGTCACCGCCATGCACACCGCCGTCGAGGCGGCCTCGATCGGCACACCGACCGACATGTTCGAGGACGTCGAAGCCGCTCGCGCCGCCTTCGCCCGCCTCACCCGGGTACCGGTCGGCCGGGTGGCGGCCGGGGCCTCGGTCGCGGTCTACAGCGGACTGATCGCCGCCGCGCTCCCGCCCGGGGCCGAAGTCCTCACCGCCGAGGGCGACTTCAGCTCGGTGGTGAACCCCTTCCACATGCGCGCCGACCTCAAGGTGCGCGCCGTCCCGCTGGAGCGGATCGCCGAGTCCGTGCGCCCCGGCACCGCGCTCGTCGCGGTCAGCGCCGCCCAGTCCGCGGACGGCCGGATCGCCGACCTGCCCGCCACAAGGGCGGCGGCCCAGGCGCACGGGGCACGCATGTACGTCGACGCCTCGCAGGCCGTCGGCTGGTTCGACCTCGACGCGGACGCCTACGACTATGTCGCCGCCGTGGGCTTCAAGTGGCTGTTCTGCCCGCGCGGGGTCGCCTTCCTGGTCACCCCGCAGGATCTCGGCGGCCTCACCCCGGTCTTCGCCGGCTGGGTCGCGGGCGAGGCGCCCTGGGACAGCTGCTACGGCCCGGTCGCCGAACTCGCCCACTCCGCCCGCCGGTTCGACGAGAGCCCGGCCCTCTTCTCCTACGCCGGTGCCCGCCACTCCCTCGCCCTGCTGGAGGAACTGGGCGTGGACGCCGTACGGGCCCACGACCTGGACCTCGCCGACCGCTTCCGCGCGGGCCTCACCAGCCTCGGCCACGAACCCGTCGCGGCCCCGGGCTCCCCGATCGTGTCGGTGCCCGGACTGGGGCGCAGGCAGGGCGAGTTGAGCGCGGCCGGGGTCGAGGTCTCCGACCGCGCCGGGAACCTGCGCGCCGCCTTCCACCTCTACAACACCCCGCAGGACGTCGACCGGCTCCTCGACGTCCTGGCGGGCTGACACCGGAGCGCGGCCCGACTCCGGTGCACGGACGGCCACCGGGCGCGCGGCTCACCGCACCGGAGTGAAGTCCCGCGCCCCGATGAACTCCGGCCGCCGCACCGGCGCCGCGAACGGCTCGACCGCCTCGTTCTCCACGCTGTTGAAGACGATGAACACGTTGCTGCGCGGGAACGGCGTGATGTTGTCGCCGGAGCCGTGCATGCAGTTGCAGTCGAACCAGGTCGCCGAACCGGCCCGGCCCGTGAACAACTTGATGCCGTACTCGCAGGCCATGCCGGTCAGCGCCTCGTCGGACGGGGTGCCCGCGTCCTGCATCCGGAGCGACTGGCGGTAGTTGTCCTCGGGGGTCGCGCCCGCGCAGCCGAGGAACGTGCGGTGCGAGCCCGGCATGATCATGAGGCCGCCGTTGGTGTCGTGGTTCTCGGTGAGCGCGATCGACACGGACACGGTCCGCATGTTCGGCAGCCCGTCCTCGGCGTGCCAGGTCTCGAAGTCCGAGTGCCAGTAGAAGCCGCTCGCCCCGAAGCCCGGCTTCACGTTGATCCGGGACTGGTGGACGTACACGTCCGAACCGAGGATCTGCCGGGCCCGTCCCACGACCCTCTCGTCCCGCACCAGTCGGGCGAACACCTCGCTGATCCGGTGCACCTCGAAGACGGACCGGATCTCCTTCGACTTCGGCTCGACGATCGACCGCTCGTCGGCCCGGATCGCCGGGTCCGCGACCAGTCGCTCCAACTCCTGCCGGTAGACCTCGACCTCGTCGTCCCGGAGGAGTTCCCGCATGGAGAGGAAGCCGTCGCGCTCGAAGGCCTGGAGGTCGGCCTTCGGGATCGGTCCCGGGGTGTCGGGGGAGCCCCAGACGACGGGGTCCTTGCGCGGGACGGACACCTCGGCGGTGCCGCGACTGGGGTACAGGTCGGTGACGGCGGTCATGGTCGTCACACCTCCTCGGGCTCGGTCAGCAGCGGGTAGACGCCGTTCTCGTCGTGGTCCTCCCGTCCGGTGACGGGCGGGTTGAAGACACAGATGCAGCGGAAGTCCTCCTTGACGCGCATCGTGTGCCGCTCGTGGCCGTCGAGGAGGTACATGGTCCCGGGCGTGATCGTGTACGTCTGCCCGGTCTCGTGGTCGGTGAGTTCGGCCTCGCCCTCGACACACACCACGGCCTCGATGTGGTTCGCGTACCACATCGACGTCTCGGTCCCCGCGTAGAGGACGGTCTCGTGGAGCGAGAAGCCCACCCGCTCCTTGGCGAGGACGATGCGCTTGCTCTCCCAGGTGCCGGACGCGGACCTGATGTGCCGGTCGGTGCCTTCGAGTTCCTTGAACGAACGGACAATCACGGTGTGGTGACGCCTCCTTGACGCAGTATCAGATGATGGTGTGCCGGGTCAGACGGTCTCGCGTACGGCGCGGGCGAGGATGCTCAGGCCCTCGTCCAGCTCCTCGGGGGTGATGGTCAGCGCGGGCAGCAGCTTGACGACCTCGCTCTGCGGGCCCGACGTCTCGACCAGCAGGCCGAGTTCGAAGGCGCGGGCGCAGATCCGGCCGGCCCGCTCGGGGTCCTTGAACTCGACGCCCCAGACCAGTCCGCGGCCCCGGTACTCCTTGATGTCGGCGAGATTCTCCTCGGTGATGGAGATCAGCCCCTGCTCGACCTGCTCACCCCGGGTGCGGGTCTGCTTCTCCATCGCGGAGCCGTCCGCCCAGTACGTCTCCAGGGCGGCGGTCGCGGTGACGAACGCCGGGTTGTTGCCGCGGAACGTGCCGTTGTGCTCGCCCGGCTCCCAGATGTCCAGCTCCGGCTTGAACAGGCACAGCGACATCGGCAGGCCGTAGCCGCTGATGGACTTGGACACGGTGACGATGTCCGGGACGATCCCCGACTCCTCGAAGGAGAAGAACGCGCCGGTGCGTCCGCAGCCCATCTGGATGTCGTCGAGGATCAGCAGCATGTCCTGGCGCTCGCACAACTCGGCCAGCGCGCGCAGCCATTCGGGCCGGGCGACGTTGATGCCGCCCTCGCCCTGCACGGACTCGACGATGACCGCCGCCGGTTTGTTGAGACCGGAGCCCTGGTCCTCAAGCAGCCGCTCGAACCACAGGAAGTCGGGGACCCTGCCGTCGAAGTAGTTGTCGAACGGCATCGGCGTGCCGTGCACCAGCGGGATACCGGCACCGGCCCGCTTGAAGGCGTTGCCGGTCACGGCCAGCGAGCCCAGCGACATCCCGTGGAAGGCGTTGGTGAACGACACGATCGACTCGCGGCCCTTCACCTTCCGCGCCAACTTCAGCGCGGACTCGACGGCGTTGGTGCCCGTCGGGCCCGGGAACATCACCTTGTACGGCAGATCGCGCGGGCGCAGCACCAGGTCCTGGAAGGTCTGGAGGAACGCGCGCTTGGCACCGGTCGACATGTCGAGGCCATGGGTGACGCCGTCGCGCTCCAGGTAGTCGATCAACGCCCGTTTCAGGACAGGGTTGTTGTGCCCGTAGTTGAGCGATCCGGCGCCCGCGAAGAAGTCGAGGTAGGCGTGGCCGTCCTCGTCGTACATCCGGCTGCCCCGGGCCCGGTCGAAGACGGTGGGCCAGCCGCGGCAGTAGCTGCGGACCTCGGACTCCAGGGTCTCGAAGACGCTGAGATCGGGCTGGGTGATGGTCACGCCAATCGCTCCTCAAAGGGGTGTGGGGGGTGCTCGCGGGCCGGGGTCTCAGAGACTCAACGGACCTATCTGGTACAGGACTTCGGGGTCGTGCGGGCCGTCCGGGAAGTCACCGGCCTCGAACAGGACCGTGCGCTCGACTACGGCGCCGTGGCGTTCGGCGTACGACGTGAAGAGGCGCTCGGAGGCGGTGTTGCCGGGCGTGATCGTGGTCTCGACGGCGGTCAGGCCGTAGTCGGCCGCGACCCGCGCGGTGAGCCCGTCGAGCAGTCGGGCGGCCAGTCCGCGGCCACGCTGCGCGGCGTCGACGGCGACCTGCCACACGAGCAGGGTGCCCGGGCGGTCCGGCGGGATGTAGCCGGTGACGTAACCGACCGGTTCCCCACGCTCGTCCCGCACGACCGCCGAGGTACCGGCGAAGTCCCGGCACCACAGCAGATAGCTGTACGACGAGTTCAGGTCGAGGGCGTTCGAGTCCTTGGCAATACGCCACAGCGCGGCACCGTCGGCCACCGTGGGGCGGTCTATCTGTAGGTCTGCTTGGGTGGCGGTCATGCGAATTGAATTTACCGAGGGAAATTCGAAATTGCATGGTGGGATGGGGTTACGTCTGCGGCTGAGCTGTGTTATCACGCGGGCGAGTGCGTGGGTTATGTGCAGGTTTGACCCGCACATAAGGGTCAGAACGACCCGCCTGTGTAACGGGTCACAAGCGTATGACCCACACCGGATCTGCGCGAATTATTTGCGTTTAGGTGCGCGGAAACCGGGCAGAAGAATTCTGGAATTACATCCGGAATCAAAATCGGACCGGACCGGATCGGAATTAGGCACCGGTCGCGCCGTCGATGCTTTCCCGCAAGATATCGGCGTGGCCGTTGTGCCGCGCGTACTCCTCGACCATATGAATAAGCACCCACCGCAGACTGACCTCGGTCCCGGCCATCGGTCCGTCCGGGATCCGCCCGAGATCGTCCAACGCCAGCCCCGCGCAGTGCTCTTGCCCGTCCGCGATCTCCCCGCGCCACACGGCTAGCGCCTCCTCCATCCCCCGCTCGGGAACGAGGGCGTACCCGTCCTCGCTGCCGTGGACGGTCGGCACGTCGAGGCCGAACACCCGCTGGAACCAGTTCCGTTCGACCTCGGCGAGATGCTGTACCAGGCCCAGTAACGTCAGCGAGGAGGGCCCGGCCGCCGCGCGCCGCACCTGGGCGTCGTCCAGGCCGGCGCACTTCGCCTCCAGTGTCGCGCGGTGAAAGGCGAGCCAGCTTTCGAGCATGGGGCGCTCGGCGCCGGTCATGTGAGGGATCGGGCGGCCGTCCGGAAGAGTCGCAGTCGCGGTCATCCGGCCAGCCTAGGGAACGGCCGCCGTCCGGCCGCGAGTTACGGCCATGCGGTGCCTCAGGCCTGCTGTGGCCGCGTCCGGTCGTGGCCGGTTAGCGCCACGCCCCGTCCGCCGCGGCCCGAGCGCCCTCCAGGTCCACCCGTACGCCCTGTTCGGACAGGGCCGTGCCCAGGGCTGTCAGGGAGTCGCGTACCGCGTTCGGTGTCGCGTCCGTTCCGTAGTGGTTGACCCGGATCATCTCCTTGGCCAGGGGGCCGCTGCCGGCCGCCAGGGGGAGTGTGGGGGTCGCGGTCAGGGCGCTCGTCACCAGGTCCGACGCCAGGACGCCCGGCGGTGTCCTGAGGGTGGTGGCGACCGGGGCCGCCTCGGTCGCGTCGTGGACGTAGGGCTCCAGGCCGCCGCCCAGGGCCAGCGCGCCCGCCCTGGTCGCCGTGGCCGCCGCCGCGTGGCGGCGCATCACCGTGTCCAGGCCCGCCGCCTCGATCCGCTCGACGCACGCCTCCAGCGCGAGCATCTCCAACTGGGCCGGCGCGTGCGGCAGCGCCTTGCGGCCCGCGTCGGTCCAGCGGTCCTTCCAGTCCAGCAACGAGAGGTAGGAGCGGCGCGGAGCCCCGGGGTTGGACGCCATGCGGGCCCAGGCCCGCGCGCTCACCGACACCGCCGAGACACCCGCGGGGCCGCCCATCGCCTTCTGCGCCCCGATCACGCACAGGTCGACACCCCACGCGTCCGGCAGCACCGGCTCCGCGCCGATGGAGGCCACCGCGTCGAGGTAGAACAGGGCGCCGTGCGCGCGCACGACCTCGCCGATCTCCGCGACCGGGTTGGTGTTGCCGGTCGCCGCCTCCGCGTGGACCAGGGACACGAAGTCGATCTCCGGGCGTGCAGCGAAGGCCTCCCGGATCTGCTCGGCCGTCACCGCCGTGTGGAACGGGACCGCGAGGTCGATCACCTCGGCGCCGCAGTCCCGCAGCCAGTTCCCGAAGGTCTGCCCGTAGGGGCCGGTGATCACGTTGAGCGCGACCGTGCCAGGACCCGCCGTCGAACGGATCGCGCCCTCCAGCGGCAGCAGCGCCTCGCCCTGCATGATCACGACATCCTGCTCGGTGCCGAGCAGCCGGGCCACCCGGTCCTCGATCGAGGCGAAGCGCGCTGCGCTCAGCGGGGGCAGGTCGAGGAAGGGGTGCGTCACGGCGGTGCTCTTTCACTCGCGGGGACCGAGTGGTCCGGGGGGCCGGGGACCCGGATGGTCCGGGGATCGGTGGCACCGAGCCTAACCGGCGTCCCCGCGCCGCCTCTGACCGGCGACTTCTTAGCCCGTACGGCCCCGTGGCCGGCGGCCCACGGCGAGCGGCCCGCCCGGCTCCTCCGAATAATCGGAAGCCACAGTTCCGTCACAGGAGGCCCCCGTGAACACGCTCCCCGGCCGCCGGGCCCGCACCCTGGCCGCCACCACCGCGACGGCCGCGACGACCGTGACGGCCGCCCTCGTCCTCCTGGCCGGGTGCACGTCGAGCGACAGCGGCGGCAGCGGTTCGAAGACCGCCGCCGGTGGCGTCGAACTCGTCAAGGCCGGGCAGCTCACCACCTGCACCCATCTGCCCTACCCGCCCTTCCAGTCCGAGATCGACGGCAAGGTGCAGGGCTTCGACGTCTCCCTCATCGACCTGGTCGCCAAGGACCTCGGCGTGAAGCAGCAGATCCTCGACACCCCGTTCGAGAACTTCAAGACCGGCGCCTTCCTCAACGCCGGCCAGTGCGACGTGGCCGCCGCGGGCATGACCATCACCGCCGAGCGCAAGAAGAACGTCGACTTCTCCGACCCCTACTTCGACGCCACCCAGGCCGTCCTCGTCGACAGGAAGAGCGGGATCACCTCCCTCGCCGACGTCAGGGCCAAGGGCGGGAAGCTCGGCGCGCAGGCGCAGACCACCGGCGAGGACTACGCCAAGAAGCAGGGCTTCGACCCGGTCTCCTTCGAGTCCTCCGACGCGGTCCTCAACGGCCTGCGCACCGGTCAGGTCCAGGCCGTCATCATCGACTACCCGGTCGTCCAGGGCTGGCTGAAGACCAAGGCGAACGCCGACGCGTTCAAGGTCGTCGACAACCTCAACACCGGTGAGCAGTACGGCTTCACGGTCAAGAAGGGCAACACGAGACTCCTCGCCGCCGTCAACACGGCGATCAAGGACGCGAAGGCGGACGGCACGTACCGGAAGCTGTACGAGAAGTGGATCGGCCCCTACGACGCCTCGGCCGCCTCGCCGTCGGCCGCCGCACCCTCGGCCGCCTCGCCCTCGGCCTCATGACCGACCCGCGACTGCGGACCAGGGCTAAGGGCCTGACGCGTCGTCAACGACGCAGTCTGTCCAGGGGAGTTCAGTACGTCGTGTTCCTCGGCGCGGTGATCGCCTTCGCGGTCACCGCCGACTGGGGCCGGCTGAAGAACCAGTTCGCGCAGTGGAGCATCGCCCGGCAGATGTTCCCCGACGTCATCACCCTGGCGTTGAAGAACACCGTGCTCTACACCCTGTCCGGCTTCGTCTTCGGGCTCGTGCTCGGCATGGTCGTCGCGCTGATGCGGCTGTCGTCCGTGGGCCCCTACCGTTGGCTCGCCGGTGTCTACATCGAGATCTTCCGCGGTCTGCCCGCCCTGCTGATCTTCATCTTCGTCGGGGTCGCGGTGCCCCTCGCCTTCCCCGGCACGGAGATCGTCGGCGGCACGTACGGCAAGGTCGCCCTCGCCCTCGGCCTGGTGTCGGCCGCGTACATGGCGGAGACGATCCGCGCCGGCATCCAGGCGGTGCCCAAGGGGCAGCTGGAGGCGGCCCGTTCACTCGGCTTCTCGCAGGCGCGGGCCATGGTGTCGATCGTCGTCCCGCAGGCCTTCCGGATCATCCTGCCGCCCCTCACCAACGAACTCGTCCTGCTCTTCAAGGACTCCTCCCTGGTCCTCTTCCTCGGCGTCACCCTGGAGGAGCGCGAACTGTCCAAATACGGACGGGACCTGGCGAGCACGACGGCCAACTCCACGCCGATCCTGGTGGCGGGCCTGTGCTACCTGCTCGTCACGATCCCGCTGAGCTTCGTGGTGCGCCGCATGGAGACGCGGACGGGGGAGGCGATCCGATGACGGGCACCGCGCCGGAGATCCGCGTCAGCGGCCTGCACAAGTCGTTCGGCGCCAACCAGGTGCTGCGCGGCATCGACCTGGAGGTCGCGCAGGGCGAGGTGGTGTGCGTCATCGGCCCCTCCGGCTCCGGCAAGTCGACGCTCCTGCGCTGTGTGAACCTGCTCGAAGTACCCACCCGGGGGCGGGTGTTCGTCGGCGGCACCGAGATCACCGACCCCGATGTCGACATCGACGCCGTGCGCCGCCGTATCGGCATGGTCTTCCAGCAGTTCAACCTCTTCCCGCACCTGTCCGTCACCGAGAACCTCACCCTGCCCCAACGGCGGGTCCTGCGCCGTGACAAGGCGGAGGCGGCGAAGGTCGCCGCCGAGAACCTGCGGCGCGTGGGCCTCTCCGAGAAGGCCGCCGCCCACCCCGCGTCGCTCTCCGGCGGACAGCAGCAACGCGTGGCCATCGCACGGGCGTTGGCGATGGACCCCGAGGTGATGCTCTTCGACGAACCGACCTCGGCACTCGACCCGGAACTGGTGGGCGACGTCCTGGCCGTCATGCGGATGCTCGCCGACGAGGGCATGACCATGATGGTCGTCACCCACGAGATGACCTTCGCCCGGGAGGTGGCCGACCGGGTCGTGTTCATGGACGGCGGGGTGATCGTCGAGGACGGCACCCCGGACCGGGTGATCAGCCGCCCCGCCCACGAACGCACCCGCCACTTCCTGTCCAGGCTCCTGGACCCGGCGATGGCCCAGGTGGAGGAGGGGGCCTCGGAGCCGACCCCGGAGCAGCCCCCGGAGTAGGCGTCGGTTCCCGGGTGTCAGTGCCGTGTGCGAGGGTTCGGCCATGAACACAGAGCACCTGGAACGGGGTTGGGCGGACACCGTCGCCCTGTTCGAACTGCGCGGGCTGCCCGAGTCGTCGTACGAGAACCTCCACGAGGAGTCCTACGACGTCCACCCCGGTCCGCTCACGGTCGACGGCGATCTCGACCTGGACCTGGAGTCGACGGCACGCGCCGGCGCCGGTCTCGTCGTCGACGGCGACCTGACCGTGGAGGGCAGCATCGTCAACGTGGACGACGGCTGCCCGGCGGTGGTCGTCCTCGGCGACCTGCGGGCGGTGAACGTCTTCCTGGAGGGCGACGCCAAGCTGCTGGTGCTCGGCAGCGTCACCGTGGACGCCTTCATAGGCAGCATGACCGACAAACTCGTCATGATCCACGGCGATCTGCGGACCACGGTCACCGTCCTGTCCGGCGAGTTCAGCCCCGACCTCGTCGGCGGCACACTGCACGGCGCGGTCGTCGCGCCCGCCTACCTCGACCTCGCCCAGGACGTCGACCCGGCCTCGGTCCTCGTCCCCGAGGTGCTCCGAGCCGAAGGCGAGGAAGACTGGCGCTCCTTCGACGCCCCGCGGGTGCACGGCGGCCGGCTGCTGAGCCGTATCGATGAGGGACTTCCCGTCGTCCTAGGCTGAGCCCCATGAGCGATCAACCGGTGCTGCATGTGACGGGCCGGGTCCTGGTGGGCCCCGAGGACGTCCGCGACGAACTCTGGGTCATCGACGGACGCGTCTCCTACGACCGTCCCGTCGCCGCCACCGACGTCCGGACCGTCGACGGCTGGACCCTCCCCGGCCTCGTCGACGCCCACTGCCATGTGGGCCTCGGCCCCCACGGACCGGTCGACGCGGCCACCGCCGAGACACAGGCGCGCACCGACCGCGACGCCGGCACCCTGCTGCTGCGCGACGCCGGTTCGCCGTCCGACACCCGCTGGGTCGACGACCGCGACGACCTCCCGAAGATCGTCCGCGCCGGCCGGCACATCGCCCGCACCCGCCGCTACATCCGCAACTTCGCCCATGAGATCGAGCCCGACGAACTCGTCGCCTACGTCGGCCGGGAGGCCCGGCGCGGAGACGGCTGGGTCAAGCTGGTCGGCGACTGGATCGACCGCGACCTCGGCGACCTGTCCGCCTGCTGGCCGCGGGACGCGGTCGAGGCGGCCATCGCCGAGGCGCACCGGCTCGGCGCCCGCGTCACCGCGCACTGCTTCGCCGAGGACGCGTTGCGCGACCTGGTCGAGGCGGGCATCGACTGCGTCGAGCACGCGACCGGCCTCACCGAGGACCTGATCCCGCTGTTCGCCTCGCGGGGCGTCGCCATCGTCCCGACCCTCGTGAACATCGCGACCTTCCCCGACCTCGCCGCGGGCGGCGCCGACAAGTACCCGACCTGGTCCGCCCACATGCTCCGGCTCCACGAGCGCCGCTACGACACGGTCCGCGCCGCCTACGACGCGGGCGTCCCGGTGTACGTCGGCACGGACGCGGGCGGGTCCCTGGCGCACGGCCTGGTCGCCGCCGAGGTCGCCGAACTGGTCACCGCCGGCATCCCGGCCGTAGAGGCGCTGTCCGCGACCGCGTGGGGGGCGCGGCGCTGGCTCGGGCGCCCCGGCCTGGAGGAGGGCGCACCGGCGGACCTCGTCGTGTACGAGACCGACCCGCGCGCCGACGTTCGCGTCCTGGCGTCGCCACGACGAGTGGTGCTGAACGGGCTGGTGGTCGAATAGTCGCCGGACGATTCGAATGCGTTCACGGAAAACCCACGATGGGGTGAAGTGACCCGGGATCGCTGACGGTTCACCCTTCGTGGGTAATTCTTACCGGGTCCCAAGCATGTCTCTTCTGGGGGTCCCACACCTTGAACGGCACCAACTTCCGCATGCCCGCACGCCGTTGGGCCACCGTGGCCACAGCCGCCGTCCTCGCCGCCGGTCCCGCGACGCTGGCCGGCGCGGGGTCCGCGCACGCGAGCACCGGCCAGGGGCGCGCGAGCGCCGTCGTCCTGCGCACCGGGCTCGACGTGTCCCTGCTCAACAAGACCGTGGACGTCCCGCTCGCGGTCTCCCTCAACGAGGTCCAGGCACCGCGGAGCGCCGAGAAGACCGCGCTCAGCGCCCGGTTGGACGGCGTGAACGGCGGGCAGCCGTTCAGTGTGCTCAGCGCGGATGTCGCCACCGCGCGGGCGACCGCGTCCGCCACGAAGGCCGAGGGCTACACGAACCTCGCCCATGTCCGGCTCCACGTCCCCGGGTTGCCCTTGCTCTCGCTCGTCGAGATCGACGCGGTCACCTCCAGGGCGACCTGCGCGGCGGGGAAGGCGCCGGTCGCCGAGTCGCATCTGCCGGGGGCGGTGACCGTGCTCGGCAAGCGGGTCACGGTGACCGCCAGCGGTCCCACGGCGGTCGAGGTGCCGGGGGTCGGATCGGTGCGGCTGGACCTGTCCAAGACCTCGACCACGTCCCGTACGGCCGCCGCCACCGCGCTCGAACTCAAGGTGTCCGTCAATCCGTTGAAGCTGAACGTGGCGGACGTCGAGGGCACGGTGACGCTGGCGCGAGCCACGTGTGAGACACCGGAGACCGCCGCCGCGACGCCCTCGACACCGGCGCCCGACGTACAGCCGCAGGGGGCGCCGGCGGGGGAGGGGCTGGCGGAGACGGGCGGCGGCTCGATGACGCCGTATGTCGCGGGCGGGGCGGTGGTGCTGCTGGTGCTGGGCGTGGGAGCGGTGCTCACCGCCCGCCGCCGCCGGACCTGACCCGGCGATCCCGCCCCTGGTCGGCCGGGGCGCTCCGCGTCACCGCCCGGCCAGCGTCACCGCCTGGTCCAGTGCCTGAAGGAAACGGTTGACGGTGGGGCGGTCGCGTACCGCCAGGCGCAGCCACTGGTCGTCCAGGCCCGGGAACGTGTCCCCGCGGCGGACCGCGAAGCCCAGGTCGCGCAGATGCCGCCGTACGGCAAGCGCGTTGGGGACGCGGACCAGGACGAAGGGGCCCTCGGCCGGTTCCGTGACCTGGAGGCCGTCGGGGGCGAACTCGGCGAGTCCGGCGACGAGATGGGCGCGGTCGGCGGCCACGCGGTGCGCCGCGTGCGCCGCTTCCGCGAGGGCCGGTGGCTCCACGCACGCCTCCGCCGCGGCGAGCGCGGGCGTGGACACCGGCCACAGGGGCTGGGCCCGTTCGAGGTCGGAGATCGTCTCGGGGGCGGCGAGGACGTAGCCGATCCGCAGCCCCGCCAGACCCCATGTCTTCGTGAGGCTGCGCAGCACCACCAGGCCGGGGACGTCGGTCCGGCCGGCCAGGGCCTCGCGCTCGCCCGGCACCGCGTCCATGAACGCCTCGTCCACCACCAACGTCCGCCCGGGGCGCGCCAGTCGGGCGACGGCGGCGGCCGGGTGCAGGACCGACGTCGGGTTGGTGGGGTTGCCGATCACCACCAGGTCGGCGTCCTCGGGCACCGCCCGCGGGGTCAGCCGGAAACCGTCCTCGGCCCGCAGCAGCACCCGCTCCACGGCGTGCCCTGCGTCCCGCAGCGCCGCCTCCGGCTCGGTGAACTGCGGGTGCACGACCACCGGCTGACGGACCTTCAGTGCCCGCGCGAGCAGCACGAACGCCTCCGCGGCCCCCGCCGTCAGCAGCACGTGGTCCACCGGCAGCCCGTGCCGCGCCGCGACCGCCGCCCGCGCCGCCCGCCCGTCCGGGTAGGCGGCGAGAGCGGCCAGCGACCCGGCTATCCGCTCGCGCAGCCAGGCGGGCGGGGTGTCCGCGCGGACGTTCACCGCGAGGTCGGTCAACCGGGCGCCGTCGTCACGGACTTCGGCGTCGCCGTGGTGGCGCAGGTCGTGGGCTCTGTCAGTGTGCATGCGCGTGCCCGCCGTGATGGTGATGCCCGTGATGGTGGCCGTCGTGGTCGTGGCCGTCGTCGTCCGGGTGGAAGTGCGGCTGCTGCGGCTGCCCCACCTTGTCCTCGAAACCGGGCAGCGCGATGCGGTACACGCACGAGTCGCAGTTCATCCGCAGATCACCCTTGACCGCCTCCCGGTACCGCTCCATCACCAGGTCGAGCAACTCCGGCTCCGGACCGATGACTTCGGCCGACCGTACCTCGGTCCCGGGGTGCGCCGCCGCCCAGCCCTCCGTCTGCTGCCGGACCCGCTCCGGCAGGATGCCGGTGAACAGGAAGTACGGCAGGACCACGATCCGCCGCGCGCCCAGCTTCACACACCGGTCCAGGCCGCTCGGCACGTCGGGTGCCGCGAGCGACACGAACGCCGGTTCCACCCCCGCGTACCCGCGCCCCTCCCACAGCAGCCGCGCCGCCTTGTGCACCTCGGCGTTGGCGTCCGGGTCCGTCGAACCGCGCCCGACCAGCAGCACGGTCACGTCGGCCCGGTCCTCCGGCGTGCGCGCCGACTCGCCGAGCGCCTCGTCGAGCCGCCGCTCCAGCACCTTCAGCAGCGAGGGATGCGGGCCCAGCGGACGGCCGTAGGTGTAGGAGATCCCCGCGTGCCGCTCCTTCTCCCGGGCCAGCGCCGCCGGGATGTCGCCCTTGGCGTGCCCGGCGGACACCAGCATCAGCGGCACGGCGGCGAACCGGCGCACCCCGCGCTCCACCAGTTCGGTCACCGCGTCGCCCAGCGGCGGCGGCGACAGCTCGATGAACCCGCCCGCGACGGGCAGTTCGGGGTGACGGCGGCCCAACTCCCGTACGAACGACCGGAACGCCTCGGCTCCGGCCTCGTCCCGGGTGCCGTGTCCGGCGATGAGCAGGGCGGGGGGCGGGGTGGTCACGATTTCTCCTCGACATCTGAAACGGGGTGGTACAGCAGGGCGTTGAGGGCGGCGGCGGCGACCGCCGAGCCGCCCTTCTCGGACACGTTGCTCACGGCGGGCAGCCCGCTGGCGCGCAACGCGGCCTTCGACTCGACGGCGCCGACGAAGCCGACGGGCAGTCCGACGACGAGCGCGGGGGAGGCGTCCAGCGTCAGCAACTCCTCCAGGGCGGTGGGCGCGTTGCCGATCACCCACAGGGCGCCGGGGCCGACCTCCTGGTAGGCGAGCCGGATCGCGTGCGCCGAACGCGTCAGCCCCGGCCCCGACTCGGCGTCCTTCAGCCGGCACACGGTCCGGCGCCGGGTGATCCCGGCCGCGACCATCGCCACGTCCACGACCACCGGCGCCCCGGCGTGCAGCGCACTGTGTGCCGTCGCCAACTCGCCCTCGTCCAGGACGAGATCGGACGCGTACGCGAGATCGGCGGCGGAGTGGACGACCCGCTCCACGACGGCGCGGGTCAGCGGTGGGAGGTGCGAGGTGTCCAGGCGGGCGCGCATCCGCCGGTAGGACTCCACCTCGATCGGATGAACCACGCGGTCCACAGCGGTCACTTGGCGTCCTCCTCCACGGTCCGCGCGGCCTGCCAGCGGTAGCCGCGCGGCGTCACCATGCGGCCCGCGATCTCCCGGGTCGCCGTGTTGCCCACGGTCACCACCGTCATCATGTCGACCGTCGCCGGATCCAGCGCGGCCAGTGTCGTCAGACGGCTGGTTCCGTCCGGTCGCGAGGCGTTCCGTACGACACCGACCGGCGTCGCCGGCTCCCGGTGCCCGGCGAGGATCGCCAGCGCCTTCGGAAGCTGCCAGTCGCGGCCCCGGCTGCGCGGGTTGTAGAACGTCACCACGATGTCCGCCTCGGCCGCGGCCCGCACCCGCCGCTCGATGACCTCCCACGGCGTGTGCAGGTCGGACAGGCTGATGGACACGTGGTCGTGGCCGAGCGGCGCCCCGAGGATCGAGGCGGCGGCCAACGCGGCCGTCACGCCCGGGACTCCGACCACGTCGATGTCGTCCGAGGCCTCCGCCAGCGCGGGCGAGGCCATCGCGTACACCCCGGCGTCCCCGCTGCCGATCAGCGCGACCGCCTGCCCCTTGCGCGCCTCGGCGACGGCCGTACGGGCCCGCTCCTCCTCGGCGCCGAGCCCCGACTCCAGGACCAGCGTCCCGGGCCGCAGCAGATCGCGGATCTGGTCGACGTACTGGTCGAGGCCCACCAGCACGGCGGCGCGCCGGAGTTCGGCCGTGGCGCGCGGGGTGAGCAGGTCCCGGGCGCCGGGTCCGAGCCCGACCACCGCGAGCCGGCCGCGCGTGAGGCGCCGTACGACCGCGCAGGTCGCCATCGCGGGCCGCCCGTCGGCGCGTTCCGACTTCCGCTTGGGGACGAGGAGTTCGCCGCCGCCGATCAGCGCGGCGGCCTCCGCCACGGACGGTGTGCCCACGGCGGACAGGGGGGCCGGGGAGGGGTTGGGCACGGCCACGGCCGCCAACTCGGCGGCGGAGTAGGTCAGCAGCGGGACGCCGAGGCGACGGGCCGCCTCCACGAGCGCGGGCTCGTCCGACTTGGCGTCGACGGTGGCGAGTGCGGCGAGGGACGCCGGGGACAGCCCGGCCTCGCGCACCGCGTCCCCGATCAGGTCCAGCACCTCGTCCACCGGCGCCCCCCGGGACGCGCCCACCCCGACGACGAGCGACGGCGGCCGGAGCACGACCTCCCGCTCGGCGGGCTCGACCGCGCGATCGGTGACACGGATGACGTACGAGCCGTGGTCCGACAGCGGGAGCGGCGGCAGCGGCCACGCCAACTCGGCCTCCAGAGCGACCGGTTCACCGTCGAGGAGCGCTCGTGAGACGCCCGCGACATCGCCCTCCGCGGGGAACCCGAGGGTGTCGAGACCGGGCAGGTCCACCGCGTCCGTGGCCGTGGTGACGACCGGCCGCGCGGCCAGCAACTCGCCCACCTCCTCGGCGAGTTCATTGGCACCCCCGCCGTGCCCGCCGACCAGCGACACCGCGAACCGGCCGCCCTCGTCGACGCACACGACCCCCGGGTCGGTCCGCTTGTCGTCCAGCAGCGGGGCGATGAGCCGTACGACGGCTCCCGTGGCCAGAAAGCACACGAGCTGCTCGCACTCCGCGAACGCGGCCCGGACGGCGTCCCCCACGGGACCCTCGTACACGCGCGTACGGTCCGGCCACGCGGCGGCCAGCCGGTCGCGCGCCGTCGCTCCCGCCGCGGTGGCGGAGATGAGGCCGATCACGAAGCAACTCCTTCAGCAGATGCCGGAGGCCGGACGCCCCACAGCAGGAAAACGGGATTGGTCGCCGCGAGCCGGGTCACGTCCCCGGGCAGCGGCGCGAGCCGGGACGACTGCAACAGCACGCCGTCGACGGCGAACCCGGCGCCGCCGAGCGCCTCGCGCACCGCCGGTACCCGGTCCAGCGCGGCCATCGCGACGACCACGGTCCGCCGTGCCCGGCGCGCGCACGCGCTGACGATGGCGGGCAGTTCGCGCCCGCCGCCGCCGACGAACACGGCGTCGGGGTCGTCGAGGTCGGACAGCACGGTCGGCGCCGCCCCGTGCACGGTGTGCACGTCGACACCGTGCGCCACGGCGTTGGCGCGGATCCGCTCGACACCGTCCCGGGTCTTCTCGACGGCGGTGACGGCGGCGCCCAGCCGCGCGCACTCCACGGCCACGGAACCGGAGCCCGCGCCGATGTCCCAGACCAGTTCGCCGAGGCGCGGGCCGAGCCGGGCCAGTGCCAGCGCCCGTACCTCGAACTTGGTGATCATCGAGTCCCGGTGCTCGAACTCCCGCTCGTCCAGCGCCCATCGGGCCGGTCCGACGGCGGCCCCGGCGACCGTGCGCGCGGCGCCCGGAACCCGCGACCCGTCCAGACACAGGACCACACTCACCGCCGTACCCCAGTCCCGGGCGGCGGCCTCGGCGGGCGTGAGCCGTTCGACGCGCTCCTGTCCGGAGCCGAGCGCGGACGCGACGACGAGGACGCGCCCGGTGGTGCGGTGGGTGAGGGCGGCGCCCAGTTCGGCGGGACCGGCCCCCGGCCCGGTGAGCACGGCGACCTTGGGATGCGCGCGGCACACGTTGACCGCCGTACGCGGATCGCGGCCGTGCGCGCTGACCACGACCGCGTCGTCCCAGGTCAGGCCCACGCGGGCGAAGGCGGTGGCGACGGAGGAGACACCGGGGCGGATGTCGAGGGCGGCGCTGCCGAACCGTTCCGCCAGCGCCCGTACGATCCCGAAGAACCCGGGGTCGCCCGAGGCCAGCACGACCACCGGCTCGCCCTTCCCGACGTACGCCTCGATCGTGTCGAGGGCGGGCGCGAGCGGGCCGAGGACGATCCGCTCGGCCGCCTCCGGGAGCCGGGCGGCGGCCAGATGGCGTCTTCCGCCGACGACGAGCCGGGCACCGGCGAGCACGGTGTCCGCCACGGGCGCCCCCGTCCCGGTACCGACGACCGTGATCACGTGCCGGCACCCCGCGAGCGCAGGGCCCGGCGGGCCTCCGGGTCGGCCTTGCGGTAGCCGTGGAAATGACCCGGGTGGTACAGGTGCGAGCGGGTGCCGTGGGCGTCGAGGGCCGGGCCGACCAGGAAGAGGGTGTGCTTCCAGAGCTTGTGCTCCTTGACCGTCTCCTCCAGCGTGGCGATCGTGCACCTCACGACCAGCTCCTCGGGCCAGGTCGCCTGGTAGGCGACGACGACCGGGGTGTCCGTCGGATAGCCGCCCTCCAGCAGCTCCCGCACCAGCTGCCCGCTGCGGGCGGCCGACAGGAAGATCGCCATCGTCGTGCCGTGGCGCGCGAACTCCCGCACCTCCTCCCCGGGCGGCATCGGGGTCTTCCCGCCGCCGAGCCGGGTCAGCACGACGGACTGCGCGACCTCGGGGATCGTCAGCTCGCGCCGGGCGAGCGCGGCCACCGCGGAGAACGCGGAGACACCGGGCACGATCTCGGTCTCGACGCCCAGCTCCGCACACCGGTCCAGCTGCTCCTGCGTGCCGCCCCAGAGGGCGGGATCGCCGGAGTGGACGCGCGCGACCCGCAGCCCTCGGGCCGCCGCCCGCTCGTAGACGGCCACGACGTCCTCCAGCGACATCGTCGCCGAGTCCAGGATCTCGGCGCCCTCGCGCGCGTGGTCGAGGACCTCCGCCTGCACCAGGCTGGCCGCCCAGATCACGACATCGGCCTCGGCGATGGCACGCGCGGCACGGAACGTCAGCAGATCGGCGGCGCCGGGGCCGGCACCGACGAAGGTCACCTTGCCGGTGGGGGAAGCGGCAGCGGCAGCGGCCATGGGGTCGGATCCTCTCAAGCGGGACAAACGGAACGGGAACGTCAGTGCACGTGGGGGTGGAACGGCCCAGGATGTGCGCGAACAGGGGTTGATCGGATAGCAAGGGGACTATGGCGGTCTTCGTCGCGCTCGGCGCGTTCCTGATGACGCTGGCCGGCGGCTGGACGGCACAGCGGGTGACCGACCGCCGCCATCTCGTCCTGGGCCTGGCCGGCGGCCTGATGCTGGGGGTCGTGGGCCTCGACCTGCTGCCGGAGGCGCTGCGCGCGGCGGGCCGCGAGGTGTTCGGCGTACCGGCCGCGCTGCTGCTCTTCGTGGCCGGCTTCCTCGTGGCCCATCTGGTCGAACGGCTGCTCGCCGCCCGGCAGGCCGCGCACGGCGCGGAGGAACGGACGAACGGCCGCGTCCCCGAGGTGGGCCTGACGGCCGCCGCCGCGATGGTCGGCCACAGCTTCATGGACGGCGTCGCGATCGGCGCCGCCTTCCAGGTGGGCGGCGGCATGGGCACGGCCGTCGCGCTCGCGGTCATCGCCCACGACTTCGCGGACGGCTTCAACACGTACACGATCACCAGCCTGTACGGCAACGCCCGCCGCAAGGCGGTCGCGATGCTGGTCGCGGACGCGGCGGCCCCGGTGGCGGGCGCCGCCTCGACGGCGTTCCTGAGCATCCCGGCCCCACTGCTCGGCGGCTATCTCGGCTTCTTCGGCGGAGTGCTGCTCTACCTCGCCGCCGCCGAGATCCTCCCCGAGGCCCACCACGAACACCCCGCGCCGGCGACCCTGCTGTGCACGGTCGCCGGAGCGGCGTTCATCTGGCTGGTGGTCGGCCTCGCGGCCTGATCCACGCGGTCCGCGACCGGTCACAACTTCCCGCCCCGCCCGCCCTCGCGCCGCGCGGGCGCGATCAGCGTCGACAGATAGGGCAACGGCTCCCCGTCGAGTTCGGCGGCCGAGCGGATCGACTCCTCGGGCAGCCCGAGCGCCGACCCCCACACCGCGTCCTCGATCCGCCCGGTCTCCCGCAGCGCCTCGGCCACCTCGGCCGCCTGCCGCCCGAACTTGTACGCCACGACCGTCCCCGGCCCGGCCAGCGCGTCCTTCAGCACCGCGGACCCGGCGGTCACCGGCACCAGCGTCAACGGCTCGGTCCCCTCGGTGAGGACGGCCCCCGAGCGCGCGGCGAGATCCTGCATCGCGGTGATCCCGGGCACGGTCTCCACCACCACCCCCGGCACCGACTCGCCGATGGTCAGGGCGAGATAGGTGAAGGTGGAGTACACGTTCGGGTCCCCGATGGTCGCGAAGGCGACGACACCATGGGCACCGAGCAACTCGGCGACCTTCGCCCCCGCCGCGTCCCAGGCCGCCTCGCGCCGGGCCCGGTCGGTCCGCTCGTTGAGCGCGAACACCACCCGCAGCACCTTCTCCTGAGGCACGTAGTGCAGCACGGTCGCCTCGGCGCGCCCCGGTTCACCGCCGTCCTTTCCGTCGGACGCGGCCATCACGGGTACGACGACGACATCGGCCGCCCGCAGCGCGTTGACGCCCTTGACGGTCACCAGCTCCGGATCGCCGGGACCCACCCCGACTCCGATCAACCTGCTGCTGCTCATGACGTCCGGCACCTCTCCACGAACCGACGGGCCACACCGGGCTCGGCCGCCCAGTGCGTGTGCAGATAACTCGCGTGCACACCCTGTTGTACGAAACCTTCGACCCGCCGTTCGGGGGCGCGCACCCCCCAGGCGGGAGCCGCCCCCGAGCCGGGCTCGACGACGGTCCGGTGGAACTCGTGCCCGCGCAGCCGCGTCCCGGCCACGGCCAGCACACTGTCGCTCAACGCGACGGCGTCCCGATACCCCAGGGTCAGCCGTTCGCTCATCCGCGCGGTGGCATCCAGCACCCCGCACATCGGCAGGCCGTCCAACTCCCGGCACAGATACAGCAGTCCGGCGCACTCTGCGGCCACGGGCGCGCCACCGCCCGCGAGGGTTGCGACGGCCTTCCGCAACGGCTCGTTCGCCGACAGCTCGGCCGCATACACCTCGGGGAACCCGCCCCCGATGACCAACCCGCGTGTCCCGTCCGGGAGTTGTTCATCGCGCAGGGGGTCGAACACGACGACCTCGGCACCGGCCGCGGTGAGGAGTTCGGCGTGCTCGGCATAGGAGAAGGTGAAGGCGGGGCCGCCGGCCACGGCGATCACCTCGCGTCCCGCCGTCTCGGCGACCGGCGCTTCCCACGCCTGCCCCGTCAGCGCGCCCGCGCTCCGCGCCAGCGCCAACAGGGCGTCCAGATCGCAGCCTTCGCGTACCTGGGCGGCCATCGCCGCGACCGCCTCGACCGCCGCCGTCCTACGTTCCGCGACCGGCACCAGCCCCAGATGCCGGGACGGCGTGTCCACCTGCGGCGCCCGCCGCAGCACCCCCAACACGGGCACCCCGGCCGAGTCCAACGCCTCCCGCAGCAAGGCCTCGTGGCGGTCGGACGCCACCTTGTTGAGGATCACGCCCCCGACCCGCACCTCCGGGTCCCAGGACGCGAACCCGTGCACCAGCGCGGCGACCGACCGGGACTGCGAGGACGCGTCGACGACCAGCACGACCGGCGCCCGCAGCAGCTTCGCCACCTGGGCCGTGGACGCCAACTCCCCTTCGCCCGCGGCCCCGTCGTACATGCCCATCACGCCCTCGACGACGGCGAGCCCGCACCCGCGCGCGCCGTGCGCGAACAGCGGACCGATCGACTCCGGCCCGCACAGGTACGCGTCGAGGTTCCGCCCCACCCGCCCGGTGGCGAGCGCGTGGTACCCGGGGTCGATGTAGTCCGGCCCCACCTTGTGCGGGGACACGGCGAGCCCCCGCGCGGTGAACGCGGCCATCAGGCCCGTGGCGACGGTGGTCTTGCCGCTGCCCGAGGAGGGCGCGGCGATGACCAGCCGAGGCACGGAAGACATCACCACTCGATGCCCCTCTGCCCCTTCTGCCCCGTGTCCATCGGGTGCTTGACCTTCGACATGTCGGTCACGAGATCGGCGAAGTCGACCAGTTTCTCAGGTGCGTTGCGCCCCGTGATGATCACGTGCTGGGTGCCCGGCCGGTCCCGCAGCACGGACACGACCTCGTCCGTGTCGACCCACCCCCAGTGCATCGGATAGGCGAACTCGTCGAGCACGTACAGCTTGTACGTCTCGGCGGCCAGGTCCCGCTTGACCTGCTCCCAGCCCTCGCGGGCCTTCTCCTCGTTGTCCATCTGGGAGTCGCGCTGGACCCACGACCAGCCCTCGCCCATCTTGTGCCAGTCGACCGACCCGCCCTCGCCGGAAGCCCCCAGCACCCGCAGCGCGTTCTCCTCGCCGACCTTCCACTTCGCCGACTTGACGAACTGGAACACCCCGATCGGCCACCCCTGGTTCCAGGCGCGCAACGCCAGCCCGAACGCGGCGGTGGACTTGCCCTTGCCGATCCCGGTGTGCACCACGACCAGCGGACGATTCCGACGCTGACGGGTCGTCAGACCGTCGTCCGGTACGACACTCGGCTGTCCCTGCGGCACTACGCGGCCCTCCTCTGCACGTCCTTGACCAGACCGGCGATCGAATCGGCCCGCAACTCGTCGAGCGTCACCGCCGTACCCTCCAGCTCACCGGCCAACTGCCCGGCCAGGCCCAGCCGTACGGGCCCCGACTCGCAGTCCACGACCACCGAGGCCACCCCGTCGGCCGCGAACAGCCGCGCCGCCCGCCCGGCCAGCGCGACCGGCTCCGGACCACCGGTGGCCCGCCCGTCGGTCACCACGACCACCAGCGCCCGCCGCGCGGGATCCCGCAGCCGCTCCACCCGCAGCACGTCCCGCGCCTTGAGCAGCCCGGCCGCCAGCGGCGTCCGCCCACCGGTCGGCAACGACTCCAGCCGTACGGCCGCGGCGTCCACCGAGGACGTCGGCGGCAGCGCGACATCGGCGGCCGACCCCCGGAAGGTCACCAGCCCCACCTTGTCCCGCCGCTGATACGCGTCCAGCAGCAGCGACAGTACGGCGCCCTTCACCGCGCTCATCCGCTGCCGGGCCGCCATCGACCCGGAGGCGTCCACGACGAACAGCACGAGGTTGCCCTCACGCCCCTCCCGCGTCGCCTGCCGCAGATCGTCCCGCCGCACCACCAGCCCGCGCCCGGCCCGTCCGCGCGCCAGCTGATGCGGCGCCGCCGCCTGCACGGTCGCCGCCAAGTGCAGCTTGGTGAGCGCCCCTTGAGGCCGCCGGGCCCCGGTGGTCCGCCCGTGCTCGGTGCGCGCCCGCGAACGCCGCCCGGCGGCACCCTCACCGATGCCCGGCACGCTCAGCACCTTGGTGCGGAAGGGCTCGGAGGCCCGTACGGGCTGCTGCTCGGCGGAGCCGGAAGGCCGCGGCTCCCCGCCCTCACCGGCCTCGGGCCGCGCGCCCGTGTCACCGCCCTGGGGCCCCTCGGAGTCCGGCCCGGGCGGCTGCTGCCCGCCACCACCGGGACCGTCGGGACCCCCGTCCGGCCCCGGATCGTCGTCCTCGGGCTCCGGCTCCTGTCCCTGCTCTTGGTCCTGCTCCTGCTCCTGCTCCTGCTCGGCGAACTCTTCGAGCGTCTCGTCGAGCTTGTTCTCGTCAAGTCCCGGCGCGTCGAAGGGATTTCGCCGCCTGCGGTGCGGCAGCGCGAGCAGCGCGGCCTGCCGGACGTCCTCGGCGAGCACGTCCGTCCGCCCGGCCCACGCGGCCAGCGCGGTCGCCGTCCGCGCCATCACGATGTCGGCGCGCATCCCGTCGACCTCGAAGGCGGCACAGGTCGCCGCGATCTGCCGCAGCGCCCCGTCGCCCAGCCGCACGGACTGCAACAGGGCCCGCGCGGCGACGATCCGGGCCCGCACGGCGGACTCCTCGCCCGCCCAGCGCCCGGCGAAACCGGCCGGATCGTCGTCGTAGGCCAGCCTGCGCCGTACGACCTCGACCCGCTGGTCGGGCTCCCGGGAGGCGGCGACCTCCACGGTGAGGCCGAAGCGGTCGAGCAACTGCGGGCGCAGTTCGCCCTCTTCGGGGTTCATGGTGCCGACGAGCAGGAAGCGGGCGGCGTGCCGCACGGAGACACCCTCGCGTTCGACGTAGGAGGCGCCCATCGCCGCCGCGTCCAGCAGCAGGTCGACCAGGTGGTCGTGGAGGAGGTTGACCTCGTCGACGTAGAGGATGCCGCGGTGCGCGTCGGCCAGCAGGCCCGGCTCGAAGGCCTTGACGCCCTCGGCGAGCGCCCGCTCGATGTCGAGCGCGCCGACGAGCCGGTCCTCGGAGGCACCGACCGGCAACTCGACCATGCGCGCCGGGCGTTCGGTGCCGGTTCCGGCCTCGTGCGGTCCGTCCGGGCAGGCCGGGTCGGGGGCCGCGGGGTCGCAGGAGAAACGGCAGCCGGGAACGACGGCGACCTCGGGCAGCAGCGCCGAAAGGGCGCGCACGGCCGTCGACTTGGCGGTGCCCTTCTCGCCGCGCACCAGCACCCCGCCGACCGCCGGCGACACGGCGTTCAGCAGCAGCGCGAGCCGCAGATCGTCCTGGCCGACAACGGCCGTGAACGGAAAGGGAGTTGTCACTGGTCGTCGCCCTCCAGGTCGCCTTCGAGCTCCAGATAGGTGGCCCGCAGCCGCTCCAGCGTGTCCGCGTCCGGCTCGGCCCACAGACCGCGTTCGGCGGCTTCGAGGAGCCGTTCGGTGATGCCGCGCAGCGCCCACGGGTTGGACTTCCGCATGAAGTCCTGGTTCTCCGCGTCGAATACGTACTCGGCCGACAACTTCTCGTACATCCAGTCGTCCACGACCCCGGCCGTCGCGTCGTAGCCGAAGAGGTAGTCGACCGTCGCCGCCATCTCGAAGGCCCCCTTGTAGCCGTGGCGTCGCATCGCCGCCATCCAGCGGGGGTTGACCACGCGGGCGCGGAAGACGCGGTGCGTCTCCTCGCCCAGGGTGCGGGTCTTGACCTGGTCGGGGGTGGCGGAGTCGCCGACGTATGCCTCGGGGCTCGTGCCCGTCAGATGGCGGACCATGGCGACCATGCCGCCGTGGTACTGGAAGTAGTCGTCGGCGTCCACGAGATCGTGCTCGCGGGTGTCGACGTTCTTCGCCGCCACGGCGATGCGGCGGAACGCCGTCTCCATGTCCCCGCGCGCCGCCCGCCCGTCGAGGCCGCGCCCGTAGGCGTAGCCGCCCCACACCGCGTACACCTCGGCGAGGTCCGCGTCGCTGCGCCAGTTCCGGGCGTCGATCAGCGGCAGCAGACCGGCGCCGTACGCGCCCGGCTTGGAGCCGAAGATACGGGCCGTGGCGCGACGGCGGTCGCCGTGCTCGGCGGTGTCCTCGTCGGCGTGCGCGCGGACGTAGTTGGACTCCGGGGGTTCCGGCAGCTCGGCCACGGCCCGTACCGCGTCGTCGATCAGCCCGACGACGTGCGGGAACGCGTCCCGGAAGAAGCCGGAGATCCGCACCGTGACGTCGATGCGCGGGCGGCCCAACTCCGTGACGGGGACCACCTCGAAGCCGGTGACCCGGCGCGAGGCGTCGTCCCAGACCGGGCGGCAGCCCAGCAGCGCGAGGATCTCGGCGATGTCGTCGCCCTGGGTGCGCATCGCGGAAGTACCCCACACCGTGAGGCCCACCGACTTGGGGAACTCGCCGTTGTCCTGGAGGTAGCGCTGCACGAGCGAGTCCGCCAGCGACTGGCCGACCTCCCAACTCAGCCTGGACGGAATGGCCTTGGGGTCGACCGAGTAGAAGTTCCGGCCGGTCGGCAGGACGTTGACCAGACCGCGGGTCGGGGACCCGGACGGGCCCGCCGGGACGTAACCGCCGTCCAGCGCCTTCAGGATGTGGTCGATCTCGTCCGTGGTGCGGGCGAGCCGTGGCACCACCTCGGTGCAGGCGAACTCCAACACCGCCACCGCGTCCGGGAGTTCGGTGCCGACGACGGCACGGACCAGCGCCGGGACGGCCGTGACCTCCCACTCCTGGGACTCCATGCCCTCCGCGAACCGGCGGCACAGCTGCTCCAGCAGATCGATCGCGTCGGCGGCCGAACGCGCCGGACCCGCCACGAGGTCCGTCAGCTCCACCGGAGCCTTCACGGGCGCGCCCGGCTCGGCCAGCAACTCCTTCTCGACCAGGCCGAAATGCTCCGCCAGCGAGGCCCGCAGTCCGGGCAGCGCGTTGGCCTGCCCGCCCCACACCTGCGAGGCGCGCAGTACGGCCAGCACGAGGTTCACCCGCGCCTCGCCGACCGGGCCGCCGCCCAGGATGTGCAGACCGTCGCGGATCTGCACGTCCTTGATCTCGCACAGATAGCCGTCGATGTGCATCACGAACTCGTCGAACGCCGCGTCGTCCGGCTGGTCGTCCACATGCAGGTCGTGGTGCAGCTCGGCCGCCTTCACCAGCGTCCAGATCTGCGCCCGCACGGCCGGTGCCTTCGCCGGGTCCAGGTCGGACACCAGGGCGTACTCGTCGAGGAGTTGCTCCAGCTTCGCCAGGTCGCCGTAGGTGTCGGCGCGTGCCATCGGCGGCACCAGGTGGTCGACGACCGTGGCGTGCCCGCGCCGCTTGGCCTGGGTGCCCTCGCCCGGGTCGTTCACGATGAACGGGTAGATCAGCGGGAGTTCACCGAGCACGGCGTCCGGCGCGCAGCCACCGCTCAGCCCAAGTCCCTTGCCGGGCAGCCATTCCATCGTGCCGTGCTTGCCCATGTGGACGATCGCGTCCGCGCCGAAGCTGTTGTCCAGCCAGCGGTACGCGGCCATGTAGTGGTGCGACGGCGGCATGTCCGGGTCGTGGTAGATCGCGATCGGGTTCTCGCCGAAACCGCGCGGCGGCTGGATCATGACGACGACGTTCCCGAACTGGAGGGACGCCAGCACGATGTCGTCGCCGTCGACGTAGAGACTGCCCGGCGGCTCGCCCCACGCGTCCACCATGCCCTGCCTGAGCGCCGGTTCGAGCTTGTCGAACCACGCCTGGTAATCCGCGAGCGGCACCCGCGCGGGCGCGGCGGCGAGTTGCTCCTCGGTGAGCCATTCCACGTCGTGGCCACCGGCGTTGATGAGCCGGTGGATCAACTCGTCGCCGTTGTCCGGGTGTCCGTCGACCCCGTACCCGGCGTCCCGCAGCGCGTCCAGCACCTGGATCGCCGAGGCGGGGGTGTCGAGACCGACCGCGTTGCCGACCCGCGAGTGCTTGGTCGGATAGGCGGTGAAGACCAGCGCGAGCTTCTTCTCGGCGTTCGGCTTGTACTTCAACTTCGCGTGCCGTACGGCGATCCCGGCGACCCGCGCGGCCCGCTCGGGGTCGGCGACGTAGACCGGGACGTCGTCCGGACCCTGCTCCTTGAAGGAGAACGGGACGGTGATCAGTCGCCCGTCGAACTCCGGGATCGCGACCTGCATCGCCGCGTCCATGGGGGAGAGGGCGGCGTCGGACCCGTCCCAGGCCGCACGCGACGACGTAAGGCAAAGCCCTTGCAGCACCGGCACGTCGAGGTCGGCCAGGGCGCCGATGTCCCAGGCCTCCTCGTCACCGCCGGCCGAGGCCTGCGAGGCGTGCGCACCGCCCGCCGCGAGAACGGTGGCGACCAGCGCGTCCGCCCGTCCGAGGATGTCGTAGAGCCCGGGGTCGGCACCGCGCAGCGAACCGCAGTACACGGCAAGGGCGTTGGCGCCCTTCGCCTCGATCTGCTCGCACAGGGTGTCCACGAAGCCGGTGTTGCCGGAGAGTTGGTGCGCCCGGTAGAAGAGCACGCCGACCGTGGGTCGGCCCTCGACGACGGCACGCTCGCCGTGCACCCCGAACTCCGGCATTTTCCGCGGCTCTTCGAAGCCCTCGCCGGTGAGCAGCACGGTGTCGGAGAGGAAGCGGGCGAGTTCGGTGAGGTTGTCCGGACCGCCCTCGACCAGATACCGCAGCGCCTCGGCCACCACACCCGCCGGTACCGACGACTCGGCCATCAACTCCGCGTCGGGGACCGTCTCCCCGCCCAGCAGCACGGTCGGGACGCCCGAGGCCTTGAGCGCGGCGAGCCCGTCCTCCCAGGCGCGCTTGCCGCCGAGCAGTCGTACGACGGCGATGTCCGCCCCTGCGAGGAGCGCGGGCAGCTCCTCGACGGCGTCCACGCGGGACGGGTTGCCGATCCGGTACCCGGCGCCGGAGGCACGGGCCGCCAGCAGATCCGTGTCGGCGGTCGACAACAACAACACTGTGCTCATGCGGGCGCTCCCGGTGGAATGAAAGGCAGTCCTTGTGGCGCGCCGGACTCGATGAGCCGCCACAGCGCGTCCGTGTCCGCGTGCTGTTCGATGAGGTCGCCGAGCCGGTCGAGCTGCTCCTCGCGCAGCCCGGCGAACGAGGTGTCGGCGGCCGGCACGAACCGGCGCCCCGCGGCGGCGGCCACCTCGCGCAGGAAGGCCCGCCGGAACCCGTCCGACTCCAGCGAGCCGTGCCAGTGGGTGCCCCAGGTCTGACCGACCCGGCAGCCGTCCAAGAAGGCGTCCCCGCCGGTGACTTCGGCGACCCCGTGATGAATCTCGTATCCCTCGACCCGCTCCCCGAGTGCCCTCCCCTCCGGCCGGGTAAGGATCTTCTCGGGGGCGAACCGGACCCTTAGGGGCAATACCCCGAGACCGTCGACCTGCCCCCGCCGGCTCTCGACCTCGTCGTCGATGTGCTCGCCGAGGATCTGGAAGCCGCCGCAGATGCCGAGGACGGGCCGGTGCTCGGCGGCCCGGCGGACGATCGCGTCCGCGAGGCCGCGCTCCCGCAGCCACTCCAGCGCCTTCACCGTGCCCCGGGTCCCCGGGATCACGACGAGATCGGCGTCGGCCAACTCCTCGGGCCGGTCCACGAACCGCACGAGCACGCCCGGTTCGGCGGCCAGCGCGTCCACGTCGGTGAAGTTGGACATGAGGGGGATCGCGCAGACCGCGACCCGCAGCACGTCCGCGCCGACCGGCGGCGCGGTGCTGGACTCGCGGACGGTCCCGCGCAGCGAGATCCGGAGCCCGTCCTCCTCGTCGATCCCGAGCCCGTGCCGGAACGGCAGCACACCGTACGTACGCCGCCCGGTGAGACCGCGCAGCATCTCCAACCCCGGCTCCAGGAGCGAGACATCGCCCCGGAACTTGTTGACGAGGAACCCGGCGACGAGCGCCTGGTCCTCGGGGGAGAGCAGCGCGACGGTCCCGAAGAAGGAGGCGAAGACACCGCCGCGGTCGATGTCCCCGACGACCAGTACGGGGAGTCCGGCGTTCCGGGCGATCCCCATGTTGACGATGTCGGTCCGGCGCAGATTGATCTCGGCCGGACTGCCGGCCCCCTCACAGATCACCGCGTCATACGTGCCCCGCAACTCGGCCAGGCAGTCCAGCACGGTGCCGAGCAGCGCCTCCTGCCGGCCACCGTGGTAGCCGCGCGCGCTCATCTCGCCCACGGGCTTCCCCATGAGCACGACCTGACTGCTGCGGTCGCCGCCCGGCTTGAGGAGGACCGGGTTCATCTGCGCGGTCGGCTCGATCCGGCAGGCCTGCGCCTGCATGGCCTGCGCCCGGCCGATCTCGGCACCCTCGCGCGTCACGAACGAATTCAGCGACATGTTCTGCGCCTTGAACGGCGCGACCTTCACGCCCTGCCGCACCAGCCACCGGCAGATCCCGGCGGTGACGACGCTCTTCCCGGCGTCCGAGGTGGTGCCCGCGACCAACAGCCCGCCGCCGCTCATGACTTGGGTCCCTTCAGCAGCAGCCGCCCGGCGACACTGACCCCGAGCGCGAGCCAGCCGACGCGCCGGGACAGCCGTACGGCTCGGTCGATGTCCGCCACGGCGACGGCCCGGCCGGCGCCGTTGAGCACGGGCCGGTGCTCGACCCGGCCGCCGTAGGAGAGCGTGCCGCCCAGCCGTACGCCGAGGGCGCCCGCGAAGGAGGCCTCCACGGGACCGGCGTTGGGGCTCGGGTGCCGGCGGGCGTCGGTGCGCCAGGCGCGTACCGCTCCGCGCGGGTCGTCGCCCGCGAGCGTCGCGAGGACGGCGGTGAGGCGGGCGCCGGGCCAGCCGGCCACGTCGTCGAGACGGGCCGAAGCCCAGCCGTAGCGGCGGTACTTGGCCGACTTGTGCCCGACCATGGCGTCCAGGGTGTTCACGGCCCGGAAGCCGAGCAGACCCGGGACACCCGCGACACCGCCCCACACCAGGGCGCCCACCACCGCGTCGGAGGTGTTCTCGGCCACGGACTCGACTACGGCGCGGGCGATCCCGTCCGCGTCGAGGGCCTGCGGGTCGCGCCCGCACAGGTGCGGGAGCCGGGCGCGGGCGGCCTCGATGTCACCGGCCTCCAGCGCCCGGCCGACGATCCCGGCCTCGCGCGCGAGGGAGGTCCCGCCGACGACCGCCCAGGTGGCGGCGGCGGTGAGGGCGGCAGAGGCCGTACGGGACGGTCGTAGGGCCGAAGTGGCCACGGTGGCGAGGGAGACGGCGCCGCCCACGCACACGGCGGTGTGCAGGGCGCCCCAGCCTCGGTGGTCGCGCCACAGCAGCTGTTCCACGGCACCGGCGGCGCGGCCGAACGCGGCGACCGGATGACCGCGGCGGGGATCGCCGAGCAGATGGTCACCGAGGAGGCCGGCGGCGGCGCCGTACGCGAAGACGCGATCGGCACGCATCGGCTCAGCCGGTCGCTACGGTCGCCGAGTCGGACACTGGGGCGGTCGCTGGGGCGTTCGCTGAGCTGGTACGGGACCTCGAACGGCAGCCGAGCATGGCGATATGTCCTCACTCAGGGTGTCCACGCCCTGGTTCGACGAGACCGGCGGTGAGAGTTCCTGGCTCCCGGGGTTGTCTACCCCGGTGACAGTGGCGGGACCGCGCCGGATTCGCACCGGCTTCCTCTCCTGCCGCCGTACATGGCCCCGGCAGTCCACCACGGGGTTGGAAGGGGCGTCAACTTGCCGTTGACCTGCGGGGGAGGAGTGTGCTGAGGCCCACACGCGGGGCGTCGGAGGGGCCACGCGCACGTGGGGTGCGGGACGGTGTCCGTCCCGCACCCCACGTGGGTCCAACTGGCGGCCGGTCAGGCCACGATGATGTAGATCCCGTACGCCACCGCCGCCACGCAGGCCGCGAAGCAGGCGTACGCGCCGGTCAGGGCGAGGGTCGCGGAGTCGCCCTGGGCGGTGGCCCGTTCGCGGCGCGAGAGGGCGGTGATGCCGAGGGTGAAGACGGCCACGAGGGCCACGGTGACCACGAGGCTGACGCCGAAGACGGAGCCGAGGGCTGCCCAGTCGATGTCCATGCTGATTCGTTCCTTCTGGTTCCTGCTGGTTCCTGCCGACGGGGTTCGAGGACTCAGACCGCGGCGGCCGGCGGGGTGGCCGTGTCGGGCGCCGCGGAGGCGGGGGCGGGGCTCACGGGCGGCGAGGGGATCGTCGCGGTGAGGCCCTCGGAGAGGGCGACGGACGGGGGCGGGGTGACGGCGGCGATGGCCGCGGTGACCACACCGGCCGGCTCCTCGAACTCGTTGACGTTCGAGGCGTCGACCACCTGGCGGCGGGAGAGCAGCCAGATGCCGGCGCTGGAGGCGACCAGGAAGACGGCCACCAACGCGGTGCCCCAGTCGCCGAGGTCGGTCACGGACTCGGCGAGCGCGCCGACCAGCGCGGCGGCCGGCAGCGTCAGACCCCAGGCGACGAACATCCGGGTGGCGGTCGACCAGCGGACGACACCGCCCTTGCGGCCGAGGCCCGCGCCCATCACGGAGCCGGAGACGGCGTGCGTGGTGGAGAGCGAGAAGCCGATGTGCGAGGAGGCCAGGATGACCGCGGCGGCACTGGTCTGGGCGGCGAAGCCCTGCTGGGGCCGGAGGTCGGTCAGGCCCTTGCCCATCGTGCGGATGATGCGCCAGCCGCCGATGTAGGTGCCCATCGCGATGGCGAGGCCCGCGGAGAGGATGACCCAGGTGGGCGGGTCCGAGTCGGGGGCGATGGAACCGCCGGCGATCAGCGCGAGGGTGATGATGCCCATCGTCTTCTGCGCGTCGTTCGTGCCGTGGGCCAGTGAGACCAGGCCGGCCGAGGCGATCTGGCCGACGCGAAAGCCCTTGTCGGCGGCCTTGCCGTCCGCGCCGCGGCTCAGCGCGTACGAGAACCTGGTGGCGAGCATCGCCGCGACACCCGCGACGATCGGGGCGGCCACCGCGGGCAGCAGCACCTTGGTGACCAGGACGTCGCCGTGGACCGCGCCGGTCCCGGCGGAGGCGATGGTGGCGCCGATCAGACCGCCCATCAGGGCGTGCGAGGAACTGGACGGCAGGCCGACGAGCCAGGTCACCAGGTTCCAGAGGATCGCGCCGACCAGGGCGGCGAAGATGACCTCGGGACGGATGCCGCTCTCGTCGACAAGACCCTTGGAGATCGTGTTGGCGACCTCCACGGAGAGAAACGCGCCCACCAGGTTGAGGGTGGCCGACATGGCCACCGCGACCTTGGGCTTGAGCGCACCGGTCGAGATGGTGGTGGCCATCGCGTTGGCGGTGTCGTGGAAACCGTTCGTGAAATCGAACGCGAGTGCGGTGACCACCACAATCGCGAGAATCAGCGAGAAGCTTTCCATTTACCCAGGCAATCGTTCGAGGTCATTGGCGCGTTGACCGTAGGCAACCTGGATGAACGGAAGATGAACTAAGGGGGTCTCTGGGGTGTCTGTACGGGCCGGTAACTCCGGGGTGGGCTTCTTTGGCGGTCTGCTTGGGTTGCTGGCCTTGTGCTTGGTCGGGTTGTGGTGGCCGCGCTTTCCGTCGTGCGGGTTGTATGCGATGCGGAGTGCGTGAATGGGTGCTGGTTGCCCATATGTACCTGTTTGGGTGCGCGGCTTCCGGCCTGAAGTGCTCCAGTCCGAGCGCGTGTTGAGGAACCGGCTGGCAGGATCACGGCATGGCTGAGCGGCGGCGGGACGAGCGGGGCGGGCAGGGCGAGCGGGGAGGGCGGGGAGACCGAGGCGAGCGGGGCGGTCTGGAGGGAGTGGAGTCCGTGGAGGCTGTGGGGGAGCCGTGGCGCAGGCGGGTGCGCCCCGAGGAGGCGAGCGCCTGGGACGAACTCGTCGTCACGGCCCGCCGGACGGTCACCGACGGCCTGGTGGTCGGCACCTCCGGGAACGTCTCGGCGCGCGTCGGCGACATCGTCCTGGTCACCCCGTCGGGCGTCCCCTACGACCGGCTGACGTCCGACGACACGGTCGGTGTCGACCTCGACGGCCGACAGGTCCTCGGCACCCTGCTCCCGACGAGCGAACTGCCCATGCATCTCGCCGTGTACCGCGACACCGACGCCCGCGCGGTCGTCCACACCCACGCCGTCCACGCGACGGCCGTCTCGACCCTCGTCCCCGAACTCCCCTCCATCCACTACATGTCCGGCGCCCTCGGCGGCCCGGTCAGGGTCGCCGCGTACGCGACCTACGGCACGGAGGAGCTGGCCGAGAACATGCTCCGTGCCCTCACCGACCGCTCCGCCTGCCTCCTCCAGAACCACGGCACGATCGCCTACGGCACCTCCCTGGACCAGGCCTACGACCGCACGGCCCAGCTGGAGTGGATGTGCCGCCTGTGGCTGACGGCGTCGTCGGTACCCGGGCTGTCGCCGACGCTGCTGTCGGGGGAGCAGGTGGCGGAGGCGGGGAAGCGGTTGCGGGGGTATGGGCAGCGGGGGTGAGCGGGGTGCGTGGGGTGCGTGGGGTCGAGAGGGCCGGCGGGGTGAGCGAGGGGAGGGCCCGAGGGCTGGCGGGGAAGGGCTGGCGGGGATGCTCACCGGGGCGGTGGCGCTGAGGTCGGTCGAGGGGAGGGCTGACCGGGTTGGGCTTCGGTTTGCTGGCGGGACTGGCGGGACCGCTAGTGCTGGCGGGGGCGATCGAACCGGGGCGGTTCGCGGGGCTGGCGGTGTCGGCAGGGCTGACCGGGGCGGGCCTTCGGCTGGCTGGCGGGACTGGCGGGGGCGACCGAACCAGGAAGGCTCCCGGGACTGGCGGGGCCAGCGGCACTGACAGGGCTGGCGGGATCCGCCGAACCGGGAAGGGCTCACGGGGCTGGCAGGACTGCCCCGGCTGACAGGGCGGCCAGGGCCGGCAGGACTGACAGGGCGGCCGGCGCCGCCCAAACCGCCCGACGGCCCCCCACCGCACCTTCCCCCCACCGCACCTTCCCCCCCACTGCACCCTCCCCACGCCGACTCTCCCCACGCCCGCTCTCCCCGGCCTCCGGCCCACCCCCGTGCCTCCTCCGGCTGGCCGGTGGCCGGGTCCGCCGGGACACTGGAGCGGTGCGCACAGTCAAAGCGACGGCCGCGGCCGTCTCCGTGGCCCTCGCGGCCGGTGCGGTGGGCGTCGCCGCCGGCCGCTACGCCAGCGACGCCGCGCTGAAGGCACCGCCCGGCCGTCCGCTGCCGACCGAACCCCGGCTCACGGTGCACGCCACCGCCGCCGGGCAGATCACCCTCACCCGGGACCTGGCCTCCCTGCGGCCGGGTGTCTACGGCCTCGCCGGTGACGGCTCCCACGCGGTCGTCGGCCCAGTCGTCGACAGCGCGGCCCCCTCCGCCGACACCGTCGTACGCCGGCTGGAGCGCGTCACCCACGGCACCCTGCACCCCCGCGACAAGGTGTGGCTCACCCCCAACCTCCACATCGGCGACCCGAGCGCCGCCCTCGGCCTCGACCACGCCGACATCGACATCCCCGGCGAACTCGGCTCCCTGCCCGCGTGGTTCGTACCCGGAGCGCGCAGTACCTGGGTGATCGCGGTGCACGGCCTGGGCACCACCCGCGAACTCGCCCTGAACGTCATGGAGTTCCTGCACCGACACCGCTTCCCGGTGCTCGCCCTCGCCTACCGCGGCGACCTCGGCGCGCCCCGCAACCCCGACGGCCTGGGCCACCTCGGCGAGACCGAGTGGCGCGACCTGGACGCCGCGATCCGCTACGCCGTGCGCTACGGCGCCGAGCACGTCGTCCTGTACGGCTGGTCCACCGGCGCCACCATGGCGCTGCGCGCCGCCGCCCACTCCGGGATGCGCGACCGCGTCTCGGGCCTGGTGCTGGACTCGCCGGTGCTGGACTGGGAGACGACGCTCCGCGCGCTGGCCACCGCCCGGCACACTCCGGGCGCGCTGCTGCCGCTCGCGGTCCGCGCCGCGCAGGGCCGCACGGGTCTGCACGGCGACCGCATCGCCGAGGCGGCCGACCCCGCCCGGCTCACCGTCCCGACCCTGATCTTCCACGGGCCCGACGACACCGTCGCCCCCTGGTCCCACTCCCGCCGCCTCGCCGCCCGCCGCCCCGACCTGATCACCCTCCAGCCGGTCGCCCCCGCCCCGCACGGCGCCATGTGGAACGCCGACCCGGCCGCCTACGAGGAGATCCTGCGCCGCTTCCTGACCCCCCTGATGTGACCGCGCGTCCTGACCCCGCCGATGCGGCCCCTGCCCACGCACCGCTTCGCGCCCCGCTTCACGTACCGGCCCATCCACCGGTCCACGCACCACCCCACGCACCGCTCCACCCCCTCCGAGCTTCCGTTTAGCCCTCTACCACTGGCCTGATCCCGGTCCCCAGCAGCCCTCGGGACCCCCTGCTCCGGCCCTCCCCGTCGCCCGCCGCGGCATTCCGTTTGGGTTTTCGGACCGTCAACCGGAAGACTGCACCCGTGACGTCCCGTATCCCGCGCGACTCCAGGCTTCGACTCGTCCGCCCGCGACCCCTGGCCGCCGCCCCCCGAGCGATGAACCAGCGGCGCTCGCGCCGCCCCGCGCCCCGTCCTCCGGAGGGCACACCGGCCCCCGCGGAACTGGCCAGAATGGCACGCTCCGGCCTGGCCGGAGCGGCCCGCGTCGCCCACTGGGCCGACGCCGCACTAGGACCCGGCCGTGACGGCGCGAGCCCCGACGGCAAAGGAACTCTCTCCCAAGCGACCGCCGAACTCGCGGCCGCGGACCTGGGCCTGACCCCTGCTCAAGTCCGAGCCGACTGGGACACCGCCCGCCTCGCCGGCCTCGTCGAGGTGCACGGAGACAGCGCCCGCCCCGGCTGGCGGCTGCGCGCCTGGGACCGCGACGACAGCGCCGTACTGCGCGGCTGGGTCGCCCTCTTCGACGCCTGGTCGCTCGCCCACCCGGAGCCCCGGGAGCACGAGCCCTCAGCCGTCGCCGAGGTCGTCTCGGCCATGCCCCAGGTGCTCTCCTTCCTCCAGCTGTCCGCCGGACCCGTCCCCGTCGCCCAGCTCCTCGACCTCCTCGGCCAGCGCGTCACCGAACTGCGCACCGAGCGCTGCGAGATCCCCTACGGCCCGCAGCCCGAGCCGGTCCAGCAGCCGCCGGCCGCCACCGACGCCCCGCTCGACCCGCTCCTCGACTGGGCCCTGCACGCCCTCGCCTCCGTCGGTGCCCTCACCTACGGCGACGCCCAGGCCACCCTCACCCCGCTCGGCAGCTGGGCGGTCTGGGTCAAGCTGGAGCAGATCTGCGTGGCCGCGCAGAGCCCGGCCGGGAACATCGAGCAGTCCGCCGAGGACATGCTCCGCGGCTGCTCCCAGCTCCGCCCGAACGCCGCCCGCGCCGAGTACCGCGCCTGGCTCGCCGCCCGCACCGTGGGCAGCGCGGTCGGCCAGCTGATCGACGCCGCCCGCGGCGAGGACGCCCTGCTGCGCGGCCTCGCGTTCGAGGCGCTGCGCGTCGTCGGCGCCCCCGCCGAGCCCGACGTCCGCGCGGCGGTGGACGAGGCGACACTGCGGCCGTACGCCCTGCTGTGGCTCGCGGAGCACGACGGGATCGACCCGGAGGACGCCCACGAGGTCCTCACCCGCGAAGAGGCCACCTGGATGTGGGTCGACACCGCCGCCGCGGTCGCCGACCACGGGGAGGCCCCGCTGCTCGTGCGCCACCTGGAGTCCGCGATCCAGCCGACCGTCCCCATGCTCCTCGACGAGGTCCGCGCCGTAGGACACCCGCGCACCGTGCAGGTCCTGGTCGCGCTCGCCGCCGCGCACCCCGACCCGGCGCTCGCCAAGGCCGTACGCCGGGCCGCCTTCCAGGTGCACACCGGGGGATAGCCGGCCCCGGGGTCAGGCGCCCGCCGGCCCCGGTATCTCCGGGGCGTAGGTGCCGAAGCTCCAGATGTTGCCCTCGATGTCCCGGGCCATGTAGTCCCGGGAGCCGTAGTCCTGGTCCGTCGGGGGCATCAGGATCTCCGCGCCGTGCTCCGCGGCCCGTCGGTGGTGGGCGTCGACGTCGTCCACGACGATGTACACCCCGGCGGGTCCCGCGCTCTTCATCGCCTCGTCGAAACGGCCGCCCCGGCCTTTGGAGCCGAGCATCAACGCGCCGTTGCCCTGCGCCAGTTCGGCGTGCATCACCGAGCCGTCCTCGCCCTCGTACACCGCGAGCGCGGTGAAGCCGAAGGCCTCCGTGAGCTGCCGGATCGCCGCCTTCGCGTCCGTGTAGAGCAGGGACGGGTAGATGCTGGGACGCTCGCTGTCCTTGGCTGCCATGCCGATCACTTCCTTGTGTCAGGTGTTGTCAGGTCCCGTGTGCTTTCGCTGTTTTTCCGATGCTTCGATCGCTTTCGGCAAGTCTTGCACCCGCCACTGACAACGCCCCGCGAACCGGCGTCCCGGCCGTCAGCGGAAGGTGTCGCACCGCGCCATGTCCCCGGTCCGGTAGCCCTGGTGGAACCACTGCTGCCGCTGCGCCGCCGACCCGTGCGTCCAGGTCTCCGGCGTCACCCGGCCCTGGAACCGCTCCTGGATCCGGTCGTCGCCCACGGCCGCCGCCGCGTCCAGACCGTCCCGGATGTCGGCGTCGGTGAGGCTGGTGATCAACGGCCGCCCGGTCGATTCGTCCTTCGTGGTCGTCGCGTGGTGCGCCCAGACGCCCGCGTAGCAGTCCGCCTGAAGCTCCACCCTCACCGCGTTGCTGTTCGCGCCGGTCCGCCCGTCCTGTGCCCGGCCGAGCGTGCCGAGCAGGTCCTGCACGTGGTGCCCGTACTCGTGGGCCACGACGTACGCCTGCGCGAACGGGCCGCCGCTGGAGCCGAACTTCGTCCGCAGTTCGTCGAAGAACCCCAGGTCCAGATAGACCTTCCGGTCGCCGGGACAGTAGAAGGGCCCCACCGCCGAGGTCGCCGTCCCGCACGCGGTGGCGACCCGGCCGGTGAAGAAGACCGTGGGGGAGCGGGTGTACGTCCCGTTGCGCCGCCGGAACTCCTGCGCCCAGAAGTCCTGCACGCTGTTGACCACCGCCACGATGCGGCAGTCCTCCTTGGTGTTCGCGTCCTGCCCGGTACGGCAGGGCGACTGCACCTGGGCCAGCGAGGACGCAGTGGCCACCGGTGAGTCGCCGCCCGACGACAACCCCAGGTTGTCGGGGCCGACGCCGAAGAACAGCCCCAGGAGCAGCGCGATCAGCCCGGCGAGGCCCCCGCCCACGGTCGCGCGCCCACCGGGGATCCGGCTGCCGCGCACGTCCTGCACCTCGGAGGTGTCCAGATTCGCGTCGTCGTCGAACTGCATGGGCCCCGCTCTCCGCGCGTGTGGACCCCCGGCGCCCATCCTCGCCCGCGGCCCGCGCGGGGGCGCCGGACGAGCGGCCGAACGGGGGACGCTCCTGGTGGCGCCGAACACACCCGCGCACCGGAAAAACGCTTGCGTTGCCCCGTTAGACTTGGCCCATGGCCATTCTCCTCGCGCATTAGACGGCGGGAACGTCCTCAGCCGCCCCTTCCGCCTACGACCCCGCTCTGGAGTCTGACCATGATCTCCGCCTCCGGTATCGAACTGCGCGCCGGTGCCCGCGTCCTCATCGAGTCCGCGACCTTCCGTATCGCCAAGGGCGACCGCATCGGCCTGGTCGGCCGCAACGGCGCCGGCAAGACCACCCTGACCAAGGTCCTGGCCGGCGAGGGCCAGCCCGCCGCCGGCGCCGTCACCCGCTCCGGCGAGGTCGGCTATCTACCGCAGGACCCCCGCACCGGCGACCTCGACGTGCTGGCCCGCGACCGCATCCTCTCCGCGCGCGGCCTGGACATCCTGATCCGCAAGATGCGCGAGAACGAACAGCGCATCGCCAACGGCACCGGCGCCACCCGCGACAAGGCCATGCGCCAGTACGAGCGCCAGGAGACCGAGTTCCTCACCAAGGGCGGCTACTCCGCCGAGGCCGAGGCCGCCACCATCGCCGCCGCGCTGAACCTGCCCGACCGGGTGCTCGGCCAGCCGCTGCACACGCTCTCCGGCGGTCAGCGCCGCCGTATCGAGCTGGCCCGCATCCTGTTCTCCGACGCGGACACCCTGCTGCTCGACGAGCCGACGAACCACCTGGACGCCGACTCGATCGTCTGGCTGCGCGACTACCTGAAGACGTACCGCGGCGGCTTCATCGTGATCTCCCACGACGTCGACCTCGTCGAGACCGTCGTCAACAAGGTGTTCTACCTGGACGCCAACCGCGCCCAGATCGACGTCTACAACATGGGCTGGAAGCTCTACCAGCAGCAGCGCGAGGCCGACGAGAAGCGCCGCAAGCGCGAGCGGCAGAACGCCGAGAAGAAGGCCGCCGCCCTGCACTCGCAGGCCGACAAGATGCGCGCCAAGGCCACCAAGACGGTCGCCGCGCAGAACATGGCCAAGCGCGCCGACCGGCTGCTCGCCGGCCTTGAGGCGGTGCGCGTCTCCGACAAGGTCGCCAAGCTGCGCTTCCCGGAGCCCTCGCCCTGCGGCAAGACCCCGCTCATGGCGGAGGGCCTGTCGAAGTCGTACGGCTCCCTGGAGATCTTCACCGACGTCGACCTGGCCATCGACAAGGGTTCGCGCGTCGTCATCCTCGGTCTGAACGGCGCGGGCAAGACGACCCTGCTGCGCCTGCTCGGCGGCGCCGAGAAGCCCGACACCGGAGAGGTCATCCAGGGCCACGGCCTCAAGCTCGGCTACTACGCCCAGGAGCACGAGACCCTCGACCCGGAGCGCACGGTCCTGGAGAACATGCGCTCCGCCGCCCCCGACCTGGACCTGGTCGAGGTCCGTAAGACGCTCGGCTCGTTCCTGTTCTCCGGGGACGACGTCGACAAGCCGGCCGGGGTCCTCTCCGGCGGCGAGAAGACCCGTCTCGCGCTCGCCACCCTGGTGGTGTCCTCGGCGAACGTCCTGCTCCTGGACGAGCCCACCAACAACCTCGACCCGGCCAGCCGCGAGGAGATCCTCGGGGCGCTGCGCACCTACAAGGGCGCCGTCGTCCTCGTCACCCACGACGAGGGCGCGGTGGAGGCGCTCCAGCCGGAGCGGATCATCCTGCTGCCGGACGGCGTCGAAGACCTGTGGGGCGCGGACTACGCGGATCTCGTCGCCCTGGCCTGATCGAACCGGCTTGATCGAATGCTTGATCCACGGCGTATGGATCATTCGGCCTACCGGTGATCCACCATCTGTGTGAGATCTCCTCGTACCGAGGTGTGTCGTACATCAATTTTCCGGCCGAGTCCTTTATCGACAGGGGCTCGGCCGCTCCGCGTCTCTGACCTGGTATTTCGCGGAACAACTCGTTCGGCCGTACGGACACGATCGTCTGGAATTCCATATTCCGCTTGTGGGGACGCGCTCCTGTCGTCAAAACCTTGTCTCACGGACCTTGCCGAATGGGTGGCCATGAACGCCTTGAGGGGTGATCATGAGGAGACCAGAGCGCACTTCCCATGAGGAGGCACGGGTGGCCGAGACTCTGAAGAAGGGCAGCCGGGTAACCGGCGCCGCGCGCGACAAGCTCGCGGCAGACCTGAAGAAGAAGTACGACTCCGGTGCGAGCATCCGGGCGCTGGCCGAGGAGACCGGCCGCTCGTATGGCTTCGTACACCGGATGCTCAGTGAGTCGGGCGTCACGCTCCGTGGGCGTGGCGGGGCGACCCGGGGCAAGAAGGCTTCGGCCTGACCCCGAGCGTTTCATCGGCTTCGATGGTGGCCACCCGGTCGGACGACTGACCGGCCGGGTGGTTACTGTGCAGTCACTTAGCTCTGCTCTGTTGACCGCACACATCGGAGGCGCCCCATGGCTTCGCCCGAACAGGACGACAAGGACCTCGGTCCCGTACTCGACAAGGACGGCGTACGGCTCACCGTCGACGACGCGATCGCCACGGTGACGCTGACCAACCCGGCCAAGCGCAACGCCCAAAGTCCCGCTCTGTGGCGGGCGTTGGCGGAGGCCGGGCGGTCGCTGCCGGGCACCGTCCGTGTCGTGGTGCTGCGTGCCGAGGGCAAGTCCTTCTCGGCCGGACTCGACCGGCAGGCGTTCACCCCCGAGGGCTTCGACGGCGAACCGTCGTTCATCGAGCTCGCGCACAGCGGTGACGCCGAGCTGGACGAGGCCATCGCCGGGTACCAGGCGGGCTTCACCTGGTGGCGACGCAGCGACATCGTGTCCATCGCCGCCGTCCAGGGGCATGCCATCGGAGCCGGCTTCCAACTCGCCCTCGCCTGTGACCTGCGCGTCGTCGCCGACGATGTGCAGTTCGCCATGCGCGAGACCAGCCTCGGACTGGTGCCCGACCTGACCGGCACCCACCCCCTGGTGGGCCTCGTCGGCTACGCCCGCGCGCTGGAGATCTGCGCGACCGGGCGCTTCGTCGCGGCCGAGGAAGCGGTGAGCACCGGCCTGGCCAACATCGCCGTGCCCGCCGACCAGGTCGACGACGCCGTGCGCGACCTCGCGACGGCCCTGCTCGCCGCGCCGCGCGACGCCCTCATCGAGACCAAGGCGCTGCTCCAGGGCGTCCAGGGGCGTACGTACGATGACCAGCGCGCCGCCGAGCGGGCCGCCCAGGCGCGGCGACTGCGGGACCTGGCGGGAGTCGGCGAGTAGCCGCCCGGCCGGCCGCGGGTCACTCGACCTTCGTGACAAGTACCGCCACGGTCGGGTGACCCGGCAGCACCTCGCCGACCCTCGCGCGGACCTCACGGGCCACCTCCAGGGCCCGGTGGTCCGCGCGTACGGCGATCTCCACGCGCGCGTGCAGGCGCGGCAACGAGCCATCGCCCTGCCGCTTCTCGATGTGCACCGCCCGGCCCAGCCCGCCGAGCGCACCGGTCAGCCGGACCACGCCCGGGGCGCCGAGCGCGGCTGCGATGATCAGGGACTCGCCGCCGTCATCAACATTGACCAGCTGGTCGAGGTCATCAACATGGTCAATGTGGATGTCCGCGTCATCCGCATCGTCCACACGGTCCATGTCGTCCATATGGTCCAGCAGGCCCGTCACCTGTAGATCAACCTCAGCCACCACCAGCCCGAGCCGCTCCGCCGCGGCCGTCGCCAGCGCCGTCCGCAGCAGGGACGCGGTCTCCGGGAGGGGCTCGGTCGCCACGGCCGCGAAGTCGGCCGAGATCCGCAGCGGACCGGGCGGCAGCGCCCCCGGAGGCGGCGGCACGGCGGGCTCGCGCACATCCTCCGGATCGGCGAGCCCGATGCGCAGCGCACCCGGCCGCACACCCCGTACGTGCCGCGCCGCGCCCCGCAGCACGGCCCCGGTCGCCCGCTCCGTGATCCACGCGCCGTCCCGCCGGTCCCCCAGGGGCAGCAGCCTGCCGAGACCCAACTGCTGCCGTACCACTCGCGTCCACGCGTCCGCCGTCATTCCTCCAGCCTGCCGCATCCCCGGCGCGGCAGAACGAAACCGCACTTACCGTGGTCGAAGGACGACGACCGAAAAGGACGTACGGCGATGACCGACATGACGGACCGGAACCGGACGCAGGACCCAGACGGCGAGAGGGAGCCGTTGCAGACCCGCAAGACCCCCACCAGGCGCGGCGGCGGCGACCCGGCGTCCAGAGGGCGTACCACCATCGCCGACGGGGTCGTGGAGAAGATCGCCGGGCTGGCCGCCCGGGACGTCCTGGGCGTGCACGCCATGGGCAGCGGGCTGTCCCGCACCTTCGGGGCCGTGCGCGACCGGGTGCCCGGCGGGTCGAAGTCGGTGTCCCGGGGCGTCAAGGCCGAGGTCGGCGAGGTGCAGACCGCCCTCGACCTGGAGATCGTCGTCGACTACGGGGTGTCGATCGCCGATGTCGCCCGGGCCGTACGGGAGAACGTCATCGCGGCCGTCGAGCGGATGACCGGACTCGAAGTCGTCGAGGTCAACATCGCGGTGAGCGATGTGAAACTGCCCGACGAGGAGGACGAGGAACCGGAACCCCGGCTCCAGTGACCGGACCGGCGGACGAACCCATGGGCAGCGGGCCGACGTACGAGCTGAGGAGCGCAGGATGAGCAGGGCCGTGGTCGGCATGATCGCCGGAATGGCGCTGGGCTTCGCCGGATACTTCGGCGGGTTCGGCGCGTTCCTGCTGGTGGCCGCCCTGGGCGCCATCGGGTTCGTCGTCGGCCGGTTCCTCGAAGGGGACCTGGAACTCGGCGACTTCTTCCGCCCGCGCGACGACCGGCGGCGATGACACCCGTGAGCGGCGACGGCGCGGTCGACACGCGCGGCGGACCCCCGGCGGCCGTCCCGCGCGGTGAGCGGGGCGCCACCCGGATCGCCGACCGGGTCGTCGCGAAGATCGCCGCCCAGGCGGCCCGTGAGGTGCTGGGACCGCTGCCCCCGGAGGCCGCGCCGCCGCACGCCACCGTGGTCGTCCACCACGACACGGCACGCGTGCGCGTGCACCTCGAACTCGGCTATCCGTGCGACATCGGCGACCGCTGTCTCAAGGTGCGTCGACAGGTGGTTCAGCGGGTACGCGCGTTGGTGGGCATGGAGGTGCCCGAGGTCGCCGTCCAGGTGGAACGGCTGCATCCGGCACAGACACACCGCGCGGCACAGGGGAGGACGCGATGAGCGAGCCCCAGGGCTCCGAAGGCACGACCCAACGACTACCGGTCATCGAGAAGGAGACCGACCCGGGACACGGCGGCTACGACCCGGTGGCGGACCGCGGTCCCGCCCCCCTGGTCGACGGCGGCGGAAAGGACCGCCGCTTCTGGTCGACGCGCCGCGTCCCCGCGGGCATCGTCGCCGTCCTGCTGCTCCTCGGCGCGGGCGCCCTGCTCTACGACATCACCGCGGTACGCGCCAAGCGGCCGTCCGCGCACTGGCGCCGCGAACTGACCCGGCAGCTCGCCGAGCGGCCCCTGGACGACACCTGGATCCTCGTCGGCGCCGGCATCGCCGCCGCCCTCGGCCTCTGGCTGATCGTGCTCGCCCTCACGCCCGGCCTGCGCCAGGTGCTGCCGATGCGCCGCACCCACGCCGACGTCCGGGCCGGCCTGCGACGCGCCGCCGCCGCGATGGTCCTGCGCGACCGGGCCATGGAGGTCTCGGGCGTGCAGTCCGTGCGCGTACGGACCAGCCGGACCGGAGCAGACGTCCGCGCGGTGTCCCATTTCCGTGAACTCGACGATGTACGGGCCGACTTGGACGCCGTGCTGACCGACGCGATCACCGGGCTCGGGCTGGCCCGGCCGTTCGCGCTGTCGCTGCGTGTCGGCCGTTCCGGACGGAAGGGGTGAGCGCGGTGCTGAGGTCGGTCAACCGTGTCGTGATCGGCGTCGTGGGCCTCGTGCTGGTCGTGCTCGGCGGTTCCGTGCTGGCCGTCGGCCTGGGCGTGCGCCCGCCGTCCTGGTGGATCTACGACGGCCGGCACGACGTCCTGCTGAGCGACGCCCGGCGGACCCGCTGGCGGCACGACGGCTGGTGGTGGCCCACGGTCCTCGCCGTGCTCGCGGTCCTCGTCCTGCTGGCCCTGTGGTGGCTCGTGGCGGTGCTGCGGCGCCGCCGGCTCGCCGAGGTCGCCGTCCGCACCGGCGACGGCGAGGGCGCGCTGCTGCGGGGCCGGGCCCTGGAGGGCGTCCTCGCCACCGACGCGGGCGACCTGGACGGCGTGGCCCACGCGCACGTCCGGCTCGCCGGCACCCGTACGGCCCCTGCGGCCCGCGTCCGGCTCAGCCTGGAACCCCATGTGGACCCCGGAGTCGCCCTCGACCACCTGACGGCCAACGCCCTGTCCCACGCCCGCGACTCGGCGGGCCTGGACGCCCTCCCCACGGAGGTGCAGCTGACGGGTGTCAAGCACCGCGCGGAGCGGGTCAGTTGACGGCGCCCGTCAGAACCCGTGCCGCATACCGCCGTCCACGGGCAGCATGATCCCCGTCAGGTAGGACGCGGCCGGCGACAGCAGGAACGCCGCCGCACGCCCGAACTCGTCCGGCGTCCCGTACCGGCGCAGCGGGATCCGCGACTCGTTGGCCGCGCGGGTCGCCTCCGGGTCCGCCGAGAGGCCGTCCAGCTCGCGCACCCGGTCCGTGTCGATCCGGGCGGGCAGCAGTCCCACGACACGGATGCCGCGCGGGCCCAGCTCGTCGGCGAGGGACTTGCCGAAACCGGCCAGCCCGGGCCGCAGCGCGTTCGAGACCGTCAGCCCGGGGATCGGCTCGTGCACCGAACCGGACAGCACGAAGCCGATGACCCCGCCGGCCTCCAGTTCCCCGGCCGCCGCGCGGGCGAGCCGTACGGCCCCCAGGAAGACCGATTCGAACGAGGTCCGCCACTGCTCGTCGGTGGTGTCCGCGGCGAACCCGGGCGGCGGCCCGCCGACGCTCACCAAGATGCCGTCGAAGCCCCCGAAGCGCTCCCGCGCGGTGGCGATCAGCCGCGCCGGCGCGTCCGCGTCGGCGTTGTCGACGCCCACGCCCACCGCGTTCGGCCCCAGCCCCGCCGCCGCCTCGGCGGCCCGCTGCTCGTCCCGCCCGGTGACGACCACCTTCGCGCCGTCCGCCACCAGCTCGCGCGCGGCGGCGTTGCCCAGCCCCCGGGTGGCCCCGGTGACGACGTACACCCGGTCCTTCAGTCCAAGATCCATGGCCCCTATCCTGCCCTCTCGTCCCCGAACAGGGCGAGGGCGGTGTTCACCAGCCCGATGTGGCTGAACGCCTGCGGGAAGTTGCCCAGCTGACGGCCGGCCACCGGGTCGTACTCCTCCGCGAGCAGCCCCACGTCGTTCACCAGCCCCACCAGCCGCTCGAACAGCACCCGGGCCTCCTTCGTACGGCCCGTCATGTGCAGCGCGTCCACGAGCCAGAACGAGCACGCCAGGAAGGCGCCCTCGTCGCCCGGGAGCCCGTCCACCGGGGTGTCGGCGGCGGTGTCGTAGCGGCGTACGAAACCGTCGTGGCCGAGCGCCGCGCGGACCGCGTCGACCGTGCCGACGACCCGCGGATCGTCGGGCGGCAGGAACCCGAAGCGGGGGATGAGCAGCAAGGAGGCGTCGAGTTCCTGCGAGCCGTAGTACTGCGTGAACGTGTTGCGGACCGGGTCGAAGCCCTTCTCGCACACGTCCCGGTGCACCGCGTCCCGCAGCTCGCGCCAGCCCGCCAGGTCCCCGGGGAGGTCGGCGTACTCCTCCAAGGTGCGTACGGCCCGGTCGGCGGCCACCCACACCATGACCTTGGAGTGCACGAAGTGCCGCCGTCCGCCGCGCACCTCCCACAGGCCCTCGTCCGGCTGCCGCCACTGCGCGCGCAGCCACTCCAGGAGGACGCTCTGCAACGACCACATGTGCGGCTTGGGCGACAGACCCGCGCGCCGGGCCAGCCACAAGGAGTCCATCACCTCCCCGTAGACGTCGAGTTGGAGCTGGTCGACCGCGCCGTTGCCGATCCGTACGGGCGCCGAGCCGCCGAAGCCGGAGAGGTGCGGCAGCTCGAACTCGGGCAGCCGCCGCTCGCCCGCCACGCCGTACATGATCTGGAGGTCCGCCGGATCGCCCGCGACCGCGCGCAGCAGCCAGTCGCGCCAGGCCTCGGCCTCCTTGTGGTAGCCCGCCGCGACGAGAGCGCCGAGGGTGAGGCTGGAGTCGCGCAGCCAGCAGTAGCGGTAGTCCCAGTTGCGCACGCCGCCCATCTCCTCGGGCAGCGAGCTGGTCGCGGCGGCCACGATCCCGCCGGTCGGACGGTAGGTGAGGGCCTTCAGCGTGATCAGGGAGCGCACGACCAGGTCCCTGTAGGGGCCCTCGTAGCGGCACCGGGCCGCCCAGCGCCGCCAGTCCGCGACACTGTGCCGCAGCGACTTGTACGGGTCGACGAGCGGCGGACGCGGCTCGTGCGAGGGATGCCAGGTGAGGACGAAGGCGACCTTCTGCCCGGCCTCCACGGTGAACTCCGAGAGGGTGCTGAAGTCCTCGCCCCATGTGCGTACCTCGGGCTCGCTGCGCAGCCACACCGAGTCGGGGCCCGCGACGGCCACCCGGTGTCCGTCCGACCTGCGCACCCACGGCACGACCGCGCCGTAGTCGAAGCGCAGACGGAGCGTGCTGCGGACGGTGACCTTGCCGCTCAGTCCTTCGACGACGCGTACGACATCGGGCGCCTGGTGGCGCTGGGGCATCAGGTCGGTGACGCGCACCGAGCCCGCGTCGGTCTCCCACTCCGTGTCCAGGACCAGGGTGTCGGGGCGGTAGGCGCGGCGGGTGCAGCGCTCCGCGCCCTCGGGGGCGATGCGCCAGTGGCCGTTGTCCTCGTCCCCGAGCAGCCGGGCGAAGCAGGCGGCCGAGTCGAAGCGTGGCAGGCACAGCCAGTCGACCGAGCCGTCCATGCCGACCAGGGCCGCGGTCTGTTCGTCGCCGATGAGGGCGTAGTCCTCGATACGTGGGTGCACGGGGTGCGGGTTCCCGGAGTATCGACCACGCAATCAAGGTCGGGGCCGGGCGGGTGACGAGCGGCGGGTCAGACCGTCGCCGGTTCCGCCCGCTCCGTCTCCTGCTCCTTGGCCGCCGCCTCCCGGCGGTCACGGGCCTCGCGGCGGGCCAGCACGACATAGCCGACCGGTACGGCCGCGGCGAACAGCCACCACTGGATCATGTACGCGTAGTTCAGCGGGGCGTCTTCCTTGCCCGGGTCGGAGATCTGCTCCGGGGTGTCGCCCTTCGCCTCGGGCGCCGTCTGCTCGACATAGCCGCCGAGCACCTGGGCGTGCAGCCGCTTCGCCTGCTCCGCACTGTTGATCAACATGATCTGCCGGTCGGGCAGACCCTTGATGTCCTTGATACCGCTCGCCGCGGTCGTCTCGTCGGCCATCAGACGCCCGGTGATTGTGGTCTTCCCGCTCGGCGGCGCGGGGATCTTCGGGAAGGCGGTCTGGGCGCCGTTCGCCGGGATCCATCCACGGTTGATCAACACGACCTTGCCGTCCGTCAACACGAACGGGGTCAGTACATGGAAGCCGACCTCGTCGTCGTCATTGGTGCGGCGCCGGACGACGACTTCCTTGGAGGGCTCGAAGGTGCCCGTCGCGGTGACGGTGCGGTACCTCTCGGTGCGGGTGACCGCGTGCCCGGGGGTGCTGATCGTCTCCACGGGGACCGGCTTGGCGTGCAGCGCGTTCGCGACGAGCTGGTTGCGGGCGCTGCGCATCTCGTAGCGGTGCATCTGCCAGATGCCCAGCCTGATCATCGTGGGGATCAGGAGGAGGGTGATCAACGCGAGGATCACCCACTGCCGGGACATCAGGAAGCGGTACACCCCACGACCGTACAACTCGACCGTGGGGCGCATTCAGGGGGGTCTGTCCTCGGACCGTCCTCAGACCTTGTCGATGATCCCCACCTTCCCCTCGGCCCGCGCACAGTGGCCGCCGCAGAACCAGTGGCCCTCGACCTCCACGCCCTGGCCGATGATCTGCACCCGGCAGTGCTCGCAGATCGGGGCCATGCGGTGGATCGCGCAGGAGAAGCAGTCGAAGACGTGTACCGCGCCCTGCGCGTGCACCTCGAAGCTCATGCCGTAGTCATTGCCGCACACTTCACATCTCGCCATGCGCCACAGGGTGAGCCGTCGGCCCGGCACGGGCGAGCGGGCGCGGGGCGAGTCGCGCCCCAATCACCCGTCCGTACGGCTCCCCACGGCCCGCTCAGTCCGCCTGCTCGACGTCCCGGAGCAGTTGCCCGAAGGCCGCCTCGTCCACCACGGGTGTGCCGAACTGGCGGGCCTTGACCACCTTCGAGGTGCCCGAGTCCGGGTCGTTCGTGACGAGCAGGCTGGTCAGCCGGGACAGGCTCGTCGCGACATGCAGTCCGGCCTCCACCGCGCGGTCCTCCAGCAGCTCGCGCTCGATCGACGTGTCCCCGGAGAACGCGATCCGCATCCCCTGCTTGAGCGGCTTGCCGTCCTCGAACCGCCCCGGGTTCGGGTAGGGGCACGCGGGCCGCTTGCGCGCGGGACGCCAACTCCCGGCGCCGTAGCCGCTGTAGCGGCCCGCCTGCTGGCCGATCCGGGGCGCGGGCCGGTCGGCGGTCCACTCGGTCAGCGGCCGGCACTCGTGCAGGGGCAGCCGTACGCCGCTGTGGGCCGCCGCGCGCAGGCTCGGCCGGAACGCCTCGGCGAGCACGCGGGCGTCGTCCAGGGCGTGGTGCGCGCGCTGCTGCACGACGCCGAAGTGCGCCGCCAGGGACTCCAGTTTGTGATTGGGCAGCGGCAGGGCCAGTTCCTTGGAGAGCGCGATGGTGCACAGCCTCTGCCGGACCGGCGGGTCGATCGCCACGCGCGCGTACTCCCGGGCGATCATCTGCCAGTCGAAGACCGCGTTGTGCGCGACCAGCACCCGGCCCTCCAGGCGGGTCGCGAACTCCTCGGCGACATCCTTGAAGAGGGGCGCGCCCTCCAGTACGTCACTCGTCAGACCGTGGATCCACACCGGGCCGGGATCGCGCTCCGGGTTGACCAGGGTGTACCAGTGGTCCTCGACCTCGCCGAACGCGTCCAGCCGGTAGACGGCCGCGGAGATTATCCGGTCGTCCCGGGCCAGACCGGTGGTCTCCACGTCAACCACCGCATACCCCTGGGGATAGGCGGCCGGCCACGGGGTGGCCGCGGACACTGCGGGCGAGTGGTCTTCGAGCATGGTCACTGAGGATACGGGCCGTCACTGACAGCCCTGTCCGTCAGGTGCCTTGTCCCGCCCGCCCGTTCGGGTCCGCCGAACGCACGCGCGCGTGGCTATGGACCTTTTGCCCGCCCGGTGCGACCGTGCTGCCCGCCTGACGGATGACGGCCTACGAGGGGCGGTACGGCGTATGGCACGCGTACGGTACGGCGCACGGACCGAGGCGGAGATCGCCGCGGCACGCGCGGTGGGCGCGAAGCTCCCGGACATCTGGTCCACCGGAGTGGTGGCCGTCTGGGAGAGCGACCCGGACGCGGTCGCGGCGGTGCTGCCGCCGCCCCTGAAGCCCACCGGGCGGCCCCTGGTCCGGGTGAACATCAGCAAGGTCGAACTGACGGGTTATCCCCTGGGCGCGGGCTCGTTCGCGGTCGCCGCGGCGCACGACGGCGTCGAGGGCTGGTACCCGCTGGTCATGCCGATGACGCACGAGCGGGCCCTGACCGGCGGCCGTGAGGTCTTCGGCGAACCCAAGAAGCTCGGCGAGGTCACCGTCGAGCGCGTGGGTCTCGTCGTGCGCGCGTCCCTGGCCCGGCACGGCATCGCCTTCGTCGAGGTCCGCGGCGCGGTCAGCGAGGAACTGCCGCTTCCCGGGCCGACGCAGAAGACCGACTTCTACTTCAAGTTCCTTCCCGCGGTGGACGGTTCGGGCTTCGACGCCGACCCGGTGCTCGTGCACTGCCGGCGCAACGAGAAGGTCCGCCGCCTCGAACGCGTCACCGGCGACGTCGTCCTGCGCGAGTCGATGTACGACCCGGTCGCCGACCTCCCCGTCCGCACCCTCGTCGACATCACCATCGGCGAGAAGACCAGCGACCAGCGCGGCAGGGTCGTCGAACGGGTCGACGCGCGGGCCCTGTTGCCGTACATCCACCAGCGCTACGACGATCCGCAGCAGGTGCACGACGGGCCGCCCGAGGGGAGCGTCTGATGGAGCTGAGGGAGGGCCAGGTCGCCGTCGTCACCGGTGCGGCGAGCGGCATCGGGCTGGCGATGGCACGGCGGTTCGCCGCCGACGGGCTCAAGGTGGTCCTCGCCGACGTCGAGCAGGGCGCCCTCGACAAGGCCGCCGCCGAACTGCGTGCCGACGGCGGCGACGTGCACGCGCGCGTGGTCGACGTCGGCGTACGCCAACAGGTCCTGGATCTGGCCGAGTCGGCGTACGACACGTACGGCGCCGTCCACATCCTGTGTAACAACGCGGGCGTCGGGTCGGGTGCCGAGGGCCGGATGTGGGAGCACGAACCGAACGACTGGCAGTGGGCGTTCGCCGTCAACGTGTGGGGCGTCTTCCACGGCATCCAGGCGTTCGTGCCGAGGATGATCGAGTCGGGTCAACCCGGTCATGTCGTCAACACGTCCTCCGGGGACGGCGGGATCGCCCCGCTGCCCACCGCCTCCGTGTACGCGGTCACCAAGGCGGCCGTCGTGACGATGACCGAGTCCCTGTACGCCCACTTGAGGGCGGAGCACGCGCGCGTGGGTGCCTCGGTGCTCTTCCCGGGGCCGCACATGCTGCGCACGGGCCTGTGGGAGTCGCATCGCAACCGGCCCGCCCGGTACGCGAAGGAGCGCCCCCGCAGGACCCCTTACCGCAGCCTCGACCAGTGGGAGAGCGCCATGAAGGCGGCGGGCAAGGAGGTCGCCTTCACGCCCGTCGAGGAGGTCGCCGACCTCGTCGTGGACGGCATCCGCGCGGACCGCTTCTGGCTGCTCCCCGAGAGCGAGCACAGCGACGCCCAGATCCGGGCCCGAGCGCGTTCGATGCTCGACCGGGCGAACCCGTCGTACCTCGAAAGCTTCATCCTGGACTGAGGGGGCTGTTGTGACCGACCAGGAGCCGTACCTGATCATCTCCTCCGACTGCCACGCCGGACTGCCCACCGAGGAGTACCGGCCCTATCTGGACGCCCGGTTCCACCGGGACTTCGACGAGTTCCTCGCCGGACGCGACCGGCGACGCGAGGAGATGACCCGGCTCGGCATCCGCAACGAGGCGTTCGCCGCGAAGTGGTTCCAGGACAACGAGGAGGGTCTGCGCGGGGGGTGGGACTCCGCGCAGCGCCTCAAGGAGCTGGACGGCGACGGGGTGGCCGCCGAGGTGGTCTTCCCCGACGCCGACGCGGTCGACAGCCAGACGGCCGCGCCGTTCGGTGTCGGACTCGGCCTCTCCGGGGACCAGGACCCGGAGTTGGGCATGGCGGGCGCGCGGGCCCACAACCGCTGGCTCGCCGACTTCGTCTCCGAGAACCCCCAACGGCACTGCGGGGTCGCCCTGTTGCCGGTGACGGCCCCCACGGAGGAGGTCGTCGCGGAGATCCACCGCGCCAAGGAGTCGGGGCTCGGCGCCCTGATGATCCCCTCCATGTGGGTCGACAAGGAGCCCTACCACGACCGCCGTTACGACCCCGTGTGGGCTGCCGCCGCCGAGTGCGCGATGCCGGTGCTGACCCACTCCGGGGCAGCGCCCCGCCACGAGTACGGCGACCATCTGGGCATCTACGTCAGCGAGGTGACCTGGTGGCCCGCCAGGCCGCTGTGGTTCCTGCTCTGGTCCGGGGTCTTCGAACGCCACCCGGGCCTCAAGTTCGGTGTCGCGGAGTCGGGTTGCTGGTGGCTGCCGAACCAGCTGTGGTTCATGGACCGCCTCTACCTGGGCGCCCACGGCGGCAAGAAGCTGTCTCCCTTCGCGGAGTTGAAACGGCCGCCGAGCGAGTACCTCGACCGGCAGGTGTTCATCTGCGCGACCAACACCAAGCGCCGTGAACTGGCCCAGCGCTACGAGATCGGCGTCGACAACATCCTCTGGGGCAGCGACTTCCCGCACCCCGAGGGCACCTGGCCCGACACGCGCGCGTGGCTGAAGCGCACGTTCCACGACATCCCGGTCGACGAGACCCGCCGCATGCTGGGCCTGGCGGCGGCCGAGGCCTTCGGCTTCGACGTGGCGGCCCTGGAGCCGCTGGCCCGCCGGATCGGCCCCACCCCCGCCGAACTCGGCCAGCAGGACGACCAGGAGGCCGTGCGGGCGTCCTGGGCGCGCTCCCGCGAGGTCGGGCGGCACTGGCTGACCGACCACGACTTCCCGGCGCTGGGGGTGACGCCATGACCGCCGAAGGGCCCGCGACGCCCGGGGGCGAGGACCGGTACACGGTCATCTCGGCGGACTGCCACGCGGGTGCCGATCTCCTGGACTACCGGCCCTACTTGGAGCAGCGGTACCACGACCGGTTCGACGCCTGGGCGGCCACCTACGTCAACCCGTACGAGGACCTGGTCGCCGACGCGGCCGACAAGAACTGGAACTCCGCGCGGCGGATCGCGGAGCTGGAACAGGACGGGATCGTCGCCGAGGTCGTCTTCCCGAACACCATCCCGCCGTTCTTCCCCTCCGGCTCCCTCATGGCGCCCGCGCCGACGCCCGAGGAGTTCGAGTGCCGCTGGGCCGGTCTGCGGGCCCACAACCGCTGGCTGGCGGACTTCTGCGCGGCTGCGCCGGGCCGGCGGGCGGGTGTCTTCCAGATCCTCCTGAACGACGTCCAGGAGGCCGTCCGGGAGATCCGGTGGGCGGTCGGAGCGGGCCTGAGGGGCGGGCTGCTGCTGCCCGGCACACCACCCGGTTCGGGGCTGCCCGAGCTGTACTCGTCGGCGTACGACCCGATCTGGGCCGTGTGCGCGGAACTCGGCGTGCCCGTCAACCACCACGCGGGCTCGGCCGCCCCGCCCCTCGGTGAGGAACCGGCCGCCCGCGCGGTGTTCATGGTCGAGACGACCTGGTTCTCGCACCGCGCTCTGTGGCACCTGATCTTCGGCGGTGCCTTCCGCCGCCACCCGGACCTGCGGCTGGTGCTGACCGAGCAGGGCTCCGGCTGGATACCCGGGGTGCTCGACATGCTGGACTACTACCACGGGCGCCTGGTCGCGGCGGCGTCGAAGGCGGCCACGGCGGAGTCCAAGTTCGGTGCGGGGCTCGCCGCTTCGATGGGCAAGGGTCCCTCCGAGGTATGGCGCGACAACTGCTTCGTGGGAGCCAGTTTCATGCGCCCGCACGAGGTGCCCCTGCGTGACCGCATCGGCATCGAGAAGATCATGTGGGGCAGCGACTACCCGCACGACGAGGGCACCTACCCCTACTCCAGGGAGGGCCTGCGCTTCGCCTACGCGCGCGTGCCCCGCGACGAGGTCGCCGCCATGCTCGGCGGCAACGCGGCCCGCGTCTACGGCTTCGACCTGGACCTCCTGGACCCGATCGCGGCGAAGGTCGGCCCCACGGTGGCCGAGATCGCGCGACCGCTCGCCGAACCGCCGGCGGACGCCACGAGCCCGGTGTTCGCGCGAGGGGCGTCGGTGCGGGTGTGGTGAGGCCGGGGGTGGAATCCTCCGGGGGTGACTGAAACCAACGGCGAGTCCCATGCCGAGGCGCACGGCGGCAGCCTCGGGTCCCGGCTGAACTGGCTGCGGGCCGCGGTCCTCGGCGCCAACGACGGCATCCTGTCCACCGCCGGTCTCGTCGTGGGCGTGGCCGGTGCCACCGACGACCGCTCGGCACTGCTGACGGCCGGCCTCGCCGGTCTCCTCGCCGGGTCCATGTCGATGGCCGCCGGGGAGTACGTGTCCGTCTCCACCCAGCGCGACTCGGAGAAGGCCGCCCTGGCCCTGGAGAGACGTGAACTGAGGGAGCAGCCGGAGGCCGAACTGGAGGAGCTGACCGAGATCCTCCAGGACCGCGGTCTGTCCCGCGACGTGGCCATGGAGGCGGCGGCCCAGCTCACGGAACGCGACGCGCTGCGCGCCCACGCGCGCGTGGAACTCAACATCGACCCCGACGACCTCACCAACCCCTGGCACGCGGCCTGGGCGAGCTTCCTGTCCTTCACCGCCGGCGCCCTGCTGCCGCTCCTGGCGATCGTCCTGCCCCCGGCCGGCTGGCGGCTCGGCGTCACCGTCGTCTCGTCCCTGGCCGCCCTCGTCTTCACCGGCTGGACCAGCGCACGGCTCGGGGCGGCCGGCCCGAGGACGGCGATCGCGCGGAACGTGGCCGGAGGCGCGCTGGCGATGGCGGTCACGTACCTGGCGGGGACCCTGCTGGGAGCCGCGGGCGCGTGACCGGTTGGCGGAGATCGCCAACAAGCAAGCGCGTACCCCAGGAAATACTTGTGGGTAACAACGTCTGGTCGTGGCCGATTGGCGGTCCTACGGTTCACTCATGCCGAACCTGCCCGACGCCGTGCTCTGGTCGATACCCGCCTTCGTGCTGCTCACCGTGATCGAGGTGATCAGCGTGCGCGTCCACCCCGACGAGGACGCGGCGGGCTACGAGGCCAAGGACGCCGCCACGAGCGTCGGCATGGGGCTCGGGAGCCTCGTCTTCGACTTCCTCTGGAAGATCCCGATCGTCGCGGTCTACACGGCGGTCTACGAACTCACCCCGCTGCGCGTGCCCGTGCTGTGGTGGACGATCCCGCTGATGCTGCTCGCGCAGGACTTCTTCTACTACTGGTCCCACCGCGGCCACCACGTGATCCGCATCCTCTGGGCCTGTCACGTCGTCCACCACTCCAGCCGCAGGTTCAACCTCACCACGGCCCTGCGCCAGCCCTGGACGACCCTCACGGTATGGCCGTTCTACGTTCCGCTCGTCGCCCTGGGCGTGCATCCCGCCGCGCTGGCGTTCTGCTCCTCCGTGAACCTCGTCTACCAGTTCTGGATCCACACCGAGCGGATCGACAAGATGCCCCGGTGGTTCGAGTTCGTCTTCAACACGCCGTCCCACCACCGGGTCCACCACGCCTCCCAGGGCGGCTATCTGGACCGCAACTTCGGCGGCATCCTCATCGTCTGGGACCGGCTCTTCGGGTCGTTCGTCCCGGAGGTCGAGCGGCCCGTCTACGGGTTGACGAAGAACATCAACACGTTCAACCCGATCAAGGTCGCCACCCATGAGTACGTCGCCATCGCCAAGGACCTGAAGAGGGCGACCAGTTGGCGCGAGCGCGCGGGACGGGTGTTCCGGGGACCCGGCTGGCAGCCGGCGGTCGCGGTGGAGCAGACCGAGGAGTCCGTGGCCGCGTGAGAGCGTCCCGGGCGCTGTCGGCCGCCTTCGTCCTCGCCGCGGTCCTCGACCTCGTCTGCCTCGCCGTGGGCTTCCGGGCCGGCCATCTGGTCGCCAAGCCGCTGCTCATGCCGCTGCTCGCGGCGTCCGCCGCCCGCGCGGGCGGCCCCCGGCTCCTGGTCGCCGCCCTGCTGTGCGGCTGGGGCGGCGACGTCCTGCTGCTGTCGGACAGCGAGCCCGCGTTCATGGCCGGGATGGCCTCCTTCGCCGCCGGTCACGTCTGCTACCTCGTCCTGTTCCGGCGCCACGGTCCGGCACGCGCGCGTGCCGGTCTGCTCGCCGTCGGCTGCGCCGTCGCCCTTCTCACCCTGGTCGCCCTGCTGTGGCCCGGCCTGCCTGCCGGCCTCCGCGTCCCCGTCGCCTGCTACAGCACCCTCCTGACCGCCATGGCGTACACCGCGGCCACCCGGCTCGGCCCGGCCGCCGGACTCGGCGGGGCGCTCTTCGTGCTCTCCGACACCCTCATCGCGACCGGCGTCGCCGACTGGCCGCAGCCGCCCCGGCCCGACTTCTGGATCATGCTGACCTACGCTGCGGCGCAGTTCCTGCTGGTCCGGGGCGCCCTCGATGCGCGGCCCGCACCCGTCACGGCGTACCGTGAAGTGCGCTCGACCACCCCCTGAGCGCACCGCACCAGCAGCGGACCAGCGACGAGAAGGACCCTCGCCATGCGCGCCACCACCATCCACGCCCCGTTCGACATGCGCGTGGAGGACGTGCCCGAGCCCATGGTGCAACTGCCCACCGACGCCGTGGTCCGGGTGCTGCGGGCCTGCATCTGCGGCAGCGACCTGTGGGCCTACCGCGGCGAGGCGGCCCGGCAGCCGGGGCAGCGGATCGGACACGAGTTCCTCGGGATCGTGGAGGAGACCGGTTCCGAGGTGAACGGCGTCCGGGCCGGCGACCTCGTGGTCGCGCCCTTCATGTGGTCCGACGGCGTCTGCGCCTACTGCCGAGAGGGCCTCACCACCTCCTGCGTGCACGGCGGCTTCTGGGGCGCCGTGGGCTACGACGGCGGCCAGGGCGAGGCGGTACGCGTCCCGTTCGCCGACGGCACGCTCGTCCGGCTCCCCAAGGAGGCGGCCTCCGACGACCGCCTGCTGTCCGCCCTGCTGACCCTGTCGGACGTCATGGGCACGGGCCACCACGCGGCCCTCGGCGCGGGCGCCCGCAAGGGTGCCACCGTCGCCGTCGTGGGCGACGGAGCGGTCGGTCTGTGCGCGGTGCTCGCCGCCAAGCGCCTCGGCGCCGAGCGCATCATCGCCCTCGGCCGCCACGAGACCCGCACCGCCATCGCCCGCGACTTCGGCGCCACCGACGTCGTCGCCGAACGCGGCGAGGCCGCCGTCGAGGCCGTCCGTGAACTCACCCGCGGCCAGGGCGCGCACTCCGTCGTCGAGGCCGTCGGCACCGAGCAGTCCATGCGTACGGCCGTCGACATCGCGCGGGACGGCGGCGCCATCGGCTTCGTCGGTGTGCCGCACGGCAGCGGCACCGGTCTCGACCTCGGGGTCATGTTCGACCGGAACATCGCGCTGCGCGGCGGCGTCGCGCCGGTCCGCGCGTACATCCCCGAGTTGCTGCCCGACATTCTGGACGGCGTCGTCGACCCCTCGCCCGTCTTCGACCTGACGGTCGGTCTGGAGGGCGTACCCGACGGCTACAAGGCGATGGACGAGCGCACGGCCCTGAAGGTCCTGGTCGTCAACAGTTGATCGACACCGGGTTGATCAAGGCCTGAGCCGGTCAACACTTGAGCCGGTCAATGCCAGCGGATCGGCACCGGCAAGGCCGTCAACAGTCCGGACAGCACGACCACCACCCCCAGGGCGACGACCTCGGCCCGCGCAGGCGAGCAGGCGGCCAGCGGATCGGCGGCCCGCCGCAGCCGGCGGCGCGCCCACAGCGCGAGGACGGCGACGGCGGCGACGAGAAGCACCTTGGCGAGCAGGGTGCGCCCGTACGCCGTCGTCGTCAGCTGGTCCAGGATCGTGCCGGCCGGCATCCTGCGCAGCGAACTCCACACCCCCGTGGCGGTGACCGCGGCCAGCAGCACGGCCGCCACGCGCGCGTAGAGACCCAGCAGCGCGGCGCCCGCCTCCGCGTCCCGCCACCGCCGCAAGGTCCGCAGCGCGTGCAGCAGCCCACCCACCCACAGGGCCGCGCACGTCAGATGCACCGCGGTCAGTTCCGAGCCGACCAGCGGGCCGGGCTCGCCCACCGGGTGCGCGCGCAGCGCCTCCGCGAGGACCACGGCGGCCGGCGGCCACACCTGGACGGCGGGCCGGCGCGACCGGGCGCACAGGGCGGCCACCGCGAACGCGTTGACCTCCAGGAGCGCCAGCTTGCCGTCCCGGGACTGGTACAGGCCGCCGACATCGATCTCGGCGAGGCCGTGCGGCACCAGATTGCCCGTCGCCACCACCGACGCGAGTCCCAGCGCGGCGACGAAACCGGCACCGGCCGCGTACAGGGCCCAACTGCCGGGGCCGTTCGGGGGAGCGCCGGGCACGGTGCGCGCCAGCCGGTTCACGAACAACTCGCCCAACGGCACGCACAGCGCGCCGAACAGCACCGCCCGCAGCAGCGCGATACCACCGACACCGGGCGCCGCGGCCTCCCCGGTGCCGTGCAGCGCGGCGGACGGGCCGAGCAGCGGGATCAGGGCGGCGAGCAGCACCAGGGCCAGCACGGCGACGGCCCGGCGCGTACCGGGGCGCCGCCCGGGGCCACGGGTGTCGGCCGCTTCGACAGTCGGTCGTATCAAGGTCACCCCAAGATCTTCACCAGCCGCCACAGAACCGGGCAAGTGCAGCAAAACAACTGGCGGAACCGGATTCCGCTCATAGGTGTGTATCCGGTCCGCTCCCGAGTCAAGCCCAACGAGCCGGGTCCGTGCCCCAACGGCCCGGCGGGCGCGCCCAGTTCACGGGTCCGCCGGCGAAGGAGACCGGTGACAACGCGTGCCGCAGCCGCCCGACACCGCTGTCCGTCTCGACCAGCCAGGCATCCGGCCGGTCGTACGCCGTCCCGCTCTCCGCGTGCACCGGCCCCGCCACTCCCGGTGCGGTCAGCCAGGCCGCGGTCCGCGCGAGCGCCAGCCGGAGGGCGAAGCCGCACCTCTGGCCGGACTCCCCGGCCTGTTCCGTCAGCGCCCGCAGCACCGAGGCCGCCAGCAGGTACCCGGTCCCGTGGTCGAGGGCCTGCGCGGGCAGCGCCCCGGGCCGCTCCGGCGACCCTTCCGCCACCGCGACACCGGTCGCGACCTGCACCAGGCTGTCGAACCCGCGCCGCTCGCCCCACGGCCCGTACGCGCCCCACGCCGACAACTGCGCCACGATCAGCCCGGGTCGGCGGTCGGCCAGCGCCTCGGGGGAGAGCCCGAACCGGTCGAGAGCGCCCGGCCTGTACCCGGTGACGATCACGTCGGCCCGCCCGAGCAGGTCCTCGAAGGTCCGCCGGTCGGCGGCCAGGCCGAGATCCAGCCGGGTCGACCGCTTCCCGAAACCGGTGTCCGCGTGCGCGTCGGCGTCCTCGGGCAGCTCCGGGGCGTCCACCCGCAGCACGTCCGCGCCCAGCAGCGCCAGCGTGCGGGTTGCGACCGGGCCCGCGATCACCCGGGTCAGATCCAGCACACGCAGCCCGGCGGCGGGCAGCGAGGGGTCGCCGTCGAGTGGCGGCAGCGCACGCGCGCGTGCGCCGCCGAGCCGCTCACGCTCGACGAGGGCCCGCCCGGACACCGCGACCCCCTGCGGGTGTACAGCCCACTCGGCCGCCGTCCGCAGCGCGACCGCGAGACCTCCGGCGCCGTAGACCGTGTTCTCGGTCTCCAGGGCGGACCGCTCGGCGAGCACGGCGGCCACGTCCTCCACGGAGGCGTCCGCAGGCAGCCGCAATGCGCCGAGGAGCCGCGCCCGGTGGTGCGGATAGTTCGCGTGGGTGCGGACCCAGCCGTCCGCCGTCCGCCAGAACCGCGACAGCGGCGCGAAGGAGACCGGCGCCCGCCCGTCGATCAGCAGATGCCGCTCACTGACGAACGCCGTCGCGAGGGCCCCGTCGTCCACCCGCACTCCGGGCACCTCCGTGCGCCCGGCCCGCCGTGCCCCCAACTCGGCGGCTGCCAGCGCGCACGCCCCCACGCAGGCCCGCGCCAACTCCCGTACGGGAAGCCGCGCTTCGAGCGCGCCTTCGCGCGCGACGGTCGAGACCCGTGAGAGCAGGGCGGGATCGCCACCGATGGCGGCCCATGCCACCTTGATGCCAGTCATGATTTCACTATGCAGTATTGATTCAATCAATATAGATGCCCTCGTGATGCAGACATGAGAACGGGCCGGGCGGATGTCCGCCCGGCCCGCAGTCTCAACAGCCGACAACAACGGCTACGGCTACGGCTACTTGACCGCCCGCAGCGCGTTCACGATGCCGAACCCGTAGAAGCCGTTGACGCGCTTGCCGCCCTCGCAGGTCGCGTCCGCGACGCCGTCGCCGTTGGTGTCGTAGATGCCGGTCGGGCAGCCCGGGTTGTCGGCCTCGGCCTTCAGGAGCGCCTGGAGCTGGGCCGGCGAGGCGTGCGGGTGCGTCGACTTCAGCAGCGCGGCCACGGCGGCGACGTGCGGGGTCGCCATCGACGTGCCCTGGAGGTAGCCGTAGGAGTTGTTCGGCAGCGTCGACAGGATGCGGCCGTTCTTCGACGGGGTGTCGGGGATCTGGAGGGCGTCACCGCCGGGCGCCGACACGTCGATGACGCCCTTGCCGTAGCTGGAGAAGTAGGACTTGGCCTTCTTGACGCCGACCGAGCTCACCGTCACGACGCCCGGCAGCTGGGTCGGTACGTCGAAGCACTCGTGCGGGTCGACCGTGCGGGTCACCGCGGTCGAGTCGTCGGGGCTGGAGTCGTCGACCAGGGCATGCGAGTCGAGGTCGTCGTTGGAGTTGCCGGCCGCGGCGACATTGAGCGTGCCCTTGCTCTGGGCGTACAGCTGGGCCCTGTTGACCGCGTCCACGATGGCACGTTGATCGGGGTCGTCCATGCAGTTGTACAGCCAAGGATCAACGTAGTAGCTGTTGTTGGTGATCTCCACGCCGTGGTCCGCGGCGAACACGAACGCGCAGACCACGCTCTCCGGGTAGAACAACTGGCTGGAGTCCGGCTCCGCCACCGTGATCCCGGCGACCTTCACGCCCGGCGCGACGCCCGCCACACCGATGCCGTTGCGGGCGGCGGCGATCTCACCCGCGACATGCGTGCCGTGGTAGTGCGCGGAGTCGACGGGACGCCAGGAGCCGTACGTCGTGTCCGCCTTGCCGCCCACGCAGTTCGCGGACTGCGAGGGGGAGAAGTTCGGGGCGATGTCCGGGTGGGTGTCGTCGACGCCGACATCGATGACGGCGACCGTCACGCTCCTGCTGCCCGGGTTGATCTTCGCGGCCTTGTCGGCGCCGATCGCGGGCAGGTCCCACTGGTCGGCTTCGAGGGGCTCGCTGTCACCGGCCGCGGCGGAGGCCTTCGCCGTCTTCGCGGCCTGCTCCTTGGAGAGGTACTGCACCGCGCCCTCGTCCGTGGTCGAGGCGGGGCTCAGCGGCGCGGTGCGCGTGGCGCCGGCCGACTGCACACCGGGCACCTTGCGGATGACCGGCCCGAAGTCGGGGTTCGCCGAGTGCACGACGATCACACCGATCTTCTCGTACGTCACCACGATGGTGCCGCCTGCCGCATTGATCGCCTTCTTGACCGTGTTGATCGTGCGGTGGTCCAGTCGCGTGTTGACCACATACGCGAGGTTGGGCGCGTCGGCGGTCTGCGCGGTGGTCCCCGCGATCGGGACCGCCGAAGCCGCCGACGGGAGGAAACCGAGCGAGGCGGTCAGCGACAGCACGACCGGTACGGCGAGCGCGAGCCGGTGTCTGGGGCGCAGATGAGCCATGGGATCTCCACATCATCCGGAAGCGAGAAGGCCCGAGACGCGGTGCCGTTCGGGCAGGTACATGACGAGTGGTGCGAGCTGAAGCTATCTCCCGCGAGGGCTGGCCAGCAATGACTTCCCAAAGGCGAGTCCTCAAAGAAGTCAAAGGAGTTGAACCGGTCCGCGCGTGGCGCCGTGGACCTTGGGCAGGAACCGCCAGCAGGATCGGGGACCCCGCCGGCATTGCACAGGGGAGTCGCCCGATCACTCCTGGTGGCGTGATCCGTAGGTCTGTGAGGTCGCAACCAGCATGTCCGCAACGCGAGGAGACACCGTGGCCACCGAGACACCACCGCCCTCGAAAGCCGAACGCAAGCTCCCCAGTACCGAGGAGTACGAACAGGTCCAGGAGAGCGCGGAGTTCGCCGAACTGCGCCGCGCCCACCGCTCCTTCGCCTTTCCGCTGACCGTCGCCTTCATCGCCTGGTACCTCCTGTACGTCCTGCTGTGCAACTACGCGGACGACTTCATGGACACCAAGGTCGTCGGCAACGTCAACGTCGCCCTCGTCCTGGGCCTCGGCCAGTTCCTCACCACGTTCCTCATCGCCTGGTGGTACGCGCGGTACTCCGCCGCGAAGCTCGACCCCAAGGCCGAAGCCATCAAGTCCCGGATGGAGGACGGCGCATGAGCCCCGCGATCACCCTGGCCGCCGGCGAGGCCGGCGAGCACCGGCCGCTGATCATCACCCTGTTCGCGGTCTTCGTCGCCGCGACGCTCGTCATCACCGTCTGGGCGGGCCGCCAGACCAAGAGCGCCGCCGACTTCTACGCGGGCGGCCGGCAGTTCACCGCCTTCCAGAACGGACTGGCCGTCTCCGGCGACTACATGTCCGCCGCGTCCTTCCTCGGCATCGCCGGCGCCATCGCCCTCTTCGGCTACGACGGCTTCCTGTACTCCATCGGGTTCCTGGTCGCCTGGCTGGTCGCCCTGCTCCTGGTGGCCGAGCCGCTGCGCAACTCCGGCCGCTACACCATGGGTGACGTCCTCGCCTACCGCATGCGCCAGCGCCCGGTCCGCACCGCGGCCGGCACCTCCACCATCGTGGTGTCGATCTTCTACCTGCTGGCCCAGATGGCCGGCGCGGGCGTCCTGGTCTCCCTGCTCCTGGGCATCACGTCCGACGCGGGCAAGATCGGCATCGTCGCCCTGGTCGGCGTCCTGATGATCGTGTACGTCACCATCGGCGGCATGAAGGGCACCACCTGGGTCCAGATGGTCAAGGCCTGCCTGCTCATCGCCGGCGCCCTGCTGCTGACCTTCCTGGTGATGCTCAAGTTCAACTTCAACATCTCCGACCTGCTCGGCAAGGCCGCCGACAACAGCGGCAAGGGCTCCGCCTTCCTGGACCCCGGCCTCAAGTACGGCGCCACCGGCACGACCAAGCTGGACTTCATCTCCCTGGGCATCGCCCTCGTCCTCGGCACCGCCGGCCTGCCGCACATCCTGATCCGCTTCTACACGGTGCCCACCGCCAAGGCCGCCCGTAAGTCCGTCAACTGGGCCATCGGTCTCATCGGCGCCTTCTATCTGATGACCCTGGCCCTCGGCTTCGGCGCGGCGGCACTGATCAAACCCGACGAGATCATCGCCTCCAACAAGGCGGGCAACACGGCTGCCCCCCTCCTGGCGCTCCATCTGGGCGGAGTCGACTCCAACTGGGGCGCCATCCTCCTGGCCAGCATCTCGGCCGTCGCCTTCGCCACGATCCTCGCGGTCGTCGCCGGCCTCACTCTGGCCTCGTCCTCCTCTTTCGCCCACGACATCTACGCCAACGTCATCAAGAAGGGGCAGGCGACGGAGAAGCAGGAGATGTCCGCCGCCCGGTACGCCACGGTCGGCATCGGCGCCGTCTCCATCCTTCTCGGCGCCCTCGCCCGCGACCTGAACGTCGCCGGCCTGGTCGCCCTCGCCTTCGCGGTCGCCGCCTCCGCCAACCTCCCGACGATCCTCTACAGCCTCTTCTGGAAGCGCTTCACCACCTCCGGAGCCCTGTGGTCGATCTACGGCGGCCTGGTCACCGCGGTCGGCCTGGTCCTGTTCTCGCCGGTCGTCTCCGGCAAACCCACCTCGATGTTCCCGGACGTCGACTTCCACTGGTTCCCCCTGGAGAACCCCGGCATCATCTCCATCCCGGTCGGCTTCCTGCTGGGCTGGCTCGGCACGGTCCTCTCCAAGGAGGAGACCGACACCGCCAAGTACGCGGAACTGGAGGTACGGTCCCTGACCGGCACCGGAGCCCACTGAGCCACCCCACCTCCCAGGGCCGCGTCGTAGCTCTCTACGACGCGGCCCCGTCGTACCTCGTGGGATCGGGCCGCTCGTGTTGTCAGAGGTGTCGCGTAGGCTCGCAGGTGTCGGAAAACATGCGATCAGAATCGAGGGAGGGGGCCCACGTGCTCATCGACACCTATGGCCGAGTAGCCACCGACCTGCGGGTTTCGCTGACCGACCGGTGCAACCTCCGCTGCACGTACTGCATGCCCGAGGAGGGCCTGCAATGGCTGGCGAAGCCCGACCTCCTCACGGACGACGAGATCGTCCGCCTGATCGACATCGCGGTCACCTCCCTCGGTATCGAGGAGGTCCGCTTCACCGGCGGCGAGCCCCTGCTGCGCCCCGGCCTGGCCGGCATCGTCGAGCGGGTCGCGGCCCTTGAGCCCCGCCCCCGGATGTCCCTCACCACCAACGGCATCGGCCTCAAGCGCACCGCGACCGCCCTGAAGAAGGCGGGCCTGGACCGGGTCAACGTCTCCCTGGACACCCTGCGCCCGGACGTCTTCAAGACCCTCACCCGCCGCGACCGCCACCAGGACGTCCTCGACGGCCTCGAAGCCGCCCGCGAGGCGGACCTGGCCCCGGTCAAGGTCAACGCGGTCCTGATGCCGGGCCTCAACGCCGACGAGGCCCCGGACCTGCTGTCCTGGGCCGTGGCCCACGACTACGAACTCCGCTTCATCGAGCAGATGCCCCTGGACGCCCAGCACGGCTGGAAGCGCGAGGGCATGGTCACCGCGGACGACATCCTCGCCTCCCTGCGCACCCGCTTCGAGCTGACCCCCGAAGGCTCCGACGAGCGCGGCTCGGCCCCGGCCGAGCGCTGGACCGTGGACGGCGGCCCCCACCGGGTGGGCGTCATCGCCTCGGTCACCCGCCCCTTCTGCGGGGCCTGCGACCGCACCCGCCTCACCGCCGACGGCCAGATACGCAACTGCCTGTTCGCCCGCGAGGAGACCAGCCTCCGCACCGCCCTGCGCGAGGGCGCCCCGGACGAGGAGATCGCCCGTATCTGGCGCCGGGCGATGTGGGGCAAGAAGGCCGGCTCGGGCCTGGACGACCCCTCGTTCCTTCAGCCGGACCGGCCGATGTCGGCGATCGGCGGCTGACCGGCCGCCGTAGCCGAAGGAGGGGGCCACAGGACTTCGGGCCGGGCCTACGGGAGTTCGGGTGCTGCCCAGTCCTCGAACGGGACGACGTCCTTCAGGAACCCGCGCACACCGAGGAACTGGGACAGATGCTCGCGGTGCTCCTCGCACGCGAGCCACGTCTTGCGCCGCTCCGGCGTATGGATCTTCGGGTTGTTCCACGCGAGGACCCACAGGGCGTCCGCGCGGCAGCCCTTCGCGGAGCAGATCGGTGTCTCGTCACTCACGGGAACTCACGGAATTCGTCTCACAGATGCGCTGAAAAGGCGACGCCGAGCAGCCACGGGGGGAGCTGCCCGGCGTCGGTCTGTCGCTCCGACGGGGGATGCGGAGCGCGTACGAAGTATGTCACGGGTAACCGGTCGCCCGGCACCGGAACAACATGATTGATCTGAGCTTTTCTTGAGCTTGGTGCGGAGCCGACTTCCGTTTATGGCACGTTCGCCATGGTCACGACCGGCCCCGCGGTTCGCCCCCCGCACCCGGTGTCGGCCCGGGCACGACGTCTTCCGGGACGGGTTCCGCGAACGCCCCGTCCGGCCGCGGCGGTGCGATCTCCCCGACTGCCGAAAGCGTGGGAGGGGCCCCCATCCGCAGCGGCGTGGTGACGAACGTCGACGGCAGACCGGGCGCGTTCTCCCGCCCCGCGTTCGCGATCACCACGGCGACATAGGGGAGGAGCACACCGAGTACCAGCGCGACGATCGCGACGTGCCGTTCGACGTTCCACAGGGAGCAGGCGAGGATCACCGCCACCGTACGGATCGACATCGAGATGACATACCGGCGCTGCCGGCCGCGGACATCCTCCGCGAGTCCCGTCCGGGCTCCGGTGATCCGGAACACCTGGGCGTTGCCCTCGCCGTGCAGCTTCCGCATCACATTCCACCATCCGCCCGCATCGGACTCTCCCCGGCCCGCACCCGGTGTCGTACCCGATCCGGGAACCGGGCCCCGATGCCTCCAACGTTACGCCGCGCCTGCGCCGCCTTCGAGACCGGGGCACCCCGGGTCCGGGTGAGCGATCTGCGCCGTACCACGTACGGCCGTGCCCGACATGCGGCGTACGGCGACCGGGCCCACACTTGGCGTAATGCTCACGTCGAGCCGTACAAGGAGGCAGCCATGGGCTGGTTGTGGGCGATCATCGTGGGATTCGTGCTGGGCCTGATCGCGAAGGCGATCATCCCGGGCAAGCAGCACAGTCCGCTCTGGCTGACCACCATCTGCGGCATGCTCGGGGCCATCGTCGGCAACGCGATCGCCCGCGCGGCCGGCGTCGACGCGACCAGCGGCATCGACTGGAGCCGCCACGCGTTCCAGCTCATCGCCGCGATCATCATCGTCTTCGTGGTCGACATGGCCTACATGGCGACCATCGGCAAGAACAAACAGCGGACCTGAGGGCCTACGGCGAAGGGGCGGCCTCCCGGACCGGGAGGCCGCCCCTTCGTCACGCGCTCACGCGCCCGTGACCTCCACGGCCGCCAGATTCTTCTTGCCCCGCCGCAGCACCAGCCACCGCCCGTGAAGCAGCTCCGCCGTGTCCGGCACGGCATCCTCCGCGGTGACCTTCACGTTGTTCACGTAGGCCCCGCCCTCTTTCACGGTCCGCCGCGCCGCGGACTTGCTCGCCACCAGCCCCACCTCGGTGAACAGGTCGACGACCGGGCCGAGTTCGGCGACCTGGACGTGCGGCAGCTCGGAGAGGGACGCGGCCAGCGTCCTCTCGTCCAGCTCCGCCAGCTCGCCCTGCCCGAAGAGGGCCCGGGACGCGGCGGTCACCGCGGCCGTCTGCTCGGCGCCGTGCACCAGCGTCGTCAGCTCCTCGGCCAGCGCGCGCTGCGCGGCACGCGCCTGCGGACGCTCCTCGGTCTGCCGCTCCAGCTCCTCGATCTCCTCGTGGGACCGGAAGCTGAAGATGCGCAGGAACTTGGAGACGTCCCGGTCGTCCGCGTTCAGCCAGAACTGGTAGAAGGCGTACGGCGTGGTCATCTCCGGGTCCAGCCAGACCGTGCCGGACTCCGTCTTGCCGAACTTGGTGCCGTCCGCCTTGGTGATCAGCGGGGTGCCCAGCGCGTGCACCACGGCCTCCGGGTCGACCCGGTGGATCAGGTCGGTGCCCGAGGTGAGGTTGCCCCACTGGTCGCTGCCGCCGGTCTGCAACGTGCAGCCGTGCCTGCGGTACAGCTCCAGGAAGTCCATGCCCTGGAGGATCTGGTAGCTGAACTCGGTGTAGCTGATGCCCGCGTCGGAGTTAAGCCGCCGGGAGACGGCCTCCTTCGCGATCATCTTGTTGACCCGGAAGTGCTTGCCGATGTCCCGCAGGAACTCGATGGCCGACAGACCCTGGGTCCAGTCCAGGTTGTTGACCATGATCGCGGCGTGCGGGCCCTCGAAGTCCAGCAGCGGCGCGATCTGCGCGCGCAGCCGCTCGACCCACTGGGCCACGACGTCCGGCGAGTTCAGCGTCCGCTCCGCGGTGGGCTTCGGGTCGCCGATCAGACCGGTGGCACCGCCGACCAGGCCCAGCGGGCGGTTGCCGGCCTGCTGGATCCGGCGCATGGTGAGGATCTGTACGAGGTTGCCGAGGTGCAGGCTGGGCGCGGTCGGGTCGAAACCGCAATAGAACGTGACGGGACCGTCCGCGAACGCCTTGCGCAATGCGTCCTCGTCAGTGGAGAGGGCGATCAGCCCGCGCCACCGCAGTTCGTCGACGATGTCCGTCACGGTTCTCGTATCTCCTTGACTGGTCTTGTGACGCACGTACGACGTGCGTCGGTTACGAGGTTATACGCCCTGACTGACAGAGCTCATATTGAAGTCCGGCACCCGCAGCGCGGGCATCGCAGCCCTAGTGAACCAGTCGCTCCACTCCCTGGGCAGCGTCTTTTCCGTGCGCCCGGCCTCCGTCGCCCGCCCCAGCAGATCCACCGGCGACTCGTTGAACCGGAAGTTGTTCACCTCGCCCGTCACCTCGCCGTTCTCCACGAGGTAGACGCCGTCCCGGGTCAGCCCGGTGAGCAGCAGGGTCGCCGGGTCGACCTCGCGGATGTACCAGAGGCAGGTGAGCAGCAGCCCGCGCCCGGTGTCCGCGACCATCTCCTCCAGGGAACGGTCCTCGCCCCCGCTCAGCACCAGGTTGTCGATCGACGGCGCCACCGGCAGCCCGGTCAGACCCGCGCTGTGCCGGCTCGTCAGCAGATGCCGCAGCTCGCCCTCGCGCACCCAGTCGGTCGCCGCCAGCGGCAGGCCGTTGTCGAACACCGACTGGTCGCCCCCGGAGGAGTGCGCGAGCACGAACGGGGCGGATTCCAGGCCCGGTTCGTTCGGGTCGCTGCGCAGCGTCAGCGGCAGCTCGGTGAGCTTCTCGCCGACGCGGGTGCCACCGCCCGGCTTGGAGAACACCGTGCGGCCCTCGACCGCGTCCCGTCCCGACGCCGACCACATCTGGTAGATCAGCAGGTCCGCGACCGCGGTCGGCGGCAGCAGCGTCTCGTACCGCCCGGCGGGCAGCTCGATCCGCCGCTCGGCCCAGCCCAGTCGTACGGCCAGCTCGGCGTCCAGGGCGGCCGGGTCGACGTCCTTGAAGTCCCGCGTGGAGTGGCCGGCCCAGGCCGAGCGGGTACGGTCCGGGGACTTGGCGTTCAGCTCCAGCGTCCCGTTGGGCTGGTCGTGGCGCAGCCGCAGGCCCGTCGAGGTCCCCAGGTAGCTGCTGACCAGTTCGTGGTTGGCGAAGCCGTACAGCTCGCGACCGCCCGCACGCGCGCGTGCGAACGATTCGCCGAGCGCCGGGGCGAAGTCGGTGAACACGGAGGACGAGGTCTCGGCGGGCCCGTCCGTGAAGTCGGGCGAGGCGGCCACGCCCGTGACCAGCGGCTGGGCGTCCTCGGCGGGCGCGGCCCCGCGCGCGGCGGCCTCGGCGGCCCGCACCAGCGGCTCCAGTTCCTCCGGGGTGACGGCGGACCGGGACACCACCCCCGAGGCGGTGCCCTCCTTGCCGTCGACGGTCGCGATGACGGTGAGCGTGCGCCCGCGCGTCACCCCGTTCGTGGTCAGCGCGTTGCCCGCCCAGCGGAGATTGGCGGTCGACTGCTCGTCGGCGATGACGACACAGCCGTCGGCCCGGGACAGTTCGAGGGCGCGCTCGACGATCTCGTGCGGCTTGTTCGTACGGGCGCTCATCGACCGGCCTCCTGCGTGGTGTTGAGGATGTTGACGCCCGTGAAGAGGGCCGACGGGCAGCCGTGCGAGACCGCCGCGACCTGGCCCGGCTGGGCCTTGCCGCAGTTGAAGGCGCCGCCCAGGACATAGGTCTGCGGACCGCCGACGGCCGCCATGGACCCCCAGAAGTCGGTGGTCGTCGCCTGGTACGCGACGTCCCGCAGCTGTCCGGTGATCCGCCCGTTCTCGATCTTGAAGAACCGCTGTCCGGTGAACTGGAAGTTGTAGCGCTGCATGTCGATCGACCAGGACCGGTCGCCCACCACGTAGATCCCGCGGTCGACCCCGCCGATCAGATCCTCCGTGGACAGCCCCGCCGGGTCGGGCCGGAGCGACACGTTGGCCATGCGCTGCACGGGGACATGGCCGGGGGAGTCGGCGTAGGCACAGCCGTTCGAGCGGTCGAAGCCGGTCAACCTGGCGATGCGACGGTCGAGTTGGTAGCCCACCAGGGTGCCGTCCTTGACCAGGTCCCAGGACTGGCCCTCGACGCCCTCGTCGTCGTAGCCGATGGTGGCGAGGCCGTGCTCGGCGGTGCGGTCGCCGGTGACGTTCATGCGCTCGGAGCCGTACTTGAGCTTGCCGAGCTTGTCGAAGGTGGCGAACGAGGTGCCCGCGTAGGCGGCCTCGTAGCCGAGCGCGCGGTCCAGTTCGGTCGCGTGGCCGATGGACTCGTGGATCGTCAGCCAGAGGTTGGACGGGTCGACGACGAGGTCGTAGAGGCCCGCCTCGACGCTCGGCGCGCGCATCTTCTCGGCGAGCAGCTCGGGGATCCGCGCCAGCTCCTCGTCCCAGTCCCAGCCGGTACCCGTGAGGTACTCCCAGCCGCGCCCCACGGGCGGCGCGATGGTGCGCATCGAGTCGAACTCGCCGCTCGACTCGTCGACCGACACCGCGCTCAGCTGCGGGTGCAGCCGGACCCGCTGCTGGGTGGTCACGGTCCCGGCGGTGTCGGCGTAGAACTTGTTCTCGTGCACGGTGAGCAGCGAGGCGTCCACATGGTTGACGCCGTCCGCCGCGAGCAGCCGGGCGCTCCAGTCCGCCAGCAGCCCCGCCTTCTCCTCGTCCGGCACGGAGAACGGGTCGATCTCGTACGACGAGATCCACGTCCGCTCCTCGTGCACGGGCTCGGCGGCCAGCTCGACGCGCTCGTCCGACCCGGCCGCCTTGATCACCTGGGCGGAGAGCTTCGCCATCGCCACCGCCTGCGAGGCGACCTTGGCGGCGGCATCCAGGCTCAGGTCCACGCCCGACGCGAAGCCCCAGGTGCCGCCGTGCACGACCCGGACCGCGTACCCGAGGTCGGTGGTGTCCGACGTACCGGCGGGCCGGGCGTCCCGCAGCCGCCAGGACGCGCTGCGCACCCGCTCGAACCGGAAGTCCGCGTGCTCGGCCCCGAGCGCACGCGCGCGTGCCAGCGCGGCGTCGGCCAGGGCGCGTAGCGGAAGTGCCGTGAAGGCTTCGTCGATGGAATGAGGCACGGAGGTCTCCCTGCTGTCGTGGCCTGTGGAGTCCGATCATGTCGCGCGGACCGGTGCGGGGACCACACGTTTCCGCCCGGCGTCGGCACTTTCTGTAGAGACCCGACAGCGAGTCCCCCGAGCCACTGTCGGTGCCCGATTGTCCGGTGGCGTGGGCCGACCGATAGGTTTTCGATAAGGCCGTCTGTCAACCAGGGTGTACCGGCAGGCGCGCAGGACAGCTATCGAAAGGGTGATCTGTTGAGCCGCTCGGTTCTCGTCACCGGAGGAAACCGGGGCATCGGCCTCGCCATCGCCCACGCGTTCGCCGAAGCCGGCGACAAGGTCGCGATCACGTACCGCTCGGGGGAGCCGCCGGCCGCGCTCGTCGCCTTGGGCTGCCTGGCCGTCAGGTGCGACATCACCGACACCGAGCAGGTGGAGCAGGCCTACAAGGAGATCGAGGCCGCGCACGGCCCCGTCGAGGTCCTGGTCGCCAACGCGGGCGTCACCAAGGACACGCTTCTGATGCGCATGTCCGAGGAGGACTTCACCTCGGTTCTCGACACCAACCTCACCGGCGCCTTCCGCGTCGTCAAGCGCGCCAACCGCGGCATGCTGCGCGCCAAGAAGGGCCGTGTCGTCCTCATCTCGTCGGTCGTCGGGCTGATGGGCGGCCCCGGCCAGGCGAACTACGCGGCCTCCAAGGCGGCGCTGGTCGGCTTCGCGCGCTCGCTCGCCCGTGAGCTGGGGTCGCGCAACATCACCTTCAACGTCGTCGCGCCCGGCTTTGTCGACACCGACATGACCAAGGTGCTCAGCGACGAGCAGCGCGAGAACATCGTGAAGCAGGTGCCGCTCGGCCGTTACGCGCAGCCCGAGGAGGTGGCCGCGACGGTGCGGTTCCTCGCCTCCGACGACGCCTCGTACATCACTGGAGCCGTCATCCCTGTTGACGGCGGACTGGGAATGGGTCACTGATCACCATGAGCGGAATTCTTGAGGGCAAGCGCGTCCTGATCACCGGTGTGCTGATGGAGTCCTCCATCGCCTTCCACGCCGCCAAGCAGGCCCAGGAGCAGGGTGCCGAGATCATCCTGACCGCCTTCCCGCGGCCCACGCTGACCGAGCGCATCGCCAAGAAGCTGCCGAAGCCCACCAAGGTCATCGAGCTCGACGTGACCAACGAGGAGCACCTCGCCCGCCTCGCCGACGTCGTCGGGGAGGAGCTGGGCGGCCTGGACGGCGTCGTGCACTCCATCGGCTTCGCGCCCCAGGACGCGCTCGGCGGCAACTTCCTCAACACGCCGTTCGAGTCGGTCGCCACCGCCATGCACGTCTCGGCGTACTCCCTGAAGTCGCTCACCATGGCCTGCCTGCCGCTGATGCAGAACGGCGGCTCGGTCGTCGGCCTCACCTTCGACGCGCAGTACGCCTGGCCGCAGTACGACTGGATGGGCCCCGCCAAGGCCGCCCTGGAGGCCACCAGCCGCTACGTGGCGCGTGACCTGGGCAAGCAGAACATCCGCTGCAACCTCATCTCCGCGGGCCCGCTCGCGTCGATGGCCGCCAAGTCCATCCCGGGCTTCAGCGACCTCGCCGCCGTGTGGGACAACCGCTCCCCCCTGGAGTGGGACCTCAAGGACCCGGAGCCGGCCGGCAAGGGCATCGTCGCCCTGCTGAGCGACTGGTTCCCGAAGACCACGGGCGAGATCATCCACGTGGACGGCGGCCTGCACGCCATCGGCGCGTGACGCTGCCGCAGCACCAGGTATGAGGGCCCGCACCGCGAAGGTGCGGGCCCTTGCCGTGTCACCCGTTCGGCCCCTCCGGCCGGGCGGGGAGGGCCCACAACTGCGCACTCTGGATTACGCGTTCACCACGCGATTCCCTCCCCAGCACCACCGAGGAGGTTCCCCTTGTGCGCCTGTCCCGCAGCCTCGCCTCAGTGACCGCCGCCGTCGCGCTCGTCATCTCCCTGGCGTACGAGGCGATGCCCCACGCGCGCGTGGAGGCCCGGAAACCGGCCGCCGCACCCCAGCTGTTCGGCGCCGCGTGCCGCACCGCCGTCCACGGCTCGCACGTGATCGCGTACTGCCACAACCCGTACCCCCAGACCGACCGCGTCGCCCTGCACATCGAGTGCGACCGCTGGTGGGACATCGACAGCGACGGCAACGGGATCGACGCCGGCCCGGCGCAGACCGTACGACTGACCGGCCGCTGCTGGGAGGACGTCCGCGCGGTGTGGGTCAGCCACCAGAAGCGGGCCCGATGAGCCGCCCCGGGCGGCACAGGAACGGATAGCCCGCGGCCTCCGCTGCCGCTCCTTGCGCGTCACCCGCGCGGATCGCATCCACGAGCCGCGTGTGGTCCATGTACGACTCCGGAGTCAGCTCCTCGCCGACGTCCGCGCGCAGCCAGTCCCGCAGCACCTCGCCCAGGTCGGCGTACATCGCCGTCATGACGTCGTTGTGGGAGGCCGCCACCACGGCCAGGTGCAGGGTCGTGTCGGCCGTCACGAAGGCCTCCGCGTCACCGGACTCCCAGGCCTCCTCGCGCCGTACGAGCAGGGCGTCCAGCTGCTTGAGGTCCTTCTCGGTGCGCCGCTCGGCCGCCAGCCGTGCCGCCGCCGACTCCAGGGTGGACCGCAGCTCGGCGATGTGCCGGGGGTCGGCGTCCGCGAAGCGGCGGTGCATCACGCCCGCCAGCTCGCTGGTCGCCGCGACGTAGGTGCCGGAGCCCTGGCGGATGTCCAGCAGGCCGTTGTGGGCCAGTGCGCGGACGGCCTCGCGGACCGTGTTGCGGGCGACCCCGAGCTGCTCGACCAGCTCCGGCTCGGTCGGGATCCGGGAGCCGACCGGCCACTCGCCCGAGGCGATCTGGTTCCGCAGCGCGGCGATGACCTGCTCGGACAGGGCCGAACGACGGGGGTGGCTCAGAGGCATGGCACACCTTCGCATGTGCGGGGCGGGAGCGGGCCACCCGGGGATGGACAACCAATCATCCCATGATTCTATGATGGGCAGCATGGCAAGCGAGGAAACCCGGACACTGAAGTCCACGACGACGAACACCGGCGGCCCGGCCGCGCCCGACTCCCCGGCACCGACCGGAGATCCGTCCACCGGAGGTCCGTCCACCGGAGATGCGGTCACCGGAGGTCCGTCCACCGGAGCGCCGTCGACGGCCACGCGCGCGTGGACCACGCGTCTGGTCGTCGTCGGCATCGTGCTCGCCGCACTGAACCTGCGCCCCGCCATCACCAGCCTCGGCGCCCTCCTCGAAGAGGTCCGCGACGGCCTCGGCATGAGCGGCAGCGTCGCCGGACTGCTCACCTCCGTGCCCCCGCTCTGCTTCGCCGCCTTCGGCGTCATGGCCCCGCGCCTCGCCCGCCGCTTCGGCCCGGCCGCGGTGGTCTGCGCGGGCATGGCCGCCATCACCGCGGGGCTGCTCATACGGCCGTACATCGGCGGCACGGCGGGCTTCCTGGCCGGCAGCGCGCTCGCGCTCATGGGCATCGCGGTCAGCAACGTCCTGATGCCGGTGATCGTCAAGCGCTGGTTCCCCGACCGGGTCGGCTCCATGACCGGTCTGTACTCGATGGCCCTCGCCCTGGGCACCGCCGCCGCGGCGGCGGTCACCGTGCCCATGACCGATGCCCTGGGCGGCAGTTGGCGCTCCGGCCTCGCCGTGTGGGCGGGGCTGGCCGCAGCCGCCGTACTGCCCTGGGCCGCTCTCGCGCGACACCGGGAGGCCCCTGCGGAGCCGCCCGCCCGCGCGCGGGAGGCCGAGCCCGCGCCGCGCGGGCTGCGGATCACCCGGAGCCGTACCGCGTGGGCGCTCGCCGTGTTCTTCGGTCTCCAGGCCACCGCCGCGTACATCACGATGGGCTGGATGGCGCAGATCTTCCGGGACGCGGGGGTCTCGGCGAGCGAGGCCGGGCTGCTGCTGGCCGTCACGATGGCGATGGGTGTGCCCCTGGCCTTCGTCATCCCGCGCGTGGCGACCCGGCTGCCCCGGCAGGGGCCGATCGTCGTCGTGCTCGGCCTCTGCGGTCTCGCCGGGTACGCGGGCCTGTACCTCGCGCCGGCGGGAGGCGCCTGGGCCTGGGCCCTGCTGCTCGGTATCGCCAACTGCGCCTTCCCGCTGGCCCTGACGATGGTCGGCATGCGGGCCAGGACCGGCGCGGGCGTCGCCCAGCTGTCGGCCTTCACGCAGAGCGCCGGGTATCTCATCTCCATCCCGGGGCCGCTCCTGGTCGGCGTGCTCTACCAGAGCAGTGGTGGCTGGGGACTGCCGATCGCCCTCATGGCCGGCCTGATGATTCCGCAGATGGCCGTGGGCGTCCTCGCCGGACGCGACCGCACCGTGGAGGACGAGGCGGACCGCTGACTCCACCCCGGCAAGGACCGTTGACGCCACCCCGGCAGCCGGGGCGCCGACGGCGGGTGCGAGACTGGTCCCATGCCAGTGCTCGACCCGAACCCCCAGAACGGCCAGCGGAAGATGCTGCTCGTCTTCGGCTCGTTCTTCGCCATCTTCATCGTCATCGCCATCATCGCGACGATCGCGTCGCCGTGACCGCACGCGCCTGAGTCGATGGTGGGGTTCTCCCCACCATCCCCTAGGGGGTGAGGCTCAGGGTCAAGTGGGTGGATCTCCGGATGGGTTGAGGGCCGCGCGTTCCGTACCTTCGAACTGTGACCGCGAGAAGCGGATCGCGGACCACTCGGAGACCAGCGGAGGCACACATGTCGGCCCCAACGCAGACCCGGCCCCACCCGGCGACCACGGGCGGCGTCGACATCAGGCTCCCGTGGTGGGCCCTCGCCCTGCCGGCGCTCGCCTTCGTCACGCTGCTCGTGATGATGCTCAACCCGACGGACGCGCAAGCGGCGGCCTCGGACCCGATGATCACCCACCTCTTCGAGCGCGCGCAGCAGCTCATAGCCCGCTGAGCACGGGCGGAGCCACCCGCCAACTCCCTGCGCCCCGTGGCCTGTTTCATGCGAAGCTGGACCCCATGAGCGTCGCAGAACCCCGCAGGATCGTCCTCTTCCGGCATGCGAAGGCCGACTGGCCCGAGGTGACCGACCACGAGCGGCCGCTCGCCGAGCGAGGCCGCCTGGACGCGGCCACCGCAGGCAGCAGACTGGCCGAGACCGGCATCCCCTTCGATCTGGCCCTCTGCTCCACCGCGACCCGTACCCGGGAGACCTGGAAGCTGGCCGTCCACGAACTCGCGCACCGGCCGAAAACCGTCTACGAGGAGCGGGTCTACGAGGCCTCGCCCGGTGAGCTGATCGCCGTACTGAACGAGACACCCGACGACACGCGGAACCTGATCCTCATCGGCCACAACCCGGGCGTCCAGGGCCTGGCCGAGATCCTCTCCGGACCGGGCACCGGCGAGGCCCGCGAGCGGCTGACCCGCCGCGGCTTCTCGACCGCGGCCTTCGCCGTCCTGACCTTCGACAGCTCCTGGAAGTCCCTGGAACCGGGCGTGGCGACCCTGGTCGACTACTGGGCGCCGTCCGAGTAACCGGCCCCACGGACCCACAGGAAGCGACCCGCACGACAAAGGGCCCGCACGACAAGGGGCCCGGCATCCGTACGGTGCCGGGCCCCGAAGGTCCTGAAGTACCCGCCGACTACCCCCCCCACAACCACCCGCCGGACAGACCCTGGGTCAGTCCTCGTCGTGGGTGTCCGCCGCCTCGACCTCTTCGCGGGTGACACCCAGCAGATACAGCACGGTGTCGAGGAAGGGCACGTTGACCGCCGTGTGCGCGGCCTCCCGTACGACCGGCTTCGCGTTGAAGGCGACACCGAGACCGGCCGCGTTGAGCATGTCCAGGTCGTTGGCGCCGTCGCCGATCGCCACCGTCTGCCCCAGCGGTACGCCCGCCTCGGCGGCGAAGCGGCGCAGCAGCCGGGCCTTGCCCGCGCGGTCGACGATCTCGCCGGTGACCTTGCCGGTCAGCCTGCCGTCGACGATCTCCAGCGTGTTGGCCTGGGCGAAGTCGAGCCCGAGACGGTCCTTGAGGTCGTCGGTGACCTGGGTGAACCCGCCCGACACGACGCCGACTTGGTAGCCGAGGCGCTTGAGGGTACGGATCAGGGTGCGGGCGCCGGGCGTCAGCCGTACCTCGCTGCGCACCTTGTCGACGACCGAGACGTCCAGTCCCGCGAGCAGCGCCACGCGTGCGTGCAGCGACTGCTCGAAGTCCAGTTCCCCGCGCATCGCGGCGGCGGTCACCTCGGCTACCTCGGCCTCGCAGCCGGCGTGCGCGGCGAAGAGTTCGATGACCTCGTCCTGGATGAGCGTCGAGTCGACGTCCATGACGACCAGCCGCTGGGCGCGGCGGTGCAGCCCCGCCGCCACGACGGCGACATCGACCCCGAGGGCCGCCGCATGGGTGGCGAGCGCGGTGCGCAGGGGCTCGGTCTCCACCCCGGACACCGCGAACTCCACAGCTGTTACCGGGTACTTGGCGAGCCGGAAGATACGGTCGATGTTGCCGCCGGCCTTGGTGATGCGGGCGGCGATCGCGGCGGTGGACTCCGCGGTGAGGGGGTGGCCGAGCACGGTCACGAGTGAACGCCCGTGTCCGCGCGGCCGGTTGTCGCCGAGGCCGGAGATGATCTCCGCCTGCATCTTCATCGAATCGGCCCAGCTGTGCACGGTGGCCCGCAGATCCCCTTCGAGCCCGGCGGGCGGTGGCGTCACGAGTGCGCACAGCACCATGCGGCCACGGGTGACGACCTGCTCGATGTCGACCACGTCGACGGAGTAGGCGGCGAGGGTGTCGAAGAGTCCGGCCGTGATGCCCGGCCTGTCCTTGCCGAAGATCTTGACGAGGAGAGTGGGGACGTCAGAGGTCTGCGAAGCGCTCATGGTGTACCCACCGTATCCGGCACGGAGTGCCTTATGCCGCAGAGGTCCGCCTAGCGGACACGGAACAGTGGGTGTCCGATCGGTGGCGGGAACCTTACGAGGCGATCACGAAGGCGCTGGTGGGCGCTCACGAGCCGTTCGCGGACGGTCAGGAGACACGCCGAGCCGGTCGCGGTGGGGCGCGCCGTCGATCAGGTGTGGGCGGGGTGTCGGACAGGGGGTGCCCGGTACGGCGGTTGGTGGGGGATACGGCCGGACGGGTGGACGCGACGGTTCGGGGCGCCGCCGCGGCGATCACCGACGCCCGCCGGGCCGTCCCGGAGGGGGCGGTGGCGGGGGAGGCGGCGGCTGCGGCCCGTCGTCGGGTTCGTCCCCGGGCCGGTCCCGCCCGGCCTCCCCGGGCCGACGCCGCGGCGACCGGGACGGCGGCTCGTAGGACTGGGCCATGGTCGGAGCGCCGTACAGATCGACGGGCGGCGCAGGCGTGCCGGGCGGCGACGGTGCGCCCGGCGGCTGCGGATCGCCGTACGACTGAGGCTCGCCGTAGGCCTGCGGGTCGCCGTAGGGCCGCGTGGCGTCGTCCGCCGGGACGGCCCCGGACCGCCCCGCGCCGCCCGGCGTACCGGACGGCCGTGAGCCCGCGTCCGACGGCCGACCGCCTCCGCGCGGCGACCGCGCGTCAGGAGGCCGGGCGCCTTCCTGGGACGAGTTGGCGTTCGGTGGCCACACGCTCTCCTGATGCGGGCCCCAGCCCCTCGCCGCCCCGCCCCCCTCGGGCTGCCGTAGTTCATCGGGCAGTTGGAGATACGGATTGGTGGCCGGGTTGGGTGCGCGATACGGGGTGCTCGGCACGTACGGGCCCGTGTGCCCGGTGCTTCCCACAGGCCGCCGCGCCCCATCCGGTCGCCCTGCGTGCCCCGGAGCCCCGGCATCCCATCCGCCCTCCGCCCCCGCTCCCGTCCCCGTTCCCGTCGTCCCCAAGTCACCCAGTGCCAGCCGTGAGGCACGGCGGCCCGCCGCCCCCGTCGCATACGCCAGCAGGCCCCCGACGCCGCCCGCGCCCGCGCCCCACAGCGCGCCGAGCAGCAGGGCCATGCCCAGGTGGCCGTGCAGTTCGATGCCGGCGCCGAACGCGTCGAAGCCCAGGACCGACAGGGAGGCGTTCACCGAGACATCCGTCAGCCAGGCCAGGAACGGCAGCGTCAGCGCGGTCGCGATCCCGAGGCGTAACGCGCACCGGGCGGCGAAGGCGAGGGCCCCCGGGCCGTCGGCGCTCTTCGCGGGCAGTGGTGTCCGTGCCGCGGCGAGGACCCCGGCCAGCAGCATCATCAGGGCCGCGGCGACTCCCAACAGCCATACGCGATTGTCCAGTTCGGCCAGTCGGCCCAGTGTCACCGGCTGGTTCGACTTGGCGCTGAGGAGTTGGTCCAGGGGGTGGGGGAGGAGCTTGGCCAGTTCGCCGGTCGCCTTGCCGTCCCAGGGGACGAAGAGGCCGATCGGGATGCCGAGCCAGACCCCGTTGGGCGCGCCGAGCAGCGCGGCGCCCGCGATCCGCTTGGGGTGGTCGTCGCCGATCGCCGCGTACGCCGCCGCCGCGAGCCCCGCCGCCACCGCGACCAGCAGCACCGTCACGAGCGCGGACGCGGCCGGCCGTACGACGCGGTGGACGGCCTCCCAGCCCCGGGGGAGGGGCGTACGACGGGACGCCAGCAGGGCGATGAGGAGGATGCCGGCCGACCAGGCCAGGCCGCCCAGCAGGGTCGGCGCCGTGTCGACGGTGAAGCCGACCGCGGCCTTCGCCTTCGCCAGGTCGGCGATCTTGCCCGGCAGCAGCCCGCCGATGCCACCGATGTCGCCGAGGCCGGGGATGTTCACCCCGCCGCCGCTACCGCCGCCGGTGAGTTTGTCGAGGCCCAGCTTGCCGCCGTCGATCGTGATGACGTCGTGCCCGGCCCAGGCCAGGCCGCCGAGCATCGCCACGAAGAGCGCGATCACCGAGCCCGCGCGCGCGAGGAGTTCGGCGGGCGCGATCACCACCGCGCCCGCCGCCCGCAGGGACCGCAGGAAGAAGTACGACAGCAGCAGTGCCCCTGCCAGGCTCACGCCCAGTGGCGTGATCGTGACGGCCGTGGTGGCCTGGGCGCCGGTCAGGCCGAAGGCGGAGACGTCGCCGTCCGGGGTGACCGAGCCGCCCGCGCCGAGCGCCACCACCGCCGCCGTCATCGGGCCCAGCGAGCCCGTCGCGTCGGCGCCCAGCAGATGCAGGCCGAGCGCGGCCGTGCCCGCCATGCCGATCAACGCCCAGCTGACCGAGGCGATCGCGGACAGCAGGACGTCGACCCAGGGCACCCTCGTGTCGTAGTGCGCCGTCCTGACACTCGTCGCTGAGTTCATGGCAGACCCCCCGATCCGCGGCACGGCGTGGTGCGGACACCACGGATGTCCCCCTCGCGTGGATTACCACTCTCCGGGTCGGTTTCAACCCCGTCAACGGAACCGTCGGACGCATCACCGCGTGCTCTTCACAAGGCCCGACTTTCGGTCAGGGGGTGCAGCCTGAAATAGTTCCCGACGATGTTCGACATCCCTAGACTCCCTGTGATGGGGGTAACTCGGGGGACTACTCAGTGGGGCATGGAGTGCCGGAACTCGTACTGGAATTGAATGGACGGACCTGGACGCTCGACGCGTCCAGGACCTACACCCTCGGACGTGATCCGCAGGGGGACGTCGTGGTCGACGACGCCAGGGTCTCCTGGCGGCACGCCACGATCAGCTGGAGCGGCCGGAGTTGGGTCATCGACGACCACGGCAGCACCAACGGCACGTTCGTGCAGGGGCGGCGCATCCACCAGATGGAGATCGGCCCCGGCTCGTCCGTGTATCTGGGCAACGCGACCGACGGCCCGAACCTGAGCCTGTCCGGCGCCGCCGCCTCGGTGGCGAGCCCGCAGGCCCAGCCGCAGCAACAGCCGTACGCGGCACAGGGCGCGGGCCCCGGCTGGGCCCAGCAGGCGCCGCAGCAGACGCCCGAGCAGCAGCGATACCAGCCGCAGGCCGCCGCGAACATTCCGCAGCAGCCGGCACCCGGCGCCGGCGCGGGGGCGCCGCCGGTCTACGGCGACCGCAGCCCGACCACGTTCCACCAGTTCTCGCTGGGACGCGTGATGCGCATCGGCCGTGCGCTGGAGAACGAGTTGGTGGTCTCCGACCTCCAAGTCTCGCGCCACCACGCCGAGTTCCACGCGACGCCGGACGGCCGCTTCGAGATCCGCGACCTCGGCTCGCACAACGGGACGTACGTCAACGGCCAGCCGATCACCAAGGGCGGCTCCGCGCTGCTCGGCCCCAACGACATCGTCGGCGTCGGCCACTCCACGTTCCGGCTGGTCGGGGACCGGCTCGAAGAGTTCGTCGACACCGGTGAAGTCTCCTTCTCCGCCCGGCACTTGACGGTGACGGTCGACGGCGGCAAGCAGATCCTCAAGGACGTCTCCTTCGGTGTACCGGAGAAGTCGCTGATCGCGGTCATCGGCCCGTCCGGCTCCGGCAAGTCGACCCTCCTCAAGGCGCTCACCGGCTACCGGCCCGCCAACCAGGGCGACGTCCTCTACGACAACCGCAACCTGTACAAGCAGTTCGCCGAGCTGCGCCAGCGCATCGGTCTGGTCCCGCAGGACGACATCCTGCACAAGGAACTGACCGTCAAGAAGGCCCTCAAGTACGCGGCCAAGCTGCGCTTTCCCGCCGACACCACCGGCGACGAGCGCGAGGCGCGCATCGACGAGGTGCTGCGCGAGCTGAAGCTCGACATCCACAAGGAGAAGAAGATCACTTCTCTCTCCGGCGGCCAGCGCAAGCGTGTCTCGGTGGCCCTGGAACTCCTCACCAAGCCCTCGCTGATCTTCCTGGACGAGCCCACCTCGGGCCTCGACCCGGGCATGGACCGCGATGTCATGCAGCTGCTGCGCGGCCTCGCCGACGACGGCCGCACGGTCCTCGTCGTCACCCACTCCGTGGCCGAACTGGCGATCTGCGACAAGCTGTTGGTGATGGCTCCGGGCGGCGCCGTGGCCTACTTCGGCCCGCCCGAGGAGGCGCTGAACTTCTTCGGCTACGACACCTGGGCCGATGTCTTCTCCGCCTTCGAGAACTACCGCGACTACGACTGGGCCGGCCGCTGGAAGGGCTCGCAGCACTACCAGATGTACGCCGCGGACATCGACGCGATAGCTCCGCAGTCCGTACAGATGCCGCCGATGCAGGCCATGAAACCGCCGAAGCCACAGGGCTGGATGTCGCAGTTCGTGACGCTGGTGCGCCGCTACGTCACGGTGATCGCCTCCGACCGGGGCTTCCTGGCCCTGATGGTGATCCTGCCGGGCGTGCTGGGCGCGGTGAGCCTGCTCATCGACTCGGGCAACAGCCTGCTGCCCAACCCGGCCAGGGCGAACGGCACGATCATCCCGAACGGCACGGCCACCACGGTCCTGCTGATCCTCGCGGTCGGCGCCTGCTTCGCCGGCGCGGCCAACTCCGTCCGCGAGCTGATCAAGGAACGGGTCATCTACGAACGGGAACGCGCGACGGGCCTGTCCCGTTCCGCGTACCTGATGTCCAAGGTGTTCGTGCTCGGTGTGATCACCGCGCTCCAGGGCCTGATGGTCGGTGTCATCGGCTTCTCCAGCCGGGAGATCCCGGCGAAGGGCCTGGTCCTGGGCAGCCAGACCATGTTCGAGCTCTGCATCCCGATCATGGGCCTCGGCTTCACCGCGATGATGTTCGGCCTGATCATCTCCTCGCTGGTGAAGACCGCCGAGAAGACCATGCCGCTGCTGGTGATGTTCGCGATCATCCAAGTGGTGTTCACCGGCTGCCTGTTCACGCTGAACGGCGCGATCGGCGTCAACCAGTTCTCGTATCTGATGCCCTCGCGCTGGGCGGTCGGCGCCGCAGGCGCCACGCTGGACTTCAACAAGATCAGCCCGCCCAAGCCCGGCGACGCCACGGACCCGCTGTGGGAGCACACCGTCGGCGCCTGGGGCATGGACATGGCCGCCCTGATCGCCCTCGGCGTGATCTGCGGCTTCTTCGTGGCCCGCTTCCTGCGCCGCCACGAGCCGGAGGTCATGCGCAAGTAGCAGGTCCCGTACGACGCCGAAGGGCGGCACCCCTCACACGGGTGCCGCCCTTCGGCGTCGGTACCGAGACCAAGAGGTCCGCCGGAGGCCTCAGTACACGTCTCAGTACGCGCTGTTGACGTTGTCGATCGAGCCGTACCGCGCGGCGGCGTAGTTGGCCGCGGCGGTGATGTTGGCGACCGGGTCGTAGATGTTCGTCGAGGTGCCGGAGACGTGGTAGGCGTTGAACGTCGGCTGGATGACCTGGAGCAGGCCGATCGACGGGGTGCCGTTGACCGCGTTGACGTCCCAGCCGTTGACGGCGCTCGGGTTGCCCGAGGACTCCCGCATGATGTTCTTGTACAGGCCGTAGTACGAGCCCGGTATGCCCTTCTGCTTCATGATCGCCAGGGCGTGGTTGATCCAGCCGTTGAGGTTGTTGGCGTAGGTCGTCGCGGCGACGGGCTGGAGCTTTACGCGCTGGCTGGAGCGGCTCGCGGCCTTCTTGGCCTTCCGCGCGGCCTCCGCCTTCTTCTTGGCGGCGGCTTCGGCGGCCTTCTTCTTCGCGGCGGCGTCCGCCTTCGCCTTGGCGGCCTTGGCCTTGGCGTCGGCCTTGGCCTGGATCGCCTCGGTCTTGAGGCTGGCACCGGCGAGCTGGTCGGTGATGCTGGCCTTGACGCCCTTGATGGGCTCCGTGCTGTACGCCACCTTCGCCGAGGACGCGGCGTCCGTGGTGGTCGTCCCCGCGTCGCCGGGCACCGCGGAGAAGGCGAGCGCGGCGGCGCCGAGCGTGGCGACACCGGCGAGCGCGATCCTGTGCTGCCTGGACAGCTTGGCCAGGCGACTGCGACCGGGAGTGTTCGTGTTCTCGGGCATGGCGGATGGACCTCTTCGAATGGTGCGGAGGTCGCTCACCGTCCGGCGGGGACGCGGGTGCTTCCGGCACAAACGCCGCGGACGGGATCCGCGGCGCTGAGCGACGGCTGCAATTCTTAGCGGTCGCAAAAACCTGTGGCAAAGGTGTGACGTACGATCCCCGGTAGTGGACCAGGGAAGGGCAAAACGGGACAGACGGGACCGTCTGCGCCGCTCAAGCCGGTCGGGTTTCTCTCCTATGTCTTCTAGTACGTGATCTGCGCCCTATGTGCGGGCTCACACCGGTGGCGCGACGACCTCACTCGCAGTTGCTCACGCAACGCACTGTGTGAGGATCCTCCTCCGGGAGGATGAGATGCACATCGCCGAACTCGTGCCACAGGTAGCGCCCGCGCAGCGCCTCCTCGTAGCCGCGGTCCACAGCGGCCCGCCCGGCGACCGCCTCCAGCATCAGCAGATGCGAGGCCTCCGGCTCGTGCAGCCCCGTCAGCAGCCCGTCCACCACCCGCACGCCCCGCTCCGGGGTCACGACGAGATCCGTCCACCCCGCACGCGCGCGTACGACCCCATCGGGCCCGGCGGCCGACTCGACGGCCCGCACGGCGGTCGTCCCGACCGCGATCACCCGCCCGTCCCCGGCCCGGACCGCGTTGATCGCCCGCGCCGACGCCTCCGGCACCGCAAACCGCTCCGGATACGGCGGCTCGTGCGCCTCGGCCGACGCCACCCCCGTGTGCAGGGTGATCGGCGCGAACCGCACCCCCCGGCTCACCAGCTCCGTCACCGTCCGCGCGGTGAAGGGCCGCGCCGCGCTGGGCATCTCCGCACTGCCGGTCCCGTCCTCGGCCGGCAGGGAGAACACCGTCTGGTAGACGGCCAACGGCTGATCCCGCTCCGTATAGGAGTAGCGAATGGGACGCCCGTGGCGCAGCAGCAGCTCCGACACCCCCGGGCCCGACACCCGTGCCCACCACAACCGCGCGCCCCCCGCGCTCAACGGCTCCTCCAGGGTCAGCCGCGCGCTCCCGGGCAGCCGCACCTCCGCACCGGCCGGGCCGCCCGCACGCGCGCGTGTGGTCCCCTTCCCGTCCGGCTCGCGCAGCTCCACCGCCCACCGTCCGTCGTCGCCCCGCGTCGAGAAATGCACCACCACGCGCGCGTGCCCGATCCGCCCGTCCACCGCGGCGGCCAGCGTCGGCGAGGTGTTCACGACCAGCAGATCCCCGGCCCGCAACAGCCGTGGCAACTCCCCGAACGCGTGATGCGACACCTCGACACCCCGCGACACGAGCAGTCGTACGGCATCCCGGTCGAGCCCGGGCCCGCGCTGCTCGGCCGGCACGCGCGCGGACAGCTCCTCCGGGACCCGCCCTCGTTCCCGGCCACGCTCGAACGGGGGGACCCCTGTGGCCACGGTCATCGCTCCTCCAGGAGGGCCGGGGCTCCGTAGCGCCCGCTCGCCGGCCGCTCGTCCAGCAGCCGCAGGAAGGCCGGCACCACCGAGGCCGGCGCCGGCCGCGGATCGTCGTCGTCCGGCACGGCCGCCGCGTACAGGTCGGTGCCCATGTCCCCGGGATCCACCGCCCACACCCGCAGCCCGGGCTCCTCCGCGCCGAGCACCGCCGCGAGCTGGTCCAGGGCCGCCTTGGACGCCCCGTACCCGCCCCACGTCTCGTACGCCTCGGCCCCCGCGTCCGAACTCACCGCGATCACCGCCCCCGCCCGCGAGGCCCGCAGCAGCGGCAGCGCTTCCTGGACCAGGCCCAGGGCGGCCACCACGTTCACCTCCAGCGCCCGCCGCAGCCCGTCCAGAGGCAGCTCGTCGAGCCGTACGAGCGGCTCGGCGCCCAGCGCGCTCGCGTTGCTCACCACAAGGTCGACACCGCCCAGCCGCCCCGCCGCGGCCACCAGCCCGGCCCGGTGCCCGGCGTCCGTGACATCCCCGGCGACCGCCGCCACCCGCGTGCCGTACGCCGCGACGCCCGCCGCGGCCTCCCCGAGCACGCCCTCCGTCCTGGCGTCGAGCACCAGGTCCCAGCCCCGCGCGGCCAACGCCTCGGCGAGCGCCCGCCCCAGCCCCTTCGACGCCCCCGTGATGATCGCTACCGGCATGACACACGTCCCCTCGTCCACTACGCCGCCGTCGGCGTGCCCCCAACGTAGGAACGGGACCGCCCCGGCCGCGTCGGACGCCGGCCGCAGTCCACCGGGGCCCTTCGCCCTAAGCCCATCGGCCTAGGAGACGGCCGTCACCTGCCCGATCCGCGGTGTCGGACCCCGCCGGTACCGTGAGGACATGAGTCAAGGTCCACGGTCCGGCCTCGCGGCGGTGAGTTCCGCGCTGCTGGCCATGAGCAGGCACCTGGAGGTGCGCGACGTCCTCAAGACGATCGTCGCCTCGGCCCGCGAGCTGCTCGACGCCCAGTACGCCGCCCTCGGCGTCCCCGACGACCACGGCGGCTTCGCCCAGTTCGTGGTCGACGGCGTCAGCGACGCCCAGTGGAAGGCCATCGGCCCGCTCCCGCGCCAGCACGGCATCCTCGCCGCGATGCTGCACGAGGCCAAGCCCGAACGCCTCGCGGACGTGCGCAAGGACCCGCGCTTCGAGGGCTGGCCCTCGGCCCACCCCGACATGTCCGACTTCCTGGGCCTGCCCATCCGCGACGACGACGAGGTCATCGGCGCGCTCTTCCTCGCGAACAAGAACTGCCCCAAGCCGCACGGCGGTTGCGGCTTCACCGAGGAGGACGAGGAACTGCTCTCCATCCTCGCCCAGCACGCCGCCATCGCCCTCACCAACGCCCGCCTCTACGAGCGCAGCCGCGAGCTGACCATCGCCGAGGAGCGCTCCCGGCTCGCGCACGAACTGCACGACGCGGTCGCCCAGAAGCTGTTCTCCCTCCGCCTCACCGCACAGGCCGCCGCCACCCTCGTCGACCGCGACCCCTCCCGCGCCAAGGGCGAACTCCAGCAGGTGGCCGCGCTCGCCGCCGAGGCCGCCGACGAACTGCGCGCCGCAGTGGTCGAGTTGCGCCCCGCCGCCCTCGACGAGGACGGGCTCAGCGCCACCCTGCGCACCCAGATCCAGGTCCTCGACCGCGCCCACACCGCCCGCGTGACCTTCACCGGCCGCGGCTTCCGCGCCCTGCCCGCCGCCCAGGAGGAGGCCATGCTGCGGGTCGCCCAGGAAGCCCTGCACAACGCGCTGCGGCACTCCGGCGCGGAGCACGTGGCCGTGACCCTGGAGCGCAGCGGCAGCGGCGCGGTCCTGCGGATCACCGACGACGGCCGGGGCTTCGAACCCCAGTCGATCCGCCGCGCGGGACGCCACCTCGGCCTGGTCTCCATGCGGGACCGGACCAACGGCGTCGGCGGCACGCTCAGCGTGGAATCGGCGCCCGGAAAGGGCACCACGATCGAGATGGAGGTCCCCGGTGGCTGACGCAATCAAGGTGCTGATCGTCGACGACCACCAGGTCGTCCGCCGGGGCCTGCGCACCTTCCTGGAGGTGCAGGACGACATCGAGGTCGTCGGCGAGGCGGCCGACGGCGCCGAAGGGGTCGCCCGCACCGAGGAGTTGAAGCCCGACGTCGTCCTCATGGACGTCAAGATGCCGGGCATGGACGGCATCGACGCGCTGCGCAGACTCCGCGAACTCGACCTCCCCGCCCGCGTGTTGATCGTCACCAGCTTCACCGAACAGCGCACGGTGATACCCGCCCTGCGCGCGGGCGCCGCCGGCTACGTCTACAAGGACGTGGACCCGGACGCCCTGGCCGGCGCCATCCGCTCCGTGCACGCCGGCCACATCCTGCTCCAACCCGAGGTCGCCGGCGTCCTGTTGTCCCAGGAGGAGTCGAACTCCGGCCAGGGGAGGGGCGGTTCCCTCACGGAGCGGGAGCGCGAGGTGCTCGGCCTGATCGCGGACGGCCGCTCCAACCGCGAGATAGCCCGCGCCCTCGTGCTCTCTGAGAAGACGGTCAAGACCCACGTCTCGAACATCCTGATGAAGCTCGACCTGGCGGACCGCACCCAGGCCGCCCTGTTCGCCGTACGGCACGGCCTCACCAGATAGGGATCCGGCAGCGGGATCCGGCGCGGTGGAAGGGGCGCGGTGGCAACACGGAGCGTCCCCCTCCGGGCTGAGATTCATACCGTCGTGGGAATGTCCCCCGGATGGCGCATCCTTCGTGGATCTCCACCGTTCTCCCATGCGTGCCGCGGCGCCTGCCGCGGTGATCGCTAGGAGGACTCAGAAGTGAAGAACCTGAAGAAGGCAGCGGCCGTGACGATGGTGGCCGGCGGGCTGGTCGCCGCCGGTGCCGGGCTGGCCTCCGCCGACGGCCTGGCGAACGGCCAGGCCATCGGCTCGCCCGGCGTCGGCTCGGGCAACGTCGTCCAGGTCCCGGTGCACGTCCCGGTGAACGCCGTCGGCAACAGCGTCAACGTCATCGGCGTCCTGAACCCCGCCTTCGGCAACCTGGGCGTCAACCGCTGACGCACGTCGCTCCGCGACAGTGACCTCCGGCCTCCCGGCACTCCCGGGAGGCCGGTCTGCTTGTCACCCGGTCATCCGGTCGGCTTGTCGCGCCAATGATCCGAACGGGCAGTCAAACGCGCATTCCCGTGCCGTTTCCGCCACCTCCCGCGTTGTTCAGCGCACGACCCGCGGCCGGGTCGGTCACGCAATCGCAGGAGGAACGCTTCTCATGAACATCGCCAAGAAGGCCGCCGTGGCCCTCACCGTCGCCGGTATCGCCGCTGGCGCCTCCGCCGGTGCCGCTGTCGCCGACGCGGGTGCCGACGGCGCGGCCGTGAAGTCGCCCGGTGTCGGTTCCGGCAACGTCGTCCAGGTCCCGGTCCACGTCCCCGTCAACGTCGTCGGCGACAGCGTCAACGTCATCGGTCTGCTGAACCCCGCGTTCGGCAACAACGGCGTCAACGGCTGACACCCACAGATGCAGGAACGGCCCCACGAGTCAACGACGACTCGTGGGGCCGTTCTTCATTCACCGCCGTTCATACCGCCGTCCATACCGCCGCTCAGCGACAACCGGCCCGTCCGGCGCGGGAATCGCTCACCGCACCCCCTTCTCCCGCTCCTCCACGACGGAGTTGTACGCCGCGACCTGCGCCCGCCGCCCCGTCCGCTCCACCGGCCGCAACGCCTCCGCCCGCACCGCGATCTCGGACGCGCTGACCGCACCCCCGTGCCCGCTCTCGCGGGCCAGCGACACCAGCAGCCCGATCCGCTGCGCCAGCTCCAACACCCGCACGGCGCGCGGCGGATACCCCGGCGCCAGCACCTCGCGCCCGCGCTCGGCCCGCGCGCGATACGCGTCGAGCGCCGCCTCAGCGACCGGCCCCGAACCGGCCACGTCCAGCCGCGACAACACCGCCGTCGCGTCCCGCAACGCCTCCGCCAACTCCCGCTCGGCCTCCCCCAGCGAGGGCACATCGGCGGGCGGCGCCTCCCGCACCGGCAGGCAGTGCCAGACGACCTCGACATGGACGTCACCGGCGGGACCGGCCTCGTACACCTCCGGAACGAGGCCGAGCGCGGCGCCGTAGCAGACCACCGCCTCCTCGGCCTCCAGGGCCCGCGCGTTGAACTCGGGCGGGCCGCTCAGCCCCAGCGGATGTCCCGGGGCGGGCAGCGCGAGCCGCAGTCCGGTCGCCCCGAGGGTGCGCAGCCGTCCCAGCGCGAGGGTGAGTCCGACGGGCGCCGACTCGCCCGGCAGCCCTTCCACCCGGTGCACGGCGTCCTCGCCCACGATGGCGAGCACGGCGTCGTCCGGCGAGACAAGTCCGGCCAAAAGGGCGTTGCCCCAGGCGGTGAGGCGTCCTGAACGTGGTTCCGAGAGCATGGCCTCCACCCTAAGGACCGGACCGATGGGATGGACCGCCCGGCCGGTGGCGTAGATTTCTTCGAGGGCTGCGCCTACCGGCGCACGCGACAGCCGAGACAGGCCGACGATGCAATGGGAGACAGCGCGCTCATGAGCGATGTTCTGGAGCTGGAGGACGTAACCGTGGTCCGGGAGGGCCGGGCTCTGGTGGACCAGGTCTCCTGGTCGGTCAAGGAGGGCGAGCGCTGGGTCATCCTCGGCCCGAACGGCGCCGGCAAGACCACGCTCCTGAACGTCGCGTCCAGCTACCTGTTCCCCAGCAGCGGCACCGCCACCATCCTCGGCGAGACCCTCGGCAAGGTCGACGTCTTCGAACTGCGCCCCCGCATCGGCGTCGCCGGTATCGCCATGGCCGAGAAGCTCCCCAAGCGCCAGACCGTCCTCCAGACCGTGCTGACCGCCGCCTACGGCATGACCGCCGGGTGGAACGAGGACTACGAGGACGTCGACGAGCAGCGCGCCCGCGCCTTCCTCGACCGCCTCGGCATGAGCGACTACCTCGACCGCCGCTTCGGCACCCTCTCCGAGGGCGAGCGCAAGCGCACCCTCATCGCCCGCGCCCTGATGACCGACCCCGAACTGCTCCTCCTCGACGAGCCCGCCGCCGGCCTCGACCTCGGCGGACGCGAGGACCTCGTACGCAGGCTCGGCCGCCTGGCCCGCGACCCGATCGCCCCCTCCATGATCATGGTCACCCACCATGTCGAGGAGATCGCCCCCGGCTTCACCCACGTCCTGATGATCCGTCAGGGCAAGGTCCTCGCCGCGGGCCCCCTGGAGCTCGAACTCACCGCGCGCAACCTCTCCCTCTGCTTCGGCCTCCCGCTGGTCGTCGAGCAGGTCGGCGACCGCTGGACGGCACACGGTCTCCCCATGTCCTGACCGAACTCCCCTGAAAAATAGGGGTCGTACGGGCATATGCGCCCTGTCCGCGACCCGTCCCACCGCCCTACCATGACCTTGTGAACGACATCGGCGCTTGGGTGTGGTGGCTCGTCGGCGCGGCGGCACTCGGGATCCCGCTCGTGGTGACCGCGATGCCGGAGTTCGGCATGCTCGCCGTGGGCGCCGGCGCCGCCGCAGCGACCGCAGGGCTCGGCGCGGACCCGGTCCTCCAGGTACTCGTCTTCGCCGTCGTCTCGGTCGCTCTCATCGCCGTCGTACGGCCCATCGCCAACCGGCACCGCTCCCAACGCCCCCAACTCGCCACGGGAGTCGACGCGTTGAGGGGCAGACAGGCCGTGGTCCTGGAACGCGTCGACGGCTCCGGCAGCGGCCGGATCAAGCTCGCCGGGGAGGTCTGGTCGGCCCGCGCGCTCGACACCGACCGCGCCTACGAACCGGGCCAGGAGGTGGACGTCGTGGAGATCGAGGGAGCCACCGCGATCGTCATCTGACCTCGTAGGACTCAACTGAACCGAACAGCACACGAGTTGCGTGACGGTCTGACAGACTCGACCAGCAAGATCTTCAACAACCATAAGATCTTCCGAAAGCGCCGAGGCGGAGAAGGGTACGGGGAGCACGATGGAACCGGTCATCATCGTCTTGATCATCCTGGTGGTGTTGGTCTTCATCGCTTTGATCAAGACGATCCAGGTCATCCCGCAGGCAAGTGCCGCGATCGTGGAGCGATTCGGGCGCTACACGCGGACACTCAACGCGGGACTCAACATCGTCGTCCCGTTCATCGACACCATCCGCAACCGCATCGACCTGCGTGAACAGGTCGTGCCGTTCCCACCGCAGCCGGTGATCACCCAGGACAACCTGGTCGTCAACATCGACACGGTCATCTACTACCAGGTGACGGACGCGCGGGCCGCGACCTACGAAGTGGCCAGCTACATCCAGGCCATCGAGCAGCTCACGGTCACCACGCTCCGCAACATCATCGGCGGCATGGACCTGGAGCGGACCCTGACCTCCCGCGAGGAGATCAACGCGGCCCTGCGCGGAGTCCTCGACGAGGCCACGGGCAAGTGGGGCATCCGGGTCAACCGCGTCGAGCTCAAGGCGATCGAACCCCCCACCTCCATCCAGGACTCGATGGAGAAGCAGATGCGCGCCGACCGTGACAAGCGCGCCGCGATCCTCACCGCGGAAGGTACGCGCCAGGCCGCGATCCTCACCGCCGAGGGCGAGAAGCAGTCCCAGATCCTGCGTGCCGAGGGTGAGGCCAAGGCAGCCGCCCTGCGCGCCGAGGGCGAGGCCCAGGCCGTCCGTACGGTCTTCGAGGCCATCCACGCGGGCGACCCGGACCAGAAGCTCCTCAGCTACCAGTACCTCCAGATGCTCCCCAAGATCGCCGAGGGCGACGCCAACAAGCTCTGGATCGTCCCCAGCGAGATCGGGGACGCCCTGAAGGGCCTCTCCGGTGCCATGGGCAACCTGCCCTTCGGCGGAGGCAACTCCGGGAACTCCGGGGGCGGTTCGGAACGCCGAGAGAAGCCGTCCATCGACTGACCGGCATCCGCCACGACTTCGGGGCCCGCCTCCAGCGAGAGGCGGGCCCCGAAGTCGTCGTAGCCGGCAACCAGCGGCTGGCAGAAGGCTTTAGGCGGCCGGCTGCACCAGCCACTGCGGCAGGGCCTCGAAGTCCTCGGTGCCCAGCGCCAGCAGCATCGCGTCCGCGGGCGTCGGCTCGAACGGCCGCCGCAGCAACGGCATCCCGGCCTGCTCCGGAGTCCGGGCCGCCTTGCGGTGGTTGTCCTCCGCGCACGAGGCCACCGTGTTCAGCCAGGAGTCCTGACCACCCTGCGCCCTGGGCACCACGTGGTCGACCGTCGTCGCCCGCCTGCCGCAGTACGCGCACCGGTGCCGGTCCCGGACCAGCACACCGCGCCTCGACCACGGAGCTTGTCTTCGGAACGGCACCCTCACATACCTGCACAACCGGATGACCCGGGGGGCCGGTATGTCGACCGCGGCTCCGCGCATACGCAGTTCGGGGTGGGCCTGCTCGACGACAGCCTTGTCCTGGAGCACCAGAACGACGGCTCGATTCAACGACACCGTCGACAGCGGCTCGAAGCTCGCGTTCAGCACCAGCGTGTCCCGCATCCAGCCCACCTCCCATGTGCAACCGGCCCACCGTCCGGCGGGCTTGGATCAACTCTGGCCGGGCACGCCGAGATGGACAACGCAATAAAAAATGCCCGCCTCTGATCAATTCCAAGACCAGAGGCGGGCAAACGTTCAATGAACGTCAGTCTTGCGCGGGCGCTTCGTACTCACCGATCAGCTGGGCACGGGCCAGCGCGTGAAACCGCAGGTTGAAACCGACGACCGCCGGAGAAACGTCCGAGTCCGGACCGAGTTTCTCCGTGTCCACGGCGTACACCGTGAACACATAGCGGTGCGACCCGTCCCCGGGCGGCGGCGCGGCACCGCCGAAGTCCTTCGTCCCGTAGTCGTTGCGCACCTGTACGGCGCCCTCCGGCAGGCCCTCGAACTTGCCGCTGCCCGCGCCCTCCGGCAGCTCGGTCACCGAGACCGGGATGTCGAACACGGTCCAGTGCCAGAACCCGCTCCCCGTAGGGGCGTCCGGGTCGTAGCAGGTCACGGCGAAACTCCTGGTCTCGGGCGGGAAGCCCTCCCACCGCAGCTGCGGCGAGGTGTTGCCGGCCGCGTAGACCTGAGCGTCCTTGAGCGTCGCCCCCGGCTCGACGTCCGCACTCGTCACCGTGAACGACGGCACGGGCGGGTGGAAGTCATGGGGGAGGGGCCGCCGCCTCAGCTCGGTCACCTTGGTACCTCCTGATCGGAATCCTCAGTACGTCCCGAGCCTAGAACCAGTTGCGCCTGCTGCCGACCTCTGAGATCCACTGATTGAGGTACGCCGCCCAGTCCGTCCCGTGGAAGTCGTGCTGACCCACCTGGAAGGACCGGAAAGTGTCACTGCCCTCGCTGAACAGGCCCGGCTTCTTGTCCATCTCCAGGATGACGTCCATCGCGCTCTCGTCGGCCACGAAGGTCAGCTCGACCTGGTTCAGCCCCCGGTACTGCGACGGCGGGTAGAACTCGATCTCCTGGTAGAACGGCAGCTTCTGTCGTGTCCCCCGGATGTGACCGCGCTCCATGTCCGCGTTCTTGAAGCGGAAGCCCAGCTGGATGAAGGCGTCCAGAATCGCCTTCTGTGCGGGCAACGGATGCACGTTGACCGGGTCCAGGTCACTGGAGTCCACGGCCCGCGCGATCGCCAGCTCGGTGCTCACCCCGATGTGCATCCCGCGCAGCGCCTGGCCGTCGATCATCGTGACCGGCGTCTCCCAGGGGATCTCCAGGCCGAACGGCACGGTGTGCGCGCTGCCCGCCTGCAACTCGAAGGCACCGCCCAGCCGCACCTTCGTGAACTCGATGTCCTGCTTGTACTCCTGGTCGCCGCTCTCCACCTCGACCTTGGCCTGAAGTCCGACCGAGAGCCCCTGGATCTCCTGGTTCACGGACCCGCCCTGGATCCGCACCTCGCCCTGGACGACACCACCGGGAACGACGTTGACCTCGGTCAGCACCGTCTCCACCGAAGCTCCGCCGGCCCCCAGGCTCGCGAGCAGCTTCTTGAACGCCATGACTCTCCCTTTACGAATGGACCCTTGATCCCTACAAACGCGATCCGACCGCGACCGGTTCCGCGCCTCACCCTGGCAAGCGGACCGATCCTTGACCACCCCTTGGCACAAGTGCGTCTGGACTACCCTCGGACGCCATGATCGCGCCCCCGGACCGCCGGCCACTCCCCAGAGAGTTCTTCGACCGCCCCGTACTGGAGGTCGCCCCCGACCTCCTGGGCCGCCTCCTCGTCCGCACGACCCCCGACGGCCCGATCACCCTCCGCATCACGGAGACCGAGGCCTACGACGGCGGAAACGACCCCGCCTCCCACGCCTATCGCGGCCCGACCGCGCGCAACGGCGTGATGTTCGGTCCACCCGGGTACGTGTACGTCTACTTCACCTACGGCATGTGGCACTGCATGAACCTGGTGTGCGGTCCCGAGGGCACGGCGAGGGCGGTCCTGCTCCGCGCCGGCGAGATCGTCGAGGGTGCCGAACTGGCCCGCAAACGTCGACTCTCGGCCCGAAATGACAAAGAACTGGCCAAAGGCCCCGCCCGCCTGGCCACCGCCCTGGCCGTCGACCGCTCCCTGGACGGCACGGACGCGTGCACCACCGGCGAGACACCCCTGAGGATGCTGGCCGGTACACCCGTGCCCTCCCATCAGGTAAGCAACGGTCCACGCACCGGAGTATCCGGCGAGGGAGCGGTCCACCCGTGGCGGTTCTGGATCACCAACGACCCTACGGTGAGCCCTTATCGGGCCCATACGCCAAGGCGTCGGTCAAGTTGACGCGCCGTGGCGGGGTGCGTAATGTAGCCCGAGCCGCTTGACCCGGGTACGGCATTCGCCAGCAGCCGGAAGCGGCCAACCCACTACCTACGACTCCCTCTCAGCAGGGGCGCGTTCAGCATGCCCGCATGCCTGAATTCGAACTTGCGGAACTCGATTATGAGCTGGCGAGGGAATCGGCTAACGTAGTGAATGTCGAAAGGCCGACAGGCGAAAGCCCAAAGCATTTGACAATCCCGACCGACAGGGAATCGGGACCGGAAACGGTCTGATAGAGTCGGAGACGCAAGACCGAAGGGAAAAGCCCGGAGGAAAGCCCGAGAGGGTGAGTACGAAGGAAGCGTCCGTTCC